>NZ_JAAGNZ010000001.1:2668506-4002759 GCF_010747415.1 Spirosoma agri | reverse complement strand
TAGAGAGAAAGAAGCCGTTAGCATTTGCTGACGGCTTTTCTCGTTTATAGGGCTTTGATACAATAGGATAAGAGTAGTTCTGGCCTTCTTTGCTCTTATTTGTACTGAGTCAACCTCATAGATCAATGGCTATTTTCAAACTACAAATTAACGGTCGGAATTACCAAACCGATGTTGATGCCGATACTCCGCTATTATGGGTATTACGTGATTCATTCGGATTAACCGGTACTAAATATGGCTGCGGTATCGCGCAGTGTGGTGCCTGTACCGTACATCTGGATGGTGAAGCGGTTCGCTCGTGTGTTTTGCCTGTTTCCTCAGTTGGCAAAGCAAAGGTAACTACGATTGAAGGCCTTTCCGTGAACGGTGACCATCCGGTTCAGAAAGCATGGAATGAAATAGATGTTCCTCAGTGTGGTTACTGTCAGGCTGGTCAGATTATGACGGCGGCTGCCTTTCTTAAACGAAATCCGAAGCCAACTCAGTCTCAAATTGACGATATAATGACCGGAAATATTTGCCGGTGCGGTACGTATCATCGCATTCGTGAAGCTGTGAAGTTAGCGTCGACAACGGCAGTGTCAACTAAATCTGCAAAAACCAAATAGCCATGCAGAATTCACCAAAGCCAGGTCGTAGAAATTTTCTTAAGCTTGCAACAGCCGCCAGTGGAGGTTTGTTGCTGGGATTCAACTGGGTAGAATCCGAGGCTGCAACGTCGGTAGTAGTCGATATAAGCACGACCGTACCAGCCTCAGACGTTGATTTTAACAGCTATCTGTCCATAAACCCGCAAGGTATTATCACTATATTTTCGCCTAACCCCGAGGTTGGGCAGGGAATCAAAACCGCCTTTCCAATTATTGTTGCTGAAGAGCTGGACGCTGATTGGAAAAAGGTAGTTGTTGAGCAGGCCCCGTTGGATACCAAAAAATTTGAACGTCAGGTTGCTGGTGGTAGCGGTTCAATCCCGCATTCCTGGCAGCGATTGCGCAAAGCGGGTGCTACAGCCAGACAGATGCTGATCGAAGCAGCTTCGAAACGCTGGAACGTGCCCTTGTCAGAGTGTACAACCGAGAACGGATTTGTGCTTCACACCAGCAGTAATCGTAGACTCGGTTATGGTGAACTAGCTGCGGACGCTTCTAAACTGGCAGTTCCCACTGACGTGAAGCTGAAAGACACGAAGGATTTTAAGCTTATCGGCACGACCGTCAAAAATGTCGATAACCCTAAAATTATTACCGGGAAACCAATTTTTGGCCTCGATTTCTACCGGGAAGGCATGTTGTTTGCTATGTTACAGCGTCCTGCATTTGGCTATAAGCTTAAGTCGTTGGATGCGAAGGCGGCTAAAGCCATGTCAGGCATCGTGGATGTTGTGACGTTTGATAATAACGTAGCTGTCGTTGGCAAGTCGACCTGGCAGGTCAAGAAAGCAAAAGATGCGCTTAAAATAGAATGGGAAAAAGCTGATGTACTGGAGAGTACGGCTGACCATAATCGTCTTTTTAAAGAAATGCTCGATGCGTCAACCGCAACCGTACGCCGTAAGGATGGTAATGTTGAAACAGCGTTCAAGAATGCTGCGAAAGTAGTCAAGGCCGAATACCAGTGTCCTTTTCTACCCCACAACCCATTAGAGCCAATGAACTTTTTCGCTCACGTTCGGGCAGATGGCGCAGAGTTGGTTGGCCCCACACAAACACCCGAACTAGCACGGAACGAAACCGCTAAGTTGCTGGGTATATCGCCCGAAAAGGTGACTGTCCAGTTAACCCGTATGGGCGGAGGGTTTGGCCGTCGATTGAAGGCCGATTATGTTATTGAAGCGGTTCAGGTATCTAAACTCGCCAACGCGCCGGTCAAAGTCATCTGGTCGCGCGAAGACGATATGACGGGTGGAAGTTATCGACCAGCGGTTCGGTATCGCTTCGAAGCCGCTCTGGATGCGCAGGGAAACATGATCGGGTACAAGCTGCGTGGAGCCAGTATTAACGCGGGTAACTCCACGCGCGAAGATAATTTTCCAGCGGGAGCAGTCGATAATGTATTGATTGACAGTGTCGATCACAAGTCGCCAATTACGACTGGCCCCTGGCGGGCACCCATTACGAATTTTCTGGCTTACGCCGAACAGGCCTTTGTCGACGAAGTAGCGCAGGCTGCTGGAAAAGATCCCGTACAGTTTAGACTGGAATTACTCGATAAAGCCAAACAAAAACCTACTGGTGCCGTAAAGTATGACGTTGACCGCATGAAAGGCGTCATTGAGTTAGCTGCCGAGAAATCGGGATGGGGTAAAAAGAAAGGTGCCGATGGTAAGCTCATCGCTCAGGGCTTTAGCGTTTATTTCTCGCACCGGTCCTACGTGGCTCAGGTCGGTGAAGTTGTCTTGCAAAAGGGTAAACCGGTGATCCAGAAAGTGTACTCGGCGGCTGATTGTGGTGTAGTAATCAACAAAAGTGGAGCCGAACAGCAGGTGCGAGGCTGTATCGTAGATGGAATCGGGCATGCGATGTACGGAAATATCACGTTTAAGGATGGTATTCCCGAGCAGAAGAATTTCAATGACTATCGGCTTATCCGGCTCAACGAAATTCCGGAGGTAGAGGTCCATTTTGTTCAGAACGACATTGACCCAACCGGACTAGGCGAACCTTCGTTGCCACCCGCCGGAGCGGCTGTTGCGAACGCCATTTATAAGGCTACGGGTAAGCGTCTGCGGAGCCAGCCGTTTGCCTTACAGGAGGAGTTCAAAGCCATTTCGTAACAACAATAGCGCGAATCTAGCCGGTAAACGCCAGGCTGTGTCGTTCCAGTTAATTAAAGAAAGCTCGGCATAAGTCGGGCTTTTTTGCTTACTGATCCTATTGGTTACTTCTGTAGGGTAACAAATCGTGCAGATAAACATCGGTAGATTGTCGTGCCAACGCTAAATGGGTCAGTCTATACCATTAGATTTACCAATGTAAAATCTTTACATGCAGATTCATTCCTATGTATAAAACTATGTTTTTCAGACCAACCGGTATCGTTTTGTTTTTCACACTCTTGGTAATGAGTGCCACTGCTACCGCGCAATCCAACGTCCGTAAACCGACAATGGTTATTGTGCACGGTGCCTGGGGCGGGAGTTGGGCGTTCAAGAAAGTAGATTCGATCCTGACAACGCGAGGCTATACGGTCTACCGACCTGCGCTTACAGGGCAGGGTGAACGCGTACATCTGGCCTCTCCTGATGTTGGATTGTCTGTACATATCAATGATGTGGTTAATACGATTCTTTTCGAGGATCTGCACGATATTATTTTGGTAGGCCATAGCTACGGTGGTATGGTTATCACAGGAGTAGCCGATCGATTGGCTGACCGAATCAAAAGTCTGGTCTATCTGGACGCGATGGTTCCCAACGATGGTGAAAGCGTAATGAGCATTCAGGGCGACCGGGCTAATTCATTGAAACCGATGATAAAAGACGGGTTCATTGTACCCATGTGGGTTAAGGAGGACCAGAAACCGCCCAAAGATGTGCCGCAATCGCTGAAAACCTTCACGGAAGCGATCTCCCTGAAAAATCCGGCTGCCCGACAACTGTCTGCCCGTTACATTTTGACCGTTGAAGCGGGCAAAGACCCTAAAAGCGATGACTTTGCCTTACATGCCGATCGGGCGAAGCAGCGTGGCTGGCCTGTTTCTCAGTTGACGGCTGATCATAATCCGCAATGGTCAGCGATCATGCCCTTGGTTAATGCGCTGGATAAGTAACGGCGCCAAAGAGTACGTAGCTAAGTAACGTGAGTGGGCGATCTGTTGAGAGACAAAACCTCTGCCCATGCTTTGGGGTTAGGTTTCTCAACGATCATTCCACCACTCATTTATGCCTGTCATTGACGATGTCCTGCTTGTTTACTCGCTTCTTATAACCATAGTTTCGTTCACCAACCTTATACCGCTTGATTACTGGTGGATTCGAATCTGGGATTTTCCCCACCTTCAACTTGCGGTACTGGCCACTATCGGCCTTCTGGGGTGGGCACTGGTCGGGCATCATATGGATGGCTATCTGCTAATCGTTCCGGTTGGTCTGCTGGCAACATTAGGCTATCAGGGGTGGTTGATCTATCCGTTTACGTCCCTTCATCAAAAACGGGTTGCGTGGTTTACCAAAAAAAGTGAACAGGCTAAGCCCGAAGACAATACCATTCGGCTGCTGGTTGCCAATATTTTTATGGAAAATACGCGGACACCGGAAGTCCGCGCGCTGGTCGATAAGCATAAACCGGATGTGTTGCTGGTATTAGAGGCCAACCAGCGCTGGAAAGACGAACTGGCTGCGATCGAAGAAGATTACCCGTATCGCGTGTTGCATCCGCTCGAGAATACGTATGGTATGTTACTCTATTCTCGCTTGCCGATTCGACACCACGAACTGCGCTTCCTGATTCAGGATGATATTCCATCCGTATACGCACAGCTCGAATTAGCGTCTGGACAGTTAGTTCATTTTTATGGTGTCCATCCGATGCCACCCAGCCCGACAGAGCATTACCGATCCACGGAGCGCGATGCCGAATTGTTACTGGTAGGGAAGGAAGCGCGCAAAAAAACGGGTCCCATCATTGTGGCGGGTGATCTGAACGACGTAGCCTGGTCGCATTCGACCCGACTGTTTCAGCGGATAAGCGGTTTGCTCGATCCGCGAATTGGCCGGGGTCTGTACAACACATTCCATGCCCGCTATTTCTTCCTGCGCTGGCCGCTGGATCATGTCTTTGTTTCCCATCACTTCCAACTGCAAAAGATTCTTCGCTTACCGAATTGTGGCTCGGATCACTTCCCCATGTTCATTTCGTTGACCTACGCGCCAGACCCCAAGCAGGTGACTGATGAAATACCGGAACCCGAAGGCAATGATCTGGAGGAAGCCAGTGAAACAATTCAGGAAGCGAGCGAGTAGCGGGCAGGTCGATTACAACTAACGGCGGACTTTATCTGTTATGTTGAGATAATCGATTACCGTTATGAGCAGGGCTTTTTTGAAAAATGAAAGTGCCGATGATCCCGTCGTTATTCCGGCGAGGGCACCGTTGCCCCCCGGCGCGACTAACTACGTTACACCCCGTGGACTGGCTTTGTTACGAACCGAACTGGCCGGGCTGGAAGCGGAACGTACCCACGTGCAAGCCGAGAGTGACGAAGCCGAACGAAGTCGTCAACTGGCGCTGATCAATGGACGCATTGCCAACCTCAATCAGCGCATTGGCAGCGCGAAAGTGATTGATGCGCATGATCAGCCCCATGACGAAATACGCTTTGGTGCTACCGTCAGCCTGCACAGTCAAACGGGCAGAGCCACGATCGCCGATAAGAAATTAACAATCGTTGGCGTTGACGAAGCCGACGCAACGCATGGGCGGATTGCGTTTACGGCACCCGTAGCGCGCGCTATGTTAGGCAAACGGGTTGGCGAAACTGTTTCGTTTCCCGCCATGCAGGGCGTAAGCATTATGGAAATAACAGAAATATCGTACGACGAGTAACGAGGACATCCTGTCCGCCGTATAGCTGATATCAAAAACTGATTTCACACGAAGCCGATGTGCGCGTTACTAAACAAGGTTTGCATCATACGTTTAAACTCCGCCTGAAGTGGTGCATTGATGCTAATGTGATCGCCTGTTTGTGGGTGCGTGAACGCGAGATGATTAGCATGTAACAGCATCGTGTTCATACTGAACTGATCCAGAAAGAGTTTATTCTGTTTGTTGCATCCGTGTGGCCGGTCGCCGATGATTGGGTGAAGGATGTGAGCCATGTGCTTCCGTAACTGATGCATCCGTCCGGTAGATGGCGTTAACTCGACCAGTGAATACCGGGAGGTGGCGTGTTTTCCGAAAGCCAGTGGAATCTCAGTGCGTTGCAAGGTTTTCAGAACGGTCACGGCGTCCTGAACTACACCATCATCTCGGCGCAGTGGGTAATCAATTGTTTGCTCGTCAGGTGTATAACCCCGTACAATGGCAAGATACGTTTTCGCAACCAGACCATCCGCAAACTGTTTTTGCATGGCCGAATTCATCGCTTCATGCAACGCGAACAGGAGCACACCGCCGGTCTTGCGATCCAGCCGATGTACCGGATAGACTCGCTGGCCTAACTGGTCGCGGAGAATCTGAACGGCAAATTCACTGGCATCGCTGGCAATGGGTGACCGATGGACCAGTAGCCCGTGTGGTTTGTTGATGGCGACTAAATCGGCGGACTGGAACAACACCGCCAAAGGCAGGGGCGTATCGACTACAGGGCTGGTTGGTTGCATAGCCCACAAAAGTACGAGCCAATTCCCTATGTCCGTCCGGTAGATTGGCTGATCCACTTTCAAGTAGTGTTATCTTCGCGGCCTGATGATACCTTTGTACCGCTTAGTTGCCGTATCAGCTGCTATTGATGCGGTAAATCGCTAATTAACTTCCCGTCAACGTCACGTTCATGTCTCTTTCAACTAATTCATTGCGGGTTCTTGTGGTCGGCTGCGGCAACATGGGATCGTCGCACGCTATTGCGTATAAAACGCTGGACGGTTTCGACATCTGCGGAATCGTATCGACCGGAAATAGTAAGGTTGTTCTCAACGAACGGCTGGGTGGTGAGTATCCATTGTTCACGGATTACGCGACGGCGCTGGCCGAAACCAAACCCGATGCTGTCTGTATTTCAACGTACCCAGATACGCACGAATCATTTGCGATTCAGGCCTTCGAGCAGGGATGCCATGTGTTCATGGAAAAGCCCATTGCCGATACGGTTGCTGGCGCAAAGCGGGTCGTAGCGGCTGCCGAAAAAGCCGGAAAAAAGCTCGTTATCGGGTATATTCTGCGGCATCATCCGTCCTGGGAAAAATTTGTTGAAGTGGCGCGGGAAATGGGTAAACCACTCGTCATGCGGATGAATTTGAACCAGCAAAGCCACGGTATGATGTGGACTGTTCACCGGAATCTGATGAAAAGCCTTAGCCCAATTGTCGATTGTGGGGTGCATTACATCGATGTGATGTGCCAGATGACCCGCTCCAAACCTGTTCAGGTGAATGCCATCGGCGCACGATTGACCAACGATATTCCGGCTGGTAACTACAACTACGGTCAGTTACAAATCCGGTTCGAAGACGGTTCCGTGGGTTGGTACGAAGCGGGTTGGGGACCCATGATGAGCGAAACCGCGTTTTTTGTTAAAGACGTGATCGGACCGAACGGCTGCGTATCGATTGTGGCCAAGAACGCCGGAGCTGCCGGAAAATCCGACAACGTTGATTCGCATACCAAAACCGAATCACTGCGGGTACACCGAGCTGCGCTAACGGCCGACGATCAGTTTGCGGAAGCGGATACCTGGATCGATATGCAGGATGAACCCGACCACCAGGAATTGTGTAACCGGGAACAACGGTATTTTCTGAAGGCCGTTCAGGAGAACCTCGACTTAACCGATCACATGCAGGATGCCGTAAGTAGCCTTGAGGTCGCTTTTGCCTGCGACGAATCAGTCCGCACTGGACAGCCGGTCTATTTATAAGCGTTAATCGTAGCGTGGACGGTCGGCTTCGCGGGTTACAACGGCCGACCGTTCACGTTACTTCATGCCCCTCAAACCACAGCATATACAGCCGGAATGGATATTTTTCCCACCCAATATTCAACGTTATCGTCGTCGGCTTTAAAAGATAGTGTCGAAAAAAGCTACGGATTTAGCGGGCTGACCTGTCGTTTTTTGCTGCATGGGGTCAGCGATACGTACGTGCTGGAGGATTCACAGCCTCGATACGTTCTGAAAATATACCGCAGTTCGCACCGGAGTCTAGAGGAGATAAAAGGCGAAGTTGAGCTGCTGAATATCCTGAATGAGCAGGGAGCGAAGGTTTCTCATCCCGTTCGTGCTGTAGACGGTGAACAGATTCAGGCGTTCACTGCTGCGGAGGGTATACGGCATGGCGTATTATTTTACTTCGCCAGCGGAAAGAGCGTTTATGATTTCACGGATGAACAATTGCGGGTGATCGGTAATGAGATGGCGGTCAATCACAACATCACCTCCCGCATTGAGTTGTCGCACGAACGCAAGAAATACAACATAGAGACCATGCTTCATCGACCGCTTCGGCTGGTGAAGCCGTGGTTTACCGATGGGCTGGACGATTACCACCGCCTACTGGAGCTGGGTGATCAGGTCGAGAAAAAGATGGCAACGTTGACTACGTCGGCCTTCAGTTACGGCTACTGCCACTACGATTACCTGCCCAAAAACTTCCATTTTGATGGTGATACATTCACGCTTTTCGACTTCGACTTTGCCGGTAAAGGTTTTCTGGCGAATGATCTGGCTTCGTTCCTGATCCACTTCTTCATTCATTCCGCCACGGGTAGGCTAACGAAAGAGGAAGGTGATCGTCAGTTTGCGGTCTTTATTGACGGCTACAAAGAGGTACGCGCTTTATCAGATGAGGAACTGGATGCGATTCCGTTTTTAGGGGTGCTGTTCTGGATTTTTTACGTTGGTTTTGCTGCTGAAAACTTCGATGACTGGTCCAACTATTTTTTAAGTCCGAGGTATTTAAAAGAACGGGTCGCTGTGATAAACCGATTTGCCGATATGTACTGCCAATTCTAACCCTCACCGCAAAAGTAGCCCCATGCATCTTCGCTACCGTATCTTATTAATTGTCAGTTCTATACTGGCAGGTCACGCTTTCATCAGCTACGGGCAGAAAGCCACGGAGCTCAGACGTTTTCAACTGAACGAAGTACGGCAGGGTGTGGCCGTCGATCGGAACCACTTTTACGTTATCAATAACCACTCTCTAACGAAGCATACGAAAACAGAGGGCAGGCAGGTCGCGGCCTGGACCGACACAACCGGGCAGCTCAAGCATATGAACAGTGGCGTGGTCATTGGAAAAAAGCTCTACTGTACCCAGTCCAACTATCCGGATGTGCCGATGGCGAGTTCGCTGGAAATCTTCGACGCGGGTACACTTCAGCACATTGGTAGCCATAGTTTTGGCCTGTTTCCCGGCTCCGCCACCTGGGCCGATTTCTACCAGGGTAACTGGTGGGTTGCTTTCGCGAATTACTCCGATAAGGCGTCTGCTGAAGGGCGTGATAATCGCTGGACCACCCTGGTGAAGTTTACGGAAAGCTGGCAGCAGGTAGAAGCCTGGACATTTCCGGCTATTGTCCTGCAAGCGTTTTCGCCTAAAAGCACCTCGGGTGGAACTTGGGGGAAAGACGGATTGATTTACTGCACTGGTCATGATAAGCCCGAACTGTATGTCCTGAAGTTACCCGATCGCGGGCATACGCTACAGTACGTGAAAACTATTCAGACCATTAGCGAAGGCCAGGCGTTTGCCATCGACCGGAGTGCTAAAGACAGGCTGATCTTTTACGGAATCACCCGGAACGACAACTACGTCATTGTCTCGGCTGTTGACTACTAAGGAGCGAGTAAAACCCATGATAATGCAGAGCGATAGGGACGTAATACAATACGCTGAATGATAGAAAATTGGCTAAAATAAGGTGACATTTTCTACATTTATGGTGATAGTTTATTAACCTAAAGCTACTATTTATTGATCCTTTAAAGCTGCGGTTTTAAAGGATCATTTTTTACACACCTGCTTAACGCAGATGTGTTCTAATCAAGAAAAATTGAGAAAAAATCGTAAACTTCTGTTTTACAAGACCCTATGCCTATCGGGTAAGCGCCGGTTAAGAAAAACTAAAAATTTTATTAAAAATTTTTAATAATCGATGAGTAGTTAGACACGAATACGTATTTCTTACGCCAGAGTGTGGTTGCTCTAGACATTTTTTATTGTCCAAACCTAAACCAATCGTTCTGGCGATTGAAAAATTTATGCAAAAACTTTTACGCCCGCAAGCCAGTCTTGTGCGGATGTTGAGGCTGTCCTCTACACAAAGTCTCCTTTTTCTTTTCTGTACAACGCTCACCTATGCCGCAACGACTCCCCTGGTAGGGAAAGCAGGCGGAAATCGTACTGTTCATTTAACGGCGAATTTGTTTGACCGCACGGTATCAGGTCGGGTTACGGATGAGGCTAATGCCTCGTTGCCCGGTGTGAGTATCGTCGTGAAAGGATCTCAGCGGGGTACGGTTACTGATGCTGATGGTCAGTATAAACTTGATGTGCCGAACAATGAAGCGGTGCTGGTATTTTCGTTTGTGGGTTACCTGCCTAAAGAAGTGCGGGTAGGTGCGCAGGCTACGATCAATTTGTCCCTCCAGACCGACAGTAAGGTTCTTGACGAAATTGTCGTTATCGGGTATGGTACGACGAAAAAATCGGATTTGACCGGTGCCGTTGCTGGGGTGAAAGAAGCCCAGCTTATGGAACGCCCCGCGCCATCGCTGAACCAGGCCCTATCGGGACGGATGCCCGGTGTGCAGGTAAACACGAACTCGGGTCGCCCTGGTGGACGGACTACTATTCGTATTCGGGGCTTTAGCTCTATCAACTCGTCTAACAACCCCTTGTATGTGGTTGATGGCGTTATGCTGCCGCAAACGACGGGAGATCAGTTCAGCAGCCCGATTGACTACATTAACCCCAGCGATATTGTCTCGGTTGAAGTCTTGAAAGATGCTTCATCGACTGCTATTTACGGGGCCAGAGGAGCCAACGGTGTTATTCTGGTGCAGACCCGCAAAGGGAAATCGGGCGAAGGCCGGGTTACTTACGACGGTACCTTCAGCGTAAACACCATTGGTCCCAACAAGCCGCAGGTATTGAACGCGAAGGAGTATCTGGCAACGGAAGATTTGGCTTATGCCAACATGGCAAAGTATGATCCCGTCGGCTGGGCTGCCGGAAAATGGACCTATCTGGACCCAAAAGTGAGACGGGCTGCATTCAGTGCCGCTCATCCGGGCGTCTTTGATAGCAACCTGAACCCACTGTATGATACGGATTGGTTTAAGGAGTCATCGCAGAACAAGCTTTCCCAAAGTCATCAGTTAGGATTCAGTGGCGGTAATGAGCGTACACAGTATGCGCTGTCACTGGGTTACCGGGATGATCAGGGCCTTATCAAGACATCGTATCTGAAGCGGTATTCAGGCCGGTTCACGATTGATGATCAGGTGAAAAAATGGCTGAAAATTGGCGGTACGCTGAGCTACAACAACCAGGCAGAAAACCTTGTCGATATCAATGACGCGGTGGCCCGGCAGATCGTTGAGGATTTCCCCTTTCTACCGGTGAAGTATTCGGATGGTAAATACGCGGAGAACCGGGATTATCCTTATGCGGAAGGTACTATGAGCTCGGTACACCGGCTGATGGATCGTAAATACAATCTCAATACGCAGACAACCATCGGAAGTCTGTATACAAATATCAACCTAGCGAAAGGACTGGAGATGAGAACAGTCCTGGGCGCTAACGTGCAAACGCAGGAAGTTCTTCAGTCGCAGACACGGACACTGGACATAGGTGCCAACGGAACTGCTAGTGCCAACAATACGCGTACGACGTTCTGGTCGCTGGAAAATTACCTGACGTATAACAAGCAGATCAATGCGGATAATGCCATCACGGCTCTGTTGGGTATTTCGTGGCAGGCAACGGATCGTTTCGGCATGGGTGCCAGCGTACGGAACTTTGCCACTGACTATTTCACCTTCAATAACTTAGGTGCCGGTAGTACGCTCCCCAGTGTATCTTCGTTCGCTGACCGAAACGCATTTAACTCGTATTTCGGACGGATCAATTACAATTTCAAAGAACGATACCTGTTTACCTTCACGGGTCGGGCTGATGGATCGTCTAAGTTCGGGGAAAACCACAAGTTTGCCTTCTTCCCATCGGCGGCCGTGGCCTGGCGTGTTTCGGAAGAAAGCTTCCTGAAAGGTAATCCGGTCGTTTCTAACCTGAAAATACGCACGAGCTACGGTCTGACGGGTAACTCCGAAATTCCGGCTTATACATCGCTGGCATTGCTTAGCTCGAACTATGCTACCGTTTACAATGATGCCCGTTATGGTGGAACCGGTATCAGCCGGTTGGCTAACCCCGATCTTCGCTGGGAAAAAACGGCTCAAACTGATGTTGGTGTAGAGTTAGGGTTACTGAAAGGCCGGATCACACTTGAAGCCGATTACTACTATCGGAAAACGACCGACATGCTGCTGGATGCTCCCGTACCCCGTACGAGCGGCTACGCAACCATTCGCCGGAACGTTGGATCGATGCAGAACCAGGGCTTTGAATTTGGGTTGAATACGGTTAACATTGATCGGGGCGGTTTCCAGTGGAATACCACATTTAACATTTCGTTCAATAGGAACAAAGTTCTGTCGCTGGCTACCCCATCGGATATCTTCGGCGTGGGTGGACCGAACTTTACCAACCAGACCAACATCATCCGTGTTGGCGAAGCGGTTGGTTCCTTCTGGGGACTTACTCGCCTGGGAACGTGGAGCGAAGCCGAACGTGAAGAGGCTGCTAAATTTACCAGCTACCGGAACGGGCTGACGATTCTGCCGGGTGACATCAAATACCTGGACGTGAATGGCGATAAAGCGATCACCGATGCCGACCGTAGCATTATCGGTAACGGTAGCCCAAAATTCTGGGGAGCCTTTACTAACAGCTTGCGTTACAAAAACGTCGATCTGACACTTGAACTTCAGTTTTCGCAGGGTAACGATGTCATGTTGATGAACCTGCACGCGAGCGAAGACCGTCAGGCATTGGCTAACAGCTACAAAAGCGTACTGAACGCCTGGACATCAACGAACCAGAACACACCGATCGCCGAAATCCGTGATACCCGTGCTGGCTACGTAACGAACGTTGATAGCCACTGGGTGAAAGACGGGTCGTTCCTGCGTGGTAAAAACCTGCTGGTTGGATACACATTCCCCGCTGAGTTGACCAACCGGCTCAAGCTGAACCGTCTCCGGTTGTATGCCACGGCGCAGAACTTCTTCCTCTTAGTCCATGACAAAATCATCGGCGATCCGGAAGTAACGCCAACCAACCAGGGTAACGATAGCAGTGCTTTTTCACAAGGTCAGATCTGGCACAATTATCCAAAGCCAACTACGTACATGTTAGGCCTGCAAATCGGTCTTTAATCAAACGACAGCATTCGTATTCAAACGATAGTAACAATGAAGTATACAGTGTTTAAACAAATGAGCAGGGTGGTGATCGGCGGAGCGATGTTGCTGCTGGGACCGGTGGGCTGCTCTGATTTTCTGGTTGAAAAAGCGCCCTCTAACCTAACGCCCGATAACTTCTATACGATTCCCGATCACGCCGAAGCGGCTCTGGCTGCCGTGTACGATAACCTCCGGTTTTTTGGTGATGGAGCGGGTATCTTCTCCTCCAACTGGCAGCTGCTCGAAGCGGTAACGGGTACATCGACGACCGAAACCGCCCAGAACTCCGACCTGAATAACCTGTATGGACTGGTTTATGATGGTAATACGGCACACGTTGTCAACTACTGGAATGGGCTGTACCGGGTAATTGCCCAGGCCAACCAGACAATCGACAAGGTGCCGGGCATTACGCCAATGGATGCGGCTCAAAAAGCTAAAATTCTGGGAGAAGCGCGATTCCTGCGGGCGACGGCTTATTTCACCGCTGTGCGTCTATGGGGTGATATTCCGCTGGTCACGAAACCGCAAACCGCTACGTCGGAGGATTTTCAGCCAAAGCGGTCATCGCAGGAGGATGTGTATAAACTGATTGTGGAAGACTTGACGGCTGCCGAAGCCGCTGGTCTGGCCTGGACGGACGTAAGTGGCCGGGTGAACCTGGCAGCGGTTAAATCACAGCTGGCGCGGGTATATCTGACCATGGCCGGACAGCCGCTGAACAAAGGCGCTGCGTATTATAAACTGGCCGCCGATAAATCGTTCGAAGTGATCACGTATGCCAACGCGAATCCAACGACGATCAACCTGTTCACGACGTATGAGGATGTGCACAAGGAAAGCACGAAGAATCGCCTGGAGCACATCTACATGCTTCAGTACAACACGCTGGTCGCTGCTAACCCGATGGACAATATGTACCCGAACTTTAAACCGGTTACGTACAATGGCCCGGGTGGTACGGGAAGTACAGTGCCTACGCCTGCGTTCTACAATTCATACGAAGCGGGCGATCTGCGGGCCAAAGACCAGGTTGGGTACTTCTACACGACGTACTACACCAATGGTACAGGTGAGCAGTTCAACCTGAATGCGCCCTACATCTTCAAACATTTCAACCGGACCGCCAACGGAACGCCGGGTGCTACGCCAACGCGTAACAATAACCTGAACGTACCCCAGATCCGGTATGCCGAAGTGTTGTTGATGTACGCCGAAGCGCAAAACGAAGTGGGTGGACCAACACAGGCCGCTTACGACGCATTCAAACGCATCCGCGACCGCGCTACGCTGACGACTCCCGCTTTGGGGACTTACACGCAGTCTACTTTCCGGGAGGCCGTATGGCGCGAGCGGTGGCACGAGCTGTGCTACGAGCAGATCACCTGGTTTGACATGGTGCGCCTTCGCAAAGTGTACAACGAAACGACCAATGGCTTCGATAACTTCGTCGGACACATTAACAAAAGCTCGAATCAGCCGTTGCAGGAAAAGCACCTGCTGTTCCCGCTGGGCAGACAGGAAATGCTGAACAACCCAAACCTGCGCCCACAGAATCCGGGTTATCCAGGCGTTTAGGTAACAAGTGCTTACCGGTGAAGGGCCTCGGCTAATTTTCCACTAGTTACAGTCTACAAAAGCTTTCTCAGCAATGGGAGAGCTTTTGTAGTTTAAGGGCTTTAGTGGTATATCTTAAGGTCGCCATAAGTCCCAGAACCCCGCTGTTCATTCGTTTTGTATTGAAATTGGTAAACATTATCTTTGTTCAATACAGGAAATTTGTTCCTTTTCAATGACTAACCCTGTCTGTTCACAGCCACTATTTCATTCCTCGTTTTTAAGTACGTATAGATCGTTCGCGTTTATACTGATCTTGCTGGGAATAGTGGCTGGGTCCTGCACATCAAGTACGCCGGACAAGACGTACCGAATTGGCTTTTCGCAGCGTACCGGGTCCGATACATGGCGTAAAACTATGCTGGAAAGCATGAATCAGGAGCTAGCTTTCACGCCTGAAATCGAGTTTATTGTCAAGGATGCTGGTGGACAAAGTGCCCGGCAGGTCAGCCAGATTCAGGAGCTTATGGATCAGCGTGTCGATCTGCTGATTGTCTCCCCCAATGCCGCCCAGCCCATCACACCCATTGTCGAAAAAGCGTACCAGCAGGGAATGCCGGTAATTGTGCTCGACCGGCGTACGGCTTCGGATCAATATACGGCCTACGTTGGGGCTGATAACGTTGAGGTGGGTCGGACTGCGGGTGTTCGGGCCAGTGCATTGCTGAACGGTTTGGGCAACATTGTCGAGATTGGCGAATCGCCGGGTTCGTCGGCTGATATCGATCGGCATCGTGGTTTTATGGAAGCCATTGGGAGCCATCCCGGTGTTCGGCTGATCGCGAAACTGGAAGGCGACTGGGATCGACAATCGTTCGCCGAAAAGCTGACCCGCTTGCTGAAATCGCAGCCAACCATACAACTCATTTTTGCTCAGAACGACCGGACAGCGTTGAAAGCCTACCAGGTTTGTCAACAATTGGGACTCGCCCGGCAGGTGAAAATTATTGGTGTCGATGGGTTGCCCGGCAAAAATGAAGGAATCGATCTTGTCGATCAGGGTATCTTGAACGCTACCGTGCTGTACCCGACCGGTGGGAAAGAGGCCATCCGAACCGCCGTGGCTATTCTGAAAAAACAGCCGTTCAAGCGAGAAAACCGATTACCAACAACGCTGATCGACTCATCGAACGTCAGGATCATGAAACTCCAGACTGACAAACTAACCGAGCAGCAGCGTGATATTGAAAAGCAGAGCCAGCGTATCGATGAACTGACACAAACGTATTCGTCGCAGAAAAATACGCTTTACTTAACACTGGTGAGTTTACTGGTCGTCATTTCGCTGGGGGGGTGGGCTTTTTATTTGGTTCGGTCGAAACAAACGGCGTATCAAACGCTGGAAAAGCAAAACCAGGAAATCCTTGATCAGAAGGATAAAATTGAAGCCGTTTCGCAGCAGGCCCGACTAGCCACGGAAGAGAAACTGCGCTTTTACTCCTACATCTCCCATGAGTTCAACACGCCCCTCAGCCTGATTCTGACGCCAACGGAAGATCTGCTGAGCAAAAAAAACGTGAGCACACACGATCTGAAAAGCAACTTATCGCTGGTTCAGAAGAACGCGTATCGGCTGCTGCGGCTGATCGACCAGATGCTTGACCTACGAAAAACCGATGCCGGAAAACAACGACTGCACACGTCGGAGCAGGACATCATTGCGTTCATTCAGGACATTGTGCATGATTTCAGGCAAAAAGCGGAGAAACAACGGATCGATCTTCAATTCATATCGGCTAAGTCGAACCTGCCGGTCTGGTTCGATACTGAAAAACTGGATAAAGTGATCGTCAATCTTCTGTCAAATGCCTTCAAATACACACCAAAAGGCGGACTTATTCATCTGCGGCTCGATGTGTTGAATGAGCAGGTTCGCATTCAGGTGGAGGATAATGGCGATGGAATGACGCCCGATGAGCAGACGCACGCCTTCGATCTGTTCTACAGCGGAACGAAGCCGTTCAACCTGTCAAAAGGGTTGGGGTTGGCTCTGTCGATGGAGTTTATTCAGCTTCATCAGGGGGAACTCTGCGTGCAATCCGAACTGGGCAAAGGAACCACCTTCACGATTCGATTACCATTGGGTAACCGGCATCTTGCTCCGGAAGAAATGGATGGCCCCATCAGTCGGGGCGCAATTACGCAAAGCATGGTGGCTCAGCAACGGACACTAGCTGATATGGCCGACAGCGATGAGGTTACAGAACCGATCACCCTTTCCGGCCGACAGGCGGGTACGCTGCTTGTCGTCGAAGATAACGATGATCTGCGGACCTTTCTGGTTGATCGGTTGGGGGGGGAGTTCGATATCATCGCGGAAAGTACCGGCGAAAAAGCATGGGAGCGAACGCTTGATTTAATTCCGGATCTGATCATCAGTGATGTAATGCTGCCCGGTATGGACGGCCTGCAACTTACACAGCGCGTAAAAGCGGACTTGCGCACATCACACATTCCAATTATTCTGCTGACTGCGAAGGGGCAGATGGAGCAACGAATCGAAGGAACAAGGGCCGGTGCTGATGCTTACATCACGAAACCATTCAATACAACGTATCTGCTTGAAACGCTCCGAACCATCCTGCTCAATCGGGAAAAGTGGCAACGACGCTATGCGTCCGATTTTCTGTCAACGACCAGTGCGGGCAATCGGGAGGACAAGAAGTTCCTGAATGAACTAACCGTTCTGATCGAACAAAACCTGTCCGACCCGGCCTTTGGCGTCGAAAAATTAAGCCGTGAGATGGGGCTTTCGCGCGTGCAGTTATACCGGAAAGTACAGGCCCTGCTCGACATGAACGTCATCGATTACCTGGCCGAGATCCGCCTGAAAAAAGCAAAAAATCTGTTGCGGGAAACCACGAAGCCAATGGCCGAAATCGCTTACGAAACCGGTTTCAGTTCACCGGCCTATTTCACGACATTCTTTAAACAACACGCGCAGAAGACGCCCTCCGAATACCGGAAATCGTCGGTGAGTGCATAAAAAAACGCCGGGTACGATACCCGGCGTTTTTACTATTGGCAAATTACGGTTTATTGCGCTAGGAGCACCCGGTCAATGACATGGATAATGCCATTGGACGCCACTTGGTCGGCTTGGGTGACGTTGGCTGCTGTAGAGCCATTGCCTTTACCCAACAGCGTGACCTTTCCGTTGCTGGAATTGATGCGTACGCTGGTGCCCTGTGCCGTTACAATGTCAGCCCCATTTTGGAAGGTCTGGGCAAACGCACGATACGTCAGCACGTGATAGAGCAACAGGTCGGATAGTTTCTTCTGATCGGCTGCTTTGATGGCTGCTTCGTCCGCGTAACCAGCTGCCTTAAACGCATCATTAGTCGGTGCGAAGAGCGTGTACCCATTTTGCGTGTTCTTGTTCAACACATCCTGTACACTCGAGCCCGCCCGGTCTATGGCCGCAGCCAGGAACGACAGGTTCGTATTCGTTTTGGCGAGGGCAATCAAATTGACCGATGGTGGCATAAGCACCTGGTTAATTATGTGGACAACGCTGCCCGTGGTGGGGTTGTCACCCTGAATGATTTTGGCCTGGTTCACACTGATATCGCTGGCACTGGTTTTGTAAACGGAGATCTGATTATCGGCCAGAGATGTTTGATACGACGTGTTGACGCCCGTCGGAATTGCGGACTGGTCAATGCGTGACCCCACCACGTGGTAGCGGAGAATCCGTTGCAGATCGGCGGCCGGGGCAGCAGAAACGGCTGCTTCATTCGCATAACCGGCTGCTTTGAACGCGTCGTCCGATGGCGCGAAAATCGTAATACCTTCTTTGTTGAAATCAGCCGTTAGACCCGCGCGGACAATAGCTGCCTCGAGCAGGTTCAGGTTATCTTTCTGAGCAATATAGGTCACCGATGAGACAACGGTTGTGCCGGGCGTCGCTGTTGTACTTGTACCGGGTGTTGTCGTCGTTCCGGTGCCGGGCGTAGTGACCGTGCCGGACGTGGGCGGGGTGGTGGCTACGGGGTCTGGTGTATTGGTCGAGCAGCTAACGAAAAAAGGGGCTGCTGCCAGCAGTAACAAAAGCGTACTCTGTCGGAAGTACGTGTGAATTGACTGGATCATGTGTTGAGTACATTTAAGTGAACCGATAGAACAAGATCGTCTGTAACGCAGCCCAAATCGTCAGGATACGTTCAGTGCGTCATATAAAAAAACTCTGTTTTGTCGGCAATGTTGCATGCTATTTACTTCATGTATTTGTTGATTAAGCGGTAGGATAGCCTTAAGTGGTTGATTTCTCAGTGATTGTATTGTAATTATCGTAGTATTTGTAGGACAAATTTTCTGATCGAGCGGTAATTGAGACAGCCTCTTTACAACACCGTACACGCACTGGCTACCCGTCTGGTTACTCAACCAAACGACTGGACTAACTAAAAAAGAACGGCATTCAGTAAGTCCCACAACCAGGATGGGACCTACCGAACACCGTTCTCGAAACAGAACAAATCTTGCTAATTATAGGGTTCGTAAGAACGTTTTGCTTGGGGCAAAAAAGTATTCACCTCCGCGCGTCGTTACGAATTTGCCGAAGTCATTGACATGATTGGCGGGATCGAGCGGTGCATGTAGTTTGTCAATTGTGTTGGCATTGTCGTAAGTACGGGTGTACTGGTGCGTTAACACATCGAACGATCCCTGACCGATAACAGGATCTTTTCCGGTTGGTTTATCACCGGGCAGAAACCCATGAACGAAGTTGTCTTCATTGACCCAGGCGCTTTGGATAAACTCAAATTGATTAGCCAGACTACGCTGAAAACTCATGAACAGTAGGCCCACTCCGCCGTTGGGAAGCTTGTCCAGATTTTTCTGCTTGTTGGGATGAACGTCGCGCTTCCCATATATGATCCCGCGCCGGGCCATGGTGTGCAGTTGTTCAGCCTCCGTGGTGATAGTCGGGTCGAGTCGTTTGGATTCGCCCCGTGGGTTCGATTTGCGAATGTGCGCGTGGAAAGGACACCGGGCACCCTCGGCATCGCTGTCATACGTGAAGTCATTGAGCTTGCCGACGAACGAGCCGCTTACCGGAATGCCGGGATCATGATGCGCATTGAGTTCGGTATCCTCCGAACTAAGCGTAACGGGCATACCGTTTTCAAACCGCCCGACGATCATGGCCCCCGCCAGTTCCGAATCGGAATTGAACAGGCTTTGCGCCAGTTTTTGTTCGGTTTTCTTGAAATCCCGAACGTGTTGCTCGAGTTTACGAAACACAAGATAACTGCCATACGATTTGCCGGGACGACCACCCGGATCGTCGACCAACACCAGATCCCAGAAAGCCATCGGATTCCAGTTCGTGGCCAGGTCCGGATTCAACTCTTCCCGAAAGAACTTCGGCTGGCTGATACCATCGACGTAACCGAAATGCTCGATGTCGTCGCCGTTGTCATTTTTAATGCTATCGCCTTTCTCAACGAATACCTCGGCCAGCCCATTTCGCAGGAGCTGGTTGCTGATATTGAGCGTTTCCCGTTCAAGAAGCTGGGCGCGGACGCCACCCCCAAAACCGAGCAAAATCATACCATGAACGCCCTGATTGCGGTAGCCATTGTCCCATTGGTCCGGTTGATCGGCGAGTTTTTGTGCTGATGCCTGCATACCCGCTCTGAACTGCGGATCAGTGGGTGTTTTGCTGTCTTTTACGCCCAGGTAGTAGTAACCGGCAGCACTCAGGTAAAAGGTTGTGAAAATGTGTTGTGAACCGTTCGTGTCGAAGTCGTTCGTATCCACCTTTTGCTTGGCAGCTGAGGTGACCAGGTGCTCGAAAGACCGGATGAATGCTTTTGCTTCGGCCACTTTACCGGGGCGAAATTTGAAGAAAATGTGGGCGGTGTGGTTGCGCCCATGCGACTTGAGAATGTTACCCTGCAAATCGTCGGCAATGGCTTTGAATTCAGTGCCGTCGTAGCTGAGGCCCTTTTGGGTTAAAAATTCGGCTGGCATACAGATAAGGATTAAGTTTTGGTTAGTAAATGGGTAGTGACCTGTCACCAATCAAGCGTGGGGAAGCGGTAGGGAAGGTCGTTCTGTTTAGTCGTAGTGATCAGGCCGCTCGGAAACAGCCGCTGCTGGCACGACCGACGATAATGCCGTTTCAGGTTCGAAAAGCCCTTGAATCAAATCCGAAAGTCAGTGTATCAAAATCAAAAGGGCTATCCAGTAGTATATAGTTAAACGGTTCATTATTAACTGTTTAGTGTTAATTATTATTTCGAAAGCATTTGAACAAATCCTGAAAGCTGCCAGTGTAAACGCGTTGTACATTTGACTTATGAGCCTCTAGAAACCGGTTCATTTTCGTCAGACATGAGTCAGAAACAACGTATTTTTCTGTGGTCGATCACTGCCGCGCTCGGTGGTTTTCTTTTCGGCTTCGACACCGCCGTCATATCCGGTGTTGAGCAGTCACTTCAGTCCTTGTGGGGACTTAGCGTCTGGGAGCATGGACTGACGGTGTCGATCGCGCTGATCGGTACGGTGATCGGCTCCATGACCGGTGGCATTCCGGCAG
This sequence comes from Spirosoma agri, assembly GCF_010747415.1. NCBI lineage: Bacteria > Pseudomonadati > Bacteroidota > Cytophagia > Cytophagales > Cytophagaceae > Spirosoma > Spirosoma agri. Next base: position 3,981,404 of record NZ_JAAGNZ010000001.1, on the reverse strand, counting down.
AAAAACTCGGGCGTAAACGGACACTGTTCTGGATTGCGTTTCTATACTTGCTGGCTTCGCTCGGCACCGCGCTGGCCCCTGACTGGTGGACCTTTCTCATCTTCCGCTTCCTGGGTGGTCTGGGTGTGGGCGCATCATCGGTGGCAGCCCCGATGTACATCACCGAAATTTCGCCCGCTAAATCGCGTGGTCGTCTGGTTGGCTTGTTTCAGTTTAATGTGGTACTGGGTATCCTAATTGCCTACCTGTCTAATTTCCTGCTGGCTGACGCCGGGGCTGAACCGTGGCGCTGGATGCTGGGCGTTCAGGCGCTACCATCGCTTATTTTTCTGCTGGCGGTCCTGGGCATTCCGGAAAGTCCGCGCTGGCTGCTGTTGCAGCAAGGAAACGCGACCGAAGCGCGGGAGGTGCTGAACATGATCGATCCCGAAACGGCGGAGCAAACCTTCGTTGCTATCCAGCAAAGCAATCGGCATAAAACAGCATCGACCCGGTTGTTTTCGGGTGCGTACAAAACGCCGGTCATGCTGGCCGTGCTGTTTGCGGTCTTCAATCAGGTGTCGGGTATCAACGCCATCATTTATTACGCCCCCCGTATTTTCGAGATGACGGGTCTGGGTAAAAATTCGTCGCTGCTTTCGTCGGCGGGCATTGGCTTGACAAACCTTATCTTTACCATGATCTCCATGAACCTGATCGATCGCTATGGACGACGGACGCTCATGAAGATTGGCTCCATCGGTTTGATCATCACGCTGGCACTGGTGGCGCGGGCCTTTTACGTACATGACTTTGGTATGACCGTTCCGCTGTTGCTGTTTGGCTACATTGCTTTCTTCGGATTCTCGCAGGGGGCCGTTATCTGGGTGTTTATTTCCGAGATTTTTCCGAACGAAGTACGCGCCAGCGGTCAGGCATTGGGTAGCTTCACGCACTGGCTGATGGCCGCCATCATCACATTTACGTTTCCTTATTTATCCGAGCATTTCGGCGGAGGCAACACATTCCTGTTTTTCGCGGTCATGATGGTGCTGCAACTGCTGTTCGTGCTGCGGCTCATGCCCGAAACCAAAGGCACCAGCCTGGAACAAATCGAAAAAACTGTTTTCGTTCATTAATCTGACTGACAATGACACCAACCATCACCTGCTTCGGCGAAATCCTCTGGGACGTATTGCCAACCAGTAAACAGCCCGGCGGAGCACCCATGAACGTAGCCGCCGATCTACGTAATTTTGGGCTGAACGCTCAACTCATCAGCCGCGTCGGCAGTGACGACCTGGGCCGCGAACTGCTCGATTTTCTGGCACAGAAACAGATTCCGCTCGATCTGATTCAGGTTGGGCAAACGCACCTGACGGGGGTTGCCAAAGCCAATATCTCCGATTCCAATGAGGTGACCTACAAGATCGTACAGCCCGTTGCCTGGGATTACATTCAACTGGTTCCTGGCCTGCTCGAAACGGTGCGGCAGAGCGATCTGTTTGTATATGGAAGTCTGGCCGCGCGTAGTCAACAAACCCATGAAACGCTGCTGGCACTGCTGGCCGTTGCACCCCGGAAAGTGTTCGATGTCAATCTGCGGGCTCCCCATTATGAACGGGAAACGGTCGAGGAGTTGCTTCACCACGCGCACATCGCCAAGCTGAACGAGCATGAACTAGTGGAACTATCGGCCTGGTATGGCGAAGAAAATGATCTGCATCAGGCCATGCATCAGTTGCGTGATCGCTATGAGCTCGACATGCTTTGCGTGACACTCGGCGAAAACGGAGCGGTATTGCTGGATGGGACGGGTTTATACAGTCAGGTTGGTTTTCCGATCGAGGTGGCCGATACCATTGGGAGTGGTGACGCGTTTCTGGCCGCTTTCCTCTATAAAACACTACAGGGCGAGTCGCCGAAAGAGACCCTGAAATTTGCCTGCGCAACCGGTGCGTACGTCGCTACGCAGAGTGGGGCCACACCCGCTTTTACTGAGGACATTATTGAGACGACATTCGATCACGTTCTGCCTTCGCTTTAAGCTGGACCGGATGGGCATTCGGTGATTGATGATTCGTCAAATTAATGAATCCACGCTATCCATAGGGTGAGCGTAGAACACCCATGCCCTTCCGGTAAGCCATAAGCCAGTTGAGTACCCAGCCTATTCTAAATAATTTTATTTCTATCCCTATTCAGTAATATCTATGCAACGTTTACTTACCCTCATGTGCCTGTTGCTGACAGCCACATTGGCGCTCGCCCAGCAGCGTACGGTTACCGGGACTATCCTCGATTCGAAAACTAACGAGCCACTCCCCGGTGCCAGCATCATTATTCCCGGAACGAAGACGGGAACGGTTGCCGATGTCGCCGGGAAGTTTTCGATCGCGGTGCCGCAGAGTGCCACCGGCATCACCGTATCGTTTATCGGTTATGCTACGCAGGTTGTATCGGTGGCAAACACGAATACCGTAACGGTTTCGCTGGCCGAAGGTGGTCAACTAGCCGAAGTGGTCGTGCTGGGGTATACCACGGCCCGCCGTCAGGATCTGACGGGTGCGGTAGCGATTGTGGACGTAGCCGCTACGAAAGCGACCAGTTCGGGGAACCCCATGCAGGCCTTGCAGGGCCGGGTACCGGGTTTGTACGTGGAGAAATCGGGTACGCCATCCGGCGAGTCCAGCCGGGTGCTGATCCGGGGAGCCAATACGCTCGGCAACAACGATCCGTTGTACATCATCGACGGGGTGCCAACCAAGCGACCGTTCGTTTTCCAGAGTTTGAATTCCACCGCTATTCAGTCCATTCAGGTGCTGAAAGATGCGTCGTCGGCGTCTATCTACGGATCGCGGGCATCGAACGGGGTGATTATCGTAACCACAAAAAACGGCTACAATACCGACGGAAAACTGAATGTTCAGTTCAATACCAGTATCTCGGCCCAGTCCGAAAAACCCGAGCGGTTCAAGATGCTAAACGCCGTTGATCGGGGGCGGGCGCTCTGGCAGGCATCGGTCAATGACGGAGCCGACCCTGCTTCGGCCTACGGTGAGATTTACAACTTCGACTGGAATAAAAATTTTAGCAATCCTGTACTCAACAACGTAACGGTGCAGCCTTACGTGGGCGGTAACCAGACCGTACCGGCTGGCGATACCGACTGGCAGAAAGAACTGTATCAGACCGGTTTGATTACAAACAACGACCTTACCATTTCGGGTGGGACCAAAAGTTCGTCGATTCTGGTCAACCTGAGCTACCTCAACACGAAAGGGATGGTTCGGTTCACCGACTACAACCGGATTACGGGACGCGTGAATGGCTTGACCAGTCTGGCTGATAACCGGGTGAAGTTCGGCGTTAATCTGCAACTGACCGCTTCCCGCGAAACCCCTGTTACCACTGACCTGGGGGGCGCACCAACACCCGGTCTGGCCGTCACGCTGGCGCCAACCATTCCGGTCTACACCACAACGGGTGACTACGCTGGCCCTATCGGATCGGGCTATTCGGACCGGAACAACCCGGTGTTTATGCAGTACATCAACCGCTGGGACAAAGTCCGCCGGACGTTTGCCTTCGGAAACATCTTCACCGAGATCGAACCGATCCGGGGGCTGGTGTTCCGGTCGTCGCTGGGCATGGACAATGCCGGTTTCTCCAATAAAAACATCGAGCAGTCGTTCCAGAACGGCTTTATCGCCCGGTCGCTCAACAGTTTGACGCTTAGTACCAACCAGTTCTTGAGCCTAACCTGGACCAATACGTTACGGTATAACTTCGATCTGGGGGCGCATCGGTTCAACGTACTGGCGGGGGTTGAATCCATCAAGGACAATCTGGATAACGTCGTATCGTACCGCGAGAATTTTGCTGTGCAGAGCGAAGATTACTTTGTCCTGAGTGCCGCGTCGGGCAATGCCAGCAGCACGGGTACATCGACCGGAAGCCGGTTACTGTCGCAGTTTGCCCGGATCGATTACGGTTTTGGCGATCGCTACCTGGCTGCGCTGACGCTTCGTCGGGATGGTTCGTCCCGGTTTGGTACCGACAATCGGTACGGCTTTTTTCCGGCGGCTTCGGTCGGCTGGCGCATCGATAAGGAAGGATTCATGCAGAACATGAAGGCCGTCAGCAACCTCAAACTACGGGCGGGCGTGGGCCGGATCGGCAATCAGGACATTGGGGACTTAGCCCGGTTTGGTTTGTTCGAGCCCCGCTACGGTACGTTAGCCTCGCAGGTGCCCAATGGTCACAACGGCTTTTTCGATCAATACTGGAACGTGGGAACGGCTTATGACCTGAACGGCACGAACAGCGGTACGTTACCATCCGGCTTCGTGCAAACGCAGGGAGCAAACCCGGCTCTCAAATGGGAAACGACCGACGAACTAAACGTAGGGCTTGATTTCGGATTCCTGAACGGTAGTCTGGTCGGTTCGTTCGATTACTTTACCCGCGAAACCAAAGACATTCTTATTCAGCCACCCGTAGCGGCAGCGGTGGGCGAGGGCCAGCTGAAGTTCGTGAACGGGGCAACGAAAACCAACAAAGGGTTTGAATTACTGCTGACGTATTACGGTAAACCCAAAGGCGATTTCCGGTATAACGTATCGGCCAACTTTGCCCGCTTCCGGGACAAGATCACCGTATTGCCCGACGAAGTGCGGTCAGCCTTTGCCGGAAATGCCGTGACGACGATCATTGGTCACTCGCAATTCGATCTGTTTGGCTACCGGACCGACGGTTTGTTCCAGAATCAGGAAGACGTAAACCGGCACGCTCAGCAGGTTGGGGCCGCTCCGGGACGCATCAAGTACCGGGATCTTAACGGCGACGGTAAAATCGACGCGCTGGACCAGGAATTTTTTGGCACGACGCTGCCCGGTCTTGAGTACGGTGTGCGCGCTGAACTGGGCTACAAAAACTTCGATCTTTCGATCTTCGGATCGGGGATAGCCAGCCGGACGGGTTTCGATCCTTACACGTTCTACAACAACTTTATCCGTGGTCGCGAAAACGTAGGACCGGGCGTGTTCAATGCCTGGACACCGCAGAACACATCGTCCCGCATTCCGGCGCTTACGTTGTCGGATGGCAATAACGAAACCCGGTCGTCGGATTATTTCAACGTTAGCACCGCTTATTTCAAACTGCGGAACGTCCAGTTGGGCTATACGTTCCCACGGGACATGGTAGGCAAGCTCGGCATGACGAGCCTGCGGCTGTACGCGATGGCCGAGAACGTGTTCTGGCTGAAAAACAAGAATTTCCTGGGACCGGACCCCGAACGTATCGACATCAATACGGTTCCCGTACCGCGTACCATCACGTTCGGTTTAAATGTTTCCTTCTAAGCCCAAGACTTACGATCATGAAAAATAAAGTTCTGGTTTCATTGCTTCTGATGGCCGGTGGCGGTTTGTTTTCGTCCTGCAAAGAATTCCTGGATTACCAGCCGCAGGGAACGCTGTCGTCCGAAAATATAAAAAGCGCCGACAATGCCGACGCGCTCGTAACGGCTGCTTATGCGTCGCTGGGCAACGGCGAAATGATCGGCCCTATCGCCAGCATGTGGGTGTACGGCAGCGTCCGGTCCGACGATGCCTACAAAGGGGGCGGTGGCGTGTCTGATCTGGAAGATATCAACTTTTACGAGCAGCACAACCTGACGCAGCCGCAGCAGGGCGGTGGGTTCTACCACCCGTACACTTGGGAGAATTACTACAAAGCCATCTCCCGGGCCAACGTAGCCATCCGGTCGATCAGTAATCTGACAGAATCGAGTTTTGCGTTGAAAACGACGCGTCTGGCCGAACTGCGGTTTCTGCGGGGTCACGCACACTTCATGCTGAAAATGCTGTTCAAATATGTGCCTTACATCGACGAAACGCTGTCTAATGATCAGATTCTGGGTACGTCGAACCGGAAGTACACCAACGACCAGCTGTGGGACAAGATCGCCGAAGATTTTCAGTACGCGGTGACGAACCTGCCCGTTTCGCAGTCGCAGGTGGGGCGGGCGAATAAACTGTCGGCGGCTGCTTATCTGGCCAAATTGCGGCTTTATCAGGCGTATGAGCAGGACGATAATCACAAAGTTGTCAGCATCAATAAAACGAAGTTGCAGCAAGTGGTAGACCTGACCCAGCAGGTGATCAGCTCAGGAAAATATAATCTGCAATCGGATTTTGCCGAGAATTTCCTGCCCGAATACGACAACGGTGTCGAGTCGGTCTTTGCGGTACAATATTCCATCAACGACGGAACGACGCTGGGACGGCTCAATTTTGAAGATGGTCTGAACTATCCCCACGGCGCTCCGCAGTACGGTTGCTGCGGTTTTCACCAGCCCAGCCAGAACCTGGCCAATGCCTTCGGAACGGACGCCAACGGACTACCTAAGTTCGATACGTTCAACGACGCCGTGATCGATTTCAAAACAGCTACGGTCGATCCGCGCGTCGATCACACCATCGGAATCGATGGTCACCCGTACAAATACAATTCGGCGTCACCATTCAGCAATAGTTGGATACGCGATCCGGGCGTGTACGGGTTTTTCCAGACCATGAAATCGCAGCAGCTAGCGACTAGTTCGTCGTACAAAAAGCAGGGTCCGTTCATGGGTGTTTCGAAAAATATCGACATCATCCGGTACAGTGATGTGCTGCTGTGGCAGGCCGAAGCGTATATCGAATTGGGACAGCAAGCCCTGGCGTTGCCGTTGATCAATAAGATACGGGCGCGGGCCGCTGCCAGTACGGGCCGCACCAAGAAAGCCGATGGCACTGATCCGTCCAAGTACCTGATCAAACCCTACGATTCCGCCAACTGGACACAGTCGTACGCCCGGAAGGCCTTACAGTTCGAACGTCGTCTTGAGTTCGCTACCGAAAGCCCCCGCTTCTTCGATCTGGTACGTTGGGGTATTGCTGCCGAAACGCTCAACGCGTACATTACCAAAGAAAAAACCCGCCGGTCGCACCTGAGTGGTGCTAAATTTACGGCGGGCCGGGATGAATACCTGCCCATTCCGCAACGGGAAATTACCTTTACGAAGGGGCTTTATCAGCAGAATCCCGGATTTTAAGCTAATCAGTCAATGAATGGAGCGGGTGGATCGGCACAGGGTCGGTCACCCGCTTCGGCTAAGCCAACAGTCAATGAAAAACAGCCTCTTGTCCATCCTCGTCACCCTACTGACGTTCGCCGGGTCTACGGTACTGGCCCAGACCCACCGGCCACAGTTTCACTTTTCGCCCAAAGCCCACTGGATCAATGATCCGAATGGAATGGTCTATTACAAAGGGATATACCATTTGTTTTACCAATACCACCCGGCGAGTTCAGTGTGGGGGCCGATGCACTGGGGGCACACGACCAGCAAGGACATGGTGCACTGGCAGGAACAGCCCATCGCTCTGTATCCGGATAGTCTGGGCTATATTTTCTCGGGAAGCGCGGTCGTCGATGTGAACAACACCAGCGGGTTTGGCAAAAATGGACAAACACCGCTAGTCGCCATTTTCACGCACCACAATCCCAAACTCGAAAAGCAGAAACCGGAGCAGGTTCAGTCACAAAGCCTTGCCTATAGTCTTGACGAAGGTAAAACCTGGACCAAATATGCCGGTAATCCGGTTCTGCCTAACCCCGGCATAACCGATTTTCGTGATCCTAAAGTACGGTGGTTCGAGCCGCAGAAGAAGTGGGTCATGACGCTGGCTACGAAAGATCGTGTTACCTTTTACTCGTCGCCGAATCTCAAAAACTGGACCAAAGAAAGCGAGTTCGGCAGCGATGCCGGAGCGCACGGGGGCGTCTGGGAATGCCCGGATCTGTTCCCGCTGACGCATAACGGCAAAAAGGTGTGGGTGCTGATCGTAAACATCAACCCCGGCGGACCAAACAAGGGATCGGCCGCGCAGTATTTTCTGGGCGATTTTGATGGGAAAATGTTTAAAGCGTATTCAAAAGAGACAAAATGGATGGACTTCGGTGCCGACAACTACGCTGGTGTTACGTTCGCCAATACCGGCGATCGGGTAACGCTGATCGGGTGGATGAGCAACTGGCAATACGCCCGTGATGTGCCTACGCCCAACTGGCGCGGTGCGACAACCGTGCCGCGCGACCTCGGCCTGCAGGAAGTGGACAAGGAACTGTATCTGACATCGACACCGGTTAAGGAGCTGAATGCGCTTGATGGTCAACGCTTTTCGCTGAAGAACCTGACCGTGAAAGGCCAGTATGACTTAACGGCCAAAGCCAACAACGAAACTGGCCTGTTCAAGCTGGAACTAGCCACCAAAAGCATCGCCGATTTCTCGATTGTGCTGGCCAACGAAGCGGGCAATGAACTGGTCATCGGCTACGATAAGTCAACCAATACGTATTATATCGATCGCAGCCGTTCGGGTAAAGTAGAGTTCGAGAAAGGATTTGGCGAGCGGCACACCGCCCCGCGCTTATCGACCGATGCCACGATCTCCCTGACACTTCTGGCTGATGTGGCTTCGGTCGAGCTGTTCGCCGACAAGGGCCTGACGGTTATGACGGACATCTTTTTTCCGGATAAACCCATGAACAAGCTGTTCGTCAAATCGGCAACGGGCGTTTCCATAACCACACTGACCTACACGAAGCTAAAATCGGCTCTCGCTGAAAAAGCAGGCTCACCGGAATAAGCAGTTGGTTGCCGATGTTCATCCGCTATTTCTGAACATCGGCAACCGACAAATGATCAGATCGCTTCCCAAAACGTACACATCGTTTGCCGGAGAGAGAAAGCAATCCCATAAATCGCGATTTGCTTCCGATACAACTTGTACGTGGCGGCAAAGTGTGGAATGTCCCGCAATTTCGCAGCGGCAAAAGGTGTACAGTCTAAAAAAGCCAGTACATCGTGATCGTTGATCTTTAGCCAGTCGCTTTTCTGAAGAAACGGCTCGTTCACGGAATACGAATTTCCCTGATCATCTGCCTCCGACTGAAGGTAATGGCCATAAGCCGCCATCAAAAAAGCGAGGCAATGCGTTGGTTTGTTCTGTTGAGCAAGCTCTGAAAGGGTTGGCAACAGGAATGCGGGTAATTTCGACGCGCCATCGAAACACAAACGGGATAACTGATCGCTTACGGCAGCGTTCGACAGACGACCCAATAATTTCGCTTTGTAATCGGCCAGGTCGACACTGTCGGGGGGCGTCACCAATGGCGAAACGACGTGATTGATAAAGACGCTAATGTAACTGCTGAACAGCGTATCACCCATCGCTTCGTGCACAGTTCGGTAACCGGCCAGAAACGCGGGGTAGGCCAGCATGCTGTGTGAGGCATTCAGAAACCGGAGCTTCAGGGCTTCGTAAGGTGCTACATCTTCGACAAACGTGACACCGGCCAGTTCCCAGTCGGGTCGTCCGGCGCAGAAGTTGTTTTCGATAACCCAGTCGGTAAATTCTTCGCAATAGACGGGGATCGAGTCATCGATACCACTTTCGGCGTTGAGTCGTTCGCGGTCCAGCTCGTCCACCGAAGGCGTTATACGGTCGACCATCGAATTGGGAAACGTGACCCGTTCCGCTATCCAGTGCGCCAGTTCGGGATCTCTGGCCTGAGCAAACGACAGAAACGCGTTCTTTGCCACATCGCCATTGTGTTGCAGGTTATCGCAGGACAGAATGGTGAACGGCCCGCTGCCGCGTTCCCGTCTGCGCGCCAACGCTTCGGTCACATATCCAAACGCGGTTATGGGCTGATCCGGATGCGCCAGATCGTGCGCAATGGATGGCGTATCGAGCAGGAAGTTGCCCTGGTCGTCGGTGTTATAGCCGCCTTCGGTTATCGTGAGCGACACAATTCGGATGGCCGGATCGGCTAAATAGTCAATGGCTTTTTCCAGATCATCACTGGCCGCTACATAGTCGATGATCGCCCCAACGACCGACACTGTAGACGCGCCATCGGGCTGGTACTCCGTGAGGGTGTACAGGCTGTCCTGACTGGCGAACTTCGTTGCCATTTCCTTGCCCGATGCCGTAATGCCAATACCCCGAATGCCCCAATCTGACTGATTGGAGAGATTCAGAAATTTGTTCGTGTAGTAAGCCTGATGCGCCCGGTGAAAATTTCCAACGCCGATATGCGCAATACCAGCGGTCAAGTCGGTCGGGTTATACGTCGGCACGTGTATGGCCGGAGAGTCTTCTGTAAGGACGTTCTGTGTTAGCGTTAACATAGTCAATGCGAGTTAGAACTTGAATGATAAGCGCGACAGACACTAGATCTGGCGGTGCTGATGAATCGATTTTAGGCCTGATCGAGGCTGAGGAGCTGCGACAGGGAGTTTTCCTGTGGTTTCAAATCGTTCTCCTGATGGCGCAGGCGCTGGGCAATATCAATCATCTGGTTACCCAGTTTCCCCTGTTCTTCGATGTCGGACTGGTTATACTGCGTTTGCCGGGTCGGCTCCCAATAGAACAGTTCGGTTTTAGCATCGTAGATACCGATTGGCGTGTAGCCTTCCCGCGTTGAAAGCTGCTCCAAAAGAGCTTCTGCTTCTGGCTGCGTGCTACTATTGATATGATGATACTGCTTCTGGAGCAGGTATATAACTGAAAAACGGTTCATGATAAGTGTAGTTGAGTAAAGCGAAAAGAGAGCCAATAACAGACGTCGAATTGCCGAAAACAGCCTTAGTCGTTTCGTGGGCAACGTGTTCCTGCGTTGGTTTTCTTTTCCTTGTTTGTGTAGGCGCTTAAGCGGTAGGGAGTCACCCTAAAATGCTTGCCTTTTTCGCTGGCATCGTCAATACAATACCGGAGCTGCTATGCCGCCTTGCTAAGGGATTACCCGCAAACAGGCAATCTATTTTCTTATGCCTGTGCAGCTTTGCCGAAGCCGCAGGGAACAGACTAATCGCGTTGGAAAATCGATGAGTAGATTTGGCTTACTGCTGGTGTTGCTTAGTACGAGCAACGGCAAAAAGTACAAATCTGTATCCATGTAGCTTCTGCTTTATTTTCTTGTTTTAGTTTGTATGATGAATTCATAATCTAGATAATTTCTTGTTAATCAATAAGGCGGAGCATGTACATTGCCATTTCTCCAACTACATACTTAACTGATGTATATACAGGAATAGTTTTGTAATCTTGGTATAGTACAGTAAGTGCCTTTGATTTTTCACTAAAACTGAAAATTAGTCAATCGATTCCTTGTCTGATACTATGGCCGGTTCGATCGAAAACGGACGAATCTTTCGATGTTCTGCAAGAAAATGAGCCAGTTACACACACCTGAATGGATTAATAAAGGCGTAGGGGAACAGACGTGTAGAGCGGATGATTAGAAGGCCATTCGTAGGCGGGGTGGTTAACGAGATACGAACGCGGATTATCGATCAGGCCCGGTTAGCACACGAAGCGGTACAGAGAGTTCTGCTCATGTACCGGAAATAATGTAATTGGGTGTTAGGCGATCAAACGGTATGGTCGGCCAGTTTTCGATCACGGGCGTATTTTTCCCGAATGGCCGCTTCGACGTAGGCTGTACTGTTCAGTTGCTGACTCACAATATCCGCCACGTCGAGTGCCACCCCATGAATCGGTAACGTAATCTTTTCGTCGGTGTCTTCGTCAATCGAATGGTTGGGGACCAGTGACCGAATCGCATGGCCAACTAAGCGTCCCGTTTCGTCGTACTCACCCCAAAACTCCCAGTGTTTGGAATGAAACAGATTTCCACCCACCGATTTGACCAAAATCTGTTTGTCATCAACTAAAAGACGAATGGCGTATTTTCTGGTAGTTAACATCGTAGTTGTTCTTAATCAGGACCAGGCTCATTCGTCCTGGTCAAAATTGCTTCTTTTCGGATACCTGATAAACTAAATAGTGACCAATGCCCGATTTGATCGGCTAAATCAAGATTTTTAACAGCTGAGTGAACGGTAATCCTGCGTAATTGCCAGTCTGAAACATCGTTTAACCGAACTACCAGACGTACGTTCCGACTGAACCGGCGGGTAGCGATGTACTGATCAGCTTCCCGTCCTCGCGGACGTTGAACGCCTGTGTTGACTCCTTTGTATTGAGCACGATAATTACTTTTCGACCATCGGGCGTTTTAAAGGCCACATTCGGCAGCGTGTCCGACGTGTTTGACTGAATGCGGACCGAGCCAGGCCGCACAAACTTCGACGCTACCGCTACGTTATAATAAGCCGGGTTGCGCGTCACGGTATTGCCGTCCAGCGTAAGGGCACCCATACATTGGGTGCAGCCGCCAGGGGTATGCGGCTCCTGTTTTGGATCAGCCGCCAGGTTCCACTCCAGCACGTTGCGGCTCCAGTTGCGGGTGGCTCCGATGATCAGCGTCTTGACGTGCCAGGCCAGATCGCCTTTTAGATTACCCGGTGCCCCAATCCACTGTTCCGTAAAATACAGGTTCTTGTCCGGGTGGGCGTTGTGCACTTCGGTTAACGCTTCGATGGAACCCGCGTACAGGTGAAAGGCCGACCCATCGACGTATTTTTTCGCTTCCGGATCGTTCAGAATGGAAATGGGGTAATCGGGCCGGTCGGCGTTATGATCGTAGAGGAAAATTTTCGTGTCGATCTGTGCCGATTTGAAAGCAGGACCCAGGCTTGTTTTGATAAATAGTGCCTGATCTGCCGGTAACATCAGTAAGCTTGGATTATTGCCCGGATGGAGCGGTTCGTTTTGAATCGTGATCGCGTCGATCCGAATGCCTTCGGCCTTCATGCCCTGAATATACTTGATGAAATACTGGGCGTAGGCGTTGTAATACTCCGGTTTCAGGCTACCACCTTTCGAGTTGCTGTTGGTCTTCATCCAGGCCGGGGGCGACCAGGGCGAGCCCATGATTTTGATGGCGGGGTTGATCGCCAGAATTTCTTTCAGAACAGGAATCAGGTGCGCGCGATCCGGATCGAGTGAAAACTTTTTTAGATCTACGTCCGTCTGGCCCTCCGGCAGATCGTCATACGAGAAAACCCGGTCATCCAGGTCCGACGCGCCGATGCTGATGCGCAGATAACTCACACCGATGCTGTTTCCTTCAGTGGAAAACAATTCGTTCAGCAAAGCCGCCCGCGCTTTAGCATCCATCCGGTTCAGCAACATGGCGCTACCACCCGTCAGTGTGTAGCCGAAACCGTCGATCGATTGGAACGTTTGCGACGCATCAATGTCGATCGTTGGGTTCCCGTTCGTTGCGTTAGCGAAAGAGAGGGCACCCGCTTGTTTTGTGAAGAGTGACGACCGATCCGGATTGGTCAGCCAGAACTCGACGCCCGTTGATGAGGTACGATTGAGCGCGTTTCGCTGACAACCCGTGCTTAGGCCGGTGAGTGTCAAGAAGGAGAGCGCAATGGCTTGCTGTTTAAGGGTCATTCGCATCGGTACGACGAGGATTGATGAGCTGACTTGTTTACCAAAAAAGTAGAGACAGTATTGAGCTGTCTCTACTTACGTTAAGCTGATCGAAAGGACTAGTAACCAGGATTTTGCTGGATCAACGCGTTGTTGTTGACCTCGCTCTGTGGAATCGGGAAGAGCAGGTAGTTCACGTCGCGCGTACCCCGAACCTGTTGGATGATATCGAGTGCCGTTACTTTGTGCGTTGCGCTCGCGTCGGCCTGTGTCTGACGGGCGTAGCGCAGCAAGTCAAACCAGCGTTCGCCTTCAAAAGCCAGCTCCAGCCGACGCTGGCGATCTACTTCATCGCGGAACGCCTGTTTTGTCGTGAGATTGGCCAGTGTGAGCGCGGCTAAACCCGCGCGGGTGCGTACGGCGTTTAGTCTTGTAAGCGCATCCTGATTGGGTCCGTTCTGCTCGTTCGACGCTTCGGCGAACATCAGCATTACGTCCGCCAGCCGCAGCACGTAGTAATTATCCGGGCTGTTGAACGCGTTTGGATTACTCCGCCATTTGTAGACAAACGGGCCATTATCGTTTGCATTACCCGATGTAGCCATCACAAAACTGGCGTGGTTACGACCGGCCTGCGTGACCTCCCCCGTAAACTTCCAACGGAGATCGTTGAGGGTATCCGCGTACTGAAGCAGCTCCGTCGTCGGAATATTGAACTTCGGGAACGAATACGTAGCCGGGGGCGATGGCAGCAACAGGTCAGGCAGAATGAACCCACCGTCGGCATTACCGGCAAACTGTACCTCAACAATCGACTCGGTATTGTTATCCGGCGGAAACAACGCATTGAAGGTCGGTGATAACTGGTACAAACCGCTGCTGATCACTTTGTTGGCCGCGGTAGCCGCATCGCTCCACTGACGCTGGGTCAGGTAGACACGGGTCTGTAAGGCGTTGGCCGCTGTTTTGATGATACGGGTCCGGTTCGCCGTCTGGCTACCGAATGTCGTCGCCGTTAACTGTTCGGCCTGTTGCAAATCGGTCAGGATCTGCGCGTAAACCTGGTCGGCGGTCGATTTAGCCAGCGCAACGACGCTGGGTTCTCCCGACTCCGTTGGTTCGAGCCGTAGCGGAACGCCACCGTACATGCGCACCAGGTTGAAATAATGCAAAGCCCGCAGAAAATACGCTTCGCCTACAATCTGGTTCCGGCGCGTTTGATCCATCTGAATGGTTGGTACGTACCGCAGCACGGCATTGGCCCGGTTGATACCAACGTACGAATTCTGGAATACACCGCTTACCTGACCCGTTTGGGGGGTCCAGATCAACCGTTCCAGCGCGTTTACATCGCCGTTGCTGCTGGTTACGTTGTCCGATGGCACTTCGCCCACTACATTCAGATCCTGGCCGTAGAGGCTACCCTGCTGTAGGGCATCGTAGGCGGCTGTCAGGGCCGCTTCGGCATCATCGGCACTGGTGAAAAAGTTTTCTGGCGTTATACTGGGCAGCGGCTGTTTGTCCAGCACGTTACAGCTCGCCAGCAGCAAAAAAGGAATGCAAAATATGATAAGACGTTTCATGAATCTTCAGTTAAAAAGTGACATTAAGACCAGCCGTGTAAGTGCGCGCCTGCGGATAAACGCCGTAGTCCCGACCGAAGCCAACCGACGAGAACGGATCGGCGCTAACTTCAGGATCGTAGCCACTGTAATTGGTAAACGTGAGTAAGTTCTGGCCCGTCACGTATACCCGAACGCCACTGATTTTTGCCCGTTGCAGGAACTTGGTGGGCAGGTTGTAAGCCACCGTCAGGTTTTTCAACCGCACATACGTACCATCTTCCACAAACCGGGTCGAGAACCGGTTATTCTGGTTGGGGTCGTACCGAACCGCGCGCGGGAGGGTCGTATTGGTATTTGTTGGTGTCCAGCGATTCAGCACCGCCGTTGTCTGGTTGAGCGGGTCCGACATGCCTTCGATGGTTACGCGGTTCTGGTTGTAAATATCGTTGCCGAAACTTCCCTGGAAGAACAGGCTCAGTTCAAAGCCTTTGTACGAGAGGTTGTTCGTGAAACCAGCGATAAAGTCCGGGTTCGGATTGCCGATGACGGTCCGATCGTTGGCATCGATGCGACCGTCGCCGTTCAGATCCGCAAAGCGAATGTCACCCGGCTTGGGCTGACCGGGCTGCGTGGCAGCTCCCGCGATTTCGTCGGTCGTCTGGAAAATCCCCTGTACCCGGTAGCCGAAGAAGGCACCCAGTGGAGCCCCTTTCTGCGTGATCGTGTAATCGCCGATAATGGTCCGGTCTACTTCCTGGCCCTGCTCGTTGCGGAGCGTACCGATGTCAATCACCTGGTTGCGGTTTAGCGAGAAGTTCAGATTGCTCGACCAGGTAAACCCGTTGCCTTCGCCCTGAATGTTGGTGCTGTTGATGCCAATTTCGAACCCTTTGTTCTGAACGGTACCGATATTCTGAATGGTCTGCGGATTTTGTGCCCCGGCGTTGAACGGTAGCGGTACGCTGGTCAGCAAATTTTTGGTTTGTTTCAGATACGCATCAAGCGTAACGGTCAGCCGATCTTTGAAGAAACCCGCGTCGATACCGGCGTTATATTGGTAAGTCGTTTCCCAGCTCAAGGCGTTGTTACCAATGCGGTCAGGGGCAATCCCGCCCGAAATCCCGCTCGTGCCCGCGTAGTTAAAGCCGGAGCCGTAGGTGCTGAACCGATCGTACGCTCCGATTTCCTGGTTGCCGTTGGCCCCGAAGCTAGCCCGGATTTTCAGGTCGTTGATGGCTTTATCCTGCGGGAAGAACGGCTCACGCGACAAGCGCCAGCCCAGCGACAGGGCCGGGAAATACCCAAAGCGGTTGCCTGGGGCAAACCGGCTTGACCCATCCGCCCGCAAGCTCAACGTAGCCAGGTAGCGTTCGTCGTAGTTATAGATCGCCCGCGCAAAAAGACTGAACAAACCCCATTGATCCTGGTAGCTCGATGGCCGCGTGAACTGCGTACCCGCCGACAGGTAAGGCACCGCGTTCGAGGGGAAACCCGTTACCGAAGCACCCGATGTGAACCGATCCGACGCCTGTACCGATTGGCCGGCCAGCAATGTCAGGTTGTGCTTATCGCCAATGGTCGGATCATAGGTCAGCGTGTTTTCCCACAGCCAGATCAGCTGCTGATTGGTGCCCGTACGCGCACTACCGCGTGTGGCCGGGCTGGCGTTCTGCGTACCCGGATAGTTTCGGGAAATAAACTCGTTTTCGATCTGCGACCGGAAGTCCAGCCCTAACGAGCTTTTGAACGTCAGATTTTTCAGGACGTCCAGTTCACCATAGGCATTGCCAATGACCTGATAAATAACGGCATTGTTGCGCGTTTCCAGCAGGTTCCCTACCGGATTGTCGAATTGCTGAAACGGGTTGATGCTGTAAGAGCCGTCGGCATTACGAATCGGAATGGTTGGAATCTGCGCCAGCGCGCCCAGTACCGTGCCCGAATTTCCAGCCCCCAATTCACTGCGTACACTACCGTTTGTATTGGTCCGGCTCAGGTTCAGGCTGGTTCCTAACCGGAAGCGGGTACTCATCTGCTGATCCAGATTCAGCTTAAAGTTGTACCGGTCGAAGCCTGAGTTCTGCGCAATACCATCCTGCTTGAAATAGCCACCCGATACGTAATATTTCGTTTTGTCGGTGCCACCACTCAGGCTAATCTGGTAATTGCGGATGGCCGCCTGCCGATACACGGCATCCTGCCAATCGGTGTTATATGGCAGCGAATCAAGGTTTGTGAACGAAGGAGACTGCCCGGCGGCTGTCTGCGCATCGTTGTAGTACTCCGCAAACTGACGGGAGTTCAGCATCGGTAGTTTTTTGCGAAGCTGCTGAATGCCGTAGTAAGCGCTGAAATTGACCTGTGCCTTGCCGGTTTTGCCCCGTTTGGTAGTGATCACGACAACACCGTTGGAGGCCCGCAGTCCGTAAATAGCCGCAGCCGCTCCATCTTTCAAGACATCGATCGATTCAATATCGCTGGGGTTCAGCGTATTGAGCGGATTGGGGCGCTGATTGCCAACACTAAGTTCGCGGTCGTAGGTGGGCAGCACGGGTACACCGTCGATTACGTACAGGGGCGAGTTGGTGAGACTGACTGAGTTATTCCCGCGAATCCGGACGTTGATACCCGCACCCGGCGCACCGGTAGGGGAGGTCACCTGAATCCCCGGAGCCTGACCCTGAAGCGCCTGGTCGAAACCTGCCACGGGCTGACGTTCGATGGTTTTGCTATTCACCGACGTTACGGCGGTTGTCAGTTCCTGCCGACGCTGGGTTCCATAACCCACCACGACAACTTCCGAAAGTGACTTGACATCCGTAGCCAGCGTTACGTTTAACGTGGTCTGGTTGTTAACCGGCACTTCCTGCCCGACGAAACCAACAAAGCTGAACACGAGAACCGCCGTATTGTCGGGGACATTCAGGGTGAAGTTCCCATTCACGTCGGTTACGGTTCCGGTTGTGGTTCCTTTAATCACGACGCTTACACCGGGCAGCGCTTCACCCGCATCACTGGTTACTTTCCCGGATACGGAGAGGGCGGCCCGTTCGACGTTTGGGCTTTTGGCCTCCGAATTGGTTGGGGCCGTCGCCCGTTTTAGAATAATCTGCTGGCTCGAAACCTCGTAGTTGATCTGAAGCGGTTTCAGCAATTTGTCCAGTACGGTAGCCAGCGGCTGATTTTGGATCGAAAAGCTGACCCGGCGGTCGGCCCGAATCAGTTCAGAACTGTAGAGAAAGCGCACCTGGGCTGTCTTTTCGATTTGTTCCAAGACGCTTTCGACGCTCTGGTTGGTACAGTTAAGATTGATTCGTCGATCAAGTAGCTCCTGACCCTTGCTATCGTGCGCCAGCGAAACGCCCGCGAATACAAAGGCCAGAACGAGTTGAAGAAGACTAATTTGCATGATTTTTGAGACTTGCTCACGCAACTGTCGTTTGTTTTTCATAATTTTTGACACTTATTGTTAATTCTGTGGGAATTGGCAAAAAAGCTCCGTTAGCCTCGCTTGAGGCCGATGTTTGGCGACATCGTTCGGATGCACTACAGGTCGTCGGTGCGGCAACACCGGCGGCCTTTTCACGTGTTAATGGTTGATTCGTTTTACAGCATAGCGGTTTGTTGAGTTGATGATTGATTAATTAATTATTGGCATCCTCTGCTCGTGATAATGATTTGGCCGTCTACCACCTCATAGCTGGATTCGGTTCCGGCGCAGATCCATCCTAGTTTTTTATAAAGGGATTCATCATCAAGCCGGGCAGTCAGGGTGCAGTTGGCCATCAGGGCTTCGTCGAAAACGATGTCTACCCCGTAGGCGCGCTCCAGTGCCGCAAATACATCGGCAATGGGTGTTTGTTTAAAGACAAATGCGTTAGTAAGGATTTGGTTATCAACGCGAAGAGGTTTCGCGACCAGTGAACGAACCAACCGGTTATCGTCGCGCATTAACGTTGCCTGTTGGTTAGGCGTTAGAATCATACCGCCAAGCTCACGACTCACTTTCTGGACGCTGGACTGCTTATCGGTCTGGGCAAAAACCGAGACCTTCCCGGTCCGTACAGTAACCAGCACATTCTTATCGTCCTCATACGCTTTTACGAAAAAACTCGTACCCAGTACTTTGGTAACCAGCTCATTGGCGTAAACCAGAAACGGCCTGTCGGGATCTTTTTGAACTTGAAAAAAAGCCTCACCCGTTAAATACACTTCCCGCTTCGAGGCCGTAAACTGTTTGGGATAACTCAATCGGCTATTCGCGTAAAGCACAACCACACTTCCGTCGGCCAGTCTGACTTGTTTCGGTGAGCGACCCGCGTTCTGAATTTCTAGCAGTGGTTGCGTGGCCTTTTCGAGCAGGTGGGTGTAGCCGCTTGGTTCGGGGGTCAACCGCGATGGATAGAGCCAGAACAAACCCAGCAGCAAGGCTACCGAAGCGGCCATGTAGTACCAGGAGTGGCTAAGTCTTCGGATAATGGGCGACTGGTTTTCTTCGAGGGGCTGGCTAGCCTGTGCCTGACGAATCAACTGCGCTACTTTCTGATCAATATGATCCTCGGAAAGCAACGGTAAGTTGCCTTTGATGGTTAGCAGCTGCTGCCGGGCCCGATCAACGATTGCTTCTTTTTCGGGATGGTCAACCAGCCATTGCTTCCAGAAGCCATCATCCTGCGGCAACGGGTGAAAGACCCAACGGCGGAAAGCGACATCCTCCAGAAAATCGTCGAACTCGAAGAATTGATAATCTTTCATTGAAAAAGGCAGTTAGTTGCCCTGCTACAATGGATTATCCCCGTTTGCCGACCTTATACTTAATTTTTCGCGGAAATTTTTTCGATTAATGCGTAACCCTCACAGAAACAAGGTGTAATAGATCAACACTAAAAAGGTCCAGTGGTCCCGAAGCCGTTTGAGCGAGTTCTGGAGCAGGTTAGCAACGGACTGCGAATTGATCCCCATTGTCTGAGCGATCTGCTCATAGGTCAAGTTTTCGTAATAGCGCAGGTAAAGAGCTTCCTGCTGGCGTTTGGACAGGTCGGCTACGCGATTCTTTAACTGTTGCGTGGTCAGCTGCCAACTTTCTTCATTAATGATCCGGTTCTCTGCATCTGTGTCGTCGCTTACGTCAAGCCATCCGTGTAGCGTTTCGCTTACGGGCAAGTGCTTCTGGTGAAGTTTGATGAAATGGTGACGAAGGGTTTTAAGCAGATAGAATTTGACAAACAGCGTATCGCTCAACTGGCTACGGTGTTCCCATAATTTCAGGAAGACATCCTGAATCGAATCTTCGATCAGCGTCGTGTCTTTGGTGAATTTGGTAGCGTAGTTGAACAGCGTCTGGTAATACTTTTTCGCCAACTGACTGAACGCTACGGTATTGCCTTCCCGAAATTGCTGCCACAATATAGGGTCATCATCGGGTAAGGAACTGACGGAAACAGGCATGAAAACGGTAAGCTAATAGATGGCGTAAGCACACTCCTATCGTTGGCAACAATTCTGGCTACAAAAAGCTTCAATTTGTCCTGATAAATTAATAAGCAATCGGACTGTAGTTCCTCGCTACGTTTCGTTGACGGACAACGCATTGAACGGGCAGGGCGCTCAACCCGGTCACTGAAGAAGTGGTGCTTTAAGCCAAAAGAGGGGAAATATCCGTTAAAAGCCAGCTGCTTGTCCATCTTTACGCATTTCGCTGGCACCCCAGTAAATCCGATTTTTGGCATCCCATTGAATAGCCTGATAGCCACCAAAAAAATCCGTTTTTATCAGGCGGTGACCCCGACGTTCGAGCTCAGCGCGGACCTCGTTGGCAATGCCACTTTCCAGTGCCAGTCGTCCGCCATCGGTCATCAGCGTTCCAATCGGTTCGCTACTGCCCGAATGACTAAATCGGGCAGCATCTCCGGCCTCCTGCACGTTCATGCCAAAATCGATGATGTTGCAGAGTACTTGTAGGTGTCCCTGCGGTTGCATGGCTCCACCCATAACGCCAAAACTCAAGAACGGCTCCCCGCTTTTGGTGACGAAACCCGGAATAATGGTATTAAACGGACGTTTGTTTGGCGCGTATTGGTTAGCGTGACCGGGTTGCATGGTAAAGCTGGTTCCCCGGTTATGCAAGACGAACCCCAGTCCGTCGGGAACCATACCGCTGCCAAATTCGAGCATATTGCTTTGAATCAGCGAAACAATGGTTCCCTGCTCATCGGCTACGGTCAAATACACCGTATCGCCAGCGCGTAAGGCCGGGTCATTGGCGTCGATGCGGTCGGCCGCCTTTTTCGGGTCGATCAGCTGACGCCGACGGGCTGCGTAGTCTTTGCTTAACAAGATGTCTACGGGTATTTTCGAAAAGTCGGGGTCGGCATAATACCGCGCCCGGTCTTCAAACGCTACTTTCTTGGCTTCAATCAACAGGTGCAGGTAATCGGCGCTGTTGTGTCCCAGACGTTTAAGGTCGAATCCTTCCAGCAGGTTGAGCATTTGCAATACGGCGATTCCCTGGCCGTTTGGTGGTAACTCATACACGTCATAACCCCGGTAGTTTACCGAAACAGGGTCAACCCAGGTGCTTCGGTGGTTCGCCAGATCATCTTTACGCAGGTACGAACCCGTTCGGCGGGCGTAGCGGTCAATCGTTTCGGCTACCGGACCTTTATAGAAGCCATCGCGTCCGCTGGCGGCAATGCGCTCGTAGGTCGTGGCCAAGTCTGGATTTCGGAAGAGCTGGCCTTCAACCGGAGCCTTTCCGTCGATCAGGAACGTTTGGCGGAAAGACTCAAATCCGGTAATGTCGGCCTGGTTATCGGCTAACCGACGGGCGGCTACCTGCCAGGAGTAGGCGATGACCTGCGGAACGGGAACACCTTCGCGGGCGTAGCGAATGCTTGGCGCGAGTAACGTGGCGACGGGTATTTTGCCAAACCGTTTGTGCAGTTCGAACCAGCCATCCACTGTGCCGGGCACGGAAACCGATAGCGGTCCGTAGAGCGGTATCTGCGCCCGGTTGCCCAACAAACCCTTGAGCGTCTCGTACGACAAGCCTTTTGGCGACCGGCCGCTCGCGTTAAGTCCGTATAGCTTCCGGTCTTTTGCCGACCAAACGATAGCAAACAGGTCTCCACCGATCCCCCCGTTGTTGGGTTCGACAACGCCAAGCGCGGCATTGGCTGCAATGGCGGCATCAACGGCCGTACCGCCCTGTTTCAACACGTCTAAACCGATCTGCGTAGCAAGTGGATGGCTTGTGGCCACCATGCCCTGTCTGCCCAGCACCGGACTGCGGGTGGCAAAATTCGGCCCACTAATGCGATCACCCTTGCCGGTTAGGGACTGCCCCGCGAGTGGGGACATAAAAAGGCTGATAAAGACGGTTAAGTAACTGGCATAACGGCTTGTCATTGAGCAGAACGGGCTAAAAGGCAACTTCCCGAAAGCCAGAAACCTTCGGGAAGCCGAAAAATGATGAATGAGCGGTGCGATTAGTCCTTCAAATTTTTCAGGTAAGCAATGCTCTGGCGCACCTGCACATCTTCGTGATTGCTTTCGTCTTCGATAAAATAATGCTTGATACCAACTTTCTTGGCAGCTTTCAACACGCCCGGCATATCAACCTGACCTGCTCCCAGCACCACATCGTTTTCGGGCGCAGTGCCACCGCTCAGATCACCCTTCACGCCTTTTTTGAGGTCTTTCAGGTGCATCAGCTTCCAGCGGCTACCATATTTGTTGAGCAACTTAACCGGATCAGCTCCGCCGTGTTGAGCCCACAGAATATCCATTTCGAAGGAGACGTACTTTGGATTAGTGTTCTGAACGATGTAGTCGAATAGGGTCCCGTTCTGGTAAGGGCCGAACTCGTAGCCGTGGTTGTGGTAACAGAGCGTCAGACCGTTATCGTTCAGGATCTTGCCGACCCGGTTGAAATCGTTGACGGCTTTCTTCGCATTGTCGATGGTGAAATTACTTTTCTCATGCGGTATCCAGGCGACCATGACGTAAGACGCGCCCAGCGTTTTGGCATTTTTGATAACACTCTCCGGATCTTTTACAATCTGCTCGTAACCAGCGCCCGTGGCCGGAACCTTGATGCCCCGTTCGTCGAGCATCTTTCTGAATTCTTCGGTCGTTACGCCTTTAGGAGCGCCCCCTTCCAGCTCCGTGAAGCCAAGGGCTTTGATGGTGTCCAGCGTGGCGGCTACATCCTTGGGAAAATACGCGCGATACGTGTAGGATTCGACACCTAATGGGAAGGTGTAGAGCGGTTTTTTTGATTGAGCCGAGGTTGTATACCCAGCGAATGATAGCGCCAGGAGCAGGTATACCGGATAAACAGATTTGACCATAACGTCTAATTTTAGAACACTAGGTAAAGGCCGACCAACTATACTACTACTGTGTTTGATCACGCTTACTCTGCGCTAGCCTGAACGTTAGGACGGACATTGACCGAAAAAATCTGCCAGTTAGTGGTCGTTGTAACTTAGCCTTCGGCTATCCGGACTGAAGTCCGGGCTACGTAAAGTCGTACGTAACCCGGACTTTAGTCCGGATAGCCGAAGGCTATAAAATGTTTATAAATAAAATAGTTAAGTGCGTGGTTATAAGCCTCCGTTTAGTTTGCCATCAGGACTTACCCACGAGGGACGACTGGTAGAACGGCGTTGTCCCTTCATCAACGGAAACGATGTAAGCGCGGCCCCCTTCCCGCTGAATCGCTTCCGCGACCGATTCGGCGTTGTCGGGTGCGTAAACGAACATGCAGCCACCCCCGCCCGAACCATTTATCTTGCCACCCAGTGCTCCCGCCGTTAGGGCTGCGTCGAGCATACGATCAATCTTCGGCGTTGAAATTCGTTGGGCATCACGCAGATTGGCGTGGTGATCGGTTAGCAACTGGCCGAGCTGACCATCGTCTAGCGAAGTAGCCGACTGGTCAGATGCCTGAATCAACGCTAGTGCTTTTCGCAGGATATCCCGATTAGCCAGATTCCCTTTTAACAGGATATAGTCGTCTTTCGACAGTAAGTTTTTGTACTTCGCAATGGATGCAATGTCGGTGGTGTGCAACGAAAAGGCGGGGTTCAGAGCCGTTAGCTGCTTCACGATCCGCAACATGCCATATTTTACGCGGCCCAGAATGCCAATTGTATCTTTCGGTTCGCCGGAGTCGCCCAAGACGAATGTTCCCAGGTTTGGCTTGTAGGCTTCCAGGTAGATAGTGGGTTTCGACTCCAGGTAGATAACCCCACCAACGGCGGTAGAATAGTGGTCCATCATGCCACCCGGCTCGCCAAATTCCAGCACTTCGGCCATGTAAGCCAGTTCGGCTAGTCGCTTGGGGGTTAACTCGTCGGCGTTGTCGGCTAGTTGGCTTAGCACGTTGAGCCACGTAACCAACAGCGCCGATGAACTCGACGTACCGGCATTGATCGGAATCTGTCCCCGGACTTCACCATCGATACCGTGGCTGAACCGGAATCCGGCGCGGGTCAAAACGTTGATCGCACTACGAAAATAATCGCGGTCGTGCTGGTAGGTCAGCGGTAAATCGGTCAGGCTAAATTGTTCCTGACGGCCAATGTCGGGCAAGCGCAGCCGAACGGCGGGCTGGTCGATGCGTTCGGCTGCAATCTGGATGCGGCACGAAATAGCCGCGGCAATAACAGGGAGCCCCAGATAGTCCTGATGCTCGCCAAACAGGCAGATGCGACCAGGCGTAGAAACTGAAACAGGTTGTTTATTCATTCGTGAGAGAAGGACTTAACGTTGGCTACCCAAGGTGTTATTCGACTGGCTTCGTTGGTTCTGAAGGCACCTTGTTTGCCAGCTTACGGCTAGTTTAGGGAATGTCAGGGCTGAACCTCGGGCAATTTGTTCAGGTCGATAGCCGGTGGCTGGCCCGTTGCCGATCGGTTAAAGGGGGTGTTCAGGGGAACGGGTTGCGCAAAAAAGCCTCCATTCCGCAAAAAGAACTGGCCTTGCTCGACACCACCGGCATAATCCAGCCGTTGCCGGTTTTTAGCGGTTGCGTCACCGGTAAAAGTTGCCGTTGTCAGTTCCGTCCACGCTCCCGCCGAGCTCCGAACCCATTGATTGGTGTAGAAGGCTTTGCGTTCGGTGTACCCAACGTTGTCGATGAAGTTTTCCAGAAAGGAGTACAGACCAGTCAGGTAGGTCGATGTATTGGGTTTTTTCCAGGTTGCCATAAATTGCCAGTGGCCCACTTCCGGCGCGTAGAACCAGGATGAGAAAAGCGTGTTGCCGGACCCATCGGGTTTGCCCTGCGTCAGAAATTTATAGCTCGTTCCTGCCTGCCAGTTGTAGCGCAAATAGCTTTGTCCGCCTGTGCCTTCGCCATCAAATCCATTGTCAGTGACGTTCGCCCCCTTCCGGACCAGCGTCGTTTTGCCATCCGAAGGGTCCCAGACCGAGAACAATACCCGCCGTTCGGTGGGACTGTTGACCTGAATGCCGAAGTAACCACCCGTAAATCCGTTCGCCATGTAGTAGGAGCCGATTTTGTCTTCGCCGGGCGGAACCGTTAGTTCATTATAGAACCACTCGACATTCGTGCCGCTGGGCGGGGTATATTTCAGGTGAACGGAAGGCCCTCGTCGCGACCAGTAATAATTGGCCGGGTCCGTGGCGAAAACAACGTCGGCAACGGAGCTAGCTATTAGTAGATCCGACACGTCGCCGAAGGAATCACCGGTTTTGCTGATGCCCTGCAAATCGACCTTAATGTATCCCGGTCTGCGAATCGTGACCGAACCAACCGGAACGGGCTGTTTGTCGGCGCTGGTTAAGTTAATTATAAACGGTTTGTCATTGATCGTGACCTTGATCCTGCTACTGCCCGAAGTCACTTTCGCCCGAAGGGAAACGGTTAGTTTACCGGCTGTTCCCACGCGAAAATAGACACTGGTAACGCTCTCCGGATCAGTCCATTTTTTCAAACCCTGCTTCGTGATCACTTCCGTTCCGCCGGGAACAGGCTTCGTAATGAACGCGTTTCCCGCGAGGGCAATCGTGCGTGTCGTATCCGTGGCGGTTGATAACGAAAAGGCTTGCGTTGCTACCGTTGGCTTGGTTAGATGACTAGCCGTTAGTGATAGCGCACAGACATACAGGAGCGGGAAAAAACCGAAACGCATGAATAATCAGGTTTAGATCGAGTTCGGGCAGGTCGCGATCAAGCCACAACCCGCCCGAAGGACTTACAATGGATTCTGTTTTAGATTCCGGTTTATCGTAATCTCGGCTTCCGGAATCAGGTGAACGAGTTGCTTATCATCAGGGGTAACGGTCTGCTGACCGGTAGCTGTATTGTGGTAGCCGGGATAGTTGCGAACTAGACTCCGGTTATTCCGGTACAGATCGTAAGGGCGGTGGCCTTCGAAAGCCAACTCCAACCGGCGCTCCTGCAAAACTACGTCCAGTACGCTCGATAAGCCTTTGAGGTCCGTTGTCGAGTAGAGATCGGTTCCGCTTAGACCCGCCCGCTTACGAATCAGATTGACATCATCAATGGCTTTGGCCGTTTCGCCGGTTTTGGCGTAGGCTTCGGCGCGGTTCAGGTACATTTCCGACAGACGCAGCAGCACCGGTGAACTCAACGTTGGGATGCCGCCCTGATTCGAGAATTTGGTGATGTACACCTTGTCGATACCATTCCGCTTCTCCTGCGCGCCCTGCGCCGTCAGCTTGCGGACCAGAAAAACCCGGCGCTGGTCATTGGGGTATTTATTGACCAGGTCCTGATACGCCTGCGATGCATACACTTCGCCCCAGCCCACACCACCCGGTGAGGTATAATACATCGAACCAATAGCATTAAAGCCCCGGTCGTCTTTCAATGTATGCTTGATGGCGAGGATAATTTCTCGGTTCTGCTCGTTCTCGATCGTGTAAAAATCAGGAACCTGAGTTGATGTCGCGAGCGTGTACCGACCATCCGCAATGACCATATTGGCGTAATTAATGGCGTTGGCATTGTCGTTCATGTACAGCGAAATACGCGACAGCAGAGCATTGGCCGACGCTGCACTGGCGTAGCTATTCGTGCGAACGCTCGTCATGAGCTTGGCGGATTTGACCAGGTCGTTGACCACGAAGGTGTACACGTCTTTCACCGTGGCCCGGCTGGCATCGTCGTCGGCTTTGGTATCGGTTTTGATGATAATACCCATGTTCGTTTCCGGGCTCTGGTTGTAAGGGCGGCCAAACAGCCGGACCAGATCGAAATGGACCATCGCCCGTAGAAACAGGTTCTCACCAAGCAGTTGATCCAGTTCTTTCGACGTGCCTTCTTTGATGGCCCCGATCACTTTATTGCAGCCCACAATCACCTGATAGCCTTTCCGGTAGATCTGGAGGGCGTTCCCCTGATCCGACGTATGGCGGTAGGTGTAGGTCAAAAACAACGGATCGGTCGTCGTCCCGCTCAGCGTCAGATTGTCGCCCGGATACTCGTTCATGATGAACAGGTTGCGGGTATAATCGGAATCTTTCAGGAAGGTGTAATTGCCATCGGTAGCCGCCCGGAGTCCCTGCGCATTTTGCAGAACAACTTCCTCGGAGAGCCCATTATAGGCTGTTTTGTCGATGCTACAAGCCGAAGCCAGCAGCACGCAACCCAGCAGCATGAAACGTGAAAATAGAGGTGTCATGATCGTAAGAATTAAAAGCTGAGTTGAACGCCAAAAACAAACTTCTTGCTGAACGGGTATTTCGTGCCGACTTCGCCCGTTTCCGATACGTCGGGGTCGATGCCCGAAAATTTCGTGATCGTGAACAGGTTATCGCCCGAAGCCGTTAGCCGGACACCGGCAAGTTTTGCTTTCTTGACCAAAGCGGCAGGAATATCGTAGCTCAGGCTGACATTGCGCAGGCGCAGGTAACTGCCATTTTCGAGAAACCGCGACGAGGGCCGCTGGGCGTTGTTGTTGCCGCCGATGACGTATTTCGGATGCGTGGCTATGTCGCCCGGTTTCTCCCAGCGAGTCCAGCCGCTTTGCAGCGCCATCAGGTTATAGCGGTCATAGGCACCGTCGTTGTCGAACAGATTCCGGTCACCGTTGTACAGGGTGGCGCCCGTCGAGTACGTAAAGAATGCATTCAGTTCCAGTCCCTTCCAGTTCAGCACCTGCCGGATGCCGCCGAACAGTTTTGGGTTGGCGTTGCTGCCGATAAACTGGATCGTGGCATCGTTGTAATTACCCGTTGTGGTCGTCGTTCCGTCCGCATTTACCTTCTCCCAGAGTGGAGCGCCCGTCTGCGGATCGACCCCGCTCCAGCGACGCATGTACCAGCTGTTCAGCGGCTGATCGAGTGCGAACGGACGCATGCTGTTGGCGACAAACGTCCGGTCGCCATATAGGGCTGTAACCCGGTTTCGGTTCATGCCCGCGTTCAGTTCAGCCCGCCATTTCAGGGCCGTATTCTGCAAAATATCCGCCGACAGCACGACTTCAAGGCCCCGGTTCAACACAGCTCCTACGTTCTCCGTAATCGATGCATAACCGCTGGTAGCCTGCAAGGGTCGGTTGAACAGGAGGTTGTTGGTCAGGCGATTATAGAGATCGACCGTAACCGATAAGCGACCCCATAACGTAGCGTCAACGCCGACGTTCGCATTATTCGATACCTCCCACGACAGGTTTGGATTCTCGATGCGGGTTGGATAGGCGGACGGAATACCGGCGTACTGACCAGTGAGGTTGTATAAGCCCTGAGAGGCATAATCATTGATGCCGTCGGCGTTCCCGGTGGTACCATAGCTTAGCCGGAACTTAAGGTTGTTCAGCGTTGCGTTGCTCCGCAGAAACGCTTCGTTCGAGGCTACCCACGTCAGGCCGACCGCATAAAAATTGCCGTATTTGCGGTTACTGCCAAATTTCGAGGAACCATCCCGCCGGAAGGAAGTCGTGACGAGGTACTTCTCCTTATAGCCGTAATTAGCCTGGAACAGATACGATGAGAACGCGTTGTCAGTTTTTGTGCCGTTTATGCTTTCAGCTTGTGAAGTCGCATCAAGAATGTTGAGCCCCGAAAAAATACCCTTGCCGGTTGCGCCCATCGACTGATAGTAATACGTCTGGTACTCATAACCCGCCAGTCCGTCGAGGCTATGGCCTTCACCGAAGCTGTGCCGAAAACGGAGTAGATTGGAGGTGAGCAATGTATAACTGCGGTCGGTGTAGTTTGTGAGCCGCCCGAAAACGTCCGCTGCGCTGTTGCCCCGCAAATCCTGCGTGGTTTCACTGGCATAAATGGACGACTGGGCGCGGTTGGTGGTGGTCAGGGTGAGCCACGGGAACAGATCATATTCGCCCTTCAGCAGTACATCGCCCGCCAGCGTATTTTCCTTAAACGTGCCGTATTGCTGGTTGTAAATAAAGTTGGTATTGTCGCGTCCGTACCACGTTTTGGCACCCGTTATCGGATTATACGGCTGACCATTGAGGTAAGGGTCATCGTAGGGAAGGTACGTGTAGGCACCATACAGCGAACCACCGCTATTATCGTAACCACGCGTATACGTCCCGGCACTGTTCAGGCTGACGCGGAATTTCTCGCTGATAGAATGGCTGAAATTGAGCCGCAGTCCGAAGCGATCCAGCCCCGTTTCTTTCAGAATACCGTCTTCCTGGTAGTAGTTACCGCTCAGGAAAAAACGGGTTTTGTCGTTGCCGCCCGATGCACTCAGCTCAGCAAGTGTATTGCTTGCCGGGCGAAATGCTTTGTCGAACCAGTTAGTATTGGCATTTTTCTCCGGCGTCGGCAGATAGTCGTTGACGTTGGCCGTCGGTCGGTCGCGCTGAAACACCTGTTTTTGCAGATCGTACAACTGAGTACCGTTCAGCAGGCGGAAATTACCAAGACTCAGGTAGCCAACGCCCTTGTTCAGGCGAGCCGTAACCTGTGTTTTACCCGACGTACCCCGCCGTGTTGTCACTACAATTACCCCGTTCGAGGCCCGTGCCCCGTACAGCGCCGTTGCCGATGCATCTTTTAACACCGTGATCGATTCAATATCGCTGGGGTTAGGAATGCCGCCAATGACCCCATCAACGACATACAACGGATTGGAACTGGCCGTGAGCGTACCGATACCCCGAATCAGCACCTTGGGTGGAACCCGCGGATCGCCGGAGCTATTACCGACGAATACCCCGGCGGCTTTTCCCTGCAACAACTGCCCGACGTTGTTGGCCGTCACATCTTTCAGCTCCTTCGCCGATACGGCCTGTGCCGCGCCGGTCAGGGTTTTCTGCCGGGTCGATGTGTACCCCAGAACAACGACTTCATCCAGCGTCGTATCCGATTTTTTCAGGTCAATGTTGGCGCTCGATTGATTGCCAACGGTAAGCGTAGTCCCCTGAAAACCAATCGAGCTGATCTCCAGCACATCGGTCGGCGTAGCGCGTACGGTAAACGTACCCTGCGCATTGGTGGTGGTTCCCTGCGTTGTGCCGCGCACCACAATAGTTGCGCCCGGCAAAGGCTGGCCCGTATCGTCGCGAACGGTGCCGGTAAAGGTGGCCTGCTGGGCATATCCGCTACTGCTGACGAAGAGCAGCAACAGCATTGCTTTTACGAAAAAGTTGTACATAGCAAACGGATTAAAAGAAGATAGACAAGAATACGAAGGGGAGAACGTGCGTACGGTCGGGTCCTCGACTACAACCGTACGCATCACAAAAGCGGGTAATCAATACACCTCGTTGAGGCCGAAAATAGGCTTGTTGGTTTTCCACTTACCCCGCGTGAAATCCGGAATTTCCATGGGTTTGCTGCCACCCGCAATGCTCTGTTCAGATAATGGGCTGATCGCGCTCCATGCCGCTGCATCGTATACGTCGATTGGCGGGGCTACCTGATTTTTGATCGACTCGATGAATCCGCGAAGCACGAAGAAGTCGATGCCGCCGTGGCCCGCGTTCTGCGCCGTTTGGGCGTGCTGTTTCCAGAGCGGATGATCGTATTTTTCCTGGTAAGGCGTAAACGACTCCCACTGGTGCGGTTTTGGACTCACCCCTTCCAGGTAGATCGTGTCGCCGTCGTCCATCCAGATGCCCTGCGTACCCTGCGCCCGGAAGCCCAGCGAGTAGGGGCGGGGGGAGTTGGTGTCGTGGATGATGACAATATTTTCGCCGTTGGCGCACTCGACTACCGTCGTGACCACGTCGCCTAGTTTGAAATTGACTTTCGCATTCGGGTGATCGGCACCGCCCTTGTCCACGATGTATTTATGCAGCCCCCGCGATTTAGTCGCCGTTGAAGTCAGGTGCGTGAATCGATTGCCCCGGTTGATGTTCAGCCAGTGAGCAACGGGCCCCAGACCGTGGGTAGGGTAGAGGTCGCCGTTCCGATCGACCGAATGTTGCGTCCGCCAGTGCGCTTCCGAGAAACCTTTCGCACCAAATTCAGCGCCAACGCCCCCGATCGACTGACCATCGTTGAACTTGATATTCCGCAGATCGTGCTCATACCCACAATGGGCATAAGTCATCTCCCCGAACATACCCTGACGCACCATGTTGAGAATCGCCATGACGTCGCGCCGGTAGCATACGTTTTCGAGCAGCATACAGTGCGCTCCGGTTTTTTCGTAGGTGTTGACCAGATCCCAGGATTCTTTGAGGGTAACGGTCGCCGATACTTCCAGACCAGCATATTTGCCCGCCTTCATGGTAGCTACGGCCATTGGCGTATGCCACTCCCAGGGCGTTGCAATGACAACGCCATCGATGTCGTCGCGTTTGAGCAATTGCAGAAAGGCTTCATCGCCAGTCGAATAAGCTACTGGTGTTTTGCGGCCCGCTTTTTCAATCATCGCATTGGCTCGAGCAATCGCTTTCGGGTCAATGTCGCAGATCGCCGTTACCTCTACGTCTTCGCGGAAAAGCGCCTGCTGAAGATGATTACGCCCCCGCGCGCCAATGCCAATAAATCCCAATCGTACTTTCGAGAGCGCGGGCGGCTGATCTCCAGCCATCGCGGACGTAAATAAAGACGGAATCAGGGGGACGGCCGCACTGCTCAGGGCAGCGGTCCGCAGAAACGATCGACGAGTGGTTGTCATGCGAAATAGCGATTTATGAAAAAGGATGAGCGGTCTGTTGGGGCACTATCAAGTGCCGAAAGGTTTAGGAAAATTAGCTGTCTGGTGCGCTATTCGCTAGAGAGGCAAGGGCCTGGGCCGCCACAAAAACGGGCCGGACGGATGCGCAAACGTTTGTCAGGGTAGGTGCAAACGTTTGTCTAAAACAGAAGGAATTTTCGTTTTCGGCGGATAAATGGCTATTTTGTAGAAGCGATTAACCCATCTGATGAAAGAAGCAATTACAATCAAGGAAATTGCCCGACAGTTGAATATTTCACCGTCTACGGTTTCCCGAGCCCTTCAGGACAGCCCTCGGATCAGCCAGAAAACCCGTGACGCCGTTCATGCGCTTGCCGGCCAGCTAAAGTATTTTCCCAGCACGACGGCCCGTAATCTGCGAATTGGTAAAACGGGGGTATTGGCGATGGTGCTGCCCGAAATCAGGGAGAACTTTTTTTCGGAGGTTGTCAATGGCGTGGAAGAGCTGGCCTTTCGTCATCAGTACACTGTGGCGCTGTATCAGTCGCACGACCGGTATGAACGGGAAAAGCAAATCCTGGCTGTCCTGGCATCTAATCGGGTCGATGGTATCATGCTGTCGGTAGCGAAAGAGTCGCAGGAGTTTCAGCACATTCAGGACTTGATTGATCGGGGCATTCCGGTTGTGTTGTTCGACCGTATTCCGCCGAAGATCGAGGCTCACCAGGTTGGTTGCGATATTGAAAAAGGAGCGTACGAGGCCACGAAATGGCTGGCTCGTCAGGGGTTCCGGCGAAT
This sequence comes from Spirosoma agri, assembly GCF_010747415.1. Taxonomy (NCBI): domain Bacteria; kingdom Pseudomonadati; phylum Bacteroidota; class Cytophagia; order Cytophagales; family Cytophagaceae; genus Spirosoma; species Spirosoma agri. The sequence continues at coordinate 3,948,564 of NZ_JAAGNZ010000001.1, read as the reverse complement.
CGCCCTCTTGAACGGACCCCATCCGCTGGTTGCCAGCGAAGATCGGTACCGGGGCTATATCACGGCCCTGCTGGAAGACCACCTGCCGGTCGAAAATGCCCTGATTAAACGGGTCGACCTGACTACCGAGGATATCAAACAGAAAATGACGCAGTTGCTAACCTCAGCTCATCGGCCTGATGCCGTGCTGGCCTTTAACGACTATGTGGCCCTGGACGCCATGCAGGTCTGTCGGAAACATGGACTGCGCATAAACGAAGACATCTCATTCGTGAGTTTCGCCAATCTGCCGCTCAACACGTATCTGGAACATCCACCGTTGGCATCGGTCGAGCAGCATCCGTACCAGATCGGACTCAAAGCCGCTGAGATATTACTTTCCATCACCGATCCTAAAATCGAAGGAGATACCATCAGTTTTCAGCAGATCATGCTCGAACCTGAACTCGTTATCCGGGAGAAATAGGGAATGGGAGACGAATACATACGCCGTATCTCCAAGATACGGCGTATGTATTCGTCTCCCATTCTCACTGAAAACCTGACCACATTGCCCGTTGGCGGATCACATTTCTACTTTCTAACGTAACGCGGGTTGCAGCAGCCGACCGTTCGCGTTCCGTTCAGGCTGGTTGACCGACGCTGATAACGCCCAGTTCCTGCCCTACTTTGGTAAACGCTGCTACGGCTTTTTGTAGATGCTCCGGTTCGTGACCCGCCGAAATCTGTACCCGAATCCGGGCTTTCCCGGTTGGTACTACCGGGTAGAAGAACCCAATGACGTAGATGCCTTCCTGGAGGAGCCGGGCGGCAAATTCCTGCGCTAACGGCGCATCGTAGAGCATGATTGGCACGATGGGGTGCTCACCAGGCAGAATATCGAATCCGGCGGCTGTCATCGCTTCCCGGAAATAGCGAGTATTCGATTCCAGCTTGTCGCGTAAGGCGGTCGAACCTTCCAAAATGTCCAGCACCTTGAGCGACGCGCCCACAATCGATGGGGCTAACGTATTGGAAAACAGGTACGGGCGTGACCGTTGGCGCAGCAAGTCGACAATCTCTTTCCGAGCCGCCGTAAACCCACCCGACGCACCACCAAGCGCTTTGCCGTAAGTGCCGGTAATGATGTCAATGCGACCCAGCACGTTCCGGAACTCTGGCGTTCCCCGACCTGTCTTGCCCATGAAACCGCTGGCGTGGCACTCGTCGACCATCACCATGGCACCGTACTGATCGGCCAGATCACAGATTTTGTCCAATTGGGCAATCGTCCCGTCCATCGAGAACACGCCATCGGTGACAATCAGCGTCCGGCGGCTTGACGAGGCCGCCTGTAACTGGGCTTCCAGATCGGCCATGTCGTTGTGTTTATAGCGAAACCGTTTCGCTTTGCACAGTCGAATACCGTCAATGATGGATGCGTGGTTCAGTTCGTCCGAAATAATGGCGTCTTCATCACCCAGCAGCGGTTCGAATACGCCCCCATTGGCGTCGAAAGCGGCTGCGTAGAGAATGCAATCTTCGGCCCCGACGAACTCCGCCGTACGACGTTCCAGTTCTTTATGAATGTCCTGCGTTCCGCAGATAAACCGCACCGACGACATACCGAAGCCGTGACTGTCCAGTGTCTGGTGTGCCGCGTCGATCACATCGGGATGCGAGGATAAACCCAGGTAGTTGTTGGCGCAGAAATTCAAGACTTCCCGGCCATCGTGAATGGCAATGACCGACGACTGGGGCGACACAATGATGCGCTCCGTCTTATACAGACCAGCGTCTTTAATGGCTGTAAGCTCCTGCTGAAGTTGTTCTTTGATCGTTCCGTACATAGTATTTAGCGGACTGAGACGAGCGGTTGATAGACCGTAGTCAGGTTAGCAATCATTTCCTTGGTCATTCGGGGCAGATCGAAGGCGGGTTGCCACCCCCAATCGGTCCGGGCAACGGAATCGTCGATGGTTTTAGGCCACGAATCCGCAATGCCCTGCCGGAAGTCCGGCTTGTAGTGTGTTACAAAATTCGGGAAATAAGCCTGAATAGACGCCGTCAGTTCCGCAGGCGTAAAGCTCATCCCCGCCAGATTGTAGGATGTCCGCACGCTGATTTTCGATTCGGGCGCTTCCATGAGTTCCAGCGTTGCGCGTAGGGCGTCGTCCATGTAGATCATGGGCAGCAGCGTGTCTTCGGCCAGAAAACAGTCGAACGAATGGCCCTGAACTGCTTCGTGAAAGATAGCGACCGCGTAGTCTGTCGTGCCGCCACCTGGCATGGATTGGTAGCTGATCACCCCCGGATAACGGAGTGAGCGGACATCGAGCCCGTACCGTTTGTGGTAATAGAGCGACCAGTTTTCGGCGGCTACTTTGCTGATGCCGTAGACCGTTGCCGGGTCCAGAAAGGCCGTTTGCGGGGTATCGTATTTGGGGGCGTGTTCGCCGAAGGCCGCAATGGAGCTGGGAACAAAGATTTTTTTGATGTTATGCAGCCGGGCCACTTCCAATACGTTGAGTACCGTCTGCATGTTCAAATTCCACGCCCAGAGCGGGTCACTTTCGCCTTTTGCCGACAGAATTGCTGCGAGATGGTAGATCTGCGTAACCCGATGCCGACGGATAACGTCGGTTAGCGCATCCGGTTTGGTCGCGTCCAATACTTCGAAAAGGCCCTGATCGGTTAGTGGCTTTCGCAAGTCTGCCGCCACTACGTTGTTGACACCATACCGGTTCTGTAACTGAGGGAGCAGGGCCGTGCCGATCTGCCCGTTTGCGCCGATGACTAAAATGGTTTCGCGTTTCATAAGTACTCAGGTGAAACTGTCAAAACGAATGGAATACTATTTAACCAGCTGCTTTACGAATGGGTAGAAACTGGTTTCGTATTTATGGTACAAAGGTAGAATAGTAGATAATAAATGGATAATTAACGCCGTAAACAGTTAATATTGTTGTTTTAAAGTTAATTAGTAGATAAAAAACCGATTGGTAGTGGACGGAGAATCCGATTCATAGAAAATTTTTCGGCATGGAAGCACTGGATGATATCGACAAGAAATTATTGCGGTTGTTGCAGAAGGATGCGAAGCTGACAACGAAGGAACTTGCGGCCCAACTTGGCCTGACCCTCTCGCCGGTTTACGAGCGCATTAAACGGCTGGAAGGAACCGGATTTATCAAACAATACATCGCCGTACTGGATAAAAGTCTGCTCGGCCAACCCATTACCACGTTCTGTCAGGTGTCAATGCGCTATCACGATAAAGCGTTCATTGACAAGTTCGAGGAGGAAGTTCAGAAACTGGAAGAAGTGCAGGAATGCTACCACATGGCCGGTCAGGTAGATTTTTTGCTTAAGATACACGTTGGCAGTCTTGACCAATACCACGATTTTGTCAAGTACAAACTTTCCCAGATCGAGAATATCGGCGTTCTCAACAGTACGTTTGTGCTGAAGGAAATCAAGCACAACCTGGGCCATTACATTCCCTGAGCTGCTGGGTGGTCGCCTGATCAGCTATTGATGCGGGGTAGTGACCAGCCCCTGCGAATAGCAACCAGCCGAATCAGGGTGATGGCACTCGCCGATAGGATGAAGTTCAGGTTCGGATCAAGGGCCAGTATCAGGCCAATCTGATAAAGTACGGCTCCCGCTAGGCAGGGTGTCGCGTAAAGTTGCCGGTCGAAGATGAGTGGTAGATCGTTGACGAGTGTGTCGCGGATGACGCCCCCGAACAAGGCTGAAATGACGCCAAGCAACATGGACGCCCACGTATTGACACCAAAACTAAGCGCTTTCTGCATCCCTAAAATGGTGTAAATACCAATGCCTACCGTATCAAAAACGAGCAACGGCCGACGTAAGACACCTTGCAGCCACCGCCGGCATAGCACGGCAACACCGACGCTGCCGATAATGACAATCAGGTAGTTGGGGTCACGTATCCAGGCGATGGGGTGTGCGCCCATAATAACGTCGCGTACCGTGCCGCCACCGATGGCCGTTAGAAAGCTAATGAAAAAGATGCTGAACAGATCGTGGTACATCTTTTTGCTCAAGGCCGACAATGCACCGGATATGGCAAATACGCTTGTCCCCACTAAATCAGTTAGATACCAAATGCTCATTTCTAAAACAGGTCGCTATAAGCGCCAAAAGTACGTTCGATTCGTATCCGGCCCTAATGAGCCGGTGATCGAAACGACGATGCCCGCACGATGAGTTGTGTGTCCATAATTTTCGTTTCCTTGGGTACGGGCGTATCGCTGGTCGAATCCAACTGCTTGAGTAACAGGCGGACCGCTTCGGTGCCCATCTCCTGGATCGGCTGACTGACGCTGCTGAGGGCTGGCGAGAAAAACGCAGAAACCGGCTCATTGTTGAAACTAACAACCGCTACGTCCTGCGGAATACGAAGCCCTTTCTGGCTCATCGCGTACATGGCCGGGTAAGCCACCCGGTCGCTGATCATAACCACACCATCGGGCGGCTGTGGCAAACTCATCAGTGTCAGCGTTTGCATGATAGTATTTTCCTGCGTGTAGTCGCAGTGAACCACGTACTGATCGCCGACGCCCAGACCGTGGTTAGCCAAGGCTTCGCGGTAGCCAGCCACCCGTTGGTTGCTGAGCAACAGTTGAGTAGGACCGGCCAGAAAACCAATGCGTCGACAGCCGTTCTCGATCAGATGTTCCGTGGCCTTGAACGCGGCTAATTTGTTGTCAACGATCACTTTGGATGCGTCGATGGTTTCGGCATACCGGTCGATCAGAACCAGTGGTATGTTTTTACGGGCCAGCCGCTCAACGTGCTCGTAGTTGTCCGTATCGCGCGAGAGTGATATGATGAAGCCTTCGACCTGGCTCCGCATCAGGTTCTGAATGTTGGTGATTTCCCGTAAATAGGATTCGTTCGTCTGACAAACGAGCACACTGTAGCCAGCCTGAAGCGCGGACTCTTCAATGCTGTTGAGCATCGCCGAGAAAAAATAGTAACTCAGGTTAGGCACAATGACCCCAATGGTTCGAGTTCGGCTCTTGGCCAGATTTTTGGCTAACTGATTGGGCTGGTAATCCAGTTCTTCGGCCAGTTTCGTTACCGCCTGTCGCGTATCGGGATGAATTTCGGGCATTCCCCGTAGCGCGCGCGAAACGGTAGATATGGAAATGTTCAGCGACCGGGCAATGTCTTTGATCGTAACGGGCGTATTTTTCACAACGGGGAAAGAATCTAATTGTTGACGGAAAGTACCAGAAACGTAAGTCAGTCGGCAACTGTAGCAATAACGCGTTGGTAACGGGTCAGGCTGGGTGTTTTGGCGTCGCTAACTTCCAGAATCAAATGAATGGTGGTGCCTTTGGATGCGTCCGTTGGTATTGTGACGGATGCCTTAGGCTGATCGGAATGGTCGATAGCTACCTGCCCCGCATACGTGCCAGCCTCTTTGTACTGCCACCAGCGGTAGTTGAGCTTGTCCTGATCCGGATCGGAGGCTGCGCCATTGAGCGAGATGCGCTGACCTGGTTTTACTGACACATTGCGGGCGTGGTTGAGCGTCACGACCGGCGGGTGATTGGCTTCGCTAAATGGTTTTACGCACCAGTCGGCGCGGGCGGCAAAATCGTTTTGCAGGGCCGGAATCCAGCGGGTTTGCGGATAAGCTGTTTCGTTCTTCTTCGTGTACGGATCGTAATCAGTCACCTGTTGGCCATCTTCCCAGCGGTAGGGATTTGTTTTTGACTGCACCATACGACCACCCCAGCCACCGTACGAAATGTCCTCCATGCTCCGTAGTCCTACATCGATCAGGTAGAAATAGGCGGGGGAATCGCCTTCCGAAATGAAATCATATTGATTGCGATCGTATTTTTTAGCTTCGGCCATATCGCCGTGGGTGTGTTCGGGATCGCCGGGGAGTTTCTGGCCATCGCCCCAGAGATAATACGAACTCAGCAGTGGTCCATGTCCGGATTTGATGTGCTCAGCGAACCATTTTCCGCCCAGATACGGCTGTAGTTCGGCAGGAACGACCTTGGGCCATAAATAGGCGAAACTCCAGAACTGATCCGAGTTATAAAGCACCTTGATGTGCGGCCAGTGCGGGGCAACGTATTTCTGGTACGTAGCGTCCTGATCGAGTACGGCGTAGATGATGGCTTTATCGGATACTTTCTTGGCGATCGCTGACCAGGTCGGTGTATGTTTGTACTGATCTTCAATCGATTTCAGTGCGCGGGCAACCGTGTTTGTTCCGCCCCAGATTTGCAGGTAAACCGGGCTTTTGTTCTCGTCCAGCAGAATTTGCTTGATAAGGTCCGAGCCTTTGGTGTCCTGGTCCATCTCCCCTTCAAAGTCGATATTGCCAATCTGAACGAGGCTCCGAAGATGTTGAGGAGTCGGATAGCCTTTCGCGTGCTTGATCAGATTGGGATACACCATCGCGTATTTATCGATGTACGCTTCCATCCAGGTTGTGCCGGGCCAGCGCAGCTCGGTTCGCTCGCCGTAGCGTTTGGCCGTATTCGGCACCTCTGACGTGAATTTTGTTCCTTTGCCGTCACCTTTGTAGTGCCACTGCGAACTGCTGTAAACCAGCCCCACAATGTCGAACTCATTGCTGTACAGCAACATCCGGATGAAGGTATCGACATCGTCTACTTCACCATCGGTGGTGATGATGGTACGGGGTTTGGCGGCTGTTGTCTGAGCGGTGGCTGACGCTCCCGTCAGCCATAGGAGGCTAAGGCACAGAAGCGGAAGCAAGCCTTTTGAACGCATTTGTTATGTGGCTTAGATAAGGGTTCGTTTAGCAGGTTTAAAAGTAGCCAAAGCCCGGTAGAGACGCAATCCCTTGCCGGTCGGAATGCCGCATCACCGCCGGTGCGGTCTTCTGTCCGGATGGTGTTGCTGACGCGGATGGTGTTGCTGACGCGGATGGTGTTGCTGACGCGGATGGTGTTGCTGACGCGGATGGTATTGCTGACGCGGATGAGACGCAAGGGATTGCGTCTCTACACAATCAACAAACACCGACGAATAAAATCGGGCGGGAAAGAGTAAGAATAGCGGGTTCTGTGCTCATCAATGTAGCCAGTCCATTTTTTGACTACGTATTATGACCAATTTTCGACTCCTGTTTTGCTTTCTTTACCTTTCCTGTTCGGTGTTCGCTCAACAACCGACGCCCCTAAAACTTTGGTACAAACAACCCGCTGGGACGGTCTGGACAAATGCCCTGCCGGTTGGTAATGGCCGACTGGGGGCAATGGTCTACGGCAATCCCGGTCAGGAAATTATCAAACTGAACGAAGCAACGGTCTGGTCGGGTGGACCGAACCGAAATGATAACCCAGATGCGCTGGCCGCTTTACCAGCGATTCGGAAGCTTATTTTCGAGGGTAAACAGGCTGAAGCGCAAAAACTGGCCGAAGCGAACATTCAATCGAAGACCAACAACGGGATGAAATACCAGCCCGTCGGCAACCTGCTGCTGGATTTCCCGAATCACCAGACCTACACGGCGTATTACCGCGATCTGGACATCGAGAAAGCGATCGCCACAACGCAGTATACGGTCGATGGTGTGCGCTACACGCGGCAGGTGATTGCGTCCGTACCTGATCAGGTGATCGTTGTGCGGCTGACGGCCAGCAAGCCCGGAAAGGTATCGTTTTCGGGGTTCCTCACGAGTCTGCAACGAAGCCAGCGAACCGTTGAAGGCGACGACAAACTAGTGTTAACCGGTACGACGAGCGATCACGAAGGGGTGAAAGGGCAGGTACGCTTCAATGCTCACGTGCGGGTTATCGCGGAGGGAGGAAAGACGACCAAAACCGATACGTCAGTATTGGTAAGTGAAGCGAATGCGGCTACGCTTTATGTCTCGATGGCGACCAATGTTGTCGATTACAAAACCCTCACCGCCAACCCACAGGTATTAACCGATAATTACCTGAGCCGGGCTACGAAACGACCCTTTTCGACGATTCTGACCGATCATGTTGCCGCTTATCAACGTTACTTCAAGCGCGTTAAATTGAATCTGGGTTCGACCAAAGCCGCCGAACTGCCAACCGATGAACGCATTCAACAGTTTGCATCGGGAGATGACCCGCAGCTGGTGTCGTTGTATTTTCAGTTTGGGCGGTATCTGCTGATTTCGGCATCGCAACCGGGTCGAAACGGCGTTCTGGGGCAGCCGGGAACGTTGCAGGGCCTTTGGAACGATCGGATGGACCCGCCCTGGGATAGCAAATACACGATCAATATCAACACTGAGATGAACTACTGGCCAGCTGAGGTTACCAACCTGACCGAGATGCATGAGCCATTGGTGCAGATGATAAACGAGCTAGCGCAGACAGGTCGCGAGACAGCGCGTGTCATGTATGGAGCCAAAGGCTGGGTCGCGCATCACAATACCGATCTCTGGCGAATCACGGGACCCGTCGACGCGATTTATTACTCGATGTGGCCGATGGGCGGGGGGTGGCTGAGCCAGCATCTGTGGGAGAAATACCTTTACTCAGGCGATAAAAATTACCTCAAATCGGTGTATCCGGCCATGAAAGGGGCGGCTGAATTTTTCGTGGACTATCTGGTCGAAGACCCCAATCATCATTATCTGGTGGTCTGCCCCGGTATGTCGCCCGAAAATGCGCCGTCTACCCGTCCGAATACCTCGATCGACGCGGGCGTGACCATGGACAATCAGATCGTGTTCGATTGTTTCACCAGCGTTATCCGGGCTGCTAAATTGCTGAATACCGATGCTGATTTTGTTAAACTGGTGCAGAGTAAGCTGGCGCAGCTGCCTCCGATGCAGGTTGGTAAGCACGGCCAGTTGCAGGAATGGATCGACGACCTGGACAGTCCCGACGACAAACACCGGCACATTTCGCACCTCTACGGCTTGTACCCATCGGCTCAATTGTCCGCTTATCGGACTCCGCAACTGTTCACAGCCGCGCGCAATACCCTGGAGCAGCGGGGCGACGTTTCGACGGGCTGGTCGATGGGCTGGAAGGTCAACTGGTGGGCGCGACTGCTGGATGGAAATCGGGCTTACAAGCTGATCACGAACCAGTTGTCGCCGGTAGGCACCCAACAGGGCGGAGGGACATATACCAATTTATTCGATGCGCATCCGCCTTTTCAGATCGATGGTAATTTTGGCTGCACGGCGGGTATTGCCGAAATGCTGATGCAAAGCCACGACGAAGCCATTCACCTGCTGCCGGCCTTGCCCGATCGCTGGAAGAACGGGAGCATCAGCGGCCTTCGGGCGCGCGGTGGTTTTGAGATCGTATCGCTGGAATGGAAAGATGGAAAAGTAGCGAAAGTGACGATTAAGTCTACGTTGGGGGGCAACTGCCGGATTCGCGTTCCGAACGAGTTACGGACGACCGGATTTGCGACAATACTCAATGGGGCCGCAAATTCGAACCCGTTCTTTCAGACACTGACTATCAAAGATCCGATTGTGTCGCCCCAAGCTCAGCTTATCATGCGGAAGCCGTTTATGGGTCCCGTCTATGATTTTGCAACCCAACCCGGTAAAAGTTACACGCTTACGATGAAGTAAAACTAAACGGTAGTTGATACGCCGTATCTTCAAGATACGGCGTATCAACTACCGTTTAGCGAGCATCCTTGAGGTAGTAGAAAGAGCAACGCCCACCCCGATGGTGAGATAAGTTACGCCAGCTCGGTAAAAAAATCGTTTCTGGAACGGCGTACTTTGGGTGCTTTTGACAGAAAATCTTTTTCCTCGTCCCGGTAACCCAGCGCCATAAGGGCTACACTGCGCAACCCTTTGGCGGGTAAATCCAGAATTTTGTCGAGAGCATCTGCGTTGAACCCTTCTATTGGCGTAGCGTCAACGTGTTCGGTGGCTGCCGCGATCAAGGCTGATCCCAGGCCAATATACGCCTGACGAGATGCCCATACGGCCAGATCCTCAGGTGTTTTGCTCAGAAGACCACCTTTAACTGAATCAGCAAAGGGCGTCAGCGATTCGACGGAAACATGGCGCGTATCGGCAATCAGCTGCATATAGGTGTCGATCTTGGCCGCGTCTACGTTTGTCCAGTAGGCAAAAACCAGCAGGTGTGAGCCTTCGACGATTTGCGGCTGTGGACAGGCTAGCTCGTGAATTTTACCTTTTAGCTCGTGATTGCTGATCAGGATTACGTCGTACGGCTGCAAGCCTACTGATGAAGCCGATAACCGGATTGATTCCAGAATGGTATCTACTTTTTCGGTCGGTACGATCTGACCATTCATTTTTTTTGCAGCGTACCGCCAGTTCATTGCATCGAGTAATTCCACGGTTGTATGTCTGTAAATGGGGATTGATAAGGTATTGAAAGAGGCTCGTTAACAGGCTTCGCCGGGGGTACAGGCGGGTCCGTCGGTTGACGGCTGGGTTACGACTGGGTTGGCTTTTTCCCATGCCGACCAGGCCGTTTCAAGCGCACCTAAGAATGTCTCGGGCTGTTGAGCACCCGAAACGGCATACTGACGGTTCAGCACGAAGAACGGAACGCCCCGCGCCCCGACCTGCTGCGCTTCGTCGATGTCATGCGCAACGGCCTCGGCAAACTGATTGCTTTGCAGCATCTGTTCGATATCCGTAGTGGGAATGCCAATTTCTGTGCCCAGTTCAAGTAGCGTGGCTTGATCGGATGTGTCGCGACCCTCGGTAAAGTAGGCCCGAAACAGTCGTTCTTCGACGGCATCGCCCAGATTATGCTGTTTCGCCAGCTGGATGAGCCGGTGAGCATCCCACGAATTCGCGACAACCGCTTTATCGAAGTCGTAGGTCAGCCCCACTTCACTCGCCATTGCCGTCACGCGGTCGTTCATGCGTTTGGCTTCGTCCAGACTCCAGCCTTTTATGTCGGCCAGATACTGATTGATGGTTTTGCCCGGCTCCGTTTTCATGTCCGGATTCAGCTGAAAGCTTTTCCAGACAACGTTCACCTGCGCTTTATGCGCAAATTGGTCAAGGGCGTGCTCAAATTTCCGTTTACCGATGTAACAGAACGGGCACATGACATCGCTCCAGATTTCTACGTCCATCTTGTTCAGAAGTTAGGCTGCCTGTGACAACTGGATATTCGCGATCAGCTTAATGTCTTCGCCCAAGGCAAGGCCACCCGTTTCGGTCAGCGCGTTGTAGGTGAGGCCAAATTCTTTGCGGTTGATCTTTCCGGTTACTTCAAAACCAAGTTTCTGATTGCCGTATCCGTCCTTGGCCGTTCCACCGTATTCGGCTTTAAGCGACACGGGTTTGGTGATGCCCTTCATGGTCAAATCGCCCGTCAGCGTGTATTCATCATCGTCTATCTTCTTGAACGAAGTCGATTTGAACGTGATCGTCGGATAGGTATCTGCCTCGAAAAACTCAGCCGACTTCAAGTGCGTATCCCGCATTTCCTGATTGGTATCGACACTGGCTACGTCCAGTGAAAAGTGAACTTCGGCCCCGTCGAAATCGTCATGCTCGGTTGTTGCACCGCCTTCAAACTGACGGAATGTGCCCGTCACGGTCGAGATAACCAGGTGCTTGATTTTAAACTGTACTTCGGAGTGCATTGGGTCAACGACCCATTTTGTGGTTGCCATGATTGCGGAAATTGATTGAATTGATAAACTAAAAATGGATTAGTGAGTCCAGGTGCCGAATTTGCCCTGCCGATAATCGGCGTAGGCTTCCTGGATTTCCTGTTGGGTATTCATTACGAAAGGACCTTGCGCAACGACGGGTTCGTCCAGCGGTTTCGCGTGGCCCAGCAGCAGAATACTGTCGGTATCGGCGGTGATCGTCAACGTATCGCCATCTTGATTGAACTCGGCCAGTTTCAGCGCATCGACCTTGGTTCCATTCGCCGTTAGATTACCCTTGATGACGTAGAAGAAAATGTGGTGATCCTGCGGAATCGTGACGGTTAAACGGCCACCCGCCTTGGCGTAGATGGTATTCAGATGAACGCCGGTTTCGGAGTTGAAAGCCGCTTTTTGTCCATCCCAGTCGCCCGCAATGAGGTTGACGGTAACGTTGCCCCCGTCCAGCGTCACACTTGGAATTTCTTCGCGTTGTAGCCCTTTGTAAAAGGGGGGTGTCATTTTCAGCCGGGCGGGCAGGTTTAGCCACAATTGTAGAATTTCCAGCTTACCGCCATTTTTCTGGAACGCATCGGAAGACGTTTCGGCATGAATCAGCCCCCGTCCAGCCGTCATCCACTGGACACCGCCCGCCGTGATAACGCTTTCGTGACCACCGCTGTCTTTGTGTGAAATATCGCCGTCGAGGATAAACGTCACCGTTTCCATCCCCCGGTGTGGATGGGGGCCGAACGGAAGGCCGTGGTTGTTTGGTTCGTATACCTGAGGACCGTGATGGTTCAGGAACAGAAAGGGATCGATCATACTGACATTCGCCGTAGGAAGGGCCCGGTACGTGACCAGATCACTGATTGGTGCGTAGTCTGCCTTATGGATTCTTGTTACGTGTAACATGGTACTGTTGAGAAAAGTCTTAGTGTTCTATCGATGGTATAAATCCTAACACTGTTAGGGAAAAGTCAAAAAAATTAGCCGTTTATCGACTTAATGAACCCACTGATGGCGTCCTGCAATACCAGTTTGCTCCAGGGGTTGGCGCCTGCCTTTTGGTCGATCATCTGAATGGAAACCAATCCGTGCAGGATAGACCAGTAGGTGTGAAACTTCAGAAACGAATCAACGTCGGGGTGTCGGCTGGTTCGGATCGCTTCCTGAATGACCGAGATCAGCACGTCCGAAAACTGCTGCATTTCAGAAACCTGACTAACCTCTTCGCAACGGGGTATACCAAGCCCAAACATAAGCTGGTAAAACTCCTTATTGGCAAAGGCAAAGTCCCAGTAACCCTGCGCAATGGCTTCCAGTTGCTGACTGGCATCCTGCCGGGTATCACGTTGCCGACGTACTTCTTCGGTCAAAAGACGGAACCCTTCTTTGGTAAACTCCGTCAGAATAGCGTCTTTGTTTTCGAAGTGACTGTAGATCACGGGGACGCTATACTCGATGGCATCGGCAATCTTACGGATCGAAAGCGCCTGCCAGCCTTCCTCCAGAACCAGTTGCCACGCTGCCTGTAAGATGCTGGTTTTTACTTCTACTTTCTGCCGTAACCGACGCTCAAGAATTCCCATGTTGGGGTGTGTTCTGTTTTATAACACTGTTAACTATACTACCATTAGAAAAGTTTCCTACTAGTAGGCTGCTTTTTCTAAACTAACCTAAAAGTGCTTATAATCAGAATATTATGGTTTAATTTTACTCATTCCACTACCGGTAAGCCGGGGTTTGCATCCCGATAGGCAGTCAAACCAGCCTCTAATCGTTTTTGGATAACCCGGCGAAGTCGTTCGGGTTCGAGGACTTGAATACCCTCGGCAAACCCCAGAATTTCTCGTTCCAACTCTAAATTATGTTGTACATCCAGTTGTATGACAATGCCTTCTGCTGCTCGCTCCAGCACCTGCTGCGAGTGATGAAAGGGCTTCGTCTCCACGTAGGGCGCGTGCAAGTGACTAACGAATAACCTGACTTGAACAGGACGTACAGTTTCGCTGACCGATACGCCTATCACGTTGCGGTAGTAAGCATCAGGATCAATCGTCCGGTTGGGTATATAGTCGACATCAGGGGCCAGCGTTATCGATAGCATCCGATCCAGCGCCAGATTCATAATGTATCTTTTTTTGTCGCGCGCACCCACGGCAAACCAGCGGTTCTTAAACTCTTTCAACCACCAGACATGAAAGGTGAACGTTTGCGGAAGCCGCGCCAAAAAGGATTGATACTGAACCCGCAGGGCCCGCTTTTGAATGACGGCCTGGTACAGTTCGTCCAGATAATGCAGTCCCTTCAGTTGCTCGTTCTTTTCGAAGTCAATCACCGACGCTGATTTTTGCGCCGTCGAATACACGTGATCTTCCAGTTTCTGCACGACTTCATTGAGTGCCGTAAAATGTGAGAAGCCTTTGAATTGCTTTAAAATGGTAACGGCCTCATTCATTCGCGACAAATCACCATCCGTCAGGGGAATGTTGGTAATGCTATAGGTGGGATCGTCGTAGGTGTAGTATTTTTTGTCGATCACGACGATGGGCGCAAAATAGCCCAGCTTGTCGCTCCGCATCATCTGAAGATCGGCCTGAACCGTGCGTCGGCTGATGCCCTTGGTGACGCCTTCGTATTCATACAGGGCATCGGAGACGGTTTCGATCAGGTCGTTGAGCGTCCACTTTCGCTGACGATTGCGCAGACACGCATCCAGCGTTTTGTAGCGAACGAGAGCGTTTCGGTTAGAGGGCATCTGACTTTCAGCTTTTTCTGGAAAATAGGAAAAATTTTCTGAACTGCGCAAAAACACTGCGCAGTAGCCCTTAACCTTTGTCAGGACGGTTCGCCGTTGCGACGGTTCGCCGATGCGATGGTTCGCCGTTACGACAGATGTACCGATAACCAAACCTGATGTGGGTATTAGTATTGCCCCATAGTATCGCGGCCACTGGCTGATGTCGATATGCTGTTGGTTATGACGGGCTCTGTTGACAAATGCGGGTTCGAATCCCGCTATCAACCCTAACCGGTTGATCCGTTGGTTGGATGAAGACGGCCACTTCTAAAAAGGCTACTCAAGTGCGCTGAATCGGTTCGAAGTTGTCCGGTTGTGTCGCTGGCTTACCAGAGGCATAACGAGTTAGTTGGAGCCAGCAGGCAGGTGTCGCGTTTGCCGGGCGTGCAACCGTTCGGGACTGTATTCTGACGGGTTGATCGGATGGATAAGCGCGTGTGCGTCAATTCGATCGATCACCCGGTCCGGATTGTTCGTTGAACGAGTGTACCAAAGCAGGAGCTAACCGGCTTCCGCCCTGGCTAACTGGATGATTTCGAACTGGTTTATGAATTACCCTATAAAAAATACGATCATGAAAACGGTACGCATCCAGGCCCAGCAAATTGGGTTGGTATTTAAACAGGGTGGCTTTCAAAAGAAGCTATCGGCAGGTAACCATTGGCTTTGGTCGAATGAAACTGTTTATGTCTACAATCGGGGTGAGCTGTTAAAGAATCCGCCCTGCGATCTGGCTCTGTTGCTGGAATACCCGGCTGTAGCCGCTGAACTTGATGTGGTTGAGGTGAAGGAAAATGAAATTGCGCTCCAGTACGACCGGGTAGCCGGATCGATGGGACTTTTTCAGACGGTCCTGCCTAAAGGTCGCTGGGCGTACTGGAAAGGTGTTAAACAGTACGACTACATCAAGGCTGATCTAAGCCAGCTCGACATTCCGGCTACCATCAATCTGGTATCGCTGATGCCTCAGCCGTTATCGGCCTATGTGCGCACCTTTACCGTCGAGTCCCACGAGAAAGGTATCCTGTTCATCGACTGGAAATTCGACCGGGTCCTGACCGCTGGTACGTATCACTGGTGGAAAAACAACACGCCCGTTCAGGTGCTGAAAGTCGATACGCGCCAGCAGCAGATGGAAGTCTCCGGACAGGAAATTCTGACGAAAGACAAAGCGTCGCTGCGCCTGAGCTTTTACGTGCAGTATCATGTGCAGGATGTGATCAAAGCGCTGGTCGATAATAAGGAGTACGACAAGCAGTTGTACGTGTCGATTCAGCTGGCCTTGCGCGACTATGTTGGCAGCCTGACACTCGACGAGCTTCTGGAGAAGAAAGGAGAACTGGCCCCGTTCGTGATAAAGACCACCGCCGATAAAGCCGCTGAACTGGGTGTCGAGCTGCGCAACGGTGGCGTTCGGGACATCATTCTGCCGGGTGATATGCGCGATATCATGAACCAGGTACTTATGGCCGAAAAGAAAGCGCAGGCCAACACCATCATGCGTCGGGAGGAAACCGCGTCGACCCGCAGTCTGCTGAACACGGCGAAGTTGATGGAAGATAACGAGATGCTCTGGAAATTGAAGGAGATGGAATACGTCGAAAAAATCGCGGATAAGATCAGTTCGATTTCCGTCTCGAACGACGGGTCCATGGTCGATCAGCTGAAACAGCTGTTCGTTCGTGGGAGAGGTCAGACTACCTAACGGTGCATCTGTGCCGACAGACCCGCGCCAGAACGGGTTTGCTGGCACAGATACACTGGCGGACCAGTCTCTACAAGTAAAAAACTATCGGCTTTCTTCGATAATCGCCATGCCCCAGGGTTCGAGCGTGACGGACTTATTTGATTGAACAGTCTCATTCGACAGGAGTTCTTTACCAGTCTTGTACGGATAAGTTATGGTGCCGGGTGTAGCCGAGTAGTTGAAATAGTAATGAATCATGTTGCCCTGCTGATTGACGCCGGATTTGGTAATGAGCGGGAACCGGGTAGCCTGGTCAGCACCCCATATACCCGCTTTCCTGATCACATTTTCAAGCACTTTTTCCGTAACGGCGTTGCTGGTCAGGCAACCGACGTATGTTGCCGTACCCTTTCCGAAGTCGTTCTGCGTTATGGCTGCGTACGTTCCCCAAACCGGATGCTCGTAATAGGCAAGTACCTTCGCTGTAGTTGGTGTTACTAATTCCATCCACGTTTTTACGATGTTATCAGCCGCGCCAACCTTGAACGGATCCCCTTTGAGCGTAACCTGGTCGGGAATCGTAAATTGGCTGTAGGTCATACCGCACGCTTCCTGAATGATGCCCGGCTGACGAGTTGTCCGGACTTTTACGTACTCATCCGAAAAGCCGCTTTTGAACGTATAGTACACATGGCCGCCATTTTTCACGAAGCGATTCAAGCGTTCCAGCAGCGAATCGGATGCGGCATAGAGGGCGGGTACAATCAACACTTTATACGCTTCCAGGTTTGACGTCGATGGATCAGCAAAATCAACGCTGACGTTCATTCGATACAGGGCGTCGTAGATAGGACGGGCAATGTCGTTCCACTTTTCTTTAGCCCCCCAACCGAAACTGAACGCATTGAAAGCCGTTTGCGCTTCACTGCTGGCCAGGATAGCGACCTGATTGGTCTTTTTGAGATTGACCAGCTTATTGCTTAGCCGGGCGAAATCACGTCCGATGGTCTGCGCTTCAGTATAGGTCGGATTCGGTTCGAAATCGTGGCTCAACAGCCCTTTCCAGTAGGTTTCCGCCGAGTTATGAATCGAATGCCAGTGCCAGTATTCAAGCATATTGGCCCCCGACGCCAGATGGCTGAACGCCTGTAGCCGCAACTGACCGGGGTAAGGCACCCACTGCGGAAACCCCTGTGCTTCGGTCTCGATGACAAGGTAATTTTTTCCCCCTTTCATTGACCGGGCTACATCGCCACCGAGCGAAATTTCGGCTCCGGTGAGTTGGCCCTGGGTCGGATGGTAGATGTCGATACCGGCAATATCCATAGCTTTGGCAGCGGCAAAATGATCGACCTCCGTCTGAAGACCATAGGAATAACCACGCCAGTCGAGGTCGAAATTCTGCGTTACGAACTGGCCGGGCTTTTTGTATTCGTTAACAATTTTCGCCTGCCAGGCCAAGTAATCGGTCACGAGTTGGCGCTGAAAACGGGCGAATTCCGAACTTAGACTCGCGTTCACCGTACCAACCGCCGACGGAAAATCGTCCCAGCTATTGATCCGATTGCTCCAGTAATCGAGCCCGAACGCTTTATTGAGTTTGTCCAGCGACGAAAATTTCGTTTTCATATACTCGACAAAAAGCTGCTGAACGGCTGGCCCGGCGGTGTTATACGCCTTCGTTTCGTTATCGACCTGATAACCAATAATGGCGGGATGGTCTTTGACGTGTTCCATGATTTTTCGGATGACCCGTTCGGCATGGATACGAAAATTTTTGTTCGAAATGTCCATGTTCTGGCGAGGCCCGTACCGGTTCGGCCCAGTGGGCGTAATGGCCAAAACATCCGGGTATTTACGAACCAGCCAGGTCGGTACGGCGTACGTGGGCGTTCCAATAATGACCTGAATGCCGCCCTTGTGCATCGCATTCAATACCCGGTCGATGTGCGAAAAATCGAATACACCATCCTGAGGTTCAACGGTACTCCAGGTCGATTCAGCAATACGGACCACGTTGATGCCCGACTCGTTCATCATCGCTACGTCTTTCTCCAGCCGTTCGTAGGGCATGTATTCATCGTAATAGGCCACCCCGAACAGTAGTTTTTTCTGGGCCGATGACTGGGCCATGACCGTGCCTGCAATCAGCAAAAAGGCCGATAGGAGCAAATAATCCAGTTTGTGCATTAGGTTGGGATAAGGAACGTGTAAATTGCAGCTTGTGCAAGGTACTGACTATCGCAACGTCGTCAAAACACGAGCGAATGGGACCAAAGCCAACCGAAAAATTCAGGAAAGTCTGTAGTGCAGTAGAGTATTTATCAACCGGATTCACTATTTAGTGTAAGTAGTCGGGTGATACTGCATCAAGGAACCCACTGCTGAAGTAGCTATAAACCTAACAAACCAATGCAGGCAACACCCGTATCTGGCCAAACGAAGCCAGCCACATTTACCGACAGTAAATACCTGATCACCTTAATCTTCGTTACGTCACTGTTCATGTTCTGGGGGATCGCCATTACGATGGGCGATGTGTTGAACAAGCACTTTCAGCATGTGCTGAGCCTCACCAAGACACAATCGGCCTTCGTTCAGTTTGCTATTTTTGGCGCTTATTTTGTGATGGGTATCCCCGCCGGACTGTTCATGAAACGGTTCGGTTATAAAAACGGGGTGTTGTTGGGTCTTTCGCTGTTTGCTGCGGGTTCGTTCCTGTTTGTTCCGGCGGCAGCCGCGGCTTCGTTTACCTATTTCGGCATTGCTCTCTTCATCCTGGGCTGTGGCATTTCAACGCTCGAAACGGTAGCGCACCCCTTTGTGGCGTCCCTTGGCGACCAACGGACCAGTGACCAGCGCATTAATTTTGCGCAGGCGTTCAATGCTTTGGGTGCCATCATCGGACCGGCGATCGGCTCCTATTTTCTGCTGCGAAACAACACCGAAGGAAGTACGGATCTGACGTCCGTTAAGACGCTGTATATCGTTATTGGTAGTGTTATTGCGACCATCGCCATCCTGTTTTCATTCGTAAAAGTACCGGCTCTGACGGACCCACATGCAGCCGTAGCTGATCCCGAGGCTGCCAATGTTGACGTTGAACCGGGCAAATCGTTGTTCGCGCACAAGCACTTCATATGGGCCGTAATCGCTCAGTTTTTCAATGTGGCCGCGCAGGGTGGAACCTGGGCATTTTTTATCAATTACGGTCACGAGAAAATGGGTTTCACAGATGAACTGGCGGGTCGCTACATGATCCTGTTCATGGCCCTGATGCTGGCCGGACGGTTCGTGGGTACGTTCCTGATGCGGGTTATTGCGCCCCATTCCTTACTGGCAATTTTTGCCGCCTGCAACGTGGTGATGTGTCTGATCATTACGCAGAGCTTTGGCTGGCCTTCCTTCATCGCGTTACTGATGCTCAATTTCTTTTTCAGCATCATGTTCCCCACCATTTTCAGCTTAGGACTGAAAAATCTCGGTGCCCATACGCAGCAGGCGTCTTCGTTTATTTCAATGGGCGTTGTTGGTGGAGCTATTTTCCCATTTTTGATGGGCCTTGCCGCGGAGAAAGATGTTGCCAATGCCTATTACCTGCCCATCATCTGTTACGCGGTCATTTTCCTGTTCGGCGCGAAGTTCTACAAGGTGAAGTGATAAAATTGCTGACAAGTTGCTGGTAGCCATTTTGATACCTACTTTTTGCGCCCAACGAAACAACGCTGATCGTAGCGCACAATCAACCCCTATATGCAAACTGAACTGACAACACGCACAGGCAATCAGGGTGGGCAGGAACTGGTTTTTGAGAGCCGGTATGCCACATCGCCCAATGAAGTAAAAGGGATGAATACCGACCAGCTTCGGCAGAATTTCCTCATCGGGAAGTTGTTCGTCGCCGATCAGTTCCAGTGGGTGCTGTCCTTCTTCGATCGGTATCTGACGGGTGGTATCATGCCGATAGAGGGCCCCGTAACGCTAACGACTCCCGACCAGCTAAAAGCGGCCTATTTTCTGGAACGGCGCGAACTCGGTATCATCAACGTGGGGCGGTCGGGCCAGGTTGTGGTCGATGGAGAACGCATCGATCTGGACTATAAGGAAGCGTTATACATCGGTCAGGGAACCCGAGATGTCCAGTTCATATCGCATGAGGCCGCTACGCCCGCCAAGTTTTACCTGAATTCGACACCCGCTACCAGAAATTATCCCACCCGCAAAGTGTCGCGGACCGATGCGGAGGTTGTGGAGTTGGGAAGCATGGAAACTGCCAACCATCGTGTAATCAATAAGTTGCTTGTCAACAGTGTATTGCCAACCTGTCAGTTGCAGATGGGCATGACCGAGCTGAAAACGGGTAGCGTTTGGAATACGATGCCCGCCCATACGCATGATCGACGTATGGAAGTCTACTTTTATTTTGAGGTGCCCGACAACCAGGCCGTCTGTCATTTTATGGGTCAGCCCCAGGAAACCCGCCACATCTGGATGCAGAATGAGCAGGCTGTTATCTCACCGAACTGGTCGATTCACGCCGGGGCCGGCACGTCGAACTATACGTTCATCTGGGGCATGGCTGGCGAAAATCTCGACTACAGCGACATGGATTTCTGCGCGATTACTGATTTAAAATAAAATGAGATTTTCGTTTGTTTTGAGCGTTCTGATTAGCCTGTCCGGAAACATAATCGGTCAGAACGCTATGCTGAAAATTACTAATCCGGGTAGTTCATCGCTGACTCAGACGGTAATCGAGATTCCCTGGACAACTGTAAAAAAAGCATATCCGCAGGTAGACACGGCCCAACTCCAGATCACGGCATCCGGGAAAGAGGTCGCTTATCAGTTTGAGCGCCGGGGCGAAAAAAGTGTCCAGAATCTACTGGTGCAGGTGTCGGTTGGACCTAAACAAACCATTCAGCTTGCCCTGTATCGGGGCAAGCCCGGGCGCGTAGAACCGAAAACCTACTGTCGCTACGTGCCCGAACGCTACGACGATTTTGCCTGGGAAAATGATAAAGTAGCGTTTCGGATCTACGGCGCGGCACTCAACGGTCGCTCCGACAATGCCTATGGGTCCGACATCTGAGCCAAACGGACCAGTGCCCTGATTCTTGACAAGTGGTATAAGCAGAACGATTACCACAAAGACCACGGTGAAGGACTGGACTATTACCACGTTGGGCTTACGCTCGGCGCGGGCGATATCGGTGTTTTTCTGAACGATTCGATCCAGTATATTCACAACTATAAGTCGTGGGAAATTCTGGACAACGGTCCGTTGCGGTCAACGTTTCGGGTGAAATACGATCCGTATACGTTCAACGGCATCACCGTTACCCAAACCAAAACGATCTCGCTGGATGCGGGTTCGCAGCTGAGCAAAATACGTGTCGACGTGGTTCATACAGGGCCACCGGTGTTGCCGATGGTGGTTGGCATCACGCTCCGTCCCGAGGAGAGTCCCCTGTTGCTGGACGAAAAAACAGGTATCCTCGGTTACTGGGAGCCGAAACATGGCGACGATGGCACGATTGGCGTTGGGTGTGTCGTTGAAACGACTCCCGTTCCGATGATGCGCAACTACCAGCACGGACTGGCTAAGCTCGGCGTTAAATCGGGTAGCGCCATTACCTATTATTCGGGCGGTGCCTGGGACAAAGCCGGACAGATTACGTCCAGCGACGCCTGGTTTTCTTACCTGCGTCAGTATGAGGCTCAACTGAAAAACAAACCTGTCGTGACGGTAGGAAAGTAAGTCCACAAGTTATCGTTCGCGATTTCGGCTAGGCATTCTGTAGACGATCTTTTACTACTATCCATAAACCTATGACTACCGTACTCAATACATTTTCGCTGGCCGGAAAACTGGCACTTGTTACTGGCTGCAAACGGGGTATTGGCAAAGCTATGGCGGAAGCACTAGCCGAAGCCGGGGCCGACATTATTGGTGTTTCGGCGAATCTCGAACGGGACGGGAGTGCTGTTTCACAAGCGGTGGAGCAACTTGGCCGTAAATTCTACGCCTATCAGGCTGATTTTGGTAATCGGGAATCCCTCTACGCCTTTATCAAACAGGTGAAGAATGACCATCCAGTCGTCGATATTCTGGTCAACAATGCCGGGACGATCTTACGCAAACCAGTCGCCGAACACCCCGACGAGTATTGGGACGAGGTGATTGCGATCAACCAGACGGCTCAGTTTATTCTCACCCGCGAGATTGGCAAGGATATGGTCGAGCGGGGGCGTGGTAACGTGGTTTTTACGGCGTCGCTGCTGACGTTTCAGGGTGGTGTCAATGTGCCGGGTTATGCGGCCAGCAAAGGAGCGATCGGTAGTATGGTCAAGGCATTCGCCAACGAGTGGGCGTCGAAAGGGGTCAACGTCAACGCCATTGCGCCCGGCTATATAGCAACCGATAATACCGAAGCCCTCCGTGCTGATCCGGCGCGGAGTAAATCCATTCTCGACCGCATTCCGGCGGCCCGCTGGGGTGAACCCGACGATTTCAAAGGACCCATCGTTTTCCTGGCGTCCGATGCGGCCCGCTATGTTCACGGCACCATTCTTACCGTCGATGGTGGCTGGATGGGCCGCTAAACATAACCCGGACTCCCGGACCGGCAGTCCGGGTTATCGGCAAACGTACACCGTATCCAATGGAGTCGTGCCTATCGTTTAGCTAACGCAACAATATCGTTCACTTCCAGAATGGGCTTTTCGTAACCCAGCGTTACCGACTTAATCATGGCTAAGGCCAGCTCCTGCAAGGTAGAAAAGCCAGCCGGATAGAGTGCTCGGCCAATTGGGTACAGCCAGGCGATAAATTTGTAATAGCTTTTCACGTTTCTCAGGCCGGGGGTAGGCTTCATAAAACCCGGACGGAACATATAGGCTTTTTTGAACGGTAACTGCATCAGCGCATTTTCGGTCGCGCCTTTCACCCGCGCCCAGCCAATACGCCCCTGCTCGCTACTGTCCGTACCGCTTCCCGATACATAGCCAAATGTCATGTCTGGATTTAGTTGCGCCAGGAGTTCGGCTACCCGAAGCGTGAGGTCATAGGTCAGTCGGCGGTATTCTGCTTCGTCCATGCCAACCGATGAAACCCCGAGACAGAAGAAGCAGGCATTATAGCCCGTCAACTGACTGGCAATTGGTGTCAGGTCGAAAACGTTCGTGTGAACGATTTCGCGCAGTTTCGGGTGCGATACGCCACCGGGTTTTCGGTTAATAACCAGTACCTGTTCAACATCCGGACTCAGCAGACATTCGTGCAGGACGCCTTCGCCTACCATGCCGGTAGCGCCCGTTATAATTGCTCTGATTTTCATACGTAATTGATAAGTAGCTCCGATGGAGCGGTCAGGTTCGTTCGTTACCGGAATTGGATAAACGGACGGGTTTGCCTACTAAACCGCAAATTCGGGCAATTGTATGCATACTTTCTCATTTGTTCTGTACATTTCTATAGTGCTGGACCCAGTTACCTTTTATCTGAGTAGATGCCAGCCTCTATGGGTAATTCGACTTTTTGGCGAATAAGTTCATCGTTTGTGCCTATACTTGTTCAAGAATCTTCTAATAAAGCCAGAATACAATCATGAATCGCCTTTATTGCCTGTTGCTGCTGCTCATACCCATGTGCTCCTATGCCCAGAATCCGGATTCAACCTGGTTTCGAGCGAATTATATCAAGAAGGAGCAGTACATTCCAATGCGGGACGGAACAAAGTTGTTCACATCCATCTACATGCCGAAGGATAATGCCGAAAAGCACCCGATTCTGTTATCCCGGACACCGTATTCCTGCGCTCCCTATGGCGAAAACGCGTACCGGCCTTTCTACGGCAACCACTATAAAGAGTACCTAAAAGAAGGCTACATCATGGTCGTGCAGGACGTGCGAGGCCGCTGGATGAGCGAGGGTGTCTTCGAAGATGTGCGTCCCTACAAAACCGATAAGAAAGCGAACGATTTCGATGAAGCCAGCGATACGTACGATGCCATCGACTGGCTCGTCAAAAACCTGCCAAATAACAACGAAAAAGTAGGGGTATTTGGCATTTCCTATCCGGGCTTCTATTCGACCATGGCCGCATTGAGTAACCACCCGGCGCTGAAAGCCGTTAGCCCGCAGGCACCCGTTACGGACTGGTTCATGGGCGACGATTTTCACCACAATGGTGCGTTCATGGAAATGGATGGCTTCAATTTCTACCTCCGTCGCGGGTTCGGCTTTCCCCGGCCTAAACCAACAACCGTTGGGCCCAAGGGGTTTCCGGTTTCGACCAAAGACAGCTACGAGTACTTTCTGCGCAGTGGTGCGCTGCCAAACCTGACCCGGTTTGCGGGCGACAGTGTGCGATTCTGGAATGAGATGATGGAACATCCCAATCTGGATGCCTGGTGGAAGGCCCGTAACGTCCGGAATTTCGTAGGCTCCATTTCGCCCAACATTGCGACGCTGGTTGTGGGTGGTCTGTTCGACGCGGAGGATTGTTTCGGTGCCTGGGCGACCTACGCAGCCATTGAAGGCAAAGCAAAAAATAACAACAAAATCATTATGGGACCGTGGTTTCATGGGCAGTGGGCGGGCCGCGGCAGTGATGGATCGTCGCTGGGAAATGTGCAGTTTGGGAGTCCAACCAGCACGTATTACGCGGAAAATGTCGAGGTTCCGTTCTTTAACTTTTACCTGAAGGGCAAAGGCAGTATTGATAAACTTAAAGAAGCGAACATCTTTTTTACGGGCGAAAATAAATGGCATCAGTTCGACAAATGGCCACCGGCCAGCGTAACCGAACAGGCTATGTATCTGCAACCCAAAGGTGGACTAAGCTTCACCCGGCCATCGGCCGGCGGAAAAGAGACGTTTACGGAATACGTGAGCGATCCGGCCAAACCGGTTCCGTATACGGATGGTATCAAAGCGAACCGCACGCGGGAGTACATGACCGATGACCAGCGATTTGCCGCCAATCGGCCTGACGTACTGGTCTTCAAAACAGACGTGCTGACCGATGATCTGACGCTGTCGGGGCCGCTCGTCGCCGATTTGATGGTGAGCATGAGCGGGACCGATGCGGATTTTATCGTCAAACTAATCGACGTGTTTCCCGACGATTTTCAGTACAAACCGAATGACGCATACATTATGAACGGCTACCAGATGCTGGTTCGGGGTGAGGTGTTCCGGGGGCGTTTCCGCAAGAGCTTCGAGAAGCCGGAAGCCTTCGTACCCGGTCAGGTCAGTGAGGTCAAGTACACCTTGCCCGATGTGGCGCATACGTTCAAAAAAGGCCACCGCGTCATGGTGCAGGTGCAGAGTTCCTGGTTCCCGCTGGTTGACCGTAATCCGCAGACGTTCGTCGATATTTACCACGCTAAAGACAGTGATTTTCAGAAGGCTACGATAAAAGTGCACCACAGCGCCAACGCAGCCAGCAAAATCATCCTGCCGGTCAGCAAATGATAGTTTCTGTGTCAAGACGCAAGGTGTTGCGTCTTGACATATACCTGCTTTTACCCTGTATTTAATCAATTTATCACGTATGACCACTAAACTACCTTACCGATTTGTGCTGGCCTTTGTGGGCTTGCTAATGACCCTTTCGGCTGTTCAGGCTGCGAAGCCGCTGTCTACGATAGCCCAGTTAACGGCTGAGTGGCAGCGCGCCAAAGAATACACGAAGGAATATCTGGATGCGATGCCCGAAGACGGCATGGGCTACAAACCGACGCCCGAAATTCGCAGTTTTGCCGAGCAGATGCTGCATCTGGCCAACGCAAATTACAACTTTGGGGCTACTGCCAGCGGGAAAACCAATCCGTTTCAGGGAAAGAAAATGGAAGAGATGGCAGATCTCAAAACCAAGGCCGCGCTGACGAAAGCCGTTATGGATAGCTACGATTTTATGATCGATGCCGTCAAAGGAATGAGTGATGCGCAACTGGCCGAAACCGTGAAAATGGGGCCACGCGAAATGACACGGGAGACCGTACTGGCAAAAGCATTCGAGCACCAGACGCATCATCGGGGTCAGACAACGATCTATATTCGCATGAAAGGTGTTAAGCCACCCAACGAAAAATTATTTTAACGAGCAAAATCAGCACTGGACAGGATTACAAAAGAAAGTCACCGGATGACTCAGAGTCATCCGGTGACTTTCTTTTGTAATCCTGTCCAGTGACTCCTCTTTCGAAACCCCTGTTGACCAAGGCTGTCGGCAGGGGTTTATTGTTGATTGTTCAGCCCATTCAGCAAATACTCAAGTCCGTTTAGCTTGATTTCGAGCATGGTCTGTAGCAACATGCCGAGTTTGCCCGGCGGAAATCCTTTTTGAGCAAACCACTCCAGATAGGGCATGGGCAATTGACGAAGGAGTTGACCTTTGTGCTTGCCGAAAGGCATTTGATAATGAACGAGTTCACGTAGTATGTTCGGATCGCCGTGTGCTATTTCTTCCGCCATTGGGTAACTGGGTAAACAGGATAACAAATCAAGTTACGACAATTGCCTGAATTTGTCGGTGATAGAAGTATTCAATGGACCGGAAACAACTAAAACGAAGCGATGTTATACTAGCTAATCCTCCTATGCCCCGCTTTTTAAAAGTCACCGGGGATGGGGCGACTTGTCACTATACGTTAATGAAACCATCGCGAAGAATTCAGCTGCCGATTGCACTGGCGCTGCTTCTGGTTATGACGCAATGCCAGAACGTGGATACCGGGCCACCGAAATCAACCGGCTTTGATCCCGCAATTCCGCCACAAATTTCGTATCTGGCCGGATCGATAACCTTTCAGTTACCCGAACTGGAAGCCAAAATCAATCGGGAGCTTGACCCCGTTCTGGTAGGGAAAGAGACGAAAGGAGGACTGTTTTCGTTTCGGGTAGAACGGTCGGGACCCGTGCGTATTCAGTATGTCAACCAGCAGATTCAATTTTCGGCGCCACTGCAACTATGGTTGAATCAGCCATTCAGTTCGGGCGACGAGTCTCAGAAGAAACCGTTTTGTTCCCTCAATACGAATTTTCAGAGTCCGTTGAGTGTAACAGCAGACTGGCGACTTTCCACAAAAGTCAAGTTCACTAGTTTTAACTGGATCAAGAAGCCTGAGATTCGGATACTGGGCAGAGAAATTCCGCTGGCTGATCTGGCTCAGAATGTGCTGGACAAGCATCGATCATCCATTGAGCAAGCCATCGACTCGGCGATTTACGGCGATCTGCGGCTCGACAAGACCGTAAGCCCAATCTGGCAAGCCATTCAAAAACCCATATCGCTCAACAAAGAATATGGGCTGTGGTTGTTGCCGAAGCCGATCAGTGTGGCCGCCAGTCCCATCACAGGTAATAACAAGCAAATAACCACGCATTTACGAATTGCTCTCGAAACAAAAACAGCGTTGACCGCTGAACAGCCAAAATCGCCGGATGTGCCACTCCCGCCCTTGCAGAAGCGGGATACCGTGTCACAACTGGCCGAGTTACACGTTATGAATTTTATTCCGTATGCTACCATTAACCGCACGCTGACCAGTACGCTGGCAAAAGAACCCAAAAAGTTGGCACTGGGTATATTGACCATTAATAAAGCGGCCGTCTATGGCGGGCAGCGTACCGTTATCGTGAAAACCGAGGTTAGCGGGCTGATTGATGGCGTATTGTACCTTCGGGGCCGTCCTGAGTTCGATACGAAAACGAATACATTGCACGTCAAGGAGTTGGACTTCGATGCTGTAACGGATGACGCTTTGTCGAAATTAGTGGGATCGATCGTGCACAGAGGGTTGCGGAAAGCGCTCGAAAGTATGCTGACGATACCGTTGGGTGATAAGATTGCGCAACTACCCCAGCTGATCAATACCGCGTTTGAGAAGGGTCCGGGAAAAACGACGGATCTGGGAATCGAATCGTTTCAGTTTATACCGCAGAAAATTGCAGTTCGACCCGACGGCATCCAGGTGCCGATTACGGTTAAATCTAAAGTAGCCGTGCAGATCCAAAAACTATGAACGGTAAGCGGTCAGTTGCTTACATTTTATCTGATATAACGTAGTGAACTATGGGTATTCTGATTGGTATAATAGTCCTTGTTATTGGCGGGCTGGTCTGGCAATATGTACAGCGCAAAGCGGTGGATGCGTTGCCTTTACCCGCCACGTATCCGCAACTGTTGCAGGATCATGTCGCGTACTACCGTTCTCTGAGCGACGACAAAAAGCGGTTATTTGAAAATCGGGTCAACCAGTTTCTACACCACACCAAAATTGAAGGTGTCGGTACGACCGTCGACGATCTGGATAAAGCACTGGTCGCTAGCAGCGCCATCATTCCTATTTTCGGATTCGATGACTGGTCGTATCCATTGACCGATGTGCTGCTCTACGAAGATCGATTCAACGCCGATTACCAAACGACCGGCGAAGACCGGAATATTCTGGGAATGGTGGGCGAGGGGGGTGCCTTACAAAGCACGATGGTGCTGTCGAAACCTGCTTTGCATGATGGGTTTGTCAACGAAACCAGCAAAGGCAATACAGGTATTCACGAGTTCGTGCATCTGCTCGACAAGGCCGACGGGGCTACCGATGGCTTACCGGAATACATGCTCGAAAAAGAGCACGTCAAACCCTGGTTACAACTCATTCACCGGAGTATTCAGGACATCAAAGCCAACCATTCGGATATCAATCCATACGGCATTACGAATGAAGCGGAGTTCTTTGCTGTCGTGTCCGAGTACTTCTTCAAGCGACCTGATTTGTTGCAGGAAAAGCACCCGGAGCTATTCCTACGGCTGGAAGAAATCTTTCGGCAAAATCCAATAATGCCCGGTGAAGCCGTTGCGCACTAAGCAAACAGCGTCAGGGTTGTCCTCCCAACGCCATTGAAATTTTTTAGGTAAAGCGAAGTTAAAACAGCTTTACCTTGTACCGATACCGGCCCCGGAAGTACTCGCGCATTTTGAGCACCTCTCTCGACTGGTCCGAAATCCAGAAGGTAGCGTAGGCACCCTGCTGCCCGTAATCGATCTTCAGCAGCCAGCAATTGACCTTGGCATTTCCACCAACGGGTAATGCTTCTTTGCCCGTCACCGTCAGGCGGTAGTAGCTGGATTTGGGTGTGCCCGGTTCGTAAAAGGCAACGGCAAACGCCTGACCTACTTTTTTGAGCGGCAGCAAGGGCAGAATCTCTAGATCCATCGGAAATTCGAAGGCTGGTGGAGTCATCACTACGCTGAAACTACTGTCCTTCGCTGTTCGGCGGCTGGCAGCCGGAATGGTGACCGTATTACCCGAAAAGACGAAGTTTCGAGTGCCGCGCTTCGCATAGGTGGCATTGTGGGTTAACGGAGCGAGTGAGGGTACTAAGCCTGTTGCCGTCACCTGAGCGATCAGCGAATCTT
Source organism: Spirosoma agri (assembly GCF_010747415.1). Classification (NCBI taxonomy): domain Bacteria; kingdom Pseudomonadati; phylum Bacteroidota; class Cytophagia; order Cytophagales; family Cytophagaceae; genus Spirosoma; species Spirosoma agri. Next base: position 3,919,046 of record NZ_JAAGNZ010000001.1, on the reverse strand, counting down.
TCTGAAACCATTGCCAGTCGAACTCGTAGGTTTTCTGTCCGGTGGCTGATGTGGAGAGTAGGATCGTCCGATCCCAGATGTCGGCGGATGTCAGGCGTTTGCCAGTGCTGTCTTCAAAAAACACCGCATACGAGCGTTTGCCTTCCTTGAACGCTGCCATGTTCAATTTTAGCGTCGATGTGTTGATGGTGTCAATCTGTGCCTGTGCCGACAGAAAAGCCCCACAAAGCAGGCTAGTTAGTAGAACGAGTTGTTTCATACATAGACGATTTGTAGTGAATGTGGGCGACAAGATAGCCACCGACGTAGCATGGTTCTGCGTAAATTCCTCTACCGAACGTGGGCGCTGATGATTGACGCTATTTGAGGATGAATGGTGTCGTTTGTGGAGCCGCCGAACACGATAAAGTAGCGTCATTTCGCTGATATGCGCATTTTTATTGCTTATTTCGTTAAAATACTGTTAGCTATGAAAAAATTAGCCTCTCTGACACTAAGCCTGTTGCCTTCGTTGCTGTGGGCCCAAAGCGGACCTTACACGATTCAAGGACAATTAGGGACCTCCGGTTCTCCCGCCAAAGCTTACCTGCGCTACATGGCAGGAAGCACGGTAAAGCTCGACTCGACAACGATCCAGAACGGAAAGTTCGAGTTTAAGGGCTCGGTCGAGAACCCAATGAAAGGTAATCTGCTGGTTGTCAAAAACGGAGCAAGCCTGAACAAGAACACGTCGGTTCCGTCGATCAGCCTGTACCTTGAACCCGGTACGATCAAGGTTATCAGCCCGGACTCGCTCAAAAATGCGCTGGTGAGCGGAACGCAGCTTAACGTAGACAACCAGAAGCTGGAAGCGTCGCTGAAAACGACCCGCGAGAAAATGGAAAAATTGATGCAGGAGTACCGGTCGGCTACGCCCGAACAGCGCAGCAAGAAAGAGTTTGAGGAGTCGATCGACAAACGTTACGAAGCCATTGAAGCCGAGCAGAAAGCGGTGTATGCGCAGTTTGTAAAAGCCATGCCCAAGAGTCTGGTGAGCCTCGACGCGCTGAAATCGTTCGGTGGTTATGCCCCGGAATATGGCGATGTTAAGCCGGTATTCGACGGACTCGATGAAACCGTCAAGAACAGCAAAGCCGGTCAGGAATATACCGCTGTCATGAACCGGATCAAAGCGACGTCGGTAGGGGAGATGGCACCCGATTTCACCCAGGCCGATACGTCCGGAAAAGCGGTTGCCTTACACGATTTCAAAGGAAAGTACGTGCTGGTCGACTTCTGGGCGAGTTGGTGCGGACCCTGCCGGGCCGAAAATCCGAACGTAGTAAAAAACTACAACGAGTTCAAAAGCAAAAACTTTACGGTACTCGGCGTATCGCTAGATCGTCCCAATGCGAAAGAAGCCTGGCTGAAGGCCATTCATAAAGACAATCTGACCTGGACGCAGGTGTCGGATCTAAAATTCTGGGATAATGACGTTGCCAAACAATACGGCATCCGGGCAATACCGCAGAATTTCCTGATTGGCCCCGATGGTAAAATTGTAGCCAAAAATGTTCGTGGTGAAGCACTTGGTAAAAAATTGACCGAAGTATTGGCTGGTCAACCCTAACCGGGATTTGATTAGTACGAACACTTGCACTACTGTGTTTTTGTACCACTAGCTCAACACTTTATCCATTGTCTGAAAAGGCGTGTTAAGGATGACGTGTACTAAAGCACAAATAGTGAATGGTGGGTATATACAAAGCCTGGCTGATGCCGGGCTTTTGTTTTTACAACAACCAGAAGTCAACCACTTCGTTCGTTCTTGCCCGTACCGATTACTGGAAAACAAGGGTTGGTTTTGTTGACTCGAATCCTTATTACTTTCTGCTTCTTTCTGTCAAGCCGCATCCCGCCAGGTTGTATAGGGCATTGAGCACGCTATTTACCAGCAATTAGCCGGGTCTTCCTGAGATCCGGTTACTTTGTACGGTAGGTAGACCATACAGATTTGGTCATACGCTGTGCAGACAGCAGGCTCTACGCAGCCGATCCGAGCGAGACCGAATGTGGTTAAGTCGGGAGTCATCCTAAGCTATATTATACATACGGCCTAGAGTGGCGTTTGCTGGCTGATCGTTCGCCTACTTAGACCTATTGAGTTTAGTCGAAATGAAGTAGATATACCCAGTCTGATAAACCGTGTTCTGACGCTATAGACCGTATTTGTGTATCCAGTTACCTAGGTTTTTTTACTAAGATAACCATCTAATAAATTAAGGAAAACTCTAAAGATATAACTTTAGATAAAGGGATATTACTTTGTATAATTGTTACTGTTAAGCAAACAAAATACACCTAATTAAACAAAATATGGTACTTAATTCGAACGTCCTGCTCTATTTAGTGAGCCTGCCGATGCGGATACTTACGGGGCCCTTGTCTTTTCAACGATTCACCAACAAGCCGGGCTGTCCTCACTGCGGTAGCCGTCTTGACAGCGACCGTACATCCAGACCGTTTTTACTCAAAAACGTGTTATTTTTTCTGCCTCTGAAATCCTACAAATGTATGCGTTGTGGTCGAAAACACATTCGGTTTTAGAGTGGCTCATCAGTAATAGATAGTTTTTAGCTTCTGCCCTAGTTCTCAACATTGGTTGTTTACGTTTACGAGTATGTAAACCAATGCGTATGAAGTATAACTTTTTTGTGAATCTATAGGCTGGCAACTTGTTAATCACCGATTATAAAGATTACTTAAGGTGTATTGAGTAAAAATACTTACTTTTACTATCATAACACTAAAGAGGAAAATCTACAAAGCCTGGCCCGTCCTTGAGGTTAGGCTTTTTTGTGTTCAGCGTATAAGCCGGGCTGCTTCGTCTCGCTCGATCTTCTGTGAAAGAGGAAATTTGCCTGCGGGTACGGTGGCAGTTGGCACTAGTCACAGCTTTAACAACATCATACTAAACTTGATCCTTCAGTGCTTGACCTGGCAGCTGACCCGATGCAAATGAAGCTAGTCGAACAGCGCTGACAGTGGTAAGCTTTGACCGGAAAAGCGAAGAGCACTACTTTTACCAGCTTGGAACGGGGCTTTCGCTCGGGATGCATTTCTCCGCAAATAGGACACTTCTTGGAGAACGAAGTATGACGATATAGATAGACGATACTAACAAGTATCCATAAGGCCGACAATGCAACAAGTATGTTAAATCCGGTCATGGCTTCTATCAGGTTGTGACACTGAAAAGTAGACATGATGCTCAGTATGAGCTAATCAAATTTTGATGAATTGATCGAACGGCCTTAGACGAGTGAGACCAGCCACGTCAATGCCAGATAAAACAGGTAGCCGCTGATCAACGTTACTAACGTCCAGGGACCAGGCAGGAGCCAGTTGATTTTGAAAGTCATAATAGGATTTTACAAAGGGTAGGCTTCTTCTACATTTCCAGAATCATTGCTTTGCCCACCGGGAGCACAGCTGCAAAAAGGCCTAGGATGAGCATGGATCAGCTGACACTTGTGTTTAGATTTTTTATGATCAGGTTGCGCCGAAGAAAGCGTGTTAATAAGACCCGAAAAAGAAAATAAGTAACGACGACCCGACGAAGAAAACTGGAATTGCTCAGCCCCAATCGCGACCAATGCCGCTCCTGTCAACTCGATGAATGCGTGCCGTTAGTTTTTAGAACAGAAGCGTTTAGAAAATGAGCGTCGCGTCGAACCTGATAACTGGTTTAACCACAACAAGGTCTGTATGGGCAAATCGGTAGCCTGACCGCTGATGCATCGTAAAGCTGCTGCCTTGGTAGTGAGGCCGGTCAACAACAGACAAAGAGTCCTGAGAAGCTTAACGTGATCAAACGATCAATTTGTTGGCAGTCAATCCAACAACTGGTTGTTCGGGATAAAAGATAGGCAGACGAATAATGACTGGCGTTCGTCGGGAGCGGAAGGAGATGTGCAGGTTGGTCAGGCAAGCGTGAATTGATTATGAATAAGGCCGGTCGAAACTCGACCGGCCTTATTTTATTTGTAACTGCCATTCACGAACAGGTTCCCGTCTTCGGTTATGGAGTAACTTTCAACATCTTCGTATTCTTTTATTTCATACTTGTCCGAGGCCCCCACTGGGTATTTTTCCTTGAAAAGAGCTTCTGCCTGTTCACGTGTTTGATTAACGAAAACGGCAAGATATCGATATTCATCGTTCTGATACACGATAAGAACAACGGGACTGGGACTGTTTAAATAGGCTGCGGTTTGCGTTTCCATAACGACGATAAGTATGTATGATAACCCTACAACGAATAACCAGAACAGGTGTTTTTTTTGAGTGAATTAAGTGATAAAAGGCTACTAGCCTACTTCTTCCGGGTACGTTGATCCTGCCTGGCTATACGCGCTTTCTCCATTCCCGTTGTTGATCGATATCGTCTGGCGTTGACTGAGCAGCCATCGTCCACGCCTGCTGTTGTACGCTATGATAATGAGTGACTGAATCGATCGCGAAATGAACAATTCTCACCCATTTTTTCTGGTTTCTATCTATACAACTGATGTTAGTTTAATAATTATTTAATGTAAGACTGCTGGTATACGTAGGGATAAATACCTAGGTTTGTTTCCGCATCAACGCTTACGGTATGAGACAGCTTTTATTCATTGGCAGATATCTAAAAGCATTTCTGTTACCTTACTCGGTCTGGGATGCTCGCAGACTTGTTCATATCGCTAAGCAGACGGGTTACAGTTATGACGATGTTCAGAAGGTTTGGAATCGATTCTGTGATAATCCCGACTCTTATCATATCACACTCACGACGCTGAACAACGCTAGACTCACCGGGATGTCCATTGATCATGTCATCCTTAATCAGAAGATTTAGCGTTGCGCAGGTTGAGCCGCTGGGTTTAATAGCTAACGTTTCGCAGTAACAGCCTGCTGTCGTTCGTCCGGAGTCGAATTGCACAGGCGTAGTACTGTTCTTACCCCGTACCGTTTCCCCCTCAATACGGAACGGCCAGGCAAGACTGGTGGCTAAGGATTAAGTCGGTCGTGTGATCGCCTGGATAGCTATGTCGTTTCATGCGCCGGAGAAGGTTTATTTTTCGATGAAATTGGATGAAGCCAGGTAGGTTAGACAGATTCTAATTCCAAATTGACTAGTGAAAATAAACTATCGAGCAGGCACCTTGTCTTAGAAGTGCTCAACCTGTGAGGTTGATTAACGCTAAAACGAACGATGCTTAAAAAGGTAGTTGCTTATCTGTCTGGCTACGGAAATTACACCTACATCAATTACCACGATGGAAGCCGGATACTAAGCACATTAACCCTATCCCGTGTTCTGGAGCAACACACCCACTTCATTCGTATCCACAAACATGCTGCCGTGAATCCGGACTGCGTAAAGCATTGGCGAATGATGAAAAAGAAACATAGTACAGTTATTGTTCACTTTGGGGACAGCACCCACGAATTAGACATTGCCCGTCGGCGTGTCGATACCGTCAAAGCACAGCTTGATGCAGAGGTCGTGGAATGAGCCGATTGAGGTTGTCAGCGAGGGAGAGATTCGTTTCTTTACATGATGTATGCCATATCTTCAAGATACGGCATACATCATGTAAAGAAACGGACCCGGATCATCTATTGTATTACATACGTACCTGAATGTCAGCTGGTAACGAAAATACCTGCTTCTGGCGAATGTCATCGGATGAAGCTCCGACCATGATGGTGAAATCGCCCTTTTCTGCGACCCAGTGCATGGCGGGATTCAACAGCATCAGATCGTCGGCCCGTAATTGAAACGTGACCGTTTTCTGCTCACCCGCTTTAAGATGTACGCGGGCAAATTTTTTGAGTTGCTTCGACGGGCTGACTACGGAACTTACGTTGTCACTGACATACAATTGAGCGACTTCATCACCGTCGCGACCGCTCGTGTTTTTCAGCGTGAACGTTGCCGTAACAAGCACATTAGTAGGAGTTGGGGCCACCTGAATTTGCAAACTGCCGTACTCGAACGTTGAATAGCTCAGACCATACCCGAACGGAAACAAGGGACGGGCATCCATTTCGACGTAATCGTGCCGGGCCGGGTTTTTGTAGTTGTAATAGACAGGCAACTGGCCGACTGATTTAGGCACTGAAATCGGCAGACGACCCGCCGGATTGTAATCGCCGAACAACACATCGGCAATCGCATTGCCACCTTCCTGACCGGGATACCAGGCATCGATAATGGCAGGTACATTGGCATTGGCCCAGTTCAGATTGAGCGGGCGACCTTTGATTAAAACAAGGACCACGGGTGTTCCGGTTTTTACAACGGCCTGCAACAGTTCCAGTTGTCTGCCCATCAAATCCAGACTGGCCCGGTCGAAACCCTCGCCACTTTCCATATCGCTCACCGACGTTGCCGTGACTTTGGCCGCGCCGGTACTTTGGTATTCCGTCTTGAAATCACGCGCGCTGGACCCGCCCAGCACGACGACCGCTACCTCCGCTCGTTTGGCGGCTTCAACGGCTTCGGCAATGGAATTGGTCATTGTATCGCGGATCGCGCACCCGCTGACGTAGTTGATCTGGGCGTTGGTACCGAGTTTATTGCGAATGCCCTGTAAAACGGTCACGACTGCGCCCTCGGCCTGGGGAGCTGTATAGTCGCCCAACTGGTTGTACACGTTGTCGGCATTGGGCCCGATGACCGCGATGTTTTTTACGTATTTTGTGAGAGGAAGTAGTTTGTCGCTGTTCTTGAGAAGTATGACCGATTCGCGCGCAACCTGCCTGGCCAGTTCTACGTGCTTCGCTGTTCGGGTTCCAGCGCCCGCTTTTTCGGGACTGACATAAGGTGACTCGAATAATCCCATGGCAAACTTCATCCGTAAAATCCGGCTTACCGCTGTATCCAGTACTGCTGTGGTAACGGCACCTTTATCGACCGCTTCCTGGAGTGCTTTTCCGAAACCATACCCACCCAGATCCGAATCCAGGCCAGATTCAATCGCTACTTCAGCCGCGTCGGCGGGGGTACTGGCAATCCGATGATTACTCCTTAACCCTGAAATACTGCCCAGATCGGAAACGACATACCCAGTAAACTTCCACTGATCGCGCAATACGGTCTTCAATAAAAACGGGTTTGCCGAACAGGGAATGCCATCGATGGAGTTATACGCCGTCATGACCGACAAGGCTCCGGCTTTGACCGCATCCCGAAAAGGCGGCAAATAGACCTGAAACAACTCGCGCGTGCCGGGGCTGACACTCCCCCCGTTATGACCACCTTCGGGAACGCCGTACGCCGTAAAATGCTTCAGCGTGGAGATGATGTTGACGCCACTGTTGAGATTCATACCCTGAAATCCGTTGACCATGGCAATACCCATCTGACCATTTAGAACCGGGTCTTCGCCGTAGGTTTCCTCCACACGCGACCACCGGGGCTCCCGGGCCAGATCGAGCACGGGGCCATAACCCGCATGTGCGCCCTGTAATCGGGTTTCTTTGGCAATCGTCGTCGCCATCTGCTGAATCAGAGCGGGGTTCCAGGTGCTGCCCTGGCCTAATGCGGTCGGGAAAACCGTCGTGCCAATTGCCATGTGCCCGTGTGGACATTCTTCGGCCAGTAGCAGCGGAATACCCAGACGTGTGTTTTCGATTACGTACTTCTGGAGCGCGTTGGTCGCGCGGGCTGCCAGAGTCGGATTCAGGCCGGTTTTCAGCGTTTTCTGCGTCCACGGATCAGCCCGTAGCGTTGCCCACAGCATACCGATCCGCTGTTCGCTGACCGCCTTTTTGAATTTCTCACTCACCTGGACCGAATCACCCTGCTTTTCGTACATCTCCCAGCCTAGCAGCGTCGATAGCTGACCTACCTTCTCCTCCTTCGTCATGCGTTTGAGGAGATCGCGGATACGGCTTTCGATGGGAGCCGACGCGTTCTTGTAGAGCGGGGGCGTATCAGCCGGAGGGGAGTAGGCTGACAGGTAAAGTGAGGCCAGGGCGGCCATCGCAATGGCGGTAAACTGAGGACGATTCATCGCGAATGATACGGATAAATCAGGGGCTGGCAATGCCCAACACCAGCATTTTATGGAAGATCGTCGAAAGATAGAAGGATATAGTAAATTAATTTAAAAACTAATAAGCCCTTATCGTCATGCCGTTCTGGTAAAGTAGCTACTGACGCCGTGTCGTGTCCGGGCCAGGCACTGGCTTTACCCAGACAAAATCGAAACCTTTGAATCGACTCCCGAGTTATTGCCGAGATAGTTTTTAACTCAACGTATTTATGGCAGATGGACAAAAGACCGCGCTGGTTACAGGCGGTTCGAAGGGAATTGGGTACGGCATTGCCGAAGCCTTGATTCAGCAGGGAATTAATGTAGCAATCACTAGTCGGTCAGCGGAAAGTGCCGCAGCTGCGGCTGAGTCACTCAATCAGATCAAGCCGGGCAGTGCGCTCGGTATTGCCGCCGACGTGCGGGATTTAGCTTCACAACAACAGGCTGTAGAGGCTGTATTAGCCCAATGGGGACAATTGGATTATGTGATCGCCAACGCGGGTGTTGGGCATTTTGCCCCGATCCAAGAGCTGACACCCGAGCAATGGCACGAAACAATCGATATCAATCTGACCGGTGTATTTTACACGGCTAAAGCGACGATCGATGCGCTGATAAAGACAGAAGGGTACTTCATCACTATTTCGAGTCTGGCCGGAACGAACTTTTTCGAGAAAGGCGCGGCCTATAATGCCAGCAAGTTTGGATTAGTGGGCTTCTCACAGGCAATCATGCTTGATCTACGGAGCGAAGGTATTAAAGTGACGACGATTATGCCGGGTTCTGTAGCGACCTACTTCGATAATCACCAGCCCAGCGAGAAAGACGCGTGGAAAATCCAGCCCGAAGACATCGGACAGATGGTCGTTGATCTTATCCGTATGCCCGCCCGTACGTTACCCAGCAAGATCGAAGTTCGCCCAACCCGACCCGGCGGTAAGTAAGTGGTGATTGAGCGATTGGTGATTAAATAAATTCAATGCGCTAATCACCAATCACTCATTCGCTCTTTTACTCAACTCCCAGCCACTGGATTGCTTCTTCGTTTCCTTTCTGTTTGGCGAGATCGAGAGCCGTCAGCCCTCTGGCGTCCTGAATCGATTTGTCGGCACCAGCATCCAGTAGTAATTTAACCAGTTGATTTCGCCCGAACATCGTTGCGAACATCAGTGCTGTGCCCTTGGTCGCATTCTGGCTATTCAGATCAGCGCCTTGGTCGATCAGCAGTTGGGCAATCTCCGTGTTGCCTTTGAACGAAACACCCATCAGTGCCGTATTGCCGCTGGCGTCCTGCGCGTTAACATCAGCCCCCGCGCCCAGCAACGTTCTGGTCGCGTCAACGTGACCATCGTAGGCGGCAACGATCAAGGGCGTAAATCCTTTCTCATCCCGAAGGTTAAGATCGATTTTTGTGTCAATTAGCTGTCTGATGGTGGCAACGTCACCCCGGCGGGCAGCATCGAAAAAAAGAAGTTCAGGTCGGATGGAATAAAAAGACATCGACGTAGTGTGTTGGGTTATCGACTTTTGTTTAGAACTCATAACCAGCCAAACCGGATAATGTCTTTTTGACGTGCTAATAAAAACAGAAAAGCACCCGCCCGAACGCCCGAATTATACCCCAAAACGAGTAGGAATACCCGAAAACCGGCGCAGCACTTGTCCTCATAACGTCGGCACGTTTGTTAGGCCCAAACTCGTCAGCAGCAGCCGCTAGAATCACCTGACCGCCCAACACAGAGTATCTACCCGGCTAGGCTGGCTTTTAAGTAAACTAAGCATAATTACCTGTAAGCAGTTGTACTTAACCCTTGACTTGATTCTATGACGATGCTCGCGAAACGATCGACGGCTACCGTTCTGAGCGCCCTTGTTGCGTCCTCACTGGCCTTTGGGCAGACTACCCCGCTCAAGGCGAACGACTCCACCACACCGTTGCATCTGCTGCAACCCGATTATCCCGTTCCCTACGGTCAGCCACGCGTCGAGGAAGTGACCAAGGTATTGAACCGGGTATACGAGTACCTGGAAAGCAACACGCCCATGCAGGTGATCGATCGTCAGACCGGTCAGGAGATAACCAATTTCGCTGTATTCAATCCGAATGCGGTGATCAAGCCGGGCGATTTTCGGCTGACGAGTTACGAGTGGGGCGTTACGTACGCAGGTATGCTGCTGGCCAGCGAAGCCACGGGCGATCCGCGTTATGCCGATTACACAACGAAGCGATTATCGTTTCTGGCGAGTCTGATTCCCTACTTCCGCGATCAGGTAAAGGCCGACCCCAAAGCGAATACGTCTCTGCGGCCCATGCTGGCTCCGCATGCGCTCGATGATGCAGGGGCCATGTGCGCTGCCATGATCAAAGCGGCCCGGACGGGCAGCGTGAAGACTGATCTGCGTCCTCAGATCAACACATACATGGACTACATCACCAAGAAAGAATTTCGGTTATCAGATGGAACGCTGGCCCGAAACCGCCCCCAACCGAATACGCTCTGGCTCGATGACTTGTTTATGAGCGTTCCGGCACTGGCGCAGATGGGGAAACTCACTGGTGACCGGGCTTATTACGACGAAGCCGTGAAACAGGTTACCCAGTTCTCAAAGCGTATGTTCAACAAAGACAAAGGCTTGTATATGCACGGCTGGGTTGAGGGAATGGCTGTTCATCCGGAGTTTCACTGGGCGCGCGCCAATGGATGGGGTATCATGACCAATGTCGAATTGCTGGATGTACTACCCGAAAATCATCCGGGTCGCCCGGCGGTGCTTGAACTGCTGAAGGCACACGCGCGAGGGCTGGCTGCCTGCCAGTCAGGGTCTGGATTCTGGCATCAATTGCTCGATAGGAACGACTCGTATCTCGAAACATCGGCTACGGCTATTTACGTCTATTCCATTGCCAGAGCAATCAATCGTGGCTGGCTCGACCCGCTTGCCTATTCGCCGATGGCGTTGCTTGGCTGGAACGCCGTATCCACTAAAGTAACCGACAAAGGCCAGGTCGATGGCACCTGCGTCGGAACGGGTATGGGTTTCGATCCGGCTTTTTACTACCACCGTCCCATCAATCTTTACGCTGCGCATGGTTACGGCCCGGTTTTACTGGCTGGTGCTGAGGTGATCAACCTGCTCAAAAAGAAATCGTTCGAGATTAACGACAGCTCATTACAGCTGACGCAAAAGCGGTAAAAGCGTGGAGAAAAGTAACGGGCTGAGCAGGAGAGACGGGCCTTTACCGCTTATCCCATTTATCCAGTTGCTACTTATTCATTTGCCTTAATCTGCGTAACTTGCTTACCAATACTGTTCATTTATCAACATGAAGAAAATTACGGTTTACCTGTCGGCTGCGCTGGTCTGGACAATGGTAAACGCTGCGTATTCGCAAACGAAGTTGGTCGAGAAAGTTACCCGCCAGGGGAAGGAACTCGTTATTCCGTACGAAAAATACGTGTTGCCCAATGGCCTGACGCTGGTGGTTCACGAAGATCATTCCGACCCCATCGTTCACGTCGACGTGACGTACCACGTTGGCTCAGCGCGTGAGGAGATCGGCAAATCGGGCTTCGCGCACTTTTTTGAGCACATGATGTTTCAGGGGTCCGACCACGTGGCCGATGATGAGCATTTCAAAATCGTAACCGAATCGGGTGGTACGCTGAATGGCTCGACCAACCGCGACCGGACCAACTACTACGAAACCTTGCCGAGCAATCAGCTCGAACGGGCGCTCTGGCTCGAAGCCGACCGGATGGGCTTTCTGCTGGATGCCGTAACCCAGAAAAAATTTGAAATTCAGCGCGCAACGGTCAAGAACGAACGTGGCCAGAACTACGATAACCGTCCGTATGGACTGGCTGGCGAAAATGTGGCGAAGAACCTGTTCCCCTACGGTCACCCGTATTCGTGGCTGACCATTGGCTACATCGAAGACCTGAACCGGGTGAACGTCAATGACCTGAAAAACTTCTTTCTGCGCTGGTACAGCCCGAATAATGCAGTGCTGACCATCGGGGGCGACGTGAACGCAAAACAGGTGCTGGCCTTGACCGAAAAATACTTCGGGTCCATTCCGCGCGGTCCCGAGGTGACAAAAACGCAGGTGCCATCGCCCGTTCTCGACAAAGATCGGTATGTATCGTACGAGGACAACGTCCGGTTTCCGATGCTGCAAATCGTATTTCCAACCGTGCCAACCTATCATCCGGACGAAGCACCACTCGATGCACTGGCCGAAATCCTGGGTGGGGGCAAAAACTCGCTCTTTTACAAAAATTTCGTGAAAGCCCAGTTAGCGGTGCAGGCGAATGCGTCGCACCCGGCAACCGAGCTGGCAGGTCAGTTAGCCATGACGGTGCTGCCTTTCCCGGATAAGCGGCTGGACAGCACCGAAGCACTGGTTCGGCGGACGCTGGCTGAGTTCGAAAAACGGGGTGTTACGGATGATGATATTGCTCAGTTTACCGCAACCCGTGAAGCTCAGCTGATCGATGGTTTATCGAGCGTATCCGGAAAGGTGTCGCAACTGGCTGCGTTCCAGACTTATCTGAATAATCCGAATTACCTGCCGCAGGAGTTGAAACGGTATAAAGCTGTGACGAAGGCCGACGTAATGCGGGTTTATAACCAGTACGTCAAAGGCAAAAATGCGGTTATTCTGACCGTTTACCCGAAAGGAAAGCCTGAAATTGTTGCTAAACCCGACAACTATACCGTTTCGACGGCTGGTTATAAAGCCCCCGATTACGGCTATAATGGTCTGGCCTACACGAAGCCGAAAGATACGTTCGAGCGGAAAACGAAGCCGGGTCCTGGCCCGAATCCAACGCTGAAAGTACCCCCTTTCTGGACCGACAAGCTACCCAATGGCCTGAAAGTGATCGGCACGAAGAACGATGAGATTCCAACGGTTACCATGCTGTTTTCGATTAAGGGCGGTCACCTGCTGTCGGCCAATGATCCGGCCAAAGCGGGCATTGCGCAGTTGACGGCCGCGTTGATGAACGAAGCAACGCAGCATTATTCGAACGAACAGCTCAATACGAAACTGGAAAAACTGGGCAGCAGCGTTGACATTCGCGCCAATACGGAAGAAATCAACGTGTCGGTTGAGTCACTGACTCGGAATCTTGATTCGACACTGGCACTGGTGGAAGAAAAACTTTTCCGGCCAAAATTTGCTCCGGAAGATTTCGAGCGGCTTAAAAAGCAGCAACTGGAGCTGATCGCCAACCAGGGCACGCAGCCGGTGGTCATTGCCAACAAGGCGTATAACAAACTGATCTACGGGACCGATAACATCCGTTCCGTACCGGTGAGCGGCACGACGAAATCCGTGGAAGCGATCACGCTGGACGACGTGAAAGCGTTTTATGCGAAGTATTTCTCGCCGTCGGTTACGAACCTGGTCATCGTGGGCGATATCGAACAGGCGGCTGTACTGCCAAAGCTAACGTTCCTGAACAAATGGGCGGCAAAACCAGTGACCGTTCCAACGGCGGCTGTTACCCGCAAAATCGACAAGACGCGTATCTATCTGATCGATAAAGAAAAAGCGGCTCAGTCTGAAATTCGGATCGGTTACCTGACTGATATGCCCTACGATGCAACGGGTGAGTACTACAAGACCGGTCTGGCCAATTACATGCTCGGTGGTGCCTTCAATAGCCGGATCAATATGAACCTGCGTGAGGATAAAGGCTATACGTACGGAGCGCGTTCGGGCTTTTCGAGTACGCACACACCGGGTCCGTTCACGGCGCAGGCGGGTGTAAAAGCAGCCGCAACGGACAGCTCGGTCGTTGAGTTTATCAAGGAAATGACCAACTACAGCAAGGCCGGAATCACCGATCAGGAGTTGGCTTTCGTGAAGAGTTCGCTGGGTCAGGTCGATGCGCTGCGGTACGAGACATCGCTGCAAAAAGCATATTTTCTGGGTCGCGTAATCGACTATGATCTGCCCCGCAATTTCACGGAACAGCAAAGCGAGATTCTGCGTGGTATTACGAAAGCACAGATCGATGCGATCGCTAAAAAACGGCTGCCAATCAATAACATGGTCATCACTGTGGTTGGCAATAAAGAGTTGATCAAACCCGGTCTGGAACGCCTGGGCTACGAACTGGTCGAGCTGGACAAGGACGGTAATCCGATGGCTGCGTCTACCACGACGACTGCGGCACCCGCCCGCGCCGGATCGTCCAAACCGTAGAGGGCAACATAGGTGTAACCTGGACCTCTGGTCCGGGAAGCCGAAGGCTAAACTGTAGCTCACATTACTACGCTACAACCTAGCCTACGGCTTCCCGGACCGGAGGTCCAGGTTACGTTTTTTTAGACAATGGCTTTCACTGTGCCACCATCCACCCGGATGGCTGAGCCATTGGTGGCCGATGCCAGCGGGCTGCTCAGGTACACGATCATGTTGGCAACCTCATCGGTGCTGGAGAACCGCTGAAGGAGCGACGTTGGCCGGGCATTCTGAAAAAACTCCCGCTCCACCTGGGCCCGGTCTTTGTTTTGGTGGTTGGCCATGTCAGACACAAAGTCCTGCACACCTTCCGACGCCGTTGGGCCGGGCAGTACCGCATTGACCGTAACGGCCGTGCCTTTTGTCAGCTCGGCCAGACCGCGTGCTACCGCTAGTTGAGCCGTTTTGGTCATGCCGTAATGGATCATTTCTTCGGGAATTTGCAGTGCCGACTCGCTGGATATGAACAAAATCCGTCCCCAGTTTTTGCTAAGCATCAACGGGAAATACTGCCGCGACAGCCGGATGCCGCTCATGACGTTGACTTCAAAAAAGCGAAACCAGTCCTCGTCGGGAATATCTGCGAAGGCTTTCGGTTCGAAAATGCCCGCATTATTGACCAGAATGTCGACTTCCGGAACCTCTGTCAATAGATTATCGACGGCATCTTTCTGCGAAAAATCAACCGCTACCCCACGAACATCCGCATCGGGTAATTGACTTTTCAGCGACTGAATCACGGATTGAATTTTCGCCTGGGTACGGCCCGTAATGATCACACGGGCACCTTCTTCGAGGAGTTTCCGGGCTGTGGCCAGACCAATACCGGCGGTAGAGCCGGTCACCAGGGCTGTCTTGTTGTTGAGTTGTAGATTCATGGTTGTACTGACTAAGGCCGGATCGCTGTAAGCCCAAACAAGCTGGTGTCCGGATAGAGACTAAACCGATGTTCCTGAAAGCTGGTTCGTGCGTTGGCGATTGCTGGTTTCGCGCAGACTACGTAACTGACAATCAGTTTGTGCGTTTCGCTAGCGTTATGCCCACAGAGGCATAGCACAGAGAACAAAGCAAGTACTCTCTGTGCCGTGCCCCTGTGGGAAATAATTCGATAAGAACAATGAAAAGACGCCCCTTACTCGAACTGGAAGGCGAAGTAGGTACAACTGCCTTTACTGGTGTTTTGAATGGCGTGCGGGACATTGGCTTCCAGGAAAATCAGATCGCCAACCGTAGCCGGGCCTAATTTTCCATCGATACTTTCCTGCGCCGACTTGTCGATCATAAGCAAGATTTCTGCCGCCCGGTGGGTGTGGGGCGGATGGCTCCACAACCCCTCATTCAGCGTGGTGACGTGCATTTCGAAGCGCTTGGTCATGGCGGTGGCGCGGTCGAACATCCGTCGGATTCCGCCTTTGTCGTGTGGTGTAAACGCCACTTCGTTCCAGTCAACCCAGAACGATCCACCCGCTTGTTTGCCCCGTCCAAGGTCTTTAGGCTCCTTCGACTCGTAGCGCATCACATAGTACGTGGCGGATGCGTCACTCTTGTTCTCGAAGCCGTGTTCGTCGCCGGGCATCATCAGCGCAACGCTGCCCGTACCCAGTGTCTTGGTTTTCCCTTCGATCGTAACCGTGAGCTGACCGTCTTTAATAATGATCAATTCTTCATCGTCGTGCTTATGGGACGGGTGCGGAGCCTGGTGGGGAGGAAGCGTCGTCGCGTGGATGCTCATACGCCTGAAATCAGTGGTTGTCCCGTCCAGAATCGTTCGCTGAACCCCATTCGCTTTGGTTGTTAGCGGTGCATTGGCCCACGCGTAGACACCCGAATGAACCGGTTGTACCCACGTTGCCGGGGTTGCCAGTATAAGCAACAGAAGCCTAATAAGAAGGAAGTTCATTGACTGGTTCGTAGAGCTGTAGCGCCAAAAGCATTGGTTTAGAGTGGCCTACTTGCCAACGCAAAAAGTAGCCTAAACCGACTCTCTTTCCGTGATCTTGTTTGCTGAAAATTTTCCGGAAAAATCGAAAACGCTGCTGACACAGGGCTGTCAGTGGTGGGGTGTTATTTTGTACAGTAACCAACCGCCACTACCCACTATGACACAGACACCGGGAATGAAGACCCCGCTCACCCTCTCGTCGTTGACCAGTGATTATGCTGTTTACAACGAATGGGCGAACAAACGGCTGGTTCGATGGCTCCAAAGCAAGCCGTCGGGCCTGATGGAACTGGATGTGCCATCGAGTTTTGCGGGCATAAAAGGGACCCTGGTTCATATCTGGGATACGCAGCGGATCTGCCTGACGATGCTACAAGGGACAAAAGCGCCTGCGTCGTTTCGGCAGGGTTTTTATGGGTCGATGGCCGATGTGTTTACCGGGCTCATGGAGCACTCGACCGCGTTCGCAACGTACGTGCAGTCGTTGAGCGAAGCGGAATTACAGGCCGACATAAACCTGATAACCCCCTGGTTTGATGGTACGCAACCACGCGTTTCGTTGATTCACCATTGCATGAACCACGGCACTTACCATCGGGGACAGCTCATAACGATTGGTCGTACAATTGGCCTGACCGATGCGCCTACGACGGATTATAGTTTCTACCGGGAGATTGGTTAGTCCGATACCGCAGGTAGCGCGGGCGGAAGCCTGCATAGCCGAAGCGTAACGTATAATTTAATACCTATAATTGACCACGCGGGCTTCCGCCCGCGCTACAAACCGTCCATGCCAACGATGACAGATTCCGCGATTAATCAGCTCAGAATGGCGAATCAGCAAATCAGCCGGTCGACCTTCGCGAAACCCAGTGCACTGGTGGCCTGGCTTGGGGCGGTGCAGGGACAGGATTTCCCCGCAGCAAAATGGGCGCTTGGTCTTCGGCTGCCCGGCACTACCGAAACGGTAATTGAACAGGCGATCGCTGACCGGTCGATCATTCGTACCTGGGCCATGCGGGGAACCCTGCATCTGCTGGCCGCCAACGATGTTCACTGGATGCTGGCTTTGCTCAGACCCCGACTGCACCTGTTGTCGGCTGGTTATTTGCGCCGATACGAACTCGGCGCAGCCACACTGACCAAAAGTTATGACATACTGGTTAATGCGTTACGGGACGGCAACGAACTAGTACGAACGGAGTTGAAACGGGCCCTCGATGCGGCAGGCGTTCCCGTCCATGATTTGCGTATGAACCTGCTTCTTGGACGAGCCGCGTTCGATGGGCTGATCTGTTGTGGCGTCCGGCGCGGTATCGAAAATACGTATACGCTGCTTGATGAATGGGTGCCGCTAACGAAGGCGATGGCGCGCGACGAAGCCTTGGCCGAACTGACCAAACGGTACTTTACGAGCCACGGACCCGCCACGCTACCGGATTTCGTCTGGTGGTCGGGCTTGACGATGGCGGAAGCCAGAACCGGAATTAACCTGACTAAAGCACAACTTATAGCGGAAACAATTGATGGACAAACCTATTGGATGGCTCAAGCCGGGCCTGTCGTTCCCGATGCGGCACTGGCCGTTTATTTGCTACCGTCTTTCGATGAGTATCTGGTGGGTTATAAAGATCGTCGTGCTGCACTCGGTGCGCTTGATCTTCAGCAGATCGTTAGTGCCGGAAATGGAATCTTCAACCCGGTACTGGTCGTCGATGGACGGGTTGTCGGAACCTGGAAACGGACGATCAAAAAAGACACCGTTTCGATCGATACAAAACTTTTCTACCCCTTATCGGAAGCGCAACACGAAGCCTTTGCGCAAGCCAGTAAACAATACGGCCACTTCAAAAAGCTGACTACCCAATGGTCGCTGGATAGCACTCAAGTTGGCTGACGTTGGAAGAATACAGTCCAAATAGCAACTGAAATGGCTGGGGTGGCAATCGCTCCGGCCGTTTTGTTATTAGCTGAACCCCAATATCTTTGCGTACTATGAACAATGCGCTTATTTCGACCGCTACGGTAGACGATATTCCTGCGTTAAATCAACTGGTGAATAGTGCCTATCGGGGCGATGGCTCCCGGAAAGGGTGGACAACCGAAGCCGACCTGCTGGGCGGTGCCCGAACGGATGATGAGGGGTTGACGATCATGCTCCAGAATCCGGCGGCAACGATCCTGAAATATGAGGAGTCTGGTCAACTACTGGGGTGCGTTTATCTGGAACGAAAGGATGCCGGTATGCGCTATTCCGATCTGTATCTGGGTATGCTGACCGTGACGCCGGAAGCCCAGGCCAACGGCATTGGCCGGAAGCTGCTGGAAGCCGCCGAACGAATGGCTGCGGAGTACCATTGCCGGGCCATTACGATGACGGTCATCACCGTTCGGTATGAATTGATCGCGTGGTATCAACGGCGTGGTTACCAGCCGACCGGCGAAACGAAACCGTTTCCGAACGACCCCCGCTTTGGTTTCCCCAAACAGCCACTTGACTTTATTGTCCTGGAAAAGCTCGTATCTAAGCCGACTACGACCACTCAGCCTTAACTCCTACACAAACCGATCTACCGTTTATGAACATTCGCTACGCCTTCTATTGTCTGCTCGTACTTTCGTGTGTCAACCGCTCCTACGGGCAAACGCTTGAGCAGACGCTGAAGAACATGGGTATTGAGTTATATGCGCCGACCAAATCCGTAGGGAACTACGTAAAAGCCGTCCGGTCTGGCAACCTGATCTTTCTGGCCGGTCACGTATCGACCCGCGCCGATGGGTCAGCCATTACGGGAAAGCTCGGTAAAGAACTAACCATGGAACAGGGATACGAAGCGGCTCGGGTAACGACTATTTCGTTGCTTTCCACGCTCAAAAATGAAGTCGGCGAATTGGCTCGGGTGAAGCGTATCGTCAAGGTGACGGGGTTCGTGAATTCGACGCCCGATTTTACCGATCAGCCCAAAGTGATCAATGGCTGTTCTGATTTGCTGGTAGCGTTGTTCGGCGACATTGGCAAACACGCCCGGTCGGCGGTTGGCATGGCCGCGCTACCATCAAACTACGCCGTTGAAATCGAAATGGTGGTGGAAGTGGAGTAAATCTAGTCGTCAGGAAACTGCCTACTGCTCTTCCCCTCTGATCCTGAAAATACCACCTTCAATCGTTTCATCGACCCGAATCTGACAGGCTAGCCTACTGTCGGCATCGGCATCGGGTAGGGTATCGAGCATATCCAGTTCGGCGTCGCGTGCCGGAGGGAGGTTATCGAATCCGTTAAGCACCTGCACGTGACAGGTTGCGCAGAGTGCCATACCGCCACAGGTTGCCAGTATGTTATACTCCGACGCTTTCAGCACTTCCATCAGGCTCAGATTAATTCCTTCCGGAATTTCCAGCATTTGCGGCTCGCCATCGCGGTCTTCTATCGTGAATTGAATCATATCGTATTGTAGCGCGGACGGTCGGCCGTCGCCGTGGAAACCCGCTTTTAACACATCCCGGCTCCGAATCCCCGCCCCAAAGCTGCTACTTTAAAAGGTGGGAATGCCGTTAACTGTTGTGTATTTGAAACTCAGCTTCTGATTGGGGTATACGTATTTGAAGGCACTCTGGCACATCAGCGCAGCTTCGTGGAATCCGCTCAGGATCAACTTCAGCTTGCCCGGATACGTGTTGATGTCGCCGATGGCATAGATCCGGTCAACATTAGTTGAGTAATCGGTGGTGTCGACGTTGATGGCCGACTTATCGATCGACAGGTTCCAGTCGGCAATAGGACCGAGCTTTGGCGTTAGGCCGAAGAGCGGAATCAGGTTGTCGGCAGCCAGCGTCGTCACGGTTTTGTCTTTGGCCGTAATACTCACTTCCTGCAAATGGCCGTTGCCCTGAAGGCTGGTGATCGTGGATTGCAGTACCAGATTGATGCGGCCTTCCTTCGCCAGGTCAAACACTTTTTCGGCAGAGTCGGGTGCTCCCCGAAAACTGTCGCTCCGGTGAACCAGCGTCACTTCTTTCGCAATCGTAGCCAGAAAAACCGTCCAGTCGAGCGCCGAGTCACCACCACCCGCCAGCACCACCCGCCGGTCGCGGAGCTGTTCCGGATTTTTGACCATGTAAGCGACGCCTTTACCCTCAAACTGTTCCAGGTTTTGAATCTCCGGCTTACGTGGCTCAAAGCAGCCAAGTCCCCCCGCAATAACAACGACCTGACAATGAACGGCTGTGCCCTCGTTGGTAGTCAGCAGGAAGGATTCATCGGCCTGCCGTTCCAGCGTTTCGACCCGTTCGCCCAGCGTGAATGTCGGGTGGAACGGCTCAATCTGTTCCATCAGGTTATCGACCAGCTCCTGCGCTTTCACTTCCGGATAGCCGGGAATGTCGTATATGGGTTTCTGCGGATATATTTCCGAAAGCTGCCCACCGACCTGGGGAAGCGCGTCGATGAGGTGGCAGCGCATTTTTAACAACCCGGCTTCGAAGACGGCGAACAGGCCAACGGGACCCGCGCCAATGATGCAAATATCTGTAGTGATCATAGTAGTATTCGACAAGCGGCTTCCCCATTTTCACCGGTAATCTGGCCAAAAGCGTTGGAGACGTGCCGTGAAAAGCCAGTTGGCCGGGGTACTAAGCCTGCCGTAAAGGTAGAGCGAGTACTCCGGTTCAGGGCAGCAATCCGGTATGAGAAATGGTAATGCGGGATAACCGGAATGAATACGACGGAGTAGCTGATGACAGGTTACGCGGGCAAATGCAGAACGTAAAGTCAGGTTGGCCTTTGGATAAATTGGGGCCGGATCATCTCCGTTCAGCACTGCTTTTCGGTAGGATGGATGTACTTTGCACCCAGTCCTCTTTGTTTAGGCTAACCCTTTTAACAACTAGTTTCATGTACGCACGAGTCATTCAGGTGCCCTTAAAACCGGATACGATAGCCGAGTCGATCGATTATTTTCGTGATTCAGTTGGCCCCGGTCTTAACGAATTGACCGGCTTTAAGAACAGCCGTTATCTGACGAATACCGAGACGAACAAAGGATTGATGGTAACGATCTGGGAGTCTGAGCAGAGCCGAAAAGACGCCGAGTCCAATGGCTTTTTGCAGAATGTCTTAGAAGGAATGAAAGACTACTTCGCCGGACCACCAACGGTTGACTATTACGATGTGAATGTGCAGGTCGTGTAGTACGGTATCAGTTTGTAAACCAGGGGTCATAGGCCGTATCTCCAAGATACGGCCTATGACCCCTGGTTTACAAACTGATAGTCAAAAATTTAAATATAACGCAAGACAGCATTCTCCGGATGGGCCGATTTATACCGACCGTACCACCGGCATAAGGGATAGAGGGCCAGCACCAGTCCAAGCCAGACCAGATAAATCGGGCCAAGCGAAATACCGGCTCCGGCAGGGCGTCCGAAACTCATTGTACCGGCCTGGATATCGTTCAGGCTAAATCCCTGGAGCAGAACCATCGCAATCATCAGCAGGTGAACGGAGTACCAATGGATGATGTAATAAAACATCGGAACTTTTCCATATACCATCAACCAGCGCGTAACGGGATTATCAACGCCATCGGCCAGCCCCAGAACGACCAAGGCAATGCCAATCATCAGTAAATCATACAGCAACGAGGGCGGATACTTCGTTACGTTGATGAATGACAGCACGGTAAAGAGCGCGTCCTTCTGAGTGGACCACGGCGCGGGATCGCCATATACATTGATAAAACGGAGTATAACGAATAGCCCTAACGCACTGAGGCCAAGGCGAAACAGCAACCGCCTGCGAACGGTAATGGGTTGATCAAGACGCGAGCCGAGCGCAAAACCGACCAGCATAATACCCAGCCAGGGAATCAGCGGATAGCCGGTCACCACCGCGAACGATGGACTTAACGGGAAGAAATCAACCCGGAAAAATAAGGCGCTCACAAAGCGGGCCGTGGGATTCGTAATGGGTGGCAGCAGCGCCAGCAGATTATGGCCGAAAACGATCACCAGACCGAGTAGGCCAACCCATCTGACCGGCAGTCGGGAGAGGATCGAAAGAATAATCAACCCACCACCAATCACGTAAATTACCTGCAACAGCAGACTCCGAAACTGAATGTCAAACCAGAACGCGAAGTTGATCACCGTCAATTCAAGCAGGATCAAAACCAGCCCCCGCCTGAACAGAAAGCCTCGTGACGCAGCCGAATTCCGGTTTTTCTTCAAGGACAGATAAGCCGACGCGCCCGATAAGAAAACGAACGTTGGTGCGCACAAATGCGTAATCCAGCGCGTCAGGAAGATCGGGGCGGTGGTGGTCGTCAGGTCGGTTGGGTTCTGCGAAATAGCCGTGATATGTAAAAGGTCCCGAATGTGGTCCAATGCCATGATGATCATGACCAGACCGCGGGTTACGTCGATGGTAGTGATTCGATTCATCGGACAGAATAGTGTTAGCGCTTATAAGCTACGACAATATCCTGAAAGGTGGTCGCGTTTTTTCGACCACACCAGCGACCTGGGTAAACAGATACCGGAGATGATAAGCCACATTGAATCAAGGTAGTCAACACCCATGATTCGTCGAAAGCGGTCCCCAGATCAGGGTCCAGCGGGTTGAAAATATACCGCCCCTCTAACTCGTACTGAAAATTGTACGTACTCTGTTCGGTGACCATAAGCGTCCGGGATTCTTCGTTGAGCAGGAAGAATGTCGCAAAACAACGACCACCCGGTTTGAGCACCCGGCTGATTTCAGCCAGATAGTGTGCCGTTTCCCGAACGGGCATGTGCGTAAAAACGGACGTTAGAAAGACGAAGTCAAAGCGGTTGTCTTCGAACGGGAACCGGTATTCGTGCGCCTGGTAACGGCCCTGCGGATGATAATGGCTGTTGTAGACATCCGCCAATTGAAAGTGAAAACCGGGAAAGCGGGGCGTAACCATACGCTGACACCAGGCTATACCCTGTTCAACAATGTCAAAGCCTTCATAACTTCCTTGTGCTGTTAGATAATTGGTCAGGGGAATGGCCATTCTACCAATACCACAGCCTACGTCCAGAACGGATTCGTTAGGCTTCAGGCCACCGATGTCGATGAAGAGTTTTTTGAATTCCTGACCAACTACCTTGAAGTCCCCGGCGCCAATAAAAATTTTGGAGCGAGGGGGAGTCAATGCATCCCGTAAGCCAAGAAGTAGCTCACTGTAATCTACGACACGGGTATACGTTTGTTTAATTGGCTTTTTTAACGATTATGGAAGTAATTGTCTTAACATAGCAGGTGACGTTAAATGTGGAAATATTACAGCCTTATCTATCCGTAATCAGCATAAAACGTGAATGCCCCCTTCGACATCTGTCTACTTATTGATTCGGTGTTAAATAAGACACAAGGCAAGACGGCAATTCTAGTCAATAGTCATCAGTATTTGCTAGTTTGTCCCTAATGCGATAATAATAGTCCCAAATACGAAAGTCAAGACAGATTTTGAACCGGCTAGTGGGCAGTGTTGCCGGAATGACGATAGACGGCAAAACGGCCATCGAAATAGGTGAGTCTGTAGGAAGGTAAGCTGGATGTACCGGGTTTCGGGTAAAAATCTTCCGGTCGGTACGCGTAATCCATTAAAATAAAACCAACGCCTTGCTGGTGCGCCCACTGTGCCAGCTGCGCTGATGGATTGGCTGTCGGTATGGCATGGTGCTTGAAGTTCTCGCTGCTCAACAGGGCTGGATGACGATCATATTCGTTGAAAAAGTAGGTTAGCGGCACGAGTCCTTTTTCGTTGGTCGGGATCTTCTCCCGCAGATTTTTATAGGAAACAGGTAAAAATTCTGAACTGAAATTTTTATAAATAATTTCAATAGTTCCGTAAATGCCGATACCAAAATAAGCGGCAAGTACTACGGCCAATCCCCAATTTTTGAATGGGTTCGAACGATATAACTCATACACCAGCACCAGCATAAACGGTATGAACAAGGGCATATACGTACCCGATCCGTGTTTGGTAATGAGCCAGAATGAGACGATCAGTAGGCTGGAATAGACTTTCAGCACAACCGGTAACGCACGAAGGTATTTACGCTGATGCCAGAGCAGGAATACCAGCAACAGTGACAACGCTATCTGCTCCGGCGATTCGAAAAAGAGCTTGGGAAACGTGAGTATTACTATCAGTTTGGGATACCAGCCAAACGCACTTTGCGTAGCCGGATCGTTGCGAAACTGATACGACCAGATAGCAAATCCATTGTCGGCCAGAACAATATCCGTAAAGTAGAACAGGGCCGTTAGGCCACCCGCTACGGCAAACAGCAGGGCTTGTTTGTACAGGCGGAGATACACCAGCGTTCCAAAACCGGCGATCAGGTAAATGACTCCGTTGAGATGGCACAGCATCGCCAGGCCCGCCAGTACACCGGCTATGAGACTCCCGGCCAGCGACGGGCGTTTGTTGTTCAGACACAAAAAAGACCCAAATCCCAGGGCCGCCAGCATAAGCTCAGGCCGGTTCTCGAAACTCATTTTTATGAGCAGCCGGTTCGAGAAGATCAGGATCAGAATAGCCAGAAAAGACCAGGAACCGTAGCGACCTTCTTTGTTGCGGATGTAAGCGATAATTTCGGCTATAATGACGCCGAACGAAAGCAGCCCGACGAATTGAACCACGGGCAGATGATAGCCAAAAAGGTTGATCAGGCCCGCGCCGAACAGCAAAAACAATTTATGACTAACCAGTAATTGATTCTCCCAGCCCAGCAACCCCCTGAAAAATTCGGATCGGATGATACCGTCCTTGACGAACCAGTACGATTGCTCGGCAAACCAGGCATCATCGCCGGTCGGGTTTCGGTGGTAATAGGTGAGTGTTGTTAATAGCACTAAAATGGCTAAAAATATACGTAAATGCTTCTCGGATAGCGTCATTAACGATAAAATCGTTTATACAGAACGTGCGCAGCCAGTATGTAGTAGCCGTTCAAACGCCTGTTGGTAGGGGTGTATCGGTTTCTATTTCGGTAAATATAGAGAAGACTACTTCATAAAGTGAACCGTTGGAATGCGCGCTGGATGCGGACGAATGGAGCCGTTGAAAAGAGTGACGGGTAGATCTGCCTAATCCCTACCGTCCTGGTCCGGGCGCGTTCCCTGATCCGATGGTGAGCGTAAGCAGGCGCTTGTTCGAACGGACCACGTAGTCTATATTGCGACCAACACCAGACAAACTACCTGCAATGCCCAAGGCTGTATTGATGGATCATGATGGCGCCATCGATGATCTGTTGTCCCAACTGCTCGTATTGACAATGCCCGATGTTGATTTGATTGGGGTTACCGTAACACCCGCCGACTGCTACATTGAACCTGCGCTCGAATCGACCTACAAGCTACTTCAGCTGATGGGCAAGGAACAGATTCCGCTGGGGAGGGGTGATTACTATGGCATCAACGCGTTTCCGAGCGAATGGCGCGCGCGGCCGGAGATCATCAACGCGCTGCCGATGCTTATCAATCTGCCCAAAGCGCCCGATCCGTATACGTACCTGAGCGCTCCCGACCTGATCATCGACCGGCTCACCAACGCTCCCGGAAACGTAACGATGCTGATGACCGGCCCCTGTTCCAACCTGGTTCTGGCGCTGGAGAAAGCCCCTGAGCTGGCGGCCAAACTAGAGGAAGTTGTATGGATGGCGGGGGCTTTCAACGTATCCGGCAATGTGCAGACGTTTCAGCACGATGGCTCCGCCGAATGGAATGTATTATGGGACCCGATCAGCACAAAAAAACTCCTGGAGCTTGAACTGCCGCTGACATTCATACCGCTGGACGTGACTAACCACGTACCCGTGACAAAAGCGTTCCTGTCCACGTTAGCTACGCAGATCGACTACAACCTATCGAACCTGACGGGTCAGTTCTGGGCGCTGACGATCGACACGATACCGGGCTATTATTACACCTATTTCATGTGGGATATTCTGGCAACGAGTTATCTGGCTATGCCGGAGCAGTTCAAAACGGAAGTCGTGAAAGCAAAGGTGAGCACCCGGCCACCCAACGCCGGACAAACCTATCTGGATGACGCAGGCTATTCCGTCAAAATCGCGACCGACGTCAACGTCGAGTATTTCTATGAATACCTGTTAACGCAATTCAAGCGATAATTGGGCGAACGAGTGATTGAGTGAACGAGTGATTACTAGCCACCCTATTCGCTCGTTCGCTCGTTCACTTAATTGCCCCCGCTCACTTTCGTCGCGGACTCTCCTTTTGCTTGGGCTGTTGCAGGCTGACCAGCCGGGGTGTCGAGGTGATTCCAGTTGATGAGTACGTTCCAGAGAAGGGGCGCGTCGTGGTGATTCAGGTAGCGGTGTAACGGGTCAAACGTGAACGCAACCACCCGTCCCGAACCAACCGGCACGTTAAAAATACCGCCATGACCAATGATCGCCTGTTCGTTGCGCACCATGCCCGACAGTACATACGGATCGTCCTTTTTCGCGGCTTCCTTGGCCTTGTCTTTTATCGGCTTCCGATCGGGCATGCCCATGATGGCTCCCTTGTATTCTTCTTCGTCCTTGAGGGGTTTGGTACCGTACTGCATCAAAACCATATCGCGGTTGTATTTCTTCGTTTGCAGCAGCGGAGCGATACCCCGGAAAATAGAGAACGTTTCGGGGAAACCGTACATGATCGGACTGTCTGGTTTTCGGTTCTTTACGGTTACAATCGAACCCGGGTGGAAAAGCGTTGGTGCACTCACCTGCTCCAGGTCGCGGGTAATACCCGTTTCGGCAATCATCAGCGATGAGTTATCCAGCGTGACCAGCACACCACCCGCTTTCACGAATTTTTTTAGCTGCTCGACGCCCTCAAAACCGGGGCCTCCGGTCATGTCACTGGTGGCGTCCGGAAAACCATGCGACGGAAACTCGGCGGTTTTGGTGTACGGCATTGGCCCGTATTTCGCGTCGATCTCGTGAATGAAACTAATGGCCGATCCGCGCATCCTGGGAATCAGAATTACGTCAAATTTCTTTCGAAGGTCGCCTGATTTCAGATGGTCTTTGTTGATGGATGTGTACGGAATGCCGCGCTGTTCGAATGTAAACCGGGCCCAGCCTTCGTCCTGCGTATTAAACCAGCTGTGGTAAATAGCCACACGGGGCAGACTGATTTCGTGCTGTTTGACATCCGTACTGGCTTTTGTTGCCTGCAAATCAAGCCCGAACTGAGCCGCCAGCTTCTTCGACTGATCAGCTGTGAGTCCTTTGAACACGACGGCTCCAGCCGCCAGCGTGTCTTTGATACCCGCAATGGTCGTGCGCGCATCCAGCACGATCGCTTTCGCCTGTTTGTTCTGCGTTTTGGCCCATAGCAACGCGGGGAGCAGGTTATTCTGACCCTTGTAGTCAAGCACATAACTGTTGCCGTCGCCGTTCATGGTACCGGCGTAGCGTACGTCGTCGCTGATCATTTTCAGGTCACTGGTTGCGTATTTTACGCTGTCTTCGGCTTTCACATCAACCCCATACAGATAACCCAGCGTCCAGGCAATGTCGTCGTAAGGCGGGAACTTCGCTTCTTTGGGGTAGTTCTGTTTCGTCAATAAGGACACGGCCAGATTGCGATACGGCTGATTGAGCAGCACCACGTAATCGCCCTGATTGTTGCCCGACTCCGCTTTGTGGACCTCGATAGCCTGCGCCCGTAGCTGATTCACTAGGTAAGCGGCCATGGCGGGGTCGCGCTGGTTCTTCGGAATTACAAAAGCGCGTGGCGTTTCTTCCGTTCCTTTCCGGATGTTGTTAAGCCCTTTCTGGTAAAAATTCTTCAGTAGCATCCGGCTGTTCGTCGCGCCGTACGTCAACGAGGCCAACACACCCGCTTCCATGTAGTTGATGCCATTCCGATAAGACCAGTACACCTTTTCCGTAGCCGGATCGGGCCGATACCATTCTTTGGACGTGACCGCATCTCCCGCGTATTTCTGCTCGCCCAAATCGCGCAGGTAGGTAGTCGCGCCTGCATTCCCGAAGGTTTCGTAAAAACGGCCGGCGGCATTGTGATTATTGGAAATCCAGAGGGCATAACCGGGATACCAGCCATCGTAGAACGCCCACGTGAACACGCCGGGAATGCCCTGCGAAGCCAGTGACGTAATGTCGTGATTGGCCATCGTCTGCCATTCACCGATCGTGATGGGATCAATGGTTTCGTTGTAAGGCCCCGTACCGGTTGAGATGTACAGCAGGGGGACGGATTCGTGCAGATCGAGGCTGACCGTTGGGTGCCAGTCGTAGAAGATTTTGAACAACGCTTTGGTCAGTGCCTGCGATACCTGCAAACCGTCGCGGTTGTTATCGTGGTAGGTGTATTTGCCCCAGTAGGGTGGCGATTTTGGAAAACCATCGTCGTAGTTCTTTCGGTCTTTGGTGTAACGAAAGTACCAGTCGACCTGCTTGTCCCAGCCATCGGGTTCCGACACGGGATTGATCAGGACAATGATATTATCCCGAATCGTTTTGATCTCTGGCTGCTGGCTGGTAATCAGTCGATACGCCAGTTCCATGAGCATTTCCGGCGAACCCATCTCCGGCGAGTGAAGACCCCCATTGAGGTAATAGACCAGTTTGGTGTCACCCAGGATTTTCTCTAAATCCTGCGGGTTCATTTTTCGCGGATCGGCCAGTAGAGCGAGCTGCTTCTTGTAGTGGTCGAGCCGTTTCATCGCGTCTTCGCTGCCAATGGCGACCAACTGAATAGGCCGTCCTTCTTCGCTGGTGCTTACCTGCTGAACGGTAAGGTTTGGTGAGCTTTGGGCCAGTTTCTGGTAGTAGCCATAAATTTCTGGAGTACGATGCAGAACACCGGGCGTGCCGACAATCTGGCCGAAATACTTGAGGGGTGAGGGGATTTTCGGGTCGTTGGGAAGGTCCAGGACCGAAGAAGGCAGGAACCGTTTGTCAGTTGTATACTCTTTAATTTTCTGGTTGTACGTCTCGTCGATTGACTGAGCCTGGGCTGATACGCCAGTCAGTGTGAATCCGAGTGCAGCCAGCGCACAGACCCGCCTGATCAACGGGGTCTTTGTAGAAAAGGCCATAAAGGATACCGGTTAGATTTTTATGCATAAAATTTACCAAATATTGGCTTATGTGGCAACTATATCAAGACAGTGCGGAATTTAATTTCAAATAAATCCATAAAATCAAAATAAAGTAAACGTATTGCCTGGAAAGTGCTAAATGTAGATAATGTGTCCGACGACGGTTAGCACCAAAAGGTTGCCGGCACCCTAGTTTACGGCTTATCCGTTAGCCAGACCTGTTGGGTAAAAGCCCCATTAACGGCGGCATCCCACACCTCGACCCGTACCCACTTTCTGCCAGTGAGATTGGTTGTGAAGGTGAAGGTTTGTTTGCCGAAAGGGCGCGTTTTCGTCAGGTCGATGCGTTCGCGAAACACCTGATGGCCATCGCCGGAAATGATCTCGGCAAACGCTAACGGAAACGTCCAGTCTGCGTTTAGGACGATGGTACTTTTGCCATTTTGGGGTAGCATTACCGTTTCGCCCGAACCTTTACCATTCACAGTGAAGCGGGGCAGGAGCACTTCGCCCGTCGATACAAAGAATTTTCCTCGTTGCATGGCGTCCAGAATGGGCTGCCAGCCCTGGCTGTAGTCGGGGAGTTTGTCGAGCTGAAGGTAGTTCACGTTCAGGTGGGCATACATCTCATTCTCCGGTTCGATCGTAAACAGGTCGGCTTCGGCGATGACATGCTTTTTTAGGCCCCAGTTGGCCATATCGTCCATCAGGTCCAGCACGCGTCTGCTTAGGCGGGGCTCCGACAGATCGGCGGGGATATTTTTCCAGGCGGCCCCAAAAAAACGGTCGGATGTATAAAACGCTTCGTTTCTGTAGCTATCGGGGAAACCTGTCGAGCCTTTAGTGCGGGCGTGTGCCGTCCAGGCCAGCCCATGTTCGGCTTCCAGCAGTTTCAGCATATCGGTCTTGTCCGCGATGCGGTAGACTTTGCCGTAAGTTGGATCGTCCGTCACGAAAGGCATCTCCGGTTTGCGGGACATAATCCAGTAGACCGGCTTCGGGAAAAAGTCGAGCCAGTGACCACCAAAAAATTCATTGGGCTCTTCGCCGGGCAACAGCAAAAAATCCTTGGTGGACCACCGCTTACACATGTCGAACAGCGTTTTTAGCTCCAGGAGCCGCTGATTATCGGGGCCTTTGGGGTGGGCGGTGTAGTGAAATTCAGCCAAATGCACAATATCGACGCCAGAATTCTTGAAGACCTTGACAAAGTTAGGCGTTTCGGGAACGGGCTTGTTGGCCAGTAACACGTTCATCACGTACTCATTATGGAAGTGGCTCGACATGGTTTTGTAGCCCGCCAGTGCCGGATATTTGTCGTTATGCGTGAACTTCTTCACCTCGTTCAGCGCTTTGTCGGGCGTATCGGTGCTCAGCAGGCAGAAAAAGTTGAGTCGCTGCTGGGTCTTGGGCGGGGCGTTGACCCAGGGCACCCACCGTTTGTCGCCCATCAGATCCTGCCGGATGCCAATGCCAAAATCGGGGATCAGCCTTCGGTAGTTGGTGCCGTACCACGTAAAATCCAGATTGAAGGCTTCGTCCAGCGGGTAGAAATACTGGTGGGGGGCGGGAAATACGGCCAGGCTTCCGGCTGTATTCGCGCCGATGATCGTGCGGTATTTTACGGCCTGCGCCTTATTAAGCTGTTGGTGATCGGCGGGCACGCTCTGCATCTGGTTCTGCGTGTCCGACCAGGCAATCATGTTCCAGACCGGCTGCTTACTGACTAAACCAGCGTCGTAGAGAATCGCCGTCGAATCGACCTCGGTAGCCATCACAGCCGCAATGTTGACCAGAGGGCTACCCGTATAAACCGTTATTTCGACCGCCCCGCTGAACGAAGCCGCTTGAACCTCTGACAGGCGAATGACCGTTCGGGAGCCGACACTGCGCACACTCGCCGACCGCTTGTCGAGGGTAACCGCGTATGCTTTGTGGGGTAACTTGTTGGTCTTATCGAAGAAAATATTCCAGCCATTTTGCGAGACCAGATCGCGTTTGCCGACGGTCAGCACAAACGCGGGATCCATGCCTTTGGCTAGTTCCCGGAACACGCCCTGTCGGGATAATTGAATACTGTTGAACAGGGGTTGTCCATTGGCGAGATCGAGAATCAGTTTGCCCTTTTCGTTGGCGTGAGTTGGCCAGCTTACTTCCAGCGTATTTGTTCGATTGACTACCGTTGCTCCGTTCGTCGTTTGAAAGCCGGATAAGTCAACGGGCGTTTGTGCGCGCGCCACGGAGAAACAGAGAAACGATAGAAATAAACAGAAATTTCTCATACTGGTTCGTTCATGAATTTACTGGAAAAGACCGGGAGCGCAGGTAACTAATGGTGACCGTGCTTTTTTCGCGTTTAGTGGTCATTGCTCCTGCGCGGAGGCTTTGCGGGTTTCTACGCGCGTTACGAACGGGTTTGTATCTTTGCTGTCAGGTAGTGAATGACGAAAAGTGGTGTTTATGCGTGGATACGCCGGTCTGGTTTGTTGGATGACGATTGTTCAGGTATGCATGACCTGCCAGTCGCCACAGCCACCCAAACAACTGACGCCCGCCTTTTACCACTGGAAAGCCGTTTACAAACTAACGCCTACCGATAAAGAAGTACTGCGGCAGACGGGTGTTCAGCGGCTTTACGTTCGCTTCTTCGATGTAGATTGGGACGAACAACGGAAGCAGCCTACGCCCAAGTCGGTCATTCGCTTTGCCGAACGGCCCACAAACCTGACCCTTATTCCGGTGGTGTTTATCACGAATCGAACGATGCTTGCCTTACCGGCCTCGGCGGTACCGACGCTGGCGCAGCACATAGCGACGAAAATTCAGCAGATTGCCAGTCAGCATCACCTGGCACCGCGTGAGGTGCAGCTCGATTGTGACTGGTCGCCCCAAAGCCGAAGCCGCTACTTTACGTTGCTCAAACTGGTGAAAAAGCAACTCCGCGTTCCCGTGTCAGCGACCATCCGATTGCACCAGATCAAGTACGCCGAACGAACCGGTATTCCGCCCGTCGATCGGGGGATGCTGATGGTCTATAACATGGCCGACTGGAAGAATGCCGACACGCGTAACTCCATTCTTGATCTGGATGTAGCCCGTCGATACATTGGCTTTATCGACAAGTATCCGTTACCGCTGGATGCCGTTTTACCCTTGTTCCGGTGGACAATTGTTTATCGGAATAACCGTTTCTTAACCATTCTGAATAACGTCGATGGAAAGCAGTTGAGCCCGTTTCCGTTTCTACAGCGTCAGGCCGATAGCAGCCGATTCGTAGCCCTCCGCGACACAACGGTTTTTGGGGTTTCGGTACGGACGGGCGATCTGTTTCGGGCTGAATCCTGCCGGGAACAGGACCTGACTCTGGCGAAGAATCAATTGCTGAGTCATATTCAGAATCAATCCCTTACGTTTTCTTTGTACCATCTCGATAGTACTGTTCTTGCTTCCTACCACCATGCCTACCTCCAAACCCTTCTCAAACCGAATCCAGAGAATTAGCTTATCAATCGGTATTCTGCTCGCGTTTGCCTGTGGCCCCGGCCTTTTCGACGAAAACGAGTTTTTGAGTTATTTTCTGCCCGAAAGCAGCAATGCCAAACCGCAGGATCAACGCTATTTTTTCACCCCGCTGCTGTACAATACTGAAGTTGGAGCCGATACGATTCAGGGAGCGGACGAAAACCTCGATGCCTGGGTCGTCTACGCAGGTGGTGATGCTCCCGATTCCGTTGTGGCAAAGGCGTTGTACGAGGGAGATGAAAGCGGGAGAAATTTATTTGTTGCCCAACTCAGCCGTGGTCATGCGCCGGCGCTGGCTTATCTCCGGCTGGCTAACCGAATTCAGCGCGCCAGTGGCGGTGGTGATCAGTGGAATCCTATTCCTGCTGATACGGTGCAGCTGGCTCAGTTGCTAACGGAGGTACGGGCGAGGTATGGTTCGGCCAGCGATTCATTTCTCCGGGAACGGTACGCATTTCAGGCCGTAAAAATCGCTGACCAGCTTGGCGATTACGCGCAGGCTCGCACCTTGTTTGACCAGCTCGTAACGCCCATTGCGCGAAAGACATTCATTAGTGACTGGGCTTTGTGTCGCCATGCCGGGGCTACGCTTTCACTGGGAGATACCGCTCGGGCCATCTACGAGTTTGCCCAGGTTTTTGATCGTTGCTCATCCCGTCGGGTGCAGGCCGAAGCGAGTCTACGCATACACGGTATCCGGTTTCGGGAGGCCGCGCTGACCTATGCCAAAACCAATCAGGAGAAGGCGGCTGTCTATGCTCTCTGCGCTATTCAGCCCCGGCAGGATGCGCTACCTTTACTGAAGGAGCTTGTTCAGTTGACCCCCAAAAACCCATTGGTAGAGTTGGTGATGGCGCGGGAAATCAACCGGAATGAATATTTTTTTCTGTCGAATCAAAACCCGATTTACGGGTATGACGACAGGACGAAAAGTGATTCCATTGCGTTTGAAGACCGGAAAAACGCGTCGACCACCTACGCCAGTCAATTGCGGAAATTTGCGCTGGATGCGGCCGGTAACGACCAACTCAGCGATCCGGCATTCTGGTATACGGCGGCTGCATATCTGGCCTATCTGGAGAAGGACTACGCCGAGGCTGCAACGACACTTGATAAAGCGGAACAGGCGCAAACGAATAACGCTGACCTAAAAAAACAGATCGTTCTTCAACGAATGTTACTGTTGGCCGCTCAAACCGAAACCATCAGCCCACCGATCGAGAGTCAGCTCATCGGCTACCTCGAACAGTTTAGTAACGGGAAAAACTTTCGGATGAATAACGCATTCGTGGCCGTTTGCCAGCAGTTTGGGCAGCGCTATCAACAGCCCGACAACGTAACCAAATCGGGTGGGTGGTTTTCCGGTTGCAGTCGCCCGAAAGCAGAGGTAGGTAACAAGGCCGCGCTTGCCAAATCGTTTTTGCTGACAATGCTGACGTCGTCGCAGTTGAACAGGAGCGGAGCCTATGTGAACGTCAACACCGACCAGCTAGCCATTGAAGACACCACCTCGGCGGCTACCGTCCAGCAGGTAGTCGATTTTGCGCAGCAGGATAAGCCAACCGATTTCGATAAACGACTGCTAAAATTGACCGGGTTTGATGCGGACTATCTGCACACCCTGCTGGGTCGCCGGTTACTGGCCGAGCATCGGTATGCCGAAGCCGCAACTGCGTTTGGCAAGGTCAGTCCTACGGTCTGGCGTGACGAAGCGTTTGCTGCCAATTTTAACAGGAACCCGTTTGAGGTACCCTTCACAAAACGGATGGTTGCCAAAAAAAATCCGTACACGCCTGTTCAGTTTACGCAGCGCATGGCTCAGCTACAGCAACAGGCGGGTAAACTGGAGGGTGATGCAGCCGCCAACGCGTATTACGAACTGGGGTGTGGTGCTTATAACCTCAGCTGGTTTGGTAATGCGTGGTTATTGGTAAAACGATCGAGGAGTTCGGCCGAGTTGGGGGCGTCTCTTTTTGGCATCAATAAAGATCAGCGTCAACAGGCTGAGCAGCAACTGACTCAGAATTCTTATTACTCAACGGCACCGGCCAAAGCGTTTTTTGAACAGGCGATGAAAGCCGCCCGTCAACCCGATCTGGCAGCGAAAGCGTGTTTTATGGCGGCCCAATGCGAACAAAACGAATTGACGATCCGGCTGGCTATTGACGAAGTGAAGCGTGGCTACATCGACTTTGACGATAAAGAGAAGATTGCCCTGAAACGCAAGCTTCGGCGGGAGCAGTATAGCCACTACTTCGATCGATTATCGATGGCGTATAAACAAACCCAGTTTCAGTCCGAAATACTGCGCGAGTGTGCAACCTATGCTGATTTTGTGGCGAAACGCTAGCCAGCAATCTGGTAGATGATTTGGCTGGGCCAATTGGCGATTGCGAATAGACCCGGCGGAGTACTACGATCAGGGGTTTCGGCTAATAGTCGATAGTTTTGTTAAAAAATACCACTTTCCTTATGCGCGTTCATTCGGTTATAAAAAGCTTTCGGATGCTGGGCTTCGTTTTGGGGCTGGTGGCCTGTGATTCGTCCCGGCAAGCCGATCAATCGCAGCGTAGTGGTACGACTGACCCGGAGGTTCATCAACAAACGCCCGCCGGAAAACCTGGCGAAACGAAAGACGGAATGGTCTGGATACCGGGTGGCATGTTTGAGATGGGCGCTGACGAGTTTGCTGATTCCCGACCCGTACACCCGGTTTCGGTAAAGGGGTTCTGGATGGACGAACACGAAGTGACTAATGCGCAATTCGCCCGGTTCGTCAAGGCAACGGGCTATAAAACCGTGGCTGAGCGCCCCCTGAATCCAGCTGATTATCCGGGTGTGGCGGCCGATCAACTGGTGCCGGGATCAGCGGTATTTACGCCCCCCGCATCGGCGGTGTCGCTGAACAATCCGTTGCAGTGGTGGACCTACGTTCCTGGTGCCAATTGGCAGCAACCCAATGGGCCGAAAAGCACGATTAGCGGGCACGAACAGGAGCCGGTCGTGCAGGTCAGTTATGAGGACGCTGCGGCCTATGCCCGGTGGGCCGGGAAACGGTTGCCGACGGAAGCAGAATGGGAGTTTGCCGCTCGCGGAGGCATGACCAATCAGCCATACTATTGGGGATCGGCATTAAAACCCAAAGGCCGTTGGGTCGCCAACATTCATCAGGGCCATTTTCCGGATAAGAATACGCGGGAAGATGGGTATACGGAAGCCGCTCCGGTTAAATCGTTTCCGGCCAATCCATATGGTCTATACGACATGGAAGGCAATGTCTGGGAGTGGTGTCAGGACTTATACCGGCCTGACTATTACAGCCAGTCACCCAAACACGATCCGCAGGGGCCCACCGATAGTTATGATCCGGAAGAGCCGGGAGCCGTCAAGCGTGTGCAGCGGGGCGGTTCGTTTCTGTGCAGCGATCAGTATTGCATTCGCTACAAAGCAGGCAGCCGTGGAAAAGGCGAAGTGAGCAGCGGCAGCAATAATCTGGGCTTTCGGTGTGTGCGGTAGTAAGTTTGTTCGGCCCCACCGAGACACAGAGGACACGGAGATTTTCCGTTAACTCAGTGCTCACAATGACTTCGCATCTGAAATCAATTATTTGATTGCCGTTGGTTGCTTCATCAGAATACGTTTGAAATAATCGGCGGTAGCATTGCCCATTTTAAGCGCATTGGTGTGCTTCATCCAATGGTGGGTATCGTCAACGATCACGAGCGTTTCTATGGGTACACCCTTTGCTTCGAGCCGCTGGACGAGATCCGTGCTTTGGTTGAAACGCACATTCCGATCATCGTCGCCGTGGATGATAAGCACCGGCGAGGTCCATGTGCTGACCGATGAAATGGGCGACGACTCAAAAACGACCTTAGCGGCTTTGTCGGCGTCAGGAATCTTTTCGTACCGGTCAGTCTGGCTGCTACCCGTTCGTTGCTGACTCCAGTCGTGTACACCGTGAATATCGACACCAGCGGCAAACAGTCTGGAGTCGCGGGCGAGGGCCAGCGCTGTTAAATAGCCACCGTATGAGCCGCCGTAAATACCGATTTTAGTCGCATCGATCTGGGGTTGTTCGGCTAGCCACAGGGCTGCCGCCTTAACGTCTTGATATTCTGACGCACCGTTTGCCCCGCCGTTGGCAGGTTGATGAAAGTTGTAGCCGTAGCCAATGCCCAGCCGGTAATTCACCGATAAGACGACAA
Source organism: Spirosoma agri (assembly GCF_010747415.1). Classification (NCBI taxonomy): domain Bacteria; kingdom Pseudomonadati; phylum Bacteroidota; class Cytophagia; order Cytophagales; family Cytophagaceae; genus Spirosoma; species Spirosoma agri. The sequence goes on along the minus strand of NZ_JAAGNZ010000001.1, from coordinate 3,881,934 downwards.
AACCCTGACTGGCCAGATACTGATTGAGCGCGTAAGAATTGGCATAATAATCGGAATAATTCCAGCCCAGCAGCATCTGACGGGGTGGTCCCCCATGCACATAAATGAGGGCCGGGCTGCGTTCAGCCGGGCTGCGTTCAATCGGGCCACGCCTGGCCGGGCGTGGCCCGACTGATTTTTTCGATGCCTCACCAGCCGCCGGTTCAAAGAGTTGCCCATGAATGGTCATGCCATCCGGCGATTTGAACGTAACCTGCTTCGGCGTAATCAGTTGATTTTGAGGAAAAATGGCTGGGATCAGGTGCTGTCCGAGAACTCTAGGCGTGCCTTTGGTGAACGCCATGACCGTCGGTAAGGGAGGGCGTTGAGCCGTAGCGCTGATCATGGCAACGGTCGAACCATCGCCCGTTACAACGGGTGTCCATTCGAGTCCAGAACCGGGTGTCAGGACTTCTGGGTCAGCTTTGTCGACCGGAACGCGTATCACGTGCCGACGGTCGATATCCAGTTTGTCCGGGCCGGTATTGCCACTGAACAGCAACCACTTGCGGTCGTGACTTAACGTAATGTGCTCCGCCATAAACGGGGCCGACGTGAGGAGCAACGGCGTACCACCGGTTGACGGGACGGAGTATAAATGCGGCCATCCATCCTGGTATGACAGGTACACAATCCGGTTATTGGCCGCCCAATGCAGGTTGACTCCACCGTGTGTGGTAGGAATCGACCCCGCCAGCGTTTTCGGTGCCTTCCAGAGTTGGGTAGCTGTTCCGGAAGCTGCGTCGGCTGTCCAGAGCGACCAGGCCTGATGTTTTCGGGTCAGGCTGGAATCAGGAGCACCACCGGCACCAGGCGTACGGACAAATACGATTTTCGTTCCATCGGGCGACCAACGTGGTGATCGGTCGCGTGAAAAAGAAGGAGCTATCCAGGTAATGGGCGTTGTTTCGTTGGTGAAAACGCCGACAAACGCGTGGTCTTTCCGGTCGCAAACGAAGGCTAACTTCGATCCGTCGGGTGACCATTCGATAGAGCCATTAGTCCCGCGCGCGTTGAACAGGGCTTTAGCCGCCGATGAGCCATCGGCGGGTACGACCCAGATTTGTCCTCCTTTGCTAAAGGCAATCCGGGCGGGCGTGCCCTGGTTATTTTTTGGGGCAATAACTGGTTCATCACCATCGGCAACGGCTTTGGCGTCACCGCCCGCAAACGGCACACTCCAGATTTGTACTTTGGGTTGTACGGGCGACGAGGTGGTGTTTACGGGTTGGTCGTCGTCCCAGTTGGAGCCATGATCACCACCGCGCACGTATACTACCCACTGACCATCGTCTGAGATCGATAAACTGGTGATCTCTTGGCCATCGTCGTTGGCATAATTGGTCAATTTTCGGGGTGTAAAATCGGGGCCCTGCGCTACGTATACGTTTCGTTTTCCCTGTTCATTGAGTGCCCAGGCAATGCGCGAGCCCTGCGCCGAGCTGGTCAGGTCGGACGGGAACGGGTAACTTTTGATCGCTTCCAAGGAGAAGATCTGCGCGTCAGACCGAAAACTGTGCACGAAAAGAAGACCTGTGAGTAGGCAGGAAAGAACAAATGTTTTCATGGGTTGCAACACGAGGAAGTACCAACTGAACTTGAGTAGTTCAAATTTGAGACTTAAATAAGCTATTTAATTTTTTACAATGCCTCGGCGGAGAAATAAAATTCTATAGATCGTTGATATAGTGATACATAATAGTGGATCAGTCGGCCAAATGGCAGGGATTGCCGACTACGATTGATGCCCGAGCAAGAACACGATTTTTTAGCACGAAACAGGACTCCCGAATCTACGGTTTCGGTGGCCGTTCCAGTCGATCGCTTCGTATCTTTGGCGCTCACACGCACCGTAGGTGCACAACATCGACCAACTTATTTTTTTTATTATGACTGCCCTTGAGCTTGTAAAGGAGTATTATACCTGTTTTAATCAGAAGAACTGGAACGGCATGCTGGCTTTGCTGGACCCCGAAGTACGGCACGAGCCGAACCAGGGCGACGCTCGGGTTGGGGTAGAGAAGTTTACGGAGTTTATGAAAACGATGGACACCTCCTACGAAGAAACGCTGACTGATATGGTGTTCCTGAGTGAACCGACCGATACGCGCGTTGCCGTTGAATTCGTCGTGAACGGAGTCTATAAGAAAGCCGAAGAAGGCTTACCCGAAGCGCATAACCAACCGTATGTATTGCCAGCCGCTGCCTTTCTGGAAGTGAAAGCTGGGAAAATTTCGCGGGTAACTACCTACTACAACCTGCCGCTCTGGATCAAACTGGTGTCAGCGTAGGCCCATGCGTTCACTATCGTTTAACACAAAAAGAGGGCACGAAATCGCTTCGGTTTTCGACGAGCTGGCCAAGTTACGCATCGCTGTCTTTCGCGACTATCCGTACCTGTATGAAGGAACGACAGCCTACGAAAAAGAGTACCTGAACACCTACGCCCAGTCGGAGCGGTCGTTTCTGTTTGCGGTCTACGATGGCGCAACGATGGTCGGCGCAACGACGGCGATCCCGCTACGGGACGAAACCGCTGACGTGCGCCAACCGTTCGAGCAGGGATCGTATGACCTTGATCGTGTCTTTTATTTTGGCGAAAGTATTTTGTTGCCTACGTATCGGGGTCAAGGTCTGGGTCACCGTTTTTTTGATGAGCGCGAAGCCCATGCCCGTAAGTTCGGGACCTTTACCACGACTTGTTTCTGTGCCGTTGAGCGGGGTGAAGACCATCCGGCCAAACCGGCTGATTATCGTCCGAACGATGCCTTCTGGCTAAAGCGGGGTTACGCAAAACAGGAATCACTGCGCAGCACGCTGGACTGGCCAGATCGTGGCGAAACGGTATCGACGCCCAAGACGATGGTCTACTGGATGAAGGAGTTGTAATGGATTGCAGTCTGTTCCATCTTACTAAATAAAAGCCGGTTCTTGCACCAAGAACCGGCTTTTTAGGTTAGCTCCGTTTCGGGAATGTATAACCGAGCGTGAAGTACGATGGTAGGTATAGGGGGTAACTGGTGTACGATCGCAGCCCTAAGCCTACTTCAAGATTGAGGTAGAAATTTTTGCGGTAGGTCCGCTGAAAACCCCACATACCCTGTATCGCTGTACCCTGCACATTGGGTGCTTCTAACCCGCCCGACGAACGCTCGATGACGGATGGAAGCGTATATAGTAGCTTTGCCGTGACGTAGTTGCCCGAATTGTACCGGGTGGATTTTCCCTTCGCCAGCCGACGTTCGAAGTTGTAAAAATAGCGTCCGGCTACCGACAGTTGAGGATAAATTTTGAACGCCGAACGCTGCTCCGTCACACCCATTGTTTTGGTCTGTTCGAAAGCCCCCGAATACACAAAGCGCAGCTGAGAAACGAACGTCGTTTTCTGACCCAAACGACTCTCATTGATAACGCCCGGTCCGAAGAATTCCAGCCGCCACACACTTTTTTCCAGATAATTGATTGCTCGCGTTGAGTCCTGAGCTTGACTAAGACCGGGGAGCAATAGAAGGAGAAATAAAGACTTCCACATCGTTCTAGGATTTAGTTTGTCTGTGGAGCAAGTATAACTTATTGGCAATAGGTATACAACTATATTGATTGAAAAAAGACTGGATTTTTGGCTTAAAATGCAATAGAGTCAACTCCTGAACGGGGTTGACTCTATTGCATTTTCTGAAAGATGGGTTAGACGTTTCTGCCTCCGCCACCGAATAGTTTTGATACAAGCCAGATCACGACACCAATACCGACAACGACCATGATCACGCCAGTCCAGACGCCCGTTTTGAAAATATCACCGATAGCCGCGCAGCTAGTCAGGAAGAAGGTCATGAACAGGGCCACAGAGGCCAGTGGGAAAAAACGCAACAAAGTTTTCATAACGTTAACTGTTTTTGTGTAGTAAATGAGCCCCTTATGGCGGGACAATTTCTCAGATAACAGCTAGTCGAACGCTTTGTTTTAAATGCTGATCATCAGACGTTCCACCAATAGGTAAACTTGATAACCAGCGCCCGGTTTTTAACGGAAAACGAACCGGGTTGACCCATCGTAGGCAGATAATTGTCGGTGTAAACGATGAACAGATCCGAAGCGGGTTTGTAGCGCCACTGAATCCGGGCGTTCAGGTTCATGTTCTTCACCTGTTCGTTGTATTGCAGAAAAGTTGTCAGGTAAAGCGTATTGGTCATGGTTAGATCGAAGCGCGGACCAACGAGCCAAAACTTAGTGGTTCCCCACGGGCCAGGCAGCCGAATGTCATTATAATTGGCACTGGCCGCCAGACTAACGTAGGGCTGAAAACGATACCCCAGATCGGCAGTCAGGTTCAGTCGGGTTCCATCGGCATAGTACCCGCCATAACGCGTGGTAAACCCATACGTCAGCAGGCTCTGCGGTTTCGACGTAAACTGAGTACCCCAGGCCGTCCAGTTATGCTCCGAGTTGGTTTTCAGCGTCTCACGTCCTGAGTTGGTGGGATCGAAAGGCTGGAGTAGCCGAACATAATCCGTGGCAACCCAGCCGGTCAGGATACTTCGGCTCCGGAATGTAAGCGCATAACTGGCGTATGTTTCGTTGTCACTCTGCCGCCCGGCCGGATCGAAGAAGTACGTAGACGTCAGGATTGGGCCGTGGCTGAGAATGGGTCCACCGGTTGGAATAAAGGTATAGCCGATGGTTGCCGTACCTCGTTCATAACCCCGGCGAGGCACGTAGCCCGCTTCGGCACTGTAATTAGCACCCACTGTCTCGACCTGCCCGCTGATAAGCCATTTGCGACTGTTGTACTGTAAATTGGCGGCATAAACGGCATCGCTGCCGGACGTCGATGAGTTGGCCGGTTCAGGGCTGAACGACTTCAGGATCATTGCTTTTCCGGACCATAGGTTGTTAGCCGACGCCAGATTATATTCTACCCCAAAATTCCGGTTGTAACGCGAATAAGTGGGTTTGTCGACGACCGGCTCATAGTCCAGCGATTCCTTATTGACAAACAGAAAACCCACGTTCGACCGGGCGAAGACGCGTCTTTGCAGGGCCACAACCGCAAAGTTCTGCGCCGGTAAGCCGTTCTCGTCAACCCGCCCTGTCTGCATATCCATCACGCCAATGCGCCAGTCTTTGTTCAGTTTTCCGCTGAGTCGGGCCCCAAAACGAATGGGTACACCACCCAGGCCAATCCGACGACTGAAAAAAGGACGTATCGTTGAATAGCCGAAATTGGTAAACTGGTCGCCGTTTTCCAGAAAGAACTGCCGCTTTTCGGGGAAAAACAACTCGTACCGGTCGAGGTTCGTAACCTGCTGATCAACGTCTACCTGCGAAAAATCGGGGTTTACCGTCAGGTCCAGATTCAGGGAAGAGGTGACGGCCACTTTAGCGTCGAGCCCGGCGTCGAAGCGGTTTTGGGTGGGTGTCTTCTCCTCGTAGTTGCGAGCCAGTCCCGTCAGCGCATAAGGAATAATGGATATGTTAGGGCCGGGTTGTGGTGGTGGCTGATCCCAGACCAACACGCCCGTGTAGGCCAGCGAGGCCGTTGGAAACTGACGCTGGATCGGTGTCCAGGACGACTTTTCGGTTGTCTTTAGATCCTGTCTGCCGAAATTGATGCCCCAGCGCGAAATGCCCCGTTTGTAGCGGATGGTTTTGAACGGGATGGCTAGTTCAAGGACATACCGGTCGGGGTAGTTACGTACGGCCGATGTCCACTTATTATCCCAACTCAAATTCGCTTTGCTGCCCTCATACAACAGGGCATCCCATTGCGCTCCGGCAGCATTCGTGCCAAACGCGAATCCATTGGTCTGGTCGTCGAACGTGTCCAGAAAAAAGATAAAGTTATCGTTCTTGGGAAAGGACCAGTCGCGCCGGAGCGATTCGACAATGTAAGGCCCCTTCACGTCACCGTGGTAGCAAATGGCGCTCAGGTACAGATTCTGCGAATCGTAAGCCATCCGAACATCGGTACGGACATTCGCGCGGCTGGTATCCATGGGCAGCACCATCCAGAAATCGGTGGCTAACTCGGTTGCCTGCCAGGCGGGTTCGTCCGCAACTCCGTCAACCACAATGGGTGAGGTTGCCTGACTGATATGAAGCTGGTAGGACTCGTTCTTCTTCTGTGCATACAGCGAAGAAATGCCCGACAGAAACAGGGCAATTAATAGAATAGATCGAAGTTTCACCAGTGCGATGAATTAATAACGGGATGTAATGGAAGAGGCCACCAAAGCCGCAATTTATCTCCGATAAACTATAAAGTATAGGGATTTTGAAGAAATTATACTTACGCAAACTACTTACTCCCTAATTCGCTGGTTTAGAGTAAACGTATACTGTAGTCCGTTCATTAGAAAACTTCCCCCAGGTTAAAAAATAATCCTTTCGACCCGTCGAGGCCAAAGCCGTAATCAATAGAGAGATTGGTGCGGGAAATCTTGTTCATTTTCAAGCGAAGGCCCGCACCTACCGCCGGAACAATTTTCTCGAATTGTCCGCTGGTCTGTTCGGTCACGGTTTGGGCATTGGCGAAAACGACACCACCCAGGAGCCGGTTACCCGTTAGGTGAAACCGGTATTCTGTTTCGGCATAGAGCAGATTCTTCCCCCGAAAGCGCCCCTGAATGAAGCCACGCCCTACGTTTCCACTGTTGTCCCATCCCGTGCTGGGTAAATCCAGAAACGGAGGATCGCCATTGATTGTGAGGGCGTTGTAAGACCAAAATGCCAGAATGTTGTCCGACTGCGCTGGCATGTGGACGTATTTCCGGGCTTCGATCAACAACGATTGGTAGGTTTCGTCGCTGCCCAGCCAACTCATATTGGCGCGAAGAACGGCATTCAGATACAAACCGCCGTTGGGATTGATCGCATTGCGCCGGTTGTCATACAACACCTGTAGCGTGGGACCCGATGACACGGAACGGCCTGCAACACCGTATGAATACCGGGAAATACGGGTGACTTCCCGCCGATTGTTGTAGCTGTCAATATTCCAGTGGAGATCCAACTGATAACCGGCTCCGGCATAAAAATTTCTGGCGAAACGACGTAACAGACTCTGGTAAAACCGGAAATAGGCATAATCCATGTTGATCACCCGATCGGTAGACGTGTACATACCCAGCCCATAGGTGGCTTGTGGATAATGCATTAACCGCCAGTCATTGGTCCACAGTAATCGGTTGTCCGCGCTCCAGATCGCCGAATTGGCCATCAGGATAACCTGATTATTTTGCGTGTAGGACAAGGTGCCCATCATGGTCGACATATTGGCGCGTGGGTTTCGGAAGGCGGTATTGACAACGACGGCAGCCAGACCCCGAGTCTGTAGCGTATACCCGATCTGCGGAATTACCAGCAAAAAGCGTTTACCTTCCTGGAGCGATGCGGAATCATGCAGCGTGATCGGCAGGCGGGGGAACCAGCGTTTAAATACGTCAGAAATGTCCTGATAATGAGGGCCGGTTCTGACGAAGCTGGTATCCGACTTTGTCCGGGATAGACCAGTAGAATCCTGTCTTTCGGCATGGCTGATGCTGGCCGATAGCCGTAGCAAGAGTAGACCGGCAACGAGGCTCACGCGACTAGGGGTGGAGCCAAAAAGACGCGGCAAATAGCGTAGAAAATTCACTGATTCAGCTTAGTGTTGGTAAGCAGATAATAAGCCAGACCAATGTTAAGTCAAATGCGAACAAATCCAAAAACCATGCTGTGATAGTTCTGGTAATCAGTGGTTAAAATGTGATTAAAGGGTGTTTCGCCTGGTAACGAGTGCGCTTGAAACAGTATGGACCTTCGCTCATTTTGTCGGTTAAAAACTGTTCATACCGGCTCGTTAGATACCTACTATTAAGTTAAGCCGTGCTATATGGCGGAGCGAAACCGGTTGATTCTACGAAACGAAGTCGAACGTATCCATACTATCAGGCCGGAAAGAGGGTAGCACTACGCTTGCAAGACGAGCGGTAGGTTGATCAATGCAAAGAAAGAATTTTACTAAAACAATAAAGTTATTCGTTCTCGCTGCTTGTGGCAATATATTCTTTGGTAAAGATCGATGAATGTAATAGTTTCTGTATTTTTGGCAGTTAACCCCAATCATCAACCAATCAATCAATTTCATGACAAGACATTTCCTGACGGCACTCTTTGCGGCTGGTCTGACCTATTCTGCTATGGCTCAGACAACCTTCCCCCGCAATGGTGTCTATGATGAACGACCAGGATTGTATGCGTTCACCAACGCCACCATCGTTGTCGATCCGCAAACGACACTACAAAACGCTACGCTGCTCATTCGCGATGGTCGCGTTGAAGCAGTCGGTAGTACGGTTAGCTTACCCGCCGGAACCGTTGTTGCCGATCTTAAGGGCAAACGCATTTACCCCGCGCTGATCGACATCGATTCCGATTACGGTATGCCAGAAATTCCCGCTGCCGGTGGACCCGGTGGTGGTCGGGGTGGTGCTCCTCAACTGGAATCGAACAAGAAAGGAGCGTACTACTGGAACCAGGCCGTTCAGCCCGAAAACAATGCCAGTTTGCTGTTCAAGGCAACACCCGCCAAAGCCGATGAACTCCGGAAACTGGGTTTCGGTGCCGTATTGACGCACCCGCACGATGGAATTGCCCGGGGTACGGGTGCCTTGGTGACGCTGGCCGATGATCGGGAAAATACACTCGTTCTGAAAGAAAACGCGACGGCTCATTACTCATTCAGTAAAGGTACGTCGCGGCAGAGTTACCCAAACTCCCTGATGGGGTCGGTAGCCTTGCTCCGGCAGGCCCTGTACGATGCCGACTGGTACAAGCGGGGTGGTAGCAAAGAGCAAGCCAACCTGTCGCTCGATGCGTTGAACCGGAATCAGCCGCTACCCGCTATTTTCGAAGCTGGCGATAAGTTGGGCGTTCTCCGGGCCGATAAGATTGGGGACGAGTTCGGGATTCAATACATTATCAAAGGATCAGGCGATGAATACCAGCGGCTGGACGAAATAAAAGCAACCGGCGCGTCGCTTATCGTGCCGGTAAATTTCCCGCAACCGTACGATGTGGAAGATGCGTGGGATGCCGATAATGTGGCCATCGCCGAACTCAAGCATTGGGAAATGGCTCCGCTCAATCCAGGACGTCTGGCCACGGCAAACATTCCGTTTGCGCTCACAACGGCGGGACTGCGTGCCAAAACCGAATTCTGGGCCAATCTGCGTAAAGCCATCGAAAACGGGTTGTCGGAGCAGAAAGCGCTGGAAGCACTGACCATTGTTCCGGCGCGGCTGATGAAAGCAGATGATCAGGTCGGCACGTTGCAGAAAGGTAAAGTCGCCAACTTTATTATCACATCGGGCAATCTGTTCGGCGCGGATAATGTGATCTTCGAAAACTGGATACGCGGCAAGCAATACATCGTTAACCAGAAAGACGCGGCTGATCTGCGGGGCTCCTGGCAATTGACCGTCGGTGACCGGAGCAACATCAAACTGAACATCACCGGCAAAACGGCGGATAAGCCCGAGTATCAGATTCAGATCGATACGGTAAAAATTACGCCGAAAGTAGCCGTTAGCGGAGATATCATTTCGATCCAGACTCAACTTGACCGTCGCCCCGGTTCGGGCACGACACGATTGACCGGTTATCGCACATCGCCAACGAGCATCAAAGGCGACGGCGAAACACCGGACGGAAAACGCATCACCTGGTCGGCTACCAAATCGGCGGACACCCCCCAATCGACTACGGCTGTTAGCGCAACCCTGACGGCAGCCCGGTCTACCAGTGCCACGTCGTCAACGGCCGTTGTGTATCCATTCGTGGGGATGGGCAATCTGCAAAAGCCCAAAGCGGAAACCATCCTGATCCGGAATGCAACGGTCTGGACCAACGAAAAAGATGGTATTCAAACGAATACGGACGTTTTTGTTACGGATGGTAAAATTTCTAAGATCGGTAAGAACCTTTCCGCGCCAGCCAACATCAAAATCGTTGATGGCACCGGTAAGCACCTGACCAACGGCATCATCGACGAACACTCGCACATTGCGCTGTTGACCATCAATGAGGGCGGGCAGTCGAGTTCGGCTGAGGTTCGAATGTCGGACGTGATCAACTCGGAAGACGTGAATATTTACCGTCAACTGGCTGGTGGCGTTACCACGTCGCAACTGCTACACGGGTCGGCCAATGCCATTGGCGGTCAATCGGCCATCGTAAAGCTGAAATGGGGCGAGTCGCCGGAAGGTATGCTCATCAAAGGAGCGGATGGCTTTATCAAATTCGCCTTGGGCGAGAACGTGAAACAGGCCAACAACCCAAGCGCAGGCTTTCGCTTTCCGCAGTCGCGGATGGGGGTGGAACAGGTATACATGGATCACTTCACACGCGCGAAGGAATATGCGAAAGGGTGGACTAGCTACAACAAGTTGACTGCCAAGGAAAAAGCAACCGCAACGGTGCCGCGTCGGGACATTGAACTGGACGCGCTGGCCGAAATTCTGGCCTCGAAACGGTTCATTACCTGCCACTCCTACGTGCAGTCGGAAATCAACATGCTGCTGAAAGTCGCCGACTCGCTGGGTTTCAAAGTCAATACGTTCACCCACATTCTGGAGGGCTACAAACTGGCCGATAAGATGGCCAAACATGGCGTAGGCGGTTCGTCGTTCGCGGACTGGTGGGCCTACAAGATGGAAGTACACGATGCCATTCCGTACAATGCTGCGCTGATGTTCAAGCAGGGGGTAACCGTTTCGATCAATTCCGACGACGCTGAAATGGCCCGCCGGTTGAATCAGGAAGCGGCTAAAACCGTCGAATACGGTGGCGTTCCCGAAGAAGATGCCTGGAAAATGGTGACGCTCAACCCGGCCAAACTGTTGCATTTGGATAACCGCATGGGTAGTATCAAAGTCGGTAAAGATGCCGATCTGGTGCTCTGGAACGCGCATCCGTTGTCTATTTATGCCCGTCCTGAAATCACGATGATCGAAGGGACGATTTACTTCAGCCTGAAAGACGAAGATGCCAAACGCGATGCCATGCAGGCCGAGCGTGCCCGCCTGATCCAGAAAACGTTAGCGGCCAAAGCAAGCGGTACACCTACGCAGCGGCCGACGTTCCGCCGGTCACGGATGTGGCATTGCGAAGATGTCGAAGGGCTTATGGCCGAAGGGGAAGAAGAAAAATAGGCTGGTGACCGCACCGGATTCTACTGATAGACATACCATGAAAAGACTACTAACATCAATACTCACACTGGGGGTACTTACGAGTTACGCCCAGAATCCGGCCCCGGCCAGACCCCAGGAGCGGGCCATTGCGCTGACGGGTGCAACCATTCACGTCGGCAATGGACAGGTGATCCAGAACGGCGTCATCGTGTTCGACAAAGGCGTCATCACGGCTTTGGGCGATGGCAGCACACCAACGGCCGGTGCCGAAGTGATCAGCGCGTCGGGTAAGCACGTGTATCCCGGCTTTATTTCCCCCGCATCGACGGTGGGTTTGCAGGAAATCGGGGCCGTAAAGGCGACGGTTGATAAACAGGAGATCGGGGAGTTGAACCCAAACATTCGCTCGCTGATTGCTTATAATACCGACTCGGAAATCATTCCGACGATCCGCAATAACGGCGTTCTGCTCACGCAGGCCATTCCGCAGGGCGGCATCGTGTCGGGTAGTTCGAGTATCATGATGGCCGATGGCTGGAACTGGGAAGATGCCGTTCTGAAAAAAGATGACGGTATCTGGCTCAACTGGCCGAGCTATTTTGCCCGTGAGTTTAATTTTGAGGATTTCTCGCTGACAATTCGCAAAAACTCGAAGCGGACCGAAGCGATCAGCGCGTTGCAGGCTACCTTCAACGATGCGAAAGCCTACGCAGCACTGTCGAATCCGTCGTCGATGAACCTGAAACTGGAAGCCATGCGCGGTTTGTTTTCGGGCAAGCAGACTCTCTTCGTTCGGGCCGATTATGGTAAAGATATTGTCGAAGGGGTGCTATTTGCCAAATCGCTCGGTATTCCTAAAGTGGTCATCGTTGGGGGCGAAGAAGCCAATCGGGTCGTGAGCTTTCTGAAGGACAACAATGTCCCCGTCATCCTGAGCGAACTGCACCGGTTGCCAAACCGCGAAGATGAAGATGTTGACCTGCCGTATCGGATGCCGGGCATTTTGCACAAAGCGGGTGTACTCGTTGGCCTTAGCTACGCCGATGGCTGGTGGCGGACGCGCAATCTGGCCTTTCTGGCCGGAACAGCTTCCGGCTTTGGCATCGCTGATAAGGAAGAAGCCCTGAAGCTCATTACCTCGAACAACGCCAAAATTCTGGGCATCGACAACGTGGCCGGTACATTGGAAAAAGGCAAACAGGCTACGCTGTTCGTATCGGCAGGCGACGCGCTCGACATGCGTACCAACGTTGTTGAGCAGGTATTTATCCAGGGCCGCAAGGTGAATCTTGACGATCGGCACAAGCGGCTATACAAAACCTACAAAGACAAATACGAGCAGAAATAGGTGCTTAGTCTATGTTATTAATTTGTTTAAAAACGGAGCAGTTAGCCACTGCTCCGTTTTTTTGTGAACTTTGCAGCCATAATAACTGGCTGCACTCAACTTCATGATTCGTATTTTTCAGCTTGATGAAACCTCCGTCCGCAAAGTCCGCGATATTGACTCTTTTTCGGATACGGCACGAACGCTTTGGGTTGACCTGCAAAATCCAACGCCCAGCGAAATCAAGAGCGTCGAGGAAAAATTTGATGTGGACTTTCTGAGCCAGCAGGAGCAGCTGGAAATCGAAAGCAGTTCCCGGTACATTGAAGAGGACGATTTCCTGATTGCCAATTCCAACTTCCTGATTCCCGATAAAGAACAGCGGTACGTGACGGTTCCGGTCAGTTTTCTGCTCAAAGATGACACGCTGTTCACCTATCGTAACGCCGATCTGAAATCATTTGCCGACACGGTCAAACGGATCAAATCGCGTCGGGCGGTGTTCAGCGACGGCGCGCAAATTCTGATCTCAATTTTTGAATCACGGATCGATTACGACGCTGACCTGATCGAGATGGTATCCAGCGAAATCAAAGCGATCAACCGGATGCTCGACCTCGACGCGAACCTTGATCGCGAAATGCTGCTGAATATCAACGATTACCAGGAATTGACAATGTCGATTCGGGAAAATGTGGTCGATAAACAACGGGTTATTTCGTCCATGATTCGCTCCGATGGCTGGTTCAATGACATCGAACAGCAACGCCTTCGGACACTCATTAAGGACATAAATTCGCTGATTGATCACACGAACTTCATTTTCGAACGGTTGGAGTTTCTACAAAATACCTACCTCGGTTTGATTGACCTGGAGCAAAACCGCATCGTTAAAATCTTTACGGTCGTGTCGCTGGTATTTCTGCCACCAACGTTGCTGGCCAGTATCTGGGGTATGAACTTCGATGAGATGCCGGAAATCCACTGGAAATACGGCTATGCGTTTGCGCTGGCTATGATGGTATTATCGTCGGCCCTGACGGTCTGGATATTCCGCCGGAAAAAGTGGCTTTGATGAGTGAGGGGATGGATAAATGTACTAAGGAACATGCGTTTCAGTGAGTTACTTAGTCAGCCTGTTCACGTCTGACTGTGGAATCAATCCCCTTCACTAGGTATGGAACAGGCGCAAACGAATGCCCAGCGCATCTACGATCAGGTGCTTACTTTTGCTACGCTCTACGGTGGCCGCATCTTGCTGGCTATCGTGACCCTCATTATCGGACTCTGGCTCATTGGCTGGGTGACAAAGCTACTCTCGTCTGTGATGACGAAACGGCACGTCGATCGCGACGTTCAACCATTCCTGCTGTCGCTGCTCAACGCCGTTTTGCGCGTGCTGCTGCTTCTCAGTATCGCCAGTACACTGGGCGTTGAAACAACATCGTTTGTGGCGATTATTGGTGCGGCCGGATTAGCCGTCGGTTTGGCCTTGCAGGGTAGTTTAGCCAACTTCGCGGGGGGCGTTCTGATTCTGACGTTCAAGCCGTTTCGGGTTGGCGATCTAGTTTCGACGCAGGGGTTTACGGGCAGCGTGGAAGCCATTCGGATCTTTGACACCATTCTTGTCACGCTGGATAACAAGACGATTATTCTGCCGAACGGTCCATTATCAACAACGTCAATTGTTAACATCAGCACCAGGGGGATTATTCGGGTTGATCAGGTATATACGGTAGGCAGCCAGAACGATCTGGATAGTACAAAAGCCTGTTTTCAGAATGTTGTCGATGGCTGTCCCTATGCGCTTAAGGATCGGGCACACGATGTACTGATCGCCAAACTGAACGCCAACTCGCGCGACTACGATGTGCGGGTCTGGACAAAGAGCGAAACGTATTGGGCGACCTATTACTACATGCTCGAGAATGTGGCCCGGCAGTTCGGTAAAGACGGCATCGAATCGCCCAAACCACAATTATTCGTCACTACCGAAGACTAGGTAAATGGTATAACAGTAGAACGGACGCTACTTGGGTAAGTAAGGAAATACGGCTATCGGTCGTGAACTACCTTACGTGCCCAGGTAGCGTTTTTTGCGCTACATCCGCGTAAGGCCGTTTAGTAGCGTAAATGATTAAGGCCGGAGATGGGCTGGCCAAACCGTTTAATCCTGATTGTATACAGTTGATTACGGTATTTTGTGTACTACTTTTGTTAGGTACTCATCTGTTTTGTAAGAATTATCGTATATCAAAAATGAATTTTACGTTAAATACACGGCGACGTAATTGTTGCGATAAATATCTGCCTATATTTGCTTTACGAATGGTAAGGAACTAACTGGCAAGTAAGATAGTTACCATTCGTATAGTGGCAAACAGTTGCTGTCCGTCTCTCTTCATTTTGTTTTTTGTGCCAACCTTGAATCACCAGAACGACGAATAGGTTGCAGGCGCATAAAACTATCAACGTTGCGTTATCGAGAATTTGCTGATAACCCGTCTTTTCATACTCAACTCCTTTTGCTAATCACAGTACTAATTTTCTGATTTTATCGAGCACATCTAAGGTTTCTAATTTTAATGTCCTGCTCAGGATAGTCCGCAACTTGTTCAGCGAAGGTATAGGCAACGCTGTTCAGCCTGTAAACGAAGATTTTTGACTATGCTGAGACCGTCTTAATTTGGTTGATCTTGTTGGTTCGGTGTAGTCCATCACTGCCTATCATGACAAAAAGTAACCGAAGCGAGTTGCCTCCTGAACCCGACTTTCAGTTGATCACTACCGCGCTAGGGATAGTTTCCGGGAAATGGCGGCTGTACATTATTCTGTTATTGGGTGAAAAAACGCTTCGTTACCGACAACTCAGTGAAATGCTACCCGGTGTAAGCGAAAAAGTACTAGCCAGCGAGTTAAAATCGTTAGTGGCGTTGGGCGTTCTAGAGCGGACTGCCTATGCCGAGATTCCGCCGAGGGTAGAATATTCTTTAACTAAAAAAGGTCATTTGGCCTTACCGATTCTGAGAAAAATTCAGGAAATCGGACAAATCTTTAACTGATCCAATAGGTGCTAACACAAGTAAAATTCAGAAACACAAACCGTTCGCAGTTCTTTGTTACGGCCAGAAAGCGAGTTGACGCTTACTTCAGTGAGCAGGCGATTTCTCCACATGCCAATAGTGCCATGTGGAGCAAAGCAATTTTCTTCCTAACCGGCTACGCGCTGTTATATGGTTTGATTCTGTCCAACCAGTTTGGTCTGTGGACTATGCTGGCTATGGCCGTTTTACTGGGTATGTTTGCTGCTTTTATTGGCTTCAACGTCTCCCACGATGCGCTTCATGGCGCCTTTTCGTCACGGGGTTGGGTGAATCGGCTATTGGGTAGTAGTTTCTATCTGCTGGGAGCGAATCCGTACGTGTGGAAGATTACGCACAACATTGTTCACCATACGTACACGAACATTCCCGGCCATGACGAAGATATTGAAGTGGCTCCCGGTCTGGTTCGGCTAGACCCCGATGATAAGCTTCAGCCGTGGCATCGTTATCAGCAGTGGTACACGTTTCCGCTGTACTCGCTGGCTTCACTGTCGTGGGTTTTCCGTAAAGACTACGTGAAGTTCTTCAAGAGTCAGATTGGTCAGCATGATACGTCAGCGCACCCGCGGAAAGAAATGATCAAGTTGTTTGTTTCCAAAGGGCTTTATTATCTTTTCTTTCTGGTCATTCCTTTTCTGGTTCTCGACATAACCTGGTGGCAGTTACTGATCGGTTTTGTGCTGATGCACCTGGCCGAAGGACTGGTGCTTGGCCTTGTGTTTCAACTGGCGCACGCTGTTGAAGGAACTTCCTTTCCACTTCCCGATAATCAGGGCGACATACAGAATGCCTGGGCCATTCACCAGATGCAGACAACGGCCAATTTTGCGCCCCGCAGTGCAACCGCTGCGTTCTTTTGTGGCGGTTTGAATCGCCAGATCGAACACCATCTATTCCCTAAAGTCTGCCACATTCACTATCCGGCTATCACCAATATTGTCAGACAGACAGCCCACGAGTTTGACCTGCCTTATCTGGAAAATAAGACATTCGGGTCGGCGCTCTATTCGCATTACCGCCTTTTAGAAAAATTGGGTCGGCCCGTCCAGCACGCGCAGGTCGTCTCGATGAGCCGAACCACAGGGTCGGTCAAATCGAAAGCTGGTGCACACGCGACCAACTAGTATCGAAAAAGTACCCGTATTGCTATCGTCACTTTAGGTAAACACGCATGTCTGTCCGAGTTGCTATTCACCACGATACCCATTACGCATATGATCGGATGGTTTTTCTGTCACCTCATCTGGTTCGGCTCAAGCCCGCGGCTCATAGTCCTGCTTTGATTGAATCGTATTCGCTGACGATTGAGCCCGCCAATCATCTCGTTCACTGGCAGCAGGACCCCTTCGGCAATTTCATTGCCCGGATCGACTTTGCCGAAGCCACGCAGGCGATGTCCATAAAAGTCGAAATTACGGCCTTGCTGGAGCCTGTCAATCCATTCGACTTCTTTCTGGACACGTATGCCGAATCGTTCCCGTTTCAATACGAAGATCAGCTTCGAAAAGACCTGGCTCCCTATCTGGAAATTACGGAGGATGGCCCCTTACTGAATCAGTGGATACAGCAAATCGATCAGACAAAACAGGGCACGATCAACTTTTTGATTGACCTCAACAGGCGGGTTAATCAAGCTATTGAGTATACCACCCGGTTGCAGCCCGGTGTGCAGACTCCCGAGGAGACATTATTACAGGCAATTGGTTCCTGTCGGGATTCCGCCTGGCTTCTGGTTCAGATTTTACGTCATGTTGGGCTGGCCGCCCGCTTCGTGTCCGGTTATCTGGCTCAGGTTTTTCCGGATGCAGCTGATCAGGACGATCCGTCTAACCCGAAAGAGAACTCGCTGGCTCTACACGCCTGGGCGGAAGTGTACGTACCCGGCGCGGGCTGGCTCGGACTGGATGCCACATCGGGTATGCTGGCTACAGAAGGCCACATTCCCCTGGCCTGCACCTCCAATCCCGATAGTGCAGCACCCCTGACGGGTACTACGGGTGTAAGCGAGGCAACGCTCACGTACACGAATACGCTGGTGCGCTTGAACTAATTAGTATTCGGCGTTGCGAATCACTACCTTTACTAAACTGCGTTTCGCAAGCAAACGGGTTGTAACTACTAGCGTCATTTACAGGCTTTTACTGACGATGTAGTAGTGCTACTATCCGTGTTGTGTGCGTACGTACAGGCACTGAAATACCGTTTATTGTGATCGACTGCCCCGAACAGCAGGCAAGAGAGAGCAATGCCAACGTCCGTACACAGTCGCACCGCTCATTAATTAGTGGCTTCCCATTTGTCCATTTTACGGTCCGTTTTAATTAATCCGGATTCGTTGTTCGCTCTACAACCAAGAAGGCAAACTGTCTTTCTGGTCAGCTTCCCACCCATCAGCGTCTACATTTGACTGGTTTGCATCCTGCCAGAAGCAACGACAACACCAGATAACCAGAGGGGATAAAACGCTCCTCTTATCCTACTTGGTTACAGCTTTCCCTTCTTCCCCTGTCGACCCAGGTTCATTTTAATAAAAACAACTAGATAAATGGCTAATAACCCAAAAGAAGCGAAGAAAGTGGCTACTAAATCAGCTAAAGTACACGGGTCTCCTAAAGTGCCGAAGTACGAGCAGAAAGAAACGGCATCAAATCTGGCCGTATCAACAGCGAACGTAGCCACAAAGGGCAAGAAATAGCTACCCATGACGATCATTTTCAATTACCTGTTTACCAAGTCGGGTGACGGCTTCGTGTGCCGCGTTCCGGTACGAATGCTAAACAAAGACGTACTACTGAAAGGCATGCGTCTAGATTCACTTAACTCAGAAGGCGTTGATATTCAGCAATGGGTGGATAAAAATCTGGACGTGACGATCAATGATGGCGTCTACTCTATTGCAGGATTGGCCGATTAAAGGCGTTATTCCCCCTGTTTTAATTCAGTGTTATTTATTTTAATGCAATTTTTAAATAAATAACCTGTTCTTGTAACATAAACAGATTCAATGGGGTTATTTAGCTACCTGCCCCGCCTTTACCGGTTCTGGCAGCCGTGATTAGTTTACACTACGTAAATTCCTCGCTTTTCCAGTGCATTACCCAATACGGGTGATAAGCGTACCCTGTTTAGTAGCCCAGTCGGGCGAAACGCAAGGAATCTGTTCTCGCCTTTTGCCGAATACCCGAGCTATACATTCTTTTTAAAACTAGTAAAAGTTATGCAAAATATTGTTAGTCAAGTCGTTAATGGATTGCTTCGGAATATTGAAATTGTTAGCTGGAGTGACATACTCGATCGGGCATTTCGTCCGCTGATTAAGTCAACGACGTTGATGGTTCAGCCGGTTCGCGTGGATCGATTCGACCCCCGCAGACGTAACCAGGAATAGTCAGTCCCACAGGACGACAGAAAAATAGATTTGGTTGTCTCGGTGATAGAGTAGTGGTAAGGATAGTCCATCTACTGTACGCCTTCGACGACTCTACTTTAAAGCGGATCCGTACGTAGATCGAACCCATATGTCGATTGCGTACGGATCCGCTTTTTGCTCCTGCTGGTTTCCGTTTGCTAGGTTATGGGTAGAGTCGGCGTACTTTCCTGCTAAAACGGTATCGGACTTCTTTTGCAATCGTCAAGCCCGCCCGTTACAGCAGGCCGGTGTTAACTGAACAACTTCCCGATTAACCGGTTCATGGGTTAGTTAACGAACCGCTCAACGTTTATGCCTGCTACAATCAATCCAACCATCACCCGATCACTTGGTAGTGGTCTCGCCGGTGCCGTGGCCCTCAATGTATTGCACGAAATTGCCCGCCAGTTCATTCCCGATGCGCCACGCGCTGATTTGCTCGGCATGCGCAGTATTGCCAAAGGGTTTCGAGCCGTCGGTGAACAACCTCCTCAGGGAGAGGAACTTTACAGGCTGGCTATGGCCGGTGACGTTGCTTCGAATGCCCTGTATTACAGTTTAGTCGGTGTCAACACGAAGCAACCTGTAGTGGCCGGAGCCGCCTTGGGCCTACTCGCTGGTATTGGTGCCGTCACGCTGCCGGGGCCGATGGGCCTGGGCGAAAAACCAACTAAACGCACACCCGCTACGGCTGCCATGACCATTGGCTGGTATCTGTTTGGTGGACTGGTTGCGGGAGCCGTTTATAAGCGGCTAAAAGCCTAGCTACGCGTAGAAATAAGTTTTCAACCGTGGTTAAACGTTTGCGCATTTGGGCAATCTAATTCATGTTGAGTGTCGAAACTCACACGCAAACTAGTTCGGTCATGACAGTTCTGAAAACGATAAAGCTCCTCGGTCTGATAACTATGCTGGCTTTTAGCCCGTCTTTCCTGCCGAAAGCGATGGCGCAGCCGGGTGTCAGCGTACCGGTCGAATCCTTCTATGATGAATTAGCGCCTTACGGACAGTGGACGCAATACCCTAGCTACGGCAATGTGTGGATTCCGGATGCCGGTCCTGATTTCCAGCCCTATGCCACTGGCGGTCACTGGGTCGTTACAGAATACGGCAACACCTGGGTGTCCGATTACGCGTGGGGCTGGGCGCCGTTCCACTACGGTCGCTGGATTTACGATCCGGCCTATGGCGGCTGGCTCTGGATTCCTGATTCCGACTGGGGACCAGCCTGGGTGTCGTGGCGTACGGGCGGTGGATATTATGGATGGGCACCGCTAGCCCCTGGTATGAACGTGAACATCAATATCAACATACCGGCTCCTTACTGGACATTTGTCCCTCAGATTTACATCACGAGCCCTCGTCTGTATAGCTATTGCGTGCCACGGCCCAACGTTATCAACATCTACCAGAACACGACGATCATCAACAATTACTACCGGACCAACAACCGGGCGTATGCATACGGACCACCGCGTGGTGATATCGAACGGGTAACCCGCCGAAGCGTTCCGGTCTATCGGATCGATAATATGGACCGTCCCGGTCGTTCTGTGATTGGCAATGGCTCGGTAGGGTTCTATCGTCCGAACAATGCCCGTCAGGACTATGGCCGCAATGACCGTGATCGGTTCGACAATGGTGCCCGACCAAATTACAACAATAACGGCGTACCGAACCGGGGCAGCTACAACAGCAATATGCCGAATCGCGACTACAACGGGAACAACGTACCTAACCGGGGCAGCTACAACGGGAACGCAGGGCCTAACCGAGACTTCAATGGCAACAACGCACCCGGTCGTGATTTTGATGGGAATAACACGCCTGGTCGCGACTTTAATGGAAACAGCCGGCCAAATCGGGACTACAATGGAAATACTTCGCCCGATCGACGCGGTTCTTTTTCGAACCCCGGAATGAGCCCAGCTACGCCAAATCCTGGTACTTATCCGGCTCCTGATCGGTCCAGTGGTACAAGCCGGGGGACATACCAGCGGGCGGAACCGGGCAATAGTGGTCGGCAGGGTGGATTTGAACCACAACAGCAACCGAACCGATCATTCGAGCGGCCAGGTTCTCAGGCTCAACCCGGAACGCAGATGGCTCCGGCTGGCCGCGAAGGCGGATTCCAGCGTGCGCCCGAAAACCGTGGAGCACAGCCTCAGATTCAGCAGCGCACACAGGAGCCGGGCCAATCGGGTGGTCGGCAGGGTGGGTTTCCGGGTGGCGGTGGTCGCGGGCCACGATAGCGTTCATTAAGCTTTTTGACGGAGCCGTGCACCTATGGGTGGGCGGCTTCATCGTTTTAGACGGTTTGGGCGTATTTTTGCCCGGTATGCGTTATTTTATCGAACTATCGTACAGAGGAACCGCCTACCACGGCTGGCAAACACAGGCAAACGGCGTAAGTGTGCAAACGACGCTGGAAGCGGCATTGACCCGGCGACTGCGACAGCCGGTGTTCGTTATGGGAAGCGGGCGTACTGATGCGGGGGTTCATGCGCAACAACAATTCGCTCATTTTGAGGTCGAAGAGCCGATCATATGGACGGATGCGTTGCTTTATTCGATCAACTGCATGCTGCCGGATGACATTGCCATACGAGCGATCTTTCCCGTTCGACCAACTGACCATGCTCGCTTTTCGGCCATCTCACGGTATTATCAGTATCATATTACGCGTCATAAAAACGCGTTTGAATCCGGGTTGACCTATCACTTTCGGCCTGCGCTGGATGTCGAGCGTATGAACGAAGCTTGCCGGATATTGCTCAATCATACTGATTTTAAAAGCTTCAGTAAGGCGCGGGCCAACGTGACGCACTTTCGATGTCGGCTTGATTTTGCGTACTGGGAGCGTAGTGAGGCCAATTTGCTGACGTTTCACATCAAAGCCAATCGGTTTTTGTGGGGAATGGTGCGCACCATTGTGGGCACCATGCTCGAAATAGGGCAGGACGGAATGACGCTTGACCAGTTCGACCAGTTGATCAACGATCAGGACCGCACCCTGGCTGGACGGGCGGCTCCGGCCAATGGCCTGTATCTGGTGGAAGTTGGCTATCCCGATGGCGTATTAGCGCAGCGGGTAAGCCCGGGGGAGTGATACTATGGATGAATGCAGATCGGGGAATCGGAGCCATGGCTCCGATTCCCCGATCTGCACTAAAAAAACTAGGCCGTCTGATTGGCTTTGACGCCTTCGCTGATCAATTTGATCGCTTCCCGGTTGAAAGCTGGTATATCGTCAGGATTACGGCTGGTAACCAAGTTGCCATCAACGACAACTTCTTGATTGACCCAAGTTGCTCCGGCGTTCTTAAGATCCGTCTGGATCGAAGGGTACGACGTTAGCGTACGGCCATCGACCACATCCGCTTCGATCAGCATCGTGGGTGCGTGACAGATGGCGGCAACGGGTTTTTGCTGATCAAAAAAGTGCTGGATGAATTTAACCGCCTGTGGTTCCGTGCGTAGTTTGTCTGGGTTCAAAACGCCCCCTGGCAATAGCAAGGCATCGTAACTGGCGGGGTCCGCTCCGGCGAGTGGCAGGTCAACATCAAATGTTTCGCCCCATTCGGTTTCGTCCCATGCTTTGATCTGGCCACCTTTCGGGGCAATAATATGTACTGTTGCACCGGCATCTTCGAAGGCCTGCTGGGGTTTGGTCAGTTCGACCTGTTCGAAACCTTCCGTCATCAGGGCCGCTATTTTTTTGCCCGCCAGATTTTGTTGATTTTCCATGATTGTTGAGTTCGTAATACTGATTGTTGTACAGAGAAGATAACGCTCTGTTTGCTCATTTGGTTACGAAAGATTCGCGAAGTGGCACTGTGCGATTGGTAGGGAGCCGTGCTTCGAACCGGTCCCACTTACTCAAAGCCGTCAACAATCGGGTTGCGGCATGAGTTGACTGGAAGACGAACAAAAAACGACTAAAACAATGAGTGCCTTGAATCATAACGGACTGTGGTGGACGCTGGCGGGTATTGGGGCTGTGGCCGTTGCGAAAGCGTTTCTGACTAAAAAACGAACGATAGATTTTCACGATAAAACCGTTGTCATCACCGGGGGCTCGCGCGGGCTGGGTCTCGAACTAGCCCGCCACTTTGCGCAGGAAGGTGCCAATGTAGCGATCTGCGCCCGCGATCAGGATGAACTGAACCGCGCTCAGGCAGACCTGCGAATGCGCGGCAGTGACGTGTTTACGTATGCCTGCGACATTACCGATAAAGATCAGGTTGCGGATTTTATAAGAGCCGTCGATCAGGTATTAGGGCCAGTAGATGTGCTGGTCAACAATGCCGGAACGATTATCGTGAGTCCGCTTGAGCACGCTACCGAAAGCGATTTTCGGGAAGCGATGGAGACCAACTTCTGGTCAGCTTTTAACATGGTCAACGCGGTACTTCCTCGGATGCGCGAACGGAAAGCAGGGCGTATCGTCAATATCACTTCGTTTGGGGGTAAAATTGCAGTGCCTCATCTTGCTCCTTATTCGGTCAGTAAATTCGCCTTCGTCGGATACTCCGAAGGGCTTCGGTCAGAACTGCTCAAGGATGGTATCTTTGTGACAACGATCTGCCCCGGTCTGATTCGAACGGGAAGCCCGCGCAATGCCATCTTCAAAGGTCAGAACGAGAAAGAGTACAGTGTTTTCAAGATCAGTGATTCGATCCCTTTTTTTACAATCGCATCCGATGACTGCGCTCGTGAAATTGTAGATGCGTGTCGAACGGGTGAAGCCGAGCGAATCATCACCTTACCGGCCAAAATAGGTTCTGCTATCCACGGATTTGCGCCGGGCTTCATAACGGATACATTAGGTTGGGCTAATGAGTTTTTGCCGGAACCGGGCGGGATCGGTGAGCAGCGTACGTTCGGTAAGGACAGCGAAACCCCGCTTTCGGAGTCGATACTTACTCGACTTACTGATAAGGCGGCCGTTGCCAACAATGAGATGGGTGAATAAAGAGCGGATTGTTGGTTTCATACGCCGTATCTCCAAGATACGGCGTATGAAACCAACAACGAAATCAAAACCATTGAATTACTTTTTGCCGATTGGCGCGCCGGTAGTTTTATTCAGGCCTGCTTCGGCTAACAGCAGTAGTAACACCCGCTGCATACCCAGATAGCCTTTGTCGTTGAGCCACCATTCGTTTAGCGCGTGTTCGCCACCACCGATGCCCCCGCTACCGATCGTTACGGCTGGAATACCCAGGGAAATTGGCGTGTTGGCGTTTGTAGACGAGACCTCCAGTTGGGGTTCTGCGTTCAGGTATGTCGACACCGCCATAGCCCGCTGGACAATAGCCGCCGTTGCCTCCGTTTTCCCCGATGGCCGGTCACCAATTTTCTTCACGTCAACTGTCAGATCGGGGCCTTGCCGTTTGATACTGTTTTCCTCTTTAAGCGCTTTTTGAACCGCGTTCTGTAATAACTGATCAACTTCGTTGAGTTTGTCTGGGCTTTCGGAGCGCATATCGATCTCCGCCCATGACTCATAGGGAATTGCGTTTACTGACGTACCACCACCAATCACACTAACGCTGTACGTCGTTTTAACGCCCTGCCGCGTTGCCTTATCCGCATCGGCCGTGAAATAATAAATTGCCTTTCCCAAAGCACTGTGCGGATTAACAATGCCGAATGAACCGTACGAGTGACCACCCGGCCCTTTGAACGTGATTCGGTAGCGGTGCGACCCCAGCCCGCGATGCGTGATCGTACCAATACCATCCCCATCGACCGCGATGTAGGCATCGGGTTTGATGCCGCCATCCTTCCGCAGCAAATGCTTAACACCCCGCAGGTCGCCCAGTCCTTCTTCGCCAACTGCCCCGACAAACAGCACATCGGCGTCGGTTTCAATACCCGCTTTCTCCATCCCTTTCAGAACCGCCAGTACAGCAGTCAGCCCGCGGGTGTCGTCGCCCACACCAGGTGCATAAAGCGTATCGCCTTTCTGTTTGACCTTTACGTCTGTTCCTTCGGGAAAAACGGTGTCAAGGTGCGCTTCAACAACGACCGTCTTTTTGCCGGAGCGGCCTTTCCGTTTTGCCAGCACATTGTTCACGTCATCGATCCAGACCGAGTCGGCACCGGCTTCTTTGATCATAGCCGCGAATTTTTTTGCTCTGACCTGTTCTTTGAAGGGCGGTGATGGGGTTTCCGTCAGGGTAATCAAATCCTGTTTTGTCTGTGGTTCGAGATCGATAAAAGTCTGAAAGGCCGATTTTACGGCGGGTTGATCGGCCAGTTTCTTAATTTCGTCCAGATAGCGTTTATCAACGGTTGGTGCTGGCTGGGCCTTTAGAAGCTGACCTGCGGAGCCGATGAGCAACAACGTAAAAGCAGCCGGGGCGAGTAGTCGATTCATAACTAGCGGTTGTATGGAAAACGTTCGGAAAAGAATTTGAAATTGTATTTTTTGTGGAGTAGTATTGATTGTTCTGTCGGGAAGCGTAGATTTATAGTAAAAATTTGCTGAAGCGAGCGTAAAGTTATTGTTTATTCTGTCGCTTTGCGTTTGAATCGCTAATTAACCCAAACGATCCCTTCCTGATGGCAAGACACTTACTTCCTCTTTTACTTGGTTTATGGCTGCTGTCGGGCGTCGCCAGTGGCCAGTCGTTCAAGCCAGCGCAACTCCGTGAAGCAACCATTGCCAGCCTGCACGAGGCCATGCAAAACGGTAAACTGACGGCGGTTCAACTGGTCCAGCTCTATCTGGATCGTATCGATGCCTACGACAAACAGGGGCCGTATCTGAACACCATTATCCTGGTGAATCCGAGAGCATTGGCTGAAGCGAACCGGCTGGATTCCCTATACAAAGCAACCGGTAAACTGGTCGGGCCGCTGCACGGTATTCCGGTGATTGTAAAGGATAATTACGACACCTACGACTTGCCAACGACTAATGGTACGCTGGCCATGAAAAAATCCATTCCGCCCGATGATGCATTTGTTGTGCGCCGAATCCGTGAAGCGGGCGCGATCATTATCGCCAAATCGAATCTGGCTGAATTTGCTTCATCGGGGCAATTTTCGGTCAGTTCGATTTTGCCCGGCTATTCACGAAATCCGTATGATACCAAGCGAACAACGGCTGGTTCGAGTGGAGGGACAGCTGCGGCTGTTGCGGCTGATTTCGGAACGATCGGCTTGGGGACCGACACCGGAAGCTCTATTCGCGGACCAGCTTCGCACCAAAGTCTGGTTGGTTTCCGGCCTACGCTGGGGCTCGTCAGTCGCGATGGTATTGCGCCACTGGCGATGACCAACGACACGGGCGGGCCCATTTGCCGGACCGTGGAAGATGCCGTTCGGGTACTGGAAGTAATTGCTGGCTACGACAAAGCCGATACCGTTACTCGTCAGAGTGAGGGTAAAATTCCGGCGAACTACCGTCAGTTTCTGGATAAAAATGGGTTGAAAGGCGCCCGGATCGGTGTATTTCGCCAGTTGTGTACACCGAAAAATTCCGATCCGCAGGTCTATGCGCTGTTCAACAAGGCACTGGATGAGCTGCGGGCCGCCGGGGCCATTGTCATCGATTCGGTACGGGTTCCGGAGCTGGATACGATCAATAAATCATTTGATACCATTCCGCAGTTACGACGCGATTTCAACCTGTATCTGGCAAATCTGGGACCGAATGCACCCCACAAAACATTAACGTCCATCATCAAATCGAAGCAATTCCATCCCTATCTCGAAAAAACGCTGCTCGATGCCAATGCCGATACGCTGGCTCCCGAAGCACATAAAGGATGGGGAAAAAACATGGCTCTCCGTGCCCGATTGCGCCAGTTGCTGCTGCGGGCTATGGATTCAACAGGGGTCGACGCACTGGTTTATCCGTCGTTCAGTTATCCACCCCGGCTCATTGGCGATCTCAATACGCCGTCTGGAACGAACAATAACGCGCTGTCGCCCCCAACGGGCTTTCCGGCTTTTTCCGTGCCGATGGGCTTTACGTACGATACGTTACCCGCTGGTTTACAGTTCCTCGGACGACCATACAGTGAGCCCGTTCTGATAAAACTTGTCTATGCGTACGAACAGGCTACGCACCACCGAAGCCCCCCCGACAGTACGCCACCATTACCGAAGAAGAAAAATAAGCGCGTACTTGCCGGCCGTTATCTATAGCTTATGAGATCCATTTCTCCGTTTATGAAGTCCCGCTTCCTTCGGCTATTCAGCGCTGGCTGGGCCGTCAGCCAACTGGTTTCGAGTGCTGTGATGGCCCAGTCCAACGCATCGATGCTAACGCCTTTTGAGCACAATTCGAATCAGACAGCTACGTATGCCCAGATTATCAGCTGGTATCAGCAACTGGACCGGCAGTACGAGCAGGCCAAGCTTGTCGAGATAGGGAAAACGGATATCGGGAAGCCGCTGCACCTCTTTCTGGTATCGGCAGATAAACAGTTTACGTCCCGTCCTGACCGCGTAACGCTGCTGATCAACAACGGTATTCATCCCGGTGAGCCGGAGGGTATCGATGCCTGCATGATGCTGGCGCGGGACTTGCTCAGAGCCAACAAACTTCCTAAAAACGTTTTGCTGGCCATTGTGCCCGTCTATAACGTAGATGGTTGCCTGAACCGGGGCGTATCGCGCGTGAATCAAAACGGACCGGAATCATACGGCTTTCGCGGTAACGCCCGAAACCTGAATCTGAACCGCGATTACATCAAGGCTGAAGCCGAGAATACGCGCTCGTTTCAGTCGATGTATCAATCGTTGAAACCGCAG
This sequence comes from Spirosoma agri, assembly GCF_010747415.1. Classification (NCBI taxonomy): domain Bacteria; kingdom Pseudomonadati; phylum Bacteroidota; class Cytophagia; order Cytophagales; family Cytophagaceae; genus Spirosoma; species Spirosoma agri. The sequence goes on along the minus strand of NZ_JAAGNZ010000001.1, from coordinate 3,854,109 downwards.
GTGTTTATCGATAACCACACCAGCGACGGGGCCGATTACCAGCACGTTCTGACCTATTTCTCAACCCAGAAAGACAAGCTACATCCGGCTGTTTCGGGCTACATGGTGCAGACATTCATGCCCGAACTGGACAAACGATTGACGGCACAAGGATTTCCACCGGCTCCCTACGTCAACAATTTTTCGGATACGCCCGAGAGCGGCCTGCTGGGTTTCAATGACTCGCCCCGCTATTCGACCGGCTACGCAGCGCTGTTCAATTGTTTAGGCTTTACGCTGGAAACCCATATGTGGAAGGCATATCCGGACCGCGTCAAGGCATCGTATGTATTCGATGAAGCGGTACTCCGGCTGTGTGAGCAGGACGCCCAAACGATTCTGGCGAACAAGCAACAGGCTGATAAGGCCGTTCGGGAGCAGACAACGTTCCCGCTCAGCTATAAACTGGACCGGACAAAAACAGATTCGATCACGTTTCTGGGCTATGCAGCTGCCTACAAACCCAGCGAGGTGTCGGGTCTGAAACGACTCTATTACGACAGAGCGAAACCCTTCACGAAGCGTATTCCGTATCTGAATACGTTTGTGGTCGATGCGCAGGTTGATAAGCCTGGTGCTTACGTAATTCCGCAGGCGTGGGCCGAAGTGATTGCGCACCTTAAACGAAATGGGGTGCAACTTCAGGGATTGACCAACGATACTACGATGGCGGTCTCGGCCTATTACGTGACGGACTTCAAGAGTGCGCAGCGACCTTTTGAAGGGCATTATGTTCACACGGGGGTGAAGGTGAGGACGGAACCTCAGTCAATTCAGTTTTATAAGGGCGATTATCTGGTTAAAACCAATCAGGCCGCCAATCGCTTCATTGTCGAAACGTTGGAGCCGCAGGGCGTCGATTCGTTCTTTGCCTGGAACTTTTTCGACAGCATCCTCGATCAGAAAGAGTACTTTTCTGATTATATTTTTGAAGATACAGCCGCTGATATTGTGAAGAAAAACCCGGCTCTGCGCAAGCAACTGGATGAGAAACGAGCCGCCGATAAAGCCTTCGCCGAAAATGCCGATGCACAACTGGACTTTATTTATCGACAAACGCCTTATTACGAAAAGACGCACAATCGCTATCCCGTGTATCGCGTAAACTAACCGATTTGAACCATTAGCGCCTGTTTAGTCCTGTGAAGAGTCAACCCTTATGAATTTCGTTCTCATCCGTTCGTTGCTGGCTGGCCTGATGCTGTTGTCTTTCAATGGGTTCGCTCAACCGATCGCTAAGAAGAATGCGGCTGCATCGGAAGGGACTGTGATTCGTGCCTTGCGCATGCAATCAAATCGTGCCATCCAGAGTCGTGATTTGGCGGCTTTCGGGCAGACGATGTTGCCCGATATCGAAGTGACGCGGGGCAGTGGGCCACACGTGTCAGGACGCGATTCGGTGCTGGCCTCAGTAGCCGTACAATTCCGCGATCCAAATTTTCTCGGTTACGAACGCACTCCCGATAGTATACAGGTGAGCACTGCTGGCCCTTTAGCTGCTGAACACGGTCGCTGGACGGGTCGTTTTCAGCGACCCGATGGCATTCAGATAATAACGGGTGTTTATCTGGCTATGTGGCGAAAAACGGACGCAGGCTGGAAGATCCGTTCCGAACTGTTTGTCAGCCTGACCTGTACGGGTAGTGCCGCCTGTGGCAAGTAGCGTTGCTATACTAGGCGTCCTCTGGCGGATGCGGCAGGTTTCCCAGATCAAGTGAGATCCTAAATCCTGCCAAGGACAACGTAATCAACGCCCTCTTCGTTGAATAGGCTTATCAGATTTAAGTACTTGTCCTCCATTGGATAACGGGGGGTTTGCGGGGTTTGACTTATAGATGGCTTTCGCGCGCTGGATCAATTTCAATGCAGCCGCCAGCCGTTCCTCCGGTGTTTTGGCCCACCAGTACGCTTGGTCATACGATGGGATATCGTTGAAGTTGCTGGATTTGTGGATGGTGGTCATAGGATTCAATAATAGAAGTGACGGTCCGCCAGAGGCACCCGGCAGATTTAACGGGTTGTCGATTATTCCCAATCCGGGAACAGGGGTGTGGAGGAATTGGCGCGTTTAGGCTTGGTACCTTTTTTCGGCTTTACCAAACTTACCTCATTTTTCGGATCGGGCACAGACACGTTCTGCTCAAACGCTTCAATCGAGTCGGCATCCGGGCGTAAGCGGGCGTAAAGCTGGTGACGACCAACCTCCGACTGCATCGTAAACCGCCCCAGAAATCCATCGATTTCTTTGTTCTGATAAGGGTGTTCGCGCCGGATTTCGCTTGTATCGATGAATACGATGTTATGTCGTACTTGTGTGATCGTTCCCAGCCGGTCGCGTTGGGGATTGAGTAGATGAACCTGCTCATTGGCAAAGTCATCCTCCTTCGTTCGGTATTTATAGTTGATGTAGCAGTAATAATGTTCGCGCTGGTAGTTCGAGATGGCCAGTTCATAATCAGCAACGTTCTCCCGCACGATAGACCATGCCTTGATCTGATCGTTCATCAGGGCGAGCTGACCTTTGGCTTCGCTGAGTTTGGTGCCCGTCATCTGAGTCGACTTCTGAACCAGAATTTCACTATTGACAATCAGTTGATTGATGTATTCTGTTACCCTTGCTTTCTTCTCCAGAATGGGCAGGTCTCTGTCCTTGAGCAGCCAGTACCGGTGCTTCCGGTAGAACGTCATGCGAACGGCTGGTCTTCCGTAGTTGACAATTTTTATCGTCCGGCAATCGAAATCGGCGAAGGGTTCGAATAGGGGCTGGTAGGCTGAATCGACAAAGTGCATCGTCCCCGTCATTGACCAGTCGCCTTCGATATCCCAGGTTTCCCGGTCAGGACGAAGCAGATTCGTTCCGTCCATTACCTGAGTAAGCGCAGTCAATAACTGGGCATAGATTGCTGGCTCGTATTTTTTGCGCTTGGCTTTTATTGTTTGCATACGAATCAGCGTATAGGCGGGGAGTTACTTAGAAACCATAGCGACAATGCCCGGCTTTGAGAGGAACAGATCGGTAAGTAACGCGGGTTTACTCTACCATGTCAGCATGCAGGTAGACCTTCATTAACTGATTAGATGAAACGGTGGGCGTAGCATATGGAGCGCCATCCTTACCGACAAATTCAAGTAGATACTCCCCATTCGGGCCAAGATCAATAACCACGCCGATCTCGCCCCGGCGCAACTTGTAGGCAGACAGTGGTGTAGTTAATGCCACCAGATCATGCAGATGAAGTTCGTCCATGACTCTTTGCTTTATACTATGTAACAACTTGTCAATCGTGGAAAGTTTTCTTCATCGTGAATAATCCAACTGGTACGTACTGTGGCAGATTTATCCTGATGTACCATTGGGAAGTCAACTACGTAGATCTCGCCGTAACTGTTTATACCTTCATGACTGGCCGAATTTAGCAATACTGCCGCTAAAACAGCGTCTCGTAAAACCCGCCAGTTCACACTCGTGATACCCAGGGCGGATGGAAAGACACGAGCTTCGTGCTTACCGTATGGATGGTTTGTATTCAGGCAGTAACCCAAAAATTTTGAGTCATCTGCCTGAGCACGTTCCGCGAACGGTAACATCAACTCCGTTTTACTTCTTTCGCCCAACTGTCTTTCAGCGTGACGGTCCGGTTGAAAACGGGTCGGTCGGTAGTAGAGTCCTGATCGAGAATGAAGTACCCTTTCCGCATAAATTGGAAATTGGTCTGTGCGCCGGAACGGGCTGCATCCACCAAGGCCGGTTCAACAAAGGCCCGCACGACTTCCAACGAGTTTGGATTCAGTAAGTCGCGGAACTCGCGTTCATCGGCCGCTGGATTTTCAACCGAAAACAGGCGGTCATACAGGCGCACTTCAGCCTCGACGGCGTGGGGAACCGACACCCAATGGATGGTTCCCTTTACGTTAATACCGGATGTATCCGAACCACTCCGGCTTTCGGGAATGTAGGAACAGCGCAGTTCAATGATTTCGCCCGCATTGTCTTTGACAACCTCATCGCACTTGATGATATAAGCTCCTTTCAACCGAACCATGCCACCCGGAAACAGCCGGAAGAATTTCTTCGGTGGGTTCTCCAGAAAGTCGTCCCGCTCGATATAGACCTCACGGCTGAAGGGAACGTTGCGTTCGCCCGCTGCGGGGTCTTCGGGGTTGTTTTCGATGTGCATGATCTCTTCCCGGCCAACCTCATAGTTGGTAATAACGAGTTTCAGCGGCTTTTCGTCGAGCACGGCCATCACGCGGTGCGTCGTTTTGTTGAGCTCCTCGCGGATACAGAACTCCAGCAGCCCCACATCGATCAGGTTATCGCGTTTGGCAATGCCAATGCGGTCGGCAAATTCGCGGATACTGGCGGGGGTATAGCCACGCCGACGAAGCCCCGCAATGGTAGGCATCCGGGGATCATCCCAACTATTGACGTGCCTTTCTTCGACCAGTTGTTTAAGTTTCCGCTTGCTCATCACCGTATACGTCAGGTTGAGCCGCGCAAACTCGATCTGGCGGGAGGGGAACAGGTCCAATTTATTGATGAACCAGTCGTACAGAGGCCGGTGAACCTCGAATTCCAGCGTACAGAGCGAATGGGTGATGTGCTCGATCGCGTCCGACTGACCATGCGCGAAATCATACATCGGATAGATGCACCAGGTATCGCCCGTCCGGTGGTGATGGGCGTGTTTGATCCGGTAAATGATCGGGTCGCGAAGCTGCATGTTCGGCGACGCCATATCGACCTTTGCCCGTAATACTTTCGCGCCGTCGGGGTACTCACCGGCTTTCATGCGCTGGAACAGATCGAGGTTTTCGTCTACGCTCCGGTCCCGGTATTGGCTCATGCGACCCGGTTCGGTAGGCGTACCTTTCTGAGCCGCAATTTCTTCAGCGGTCGAATCGTCTACGTAAGCCAGTCCTTCCTGAATCAGCGTTTCGGCGAAGGCATAGATCTGGTCGAAGTAGTCGGACGCATAAAACTCGTTTTCCCAGTCGAAACCCAGCCAATGCACATCGTTCTTGATCGAATCAACGTATTCGGTGTCTTCCGTAACGGGGTTTGTGTCGTCGAAACGGAGGTTGGTCTGACCACCGTATTTATCGGCCAGACCGAAGTTGAGGCAAATCGATTTAGCGTGGCCAATGTGCAGGTAGCCATTTGGTTCGGGCGGAAAGCGCGTGTGAATGCGACCGCCGTTTTTGCCCGCTTCAATGTCTTCTTCTACAAATTGTTCTATAAAGTTCAGAGAATTTCCGGCATTGCTGCGGTCTGTAGTGCTATTCTCCAGTGAGTCGTTCGATGTTTCCGCCATGGCGTTGTGTACTGATAAAGTCCCGAAATTACAGTGATCAACTGGGTTTGGCAAACGAATGGGTGCAATATCAGAGAAAGCTTTCTCATATTTTAGGCTATAATCGAACAAAACGGTGCGGGAAACGAGTTGTAGATAGTACACGCCGTTGACTATCTGCCGGGGGCGTTTGTGTTGCCCTCTTTAAGGTTATGAAAAATAGGTTTATTGCGTTTCTATTTGTCTTTGGCTGGTTCCTGTCCGGTAACATACAGGCCCAGAAAACGACCGACTCCTTACAAAAACAAGCGTATCTGCCGGATTGTATACAGTACGCACTGGGTCACCAGCCAGTCGTCAGACAATCGATCATTGATCAGGAAGTGGCCGAGCGAACCATTCAGAGTTCACTGGCCGCCTGGTACCCGCAAATCGCGGCTGGGTATAACCTACAGCATTATCTGAAACTGCCGGTTACCCTGATCCCGAATGCGAACGGCGAACGGGTTCCGACAACACTGGGCGCGCAAAACACGTCGACGGTCTCGTTATCGGTGTCGCAGAGCATTTTTAGCCGTGATCTTTTGCTTGCCAGTCAAACCGCTGATGCGTACCGGCTTCAGGCGGCTCAGACGACGATCAACAATAAAATTGATATTGTCATAAACGTCAGCAAGGCGTTCTACGATCTGATTCTGACCCAGCGACAAGTCGATATTCTGAGCGAGGACATCACGCGGCTACAGCGCAGCTTACAAGATGCGACCAATCAATATCAGGGCGGTATTGTCGATAAGACGGACCCGCAACGGGCGAAAATAGCACTCAACAATTCACTCGCGCAACGAAAGCAGTATCGGGACCTGATTGGTGCGAAGTATCAGACACTCAAGCAACTGATGGGTTATCCACCTAACTCTCAGTTGAGCGTTACGTACGATACACTGCAACTCGCCAATGAAGTAGTGCTCGATACGATGCAACTGGCCAACCCGCAAAGTCGCATTGAATTCCAGTTACTGCAAACACAGGGCCGACTATTGAATGCCAATGTGCGATACAATCGATGGGCTTACCTGCCCACGGTTGCGGCCTTTGGTAACTACAATCTGCTTTATCAGAACAACGCATTCGGCCAATTGTATACCCAGACATTTCCGAACTCCTTGATTGGCCTGTCGGTAGCCTTGCCCATTTTTCAGGGTGGCCGGCGCATTCAGCAGCTAAAGATTGCGGAGTTACAGGTGCAGCGGCTGGACTGGGATTTGGCCGCGCTTACTAGTGCCGTCGATGCTGAGTATGCCCAGGCCCTGTCAGCCTATAAGGGAAATCTGGCAAATTATCTGGCATTGCGCGAGAATCAATTGCTGGCTGAAGATGTCTATCGAATCATTAACCTGCAATACCGATCCGGCATAAAAACTTACCTGGATGTGACTATCGCGGAAGCAGACCTGCGTACGGCCCGGCTCAATGTGTTCAATGCATTGTATCAGGTTCTGATCAGCAAGCTGGACGTTCAGCGGGCGCTGGGCTTGATTCGATTCTAGATTTTCGCGACGCCATGCCGATTTCCCGGACGGGTGTTCTTCCAACTCCACTCACTTATACAGATCATGTATGTCGGGTTTCTAAAGTCGACAGCACACAACATACCAGTTATTATGATTAAATGCCTTCTCATTCCCGTTATAGCCGTAATGCTCACCGCTTGTGGTGGCAAAAAAGACGAACAGCAGCAGGCCCCACCGCCACCAACAGCCGTTTCGGCGATGAAGGTGTCGAAAGGAAGTGCAACTTACTATGATCAGTTTCCGGCAACGGTGACCGCGTTGGTACTGGTCGATATTCAGCCGCAGGTGGCTGGCAACATCACCGGCATCTTCTTTCAGGATGGTCAGCGCGTCAGTAAAGGCCAGAAGCTATACACCATTGATGCGCAGCAATACCGGGCGGGTTACGATCAGGCGGTAGCGAATCTGAATGTTCAAAAGGCGAATCTGAACCGCGCTCAGAAAGATGCGGATCGGTACAATACGCTGGCTCAGCAGGATGCCGTTGCCAAACAGCTGGTCGATAATGCCAATGCGTCGCTGGAAGCATCCAAAATGCAGGTCGAGGCATCGCAGGCAGCCATTCAGCAGGTGGCTACGAACCTGAAATACACAACGATAAAGGCTCCTTTAGATGGTACGATCGGGATTTCGCAGGTACGGCTGGGTGCCGCTGTCGCTCCCGGTTCGGCGCCCTTGAACACCATATCGTCCGACGATCCAATTGCCGCTGACATTCAGATTGATGACAGCGAAATTGCCCGCTTTCTGCAACTTCAAAATCAGAAATCGGTACTTCGGGACTCTACCTTTATTCTGATGCTTCCGGATGGGAGTCGTTATCCGTATCCGGGGTCGGTTCGGATTGTTGACCGGGCCGTTGATCCGCAGACAGGAACACTCCGTATCCGGATTGCTTTCCCAAACCCCAAAAAACTGCTCAAGCCCGGCTTGACGGCCAATGTACGGGTTCGAAATAACACGGGCCAACCGCAATTGCTGATTCCGTATCAGGCGGTAACGGAGCAGATGAGTGAGTATTTCGTCTGGGTGGTTGGCGACAGCAGCAAGGTGACGCAGAAGAAAGTGACGCTCGGCGCACGGATTAACGATAAGGTTATTGTCAAAAATGGGCTGAACGAAGGCGAAACCATCGTTACCGAAGGAACCCAGAAAGTTCGCGAAGGGGCCGTGGTGAAGGTGACCGCACCGGGGCAGGCTACCGCCGGACCGGGTGGCACGAAGCCTGATTCCGGTAACAAGCAGGCTGCCAAATAAAATCTTTATACCCTATTCGGTTTACCGCAACTAGTGATTCGCCGGTCTGTGAGTGATTCACTGTAAACGAACGTAAACCGTCAAACCAAAGTAGCATGTTCGCAGAAATTTTCATCAACCGGCCCGTAACCGCCATTGTCGTATCCATCGTGATTATGGCATTGGGTGTGCTGGCTCTTTTAAGTTTACCGGTCAGTCAGTATCCCGACATTACCCCACCGGTTGTGCAGGTGACCGGTACCTATACCGGCGCTGATGCGCAGACGGTCGAACAAACGGTTGCAACGCCGATTGAGACGCAGGTCAACGGTACGCCGGGTATGAGCTACCTGCAAACCAACGCGACCAACGATGGCCGGATGACGATGAATGTAACATTCGATGTCGGTACGGACGTAAACATTGCCGCGCTGGACGTACAGAACCGCGTTGGTATCGCTCAACCACAGTTACCCGAAGAGGTGACCCGGTTGGGCGTCGTCGTGCGCAAGCGGAACCCGTCGCTGTTTATGCTGGTGGCTATGTACTCACCTAAGGGCACGCACAATGTTTCCTTTCTGGACAACTACACGAACATTTATATCCGGGATGCCCTGCTGCGGGTCCCCGGTGTCGGGGATATTTTCAGCCGGGCCGATGATTTTAGTATGCGGATCTGGCTCAAACCCGATCGGCTGGCGCAACTTGGGTTGACAGCGGATGAGGTAGTCGCGGCATTGCAGGAGCAAAACCTTCAGGTTGCGGCCGGTTCGGTAGGTGCTCCGCCACAACCCGGTACACAGGCATTCGAATACACGGTCTTTACCAATAGCCGACTCAGCAAAGAGTCCGAATTCAACAACATCGTCGTTCGCAGTGATCCGGCTAGTGGGTCGCTGGTCTACATGAAGGATGTAGCGCGGGTGCAGCTTGGTAAGTTTTCGTATGCCAGCAACTCGTTCGTCGATGGGAAACGGGCGTCTTATCTGCTGGTCTACCAATTGCCGGGCAGTAACGCACTGGCAACGGCGAAAGGCGTCTATGCCGCGATGGATAACCTGAAAAAGACGTTCCCGAAAGATATTGAATATGTCGTGCCATTTGAGTCGGTATCGGTTATTCAGGTTTCGATTTCGGAAGTGGTCGAGACATTGCTCGAAGCACTGGTGCTGGTTATTCTGGTCGTCTTTTTATTCCTGCAAAGCTGGCGGGCCACGCTCATCACGCTGCTGGCTATTCCGGTGTCGATTATCGGAACGTTCGCCCTGTTTATACCGCTCGGTTTTACGATCAATACGCTGACACTTTTTGCCTTCGTACTGGCCATTGGTATTGTGGTCGATGATGCCATTGTGGTGGTCGAGGCCGTGCAGGTGAACATCGACAAAGGGATGACACCCAAGGAAGCGACGATAGAGGCCATGCGCGAAATTTCGGCTCCGGTTGTTGCCATTGCGCTGATCCTGGCGGCTGTATTCGTACCCGTCGGTTTCATTCCCGGTATTGTCGGGAGGTTGTATCAGCAGTTTGCAATCACCATCGCCGTATCGGTATTGATCTCGGCTTTCGTTGCGCTTTCGCTGACACCAGCGCTGTGTACGCTGTTGCTTCGCCCGATGCACATTGACGAAAAGGCGACAGGTCTGAACAAGTTCTTTTATAAATTTAACCAGTGGTTCGAACGGGTAACGAATTCGTATTCAAACACTGTGCAGCGGCTTATCAAAGCGACGCCCTTAGTGCTGGTTGGACTGGTTGTTCTGTATATTGGAACGGGGTTGATGTTCCGGGCAAAACCAACGGGCTTTATTCCGACGGAGGATGAAGGTCGTCTGATCATCACGTACGAAATTCCCGAAGCGGCTTCCACGACCCGAAGTCTGGAAGTTCTGAACCGGATAATGGATATATTGAAGAAGCAGCCTTACGTGAATCACTTTGCGGCATTGGGTGGTTTGAACGCGGTTACGTTTGCTTCGAAGTCCAACAGCGGTACGGTCTTCATGTCGCTGAAACCTTGGGATGAGCGTACAGACCGGAACCTACAGGCTGATTCACTGGTACTCAAGTTACAGAAGGAATTGTCGGTGCTTAATGATGCCCGGCCTCAGGTCTTGCAGCCGCCTGCCATTCCGGGATTGGGCCAATCGTCAGGGTTCACGTTCGAGATCCAGCAGCGGGAAAGCAACGACGACGTACGAGCCTTCGATAACGTGGTGCAGAACTTTCTCGCCGAAGCCAATAAACGGCCTGAAATTGCCCGCGCCTTTACCTACTTCACCGCGAAAGCGCCCGCCTACCGGGTCGATGTGGACCGCGACAAGTGTAAGAAACTGGGTATTTCGGTTAGTAACGTGTACCGAACTATGCAGACATTTCTGGGTAGTCAGTATGTCAATGATTTCATTATTTACGGACGAAAATTCCGGGTAGTGGCCCAGGCTGATACGATGTACCGGGCCGATGTAAAAAATCTGGGTCAGTATTATGTTCGGAATCAGGGGGGGCAACTGGTGCCGATCAGCGCGGTTATCACAACCAGCGTCATCGAAAACGCGCCCCTCATTTCTCACTTCAACCTGTTCCGCTCTGTCGAGTTGAACGGGGCTGCCAAACCGGGTTTCAGTAGTAGTCAGGCAAACGACGCCCTGCGTGAAGTAGCCGCCAAAGTCCTTCCGGCGGGTTATTCGTACGATTTCGGTGGGTTGAGCCGCGAGGAAATTAACGCCGGTAACAGCTCCATTTACATTTTCATGCTGTCGGTGGCGTTCGTGTTCCTGTTTCTGGCAGCTTTGTATGAAAGCTGGTCAGTACCCTTTTCCGTTCTGCTCTCGGTTCCGATCGGGGCATTCGGTGCCATCCTGACGCTGCTTCTTTTTCCCTATCTGAACAACAACGTGTATGCGCAGATCGGGCTGATTACGCTGATCGGTCTGGCCGCTAAAAACGCCATTCTGATCGTGGAATTTGCGAAAGAACGGGTAGACAAAGGGGAAGACCTGCTGGAATCGACCATTGAAGCGGTTCGGTTGCGCTTACGGCCTATTCTGATGACTTCACTGGCGTTCATTCTGGGTGTCGTTCCGCTCGCGATTGCCAGTGGAGCCGGTGGGGTAGCCCGTGCAACGATTGGCCGGACGGTGCTTGGTGGTATGCTGGCCGCTACGTCGCTGGCAATCTTTGTTGTGCCGGTGCTCTACGTGGGTATCACACGACTGGCCTACGGTAAGAAAGGGCTGGAAGCGTTAAAGGCAAACGCCAAGAAAGAGGGAGAATCCACAACGCCAGCTACCCAAACGGTTCCGGCAACCAATAGCCAGAACGATGGTGAGCACAGAGCCTGATAGTAGTTTAATCTGTTGACAGCAAAGGGAGCCGATTTACGAATTGGCTCCCTTTGCTGTTTTTAGCAGAATGGTGCGTGCTGCTCGACAATTCATACGCCGTATCTCCAAGATACGGCGTACGAATTGTCGAATACCGAACTCCGTACAATCTCGCCTTTCCTCCAGTGCCTATGGCATTGAATACATTGGCTCTATTTACACTACAATTGCCACCGACTGTTGATTAATGTACTGTATGTCAGTGATTTGTGCGGAAATTTAATCGAACTATCCAGTAGGTAAAATCGTTGTTATACTACTAGACTCAACGACTAATTCATGCCTGATTTCAAGCCCAACATTATCCTGTATACGGCGGATGCACTCAATGAACGGGGCGAAGCAGTGGTGGCTCAATTTCCTGATGCAGAGACACTTGAAGTAAAACAGCACAACCGCCTGCCCGAGTTGGGTATGAACCACTTTAAGGTCAAATCGGATGTGCTGGTACTAGGGAAACTCAAGACGCAGGCTATCAAATGGAGCGGTCGCAGTTCGGACTATATCGCGCCGAGCCTTGCCAACGGTTGTTTCGGCGGCTGTGCGTATTGCTACGTTGACCGGCACAAAAACGTCAACCCGATTACGCTATTCACCAACGTCGAAGAGATCGTTGAATCGGTGGATAAGCACGTCATGAGTCAGGCGTGGCCTCGGGTTGCCAATCAGACAGACCCCGATTTTTATACCTACGACATCGGTTGTAACTCCGATATTTCTGTCGATTATGACCTATCCAGCGGCATTCGGCAGGTGTTGGAATTCTACCGCGATCACCCTCGTGCGAAGGCAACCTTTGCCACAAAGTTCGTCAACCGGTCTATGCTTGATGTTGACCCAAAACGGAAAGTACGCATTCGCTTTAGCCTGATGCCGGCCCACGTAAGTAAACTGGTGGACGTTCGGACGGACAGTATTGACAAACGTATTGCCGCTATCAATGAGTTCTACGATGCGGGTTATGAAGTACACGTCAACTTTGCCCCGGTGATCGTCTACGGTGGTAAACAATGGCGTACGGACTACCGAGAGTTGTTCCAGCAACTGGATAGCGCTTTGCGTCCCGAAGTGAAGACGCAACTGAAAGCGGAGATCATCTTTCTGACGCACAACCAGGGACAGCATCAGGCTAATCTGGCGATCAATCCAAAAGCAGAAGAGTTACTATGGGTGCCTGAGTTGCAGGAGAGTAAGGTCAGTCAGTTTGGCGGTTGGAATATCCGCTACAACCATCAGTTGAAGAGCAAGATGATTATGGTGTTTGAACGACTGGTACAGGAAGAAATTCCCTGGTGTGAGATTCGCTATATCTTCTAATCAGCACAGAGCCCGATTCACTGGCATCGGGCTCTGTGCTGGTTAATCTTAATTCGAGTGCCCGCCTTTGCTGCCACCGCTGGCGTGGCCTGCACTGCTGCCTCCTTTTGAATGCTTCGCGCTCTTGTGCGAGGTCGAACTGCCTTTCTGACCGTGCTGCGTGCCGTTATCCTGGTTGCCCGTTACCCGTTGATCCTTGTATTCTTCTTCGACTTTTTCAAGCGTTTTATCAGCCATGACTTTTCTTGTTGAGTTATAAAAGCCAAACTGCCTGGCACGTATTTTGTTCATGTATTCATGCATAAACGAGCACCTGGAACTAATTGCCGACCAGGCTGCTTACCGCAGTTTTTAACCAGAAACTGATTGACTCCGCGACTGACTTACAGACGTAATTGTCTATCTTTGGTTAGTTATGACAACAAAATCACCTTCAAACACTGTCTTTACCCGGCAAACGCTCGATTTCCTGCGCGATCTCGTCGAAAACAATCACCGCGACTGGTTTCAGGCCAACCGACCTCGGTATGATGCGGCTAAAAATGAACTTTGTGGCGTCGTCGAGCGTGTATTGGCTGGTCTGAGCCCCTTCGAACCACTGGCCAATACGGCTGTGAAAGATTGCATTTTCCGGATCAACCGCGATATTCGTTTTTCGAAAGACAAGGCTCCTTACAAATCCAATCTGGCCTTTGCTGTTGGACCCGGCGGGCGGCACTCGGGCCGGATTGATTATTACGTGCAGATTCAGCCGGGGAACCAGTCCTTTCTGGGAGCTGGCATGTGGCAACCGACACCCACTAACCTGGCTAAATTCCGGCAGGAAATTGACTATAACGTTGATGAACTAAAGGAGATCATAGAAGCCGATGCCTTTAAGGCGTATTTCCCGGAAATCAGTGGCGAAAGCCTGAAAGTCATGCCGAAGGGGTACTCCGCTGACCATGCCGAAAGTGAGTTATTGCGTCGAAAGGAGTTGTTCTTTATCCATCGCTACACGGATAAAGAGGTGTTGAAGCCAACCTTCGCCGACGAAATTGTACGAGGTTGCGGACTGATCAAACCCTACTGCGACTTTCTGAATTACCTGTTCTTTGACGAGAAAGAGGAACCCGTTACGCTTTAAACAAATGATATAGACATGAGATTTTTCCTGACTGTACTGCCAGTGCTGCTGATTGCCTCGTTTGCCCAGGCACAAACGTCCTCGACATACCCTACCGGCTACCTGTATCGAGTAGAAACAGGTGTGGGGAATCGGCAGGTATATATAAGCAATCAACGTCCTTTTAACGCAAATGGTGAGCTTGTCGGTGCCGGTGATTTAACGGCGCAGACGCAGCAGGTGTTCGAAAATCTGAAAACGGCACTTGGCGCTGTCGGTCTGACACTTCGAGATGTGAAACAAGTGACTTACCATGTTAAAGGCCAGGATGCTCAGGTCAATTCGGCACTTACGCAAGAGGTAACAAGCGCCAGCGCAGCGTATTTTACGCAAGGTATGCCCGGTATTGCCGAAGTAAAAAGCATTCCCCAAATCGTTCAGGACAAGGTATTGGTTGAAATCGAAGTGATCGCGGAGAAATAGTTAAAAAGCCGCTGGTAGATCTACCAGCGGCTTTTTAACTATAATTTTTAAACGCGAATTGCGGCCGTCTATACTTCGGCCAGCATCGACACTGCTTTGCCTTCGAGGAGCGTTTCGCCCATGAGGTAAACGTCGGCAGCGCGGGCTGCTTCACGACCTTCGGAGATGGCCCAGACAACCAGTGACTGCCCCCGGCGCATATCGCCAGCCGTAAATACTTTTGGATTGGTCGTTACCTGGTAATTCGATGCCCGTACGTTACCCCGTTCGTCGTATTCAACACCCAGTTCATCCAACAGACCGTTGTGTTGCGGGTGCAGAAACCCAGCGGCCAGCAACGCCAGTTCGCATGGGATGTCGCGCTCTGAATTGGGTACTTCAACCATCTGCATCCGACCATTCTCGTTTTTCCATTCCAGATCAACGATACGCATCGCCTTCAGATTGCCGTTGTCGTCCCCAATGAACGCTTTGGTGTTGATCGACCAATAACGTTCGCAGCCTTCCTCGTGCGAGGTACTGGTGCGGAGCATCATCGGCCAGTTGGGCCAGGGGGTACTGGTGGCACGATCTTTCGGCGGCTGTGGCATCAGTTCAATTTGCGTGATGCTGGCGGCACCGTGCCGGTTCGACGTACCAACGCAGTCGGAACCGGTATCGCCACCACCAATAACAACGACGTTTTTATCCGTTGCCCAAAGCTCGCTATCGGCATAAGGAACGCCCTGATGATCGACATGTACGGGCCGGTTTGCGTTTCGTTTATTCTGCTGACTCAGGAACTCCATCGCCGGGTAAACTCCTTTCAGGTCGCGACCTGTAATGGACAAATCGCGCGGAACGGTAGAGCCGCCAGTAAGCATGATCAGGTCAAACTGGTCCAGTAGGTCATGCGCTTTCAGATCGACGCCGACATTAACACCCGTTTTGAACGTTACGCCTTCGGCTTCCATAACCGCCAGCCGCCGGTCGATCGTCCATTTTTCGAGCTTGAAGTCCGGAATACCGTAACGTAGTAGCCCACCGATCTGATCGGCCCGTTCAAACACCGTCACCGTATGACCGGCCTTATTCAGTTGCGAAGCAGCCGCCAGACCAGCGGGTCCGGAACCAATGACCGCTACTCGCTTACCCGTCCGCACCTTAGGGGCTTTCGGGGTGACGTAACCACGCTCAAAGGCAATCTCGGCAATCGATTTCTCGATAAACTCGATCGCAACGGGGGGCTTGTTGATCCCCAACACGCACGAAGCTTCGCAGGGAGCCGGACAGATACGCCCCGTAAATTCGGGAAAATTATTGGTCGAGCTTAGAATCTCGTAGGCATAGGCCCAGTTCTGTTCATAGACAGCATCGTTGAACTCTGGAATGATGTTGCCAAGCGGGCAACCGCTGTGACAGAATGGCGTTCCACAGTCCATACAGCGAGCGGCCTGCCGCTGGGAGTCATCGCCCGAAAAGGGCATTTCAATTTCCTTATAGTCGTGAATCCGCTGTTGTGGTTCGCGCTTCTTAGGCAGTTCGCGCGCGAATTCTAAAAATCCGGTAGGTTTTCCCATAATACTATGCAGTGCTTAGCCCTGCGTCACGTCCACTACAATGTCCTGATAAACAATGCTTTTGTCTCGAATCTGATCCGCCAGCGAGATGCCTCGTCCGGCGAGTGCAGCGCGGAAATCACCCGGCATCACCTTGACAAACCGACCAATCTGCTGGTCCCAGTCCTGAATCAGGGCCAGGGCAACATTACTAGTAGTGTATTGGAAATGCTTGTCGATGTATTCCCGAACGATCCCCTGATCTTCGTCATTCAACGGTTCGAGACTGACCATTTCCGGGTTTACTTTCGACGCGAAGGTTCCGTCCTGATCGTACACGTAAGCCACCCCGCCCGACATGCCAGCCGCAAAGTTGCGTCCCGTCTGGCCGAGGATGATGGCAAGGCCGCCAGTCATATATTCCAGACCGTGATCACCAATACCTTCGACGACCACTTTCGCGCCGGAGTTACGAACGCAGAACCGCTCGCCGGCCATACCCCGGATAAACGCTTCACCCGATGTGGCACCATAGAACGACACGTTGCCAACGATGCTGTTTTCTTCGGGTTTAAACTGAGCGGCCCGGTCCGGATACACAATCAACTGCGAGCCGCAGAGACCTTTTCCGAAATAGTCATTGGCGTCACCTTCCAGTTCGAGTTTAATACCGCTCGTGCCGAATGCCCCAAAGCTCTGACCAGCCGTACCCCGTAATTTAACGTGGATGGTGCTTTCGGGCAGACCTAGTCCACCGTAGACTTTCGAGATTTCGTTCGACAACATGGTCCCAATACTCCGGTCGATGTTCTGCACCGTAAACTCGGCGTACACCGATTCTCCAGAATCAAGGGCTGGTTGGGCCACGTCGATCAGTTTCCGGTCGAGAACGTCGTCCAGGTAGTGATTCTGCTCTTCCTGCTTGTACAGCGCAACGTCGAGGTTCGTTGGTTCTTTGTACAGCAGCGCATCAAGATTGACGTTTCTGTATTTCCAGTGTGGCAAATCGTCGCGGAGTTCGAGCATCTGCGCCTGGCCAACCATTTCGTTGATGGTGCGGAAACCAAGGTCAGCCATGATCTCACGAAGTTCCATCGCCAGGAAGGTGAACATGTTCACTACATGCTCCGGCTTGCCCGTAAAGAGCGCGCGAAGTTCTTTATTTTGCGTAGCCACACCAACGGGGCAGGTGTTCAAATGACACTTCCGCATCATGATACAGCCTGTAGCCACCAGCGCAGCGGTAGCAACGCCGAATTCCTCAGCACCGAGCAGTGCCGCAATGGCCAGATCGCGACCCGTACGCATTTGCCCGTCGGTCTGTACCGTTACCCGGCCACGTAGTTTGTTGCGAACCAACGTCTGATGCGCTTCGGCTAAGCCCAACTCCCACGGCAGACCCGCGTGACGGATCGACGATAGGGGAGATGCACCCGTACCGCCATCGTGTCCCGAAATCAGGATGTGGTCAGCGTGGGCTTTGGCAACACCAGCCGCAATGGTTCCTACACCGGCTTCCGATACCAGTTTAACACTGATACGAGCGGCACGGTTGGCGTTTTTAAGATCAGAAATCAACTGCGCCAAATCCTCGATCGAATAAATGTCGTGGTGAGGAGGGGGCGAAATCAGGCCAACGCCAGGGGTTGAGTGACGCGTGCGACCGATCCAGTCGTCTACTTTGAAGCCGGGTAACTGACCACCTTCGCCGGGTTTGGCACCCTGCGCCATTTTGATCTGCAACTCTTTGGCATTCGTGAGGTAATTGCTCGTTACACCAAACCGGCCCGAAGCGACCTGTTTGATGCCCGAGTTCATGCTGTCGCCGTTCTGAAGTGGCTTGTACCGAAGTTCGTCTTCGCCCCCTTCGCCGGAGTTGCTTTTGCCACCAATGCGGTTCATGGCAATGGCCAGTGTTGTGTGCGCTTCCCACGAAATCGAGCCAAACGACATCGCTCCCGTTGCAAAGCGCTTGAAGATGCTTTCGATCGGTTCTACTTCATCCAACGGAATCGCGGCACCCTTCTTAAATTTCAGCAAGCCACGCAGCGTAATCGCTTTCTGCGTCTGGTCGTTGATGAGCTTCGAGTATTTTTTGAAAAGTGCGTAATCGTTTTTCTGCGTCGATTGTTGCAGCAGGTGAATCGTGTCGGGGTTGAAAATGTGCTTTTCACCCCGCTGTTTCCACTGATAGATACCACCCACTTCGAGCCGGGGCGCCAGCACCCGCGTATCGGGGAAGGCGATGCAGTGGCGAACGAGAATTTCGCGGGCGATTTCATTCAGGCCCATGCCGCCAATGCGCGAAATCGTGCCGGTGAAGTAACGCGAAACGACATCCTGATTCAGACCAAGGCACTCGAAGATCATCGCGCCCTGGTACGATTGCAGCGTCGAAATACCCATCTTCGAGAAGATTTTTAGTAATTCGCCGTTGACCGCCTTCACGTAGTTCTTATACAGCTTGTCGAGGTCGTAATCAACCTGCAATAGGCCTTTTTCCTGCATGTTGGCAATGGTCTCGAACGCCATATAAGGGTTCACACCCGACGCGCCATAACCAATCAGCGTAGCCACGTGGTGCGTTTCCCAAACATCACCCGCTTCAACCACAATACCCACTTTTCCCCGCAGCCCCTGACGAATCAGGTGGTGGTGAATAGCCGAGGTGGACAACAGGGACGGAATCGGCGCATGGCTCGAATCAATGGCCCGGTCAGACAGAACCAGAATGGAATAACCGTCCTGAATAGCATCTTCGGCGTAGCGACAAATCCGATCAAGCGCCCGTTCGAGGGATTTCCCGTCTCCGTCGGCGGTAAAGAGGCAGTTGATGGTTTTCGCCTGGAATTTCGGTTTATCGATGAACCGAAGCTTATCGAACTCCTGCGTGGTGAGCACTGGTTGTTCCAGTTCAACCTGCCGGCAATGTTCGGGCGATTCGCTCAATAGATTATAGGTCGCACCAACGAACGAAATGAGCGACATGATCGAGCGTTCCCGAATCGAATCAATCGGTGGGTTGGTTACCTGAGCAAACAACTGCTTAAAGTAATGGCTCATGTGCTGGCTCTGTTCCGACAGAATGGCCAGCGGTATATCGATGCCCATCGAACCAAGCGCTTCTTTGCCCGTTTCGACCATCGGCGCCAGAATCATCCGCAGATCTTCGGAGGTGAAGCCGAAAGCCTGCTGCATCTGCATCAGCTTAGCCGGGTCATAGTTGCGATAAGCACGGATGGGGGCTTCCAGATCCGAAATCCGGATTTTGTTGGCATCCAGCCAGTCCTGATACGGCTTGCGGGTCGAAATCTGTGCCTTGATTTCCTCATCGGCTACGATACGACCCTGTTCCATGTCAACCAGGAACATTTTGCCCGGTTGCAGGCGACCTTTTGACACGACCTTGGCCGGATCAATGTCCAGCACGCCCACTTCCGAAGCCATGATGACGATATCGTCATTGGTTACCCAGAACCGGGAAGGGCGCAGACCATTACGGTCGAGTGTCGCACCCACGATGCGGCCATCGGTAAACGAGATCGACGCTGGACCATCCCAGGGCTCAATCAGGGCCGCATGGTACTCATAAAAGGCTTTCCGAATGGGGTCCATGTGCTCGTTGCCATCCCAGGCTTCCGGAACGAGCATCATCATTACGTGCGGCAGCGAACGACCGCTCATGACCAATAGCTCAATGGCATTGTCGAGGTTGGCCGAATCGGATTGCTTCGGATCGCAGATGGGCAATAACATGTCCATCTCATCCTTCGTAAACTTCGCTGTTTCGAGCAGCCCTTCTGCGGCTTTCATCCAGTTGACGTTGCCGCGCACCGTGTTGATCTCACCGTTGTGCGCAATGTAGCGGAACGGCTGGGCCAGTTTCCAGGATGGGAACGTATTGGTTGAGAACCTGGAGTGCACAACGCCCAATGCCGACACCACTTCTTCCTGCTGAAGATCAGGGAAGTAAGGCTCCAGCTGTAACGTGGTAAGCTGACCCTTATACGTTATGGTACGGCAGGATAGCGACGAGAAGTAGAAATGATCGACACCCGCAACGGTTTCGTTGATGATGCGCGTGCTGTAGTTACGGAGAATATAGAGTTTCCGCTCAAAATCATCCGCGTTTGTAATATCGACCGGGCGTTTGATAAACACCTGCTCCATTTGCGGTTCGGCAGAGCGCGAGCCATTGCCCAAATCGCTGTTATTGACGGGCACAACACGGTAGCAGAGCAGTTCCAGCCCCAGTTTTTTCATGTTC
Source organism: Spirosoma agri (assembly GCF_010747415.1). Lineage (NCBI taxonomy): Bacteria > Pseudomonadati > Bacteroidota > Cytophagia > Cytophagales > Cytophagaceae > Spirosoma > Spirosoma agri. Next base: position 3,833,870 of record NZ_JAAGNZ010000001.1, on the reverse strand, counting down.
CGGTTCAGAATGGCCCGGCACTCTTCGCGCAGCCAGACATCTTTCGGAAAATAAACCATACCAACGCCGTATTCGAGCGCTGGCGGCAGATGAACGCCTAGTTTACGGGTTTCATCCAGAAAAAACTCGTGTGGAATCTGGATCAGCAGGCCCGCGCCATCGCCGGAATTGGCTTCGGCACCAACAGCACCCCGGTGTTCCATCCGGCGGAGCATCTGAAGCGCATCCGATACAATTCGGTGTGACTTCCGCCCTTTAATGTGGGCCACAAAGCCAATACCACAATTGTCGTGTTCGAACTCCGGACGATAGAGTCCCGGACTGGATGGTTCCGAACTGGATGGTTCCGGACTGGATTGGCCCGCGAAAAGTCCCTGAGTAGATGGAGTCTGCAAGGCTTGTTGCTGGCAGTCCGTTAATTGGTCAACCTGATCAGACATGGTCGTAACAGCGTTGGGTTATGCTGCCGTTTTTAGCCTCCTGATTATCAGAATTGTAAAAAATGGCAGCTTTAATTGGGAAATTCTAAATTAATTAACGTACCGGCTGGTAATTTAATTCGAAGTTGGCAGCCGAGTTGACGGGCGTTTGCGATAAAGTCATGCAATATACTACCAAAAAAATTTGGTAAAAATCAGCATTGTCAGAATTTACTAGTAAACGGTGCTAATTGTGAATTTGATTATAGATCTTCTTGAAAAGAGAACAAAAGGCAGTGTTTTCAAGGTTAATTTAAACTGATTACACGTAGATCAATGCAGAAATTACCTAACCCGATCGTATAGTTATGGGGTGCTTGGGTGGACTGTTTTCAGGAATCAATGGTCAACGTGTGAAGGGCATTTGGCGCGCAGGAATTCGCTGCGTTAATATGCCTTGTCCATGTCTTTGGTGCGGGTGGCAACGTAGCCACGTAAGAACGAAACGAAATGAGCGGAGTTGTAAACGAGCTCAACCAAGCGACCAGTCAATTTAACTCGAACAAGCCTGGTCCCACGAATTGTCAGAGCCGGTTGGAGTAGGGTAAAGGGGGAATCGACGGATAGGATCGGGTATGATAAAAACGTCAAAAGCCGCTCTGATGGGCGGCTTTTGACGTTTTTGGTGATTCGGCTGGGATTCGAACCCAGGACCCATACATTAAAAGTGTATTGCTCTACCAGCTGAGCTACCAAATCATTTCCCTCGTAGCAAACAGGTCGTTGTCGTTTGGGAATGCAAAAGTAGGAGTTTGTTTTTCTAAACGCAAGAACTTGCCTAAAAAAAAGTTAGCTGCTGCGTCAATTTTATGGCTTCGACCGCTTCCCGAACATCATGAACGCGTAGGATAGACGCCCCTTTCATGAGGGCGATCGTGTTCAGAACAGTGGTCCCGTTCAGGGCTTCATCCGCGCTGATTTTCAGAGTTTTCCAAATGGTGGTTTTGCGGGACAAACCGACGAGTAAAGGTTCATCGAAAAGGTCGAAGGCATCGAGCTGATTGAGTAGAAAAAAATTTTGCTCAGGCGTCTTCGCAAAGCCAAAACCGGGGTCGATAAGCACATCTTTTTGGCCCAAAGCCCGTAACGCAGCCAGTCGAACGGCCAGCTCGTCGAGCAGATCAGTCACGAGATTCTGATAGGTCGTCATGGACTGCATGGTCGCGGGGGTTCCGCGCATGTGCATGAGTACGTAGGGTACACCAAGCGTCGCCACGGTGTCAAACATGGCTGGATCAAGGGTGCCACCGCCCACATCATTGACGAGCACTGCCCCTGCGTCTACTGCCTGGCGGGCAACCGACGCGCGGAACGTATCCACCGACAGCAGGGCATCCGGAAAACTTGCCAGAATCGCTTCGATGACGGGCAGGACGCGGTCTGATTCTTCATCGGGACTAACCTCGGCGGCTCCGGGCCGGGTCGAGTAGCCACCAATATCCAGAAACGTTGCGCCATCGGCCAGCATTTTCTGTGCAGTATCGACCGTTTTTTCGAGCGAAATCCGGCTTCCGGCAAAGAAGGAATCGGGCGTACTATTCAGGATACCCATCACGACGGGCGTTTCCAGCGAAACAAGTCGCCCCCGGCAGTTTAGTGTTTTTTTCGTAACTTTCGGCATAAAAGTAGGCGATAGTCGCCAGTGACCCGCTTCAATGCACAGCGCAAACTCACTGGCACCAGTCGACTCGTGAGTGAGGACTATGCAACATACGGAAACCGAATATCGGCACGTCATTCAACGCTGCAAAGATTTATTCCTGAAAAAAAATAAAGATTACGGCACGGCCTGGCGAATTCTGCGTCTACCCAGCATTACCGATCAGATTTACATCAAAGCGCAACGTATTCGTACCTTGCAGGAAACGGGCGTGAGTCGCGTGGGTGAAGGGATTGAACCTGAATTCGTTGGCATCATCAATTACTGTGTCATGGCCCTTATCCAGGTGCAGCTGCATGATGATCCGCGTACCGATATTCCGACCGATGAACTCGAACGACTGTATGATAAACAGGTTGGTCAGGTCATCGAATTATTGTTTGCCAAGAATCACGATTACGGGGAAGCCTGGCGCGAAATGCGTATTAGCTCCATGACCGATATTATTCTGATGAAACTGTTGCGGACCAAGCAGATCGAGGATAATCAGGGGAACACGCTGGTTTCGGAAGGTGTCGAAGCCAACTATATGGATATGATCAATTACGCCGTTTTTTGTTTGATAAAAAGTAACGCGGACGGTCCGACGTTGCTGTCGAAATCCTTATAAAAGAGACTGCACTGCGGGCTTTTTCCGCCTTACTCGCATGAATACAGCAACCCCTCCGCCCAAAATTAAAACGGGGACACCCCCCATGTTGATTGCCGCCCGGATCGCCCGGTTTCTGGTCGGTGCCATTTTTATCTTTTCGGGCCTGATCAAGCTCAACGATCCGGTTGGCACGCAGATCAAGTTTGAAGAATATTTTGAGGTTTTTGCGCAGGATGTCCCGTTTCTGCACGATTTCTTCATGGGGCTAGTACCCTTCACGCTGGCGATGTCGGTGCTGTTCTGCGCGGCCGAAATTATTCTGGGCGTGGCCTTGCTGGTTTCTTACAAACCCAAGGTTACAACCTGGCTGCTGTTTTTCCTGATTGTATTTTTTACGTTTCTGACCTTCTACTCGGCCTATTTCAACCGGGTGACCGACTGCGGCTGTTTCGGCGACGCCATTAAGCTAAAACCCTGGACTTCATTTAGTAAAGATGTTGTCCTGACGATTCTGATTCTGTTCATCATTGGGCATCGGAACCGGATAACACCCCGTAAAACGGGCTGGGTATTTGCGCTTACGGTCTTTCTGACGCTGGGATTAGGTATCTATGCAATTTCGTTCCTGCCGCCGATCGACATGCTACCCTATGCGGTTGGGAAGAGTGTGCCCGATCAGATGAAGCCCTCCGAGCCGCTACGCTACAAGTACGTTATGGAGAAAGATGGGAAAACGAGTGAGTACGAGCAGTATCCCACCGATCCGAGCTACAAGTTTAAGGAGATGGTATTGGTCAATGAGAATGCCAAGCCTAAAATTACCGATTACCGGGTCTGGAATGATGCCGGCGACTTTACCCCGCAGACATTCGAAGGCAATAAGCTGTTCATTATCGTCAAGAATATCAAGGACATCGATGCCGGTAGCCTGCCCGCCATCCGGTCGCTGGCCGAAGGCTTGAAAGGGTCCAGCGTAACCCCGTACATACTGACTTCGGCTGGTGATGACGAGATCAAAGCATTCCGCAAAGAGTTTCAGCTGGACAATATACCGTATTACAAAGCGGATGCGACTGTGCTAAAGACGATTATGCGGTCGAATCCGGGCACGTGGCTATTGAAAGACGGCGTTGTGCGCGGCAAATGGCATTATAATACGACGCCCGATGCCGCTGAAGTACTGGAACGGGTAAAATGAGTGAGTGAGTGAAAAACATTTTTTTTATTGGCATGCCCTCGTCCGGTAAGAGCACCCTGGGGAAGCGCGTGGCCGACGCATTGCATTATCGCTTTCTTGATACCGACAAGCAGATCGTTCGCGATGAGGGACGTTCCATTCCCGAGATTTTTGCAGAATCCGGAGAGGCTTATTTTCGTGAAGCTGAGCATCGTGTTTTGCGGACCATCCGGCCTGGCGACAATACGGTGGTATCGACCGGTGGCGGAATGCCCTGCTTTCACGATAACATGGCCTATATCAATGCAACCGGCATTTCTGTCTTTCTGGATGTGCCGGTTGAGATACTGGTTCGGCGGCTACTGGCTCACGCTACCGATGATCGACCACTGAACAATCCGAGCGACCCCAACCTGTTCGATACCTTGCAGCAGCGCTACAAGCACCGCCTGCAATTTTATAACCAGGCCGCGATCATTGTGGCGGGTGAGACGAACGAGGAGGAAGTGCTCCGCCGGATTGGTGTCTGGATGTAGAACCCTACGTAACAACAAAATCGGCAACGGATCAGGCCGTTTTCATACGCCTTGCCCGTTGCCGATTTTTAGTGCGGAAGCGTTCCGAGAGGACTGAGCGCTTTCATTGCTTATTTTCCGATGGTGATCTCTTTCTCCTTATAACCGCCCCGTGTTGACAGTAATTTTACCTTTGCTTTAACACGGCCCGGCTGGTTGAGTTTCACGCGGAAAGTGGCTTCCTTCTTCTCGCCGACGTTGGTGTAACCCGCGAAAATCGTTTTGTCGAACAGGGCCGGCTGCGTAATGATGACTTTTGCCTCGTTGAACCCTTTCAGCAGTTCCTTGTCAATGTCCAGCGTTACCCGGTCTTCCTGAACCATTTTAACGCGTTTTGCCTGTTCCAGCGCCACGGGTAGTTTGCCCGAATTGGTCCACGTAGCTTTGACTTCGTATTCGTTATCTGCCAACGCCTTCACCGTTACATCGGTCAGATCGATCTGGGGAAGCTCTTTCGCCATTGCCAAATTGAATTTCGACTGTTTGGAGATCCAGTTCTCCAGAATCCAGGCCGGACCATTCTGCGAGAAAAATTTCGGATTGAAGCCGCCAATCTCTACTTCGCCCAGTTGTGGATGCGTCATCTTGGACCAGAGCTTGAAGCCACGTTTACCGTTCGCTTCGTCGTCCCACATCAGCGCGTCGTATTCATCCCGGTCACCGTCGCCGTCGTAATCCTTCATAGCTCCGTTGTTCCAGAGCTCATCGCCGTACCAAACCGCCCCGTACTGAAAATAGCCAAAATCCGGTCCGTGCCCGAACAGGGGTTGTGGTTTCGACGGGTCGCCGGTTAGGCGGTTAACTTTATTGCGCGTATTGTACACCTCATAGACATCACCCGCCCACGGATAGCCCGTGAACGAGAGGCCCAGGCTGTCCATGCGTTTGTAAATAGCCTCGTCGGCGGGGAACATGCTTTCGGCACTGGCGGATGTGGACGGTGGGCGCAGGTGCATGGGTACGCTCGTATCCATTGAGTTCACGACCGTAATGTTGGGATGTCCCATCAGCCAGACGTAGGTGGCTCGGGTCTCGGGTTCGCTGAGCGGGTACTCACTGGCTCCCCCCTGCGTATACCCCCGACCCGTGAAATCGCCCCCCTGATCGGGACGCCAGTTTTCGGGATAGTTGCGGTGGTTATCCAAGCCACCAATGCCATCTTCGTTGTATTTGCCGTCGCCATCGTTGTCAATGCCTTCGGTATAGACTAGGTGGGTTCCGCGACCCGCCTGCACCCGTTTCATCAACCGGCCCGATTTATCTTTCGGATCGATGACGTAGTCCGCTTTTTCGAGATCGGCCTTGGTCGTCGCTTTTTTTCGGATTTGGTAGATAACGCCGTCGCCATCCAGATCGTCTTCGGAGTCTTCATCCATCAGCCCATCCCGGTCATTGTCATTCGGACGGAGGGAACTGCGGTTGCGTTGCGCCGTATACAAATACATAGTTGCGCCATCCGGATTATTTTCGGGGCGCAGGTAGATCGTCTTGGTGTCCAGTAGCTTCGTGATCGACGCATCTTTGCCATAGTTGTCCAGCAGGTGCTTGGCCAGCCAGAGTACCGCTTCGCTACTGGTCACCTCGCCACTGTGCCGACCGCCTTCAAAATAAGCAGCCGGTTTATCGGTGTGTTTGCCTGTTTTCTTGTTCGTCAGCGTCAATTGCAGAATGGGCCGCCCTTCGTAGCTCTTTGCCACTTCGTATAAGTCGACCAGGTTCGGGTATTGTTCAGCCCACTTGCGACACCAGCCATACATCACATCGGGTGCATGGTACGTATCGAAGGTGAGCGTCGATCCCATCTGGTATTGTACGTCCTTGAACGTATGCTTTTTGAAATAGCTGATGCCGTGTCGTTCGCCTTTTACGGTGTATACTTTACGGGCGGTGTCCTGCTCGGGCCATTTTTCTTCGGTGCCGTAATACGACTTTTGCGCGAATACGGTTGATAGCGTCAGGAGGGAAACGAGTACTGTACAATACGTTCTCATAGAAGGGTGATGGCAAAATAGGAGGAAGGTACGTGCGTTGCTGTGAACGGTCCGTTCGGTGAGCAATTTATAGAAGATTTTGTGTAGTGACGAGTTCGCCAATAGTCTGGTTGAATATTTTACTAAAATCAAAATAAAATAGAAGTAAAGTCATATTCTTTTTACCGTAAAATGGCGAGTCCACACCGGAATAGATGAACACCTATCCAGTGTGGACTCGCCACAGTGTTGTATTGATAATGACCAAAAATTCTAGTTGCCCATGCCGATCAGGAAACGTTTGGATACCGAGAAATTGGCGGCTTTGACCTGGATGATATACAGGCCCGGAGCCAGTCGGTTCAGTTCGATCGATTTCCGCTCATCGATCGCTGGTACGTAGATCGTCTCTACGGCCTGACCCGATGGCGTAAAGATTTGCACCACGGCATTCGTCAGATTCTCCTGCGTTTCCAGCGTAATGACTTTAGTTGGACTCGGGTTTGGGTAGATACTCAATCCCTGATTCGATTCATCGACGACAAAGTTTAACCGGGCTGAAGGGCTGGAAAAACAGGTAAGCGCCGAACTGTAGCGAATGAAAGCCTGGGAACTATAAGAACCCGACCGATTGGCTTTAATAGTAGCGGTCTGGGTGGCCAACGTATCCGAGTTCAGTACCCATCGGTAATAATCGCCTGGTATGGACCCCATCGCTTCGAGCGTATACGTACCTACCTGGGCTACCGATGGGGTGCTCGGTACGGGCTTCACATCGACCGCAATGGCCGTAGCCAGCGGGGATAAGCAACCGTTCGCATCACGAACCCGGGCCGAATAGGAACCCGATCGGTTTACCTGAATCGTTGAGATCGAGTCACCGGTCGTCCAGAACGGTTTCAAATTGCTGCTCGCGGTTAGTGTAATCTGACCGCCTTCACAGAAGACCGTTTGGCCATTGGCCGTTAGCGTGGGCGGATTCGGTAACGGATTCACCCGGATGCTGATGGCGTTGGAGGGAGCGGACAGGCAGTTGAACGCATTTAGCGTCCGGACCGTGTAGACACCCGACTGGTTCAGCGTAACCGCCCGCGACGTTTGTCCACCCGTCCACTGATAAGCCACATCGGCGGTTGAGGTAAGCGTTACCTGCTGATCAGCGCATAGGGTAGTGCTTCGGTTGGCGGTTACGACAGGCGTGGTTGGCAACGGATTCACGACCACCGCCAGCGACTGCGACTGGGGTGAGGTACACCCGTTCTGATCGGTAACGGCCACGGTATAAGCGCCTGCCGTCTGCACATCGATTACCCGATTCGTCTGCCCCGAATTCCACCTGTAGGAGTACCCGGCTACTTCATTTGCACTCAGGGTGGCGCTTCCGCCCTGGCAGAATGTCGTCGTATTCTGGGCGGTAACGGTTGGTGCCGCAGGCAATGGATTGACCCGCACCGATACGGTTCCAGAGACGAACGTACAGCCGCTCACATCACGATACTGGACCGAATAGTCACCGGCAGTCGATACGGTCAATTGCTGGCTGGTCGTGTTGTTGTTCCAGGTAAGGTTATTCGCATAATCAGTTCTCAGCGTAACACTGTTGCCCGCGCAAAGCGTTGTTTGACCGGATGCCTGAATCGTTGGGGCTGCAGCCACCCGAATGACGGGGGTGAACAGTACGTTGCCGGTTGCATCCTTCACTTTGGCCCGGTACTGACCCGCTCCCTTGCTGATCGACTGTGAAGATTCGCCGGAGTTCCAGGTGATCGACGAAAACGACCCGTTGACGGCAATCGCCAGTTGGTTCGTTCCGGAGCAGGAAACCGTGACCGTTGGCGACAGAACCGGTGGCTGGGGCTGGGCCGCGGCAAAGAAGGCGTCGTTCAGGCTGTTGTTCCAGGCGCTGGCCACTTCGAGAAGACCGTTGACGTCGAAGTGAACATCGTCAAAAACAGTACGTGGTGCGCGCTGGCGGGGAATCTGAATGCCATCCGTAGCGGGCCCGGCGAACACGTTGGAAACCGTCGCGATGATTTGATTTTGAGCCGCAATGATTCCTGGTCGTGTCCCCCTGGAATCGCCCGAATAGGAAACACGAGCCACGACCCAGGGAATGTTCTTCCCCGCTTCCTGCCGACTGCGATTGATGATATACTGTAAATTCGTAACGTAGCTGCTTTGGCTGGTATTATCGAAATTTTCGGCTTCTCCCTGTTGCCACAACACCGCCCGAACACCCAGCATGTTGGTGTAGAACTGAAGCGCAATGCGCAGGTTGGCGTACGGCTGGCCATTGGGATAATACAGCCCCTGCGAGTAAATACTTTCCGTACGGCCCGATTCTGCACTTTCCCGCCAGTTTATAACGGCGGTACCGATGTAGCCCGCGTTGAAAAATAGAATGGGTACGTTCAACCGTTGCGCCAGTAAATCACCCAATCGTCCCCATGACCAGCTACCGACCCCGCGCGGGGTTATGTTGCCACCCTGGTTAATGTGCGAAAACCGGTTGAGCACATCGTTCGGCGGATCATTGGGCGATTCGGAGGCATCAAAGTAGTTGACGCAGTTGATGCGATCATCGCTGGCACTCGCCATGTCATCGTAAACGCCCTGCGCATTTGACTGCCCGGCAACGACAAATACCTCCCCAATACCAACCCGTTCAACCGTCGTCGTACCCACTTGCTGATCGCCGTTGATGGCTCGTAGCTCCAGATTGTACCAGCCGCCTTTGGCCGTTAAATCACCCGAAAAGACTCCACCCGCGGGATTGTTTTGCAGGGTTACCCAATCGGTCGATGTACCCTGCCCATCGCGGGCCTGCACACGGGCATCGATCCGGGTTGCAGCTGTTGTGAAAAAACCATTGATGCGGATCGTCGCTTCGTTATTCGTATTTCGCTGAAAAACGGCCCGGCTGACCGGAAACGATACCTGAATCTGGGCGATTGCTAGAACAGGGGATAACCATACTAGTAAAAACCAATGCGTAACAAAAACTCGTTTCATAAATCGTAGTAAAATTCCGGATTGTGCGTTGCTGCTTATCAGGGAGCATTAAACGCTTCCTGTCATAAATCAGGTCTGTAGGTACTGCCAAAAACAGATCGGTTAAGGGCAGAATGGCCGCAGAAGGGTCACAAATCGTCGGGGAATCTGACAGAAAACGTTTTCATATAAGTTGAATAAAGCGGTTGTAATCGGTTAACGGAACTGTTCCAAGGACTGGAGAACCAACACCTCCAAAATGGAATAACAGTAGAAAGGGAGGGTATAGTATCTACTGATGAACTATTGTAATGAATCGGTTCGCCGAACAGCTCATTTAGCAGGTGAATACGTGTACTTAGTAGCTAAATAATCCTACGTTGATTTTTCTTTTCAGTTGACGACATGGTGAAAAATGGGGCTTCGGTCCAACCGTCATCAAATAAAGACTATTGATAAAGAGTTAGTTAACCAACATATCGGGACAGGATACGATTTGATTAACAACGTAAGGTAGCGGTGCGAACAAGACTGAAAAATGGAAAAATTATAAATTCTGCACGCGTAAGACGCGATGCGGAATACCACCGTTGTCAGCCATGAGTAGGACGATTCCGGGAAGATGCCAGTTCCAGCATTATCCAGCAAAAATAAAGGGCATTATGAAATAACCAATACGGTAACAGGTACGCTGCCGTAAAATTTACCTGAACGGTCCGACGAAGCTGTATAATCAGTCTGGTTGGGAGGGGAGCTTCTCCGGGTTGAAACTATGGCGTGACAGCCGATAAGTGATCCCGACGACCAGGTTGTTTTTTCCGGAAGCAGCTACCGGTGTGAAGACGCCCTGCTCAAACGTGGCCGCGCTATAGTTAGTCTGATTGACCCAGCCGATCTGAAAAATCAACTGCTGACTCAGCTGGTAACCGATGCCAGCATATAACCGGTTGCGTTCGAACGTGGGGCCAACGGGGTTCAGAAAGACTTCGTCATAGGCCGACAGAAACACGGTTTTGTCCGTAATAGTCCGGTGATTCAGCGGCACGAATGTATTCAACCGATAACGAATCCGATTCCTGAATGGGTGGCTGCCATCGCGGAATGTAAACCAGCGTTGCTCAATGCGGTAGCGATGCTCGAATTTCAGCCGGGACAGGTATTGGTTGATAATGAGCTGTTCCCAAAGGCGTTTTTCTGTGTTCAATGGACCATCCGACAGAGCCTGATAATCATAGGTTGCATAGCGTCCTCCGGCAACCATCAGCGTAAAATTCCGATCAAGATCATACGTGACTCCGCCTTTCAGTTCGTTGTAGAAAAACTGGTGCATGACCCCATTGCTCCGTGCCTGAATTTCGGCAAAACCACCCCATTTTTTCTCACCCGCTGGTAGCTGAACCGTACCGATGAGCCAGGTACCCCACGGTGTCGACGGTGTAAGCGATGTTTGCGCTGATGTGCGGTGAGAAATAAACGTAAACAGAGTGACTGTCAGGGCAAAAGCGAATGGGATGCGGTTCACAAGTACAAATTCATTACGATACCGCAAAAGTAGGTGATGTTAATAAGCCGTAAAGCCAGTAGTCTCATTCTTAACAATTTCGTAATCTGACCCCAAAGTTTTTTAACGATCGCGCCATCGTTCAGGGGCGAATCATACGAGGGACGTATTGACCGGCACAATCAGCTGCTTTACCGCTAATTGGTCATCGCGTGCAACGAAACCCCTTATTGCTGCGATATAGTAAAAAGACGCACGACTGCCAGCCATTTTTCTGGTCGTGACCGTCATCACCAGGTAAGGGGCTTCCCCGCAAAGACACCAGCATGAACGAACGTAAAAAACAAACACTTGACGTAGCCGGATTGGCGACCAGGCGTGGCATCGGTTTACCCATGCTCACCCTGCTGATCATGACATCGATGATCGCCTGCTCAAAAGACGCTGAAAACATTACTGCCGGCGGCACAACATCAACGACCGCGACAACGGGCAGCTCCGTACTTATCGACAGCACAACCACCTATGCCAGCACACCGGAAGGAAGTACCGTCACGGCGGCCAACGCGGACGATCTGCTGGCAAACTCAACCTTTTCGTCCACGGTAACGATTGGGTTCGGCAGTACGATAACCATTACCAATCCGATGGCGGCCAAAGGGGTGACGATCACCGAAGCCAACGGTGATGTTACCATCAATTCGACGGCGTCGGAAGTGGCGTACGTACTGACTGGCACGACAACCAACGGATCGGTGAAAGTATACAGCGACAAAAAGTTCAAGCTTACGCTAAACGGCGTCAACATCACGAATAATGACGGTCCGGCCATCAACATTCAGTCGGGCAAACGAGCTTTTCTGATCCTGGCGGACAACACGACCAATTCACTGACCGACGGCACCACGTATACCGCCAGCGGTACGGAGGATATGAAAGGAACGCTGTTTAGTGAAGGGCAACTGATCTTCAGCGGTACGGGTAGCCTGACCGTGAAGGGGAATAACAAACACGCCATTGCCAGCGATGACTACATCCGGCTGATCAGCGGAACCATCATCATCACCAGCGCGGCCTCGGATGGTATTCATACTAAAGACGCGTTCATTGCCGATGGGGGCACCGCAACAATGACGACGCTGGGCGACGGGATTCAGTGCGACGAAGGCTATGTGGTTATCAATAACGGAACTTTCACGATTAACGTAGTGGATAAAGGGCTGTCGGCATCGTACGATACGGACACGACAATTGATCCCTACATGACCATCAATGGGGGTACGATTACCATAAATTCCTCCGCTGGCGAAGGAATCGAAAGCAAAAGCATACTGACCATCAACGGCGGTACGATCACGGCCAAAGCGAAAGACGATGGCATCAATGCCGGTACGTTTATCTACATTAACGGCGGTATAATTTATGCCTATAGTACCTCCAATGATGGTATCGACTCCAACGGCAAGATCACCGTTACGGGTGGGAAAGTGGTATCTGTCGGCTCCACCGCGCCCGAAGAGGGCTTCGATTGTGACCGGAACACCTTTAAAATAACCGGCGGGTTTATGGTTGGCATCGGCGGGGCTACCAGCTCACCCACGGCGAGTGTGAGTACTCAGCCCTCGGTTATTCTGGGCGCTGGTACGGCCAATCAGCTGATCAATATACAATCGAGTGATGGTGCCGAAGTGTTGACGTTCCTCATTCCACGTTCGTACGCTACCATGTTGTTTTCGAGTCCAAAACTGAAATCGACCCAATCGTATAAGGTCTATACGGGAGGCAGCGTATCGAATGGAACGAATCTCAATGGATTGTACACGAGTGGTACGTATATGCTGGGAACGCAATCGAGTACGTTCACGACGAACGGTATGGTCACTAAAGTGGGTGGGAGTAACGGGCCGGGCTGATAGCCGGACTTGAACAGGTAGCGCACTCAGGATCAATCACTGATTCCCTGGCCCTGAGTGCGCTATCTGGATGAACTCATGAACCCGAAGGCGACCCCACGCCGGATTTGGCGACCGCAGTGAAACCGTGTCGGTTTCGATGACCCACTCTTGCCGGGTATCGTCAAAATAAACGCGTCGGATTTGTTCTGGTTGGAGCGTCGCCTGGAGGGGGGGCGCTTTTGTACTGGATTGATCACTGTAGACGCGGCCCTGTACAAGACGAATAATCCGATCCGCCAGAAACTGAACATCGGAATCGTGGTGGCTGACCAATAGTGTGGTCGTACCCCAGGTCTGGTGAAGGCGTAGCAGCAATTGCCGCAGCTGTTGACTGGCCTCCGGGTCGAGGGCGGCAAAGGGCTCATCGAGCAACAGCACGGCTGGACGGCGGACCAGGGCCCGCGCCAGCGCAACCCGCTGCTGCTGACCACCCGATAGAACGGTCGGTCTTTGGTTGACAAATGATTCCAGACCGGTTTCCTGAATCAGCGTATCGATAAGGTCGCGCTGATCGGCGGGGGCGGCAAACTGGATATTCTCACGGACGGTCATATTCGGGAACAGGGCCGTATCCTGAAAAACATACCCAATTGACCGTTTCTGCGGAGACAGATTGATCGACTGATCGGCATCGAACCAGTTCGTGCCATTCACCGCAATATGACCCCGCCGTGGTTTTTCCAGTCCGGCCAATACCCGCAGCAGCGTCGTTTTGCCCGACCCCGAAGGACCCGTCAGGGCGGTTAGACTACCCTGCACCAGCTCTAGGTTTAACTGAAGTTCCGTAGCGCCTTCGGCAAACAGGCGCGGTATGCTAATGTCGAGCTTGATCATACCGTCACGCGTTTGTTGATCCCATAAACGAGCAGCAGAATCAGGAACGAAACACCCAGCAGCAGTGCCGCATAGGCGTGTGCTGTCCGGAAATGCAGCAGTTCAACCTCATCATAAATGGCAATGGACGCCACGCGAGTCTGTCCCGGCAGGTTACCACCGATCATCAAAACCAGCCCAAATTCACCGATCGTGTGGGCAAATGACAGCACAATGCCGGTCAGTAAGGCGGGTTTGCAATTGGGCAGTAAGACTCGCCATAGGGTTCTGGCCGGTGACTGACCCAGTGTGTAGGCCGCTTCGCGCCAGGACGCGGGTAGATTTTCGAGGCCCGCCTGGATCGGATGCACCATGAACGGCAAACTATAGAGTAGCGAGGCAAAAACCAGCCCCTCGAACGAAAAAACCAATTGTACGTTGACCGTGTGAAGAAGCCATTCGCCCAGCCAGCTAGTCGGGCTGAAAGCCAGCAGCAGATAAAATCCGACAACCGAAGGCGGTAACACCAGTGGTAGACTGATGAACGTTTCAACCACGGGCTTGAGTCGAAACTGGCTCAGCGCCAGCCACCCCGCCAGTGGTACACCGATAAAGAGTAGAATAAGCGTGGTAATGCTGGCTAGTTCGAAGGTAAGCCAGATGGGTTCCCAGTCAATGGGCATATGCGAATGCAATCAGTTAAGTGGTGGGCAGCCGGTAGCCAAACCGCTGCAAAATACGCCGGGCGGCTGGGCTACGCAAAAACTGAACAAATTGTTGGGAGGCTTTTGGGTCAGTGGTTCGTTTCAGCACAACAACGCCCTGCGCAATGGGTGAATAGCCTTTGGGCGGTAACTCGATCCAATGACCCCGGTTTTTCAGGCTGGAATCCAGGACAACCGATTTGGCCGTAAAGCCAATTTCAGCAGCGCCTGATAAAATATACTGGTTGACCTGCGCAATGCTTTCGCCATTGACGATTTTGGGCTGAATCTTGTCCAGCAGGTTCGCTTGCTGAAGCAGTGCCATTGCTGCTTCGCCGTAGGGCGCTTTCGTCGGATTGGCCAGGGCAATGTGTCGAACGGAAGGGTTGAGAAGGACCTTCAAATCCGAAGAAAGCGGTAACTTACCCATTGTCCAGAGCACAAGCGTTCCGTACGCGTAAACCGTAGGCGCGTTTTGCGTCAGGCCTTCCTTGTGTAGTGTTTCCGGATACATCATATCCGCTGACAGAAACACATCATACGGGGCTCCCTGTTGAATCTGGGTAGTTAGTTTGCCGGAAGAACTGACAATGGACTCAACCGCAACGCCGGAATTCTTCTGAAAGGCGATGCGTAGTGGCTCCATGACAAACTGCGCATTTGCCGCCACCGCCACCCGAAGCTTTTGCGCCTGTAGACAGGTAGGCAGGAGTATAAAGAGAAGAACGATTTTTTTCATTTAGTTGCGATTGACGGCCTGGAAATGGAAATCGGTTAGACGAAACAGCGCCCTTAACGGCTGCTTTTGATCTCAATAGCCTTGACTTCCCGTATCCAGCGAGCTGGTTTCTTTTCGCCGGGAACGATCACCCGGTAGGGGCCCACCCCTTTGGGTAACGGGCTTCCATCGACGCTATCGGCCAGTAGAATCGTTCGGGTAGCAAACTCCGGGTCGATTTCGGGGAGGGCGAACAGAACTTCGTAGCCATCAACCGCTTTCACAACCGCGTATTTAGTCAGATTTCCCCCGCGAAGTTCACCGCCCAGTGTGGCCCCGGCCAGTTTGAGTAAATCGACCAACGGAACACCCGAGTACTGATGTTCCTTTCCATCTTTGTCGGTGCCGGTTACCATAGCATGCGGCATGGACTTTAGGTCCGCTGCCTGTAGCGTCAGTGGTTTGGCTACATTTCCCGAAATGGTCAGTACTGTCTGAGCGTAAGCACTACCAGTCAACAGAAAAAGAATAATCAGGTTAAAGGCTTTTTTAGGGCGTAAAAAACGAGTCATAATGGGAGAAACCAGGAGATTAAGCGTTGTGTTCGAACAAATATAACGATCCAGACTATAACTCCCATGCACGCTGGTTTTCAGATGACGATCCAACGGCTATCGAGAGCGTATTCAACGAAATGGGTTCAGTTCGCAGATGCTAAAACGATACACCCCGTCAAACACGCTCAAGACCCGTTTCGGCTTACTTTTTAGTAGTCGCACAGTTATGATCAGTGTGCTATCGCAATTGTGATCATGCGGATGCTAAGCGCGTAACCGACCAGGCTGTGCTGCATGGCCGTTAATTGATTGCATTCATTCTGTTGAATGTATTCCGCAGGTCATCGGGCGTTGCGTTAACCATCGCGTCGCTGAAACCGAAGGTTACCTCTGTTTTACCTTGTTTTAACTGGTCAAAAACAGCGTCGATAAAATCACTTACCGGTGGCGCATGATCGTGTAAACCCTTGCCACCCAGATCGGTATTGAGCGCGGGCGGAATGATCTCGATCACCTCAATGTCGTTCGCTTTCAAGAGAGCTCGCAGAGATAAGGTAAACGAATGGAAAAACGCTTTCGTGGCCGAATAGACCGGCACTTTTGTCAGTGGGACAAAGGCTAATCCCGACGTTACGTTAAGAATTGAGGTTAGCGAGGGCAGGTTGATGAACAACGAGGTAAGGTGAAGCGGAGCGTCAACGTTGATCGCCAATTCACGTTTGGCCCGTTCGAAAAAGTCCTCGTCCGAAACCGACATCCACTGCTGAACGCCCGCATTGTTAACCAGCACCGATAAATCGCTGTGTTCGGTGGCAATCCACTGGTAAAGGGCCTGCCGTTCGTCGGCATCAGACAAATCGCAGGTTCTTGTAATGACGGACGGAAATTTCTTGGCTACATCGCGAAGCAACGATTCGCGTCGTCCACAAATAATGACGGTGTTGTTTTCCTGGATAAACCGTTCGGTAAGGCCCAGGCCAATGCCCGATGCGCCACCGGTAATCAGAATTTTGTTGTTCGATAGGTTCATGTTCTTCTAACGTGTCTGAGTTGTTATTAGTTGACGGGTTGTAAACGTTCCGGACTGCCTATTCGGTTTACATAGCGATTGACGAGCGCAACGGTAGACGAGTAGCTAGCTCTGACGTAGATCGGGGGGAAGGAATCAAACCTTTTTTGCTGAAACGCCCGGCGAGACGATCCCGAAGGTTGCTTGTTGACGTACTGTTGTTCATTTTTGTTCCTGCAAGCGGACAAATACCGCGTTGACCAAATCGAAATCGTTTATGAACGAGCAATCTCGCAGATCATTTGTCAAAAGTAGTGTTGTGGCAGGCTTGGGTGCAACGCTTCCCGCCGTGGGCATAGCCGAAGCGGCTCCAAAAGAAATGTTTGTTCACCACGTTCTGTTTTACCTGAAAAACCCGGATAATGCCGCTGACAAAGCCAAGCTGCTGGAAGGGCTGAACAAACTGGCGAAATGCCCGACCATCAAACTCGTGCATATCGGAACACCCGCGAATACAACCCGTGACGTCATTGAGCGCAAATACGCCTATTCGTGGCTGTGTTTCTTTGATAGTCCCGCGGACGAAGAAAGCTACCAGAAAGATCCTATTCACGACGATTTTCGCAAGAATTATGCGTCGCTCTGGGAAAAAGTGGTCATCTACGATTCAATCGGCCCAAAGCGGTAAAAGTAGTGGTGTCTTGTCGTGTAGGGGTGTCGAATCTGGCAATCCAATACTCTTACACGACAATGGCTAATTGGCTACTGCGGGAACTGGATTTTCGGGATAGGCGGGTTGTGAGGGTTCCTGCGTCTTACCACGGGTCAGCGAAATGATCGCGCCCGTCAAGACCAGACCCGTCATGGTCAGGTAGACGTAATGCATACCCAGCAGTTGGGCAGGCGTTGTGTCGGGCGCAACGTTATTTGCCAGTGCATACCGATTGCGGACGCTATACCAGACGGCAGCGGCCAGCGCAATGCCGATCACAAATCCCAAATTGCGCATGAACGCAATCATGCTGCTGGCAATGCCGCGTTGCGCCAGAGGAGCCGCGTTCAGGGCACTGCTGCTGTTTGGCGATTGAAACAAACCAAAGCCTAGGCTAACCAGCGCACTTCGCCAGACGACATCTTTCCAGTCCCAGTTGACATCCAGAAACGAAAAAGCAAAATAGCCGCAAGTGGTAACCAATAAGCCGAAACTCGACAACCATCGGGCGCTGATTTTGCCGGATAAATAACCACCCAGTGGTGCGACAACGCTGAGTGTCAGCGGACCGGCCAGCAAGATCAAGCCTGCTTTCTCGGGCGTCAATTGCAGTAACTGCTGTAAAAAGAAGGGAATCACAAACAGGTTTGCGCCGGAAGCAACAAACCCGCAGAAAGCCGCGAGAATGGCAGCGGTGAACGGTCGGACCCGGAATAAACTAAGTCGAAGCATCGGTTCTTTGACCCGCATCTCCCACAGAAAAAAAGTCAGCAGTAGAATACCCCCTACGCTGAGCAGTCCGACGACAAGGGCATTGTCCCAGCCATAACGAGGCTCCGGACCAAAATCAAGTCCCGTCAGCAAGGTAATAACACCGATCAGAAACAACCCCGCGCCAACCAGATCGAACTGCTGTCCGCTAACTTTCGGACTGGCGGGTAGTATCGTCCACGCTCGCCAGATAGCCAGTAAACCAATGGGGACGTTGACAAAAAAAATGCTGGACCAGCCGAATTTTCCCAGTAATAATCCGCCGATGACGGGTCCCGCGCTGGAGCCTGCTGCCACAACGGAACCCATTAAGCCGAGTGCCTGCCCGCGTTCTTTCGGAGAAAATGTGTCACTGATAATGGCGGGACCAACGGCGAAGATCATGGAAGCACCCAGCCCCTGAAGCACCCGAAACGCCACCAGCGACCAGAGGCTCCAGGCAAAACCGCACAACAAAGACCCCAGTACAAAAACGCAGAATCCACTTATGTACAATTGCCGACGACCCACCCAGTCCGACAGTTTGCCCATAATGAGCAGGGTGCTGGTCGTGGTCAACAGGTAGCACAGGACAATCCATTCGACACTATCGCCCGCGCCCAGTTCCCGGCGGATGGTAGGCAAGGCGATGTTCACAATGCTACTGTCGAGCGTAGACATGAACGTGCCGAACATGACGGTGCCCAGAATAATCCACTTGTTGGGGGCCGACGGTTCAGCGATTGAAACGGGTTGTGTCACGGTACAGTACGTTATATCTAGGTCGTAACCGGTTCAGCCGACAGGTTGTTTTCGTAAGCAGGGATAATAACTGATCATAAAACAGGGTCTGAATAACCGATTGGTCGGTAAATTTTTATCTTTAGAGATCAGCCAACCATACAACCTGATGAAAACGTCGCGACGAAAATTTTTACACCGAACAACACAAAGCGGGCTGGCGGCTCTCTCGCTGGGTGGACTGTCCGCCAACGCGGAATCGCTCCTGAGTCCGGCCCCCGACCCGTTGGACAAATCAATTGCCAGTCGGGTAGTAAAACCCGATCATGTGGTCCGTTCAATACCAGAGAACATGGTCTATGGCTATTTCGGTGCTGACGTGAAACCTGTCTATACGGTGAAAGACGGTGATGTCGTCGAAATCCAGACCGTCAATCCGTCGGGTGTTAGCCGGACCAATCCGGAAGAGTTTTATACCAAAAACCAATTGCCCATCGATGCCCACGCGCAGGCGGTGATCGCCATCATGAAAACCGTAAAACCCGACCCATCGGGTATACGTGGACACATGCTGACGGGCCCGGTCTACATCGACGGTGCCGAGCCCGGTGATAGTCTGGAGATCCGGATTCTCGATCTTACCTTTCCGGCGGGTTTTGGGGTTAATAGCGTATGGCCGGGCGGGGGCGGTATTCCGGATGAGGTTAAAACCCGCGAGACGTTCGTGTACCGCTATGATGCCAAACGAAAAGTGGCCATCCTGAAAGAAGGCGTCGAAGTGCCGTTAAAGCCGTTCATGGGCGTGATGGCGCTGTCGCCCCCGCCCGAAACGGGACGGGTCAGTTCGATTCCTCCAGCGTTTTTCGGTGGTAATCTGGATATCAAACACCTGACAAAAGGAACGACCCTACACCTTCCGGTATCGGTGTCCGGCGGTTTATTCACAACGGGCGATGGACACGGGGCACAAGGAAACGGCGAGGTCAGCGGGGTGGCCATCGAAACGGCCATCACCTTGACGGTCAAGTTTATTGTTCACAAAGGAAAAACGCTGAAACTGCCACGAGCCGAAACGCCTACCCATTTTATTGCCGTTGGCCTGGACAAAGATTTGAACAGAGCGATGAAAAACGCGCTGTCAGAAGCCGTTGCGTTCATACAGACAGAGCTAGGCTTTACGTTCAATGAAGCCTTATCGATTGCCAGCACCGCCGTCGATTTTGAAGTCAGTCAGGTGGTTGATCAGACACTGGGTGTTCATGCCATGATTCCCAAAGCAATTTTCACCACCAAGAAATTCACCTACTGGTAGCCATACTATTTGCTCATTACCTGAACAACGTAGGTTTTTTTGACTTGTCCGCTCCCCGTTTCAGCAGGTTGCTTTTCGGTGAAAACGACGTTGGCCGTACCAACCGTAATCCCCTTGAGTTGAAAAATAGCGGGCTTGGAATTTGCCTGTTTCAGGGTATCGACGGCCGGAGCCAGCTCCGGCCGCGATACTTCGACCACTTCCTGATTGTCGGATGTGCCAATCAATTGCCGCGAACCGTCTCCACGACTGGAAAGGGTAATCTCTTTGATCTCGCCAACCATCAACTTGATCTGTTGTCGGGAACCGGACGATTTAGTCGAGCTACAGGCCGATGATCCAGCCAGCAGTCCGGTTAGCAAAAGCAGGGAAAGGGCTCGCCGGAGCGGGCTTACTGAATGAGGTAAAAATTTGGTCAATCGCGTGGCTTTCATACCTTCTATAACTGCCGGAAGGCCTAACAGTTCAGGAAATCAAGCGCACCGGATTTAAAGACCGATGTGCCTGCCAGCGACGTAGCCAGTTGTCCAGGCATTCTGAAAGTTGAACCCACCCGTGATGCCGTCTACATCCAATACTTCGCCCGCAAAAAACAGGCCCGGTTGTGCTTTACTTTCGAGCGTTTGCGGATGTAAACCGCCGGGTTGAATGCCCCCGCACGTCACAAATTCATCCTTGAACGTGCTTTTGCCAACGACCTGGAACTGGCTGTTGGTCAGTCGTTCGATCAGCCGGTTGAACAGTTTAGCGGGCAGGTCGGCCCAGCGTTGACTTTCCTCGATACCCGACTCTAGCGCCAGGGCGATCCACAGCCGGGACGGTAACCCAAACGGATTTTGCGAGCTAACCTGCTTGCGTCCATGCTGCTGCCGAAAGGTCTGCAACGTTGTTCGCAGATCGTTCTCGGATAGGGTAGGCACCCAATTGATGCGCAGGGTAAATCGATAATCGACGGCTGCCAGATCGCGGGCGGCCCAAGCTGATAAGCGCAGTGCCGCCGGACCACTAAACCCCCAGTGCGTGACCAGCAGGGGACCCCGTTGCTGCTGTTTGGTGCCCGTAACGGATACCCCTGCATCGGGAACCGACACGCCTGCCAACGGCAACAGGTAACTGTCCGGCACATTGAACGTAAACAGCGATGGCACGGGAGCTACTAGCTCTTCCGTCTGTTCAGGTAGCCAGTCGTAGGATGGCCGCTGTGGATAGCCACCCGTTGCCACCAGAACGCGGTCCGCGTAGAGTGTTTCGCCGGTGAGCAGGTCAAGCTGCCAGCCCGTTTCTGTTGGCTGTACCGTACTGACTCCGCAACTCGTGCGAATGGTTATGCCCAGCCGCCGGGCGGTAGTAAGCAGGCAGTCAACGATGGTGTCTGACGTGTTTGTCGTTGGAAACATGCGCCCATCGGCTTCGGTTTTCAATTGAACGCCCTTCTGCTCGAACCATCGCACCGTAGCTGCGGCATCGAACTGGGTCAACAGCGGTCGCAGGGCCTTCTCACCGCGTGGGTAATGCTTCACGAGCTGGCGGTGATCGAAACAGGCATGGGTAACGTTGCACCGGCCACCACCCGAAATACGGACTTTGTTCAGCACAGTGCGGGTCTTCTCTAAAATGGTGACGGTGGCATCCGGAAACGTTTCAACGGCTGTGATAGCCCCAAAGAAACCGGCCGCTCCTCCACCAATAACGGCAATGGTTAACGACATATTTTTTCAACAGTTGATCGCGGATTGTGGTTCGTCAGGGTAGCGTCTTTAGGCCACAGCTACCCGGTTTTCGTAGTAGCCAACGCCTGTATTCCAGTCAAACTCTGTAGTTTTACGTCTATGTTTTTCAAACCCCGATTTTCGACCAAAAACTATTCTCGCCGTGGTTTTCGACTGCGGGGCAACACGCTCGTGCTGCTATTCGCGTTTTTCATGGTTGGCTTATTTCTGCACTACGGCGGTAAGACCAAGCCCGTCGTTGCCTTCTGGAACGATGTCCGGCAGATCATTGGCTTGGGCCGGTCGCGTGCTGATAGAGAGGAATCCAATCCGTATAAAGTACCTGAACCGAATTCGGGTCCCGATGTAGCGACAGACAATCGGTCGTCGTCCGAAAGTGAAGCCAGCGATGAAGCTAGCGATCGCTCGTCCAAAGCGAACGATGGGCAGAGTTCCAAAACGGTACGGTTCGATTTTGAGAAGCAGGTCGATTTTTTGCTTCCGGTGTCCAGGTCATCGGCCGGCGAACTGATTCGCCATGAGGGGTATACGCTTAGTTATCGGGACGAGTTTAAAGATGCCCAGTGGGTCGCTTATCCGCTGCTGGATTATGAAACGACGGGCGATGCCGACCGTAAGAACGAGCAGTTCAAGCCTGATCCTGCCGTTTCGGAAGGGACCGCGTTGCCCGCTGACTACACCCGATCGGGCTACGACCGGGGGCATCTGGCACCCGCCGGCGATTTCAAGTATTCGCAGCGGATGATGCGTGAGACTTTCCTGATGAGCAACATAACACCCCAGACGCCTGATTTTAACCGGGGCATCTGGAAAGAATTGGAAGAACTCATCCGAACGTGGGCCGTACGCGATAATGGTCTTTACGTCATTACAGGACCCGTTCTGAAAGCGGGTCTGCCCACCATTGGGAAGGCCAATGAAGTAAGTGTACCTCAGAAGTTTTACAAGGTTATTCTGTATTGCAACAAACCCGCTATTCGCATGATCGGCTTTCTGCTCGATAATGAGGCATCAACGAGTTCGCTGAAGCAGTTCGTCGTACCCGTTGACCAGATCGAGCAATTGACCGGACTTGATTTCTTCCCTAAACTTCCCGATGATCTGGAACGTAAATTAGAGAGCAAAGGTCGATCCGAGATGGTGGACGAGTGGTTCAGCAACTAACCGGAAACGTGTAGTTTCTCCAGAAAAGCCTGTAGTTCATCGGGGCGTTGCGTGCCGATCAGGAGTCGCTTGTTTGTGGTGGTACGAATGCGGACTCCTCTTGTGCCGGCTACGTTGTACACCCATTCGCCAAAATTCCAGCGAATCCCATAACCAACGAAATTGTACTTAACCAGCGTCGCCTGCTGAATGTCATCCCAACGGATCGTTCGCCAGCCTAGAAACGGTCGCACGCGGTAATGAATTCCGTCGTCGTCGTAGCGCGTATCCAGCCGCCAGCTTACGAGCAGCGCGATGACGAGCCCGAAAATGATCAGGCCCGGCCAGTCGCTGGGGTTGTGCAGGACGCCGTACAGGACCGAAGAGCCGCTGGCCGCCAGGATAAGCCAGAGCCACCACTGCCGGAAATACTGCGTTTCGGAGAACGTGTTCATGCTAGGTTTTCTGTTTCTTTTTCTTGGCCGCTGGAAACAGGATGTTATTCAGGATCAGTCGATAACCGGCTGAGTTAGGGTGCAGGTTGAGGTCCGTAGGCTCCTCGCCGATTTCGTGCCGGTAATCTTCGGGGTCATGGCCACCGTAGAACGTGAAGAAGCCACGACCGTAGGGGCTATGAACGTAGCGGGCCTCACCCGCCGAACGATTCTCCGCCAAGATGACCACTTCGGGTTTGATCAGATTTTTCTTGAACGCCGTTGTCTGCCCCATAAATCCCTTGATAACGTTCAGGTGGTTCTGCGTCAACATCGTCGGGATGGGATCGTATTTAGCCGAGAACTGGAACAGGGTGAAGTAATCGTTGTGCTCGCTCAGACCCCGCTCTTCGGGCTGATTGTCGATGTTTGAGAATTCGATCAGATAAGGATTGGTGTAGACCTGAAAATTTCGGAACGCGAACGTCTGGCTGTAATCGAGTTTGTTATTCGCGTTCGGATCGGCAGGGTCGCCGTCGTAGAATGAGTCGACAATATCCGTGTTCTGAGCCGCCAGTGCAATATCGTACGTATCGGTTGCATTACACATCGCGAACAGATAACCGCCACCCAGCACAAAATCCCGGATTTTCTGGGCGACGGCCCGCTTCAACTGAGGAACTTTCGTAAAGCCAAATTTACGGGTTATGCTCTCCGCTTCCTGCTTTTGGGCGATGTACCAAGGCTGATCTTTAAAATGAAAGAACTTGCCATACTGGCCCGTAAAGTCTTCATGATGCAGGTGCAGCCAGTCGTATTCGGGGAGCTTGCCGTTCATTACCTCTTCGTCGAAAACGACATCGTACGGAATTTCGGCGTAGGTCATCACCATGGTGACGGCATCATCCCAGGGCTGTTTCGTTTTCGGCGAATAAACCGCTACTTTGGGTGGCTTTTGCAGTTTCACCGCGTCCATGTTCGCATCGGCGGCTCCGACCTCTGACAAAATCTGTGCCGACTGCGCATCGGAGATAACTTCGTAGCTAACCCCCCGGATCACCATCTCGTTGACGAACGCCTGCGTTTGAGGCATCATGAACGAGCCACCCCGGTAGTTGAGCAGCCAGTCAATTTCAGTATCATGCGTTTTCAGTACCCAATAGGCAATGCCGTACGCTTTAAGGTGATTCTTCTGGGAGTCATCCATCGGAATCAGGATCTTAGAGGCCCACGCGTGGCCCGTCAGGATCAGAATTAGGATAAGCGGTAACAGCAGCCGTTTCATTGGTTTCCCCGTTAAGAATGCTAATGGTAGTTTTGTGATAACGAAAGATAAGCAAATTTTGTGCAATAAATGTGTAGCGTGACGGAGCCAGTGAATGAATGTGTGCCGTAATAGTGTCGTTAATGCGTCTGAATTTTGCTCATTTCCTGTTTTCCTGATCACTCGTTGACAAATGAATTTTATTGAGAATATTCGCGAAGGCCTGCGCTCCATTGCCGGCAACCGACTGCGCACGATCCTAACATCGCTCATCATCGCGATCGGTATTACGTCACTGGTTGGCATCCTGACCGCGATCGATGGGATACAGAACTCGGTGGCTAGCAGCTTTGCGGGGCTGGGAGCAAACACGTTTAGTATCGTTGCCCGTCAGGACGCATTCCGGCAGGGTGGCAAGATTCAGAAGAAGGATGAACCGATCGATTATCACGATGCCGTTCAGTTTAAAAAGCGGTTCCCCTATGGCGCAACGATTACCGTTTCGACCGTAGCAGTCGGGGCGGCCCAGGTTAAGTTTGGATCGAAGAAGACAAATCCGAACGTTCAGGTTATTGGGGGCGATGCGTCATACGTTCCGGTGAAGGGGTTCACCTTGCAGAGCGGTCGGAATTTTACCGAGAATGACCTTGATTTTGCACTCAACGTGGCCGTTCTGGGGAGCGAGGTAGCGAGTGCGCTGTTCGAGCGAAAACTGAACCCTCTCAATCAGGTCATACGGGTGGCCGGTAAGCAATACAAAATTGTTGGCGTACTGGACAAAAAAGGCGGACTCACCGGTGGAGACGAAGATCGGATGGTATTAATTCCGCTGGATAATGCCCGTGCGTTGGCCGGGACCCAACAGCAAACATTCAACATTACCGCTTCCGTACCTACCGTGTCTGATCAGGATGAAGCCGTTGGGGAAGCGCGGGGTGTTATGCGTCAGATTCGCCGTGATCCACTGGGCCAGCAGGACTCGTTCGATATTGAACGCGCCGATGATCTGGCGAAAGAAACCGAAAATATTACCGGCTACCTGCGCATCGGTGGATTCGGCATCGGCTTTATTACACTACTGGGTGCATCGATTGCTTTGCTGAACATCATGCTGGTGTCGGTTACGGAGCGGACGCGAGAGATCGGCATCCGGAAATCACTGGGTGCCACACCGAAGCGGATCCGTGAGCAGTTTCTGATCGAAGCCGTCGTTATCTGTATTTTGGGGGGCGTGGGTGGCATCGTTCTCGGACTGGGCATCGGTAACATGATTTCGCTGCTGATCAGCGGAGGCCAGGGCGGTTTCGTTGTTCCCTGGGCCTGGATGGGTCTTGGTATTCTGGTTTGCGTGACGGTTGGACTATTCGCGGGTATCTATCCGGCTGTCCGGGCCTCAAAACTGGACCCCATCGAAGCGCTCCGTTACGAATAAGCAAGAATAAATGATTTTTTTTGCGGGGTCTCTTTGGCCGTTTCACCTTTCTCCTTACTTTTGCACCCACGTTTGACAAACGCATCTCTGGAAACAGAGACGATTCTGTCGCCGGGATGGCGGAATCGGTAGACGCGATGGTCTCAAACACCATTGTCTGCAAGGACATGCCGGTTCGAGTCCGGCTCCCGGTACCACAAAAACGCCTAATACGCTGCCCGTCAGTTTGTTAGGCGTTTCTTGTTTGTAGCTGTGTATAGACTGCCATTCTGACTTAACCCGAGAGCCCAGTAGTTGGGTAAGTCCTGCTGGCATTGTGGAATGTAAAACGAACTAGTACCCCAGTCAAGTACCCACCTGACTTTAACCAAGTACACCCATGAAAGCGGCTTTTCTACAGTCACCGAAACAGATTCGGGTTCAGGATATATCCCTTCCGGAGCCGGGTTTTGGTGAACTGCGCATCAAATTGAAACAGATTGGTATCTGTGGCTCCGACGTGCACCTGTTTCTGGGTCATCGCCTGTTGGAAAAACCAACCGTGATTGGCCACGAAGGGTTAGGGTATATCGATCAAATTGGACCGGGCGTAGTGGGTCGGGAAGTAGGGGAGCGGGTTGTCATTGAGCCGAATATTCCCTGTGGACGCTGTCGCTTCTGTTATGCGGGAAAGGGAAATATCTGCATTAACAAGCGAGTCGTGGGTGTCAATGAAGTCGGTTGTTTTGCCGAGTACATAGTGTTGCCTGCTGGTTTTTGCTGGAATGTTCCTGACGCTATTTCCGACGATGATGCGGTGACGGTCGAGCCAATGGCGGTGGCGCTGCATGCGTTGCTGGCATCGAGCGCCAAGCCTGGCGATACCATCGCAGTTATCGGGTTGGGGGCCATCGGACTGTTACTGACTCATCTGGCGTTATCGCTTGGTTTTCGGGTGTATGCGACGGAGGTGAACGTTGCGAAGAGTCGATTGGCCCAGTCGCTGGGTGCTGTTGCACTCTGTCCATCTGGTACACCGGAGGAGCAGCGCACGCTCATTGCCCAAACCTGGCTGGAAAACGACGTTTGCGCCGTATTCGAATGCGCAGGTAGTGCGGCCACGGCTTCGCTGGCGACATCGGCAGCCCCCCGTGGCTCGGAGATTGTACTGGTTGGCTTGTCAGCGCAGGCGGCTACGTTCACCCCGCTCAAAATTGCCCGGGAAGGCATTCAGATCATTCCCTCGATCGTTTACGACCATCCGTTCGACTTCAAACGAACGCTCCAGCTTATGTCCGCCCGCGTGATCAAGCCGGGATTCATCATTTCAAAGAGAATGCCTCTCGATGAATTGCAGCTGGCTCTGGAAACCGCAGCCCAAGGAGAGGATAGCAAAATCTTGATTACGGTGTAGATCGACGAATTTCCCGACCGCTTCCTTCACAAAAACTCAGTAAACCAGGTCAGCTTGTCACTTTGACGTATGGCGTGTAGCTGTAGTTGCGCGCACAGTCCTAACCAGAAAATCATGTTACCCCAACTAGACGATCAGGTCGCCAGCCCGCCCGATTTGAAAAACCTGCTTGATAACCAGCCAATGAGCTCTTTTCAGGTGCTGATGGTTGTGATCTGTTTCATCCTGAACATGAATGATGGCATCGACGTACTGGTCGTGTCATTTACCGGCTCTGAGCTTGTCCGGGAGTGGTCGTTATCGAAAAGCGAGCTAGGGTACGTGTTCAGCGCCGGGCTGGTTGGTATGACGATAGGCTGTTTTCTGCTGGCTCCCTTCGGCGATAAAATTGGGCGTCGGAAGATGTTTATCATTGCGCTGAGCCTGATCACCTGCGGCATGCTGCTGTCATCATTGGTAACGGCTTATTACCAACTGTTGCTCTGTCGATTGGTCACCGGGCTGGGGATCGGGGGGATACTACCTTCGCTGGCTGCGGTGGCGGCCGAATTTTCTAACGATAAACGACGTGATTTCAGTGTCGGGTTTGTGCAGGCGGGCTGGCCCATCGGCGCTATTCTGGCGGGGTTCTTTACGGCCTGGGCTGTCCCCCAGTTTGGCTGGCGATCAGCGTATCTGGCTGCCGGACTGGTTTCTGCCCTGATGCTGGTGAGCATTACGCTGTTCATGCCCGAATCGCTGGCGTTTTTACTGGGGAAACAGCCGAAGCAGGCGCTTCGTCAAGTCAACCGCCTGCTGACCCGCATGAATCAGGCGACGATTGATGGTCTGCCACCCATGCTGACCCAGCGTCAGACCATACCGTTCACCGATCTGTTTACCGCTGACTACCGAGCGTCGACGATACGGTTGTGGATTGGTATTTTCTTCGGTATGATGACACTGTATACGGTTATGAGCTGGGTTCCTACGCTGGCCAAAGACGTTGGTATGCCGTTTGAACTGGCTACCTACATCGGTACCGCCCTGAACCTGGGAGCCTTTGTGGGTAGCGTTTCGTTTGGCCTGCTGGCGGGTCGTTTCGGTCTTCGCAGATTGATCCCCGTGTTTATGCTGGTGGCCTTTAGTATCATGGTGCTGTATGGAAACCTGTCGATGAGTTACTGGCTGATGTTCGCAATGACCTTCTTTATCGGTTTTTTCGTACAAGGGGGATTCAACGGTTTTTACCCAACTACGGCCCGTGTCTATCCGGCCCTGATGCGGACAACGGGCGTTGGTCTGGCTATGGGTATTGGCCGGTTTGGCGCTATTCTCGGCCCAACCTTGTTCGGTATATTGTCGGACGCTGAACTGAGTAAAGCTACCTTATTTACGCTATTCTCAGCCCCTCTGGTAGTTGCTGGTTTTATGGCCTTTATGATTCCGTCGAAGAATCTGGATTCGTAACCAGTCATCATTCGTCGTCCGTTCAACAAAGACGCGGGGAACGGGTACGACGTGTTCGGAACGTGGTTAATGCAACAGCGGCTTTCTCTAAAGCGGCCCGCATCAATAGTAGGTACGGTCGATACAGCCGATCGAGACGAACGAATCATTCGGACGCTTTATTTCGAAAAAAACGGCTCATCTCGCCAACCAACGGTTAATTTTACACCGCTGGTAACTCAGTAAGCAAACCACGTCCATTGCCTCTACCCGTCTATGAAGAACTTTTTATGGTCTTTGTGTATCGTCTTTATTAGTTCAATTCCAATCGTAAAGAGCCAGACGCCGGGCAGCCTCTCCGGGTCAGTTACCGATCAGCAATCGCTTGGCATCAGTGGCGCTTATGTCCATCTGTTAAACACCAACCTGGGCGCTCCGACCGATAATCAGGGCAAGTTCAGTATTCCGAATGTGCCATCCGGTCAATACACGCTGGCGATCAGTGCGCTGGGATTTGCTACAACTGTCAAATCCGTTACGCTCACTGTTGAGAATCCTGCCCTGACGATCACGCTCGTAGAAGCGGCCCGACGTCTGGACGAAGTAACGGTATCGGCCCAGAAAGTAGAAGAAGACCCGCAAAAACTGCCATTCAGTGTATCGACCCTGTCATCGAAGCAAGTGCAGGAATACCGGTTGTGGACCAGTAAAGACCTGACTGCGCTGATCCCGAATTTGTATTCGGCCAATCCCGGCGACGGTCGCAACGTAACATCTGTCCGGGGCATTGCCACGACGTCCTACGACCCTACCATAGCCACCTACATTGATGGGGTAAACCAGTTTAGTTTGGATACGTATGTAACGCAGCTGCTTGATATTGAGCGAATTGAAGTGTTGCGTGGCCCACAGGGAACACTCTATGGCCGTAATGCGATGGGTGGCGTGATCAATATTATTACGAAACAACCCGATAACAAAACGCGCGGGTTTGTCGAACTCAATTATGGTAATTATGGCCAGCAACGGTACAGTGCCGGGTTGCGAACCCCGCTGGTGAAGGACCGTCTGTTCCTGGGTGTTTCGGCTTTGTACGGGCAGCAAGCTGGCTTTTACCGGAATGCCTTTACACAATCGTCATTCGACCGGGCGAATTACGTCATGGGAAATTACTACCTGAAATTTCTGGCCAGTCCGCGCTGGTCGTTGACACTCAACGTAAAGCACAACACGAACCGGAATGATGGTACATTTCCGTTGGCGTCCAGTCCACAGGATGCATTGAGTGAACCATTTACGGTGAATCAGAATGCCGTTGGCCGACTGATCGATCAGGTGATCAATACGTCGTTGTCGGCAAACTATGCGGGGAAAGGATTTACGTTTACTTCGCAAACCGCCTATCAGTCCAACTATCGGTACTACACACAGCCGCTCGACGGTGATTTTTCGCCTATCGACGGGGTTACGATTGTCGTTGACTATGGCAGGAAGTGGAACAATATGCGGGTCGGTACGCAGGAGTTCCGGTTTACGTCCCCGGCCAGTTCAACGTCCCGCTTCAACTGGATTGCGGGTACGTACGGATTTTACCAGGATAACCCGGTGAAGCAAGGTACTCATTTTGGCAATGATGCCGATTTGGTGGGGGCACCCTTTCCTAATTTCACCAGTATCAATACCAATAAAGGTACGAGTTTCGGCGTCGCGGGTTACGGACAGGGAACGTACGCGATCAATCCGAGACTGAAACTGACCCTGGGGCTGCGGTACGATTACGAGCACAAAAAGCAATCCGTACTGGGCGAGTTTCAGCAGGATGGCGACGTAGCTATGGTTACCCAGCCCGATACGTCGGCGACGGCCACATTTACCGCTATCTCACCAAAAGCTAGTCTGGCCTACCAATGGACCGAAAATCACCAGGTCTACGGAACCTATAGCCGGGGATACCGGGCGGGCGGTATTACCCAGCTATCGTCCGACCCCTCGCAGCCGCCGTTATATGCTTACAAGCCCGAATACAGCAATAACGTTGAAATCGGGGTGAAGAACACGTTCTGGAATAACCAGTTGCGGGTAAATGTGGCGGCTTTCTATACGCAGGTGCAGGACGCTCAGGTGCCCACATTGGTTTTGCCGGATGCCATAACGATTACCCGGAATGCGGGCCAGTTGACTAGTCGAGGGGTTGAACTGGAGGTGCAGGCAACCCCCGCCAAAGGACTGGAACTAACGTATCAACTGGGTTATACGAAGGCTACATACGGATCGCTCAATCTGGCCTCGAACGGAGAAACCGTCAATTTAAAGGGCAACCGCCAACTGTTTACGCCCGATGTGACGTCTATGCTGGCGGTACAATACAGTTACGCGCTGGGTGGCGCTCAGCAATTCAGACTGATTGCCCGTGGCGAGTGGAGCTACCTGGGGAAACAGTATTTCGATCTGGCGAATCAAATTTCCCAACAGGGATACGGCTTATTCAATACTCGCCTGGGTATTTCATCCCGACACGCTGACCTGTTTTTCTGGGGACGTAATCTAAGCAACGAAACGTTCATCGACTATGCCTACAACTTTGGAGCGGCTCACTTGGGCAATCCACGAACGTATGGTACTACGTTGAGAGTCAATTTCTGAGACTTGCGACTAATTGAGCCTTTCTGACGACTTGGGGCCTGTGAATGCGACGCTAAAATAATTGGTTAAAAACGCTATCGGTAGCAGCCAGTTCTTGAGGCCGGTAGCACTGGGTAGATGAAATTATTCGGATATTTGTCTATACTTGTTCATATACTAATGAGTTGATAGGCTCAGTGCATCAGTTTCGTTTTCAGGGCATAGTAACAGAACAGAATTCTGAATGGACGGCCTTGAGTCAATAACTTACCAATAGAGTCGAGAGAATGTTCAGGAATCGCCGGATACTAGTAGCAGGGCTATATGGCTGCTTATGGCTTTTATTCGCACTAAAGGCTGTGGCTCAGATTCCTGTGACCCAAGTGCCGGTTCCACCATTACCAACGCCGATTGATTTACAGTTTCAATACTTGGTCGACTCGACCAATCAGCTTACCATCGGGCAACTCACGAATCAATCGAACCACTGGAAATCCGTTGGCGACGGCACCCTGATTCTGGGCTTTACAACGCATCCCGTCTGGTGCCGCTTTACCGTACAGCAGGCCAGACCGGCTGCCTATCCCTATGCCCTGGAACTGACCAACTTTTACGTCGATAGTTTAACGCTCTATCAGTCCGATTCCCTCGCGACATGGCAGGTTCAGTACTCCGGCGATCTGATTCCGTTTGCGTTGAGGACTCCTTCCTCGCGCTTTCCCACGGTATACGTGTCACTCTCTGGAACGACGCCTGTAACCTTTTACGCCCGTGTTCTATCGACACAGCACCACGGCTATCAGTGGCGGATCTGGGATCGGGCTACGTTCATCACGAATCGATTACCTGATATAGACCGCTATATCATGTTTTCGCTGGCGATCATGCTGTCATTATTCCAGCTGGCGTTGCTGGTATTCATGCGTCACTATGTCGTACTTCGTTCCTACGCTCAGTTTGCGCTGGTCGTTTGCCTGAGTGTTTTTTTTGCGTCGGGGAATTCGAATGTTTTGTTTCCTCACTCGCCTTACTGGGCTCACACGAGCCACTTTATTACCGTTGGGCTTCTGTTGCCCTCCCTGTCCTACTATGTGGTACAAGCCTATCAGCTACCCCAGCACAGGCCCCGGCTGGTCTGGGTCTACGTGGGGTTTGGTAGTTTAGGGATTCTCTATGCGGTGCTTAGTCTGTTTGTGCGCCATCCCTACATCACCTGGGTAATAATAGCTGCGCTGGCGATCATGATGGGATTTACGCTGCTGCTGCTGCTCGTTCTGTTCTTCAGTGGCATTCGACCGGCTATCTGGAATGTACTGGCGCTGGTGCTGACGTTGCCGATCTACACCTATTTTTACGGAAGAAATGCCGGGTTTTTTCCTGGCTCGATGCACGAGGAAACGCTTAAATTTCTGTTGATGCTCTGTTTTGCCCTAGAACCGGTTTTCGTGGTGATCATGCTTTGGCAGGCTACCCGCGAACGCGTTCAGGCGGCCAACCGGCTAACCATCGAACAGGCACACCGCGAAACTATCCAGGCGCTCGACCGGCTCAGAACGGACTTTTTTACTAATGTCTCCCACGAACTTCGCACGCCGGTTACCTTACTGCTAGGGCCTGTACAAACCTTGCATACCCGCTTCCCGGACAACGAGTTATATGCGCTCATGTATCGTAATGCAACCCGGCTCCAGACACTCATCAATCAGTTGCTCGATCTGGCAAAGCTGGATGCCAATCAGATGCGCAACCTGCCCACCGCGGGTGACCTGGCCGATCACATGCACAGCTGGATTACCCAGTTCGACGCCCTGGCGCAAAAGCGATCAATAACCCTAACCGTACGGCAAAACCAAGCCAATTGGCTTGCTTTGTATGACGCTGATAAGGTTGAAAAGATTGTGACGAACCTGCTTAGCAATGCTCTCAAACACACGCCAGACGGCGGAGTCATTACGGTAAAGGCTCTGTACAGCACAACAGGGCTGACGCTGGAGGTGGAAGATACAGGCGCAGGGATGGACGCCGAAGTGCTGGCTCATCTGTTCGATCGGTTTTATCAGGGGGCAAAGACCAATCGATTGGAGGCCGGTACGGGCGTAGGATTGTCACTAACCTACGAACTGGTCCAATTGCTCGGAGGGACTATTACGGTGAACAGCCAACTGGGTAAAGGGTCATTATTCTGCGTGTCGCTCCCCGTTGAAAAAAGCACGGGTTATCCACTAGGTAATGAGTTCGGGCCATCTATCCACCAGCCGACAATCAATAAATCCCTTGAGCGTGAGTTGATCGAGAGCGTGGGAACACTACCAGCTGAGGCTGCTTTCTCGAGCGAAGAGTTCAGTAACGAACGTGAGCCTGAGAAGCCGTTGTTGTTAGTGGTCGAAGATGATTATGACTTGCGTACCTACATACGTATGACCTTAACGCCATACTATGCTGTCCTTGAAGCCGTCGATGGCCAGCAGGGGCTGGAGATGGCCCTCGATGCCCAACCCGATTTGATCATCACCGACCTGATGATGCCCCGGCTTGATGGACTGGACTTATGCCGTGCGTTGCGCGCCGATTGTCGTACCGATCACATTCCGCTGATCATGCTTACCGCCAAGGTGACCATCGAGAATCGGCTGGCAGGTTTAGAAACGGGTGCCGATGAATATCTGACCAAGCCGTTCATACCAGCCGAGTTGATACTGCGGTTGCAAAATATACGCCGTAGACAGGCGGCCCTGCAAACGCGCTGGCAACAAACAGTCGCTGGTCTGTCGCTCAGTTCAGCGATCCGTTCACCGGATAATCAGCGAACGCCTGACCCGCTCCCCGATGAGTTACCCAACTTTTTGAAGCAGGTCTATGCGATTCTGGAGCAACATCTCGACCAGTCCGACTTAGATGTGGACTATCTGGCCGATGCATTATCCCTCGGTAGCCGTACGCTCAATCGTAAGCTCAAAGTAGTACTGGGCCTGAACACCAGGGAAACGATTCGGTCGTACCGACTCCAACGAGGTAGCGACATGCTGGAGCAGGGTGTATCACCGACTCAGGTGGCTTATGCGGTGGGTTTTGGAAGCTTATCAGCTTTTGGGAGAGCCTACAAAGAGCAATATGGTCATGCTCCTTCGGCCAGACAACGCTCGTGAAAACGGTTATGTTGCCTGGTACAGATTTTTAAATTTATATACATTTTGTCGTTATATTTATACTAATTAGATTGTTTTATACGTATTTTTAGGCTGAAAAGGGGCATATGTGTCAATCGGGTAGAGTTTTTGTCTGATTCAGTAGAGCCATTCTGGCCACAGAAACCGAGATTTGCTAGTATCGAACGGCTGATCATAGTAGATGAGTTGCCCATTTTCTGACTCTGAATATCGGTCAGGATCAGGGGTACTTTTGTCGTATGCTTACCTGTGTTGATCGCGTTTCCGGATTGCCTTTTTGTCCGGTTCGTCACCCATGCTTTAGGTCGAATGTAGAGCCTTTTTGTACCGTTACACATACAACTATTTGTCCACATGAAACCTTCTTTTGCCGCTGGCGTTCGTCAAAAGGTTGAAATTAGCAGTATAATTGCGATTACAGGCGACGTTAATTATAGCTATGTATATCTAGCCAATGGGCAGTGTCAATTTCACAGTCGGACACTGAAATGGCTTCAGGATAGATATCCCTCGCTCCTGCGCATTCACAAGAGCTATTTGATCAATCTGAATCACGTGACACACTATTCGTTAAGCCGGGGAAGAAGTCCACACGGGTATGTCGTTATGGAGAATGATCTGAAGCTGAGCGTATCCCGACGAAACGTAGAACTGGTGCGAGAGTTACTGAATAAGACTCCCGGTCGTGCTCAACTGATCAGCGTGAATTGAACCAAGTATAACTGAACTTTTCGCTTTTATCCACAACAGCGCTTTACAAGTTAATGGTTAATTCGTAGCCAAAAATTGATCGGCATTTTAGCTGGGCCAAACTCCGGCTGGGCCCAGCTAAATCAGCTATTCTTTACTTAGTATCGTCGGGTCTGATGGGGAGAAAAGCTCAGCTTTCGTCCAAAAGATGCTAGAGTGTCTGTTGACAATAGCCTGAAAACGGCTGGTGGTTAGTTTCTCACGTGGTGCCCAAGTGCCATTCGTATAATATCATTCGTTGTATGGAACAAGGCAACACCTGTGTAAGTTGCCAGCACATCAGGTCTTGTATAGCCCCAGGTTACCGCGCCAATAGCGATTGCCGCTTCCTGAGCCGCTTCGATATCCCGAACTTCATCGCCTATGCAGAGCGTTTCATTGGGTGTAACGCCACTCTTCGCCATCGCTCGTTTAAATTTATGGTGTTTACCAAACAGCGAAGAGCCGCACCCATAGTAGGTAATCAACGAGGCACAGTCGGGACCAAGCACCCGGCGTATATTCTCTTCGCTGTTCGAACTGACGATGGCCAGCTGGACGCCCTGGCTAGCTATCGTTGTCAACAGTTCAGGTATACCATCGAATAGACGAATCTGATCGATATCCTGCGCCATCCGTTGCATAAATGAACTGGCAATGACAGGAATTTTCCAGGCTGGTAAGTTGGCGCGCTTCATCAGCTGCCGGGCGTCGAGTCCACGCAGTTGCTCCACCTCTTCGGGCTCGATTGCTGGAAAATTGTAGGTAGTCGCCAAGGTATTGATCGTACGCAGAAAATAAGGAAATGTGTCGGCTAGTGTACCGTCAAAATCGAAAATGATCAATTTATAGCGCATGATGTTGATAGGAATCATAATTGAGCCTGTCCGCCTGAGCCGATTCGGTAGCTACCCAAATCCGACGAAGTACTCCGCCGGATGCCAGTCGTTTTTTAACTATGGGGTAATTAAGTAAAGGCTGATGGCACAAAAAAATGAGTTATGGTAAAATTTAATGTGACAAAGTAACAAATAACGCATCTAATAGTGACAAGCCGCGTTGTTACACCAATTCAACGACACCACGATGAACAAGCAACGAATAGATCAGTCGATTACCCACTTCACGCAATGGACGTTTCACGAACAGCTGCCATCGTATATACCCAATCATCAGCAACCGTTTCGTGTTGTTTCAATCTACGAGCGAAGTGGCCCGCAATACACCAAGCATTTTCTGATGTGCCTGAATTAGACGTCGAAAGCTGATATTACTGACAGTTACCATAATCGCACATACACCAATACATACATTGAGAAGTAATTAACTTACCATTGATGAGTAAACCAGGTGGCGACAATTAATTTAGTATAATATAACGAGATAGTTCTTTAAGCCAGACTCTATTTAGGGGCTGGCTTCTTTGTTTTTCTTTCGCTTCAATTAAATCGCATTTCTAGCTACACAACGGATTTTAGAGCAACTTTACTGGCTGGTCTCACGCCGAGTGGTTCGTTTTGAGTCGCTGGTTCGCTATCGAATAGACAATGCTGATTACAGACGCCACTACACGAACGAATAGCTCATCATGCGTTCTATGGTGCTGTGTCGAGGTAAAGGCCAGTCATACGGTAAGCTGTGGATCGGTGATCAGAAATATCGATGTACGTAACGTTCGTTTCAGTTCTATCCTTTTGACGTAGCCGCCCATGACACCCCCCCGTCCTTTTTTTGTTGTAGCAATTGGTGTCGCAGCTGGCGGCTATTTTCCGCTCTGGGAGTTTTTTGAGCAGATTCCGCCCGACTCCGGAATCGCCTTTGTTATTATTCACCACTCAAATCAGGACTACAACAGCATTGCGGATACACTACTGGCCAGACATACGGCTATGCCCATTCATTGGGCGACCGAACAGCAGCGAGTTAAGCCTAATCACGTTTACTTGCTGCCGCAACACAAGCACATGACCATCAGTAAAGGCCATCTTCATATACAGGGGGTAGAAGACCAACATCAAAACCAGTGGCCAATCGATGGCTTCTTTCGCTCGTTGGCGAACGAAAAAAAGGAACAGGCAATCGGAATCCTGTTGTCCGGGGCAGGTTCCGATGGTACATTGGGCGCGATTCAGATTCATGATCATCAGGGTATGATGATGGTACAGGACCCGAAGACCGCGCTTTTCGCCAGTATGCCGCAATCCGCGATCATCAAGGATCACCCTGACGAGGTTCTGTCCCCCAAACGACTGGCCGAAGTGTTGCTGGCTTTTGTCGCCCCCAAAGACCCGTTGCTTCCGCAGGCAGATACCCGCAAAACGTAGCGCGCTACCCTGACTGTCGTTGGAATGACATCCCCACTGTTTGCTAGTTTTTAGTGGCGTGGTAGGTCCGCAGAATGGTCATGATTTTTCGCTGAATTTCGGTGTTTTCGTAGACACCTCGAAAATCCAGCGAATGAGGTCCGTAAGCGAAAACGGGGACCATAACGCCCGAATGATCATTGGTGCTGAAATTACCGTCGACGTAGCCGCGGGACAGGTTGCCATCCAGCAGACTCAGGCCACCTGTTTCATGGTCAGCTGTGATGACAACCAGCGTTTCACCATTTGAATCGGCAAACCGAATAGCCTCGCCGATCGCCCGGTCAAAGTCGAGCATTTCCTGCACGACATACCGGACATCATTCGCGTGTCCACCGTAATCAATCTGCGCCCCTTCGGCCATGACGAAAAAGCCTGCCTTCGTTTTCTGAAGATCGTGCATCGTTTTTTGCAGGCTCTTTGTCAGGAAATCCGGTCGTCCTTTGCTGATCGCTACCACAGACTGATCATCGAGCAGCACAAAAGGTGGTTTCAGGCTTTCCAGCTGGCTAAACTGGGTGCCCACCTGATAGCCGTTGCGCTGGAGCGTATCCAGCACCTTCTCCTCCCGAAAATAGCGGGAGCCGCCACCAATCAGAATCTGCACGGGATTACGCAGAAAGTCAGCCGCAATTTCCCGTTCGAACATCCGGTCAGGCTGGTGGGCATAAAAAGCAGCTGGGGTCGCATCGGTAATGGCCCCCGCCGAAA
This sequence comes from Spirosoma agri, assembly GCF_010747415.1. Classification (NCBI taxonomy): domain Bacteria; kingdom Pseudomonadati; phylum Bacteroidota; class Cytophagia; order Cytophagales; family Cytophagaceae; genus Spirosoma; species Spirosoma agri. The sequence continues at coordinate 3,795,238 of NZ_JAAGNZ010000001.1, read as the reverse complement.
TAAGGCCACTGACCATGTTCCACTTTTTAATGAGCGTTGGAATAGCCGGTAGCGCCTTTCCGGTCGAATCAACCCCAATCGCGCGGTTGTTCGTTTTCTGTCCGGTCGCCATGGCCGTTCCTCCGGCGGCTGAATCGGTGATGTAGGTATCGGCGGCACTGGTCTTGGAGAAGCCAACGTTCAGTAGTTTGGCCAGGTTCAGGTCTCCCCGGTTGGCGGTCAGACCCGCATAAATCTGAGCCAGCCCCATCCCGTCGCCAATGAGCAGAATTACGTTTCTGACACGACTCCGGCTGTCGTTGTTACGGTAGGTGGGCTGGTAAAGAGTGTGTGGCGTAGGGTTCTGGTATTCAGCCGTTTTTCGTAGACTCAGGAAGTGCCCAAGCGGAGCGATCTGATCGGTATTGATGTAATCGACACCCAGGTTCATCAGCGATTTCCAGGTGTTGACGTTATCGGGTGTTGCCCAGAACCGGATTTTTTTACCTAGCTGATGCACGCGCTGAACAACGTCCTGAATAGCGGATCGCTCCTTTTTGACGATCAATCCTTTGCCATTCCAGCGGGTATAGCGCGTAAAATCCTGACTGATCAGACCCACGTGCGCCAGCTGGTCGGGCGTGTAGGAAACATCGGGCCGACCATCGAACTGAATCCAGTCCGGATACTGACTGAACTGATTGGGTGGGGGCACGTTACCACTGACGACCACCTTCACCGGTCCTCCTTTGCCAAAAACGTCTGGATACGTACTCAACGCCTGCACGAGCAAGGGCAACGACAACCGGGCGGGTGTTTTCAGGTCGATCAGCCATTGCAGACCGTAGCCGGATTTAGCATAGATTTTGCCCTTGTTGGCCCGTACTTTTTCGACGATTGGATTGATATACAAAGCCTCCAGACTGCGGTTGGGGAGAATATTGGCAGAGTCATGGGCGACGTAGAGCCGGCCATCGCGGGCATAAATGTCCGCTTCTATGGAGCCAAACTGCTGATCGTAGGCCTGCCAGAACGGGATGGTTTGCTCGTAGTCGTTGTGGGAGTGAGCCTGTTCGGGTGAGTAGGTAATCGGTGACTGCGCACGGGCCACATAGCAGCTACTTAGCCAGAGGAGACTGGTGAAGAAAAACTGGTTTATCATTTGATTTCAGATGGATAACGATAGTAGGTCGTCTGAACGATTTGGGTCGTACAGCCCTGTTTTCGCGGCAATAAATATACCTGATATGTCAACAAAAATAGGCCACAATTGCCGTGGCCTATCTGTCAATGTACCAATCAATTTTTGTCCGTGTGGACGAGAGTCTGGTAAGCCGGCGACTGGGTTCGGCGAGCAGATTACCGCAGTGGTGATTTCAGCGGTACGAAATAGATGCGGTTCAGATCGACCTTGCCCGTAGCCGGTAGAATTTTTGAAGCAAAACCGTTTTGCCCATTGTCGACCACACCGAAGTCATCATCATTGGAAATAGCCAGGCGGTTGCGACCGATCAGGGCAACACCTTCGGCTTTGTCGTGCGGATACACCGGCGAAATGTCGGTCAACAGATCGAGCACTAGTGTTTTGGTGACGGGAACAACACCGGCTGTTTGCAAACCGGCCTTATCCTTCAATTGCTCGACGGTTAGCCCGTTGAAGAGCTTACCCGTTTCCGCGTTGGCCGGGTCCGATATGTCCGTTGCTCCTGCCAGATCGAATTTGTACACTCGCTTGAACGCGGACGGTTTTGTGGGACTGCCGCCGTAATCGCCATCGCGCTCCAGTGCCAGGAAGGTTGTGTTGGTTATGGCGGCAATTTCGCTACACCCGGTCAGGCTGGCGTTTTCCATCAGATAGACGTACTGCTTCGTGGCACCAGTAGCAATGTCGAACGTCAAAATCCGGATAACCGTTGAGCCAGATACCGCCGACGAAGAAGGGTTGTACATGGGAGACTGCATCAAACCGACCAGCGTTTTCCCATCAGGGGTAATCGTCAGCCCTTCCATGCCGCGATTCGGGCGACGTTTGGCAAATACTTTCGGTATTGTCCGTCCACCCGTGCCGCTACCGAATGGATTGATGCGCTCGATCGTTTTGCCCGTCGCGTCGACATGCACGATGTGCGGACCATATTCGTCACTGATCCAGAACGAACCATCGGGCATCAGTACCAACCCCTCGGAGTCAAGTCCATCGGCGCTGGGTGTGATGGGCTGCCCGTTTAAATCGAGTGCAAGTTCACCCGTACTTCCTTGTCCTACCGGATTGGGCAGTCCCGTTAGTAACTGGCCCGCTGCATTTTTCAAGAGAATGGTCTGTTCCAGCACCAGGCGATTGCCAACAAGCCGGAATTTGCCGATCTGGGGTGTAAAGTCGGCCTTCCCGAAAATGATGGAATTAGCCTGTACACCAGCCGCATTCGGTCCCCGGTCGGTCAGTAAATAGAACACCGATGGATCAGTCAAATCGGGGGCGATGGACGAACCGAAACCACCGTTGTAGAGAACGGTACCGTTGGGGGCGGTAGACAGAATTTTAGGATTTGACGCTTCGGCAAACGATGGATACGTAAAGTTGTCGATCTGATCGAGTTCTTCCTGGCAACCGGCGAGTAGGAGCCCACCAGCGATTGCTGCGTAGACAAATGTATGTACTGAGCGTAATTTTGTGATCATAGTGCGTGAGAACAAGGAATTATTCCGCAAAACTAAGGGCCTTGTATTACTAGAATGTGAGGAAAGTCGCGGCCAGATTATGGTATTGTGAAATTATCGACAGTGGAGCCGGTGGTTGTTGCAGTGGGTCGGAAAGTCGCGTAGTTTTCGGCTCGATGTACCAATTTTGTTTCCGGGGATTGATCCTGTTTATGCTGGCATCCCAACTGGTTTGGGCTCAGCCAGTCGCCCGAATGACGGGTTATGTGGACCTGCACACGTATGCGGCTACGGGTCAGCGGATGCCGTTCTGGCTGCGGACGAATCAGTGGGGCGTGGTACCTCTAAACGCTCCGGCGGCCAGTCTCCGGCTTAGCCTTTGCCGCGAGTACAGACCCGCTGATTCGAGTCTGACACGGAAGTTTGACTGGGGATTTGGTATACTGGCTGTGGGTACGCTTGCTCACAACGGTACGCAGCCCAATCATTATCCGGTTTTTCTTCCGGCCGCTTACCTGAAAATGCGGCTGGGTAAACTGGAATTATGGGGTGGACGGCGTCCGCAGGTCGTTGGCCTGATCGACACGTTGCTGTCATCGGGCTCCTACGCCGTTTCGTCAAATGCCTTGCCGATCCCTCAGATTCAGCTGCTGTTGCCTGACTTTGTGCCGCTTCATTTTCTCAACGATGTCATTGCCCTTAAAGCCGGATTTTCGCACGGGTGGTTCAACGTGCCCTACATTCAGGGAGCGATGATACACGAGAAATTCATCTACGCTCGGTTTGGGCGACCTGCGTCGAATCTCCATGTGTTGGCAGGTATCAACCATCAGGTACAATGGGGTGGACACGCCAAATACCTGATCAATTCGCCGGTTGCTAATGACGGACAACTGACGACCGATTTTGGTGACTACCTGAAGAGTGTCGTACTGGGCCAGATTCCCAAAGATCTGGGAAATGTTCGCTATGGCAGCTTTGATGCAGCCAATCGCATTGGTAATCACTTGGGTAGCATCGATATTGGTATCAGTCTGGATCGTCCGGCATCGTCCTGGTTGATTTATCATCAACATCCGTACGAAGATGCCAGTGGGTTAAGCGGACGCAATGTGCCCGACGGATTGTATGGTTTGCGATGGCTCAACCGGGGGGCGAGTGCTGACAGACGCCATCCATTCTGGCACTGGCGTCGCATTGTGGGCGAATTGCTGGTGACGACCGATCAGTCGGGTCCGTATTTCTCGCGACCGGGCCAGAGTTACAAAGGTGCTGATAATTACTACAATCATTCTCAGTACGTGGAAGGCTGGTCTTACCGGGGGCAGACCCTTGGCACCCCTTTTCTGATACCCCGCCCTGACCTGGCCGCAACGTCGGAGCCGGGCGAATTTTATGTTCCCAGCAATCGGGTTGTCGCCTATTATGCCGCTTTTGAAGCCCTTGTCAAAAGCAGGATGGCTGTAACTGGCCGTTTCTCCTACAGCCGTAATTTTGGTAGTTACTCGACGCCTTTTCGGACTGTTGAAAATCAATTTTCGGCCTGTCTACAGCTAAACACGCCCGTATCTACATCGAGAAAGTCGCAATTACTCATCGATTTAGCCTTTGATCAGGGGGCATTGCTGGAAAACAATCTAGGCGTACATGCCGGATTTCGTCGCTACTGGTGAGCGGTGGATCAAGGCGTTGTCTTGAGTATCGACCGTATCTATAATCGGGTCACTGGGTTGATTACCGGAACATCAGTCGCCAATTGTTAGTTAGGTGCCGGGGGCAAGTTGATCGAAACGCCCCATTTTGTACTTCACCGATGATTTGGTGCAGTTTATCGCAACTTTGATGAGTATACGGCACTATACAATACTGACTGTTCTGTTTTTTTTAATCGTATTCACCGCGAACGGACAATCGCCCCGCTTACGGGATACCAATGCGCTGGCCTGGTTCGTCTACACAGGCGATCACCAGATTAGCCAGAAGTGGGCCGTACATACCGAATACCAATGGCGTCGGGTGGGGGGGCTGGGTAGCGCTCAGCAACAACTGGCCCGGCTGGGGCTTGTCCACAAACTTACCGATCGGGTAAAGGTGTCGGGTGGCTACACGTATTTTCAAAGCTATCGGTACGGCGCTTACCCCGAGGTACTAGGTCGTCCCGAACCCGAGAGTCGAATCTACGAAGACATTACGCTGACTGACAAGCTTGGTCGTTTGGGACTGGAACACCGTGTCCGACTGGAACAACGCTGGCTGGGTTCGCGCGACCAGACCGGACAAGGGCCCGTGCAGCAGTGGGAGTACCAAAACCGGATTCGGTATCAGCTATCGGTGGAGTTTCCGCTGCAAGGGCCGACGATCGACGATGGCGAGTGGTACCTGAATGCGTTTGACGAATTGTTTATTGGCTTTGGCCGTAATGTAGACGACAACGTATTTAACCAGAACCGATTGTCAGGTGGCCTTGGCTATCAAATTACGGATAAGGCCAAGCTGGAATTGAATTATCTTTATCAGATCCGGCAACACGCGGAACCGGATCCCATGGCAAACCGATCGGTCGTTGAACTCAATCAAGGCTTTCGGCTGAATATCGTATACGGTCTGAATTTTACCCGAGAGCCGTAGCGTTGGGCTGAGGTTGCTCTAGCGATCTCGCTTGACAAATAAACGTTGTGTAAGTATCTGACTGGCATTGTATGCTTTAGCTGATTAAGTAACTAGCCAGCAAGCCGGATCCATTTTCCGGACTAGTCAGGCATACATCCCAACGGCTATGTCTGATATCGACCGAAAAACGTTCCTGAAAGAAGCTTCCCTGCTGGCTGGTGCCACCCTTGTTCCGGGACCGATCTGGGCCGCTGAACCAGTGCGCGAGAAATCGTTGGTCAAGCTGGGTTTTGTCACGTATTTGTGGGGAAAGGACTGGGATTTAGCAACGCTGCTAAAAAACTGTGCCGATGCCCGTCTGTTCGGCGTGGAGTTACGTGTTGAGCACGCCCATAACGTCATGCCCGAACTGAATGCCGCACAACGGCTGGAGGTCAACAGAAAATTTGCCGACAGCCCGGTTAAACTCGTTGGCCTCGGTACGAATCAGCAGTTCGATTACGTAGATCAACGCCAACTTAAAGCTTCTATTCAGCGGGCAAAAGAATTCATCCGGTTGAGTGCCGACGTGGGCGGATCGGGCGTAAAAGTGAAGCCCAATGCCCTTCACAAAGAGGTGCCTGTCGATAAAACAATAACCCAGATCGGAGAATCCCTGAACGAGCTGGCGCGCTACGGGGCTGAACTGGGTCAACAGATCAGGCTGGAAGTACACGGGGAAGAAACGCAGGAACTGCCTGTCACCAAACAGATTATGGATGTGGCTAACCACCCAAACGCCACCATCTGCTGGAATTGCAACCCGCAGGATCTGAACGGGAGCGGGTTTGAAGCCAACTTTACGCTGATCCGCGATCGGTTCGGCGCTACCTGCCACGTCCGTGAGCTGGATCGAACCGATTATCCCTACCAGGCGCTCCTGGCCAACCTTGTCAGGATGAATTACAAAGGGTGGGTATTACTGGAATGCCACACCAATCCGGCGGATAAACTAAAGTCCATGAAAGAGCAGCGGGCCGTGTTCGACCGGATGATTGCGAAAGCAGGATAGCCGCTCATTATTCATTTGGGCTCCACTCACCGTACTGCTGTCAAAACCCTTTCGATTCGTTAACGCGACAGTTGTCAGCTGAGTCGATAAACGTCAACTGATTACCACCTCATTGGGGCACTACTTTCAAATTGCCTCCCGGGCCAAACCGCAGGGTACCATCCAATGTCAACGACTGAACGGAAGCTTCCTGAGTGAGGGTTACGGTTTTTCCCACGGCAATACGGATACGGTCGCTTACCGTGGGTACGCGTCCACATTGCCAGGTGGTTATATCCGAAAAATTACCGCTTTGAACGCTGATAAGCTCGCTGCCTGTTGCACAATCGATGGTTACTGATGCATCAGCCGTTGACTCGGCAAGGGCTGTGATCGCTCTAAGCCGATACGTGTAGACGCCCGCACTGGCAGCATTGGTATCGACAAACGTTGTCGAGCCGGCCGGGAGCTGCACCAATCGGGTGTAGGAAGCATCCTGCGGGCGTTTGCGTTCGAGAATGTAAGACTGCTCGGAATCATGATCTGTCCAGGTAAGTCGAACGGATCGTGTCGATAGTATCTGGGCGATAAAATCATTCAGCGGAGCCATTGGCGCATTGATCGGGACATCCCAGAAGCTAAAAGCGCCTAAGCCGCGCTGATTTTTAAGCAATGGACCGGGGAAGATCGTGGCGTAACCCGGTAACGGGTTTCCCATCCCATCGAGCAACGGGTAATTGGGCGGGAGGTAGGCTAGTTTCTGTTCCGTTCGGGAGCCACTCAGTGAAAGGGTAACCCGATAGCCGTCTGCCTGACCGGCTAGCACGCTTCCCGGTTGCTTATCGAGCAGAAGCCATTGGGTCAACTTGTGGGTAGTAGGGTTCCCGTACGTGTCAGCGACGGTCGTGTCGTTTGGCCAGATGATTTTTTGTCCTTCGTCAAACTGCACGACAATCTCCTGCCGGGCCGCTGTTCGGTAATACACCTTCTGCACGTTGGGCGACGTTATCTGAGCCGTATCGGTAGAACCGTACAGGTCTCGGGCTACGATCTTAAAAATTTGCGCCCCGGTTTGCGCATAACCCGCAACATTGTAGTGAATGCCATCGTATCCGATTGTGCCAACGGTTGCATGCGACACAATCAGCGGATGGATACTGGATGCCCGGCGCTGGTAATCGCGCATGGATGCGGAGGCTTCCAGGTGGCCGCTCAGCAGATTAATCTGAAACAAGTAGAACCGGCTGATCTCAGGATAGTCGAGCTGAACATTCTGATAGAGTTTCTCGAAATTTGTGGGCCAGGCCGGCGCATTGCCGCTGGTTTCGTTTTCGCCCTGCCGAAAGAAATAAGCCTTTACGGCGCCCTTCAATCCCCCTTTGGTCACCCGATACAACATCTTCCCGTGGTTGGTAGTCAGGTCCATTGGATTGGCCGCATTCCGTATGTTGAGGTGTTCGACCGAAGCACCCCCCGCCGATCCGTTGATGACGCATATTGGAATACCGTAGGTCTCGATAAGCTGACGGGCCAGTTCTGTGCCCCACACGCCCGCGGAGGTGTAGCCAGTTTGTCCACAAGGGCCCCAGAGCGTATCGGCAGGATTATAATCGTCGTAGTTCGTATTATTTGTATATATGCCGACGGTTCGAATGTACTCGTTCTGATAGGTGTACGTGGGCTGATAAGAAGCGGCATTCGACTGGCCACTAAGTAGATACACATCCCCAGCGACAATATTCTGCCGGTCAGCAACCAGCACGGAGTCCGACGCGCCAGATCGGTAGAGAAATACCTTCACCCCATATTCGGCCCGTTCGGCTGAAATTGTGGCTGACAACGAAAAGGGAGCCGTATCCGCTGTGTACGTCAAAAGCTGACTTACGTAACGATACGGTGACTGGTTACGCGTTACCTGCATGCTTACCCGACTGTAGCCAAGAGACCGTACCTGTCCTGATATAGGTACGGTTGCTAGTGAATTCTGATTACGGGGAAAAAGCTGATAGGAAGCTGGGAGTTGGGAAAAGCTTACTTGTTGACCATAACCTGAGAAAATAACGGCAAGCCAAAGCCAAACGAATAAACACAATGTACGTACAGTCATGGAATGGATAGTAAATCCGGAAAGTAAGTAGAATAAAGCTGTCAAAAATACCATAACTTGGTAAAAATCAATGTATCAATTAGGCCGAACCCTACTTTAAAAAACAAAATAAGTAGAAATGTAATTTGTGAGTAGTTTTACTAACCTATAAAAGGGAAAAAACTATCATTTTATCATTAAATAACCATAATTATTCTGGTCTGTACAGCGGCTGCTCATTGTAATGAGACGATAACTGCCATTCTTAACGACGATAAAGCCTCACGATATGGAGCTACCTGCTATATAGGTTTAAGTAAAAATTTAGTAATGTATGCTCTGTTTACCAAGTAGATAGATTAACTATCTTCGCTAGCCTGCTTATAGAGAGTAAATAACTATCGTTAGTGATAAATAATACAAATGTTACTTTTTGGTGAAAAATAATAATAGTATCGCGTTCAGATCACGGCAAGTCGGAGTCTGTCAGCACTGCGACTATATGGTAAGAAGAAATAGATTTACAAGGCTCAGTTGACGCTATTGCCGTTTTGAGTAACTGCCTGATTATAAATAAGTATTATAACGTCGTTTGGTGTCAGGAGCGACAAAAGCACGGATTGAATGACGTATGTTTATCTGTTTTTTCTGGGGCTTTTTAGTGGGTTGGCAGCCATCGCTCAAAACTGCCCGACATTGGTGACTCCTGGTATCAAAGTCTCTCCGGTTGGTTTGCCAAACGGGCAAGCCAGTGCATCATTCTGTCAGGGAGAGCGTGTACAATTAAACGCTCTTACGGGGGCAACGGGTGTTTCGTACCAATGGAAACGGGACGGGGCGGATATTGCCGGCGCTACCGGATCTACACTGACTGTCAGTCAGGCGGGAGCGTATGCCGTAACGCTCACCCAGACCGGAAACTGTTCAGGTTCTATTGGTTCGGGTGTCACAACCATTAGTGTGAACCAGTGCGGTAGCGGGGGATTAGTGCCCATACTGGGTGGGCAACTGGAAGATTATAATGCAGGTGCCGAAACGCAATCCTATGTTTTCTTAAAGGCTGTTTACCTGACCAATACGGCTTCCCCTACCAAATTTCCTTCTTCCATAAAAGCCTATGTATACCAAAAACGGGACAATAAATTGGTGACAACGGTGTCGATGGGTAGGGGTTCTATTCAGGATGGCCAGTTTACGCCCCTGCCAGGTGCTTGTGATGGTGATGAGTCGAAAATTCAGAACGTGCTGTACTTTGGCTCAATTAACTTTCTGGCATCCGTATACAATGATCCGGATGGGTATTACGTCACGACCGAACCTGTATGCTGCCGTGAGGTGAGCGATAATGTGGCAGGAACCGGTCCCGTTGTTTTTTACATGGAACTGGGCGACCGAACACGGTATAACCTAACATCGTCGAGAAGCACGTTTGGCAGTGTTTTCGGGTTGCCTGCCCGCATTGAGACCTGTGTGAATCAGCCCGTACAGCTCAACAGTTACGTAACGGCCAGTACCAATCTGAATAATGTACGTTATTCGCTGGTGACGCCGTCAACGGGCGATGCCAGCACGCCCGTTAAGGATGTTAGCTGGGCCACTGGATACGGGGCGAACAGGTTCATGGAGAGTGCCGCCCCGTTGCAAATCGACCAGTCCGGTATCATTACCGGGACTCCGACAAAAGTTGGTACGTTCCGGTATGGTGTTAAAGCTGAACTCTTTCAGGGTACGTTCAAAGGGTTTGAGTTGCGTCGCGAATTAATGCTCCAGGTGAAGGAGTGCCCGGCAGCAACACCCCCCACCGTTGTCTTGTCAGCTGTGGGCAAACCCAGTGAACCCGTCACAGGCACGATATGCGAAAACGGATCGGTTCAGCTTACGGCAAAAACGCCGTTGAAAAACGTGAATTACCAATGGTATCTGAATGACAAGCCAGTCAACGGTGCTACCGATTCCGTACTGGTTTCCCGGCAGGGTGGTCGTTATACGGTGGTGGTCACCAGTGAGTTGTCGTGCCCGAAATCGGCAAGTGCCAGCCCCGTTTCCGTAACGGTTAGCCCCAGCCCAACCGTTAATCTGATCGTCGGCAGCTTATCAGGATCGTTGTGTCAGGGCGGTGCGCTAACCCTCACGGCAGCCTCGTCGGCTGTTGGGGCAACGTTTCGATGGCAACGCGACACAACGACTATAACCGGGGCTACCTCGGCAGTTTACGAAACCAATAGAGCGGGTAGTTACGTCGTCACCGTTACCGATGGCAATGGATGTACGGGCCGATCAACACCAGTACCGGTAACGACGAACGCTCCTCCCGATGCATCCATTCTGACAGCCGAAAATACGATTTGTTCCGGTGGCCGTCTCCGGTTGCAGGCGAATACCGGCAGTAATTTGTCCTATCAATGGATACGGAATGGGTCGCCCGTGAGTGGGGCCGTGTCCGTTGCCTACGACGCTTCAGAAGCTGGCGTTTATACGGTCATCGTTAAGGCTGCGAGTTCCTGTACCGCTATTTCAGCGCCTAAATCCGTATCCGTAACCAGTCCACCCACGGTTACCATCACGGGTCCAGTCCAGCTTTGCCGCAATGCGACCGTTCCATTAGCCGCTAACGCCAGTGGCACATCGCTGACCTATATCTGGCTACTCAATGGGGTGACGATACCCGGCGCAACCGGTGTCAATGTAGACGCGAAAAGTGGTGGTAACTATCAGGTGAAGGTGACTGACCCGAATCAGTGTTCCGCGACGTCGGCCAATTGGTTATTGACTGAAATTGACAAAGTCAACGTTCTCATCGACTCGATCCCACCTTTTTGTGGCACTGCAAGTACGCCCGTAACGCTTGCGGGAACGCCTGCCGGAGGGGTTTTCAGCGGTAATGGTATTGTTGGATCGCAGTTTTCACCCGCGCTGGCTGGGGTTGGCGCACACGACGTTGTTTATACCGTTACGGGTGCCACAACCTGTCAGAGCGGCACGACCAACCGAATGATTGTTGTCAGGGCAGGCCCAACCGTAAACCTGCCAGACGAGTTAGTGATTCAGCCGGGTGGATCGGTTACCTTACCGGGACCCGCGAGCCCAACCTACCAGTATAGCTGGAGTCCGTCGGCTGGTCTGAATATGTCTTCCGTGGCTAGTCCGATGGCTTCGCCGGACCAAACAACTTTGTATCGACTGGTTGTACAGGATTCGTTCGGCTGCACGGCGCAGGACAGTGTACGGGTCGTTGTCGTAACTCAATTGTATGTGCCGGATGCGTTTACGCCCAACGGAGACGGACAGAACGATGTCTGGGCACTGCGTAACCTGACCCAATTCAAGGATGTGGAGGTTACGATTCTCAATCGCTGGGGACTAGTAGTTTTTCAGTCAACCGGCTACGACAGACCGTTTGACGGGCAGGGTTTACCCATGGGTGTTTATGGCTACGTCATCACCTACGATACGCCCAAAAAGCGTTTGGTAGGATCTGTCGTTTTGCTGCGATAGCCAGCTACTTTTCTCGCCGATCCGCAATAGGGCATGTACCTGAGAGACGGTAATTGGCGTAGAGGGAGGCATTATATCGATTCCGTTCGCTATAGGTGGCGAGTTCAGGCAGACACCTGATTTAGATAGGTAGCGTAGACAAACGAAGCGAATCTGACTTGATGAATTTTGTAGTAGGTTGTTGCCTGATATCCTGTTAATAAACTGACTTTTAGGGACTTGAGTATGGGTTGCCCCGTTATTTTTTAAGCGGTAAGTGACGGGTGTGAAGCAGCTAGTATTTTCGCTACTTTCTCGACTGGACCGCGTCGGACCAGCACACCTATCTGCATTTCTACCCGAACCAATGAACCGAATCATTGCCGCTACTCGCATCTGGCTGCTCTTACTCATCTGTAGTACTCCATTACTGGCTCAAAAGTCTCCTGTTCCGCTGCCTCAATGTGGAACAGTGGACCTTACACCCCAACAGATACGGGCACTGGTGCAACAGGGAAACCTGGCCCTGGAACGCAAACGGGCCTCGGGAGCCGCCTTCAATGCCATCACCTACATACCCATTCGACCGCACATCATTCGGCAAAGTAACGGCTCCGGAGGCTTTCCGCTCGCCAACATGAATCAGGCAATCGCTATCACCAACAGCTACTACCTGTTAAACGGCTACGGTATTCAGTTTTACTTCGCAGGAACAACGCCCGATTACATTGACGACGACGATATGTATGCCGGCTTCGGAAACCAGTCGGTCGATGGTCGGGATGCGACGAATGCGCTGAATCAATACTACGTGAATCAGTTTACAACTCCGGGGCTGGGTGGCTATGCCTACTACCCCGGAGACGGGATTTACTCCACCCGTTCCTTTATTTTAACCGGAAATTTTCAGTCGCTGGATGACTTGGGCAACCGGCTGATTCCGCATGAACTAGGGCATACCTTCAACCTTATCCATACCTTCGGTCAGAATTCAGGCAATGGATCACTGGGTAGTGGTGTAACGACCGAACTGGTGACGCGGGGAGCCGGGGCCAACTGCGCAACGGATGGAGACCTGATCTGCGATACGCCCGCCGACCCCTACAACATGACTGGTGCTAACCTGACTTCGATCACGGGTTGTCCCCAGTACGATCCGAACAGCACCGCCCGCGATGCCAACGGGCAGCCTTACTCGCCTTCGGTCTCCAACATTATGTCGTACTACTTTCCGTGTACGCACGATTTTACGCCTGGCCAGCACGATCGGATGCAGGCCGCCCTGGCGTTGCGTCAGACCCATACGGCCTATTCGCTCGATGCACCACCGACCGATGTGGCTGCCCCGAGCAATCTGCGCCTTAGCACGAACGGCGCTTTGGTGACCCTGACCTGGCAGGATAATGCCTCCAACGAGATGGGCTATTTCATCGAGCGCTCCACGTCGCCCACTACGGGTTTTTTGCCCATTGGGGGGGTAGAGCCTAATGCAACGGCGTTCACCGATAGTCGGGCGACCTCGCCAAACCGGTACTATTACCGTATTCGCCCTTCGAATGCAACGACGGGGGGGCTGAGCACAACCATCGACGTAACGCTCACGGGCTTATCGACCGCCGTCACCGGGACCACTGCCCAGTTGAACTGGCCTGCTGCTGGCGCAGGGGCTACCTATGACGTGGAATGGCGTGCCGTCGATAGCCCTGCCTGGACCACGCTATCGGGTCTGACAACAAACACAACTTATCTCTACGGACTAGCTACCAACACCACTTACGAGTGGCGGGTCAGAACGGTGGGCAGTGGTCAGTATGCGGGTCCGGTCAGTTTTACCATTCCCTGTCAGGCTCCTACATATCCGTATTCGTATCCGGCCCGGGTGTCGGCTTCCCTCTCCTGGAGCAATTCAGTATCCGGCCAAACCTATAATCTGCGCTGGCGGGTCGTTGGTAGTGCTGACTGGACAGTCAGGAACCTGCCCGCAACGACGAGTTTCTATTCGCTGACAGATCTACAGCCATCAACTACCTACGAATGGCAGATACAAGGGGTTTGTTCGCCGACGGTGAGTAGCGACTTTACACCCCTCCAAACCTTTTCGACCTTATCCTGTCAGACGCCTACTTCATTACAGGCCTCTACGGTGGCGTCCTCATGGGCTTACCTGTACTGGTCAATCAATTATTACGAAACAGGCCGAACGACCGAACTACGGTATCGGGTAGTAGGAAGTGCTGACTGGACGGTGGTGAATAATCTGACGACAACGGGCTATTCACTGGCGGGTTTGAGTAATAATACACCGTATGAGTGGCAGGTGAGAAGTATTTGTCCGGGTGGGCAACAGTCCGACTTTTCGACGTCCAGTTATTTTACGACGGTATGCGCTATTCCCCAGGGCTTGTACAACGCGATAACAGCCACAGGAGCCCGTTTATCCTGGTACACCAGCGGTAGTACTGAAATGGGTCGTACCTTCGAGTTGCAATACCGGGTCGCAGGCAGTGGAGACTGGAATTCTGTCAGCAATTTAAGTAATACGAATTACGTCCTGACGGGCCTTTCGACCAATGTGGCCTACGAATGGCGAGTCCGCCAGGCGTGTTCCGCGAACGCGCAGTCGGAGTACTCGACAACGGCGACCTTCACCACCCGGTGTAATCCCGTACTGTCGTATAATGCCTATGTCTCCTACGTGACGTCGTCGTCGGCCCAGTTCTTCTGGTACGTAGAAAACGAAGCGGGTACGACGTACGAAATCCGCTACCGCCCCCTGGGTTCATCCGAGTGGACAACTACGGTCAGTAATCTGACGGCTACTACCTCGGCGGGTAATTTTAACGTAACGAACCTGCCCAACAATACGACGTTCGAATGGCAGGTTAGCACGGTCTGTTCATCCACCGAACGCTCGGCCTTCACAACCGGGCCGAATTTTACGACACAATGCCGAATCCCGGATTGGCTCAGTGTCTATTCGACCACGTTTACGGGCGCTCAGCTCGCCTGGAACCCAATGGGCGTAAATGTGACCTACGATCTGCGCTACCGGCGGACAGGCACTACCGAATGGACCTTGCTGGGAAACCTGCCGGATCGAACGACATCACTCACCGGGTTGTCGAGCAGTACGGGCTACGAGTGGCAGGTTCGTACGAGTTGTACCGATGGGCAGTATTCGGATTTCTCGACGATAGCGGGTTTCTCGACGCTCCAGTGCAGCAGCCCCAATGCAGCTATGTATGGGGCTACCGAAAGTTCAGCCATACTCAGTTGGTATTTGAGCGGGGCCGCTGCTGATACTCGGCTCGAACTGCGTTACCGGGTTGCTGGGACTGCTGACTGGACAACTGTAAGTAGCCTGACAATGTCCAGCGGATCAGGAAACTATACGCTGGATGGACTGACCGGTTCAACCCAATACGAGTGGCAGGTAAGATCGCTGTGTTCGCCTTCAGAAAGTTCAGCCTTTACAAATTCGTATAGTTTCCAGACAAAGGCAGCATGTACACAGATGTACACCCTGAAAAGCGGTACCTGGTTTGATCCAAACATATGGTCCTGTGGTCGGGTGCCAATCACTACAGACACTGTACATCTGAAGCACGCTGTAATCATACCGCAGAATTATCAGGCCACGGCTCGCCGTCTTGTTTACGATGCTGCCGTGTCCGTGATGTGGATGAGTGGTGCCCGTTTACTCCTGAGTCAGTAACGTGGTGATTTAGCGCTAAATCACCACGTTACTGACTCAGGAGCATGATTTGCCTACGATGAACGTGAAAGCAAATGCCCACAGCTCTGACTGAGACTGTGGGCATTTGCAGCGTGAACTACGGAACTCACTGACGCACTGGCCAGCGTGTTCACAACGTACATATTATAAATAACCTTTCTTCGCTTCGTCGAGATCGGTCTCTGTCAAAAGTCCCATCTGACCCAGCGTTGTTAATCCCTCAACGGTATGAACCCGCTCAGGATCATTGTGTTTCGTTTCGTCAACGGTTCCGTAAACCGCCTGTTCAACGGCTTCCCGTAGTTGTGTCACGTTCTCAAGAGCAAATACCTCCTGGGCGTGAGTGGGCTGTGTGTCGTGTTCGTCGCTTGCTGGAAGGACCGTTTTCGTATGTTTGGCCATCGGAGAAAACAATGGGTTTCCTCTATTAACAGGAAATGACAAATTAGGTTACGATTTTTATTACGATAACACTGAACTGTAAAATTTACTTTACTGGATTAGGCTGATTGTAAGAATGTTCTCGCAGAATGATGGCCAATATGATCGATCTCTCCGACACGGCGTATTGAACACCATCCCGCGTAAACACATACCTGTAGAGCAGGCTATTCTTGCTCAAGGGATGTGTTGATCCTGCTGATCAGCTCATCGGGAAGGTTGTGGTAGGTAATGGTCGCGTCTTTCAAATCCTCCTGTAGGATGAGTTCAACTTCCCCGCCGTACGATTCGATCTCTTCTTTAAATGGGGCAAGGTCAGCCGTCAGGTTTTCCCGGAACCCGTCTATAATAGCCTGTCTGGCGTAGTCAGCTATCACATCATAGGGCTTATCGCTGGGCATCAGCGTCATAGAAATCTTTATCATTACCGTGGTTTATAGCTAGTCTGGTTATTGGAAACGGGTGTGCACCGGGCTCAACGATTGATCGATAAGAGTGGTGCAGACAAAGTTACGTAACCTGTCTCGATTCATCTCATCATCGTTCGCTCGACGACTGCCTACCCGCTGAAACTTTATGCTATTTATTTGTTATATCGTACAAGTAAAATACAGTAAATTCTTATTTTTGTAGGCAGTAAACAACAAATTGACTGTTATGCAATACTACCTTCGCTTCCTGTGTTATGACGGCCCTGACCGACACACAACCAAACAAATTCACCCTGATATTCCGATTGACGAGCCACCCAAATGCAGTTATGGTCAATCGGTTCGTATAGGTAATACGGACGACGATCCAGCGACCTGGCCCAAATACAATGTGGCCCATATTCCTCACATGCAGCAAATAACGGACCCCGCCGACAGTGGAAAGAATGCGCTGCTAGTTGAGCTATTTCTGGCTCGTTATGAAGAATGGCCCCAGTTTATCTTTCCTAAAATGGTTTTCGAGCCAATCGGGAGTGAAAATCAGGAGGCCGCTTAACCTGATACTGCGCCCGCAGTGACGAGCCTGGTCATCTTTTTCTAAATAAGTAAAAATACTCAGAAAACTATCTGAGTATTTTTGTTGTTGGATGGTGTGTACAAGTTGGATAGAAAAGTACTGTTTCTGTTGATAAATTTATATAATTAACTTAACGGTAACTATAATTGTAAAAACAAATGTCTAGTTTTATGACAAAGTAGCCATGGCATTCAAATGCCTGAGAAATATACGATTTGTTTATGTAATCGTGGAAAAATTACAAATGCAGGACAGCTTATTTAATCGATGTTATTGTCTACTTAGTAAGCAGAGCGACTACGACCAGAGAGAACAAGTCGTAGCGACGATGCCGTATGCTACGAACAAATCGAAGCCCTTGCTGTCTGTACAGGCGATTATACTGGTATCACTTGCGTTAACGCTGTTTCTGGTAAACCTTTTACCGGCGCAAGCTGGGGGACAGCTACCACCTGTTGCAAAAAAGGGCGTCCTTGACCTTCGACACGTAAATTTTGCACAACAGGAGGTGGACCTGACCGGCGAATGGAACGTATATTGGAAGCAGTTACGAACGCCCGGTGAGCCAGCGTTGCCGGTAGATTACACGACATTTCCGCACCTTTGGTCGTCCGTTACTGGGCAAAAATCAGGTCTTTCCAGTCAGGGTTTTGCCACGTACGCGCTCACGATTCTACTGCCACCCCGGTCGGCTCCGCTCATGCTGGAAATACCCGATCAGTATACCGCCTACCGACTGTTCGTCAATGGCGAGGAACTGGCGCATGATGGGAATCCCGCAGCTACGCCAGCGGCCACAATCCCTTACTGGTCAACTCAATTGATTCGTTTGCCGACCTCGGGCGACACCCTTCAACTCTTGTTACAGATTGCTAATTTCCAGCATGCCAAAGGAGGTTCGGCAAAAGCCATACGCATTGGGGAGGTCAAACGAATGGAAGTTGATCTGGCCACGGACTGGGCGCTGGATCTGCTGCTGACCGGCTGTATATTCATGACCGGAATGTTCTTTCTGGGTTTATTTGGGTTTAGCCGAACCGATCGGCCCATGCTCTATTTTGGCTTGTTTTGTCTGCTTTATAGTTACCGGATCATTGGTACGGACCAGTATGTACTGCACTCGTTGATGCCCAGCCTTCCCTGGGTACTGACCATCCGGCTCGAATATAGCTCGTTGTATCTGGCCATTGCAGTCTTTGTCATTTACACCCAGTATCTATATCCCAAAGACACCGACAAACGCGTGACCACCGCTATGGTTTGGGTATGTCTGGCGTTCGCGGCAACGGTTGTGGTGTTGCCAACGGTGTGGTTTACCCGGCTGATGGACCCTTTTCTGGTATTGATGGTCACGTATATCGGCTATGCTCTATACGTGTACTGGATAGCCGTGCGTCGCAAACGACCCGGTGCCCGGTATACGCTGATGAGTACCGGCTTGCTGCTGGTTGTTTTCAGTCTGATTCTGGGTCAGTATTTCGGCCTGGCTACCCCCGTCAAGACCGCTTTATTTTTCGGGTATATCGGTTTCTTCTTTTTGCAGTCGCTGGTTTTGCTGTTTCGCTTCGATTTCGCACTCAATGAAGCCCGGCTGACCGAAAAACAGTTCCTGGCAAATATGAGCCACGAAATACGGACACCGCTAAATGCCGTTCTGGGCTTTTCCAACCTGCTCGAAACAACGGCCTTAACGCCGGAACAGAAAGAATTCAACGGGTATATTGGAACGGCAGGCAAAAACCTGCTGACAATCGTGAACGACATTCTTGACATCGCTAAAATTGAGTCGGGGATGATGCCGCTGGAAACGATTCCCTTCAGCATTCCGTCGCTGGTCGATTCCATACGAACGATGCTCCATGCAGCCGCCAGCGACAAAAAAATTGCGCTGACGGCCGAGGTAGATCCCACGATACCGCCTGTACTGCTGGGCGATCCGACTCGACTGACGCAGATTTTATTGAACCTGATGAGCAACGCGATCAAGTTTACCAAGCAGGGCAGCGTGCAAGTACGGGTTGAAAAAAGTAAGGAAACCGCTGATTCGGTACGGGTTCGGTTTATCGTGCAGGATACGGGCATTGGTATGGCTGCGGATGTATTACCGCATATTTTTGAACGCTTCCGGCAGGCCAACGATTCCACCACCCGACAGTATGGCGGCACCGGATTAGGCTTGAGTATTGTCAAATCACTAGCCCAGCTACAGGGCGGGTCGGCCAACGTGACGAGTGTTCCCGGCGAAGGTTCCTGCTTCACCGTCGAGATTCCCTATCGAATTGCCAAAAACACGGCGGATCAATCGCTTGTCACCAGAGTAATGACCTGGGGAGCCGAGGGGCGGGCGCTGCGTGTTTTGGTGGCCGAAGATAACCTGATGAACCAGAAGCTGGCGCTTGGGGTACTGAATCGATTGGGACATACGGCCCACATTGCCGAAAACGGGCAGCAGGCGATCGAATACCTGGAAACGAATACGTATGATCTGGTACTGATGGACATTCAGATGCCCATCATGGACGGGTACGCGGCTACCCGACACATCCGAACGGTTCTCCATAGTCAGGTTCCGATCATTGCCATGACGGCCCATGCGTTGGCCAGCGAACGGGAGCAGTGCCTACAGGCTGGTATGAATGACTTCCTGTCCAAACCCTTTCAGCCCAGCGAATTACAACAACTGCTGCGCAAATACATAGCAAGCGCGCCATTGCCGGATGAGCAGCCCGAACCCGCTCCTGCGTGTTCAGCCCCGTCGAGTGCCTTTTCGATGGAACCGCTGATGAAGGCGGTGGATGGTGATGTATCGTTCGCGCTGGAACTGCTGGAGGTGTTTTTGGAGCAGACCCCACTCCAGCTGGCACAGATTCGGCAGGCGCTGGCCAGTACTGATTTGCCGACAATAGGCCGGATCATTCACGCGCAGAAAGTAGCCATTAAAATGTTTGGGCTCGACGAAGCGGTTCTACAGATCAAGGCCCTAGAAAGCCTACTACCGGCTAAAGTGCCTGTGAGCGAAGTGGCAGCTGTTGTTCACCAGTACCTGTACACGGTCGAAGCCGAGCTGCCCGCCATTCAATCGGTAGCGGATACGATGATGAGCCAGCCACCTACCGATTAGTGTCTATCCTTGCCTTGACCTCAGGGCTTATTTTACACGCAACATGATCGCCATAAACCGAAGAAGCCCAACGGGTGTCGGGCTTCTCGGGTAGTGCAGGTGTCGGTGAGTGCGTATCAATTCATGGCCACGACACGGCTTGTTTGCTGGACAGGCTGCGTAGACAGGTTCAATTGCTTCTTGATGCTACCTTCGTCCGATTTAACTTCCAGTTCATACTGCCCGTCAGCCAGTGCATCGACATTTAACTTGGCAGCATACGTAACGTCTTTTTTACTGATGTTCTGTTGAAAAACGACAAGATGCTGGGCGTCACGCAGCAGTACGACAACGGGTACGCCGGTTGTTTTGCTGACGGCTATCCGGATTTGATTGGTATTTGTGATATAGGCGCTCGCGTCGAATGACAATGATTTTGGCGTGGTTGGATTGGTCAGGGTGACAGCGCTCATCAGGATCGAAACAGCCAGTTTGCTCATTAGGGGTAGTAACATGGTAGTCGTTGCGTTTAGTGATTTTGTGTATGGTTATTTACCGTTGATCACTACTATCCAAAGTGTGTGCCAATAACTAGTTTCGCTGATTGTCAGTTAGTTGTTTATCGTGCCAACCATCAATACTGTCCGCATCTGGACAATCGCTGTTCACTTGCGGACAACGTAGCGGACACATCTGGGTGCCGGAAAACGTATCGGGAATTGGAAACAGGTTGCCGACAATCCGGTATGAACGGGATTGCTTCAGTCTGTGATGCGTCGCTGTCACTACTGACGACGGATGTCCATTCGCCTGATCAACCCATCGTCTAGCTGATAGACATGCTGAATCTGCTCATCCACCAGTAAAACGCCCGTTTTATCGTGGACGACCTGATGGATATCGACAATCACTTGTCCTTCCTGATCGACCACAATGTGGAGGGGCTCTACCCGCGGGTTCAGCTGCTCCCACTGCCGTAGCCAATAGGTTCGTATCGCTTCGTGACCGGTCACCCGGCCGCCTTCCCAGCTGGCAGGCCAGTCTACTTCCGGGTGCATTGTCGCCAGGGTTTCATCAATCGCGCGGGCGTTAAAGGCTGCATAAGCCGTAATCAATAAGAGTCGATGGTCGGGGTGAGGCATGGGCAGGGAGGTTTAGTTTGCCCACAAAGATCGACACGATGGCCCGAGTTGACTGTCGGTTTTCGTTGAGATCGTATCGGAATAAATTGATAACCAGTACTATACTCGGGGGAATTACTACTTGCGGGCCAGGGCAATGACGACTGCGCCAATAGCCATAAGAGTCGCTCCGGCAATAACCTGCCAGTTTATCTTCTCTTTCAGAAAAACGACGGCCAGCAGGATGGAAAATACCAGTGACACCTTGTCCAGCGATGAAACGCGGGCGGCATCACCCAGTTTCAGCGCCCGGAATGACAGCAGTGACGAAACGCACGTGACGACCCCCGCAATTAGGAGATAAATCCAGACCCGGCGCTCGATGCGGGCGACATCGGAGAAGTTTCCCTGACCAATGACGAATCCCCAGGAGACTAGAAAAATCAATACGGACTGAATGGCAAACGCCAGACTCGAATCAACGTTCTTGATACCCGCCTTTGACAGCGTGACGACAATGGCCGATGCAACAGCGGCTAATAATGAGAAGAGTATCCACATAGGTTTACGAACGGGCCAATCTGTGGTAATCAACTGGCTGTAGCGATTGAAAGTTATGGTAACGAGCAGAAAGATTAGACCCCGGCCCATTTGCATTGGGTGGATCAGTTGTGACCAGCCGTACAGGAACCAGGCTCAGGTCAGGCAGATCAGTTATGAGGTAGGAATGATGATACGATTCAGCGCGGGGAGTAGGCTCAAAGTCGGTCAGTGATCGACTGTTGTAAATAATCATGGCATCACGCGAGCGATCGCTACCGTAGGTAATTTGATGTAGGTAATTGGCTTTTTTTAAATGTACTTGTGCAAGTCGGTATTTATTAAAAATAATAACTTTTAGTTTGTGAAAAGGCGATAATGTATAATAAAGAAAGCGATCTTTGACAAGAAATGGCTAATCTCCGGTGCATATGGGCTTCGTCGCACGGAAGCAGATTGACAGGGCAGAATGCCTTGTTACTCCAACTATTCCGTACCTTTAGCCGTAGTATGGCAGCTACTGCTCGTTCGTAGCGGTGGGTATGAATGCAAGCAATCAGTAGAATCAGTTCATCAACACGATTCGTATTCAGTGTCAGACGTTTTCTGTACATAAATTAGCCTGGAGTTGACTAATAAATCTGATAAATTGAAACCGTTGCCCAAATCGCTGAGCGGGATTGCGGGCCTGGATGAAATAACAGGAGGAGGGCTTCCTGAAGGTCGGCCAACACTCGTCTGTGGTAGCGCTGGCAGTGGGAAAACGTTATTCTCCGTCGAATTTATCGTTCGCGGGGCAATGGACTTCAATGAGCCGGGGGTCTTCATGGCTTTCGAGGAAAAAGCGGATGAACTGGCCCAGAACGTAGCCTCGTTAGGGTTCGACCTGAACAAACTCCAGCGTGACAAGCTCATCAAGTTGGACCATGTTCGTATTGAGCGAAGTGAAATCGAGGAGACCGGCGAATATGATCTGGATGGCCTGTTTATCCGGTTGGGCTACGCTATCGATAGCATCGGCGCCAAACGGGTAGTGCTCGATACCATTGAAAACCTGTTCTCCGGGTTGTCTAATCAGGGAATTCTGCGGGCCGAACTGCGACGCCTTTTTGAATGGCTCAAAGCTAAAAAGGTGACGACTATCATTACGGGAGAACGGGGCGACGGCACCCTGACACGCCACGGGCTGGAAGAGTACGTGTCGGACTGCGTTATCTTGCTCGATCATCGGATCAGTAATCAGATTTCAACCCGGCTCCTGCGCATTGTCAAGTATCGGGGTTCCGTACATGGTACGAACGAATATCCCTTCCTGATCAATGAAAGTGGGTTTTCGGTGCTGCCGGTTACGTCCCTGGCGCTGGATCATCCGGTGTCGTCAGAACGGATTTCGTCGGGTATTCCGTCGCTGGACAAGATGCTGGAAGGGAAGGGCTTTTTCCGGGGAAGCAGTATCCTGGTTTCGGGTACTGCCGGTACCGGTAAAACAAGTATTGCCGCTACGTTTGCCAATGAAGCCTGCCGGCGAAAGGAACGGTGTATCTTTTTTGCGTTCGAGGAGTCGTCGCATCAGATCGTTCGCAACATGCTTTCGATTGGCATCGATCTCAAGAAACACATGGACGATGGCTTGCTGAAATTCCAAGCATCCAGACCGACGCTCAATGGCCTGGAAATGCATCTGGTCACGATTCACAACGAGATCAGGAAATTTAAGCCATCGCTCGTTATTCTGGACCCGATTACGAACCTGATCACGGTCGGTTCGGTCAGTGATGTGAAAGCGATGCTGATCCGGCTCATTGACTTCCTCCAGGCGGAGCAAATTACGGTTATGTTCACGGCGCTTTCGCTCAACAATATCGTGAATGAACAGACCGACGAGGGCGTTTCGTCGTTGGTTGACGCGTGGTTGCTGGTGAGAGATATCGAAAATAACGGCGAACGAAACCGGGGTATGTATGTGATGAAGTCTCGCGGTATGAAGCATTCCAATCAGGTGCGGGAGTTTGTCATTACGGACAAAGGATTGAAACTGGTCGACGTGTATTTAGGACCGGAGGGCGTGCTGACGGGTTCCGCGCGCGAAGCGCAGCAACTCCAGGAAGAGACCGGTATTGTTTTGCGGGAAAATGCCGTTAGCCGGAAAGACCGGGAAATTGAACGAAAACGATTGGTGCTCGAGTCAAAAATTGCGGGTCTGAAAGAAGAATTTGAATCAATACAGGACGAACTGAACAAGACCTATATCGAAGACGAACTGCGAAAAGATGTTATGGCAAAAAATCGGGAGCAGATAACCCGTAGCCGGCATAACGAGCAACCTGAATGAGTAGTCTAACCAAACGTGAATGAAAACAAAAGAAGAAATATGGGAGTTGAGGCTCTACATTGCAGGCAATACAGCCAAATCCCAGACAGCCCTCACCAACCTGAAAAAATACTGTGAGGAGCATTTGAAGGGTAAGTACGTCATCGAAGTAATCGATTTATTGATAAAGCCACAACTAGCCGAAGGTGACCAGATTCTGGCCGTACCGACGCTGGTAAAAAAAGTACCTGAACCCATCCGTAAGATCATCGGTGATTTATCGAATGAAGAAAAAGTGCTCGTTGGCCTGAATATTCGTCCTGCAAGTAAATGAAATGACTGAGCCATCACTACCAGAAGAAGCTGATCCAGGTGGCGAAGGCCAGCACTACGTCCTGCATTTATTTGTAACGGGGGCCTCTCAAAACTCAACGCGGGCGATCATGAATGTCAAGCATATTTGTGAGCAGTACATACCGGGGAACTATTCGCTGGAGATCATCGATGTCTATCAGCAAAAAGGATTGGCCGAGCGCGAACAAATCATTGCCTTGCCCTTGCTGATCAAACGGTTTCCGCTGCCTGAACGACGATTGATCGGCGATCTGTCAGAAACAAAAAAAGTGCTTGAAGGACTAGGAATTTCTGCTCAACACGAATGAACGGGGGTAAAACATATGAGGAACTGCTCGCCGAAAATGAACGGCTGCGTTGGCAACTCGACGAAGCTACGGAAACGATACAGGCCATTCGAACGGGCCAGGTCGATGCGCTGGTTGTTGAGGGGTCTAACGGCCATGAGCTGTATACACTGAAGACATCCGATTATACCTACCGGATCTTCATCGAAACCATGAACGAAGGGGCGGTAACACTGAATAAAGATGGGCTTATTCTGTACTGCAACTCGACCTTTGCCTCTATGGTGGACTTGCCCCTGTCGAAAGTTATTGGTCTGGCGTTCGATCAGTTTGTCGCCCCCGACTGCAAGCGTGAGTTCGATTCGCTGTTTAGTAGCGGGTGGGGCAACAACCGGAAGATTGAATTTACGCTGCGCAGCACCGCCGAAAAGCAGGTGCACTGTCAGCTTTCGGCCACGGCGATCGAACTGGATGGCGGGTTGTGTCTGAGTATGGTTCTGACGGATCTGACAGCACAGAAGGAAACGCAGCAACTGCTGAAAGTAAACAACCAGCAACTCGCAAAAGCCAATACGGCCCTTCAGATCAGTAATCAGGCGCTAAACCGATCGAACGACAACCTTCAGCAGTTCGCTTACATTGCCAGTCACGATTTGCAGGAGCCGCTCCGAAAGATACAGGCGTTCGGCGACCTGCTGAAAACAAAACACACCGCTCAGCTGGGCGAAGGCATCGATTACATCGAACGGATGCAGTCGGCTGCCAGCCGAATGTCAATTCTGATCAAAGATTTATTAACCTTTTCGCGCATTTCCATCCAGCCGGAAACTACGCTTCCGGTACCGCTTTCCCAACTCATCGACCCGATCCTGACGGATCTGGAAATGGCAATCGACGAGTCGGGAGCCGTTATTGACCTGGAGCCGTTGCCTACCGTTTCCGGCGATCCGTCTCAGTTACGGCAGCTCTTCCAGAATCTGATCAGTAACGCGATCAAGTTCCGGCGGTCCGATGTTTCTCCGCACATTCGGATAGGGTCGAAATTGCTGGCAGCCAGCGACTTGCCCAGTTCCGTTAAGCCAACCCACGAGGCTGCTTCGTATCATCGGATCGACGTACAGGACAATGGTATTGGCTTCGAAACAAAATATCTGGACCGGATTTTTCAGGTCTTCCAGCGCTTATACGGGAAAAATCAATATCCGGGTACTGGAATCGGGTTAGCTATCTGTGAGAAAGTAGCGGCTAACCACGGCGGAGCCATAACCGCAGCCAGCCAGCTGGGTGAAGGAGCCACATTCAGCGTCTACCTGCCTGCCTAAGCGTTGCTTCCAAAACCCATATACATAGGTAGGGCCAGAAGATCAGGCACATACCACAAAAAGGCGCGGGGTAAGCCCTGACCGATGCCGACCAAATTCTGATTAATTAGTAACTTGCTGGCTCAATTCCAGTAACGATGACTGATCCAGATTCACCGGTTGACAAGATCAATGCCGCACGTTTAGAACGGGTAACCACGGCCATCCAGGCTGCCGGTATTGGTATATGGGAAATGAATCCCATCCATAAACTGGTTTACCTGGACGATTGTAGCCGAGTGCTGTTCGGTGGTCTGCCGGATGGGATCATTTCCTTCGAGCAGCTACTGACGTATATTCACCTTGATGAACGTCAAAAAGTTCGCCAGGCCGTAGAACTGGCGTTGACCGCTCCGATGGGCGGTTCATACGAGATAGCGTTCCGAACGATCAATCCCGAAACCGGTCAGGTACGCTGGCTTTACAGCAAAGGCAGTGCGCATTTCGATCGCGATGGACAACCTGATCGGTTCTTGGGTACTGTGCAGGATCGTACCCCGACCGGTTGGGCCCAGACCAGTCGGGATCGAAACGAAACGCTGATGTCGGAGAAGATGGCCGAGGTGGCGCTGGATAACGCAAACGCAGGCTACTTCCGGTATTCAATCCCCGACGACCGACTCGATTATTCATTGGGTTTTGCGCGGGTGATGACGGGGCTGGAGAGCCACGCATTGGCATATCAGGATTTTCTCGATCGCATTCATCCCGACGACCTGTTGATTCGTGCCAATGCCTTCAACGTGGCGGTTCAAACGGGGAGGCTGGACTACGAAGTCCGAATCGTATGGTATGACGATACGATTCACTGGATGCGGGCCAGGGGTAACTACCTCTACGATAAGTCGGGTAATCCCTATCTGCTTACAGGTACCGTCTATGATACAACGGCTGAACATTTGCAGCGGGAAGCCGAAGCGTTGCTGGTTGCGGCCTTTACCAATGCATCTGTCGGTATGGGCTTTACCGAACTCAATGGGCAGTTTATCACCGTCAACTCGGCCTTTACCGAGCTACTGGGCTACACGGAAGAAGAGCTGTACGCGACCACTGATCGGGCACTCACGCACCCCGACGATCGACCCCAGCACGACGAACCGATTAGGGAGCTGGTTGCCGGCAAGCGCCAGTTCGTTAACCTTGTCAAACGCTACATCCATAAAGACGGCACGATCCGATGGGCGGACGTTAATTTAACCCGGATAACGGGCAGTGTCGATAAGCAAGGGCGGATCCTGGAAACAGTACGCGATATAAGCGCCGAAATTGACAATCAGCAACTAGTAGCAACAAGCGGAGCTCTGTTCAGAAACGTGACAAACAGTTCACCCACGGGTCTGTGGTTGTCGGATGAAGCGGGTAGCCTGACCTATCTGAACAAAACGCTGGTCGACTGGAGCGGATTGCCGTACGAATCGCTCCTGGGTGCTGGCTGGGACAACGCCATTGTGGAGGAAGACCGGCTGATAAGTGCGCAAATCTTTCAGAACGCGGTAGCCGCCCGTGCTCATTACGATGTCATGTTCCGGCTAATCAAACGGGACGGTAGCGCCATGTGGTGCCGGGCCGCCGGTGATCCTTATTACCGGGAAGACGGTAGTTACGCTGGCTACGCTGGTTTTTGCATGGACATTGACGAACTGGTATCCGGACGTAGTGCCTTACAGGACAGCGAAGCTAAGTTCCGCTCATTGATCGAAGAAGCGCCGGTAGCCACCTGTTTGTTTGTGGGTCGCGATTTGACCATCGAGGTAGCGAATGAACCCATGATCGAAATGTGGGGAAAAGGCAATGCCGTGCTTGGTAAGCCACTGGCAGAGGCTATTCCCGAACTGGAAGGACAGCCTTTCCTGGCTATTCTGGACGACGTCTACACAACGGGAAAGACCTACACGGCTCAGGGCATGCGGGCCGATCTGGTCGTAAATGGTGTGCTGGGTACCTACTACTTCGATTATACATACAAACCCCTGTGCAATGCCGCCGGTGAGGTATATGCGATCATGGATATGGCGGTCAACGTGACCGAAGCGGTAAAGGCAAGGCAGGAACTGGAAGAGAGTGAGCTGTTCTCCAGGGATATTGTCGAAACTTCGCCCGTTGCTAAAGTTGTCTGCCTGGGTGCGGATATGATTATTCGGACGGTAAATGAAAAAATGCAGGCAATGCTGGGCCGTGACCGATCAATTATCGGTATGCCTATCATAGACGCGGTACCCGAGTTAAAGTCGACTCTCTTGCTGGATCGCCTTCGGCATGTATTCAGTACCGGGGAGACCTTTTACCAACCCGAAGAAAAAATCGATCTTATAAAATTTGGGCGACCCTATACTGGCTATTACAACTATACCTACAAAGCCCTTTACAACACAGCGGGTGAGCGCTACGGGATCATGATTACCGCCACGGAAGTGACCGATCAGGTGGTGGCCCGGCAGAAAGTAGAAGAAGCTGAATCATCCCTGCGCGGAGCCATCGAACTGGCGGAACTGGGTACGTTGCAGATCGACCTGAAAACCGGCAACCTGCTCTATTCCGACCGATTAAAGTATTGGCTTGGTCTGGAAAAAGAAGAAGCCATAACACTTCGGAAGGGGCTCAGACCTATCCGGAAAGCCGATCGGGTGATCATCCGAGACTACATTACAAAAGCAGTGACGCAGGGGAAAGAGGGAGCCTTTGATGTAGAATATACCGTAAATGCTACCTCGACAAGTCGGGAGCGCATCTTACACGCGCAGGGTAAAGCGTTTTTCAACGAAGAGGGCGAGGCCGTTAAAATTATCGGTACGGTACAGGATATAACTGAACAGCGGAAAATACAGATTGCGCTGGAAAGGCTTGTGCAGGAGCGCACCGAAGAACTGGAAGCGACGAACGAAGAATTAGCGGCTACCAATGAAGAGCTGGCCGCTACGAACGAAGAACTGGCCGAAGCGAATGAAGAGCTGGCCAAGTCCAACACCGGCCTGGCGGAATCTAACCAACTCTTAACCCGGTCGAATCAGAATCTGGAACAGTTCGCCTACATTGCCTCGCACGACTTGCAGGAACCCCTCCGAAAAGTGCAGCAGTTCAGCAGCCTCTTACGGGAGCAATATGCTGAGGTGTTGGGCAATTCGGGGAATGATTTACTACACCGGATGGAATCAGCAGGGTCGCGAATGTCGATGCTGATTCGGGATTTGCTGGCGTTTTCCCGTATTTCGACCCGGCAGGCACAGGCCGTTCCGGTGCCGTTGCGCCATGTAGTTGATTATGCGCTGGAAAATCTGGCGGTCACCGTTGAGGAAACCAACGCGCAGATCCGGATAGCACCTTTGCCCACTGTTCAGGGTGACGCGCTACAATTGGGACAGCTATTTCAGAATTTACTGGCCAATGCGCTTAAATTTAGCCAAAAAGATCGTGCAGGATATCGGATTATGCCCCAGATTACCATTCGTGCCCGCGAGATTCCGACCAGCGATCTGCCGCCTTCTATAAAACCATCCCGACAGACCTTGACATACCATCGGATTGAGGTAGCTGACAATGGGATAGGCTTTGACGACAAGTACGTAGACCGCATTTTTCAAGTCTTTCAGCGCCTGCACAACAAGAACGAATACGCGGGAACGGGGGTGGGGTTAGCTATTTGCCAGAAGGTGGTGATGAACCACGGAGGGGTCATTACGGCAACGAGTCAACCGGGTGAAGGGGCAACGTTCACGGTGTATTTACCGGTATAGCAGACCGATTATATAGACTTTGCCGCGAATTCAGGATTAATTGGTATGTTTGTTAGTTTTCCGCTAAAACAGGCTATACGAACCGACGCTTGATGTCCATGCCCACCGTGAATGTGCCCCGAGTTTGGATTGTTGATGATGATCAGGATGACCAATATTTGTTTCAGGTCGCTTTCAAGCGCCTTGTGCCCCCGGTAGACGTTAAACTTCTGAATGACGGAGAAGAATTGTTGCCGGCTCTGAATCAATGTGATACGCTGCCCAGTTTGATCATACTGGATCTCAATATGCCCCGGCTGAATGGTTTTGAAGCGCTGAAGCAGCTCCGGGCTGACCCTGTTTATGAGACTGTGCCCGTCGTTGTGTTAAGTACATCATCCTGGCATGGCGATCAGGAGAGGGCAATGCGTCTGGGGGCCAATGGGTTCCTGACCAAACCGCCTTCCATGGATATGCTTCTCGTATTATTTCGGGAGCTGGTACAGGATTGGCGACTAAGCTAAGCGGTCTGGCAAGAACCGGAGAATACCGCTGTAAAATAGCTGCAAACTGTACGAAGTAGGTATGGGTCTGGCTGGAGTTCCTGGCAGCCAGTGACCCGTTTTGGATTGACGTCACGCCGTCGATCGACCTTCATTCCTGGTCAATCCTGTCCGAATACTACGGTTCGACTACCTGCTGAATTGACGGTAGCCTGATCGGCCTACCAGTGATTCAATGGCCTTCTTCTGTAACTTAATCAAAAAAACGAAGTCTAAACCAAGAGTCCCTTCAGCCTGCTTCTTTCTGCGCTCAATCAGCCAGATTGAGCACAAATGAGAAGTAATCAGGTTGATTTAAGGGCTAAACCTGTCGGTGAATGCGTTACTGTAGCGGTAAGGCACGATCCGAATTTAAAACCATGATGGCTCTTTTGAGTTTATCGGTTATACAAACTAATCAACGTATTATTCTATATATGGAGCGATTTTCGGTAGTTTTTATTTCTTCTGAACAGTACCACCAAATTTCCTGTGCTACTCAGGCAGAAGCCGCTGCAATGTTAAAGCAGGTATTTATCGACCAGGACAAAGAGCCCATTGGAATATATGATGCCAAAACAGAACTCTTTGACTGGGAGCCCGTCCAGAAACACCAGTATGATAAGCTAGGCGTTGAAGAGCAGGGGCGACTGGGTAACCACCTGATTTCCATTGCACAAACATTGCGCCAGCAAGAGCAGCAACGACAAGAACCAGGCATTATTCAGGAACCGATCTTCTCAACGTTGATTAACGGACTTTGAGAAGATCGGTTCGGCTGATCTATACATCTCGAAGTTTGAAAAGGTCGAGTTGTAATCGTGTGACCTGATTGCGGCAGTACCGCAACTGATCTGTTGGCGCATGGTTATCCCGTAAGTGGTCCAGCAGTTGGAGCCATTCGTTGAGGTGCTTCTCAACGAGTGCAGTAGGGTCTAGGTTCGGGTCAATCTCGTGAGTTGACCGCTCGGCATGATTAGTCATGATCGATAGAAGTTATACGAAACGTCGTAGATAACGGCCTGTAGCGGATAGAAAGCTATAATCCGTCATCGCTATGTTTAATTAATTCACATTATTGTACTATAACAAATAAATCGCTAATTGTTTTATTAGCGAGCAACGAAGTAAGGCAATAAGCAGGTTTCGGACTGGGCAACGTGGTGATTATCTATAAAAAATCAGTACTAGCTTTTGATTCCAGCGTTCGGGAAACAAGCAGTTACCTGTTCAGTCGATATGGAAAAAGGCCGCCAGTGAATAAATTGGCGGCCTTTCGGAATCTATAGAGTATTGAAGATCGACTCCGCTACTTACTACCGACGTTACTAATGCCGGTTGTATTGACGGATATAGCCAGAAAAAATAAGTAGCTAACTATCGTTTTAACGGTACCGTGCAACTGCCAATACAGGCAAACGATTAATCTGTCGAAATGGACCAGTACAGTACTACGCCGTTACGCCTAACCATTGGCGGATGCTGGCTTCGGCATAACCGGCCCCCGAACTCATACCTTTACCACCAATACCCGTTACAATACGAATGTTCTCGTCTATGTCGTGTTCGAAAATCTCCGCTTTCGTCTGACTGTAAAAACCAGCCCACGTTTTTTTGACCAGCAATGGAAACGTGACAATGCGCCGGGCTTCGTTCAGCATCAACTCATTGATATAATCTTGGGTATGATAACCTAGATCGTCGGCTCTGGCAGCATCCGCGTATTCATGGGAATCACCAACGATGAACGAACCATCAGCTGCCTGTTTGAACAGGATGTGTATGCCCCATTTTTGCAGTTCGGCCAGCCGTTCGGGTTTGGTGATAGAGGCATACGATGGGCAGCCCTGAAACGATTCATATCGACGTATAGTGAGACCCGTTAGTATGTTGCCGGGTAGATTTACGCCTGCAACCGGCTCAACCAGAAGCATTTGTAACTTACTGACGATAAGATTTGCATCGGCCAGCACGTCGGGAAATAGTAACCGTACTTCGTGACCACTACAGATAATGACACGGCCAGCCTGGAACCGCTGCCGATTCGCCAGCGAGACGATAGCACCACTGTAGTTGGACTGACAATCGATCACAGCGGAACCAGGACGGTACTCTACACCATACTTTTGCTGAATGAACGCGATCAGTCGATGCACCATCTGCTCCGGCTCCACACTCAATTCGTCGGGGAAATACAAACCACCGACTACATAATCAGGTTGTAGCGTCGGGTATTTCGTCAGACACTGGGCCTTCGACAGTAACTCGCTGGGATAACCGATACGCGTATACTGGTCGTGGAGTTCGTTGGCAAGGGTCCACTCATCGGTATCTGATGCAATATAAACAGTACCGTTTGCCCGTACCGTCAGGTCCGTTTGTTGTTGAATATCCCGATAAATTTCCAGACTTCGCCGACCGTAATCGAACCAGGGTCCAGCCAGTCCAGAGGGCACCACCTGACCGAAATTGCGTACGGTAGCGCCGACGGGATACTGGTCTTTTTCGAGTAGAAGCACCCGCTGACCGGCCTTAGCCGCGTGATAAGCATGAAACGTGCCCAGCGCGCCCGCGCCGATGACGATCAGATCGTAAGTTGCCATACGGGAAAGAAAAACGGGAATTGATTAGTAGGAAATGGTAGCGTAAGGATTCGTTTTAAGGTTGGCTTGCGAACACGCTGGCCAACTCTGAAATCAACTGTTTACGGATACTTGACGAGAGTCCAGCAGAGCCGGTAGGTCACGAAGCGAACCAATCAGCCGATCGTGCGGGTAGGTTTCCAGTTGCTCGCGCGAGTGCGTGCCATTGGTAATGCCCAGATTTAGCGCAACGCCCGCTGCGAGTCCTGACTGCAAATCGGAGGGCGTGTCGCCGATGTTGACGACCGCTTTTGGATCGCTGACACCGAGCAACTGCATGGCCCGTTCAATCATAAACGGATAAGGCCGACCGTGTTCTACTTCATCGCTGGCAATCGATAGCTGAATGATGGTGCCAGCGTTGCCGATCCGCTGGTTGTTGAGCCCGTCAAGCCAGCCGAGTTTTTCCAGAATAATATCCGTCACGACCCGGTAAAAGCCCGTTGTCAAGGCAATGGCAATGCCCCGGTCGCGCAGGTCCGCAAACGTGTCCAGGCAGCCATCGGTGGGCGTTGCGCCATTGACCCGGTAATGGTTTTCCAGGATACCCTGGAAGGCGGCATACGATACATCGACATGGCTGGGCACATCGGGATGCACCTCACCGAGCTGTTCTTTCCAGAGGGTGCTGAACACATATCGTTTCGACAATCCCTGCATAGCCAGAATCCGTTCGCCCGAAGCAAACAGACCCGTTTGGGCGGCAGCCTGCGCAAAACATCGCTCTACCTCATGGTGGTCGGTCACGGTTGTGCCGGCCATATCAAAAACCACTAATTCAATTGGGTGCATCTTTTTTTGCCGAAAGAGAAGTAAAACAACACAATCTTTCAATACGAATGACCTGCTTTGTGTTAAGAAATAGAGAAAAATCAGTCTCTGGTACTAGGGTTTACCGACCTCTCAATAGCCGCTAAGTGTCCTTATTTTGTCCGGACTACCGTGAGTTTTTTCATCAATTCCTTCCGGCTCGCGGTGGGAATCTGAATTGGCGTTTTATGGTCTACCAGGAAGAGATGGTTACTTTCCAGGCGCTCCAGGTGATCGAGGTTGATCAGTAATGACCGCGACAGGCGGTAGAAATTAGGCTGTAGAAAATAGTGAGCCAGATGGCTCAGGTTCGTGCTGATGTGATACGGATGCTCCCGGCCACTCATGTAGACTTTTACGTAAGACCCATCGGCTTTCAGAAATAGAACATCCGCCAGGTTTACTTTTTCGTAGCCCTTGTCGATGGGCAAAAACAGGTGGCCCGGTGCCGTCAGATCAGCGTGCCGGTGCAACTGGAAATTGAAGTAAGCCAGTTCAATCTGTAGTTTTAGTTCGTCGTGGCGAAACGGTTTCAATAGATAAGCCGCCGGAAGCGTTTCCTTCGCGGCCCGAAACGTTTCTGGTTCCGAATTGGCCGTCAGATAGAGTATGGGCATCGGGTGGTAGGCCAGAATTTCCTTTGCGGTCGTAATGCCATCGACCGGTGATCCGGTCAGCTGAATATCGACCAGCGCCAGATCGGGTGGATTCGTTTTGACGGCAGTCAGCGCTGATTGAAAATCGCGGGCAATTGCCGTAACCGTATGACCAGCCTCTTCCAGCGTTTCCCGGAGATCCATCGCGGTTATAAGTTCGTCTTCTACGATCAGGATAGTTAATGGATTCATAAGCTAATGCTATGCGTTGAACTCGAGGGTAAATACCGTACCATCATCCGCAGGGTTGTTGCTGGAACTGAACCAGGAGGTGCCATTAAGCTGAATGACCTGTGCCTGAATCAGCGCCATGCCAAACGAACGGGCCGTGGTATGGGACCTGCGGGCTGACGTTGTGACTGACTGGGCCGGTTGGGAGCCGTTCGGGATGTATCCATCTAAACTGGGGTTCACGCTGTATCTATTCAGCCCGGGTCTATCCAGTCCGGGCCTATCCATGCCGGGCCCGTTGTCGGTTACCGTCAATATTAACTTCTGGCCTTTTTTGTGGAAGCTTATGGCCAGGAAAGGCTCGCTGTTTTGCGGGAAGGCGTACTTGCAGGCATTCGTGATCAGTTCATTCAGGATTAACCCCATCGAAATGGCTTTGTCGGCTGGCAGGTAAATCGACTCGATGTCGAATTGAGTATCCAGTGACGGATAACCGAACGCCTGTAAGGCTCCTTTGGTTACTTCCCTGATGTAATCGTCAAGATCAACTTCGGCCAGGTGATCACCATCGTAAAGCCGTTGATGGAGGATAGCCATCGACTGCACCCGGAGGAGACTTTCCTGTACCGCTTTTTTCGCCGTTTCGTCGGTAAGCCGCTTGGATTGCATACTCAACAGGCTCGACACGACCTGTAGATTATTTTTTACCCGGTGATTCTGCTCTTTGAGTAGGTCTTCGTAGCGTCTGCTGATCCGCTGTTTCTTTCGGTACAACTGAAAAAAGACGAGACTCATCACCAGAGCCATGATCAGCAGGGCCAGGAGCGTACTCATGAAGCGTCGTTGAGTTAGCAGATTTTGATCGCGTAAAGCCAGTTCCCGTTTCTGAGCATTGAGCAGAGTTACGTTTTTTGCGGTTTCATATTCTACGTTCAACCGCGCGATGGCCCCATTCCGGTCTTCGAGAAGAATGGACCGTTCCAGTTCACTTTTCGTCTTCAGTCGCCGGTAGGCTTTATCAAATTGGCCCGTCGTCTCAAAATAGTGAACGAACACCCGTTCCAGATTCAGAAGAATGGTATACTCATTGAGCTTTTCGCGCGCGTAGATCGCTTCGGCGTTGCGCAGGATCTGGTACGCTAACGTCGTCTTTCCAACCATCAAATAAGCTGTCGCCAGCTGCGCCATCGCATCTACGCTGGGCCCGATCTTGTGGTTTATGGTGAAGAGATGAAGACCGGATTCCAGGTAAGGTATGGCTTTCGGATCATTGACCTGGGTCAGAAACTCGCCCAGTTGCATGTGCGCTTCAGCAATGCCCATCGTATCCTTTAACTGGTAGCCCAGGGACTCCACTTTTTTGTAGCAGGAAAAAATCGAATCGAATTTCGCCCGGTTCCGTTGCCACTGGCCATGCCAATTACGTTCGTATGCTTTGCCCAGCGAGCCGTAGGAGCGCATCAGCCCATCGTCTGAATGAATTCGCTGGAAAACACGAGTGGCAAGGTTGGCGTAATAAAGAGCCCGTTCACTATCGCCCTGTCTGTTTTCATTTTCACTCAGGCGGACATACAATCGGCCCAGCTCAAAAGAATCACCCCGTGGTTCATGGATACTGAGCGATTTTACGAAATACTGCTGCGAGACCCGATAATCCCCCGAGAACGCGTAGGTTTTCCCGTACAGATACCAGGCTTCGGCCAAAAGTAACGAATCGTTCTTTGCCATCGCTTCCTGTTCGGTTGCCTTTGCCTTCCGGAGCCTGTCCAACTGAACGGTCAGGTGGGTCGTACCCTGCGCTGCAACCGGCTTACTCATAGGGAGCCACAGCACGAACAGGAAAATACAGAACGAAGCAAAACGATCCATCAGGGCAGTGATTTACGAAAGGCAAGGTGCTTATTGCTGACTACTAGCTATGTACTTAAGCCAAATTTACGGAAAGAAAGTAGGTTTAACGGGCGTATCTGCCGAAAGAAAAACTCGTCATTTCAAAAGAAAAACCGGGTAGTTGATAAGCTTAATCTTGCCGATATGGATGAAATAGGGGAAGTTTGACAGAGGATCATCCATTGACAATAGAAACTAAGTTTACGTATTGAGTTGCTGTAGATTCGCTTACGCTTTTCGTTACTATCCACAATGTCCATTGACTGATGGTGTGCTAAACGCGCGTAAACAGGTCCGTTGAAACACATCGCCCTTTGTTAGGCCGAAGCCCTGCCTGGACCTAGTTTTCTAGGCAGGGCTTTCGGTAGTACGGGAGGAAGCGTTTTGGTCATTACCCTCTCGTAGCTTCATAATCAGTTCGGTTTTCAGTTCATGCAGCTTTTTTTCCAGGCCGACCGGATACGTATGCGGGTTTACAAAACGCTTCACGCCTGGATGCAGCCCGGCGAGTTGCGTCTGTACCCGTTCCCGAATCGCATGAATATCCGGATTCTCGTACACACAAGTACCGCCCCGAAATACAGGAACCAGTAAATCATCGAATGGCTGACTGGCATCGAATTTGCGTCGTTTGGTGAAATCAAGCGGATCGATCATGGTCATCGTCGCTTTATCGGGATGCGCTCCGGTGCTGCTTTCATCATAAATCATGTCGGCCATAAAACCCTGTTCGTTGCGAAACCGGCGGACCTGCTGAATACCCGGCGTCGACACCTTAATGGCCTGCTCCGAGAGTTTCATTTTGTAGTCCCACGCATCCGGCGATGAATCGGGTGTTTGCTCATGACGCAGAGCCGCCAGTTTATAGACCCCACCCAGGGCGGGCTGATCGAAAGCTGTAACGAGCTTGGTACCGACACCCCAGACGTTAATTTTTGCGCCCTGTTGTTTGAGGCTGCTGATAATGGTTTCATCCAGGTCATTACTGGCAACGATGGCCGTATCCGTAAACCCCGCTTCGTCCAGTAGTTTACGGGCTTCAATGCTCAGGTACGCCAGATCGCCCGAATCGAGCCGTATGCCCGCCAGTTTATGGCCCCGCTGTTCCAGCGTTCGACCAGCCTCAATCGCATGGCGAACCCCCTGAATCGTGTCGTACGTATCGACCAGCAGCGTTACGTTGTTGGGCAACACATCGGCGTACGTCTGAAAGGCTTCCAGCTCCGTATCGAACGACATGACCCAGCTATGCGCGTGCGTACCGCGAACCGGAATGCCATATAGCTTTCCCGCCAACACATTTGAGGTCGCATCGCACCCGCCAATGTAAGCTGCCCGCGACGCCGTCATGCCGCCATCGATACCCTGTGCCCGGCGCAGACCAAACTCAAGCAGCGTATCTTCTTCGGCGACCAGGCGTAATCGGGCGGCTTTGGTGGCAATCAGCGATTCGAAATTGATCAGGTTGAGCAGGGGCGTTTCAAGAAGCTGGCATTGTAGAATAGGACCACGAACCCGAACCAGGGGTTCATTGGGAAACACAACGGTTCCTT
This sequence comes from Spirosoma agri, assembly GCF_010747415.1. NCBI lineage: Bacteria > Pseudomonadati > Bacteroidota > Cytophagia > Cytophagales > Cytophagaceae > Spirosoma > Spirosoma agri. Next base: position 3,757,168 of record NZ_JAAGNZ010000001.1, on the reverse strand, counting down.
CCGGAATGGCTTCTATGTCGCAGGTGAGTTTTAACTGGGCCAAATAATCCAGAAACGCTTCTTCGAAAAGCGGCTGACCATCATTGCCCGTCAATGTGCCAAGGTAACGGATGTCTTTTTTCGACAGGCTAAAGTGCTCTATGTAGCCTATGACGTTCGTTAATCCGCAGGCGACGGTGAATCCTCCACCAAAGGGATGTTTACGAAAGTATAAATTGAAGACGGCTTCTTTCTCAGCGGTCCCGGATTTCCAGTAGCCATAGGCCATGGTTACCTGATACAAATCGGTCAGTAAGCTAAGTGACGTATCGTACAGTTTGTTGGTCATGGTACGAAGGTAAGGCTATGTAACTTTCTGCAAAATTTTTGTCCGTTCCAAACAAAAAAAAGGTAAATTGGTCTGATATTTGTGCCGGGCGCTTTGGCAAAGACAGCTCCGCATGACTCGTTATTGTACTGCTTATACTCACCATCCATGCAGAAGTTAAGTCTCTCCCAGTCACTTCAACAGAAACTGTCTCCCCAACAGATACAGTTTATCAAGCTGTTGCAAATTCCCACGGCCGAGCTCGACACCCGCATCGAAGAGGAACTGGAAATCAATCCGGCGCTTGAGGAGGGCATGGACGAAGAGTACGAACCTAAAGAAGAAGATTCCTTCGCTGACGAATTCGACGACGATTACAAGGACCGCAACGACGATCTGGACATTGATACCTATCTACAGAACGAAGATTACGCTGGTTATAAAATGCAGGGTGATGGCAATTACGGCGAAGAAGACCGGGATATGCCCATTGCTACCAGTTCGAGCCTGCTCGACTCGTTGATGCAGCAGTTTGGTTACCTGCAACTGACCGAAAATCAACGCATTGTTGGCCTTCAGCTTATCGGTAGCATAGAAGCGGACGGCTATATTCGCCGGTCGATGCAGGCCATTGTGAATGACCTCGCTTTTTCGCAGAATGTATTCACGGATACGGACGAGCTGGAAGAAGTGCTTCAGAAAATTCAAACTTTCGACCCGCCTGGTATTGGTGCCCGTTCGCTTCAGGAATGTCTGCTGTTGCAGCTTCAGCGTAAGGATACATCGGACCCGTACATTGTACTCGCCATTCGCATCATTGAAGATTGTTTCGACGAGTTTTCCAAGAAGCACTTCGACAAAATCCAGCGTCGGCTCAACATCAGTGACGAATCGCTGAAACGGGTAATCGACATCATTATCAAACTGAACCCGAAGCCGGGCTCCGTCGATGGGGAAGGAGGGTCCATTCAGTACCTGATCCCGGATTTTATTCTGACCAACAGCAGCGGTAAACTCGACCTGACGCTGAATTCCAAGAATGCGCCTGAACTACGCATCAGCCGGTCGTTTGCCGACATGCTCGATACGTACGATAAGAGCAGCAAGCAGAATAAGTCCCTGAAAGAAACGGTTTCGTTCGTGAAGCAAAAACTCGACGCGGCCAAGTGGTTTATCGACGCAATCAAGCAACGGCAGCAAACGTTGCTGAAAACGATGAATGCTATCGTGCGTTTTCAGTACGATTTCTTTCTTTCCGGCGAAGAGTCGAAGCTTCGTCCAATGATTTTGAAGGACATTGCCACGCTGATCGATATGGATGTTTCGACCGTTTCGCGGGTAGCCAATAGCAAATCGGTGCAAACCGAGTTCGGTATTTATCCGCTCAAATATTTCTTTTCGGAGGGTATTGCAACGGATTCGGGCGAAGATGTCAGTAGTCGGGAGGTGAAAAACATTCTAAAGGACCTGATTGATAACGAGCCTAAACTGAACCCGCTTTCGGACGACAAGCTCGAAAAAATCCTGAATGATCGGGGCTACAACATCGCGCGCCGTACGGTGGCCAAGTACCGTGAACAGCTAAACATTCCGGTAGCCCGACTCAGAAAACAGCTTTAATCACGTGTGATTGTGAGCAGGCCAGGATAACGACGGCTACTACTCCCAACGTTGTCGCTATCGGCCACTTCCGAGCGCATATATCATCGCACCGGCGACCCGGTCCTAATTTTTAATTCGTTGAACGCTTCGCTTGCCCGTTTCCTCTCCATTGCGTTACATCCCTTGTTGATGCCGACGCTCCTGTTCGCTATTCTGCTATATCTGGCCCCGTCTATAGTGGGCGTCGATGCCTTTTCGGGTACGTTACGGCTTAGTCTGCTGGTCCTGATCTTTATTGGCACATTCGCCGTGCCGTCGCTGCTGATCTACTATCTATATCGTAGTGGCTACGTTCAATCATTACAGCTGGACACCCTGGCTGACCGTCGATTACCTTATTTTTTGACGGCCATTGTCTATGCCGGGCTTACGTTCCTGTTCGGTTTTCGGATGCAGCTGTTGTCTAGTGTTGCCCCCGAGATCGCTATTCTGCTTGGGTCGGTAACGGTTTCTATTCTGCTGGTCGGGCTGATCAGTTTATACTGGCAAATCAGTGCGCATAGCGTAGGTATTGGCGGAGTGGTGGGTGCAGTGGCAGGCATCATTACAAAATTTGGTGAGGTCGATCTGGTGTTTGTACTGGCAATTTTAGTTATTCTGGCTGGCCTGACAGGCAGTGCCCGCCTTCAGCTCAATGCACATACGCCCGCCCAGATAGGAGCCGGGTTTGGATTGGGTTTCTTCCTGAGTATGCTTACCGTTCAGTTTCTGATCTGACACCGGTTGCATTCCCCGCGGTTTACCGGGCGAGTATGCTCTGTACCCAATTAGAGACCAGTCGAATGGCTGGCGTACACGGTGTCTTATTGACAAAATTCCATTAAAACGTTGTTCGTTTTGCTGTGTCTGATAAAAGCTGTATGCTTGCCTATTAATATAGAGTAACGACGCTAAACGATGTTTGAGAACCTGCTTTACGAGATCACCGACGGAGTATGCCGCATCACCCTCAATCGACCGAAGGTGTACAATGCGCTTAGTGCTGGGTTGATTCAGGACATTACGGAAGCCATCAACGCGGCTGGAGACGACGACAGCATTCGGGTCGCAGTAATAACCGGGGCAGGGGACAAGGCTTTTTGTTCGGGGGCCGATTTGAAGGAGGGTTTTGCCAGTGCTGCGACTACAGGAGGTCAGTTGGAGCTTGGTGAATCGCTACGTACTGGCTACAACCCTATGATCAGGGCGATGCGAAATCTGGCAAAGCCAATCGTTGGCTGCGTTAACGGGGTTGCCGCTGGTGCGGGTTGTTCATTGGCGCTTGCTTGTGACCTAGTTATCTGTGCTGATGAGGCTTATTTCAGTCAGCTATTTGTCAACATTGGCCTTATGCCAGATGCGGGCTCCACTTTTTTCCTGCCCCGTCTCATTGGCCCACAGCGGGCTTTCGAGATGAGTAGCACCGGACGACGTGTTTATGGTCCTGAAGCCGCCCAGATAGGTCTAGTCAATCGTTCGGTGCCAGCGGCTGATCTGGCCAAAACAATTGACGAAGTAGCTGCCTATTATGCAACGGCACCAACCTGTGCAATCGGGGCGATGAAAAAAGTTTTTAATCAATCACTGTACTCAAGTCTCGACCATCAGCTAGAACAAGAGGCTGAGAATCAAAACGAATTGGGTCATTCGACCGATGCTATTGAGGGTATAGATGCTTTCCTCACGAAACGGAAGACAAATTTTTTAGGAAAATAGCTTGACAAAGGATCTTTTCTTGTCTACTTTTGCACTCCCAATCAACGGGAAATGCATTCGTAGCTCAATTGGATAGAGCACCTGACTACGGATCAGGAGGTTTGGGGTTCGAATCCCTACGAGTGCACTTGATTATCAGGCCGTTACATCCAAAGTAACGGCTTTTTTATTTTTGGCTCGCCCACAAACTCGCCCGCATCGGCTATTCTTCCATTAGTGGGCGTCTATTTATAGACATCCGCAACTGACAATTCTGTCAGTGTCACACCCAATTTATTCAATACATCTTTTGCCAACAAAGCGTCCTTTCGAGTAAAGGGTCGTTCTCCGCTGAGCTTACGGCTGAGGTAAGTGTTTGCACTTTTGTTGTTAGGCCACATTTGGTTTGCAACCCAGTCGATATTCAGCCATCGTGTCGATTTTAGGAAATCGAGGATATCGGTTTGACTTGTGGCTAACAACCCCTTGGCCTTTTCGTATTTACTGGAGGCCTGAGAATATTTAAATCTTTCTGGGTTTTCGCAAACCAGGTCACTTGGATCATATAGTTTATAGACCCTAATTTCCTCTAAAACGGCAGCCTGCTTTTCATGGCTCGTTGACACAACAGTAAGAGTCGGGATTAAATTACAAACCTTAAGTTCGTCGATCCATTCTGCACGCTTAAATCCACTTTTGCCAGAAATGTGGCTAATGAGCCTACTCTTTGGATTAAGCGTACAGCCAACATAACGCACTCTATTATCTCTGGGGTCTGATAGTATATAAATGAAATAGGTTCTCATAAGTCATCAAAAGCTTTCAGATGATCAACTATGCGCTTGTTTGCTTCATAAGCCGTACGCGCATCATCCGTTAGGCTGGAAAAATCAGAGCCTAGTGAGAGCTTCGGCAACCCCACCCCAGTAAGAATATAGTGAAGATTGATGCTTGGATAAACTTGTGCTAAACCTGCCAAAAGCTTTGCCCCCATATAGCTCACATCGTTGGCATGATTGTAAACTGTGGTCGGGTAGCTCAGTCCCATTTTAGACGCACACTCTTTTAGGGTATCACCTTGTAACTCGATAGCCTCCCTTAACCATTGACCTTTAATCTCGGCCTCAATTGCCATAACAAGTAATTTTGTCATAATAGTAAGCAGCTTTGAGTTGATGGACAAAAATAAACAATAATATTTGTTTAATAGTATTGATTGTAACAAATATACTTGCTACATTTGCATGTCGACTAAGTCGATACAATCTAAATCAACCTCAATCATGACAAAAGTTATCCCCGTCGCCCTATTCCTGCTGGCTGCCTACACCTACCGTATTTGCCTGAATACCGTACAGCAGACGAGCCAGCCCGTTCGCCCTGGCCTGTTCGGTCAACCCCACAAAGTCGTCGTCAAGCACGCTGCTCTCTCTAGCTATGAAATCACCCGTCATTAAGCCCGGCGACCGGGTATCGGTTACAAAGCTTGTGAAGGGCCACGTTCGGGGTACTTACAAAGCGACGGTGATTCACTGGACAGACGGGGGTAAACTCATTGTTCAGCCCGATAAGGCCTCTGAGTCGAAGAAGACCGTGTCAGCCGATAACTGTAAAAAGATCAGTCTATGACGGCCGACGAACTCAAAGCACTTGAGTACGGCACCGTGATCTACCTCCCGGACGGGGTAGAGGTCAAAGCCTGGTCGTTCGCCGGGCAGGTGCCGGGTCGCAACTTCTACACGCTGCTGCACCCACCGGATCAGGACGGGGTGATCAGCAACCGCCGGCCGTACTACACCGATGGCGTTCAGCTGTTGGAAGCCAAATTAACGGAGGTCGAGGCCTGGCAACAGGTTGAGACTCTATTGCAGGAACACGTCGAATGGGTCAGAAAAAAGATAAAGAGCTATGAACACCTACTTGGTCAATAAACAGTCCTTCCGCGACGGGGATTCGTTCATCGTCGTTACCCCCGAACTCGGCCAGATCCACGTAACAGCAACGAAGCAGGAGTACAGCACTGGCACGATCGTGGGGCTGGACATGGGCTGGATCAAAACGGGTTTGCCCTGTCAGCAGAAGCATAATGCCCGCTTATCGTTCTACAGCAACGGGGCCGGCTACCATACCCTCCAGCTGGCCTACTTCTGTCTGTGTGGCTACCACGTGCATAATCACTGTCTGACGTGGTTCAATCTGGCGATCGAGGGAAATACGATCATCGCGCATGAACTGGGCTATCACTTCAATCAGCCGCACAACCACCCGGTTACGGCAGGGTATCAGCTGAAGCAGCAGCAAATCAAGCTAGAAGCCCTACTTGTAGCCAAGCCTGTCGTGGTGCCGGATCCGCAGGTCGGTAGCAAAGGTCAACTCATGTTATTCTGAGCTATGAGCTACTACGATGCTACCGTATTTGTCCCTGAGGCCAAATTCAAGGAGATGGACAAAAAGATATCCTGCCAAAGCATTGTCGATGGCGGCAAATGTCAAACGTTCATGTGGCAAAATGAGGAATGGGTGGCCACGGGTGCCGTATCAAAGGGGGGCAATCAAGGCTGGAAAGTTATTGACTGCCAGCGGGTCGTGGACCTATCTAGCTATAAAGGCGAACTGAAGCCTTTAAGGTACATAAATCATTTTGTTGAGGTTGATAAAGGCAACCGGAGACGTTCTTACGAAGGTATGCAGGTAAAATGTGGTAATAGAGAGTTGGTGTTTGTTGGCCCCGAAGTGTATTTCGGTCAACAAGTTGCAAAGCCAGTTATCGCCGATGAACCCGAAGCAAGAGTCGATCATCGCGGTCAGTATAAACTATTCTTCGCATGAACGATCCGTATTACACCATAAAAGGGCCTGCGTCAGTCAATGAAGGTGAATCTTATAATTACACAACTTGGTTGCATTTCTGGTTTCCGGATCCGTTAACTGGAGAGATTGTCAAGGTTTCTAAGGAAATAAATGTTCGCTGGCGCTTTCCCAGATACAAACGAGTCAAACCAACGCGGGCCCAGACCCGCGATACGATACAGCGCCTGCTCCGGTGGGCCTAACGATATCTGGTAGCGAATAGCTATCAGGGTGTGGATAGAAGCAGACTACCCGGCTGCGCTTGTGGCCGGGTATCTTAATCATCCTACCTAAAACCGAACAAAGGCTTAGACGAGCCTAGACGACATTAGACCGGATTCCCGTCTATAGACGGCGATACCTCGTCTAAATATGGTGTGGATAGAAGAGGAAACGCCCGGTCATCTTGAGCCGGGCGTTTTTGTTGTAAGAACTAAGGAGCTACTCTATTCCAGTAATGTTACTTAAACTAGAACGGACAGTGCCGAAAAGTAAAAAGGATAGCTGCTTGGAATTTGCTACAACTATCTCTGTTAGCTTAGGCTATTAAATTATAATCTTATATAGTATGAAACGACTCTACTTTTCACTGGTTTTTCTGTTGCTTATGCTGCCTGGGTTGGTGCAGGCACAAGGCAATTACGTAATTACTGAATCCAACTCGACCGGTACCGGTTTTTACAATACACTGATTGGCCCAATGACGGCTACTGCCGTTAATGGCAGTAGCAATACCTTTTTAGGCTATTGGGCTGGTCAAAGCTCGCAAAACGCCCATGAAAATACATTCGTTGGCTTTAATGCAGGGCATAACAACAGATCGGGTAGCCGTAATGTCAGTATGGGGTCTCGCTCAGGTTACAGCATTACGTCGGGTTTGGAAAATATCTTCATTGGTTACGCTGCCGGCTTCAACAATGTTGATAAAAGCTACAATACGTTTATTGGCAACGAAGCAGGCTTCAGTAACTATGGCGAGAGAAATGTTTTTCTAGGTCATTCAGCCGGTCGAACCAATGCGGGCAGTAATGACAACACGTTCATCGGCTATTTTTCAGGCTACAAAAACAATACAGGTACAACAAATACCTTCCTGGGTAGTAGCTCTGGCTACACTAATACGAGCGGTGGCCGAAATGTCTTCCTAGGCAGCTCAGCCGGCTACTATAACTCGACAGGTTCCGACAACACCTTTACGGGTAACCAGGCCGGTTATTCAACGACAACCGGCTCGCAAAATGCTTTTTATGGCTCTCTAACCGGCATCAGTAATACCACGGGCTTCAGCAATACATTTTTGGGGGGCCAAGCTGGTTACAGCAATGATAGAGGATCCCAAAATACGTTTATCGGTAGCGGTGCAGGTTATACCACGAATGCGGGCGCTAATAATACATTTGTGGGTGCCTCAACGGGGAGTAGCAATTCAACCGGATCCCAGAATACGTTCATGGGTTATCAGGCGGGTTATGGCAATACTACTGGTCAGGCCAACGTCTTTATTGGTAGTGCGGCTGGCTACACCAACTCTACTGGTACAGGTAATATGTTTTTGGGTCAACAGGCAGGCTACAACACTACCAGTTCATACAACCTGTTCATGGGGAACGCGTCGGGCAGTACCACCACCACTGGCCTGGGCAATACGGCCATTGGCGATGGCTCACTACTGCGCAACAGTACAGGCACTCACAACGTGGCCATTGGCCGTTTCGCGGGTGTAGAAAGCCGTAACGATGAAAACGTCTTCATTGGCTTTGCGGCTGATGTTACACCTGACACACCTAACCTGACTAATGCTACCGCCATCGGTGCTCGTGCTCGGGTTAGCCAGAGCAACAGTATCGTCTTGGGAGCCAATGCCAACGTTGGTATTGGTACGGGGGCTCCTTCGGCCAAGCTACACATCAGTACCGGCGTGAATGGCACATCAGGTCTTCGCTTACAGAATTTAACTATCGGCAATAACGCCAGCGTGACTAATCAGACCAAGTTTCTGACAGTGGACGGTTCTGGTAACGTGATTCTGGGCAGCCTGAATGGTTCAGCTCGCGAAGGCGCTGCGGATGCCCTGTGGCAGCGGAAAGGATCATTCTTGCAGAGCACCAACGGGGAATCGATCATTATCGGTCAGGGCGTGGATAAGACGCCAACGGACTACAATCTGTTTGTGAGCAAAGGTATTCTAACCGAAAAGGTGAAGGTAGCCGTCAAGAACACTAGCGAGTGGAGTGATTACGTCTTCAAGCCGGGTTATGCATTGCAACCCCTGTCTCAGGTTGAGCAGTACATTCAAGAGCATGAGCATCTGCCCGGTGTACCCTCGGCCAAAGAGATGGTTGAGCAGGGTAATGATCTGCACAAGACGGATGCCAAGCTATTAGCCAAGATCGAGGAACTGACCCTGTATAGCATTCAGCTGGAAAAAACCAATCGGCAATTGCAGCAAAGTGATCAGCAAAGACTGAAGGAAAATCAAGAGCAACAGAAAGAGATTGATGAACTCAAGCAGCTGGTCAAGCAGCTCGTGGATAAGAAATAGAGGTTTGCGAGTATGGTTTGCTTTACCCGCCCGATCAGCCTACGCTACCGGGCGTTTTATTGATCGATCGTTTTAGTGAATATACACGTATCTCGCCAGTTGCGTAACGCTTAATCGTAGCCCTTTACCTAACCCATTTGATAGATAACCCCCCATCGTTTTCTAATTGTAGTTTAACCGTTAGCTTTATACCTCAACGCTTACGATACCCTACTTTTCGACCTGCATGATCTTAGTATTCGTAACAATGGATAATGAGGGCCAATTTCGGCCTTTTTCCTCCCAACTCTCCACATTGGAAGAAACCTTCGATGTGCTTAGTGAGTTTGTGAGGACTGGCGGGATCGTCGTACACGTTCACCTCCTTGATAATGGCCTTCGTACGCCTCTACCGTCCGAAGCCTTCGATGGTGAGCCAATCGCGTCCCATATCAGAAAACTTGAAGTCGAATGGACTACTCTTCTTAATGAGTCTGTTAATCCCCAATCGGCCACTCATCAACTGCTTACCAGTTGTTCCGGGCGTTTGCATGAAACGTATCAAACCCGAATCGATTGGCTTGAAGCTGCTATCAGAAAAACGGAGGGTCGTATTCACCGGCTACCCCGTACCGCTTACTGGGAGTCCTGTTATATCCGTTTTGAAATGCAAATGACCCTTTACCGTAAGCAATTGAAACAGGCAAAAGCTGGACAACGGCGCGTTAGTGAGCGTTTGTCTGCCTACCTAGACTATTAACTACAACTACCTCGCCAGCTTGGGTAACTCCAACTAAAAACAAAAAAAGCCGCATCCAGAAGGGAGGCGGCTTTTGTATACACTTAACGTTACATACCCCTTTTCAGGGGCCACTACTGAGTAAATCAGAAAGTCTATGCTATATACTGGTTGCGATTTGTTAAACCAAAAACAGTCAGGTTGCCTTCGGGCAACCTGACTGTGCCGAATACAACGAGATAGACGTGTAAACACGAAAGCAATGTAGTTACTGTATTAATTTTTTCACAAACTCTTTCCATGAAATTCTACCAAAATATATTAAGCGGAGGAACCTTTACTATATAAGAGAGGTCTATTATATAGAATACTACGAGATAGTTAACTAAGCCGGACTCTACTAGGGTTCGGCTTTTTTATGTTCTATCACCTAGGTCATTTTCAAGATTTATACTTACTTATATCTTAGTACATTTACCTAATAATAAATATTAAGTTTTCTTTTATTGCTATATGTTAACTAATTGATTGTTAAGCATACATTTATGTAAAAATACACCTATTATAAACTACTCGTATGGATGCACTCTTACCTATCAGTATGCTCACTAGTGCTTTGACGGCCAGCAGCTTTTTGTACTTTAAGCTCAGCTCTAAAGCCAACTGTCCCCGCTGCGCTCATCTGCTCCGCAAGGAACCTAGATCAAAAATGCATTCTCGATCTTCGTACTATTGTCCGCACTGCAACAGGCGATTTACAAAGAGTAATACCCCCTGAATGTAATTCTTAGCTTAGAGTCAATTGACAACGATTGGTTTCCATGTAAACCCGATAAGCCTAAGTGTCTATTGTACACTAGCTAAATACCAATTGGAGGCTCCCTTAAATTACACCCCAATCAGTTTTCAGTTTTTGAATAAACTCGCCCAGTACATCTATTTTCAGGTAAAGACCCGCAAGCTTATTACTAAGGGCTTGCTGCCTATGTACTGACTCGGCAAGGCGTTTCTTAGAATCATCAATGGCAAGCTTAGTTGCGCGCAGAGTTCTGTTAATGTCCCTCGCATCAAGCTTTAGTGGTTGGTTAGCTACCCGTTGTTCATTCATATCAGCTTCAAATAGGAGGGGTTTACTTCGGCCCAAGTTACCATTTTGCCAGCCGTATTCTGAACAGTAGCTTTGATAGTTACCTTGTGCGCACGGGATTCACTTCTCATGCGCGGCGTGGATAGATCCGAAAAGCCCGATGCCTTGCGCTGGGCTCTTTTCTTTCCTACTAACCTTCAAGTAGGAAGAAGCCAAATGTGCTTTTAACTAGGTTAAAACATTATTTTGGATAGAGAGGATAACAGGGCCCAGCTACTAGCCGGGCTTTTGTGTATAACAAGCCGCCACTTCTTCATAAGTTACCTTGAGTACCCTTATGAACGATCAACCCACTCCACCCACCGCTGACGAACTGGAACGTTAGGCCCGCGAACTAGCGGCTGCCCTGTTCCCGCTAACCGGTAAACACTTCGTTTCCCTACTCCCTGACGGACTAGCTTAACCCCGTACAACTACTTATCGAGACAATTGATTTAATTTATTATCCTATAGATATTTTCTATATTTTTGGATGCCCTTATCAATTGGTTCAATGCCCACCGTTTTTAAAGTCAAACGCCCCTCCTCCAGGGGAATAGTGCCCGCTGCCGCTAACCAGGGCCGGGAGAATCCAAACCGGGAGATCTACGGCTCCTCCCGCTGGAAACGCACCTCGAAGAATCATTTGCGGGCTCACCCCTTCTGCGTGCACTGCGAAGCCGCCGGCAAACTGACCGTGGCGACCATCACCGACCACATCAGATCCATCAATCAGGGTGGTGAGCCGTGGGATCCCGAGAATTATAACAGTTTGTGCCTAAAGTGTCACCAGACCAAGTCGGCCAAGGAGCGCCACCAGGCGAAAGCGCAGTAAACCGTTCTTTACCACTAACCGTACCTTATGAAACGCATCTTTACCTTATTGGCTCTCGTGCTTATCGCAGCCAGCTGCAAAAGCAAAATGACGCCCATCGATGTGGTCACCACCAACAACCCCGGCCAGCTCACCATGTTGCTTTTAGAAGTCGATGGTTGCAAAGTGTACCGGTTCAACGATGGTGGCCGGGATGTGTACTTTACGACCTGCAAAGGCAAGGTCAGCTACGACTACACCACCCGGTCAGGCAAGAGCAGCACCACGCACCACGTTGATTCACTCACCGAAGAGCTACCCCGATGATGAACCCACCCCCAATGCCCAAAGAAGTGCCGCTGCTGCATGATCTGGTCAACGACTATCTGCGCTACAAGAATCAGGGCTATCCGGAAACAGCGTTGCGCGTTTTATACCTGATCAAGCAAACAGTTGACGATGTTATCGACTATCCGGGCCGGTTTGCTGTAGCCTCAACGGCTGATCTGGACATCGTTGATAAGCGTACCGGTATTATCCAGCCGCCCGCTGGCAGCAAGCCTATAATGGAAGTGTTGGGTGGTGGTGAAGTAGCCATTAAGTGGCAAGCCGAGCCAGCCGCTGAACAGGAGGGGGCTGTGAAAGAACCTACCCGTGGTAAGACGGGCTTCGCTGGTATTGACGAAGCGATTGAAACGATCGATCGAGTAACTGATGTGGCAAGTGGTAAACGGAAGATAGGTGAAACTGTTGAAGCTAATTCAGAAAGGGAAGCGGTGACCGAACGGGATTACGTTACTGAAGCCCCAGTCCAGTACGAAAAGTCGAGATCTTTCAATGGCCTACGCAAACGAAGCCAAACTTAGTTACTATGCAAAACGAAGACATAAGCCACCTAAAGACACGCCATCTCAATCAAGCTTACAGTGTCTATCTACAGAAGGGAGTCATCATTGTACTAGATCAGCAAGGGCAGGTTGTCCCACGTATCATTGATGCTACGCTTGAGCAGCCGCTTGCTGCCGCACAGGGTAAAGCTTCAACCCGACTTAGGCTAACGATGCTGGTGAATGTGTATGATTCGAAGGACGAAGCACATGCTGCTATAGAGGCTTCGAGAGTGCCGCCGGAGCACCAGACAGCGGACGACGCCAGCAAGGGGTAGGGGTGGGTTAAATCCTCAAAGCGAGCCGGCTTTGCGACCGTAGCTATCCCCAAAAAAAGCGCGCGTCAATATTCACACTTACTCGGGGCCTGTTGCAACTAGTTAAGCCACTGATTTCCATAGGGAGTAACCTGCCGTTTCGACCTAAAATTAATTGCCGTTTATTCACCGTAACGACCCCATGAACAATCTCAAAGCCGGAACGATCAAAGACTTGACGCCGGACCAGAAAAACGCTAATAAAGGTAAAGAATTCGGCCAGCACCTGCTTGAGAAATCACTGCGTGAACTGGGGGCTGGCCGCTCGATTCTGGCCGACAAACACGGCAACGTGATCGCGGGCAATAAAACCCTCGAAACCGCTGCTGCGATCGGCATGAACGACGTGATCATCGTACCCTCGGACGGTACCAAACTGATCGTGGTGCAGCGTACGGATCTGGATATCGACAGCAAGCAGGGACGCAAACTGGCGCTGGCCGACAACAAGATCAGCCAAGTTAATCTGGACTTTGATTCGGTGGTGATTGCGGAACTGGGCGCAGAGCACGGTATCGATCTGGACTCGTGGGGCTTTTCGGTGTTCGAGGATGAGCAAGAAGAGGAAGCCGGCGAAAAGGTGGAGCGGGAAAGTGATAAAATAACCTTTCAGCTGAGCACTTTCCAGCAGACAGAACTCAAACGGGCATTGACCACGGCCAAAATGGAGCGTGAGTTGGAGCAGGTAAAAGAGACCGACGGGGAAGCGCTGATGGTCATCGTGCACGAATTCTTAAAAAAGCGTAGCTGATGGGCCCCGGACGACCCGCCAAACCTACGGCCGTTAAAGTGCTGGAAGGTACTTATCGGCCAGACCGGGCTATGCCCAACGAGGTGCAACCCGATTTGCTGGCCCACATTCCTGATCCGCCCGAAGGGCTGGGCGAGTGGGGCGTTCGCGAGTGGGGGGTTGTCTGCCGCTGGCTGCACGATACGGGCAATTTGGCCGGCACGGATTTAAGCCTGATCGCGGCTTACTGTAATGAGGTATCCAATTACTGGGAATACGACGCTCAGGTGAAAGCGAAGGGTGCCGTGATTGCGATCAAAAGCAAAGAGGGGCTGGTCGTGCGGGTGCAAAAGAATCCGTTCACCGGCCTTCGCAAGGATGCGCTCAACGAAGCCCTGAAGCTGGCCACCCAGTTCGGCTTTACCCCGGCGGCCCGCACCCGGCTGACCATGGGAGCGGGTGCCGTGGATACCAAGCCCAAATCGAAGCTGGGGAAATTAATGGGTGGCAACTAACTGATTACCTCTATACCGTAACGTGGAGTACAACGAGATTGCGTACCAGTACGAAGAAGACATTCTTTCCGGCCGGCTGCTGGCAGGTGATCTACTGATCAAGGCCGTCAAACGCCAGCGGGATGATCTGAAGAACGGCCACAAACGGGGACTGTATTTCGATCATGACGCGGGCCAGAAAATGCTCGACTTTGCCGATTGCGTCAACATCGGCCCCGAAAAGCCGCTGCATCTGTTCCCCTTTCAGGTGTGGGAGTTATATGTGTTCTACGGCTGGAAGCGGGAAAACGGGTTTCGACGGTTTCGCCGGAAGTATAAGAGTTGCGCCCGAGGTAGCGGGAAAACCCCGATCGAATCGCTCCAGATCCTCTATCACTTGACGGTCGAAGGACTAACCAACGCCGAGGCCTACGTATCGGCTACCAAGGAAGCGCAGGCCAAAATTGCTTTCGATGATGCGGTACTGATGCTCAACTCATCACCTGAATTGCAGGATTATTTGAAGGCATCCGCTGAGCGCATTTTCAACCCGTCGAGTAACGCCAAGTTTGGGTTTTTAACGTCAAACCCCAAAACGGCTGATGGTACCCGACCGAGTTATGCAGTGATCGACGAGTACCACGAGTTCGAAGACGACAAAATGCTCAACAAGCTCACCTCGGGTCTGATCAAAAAAGATGAGCCCATCATGAGCATTGTCACTACCCGGGGCAGCCACAAAGAATGGCCCTGCTTTCAGGCCGAGTTCAAAGTGTACATGCCTATCCTGAATGGGTCGGTACACAACGATTCGTTCTTCGTGGTCATCTACTCCCAGGACTCGGAAGACGAGATCGAGCGGCCCGATACGTGGATCAAATCCAACCCGATGCTTTGTAAAGGCGGTATCATTAACCTCGAAACGCTCGTCGAGGAACGCGACGCGCAGTATTTGAAAGGGGAGGAGGGTATCGTCAGTTTCAAGACGCTGAATCTAAACTGGTGGTGCGATGCGCCCCAGGTGTTTATTCCGGATTCGATCTGGATCAAGTCGGGTAGCAAATTCGATCCGGCCATGCTGGAGGGCCGTAAAGCCTGGGCGGGGCTGGACATGGGAGCGACCAACGATTTTTGCGCCTACTCGCTGTATTTTCCGCCGGAGAACTGGTGGGAGTACGACGAGGAGCTGACCGATGAGCAGAAAGACAAGCTGCTCTATTTGCGCTCACCCCTGAAAGTACCCGGCATTCACCACATACTGTGGTGGTTCTGGATCCCGAGCTTCAAATTCGACAACCGGATATCCGACGGGCTGCACAATCTACGGGACTGGAAGAAAAACGGGCTCATTACCGTGCTGGACGGCAACGTGATCGATCCGCGCCAGATCGAAGAGATGGTGTTACCCCTAAAGCCCCTCTACGATATTCAGAGCATGACGTACGATCGCTACAATGCGACCTCGACGGCGCTGACCGTGCAGGAAAAAGGGGGCGTGCCGGCGCTGGAATTTCCCCAGACGATGCCCATGTTCGCCGAGCCCACCAAAGCGTTTCGGGATCTGGTGCTTCAGGAGCGCTTCAACCACGGCATGAACCCCATTGCCCAGTGGATGATGCGCAATGCCATTCCCATTACCGACACCAACGGCAACATCAAGATCACCAAAGACCCCCGCCGGGCCCCTGATAAGGTCGATGGCATCGTGTCGGGCATCATGAGCATGGCCGGCTGGATGATGGATCGCAACGAGGTGGGCGGTAACGTGTATGACAGTCGCGGATTCATCGAATTATAACCCCTTACTGGACTTTATGCACCCACTGCCTACCCTGGAAGAACAATTTCTGAAACAATTCTACGAGCCGGCCATGCGCAATCACCGGCTGAGGACCATTAGCGAGCGGTTCGACTGGGCGAAGGAGCACTATGAGCAGCTGCACCGGCACCAGCTGCCGTTTGCGCTGGCCACCTTTAAGCGGGTGTTGTACCGGCGTGGGTAAGGGCTTGACTTACTGGTCATAAAACAGGATAACCGCTTGCTAAACAGATTCGTCGGTGTTATTGGATTATGATTTACTTCGGGCAAAATCTAATCCATACGTGCATGGCCTCTATACAGGTTGAAATTGAAAGTTATACCGTCACCGCCTACCGGGACATCAGTACCCGCTACGAAATCAAGCTGATCAGCAAGGCTCTTCAGCACGGCATCCGCTACAACGCCCGACTCATCTTTGAGGGCACGGACGCGAAAGACAAGGGGTACATCCAAAATGTGGATGGACTCAACTTCGATCCCAGAAATGCGGTGGTCAACTATGACCTGGCAGACTTTACCGGAATCTACCAGATCCTTAGTACGGAAAGCCCTGTCTTTTTCTTTATTGCCTACGAAGATAAAGTCTCCAGTTCGCCCCCGAACAGTCATCGGCTTATTCAGACCCAACTAAAAACCAACGCCGAGATACCCGGCGACTTCGAGAAGAAGTAAGTCGTAGGTATATACAAAATTTCAGTTGATAATCGTCTCATTCTGCAACCAAAAACGGCGCAGAATGAGACGATTTCGCTAAACAAGTCGGCTACTTTTACATCAGCTCGAAAGAGTCTGCCGTAACCGTAACTGTACTTGAATGACTCTTTCCGAACTGGCCCGCTTCACCCCCGGGATGCAGGTTGACCTGCGCTGCCGCACAGCGCCGACCTCAATTTATTACAAAGGCCTGCCCGATGGGGATCGCCAGCGCTATACACCGTCTGGCCCCGAAGTGGCATCCATTCCCTATACGCTGGAAGGCCGGGTCGTTGGCCTGGAAACCGACAACATCCCCTACCTGGTGCTGGAGAGTCGGGGCGAAGCGGCCATTCTGGCGACCAAACGGGGCAAATTGACCGTGATCGGCACCGAAATGCGCCTGAAAACATTGCATGTGCCCATTTCGGCTATCGTAACCGCTCAGCGCCATGCCTGAGCTGCCAACCCTGCCGCTGTGCGAATCGGCCCGCAAAGCGCTCGAATTCTGCCTGTTTTTCCAGACGCGGGCCGGTTTTTACCGGGTCTACGAGGGTCAACTGGCCCTGATCTGGGGCACCACCCGCACCAAACGGGGCCTGAAAACAAGGGCTTACGAGCAAACGGAGGCACTCTACGAGCAATACCTCCAGCGCGGCCGCTGTTTTGCCGATCGGGATGATTTTTTCGACGGCTATTCCAAGTTCAGCCGGGGAAAAGTCATAAAACTCGCGTTATCTAGCCAATCCACTAGATAAATCCCGGTGCAAACCGCTCAATTTCGGGTCTCTCAAAGGGCAGAATGGCGGGATTCGCAACGTGGGCGAGGAATTTACTAACAGGGGCCGGTTCGTCCGATGCTCCTGCTTTGCCCGTTGCGTATACTGGGGAGAGTTCCGGTTCGGAATCCCGCTCCCTCGAAAACCCAGCCGTTCCCCTGTCCGCCATGACTTCCTGGGCGGA
The DNA here is from genome assembly GCF_010747415.1 of Spirosoma agri. Lineage (NCBI taxonomy): Bacteria > Pseudomonadati > Bacteroidota > Cytophagia > Cytophagales > Cytophagaceae > Spirosoma > Spirosoma agri. Next base: position 3,739,569 of record NZ_JAAGNZ010000001.1, on the reverse strand, counting down.
TGTGTACGGCGGAGCGCCCAGCGTTTCCCATGCCGGGGTTGCGGTCACCCCCGAATCAGCCATGCGCGTATCGGCGGTCTACGCCTGTATCAACCGCATTGCGTCGACCATCGCCATGCTGCCCATCGGCGTCTACAAAGAAACCGAGTACGGCCGGGATCTGGACAAGAAAGATCCCTTGCAGCAGCTGTTCATCTACGGGCTCGACGAGCTGATGAACCGCTTCAATTTTATGAACATGCTGGTAGCTACGTGCCTGGCCCGGGGTAATTCCTACGCCTTCATTGAGCGCGATACCTACATGAAGCCGATCGGCGTGCGCTTTTTGGAGCCCGGTGAGTGTCAGCCCATCTACGTCAACATGGGCCGCACGCGCTATCTGTACTACACCGTGTTCGGGGAGATTGTCAACAAGCGGGATATCATTCACCTCAAGTGCCCGGGTACCAACGGCATCGAGGGCAAAAGTCCCATCGAGCTGTTTGCCAACGGCATCGGGCTATCGCTGGCGGCCGAGGAGTTCGGCGGCAAGTTCTTCGGCCAGGGGGCGGGGGGTATGGGCGTGCTGGAGACGGGAAAAACCTTCAAAGACTCGGGCGCGATCGACCGGCTGCGCAAGCAGTTTGCCGAGCGGCAGGCGGGCCTCAGCAACGCCCACAAGCCGCTGATTCTGGAAGACGGCATGACCTATAAACCGGTCACCATTCCGCCCAACCACGCCCAGTTCATCGAGACGCGCAACTTCCAGGTGGAAGATATCGCCCGGATGTACGGAGTACCCCAGCACAAGATTGGCAAGCTCGACCGCTCGACGAATAACAACATCGAGCACCAGAACAAGGAGTTTATTACTGACACCATTTTGCCCTGGACTGAGCAGGTTCGGCAGGAATTCGAAAGTAAGCTGATTGCCGAAGACGATAAGGAAGTCAAAGAGGTTGTCTTTGATTTTGATTTTCTGCTGCGGGGAGATTCCACGGCCGAAGCCACCAAGATCCAAGCGCTCTTCAACACGGCCTCCATTACGCCGAACGAGATCCGCCGGCGCAGCAACATGAACCGCAAACCGAATCTGGACGACACCTTCACCCAGATGAACATGCAAAAGGTGACCGCCGATTCGCATATGGGTGAAGCAAAACCCAAAGTGGGTGACGGTAAACCCGACCCCGCCGACCCTAAACCATCTACTGACGCATGAACGAGCTAGTCGCCACCGTTGAAGAACGGCTCTATAAAACCAGTATCACCGTCGAAGAGCGGTCCGCTACCGAAGGTGGGGGCAAATTCTTTGTCGGTACCGGTATCGTCTTCAATCAACCCTCGCGGCCGCTCTACGATCAGAAGCGGGGCGTATTTCAGGAAATCATCGAGCCGGGTGCCATCGACGATGACACCGATCTGTCGGAGGTGCTGGCCGTGTTCAATCACGACGAGAACCGGCTGCTGGGCGCGAATTATTCGGGAACGCTGAGTTTTAAAACCACCGAAACGGGCGTGGACGTGCGGATTCTCAAGCCCGAGAACACCGTTGGCAACGACTGTGAGGTCTGGGTCAACCGGGGTGATATCCGGGGCATGAGCTTTAAGTTCTTTGTGGCCAAGGACCGCTGGGAAACCAAGGATAACGTACTCTACCGCTACGTCGAGAAGATCAGCAAGCTGATGGACCTTTCGCTGGTGACCCGGGCGGCTTATCTGCAAACCACCATTGGCGTAGCGGCTTCGACGCGTTCCTACGCGGGCATCTCTGCCGAAGAAGCCACGACACGCGGCTTGTATATGCGCGAAAAGAAACAGCTTAACGACAATGACCAGGCGTTTCTGACGGGCATGGTTGCCCAGTTGCAAACCCAGATCGATTTCGTCTCGCAGGGCATTCCCAAGCTGACCGACAAGAATGTCAAGCGCCTGGCTGCGGGCCGGCTGAGCGATCTGATCTATTCGCAAAGCTGGATCGAAGAAACGATCGCCGAGCTTCAGGAAGCTGTCGTCGAAACGCCCGAAACGCCCGTCGATGCCGAGCGTAGCGCTAAGCCAGCCGGCGAAGCGGCGACCCAGCAACCCACTACCGAAAATCCAGAGACGCGCTCCGCGGAGTCGTCTGAAAACATCCAGTCGGAGGAAACACAAGGGCATTCCTTGGACTGGTATAAAGCGAAAAATACTGCCCATCGTAACTCTTTATAACTATGTCAAAAGACAAACTGAAAGCCCTTCAGGAAAAGAAAGGGCGTATTGTCGCGGAACAACGGTCACTCATCGACAAGGCAGACGCGGAGAATAGCCGCTCGTTCTCGGCCGAGGAGCGCAGCCAGTTCGACAAACACGATTCGGACATTGCCGACATTGACCGGCAAATTTCGCACTACCAGCGCGAAGAAGCTGATCAGCGCTCAGTAGCCGAAACGGCTAACAAGGCTGAAGAGGAAAAACGCGCTAAAACGGACGACAAAACGGCGGAGACGGCCCATCGGCAGGCGTTTGATGCGTATCTGCGTCATGGTATTGCTGACTTGACCGAAGCCGAAAAGCGGGCCTTGGGTGGTTTTCAAAAAGCAGTAGACGTCAATGGCGGTGAAACCCGGGCCCAGAGTGCAGGATCGGGCGCAGCGGGCGGCTACACGGTACCCCGCGAGTTTTCCAACGAACTCGAAATTGCGCTGAAAGCCTACGGCGGTATGTTGGAACTAGGCCGCACTTGGGGTACAGGTACGGGCGCCACGGTCGACTGGCCAACCATGGACGACACGGCGACCAAAGGTCGTTTGCTGGCCTCCGGCACCGATGCGACCACGGGCTCGACCGACCTTGGTTTTGGTAACAAAACGCTGAGCGCATTCACCTACACCTCGGACGTGATCAAAGTAGATAACGCTCTGATTCAAGATAGTGCGTTCAATCTGGGTGCGCTGATCACCGAAGCCATGGGCATTCGCTTTGGCCGGATTCAGAATGAGCACTACACCAAAGCCGACGGTACCAACAAACCCGAAGGCGTCATCATCAACGCGGGCGTGTTCAACACGAACGTGGCGGCAACCGCGCTCACGGCTGACAATTTGATCGATTTGCTGCACTCGGTAAACCGGGCGTACCGCAAAAACGGTAAGTACACGCTCAATGATCTGACGCTAGCGGCTATTCGCAAACTAAAGGACAACCAGGGCCGCTACGTCTGGCAGCTGGGCGATATACAGAAGGGCGCACCCGACACGATCTGGGGCTACCAGTACGTGATCAACGACGACCTGGCGGATATCGGAGCGAGCGCGAAGTCGGTTGGCTTTGGCGATTTTAACAAGTACGTCATCCGGAACGTAGCGCAACCACTGATCATCCGGTTAACGGAGCGCTTCGCTGAATTCAACCAGACGGCTTACGTGGGCTTTATGCGCACTGATGCCCGGCTGATGAATACGAGCGCCGTTAAATTCATGCAGCACGCAGCAGCCTAACCATGACGATTAAACTAACAACCTCCTGCTCCGGCGTCAACTACTCCTTCCATCAAGACCAGGTGGTTGAAGGAGTTGACCCGGCAGTAGGAGCCGATCTGGTCAAACACGGATTGGCCGAAGAAGTCCAGACGGCGACCGCAGAGCCTTCGGGTGAAACGGCGAAGCTGAACCCAACTGGTCAGACGGCTACTGCCAAACCAAAAGGCGAAACCCGCAACAAGTAATGCTCACCGCCCGCCCGCAAAACCCCGCCGTTCCGCTTGATCCTGTCATGGATCTGGCTACCGCCTGCGAATGGCTGCGCACCGATGTCGGAGCGATGGCGGAACTAGGGGTGGCAGCGGATCTGATGCGGTCGGCGATGGCCCGGATCGAAACAATGTGCAAGCAGCCCATTTTTGCCCGGGATTATTTCGCCTTCGGGGAGGGGTTTGGCCTGCAAGCTGATCTGCCCAGTCTGAACGTGCTCAGCGTGACCAAAATCGAGTATCGGCTGATGGGTTCTGCGGACTGGGTCACACTGGATGCTTCCAGCTACGACTGGACGGAGACGGGCGAACTGACATTTTACCCGTTAGCGCAGATGATTACGGGTGTGTCCCGGATCCGCGTCAGCTACCGGGCGGGCTACGAGCCAACGAGTGTGCCGGCCGATATCGTGCAGGCCATTCGGCTGCTGATCGGGCGCTGGTATGACATCCGATCGGACGAGAAAAAGGAAGTGCCCTCGCACGCCGAGTGGCTCATCAAGGATTACGTTTTACCCATACTGTAACGATGGCCAAGCCCTTACAAGCCGGCAACCTGGATCGGACGCTGGACCTGTTTACCAAAGACGCCCACAAAAACGGCAAAGGCGAAAAGATTGGTGAATCACCATCGCCCTTCGCCCAAAACGTGCCCTGTCGTAAACGCGAAACCGGGGGCGTTGAAACGGGTGGGGACGGCTCGGGCTCGGCCCAGGCTTCCCGCGAGACGGCCTTCGGCACGGTTGAATTCGATCTGCGCTACCGCACGGGCGTGCTGGAAACGATGATTCTTTACTGCGAGGGGGTTCGCTACGATATTCTTAACGTCCGCGAGGGCGAGGGACGTCGGCAGTGGCTCATCATCGAAGCCCAGAAACATGACTGATGCGCATTCAAACCGACTCGACGGAGCTCTATGCGATGGATCGAACGCTGGCCAGGGTGGGCCGTGTCTTCGATGCCCGGCTAATGGGCAAAACGCTTAAAACGGCTACGCAGCCGGTTCTGGGCATTGCCCGGCAGGAAGTGCCCGTCGGTCGTCGAACGTTCCGCTCCCAGTTGACGCGCCGGCTCCGGTCGGGCAAGCTGAAGCGGGATAGCACGTACGACAAGGGTGGCGCTACTAAACGCAGCCTGCGGATTCTGATTGTGCCGGGCGGCCCGGGTGAAGTGGCCCGGGTGCTGGTCGGGGCCAGCAAAAAACGGGGCTACGCCGGCTGGCGAACCCACTGGATTACCCGGCCCAATATCCACCGGGTGGGCGTCAATGATTTTTTGGCCCGCACCGAAAGCCGGGGTACACCCCTGATCGAAGCGGGCATCGGCCAAATTGCCCAGGCCGTGGTTGAAACTGAATTACGCCGATGAGTACAAACCGAATTGGTAATGCCCTGTACGATTTGCTGAGCACGCAACCCGATCTGCTGGCTCTGCACGGGGGCCGGGTCACGCCGGTCGTCTTTGAGCAGGCGAGCGCGTTTCCGGCCCTGTACTACAATACCAAGGGGCTGCGGCCGCTCGGCTGCCGGGGTGGTTCGGCGACCAAGCAGGGACTACTGGAGATCGGGGCCATTGCCAATAATTCCGAAGAGATCGAGGGACTGGCCGATACGCTTGTGGAGGTACTGAACCGCTATGATGGCATTCATCTGGGCTACCTGGTCAGCATCGAGACCAACGACGACGATTTCGACGAGGCCGACCCCGAGATCAGTGCTTTTTATAAACGATTGATTTTCGATTTAACCGTAACCAAACTGTAAGATGGCAGCTGCTGCACGCACCAATACCCTTGTGAAAGGCAGGGAAATTATTGTTCTCATCAAAAAGCCGGGCGGTACCGACTACATCCTCTTTGGCTGCATGACGGCCGCCGATCTGGATTCGCCCGGGGCCGAAGTCGAAGAAACGGCCTGCCGGTCGGGTACCACCAAAAGCCCCTCGGGCGATATCGCCGTGCCTACGCTCTCGATCGAGCATATCGTGCGCAACTACGCCACCGGCGACAAGGCCACCAACGTCTCCGACGACGAGATTCAGCAGTGGAACGATACCGCAGCGACGATCGATCTGAAGTATTCGGTGGGCGATAAGGCAGGCGATCCGGTTTACACGGGCCAGGGCTTTTTCAACGGCTTTTCGCGCAAAGGCCCCCAGAAGGGTGATGCCACGGGCGGGGCCAAGTTCAATTTCTTTCAGCTGCCGACCCGCTCCACACTGTCGTAAACCAGCCAGGAACCGAGAAAAAACCTACTAAAGCAGAAGTGAATTAGTAGGTTTTTTTAGAAAACCCGAGTGACCCATCCGTAACGATTGACCCCATGAAACCTACTGAACTAACCAACGGCGAGATCGTCGTTTTCATCAACGGTAAACCCTTTACCTTCAAATTCGGCATGCTGGCCGCCAAACTCGTCGAAAAACACGGCGAGGGTCTGACGGGCAACATCGAAACCATTGCACTCACGCTCTGGGCGGGCCTGATGTGCCGCTTCGACCAGAACGCGCTGGCCGACAATTTTAAGGTCGATGACGTCTACGAGCTGATGGATGCCATGTCGGACGAGGATCTGGCTAAAGTGCTGGTGGCCTCCCGCAGCGCCTTCGAGCGACTCCCAAACGTAAGCGCCCGGGTAAACGGGCTGCTGGGGCTGGGCGAAGACGGAAACCCACTGACTGGGAAGCCCTCCAAGAAACCGGATACGAAATAGGCCTGCGGTCCGGAGAGTTCTGGGAGACCACGCCCGCCGACTTCGAGCGGATGCTGGCCGGCTACTACCGGCGGACCAACCCGCAGGGTATCTACTTCCGGGAGCTCTACGCGCTGCTCTACAACATCAACCGGGGCGAGAAAACCCCCGCCATCGACAGTCAGGACGTGCTCCGGCTGCCGGGCGAGAAAAAACGGCGGGGCCAGTCGGCACCCCGACTCAAAAAACGAACCGAAGCTCAGTGGGCGGATCTGGTAAGCCGCATCGCTAACTCATAGGCATGGCAGGAGCTGTTAATATTCGACTGGGGGCAATCGTCACGGACTTCATTGCGGGGTTCCGGGCCGCGGGTGCGGCTACGGCGCAACTGGCTACCCAGCTAAACAGCAACCTGTCGGCGGGCTTCGCGGCTGCGGACCGGCAGTCCCGGCAGTTCGAGCGCGGCATTGGCCAACTGGGTAAATCAATTCAGTCGTTTGGCCGGCAGGCCTCGATCGTAGCCGCCAGTATTGCTGTCGTCGGCATCACCTCGTTTAAAGCCTACTCGGAGATCAACGCCCTGCAACTGGGGCTGGAGAACATCACGGGTTCGGCCGCGGGGGCCAAAGCCCGGTTCGACGAACTGTTGCCCGTGGTGCGCCTGCCAGGCCTCGGCCTGGAAGAAGCGATCAAGGGGGATGTGCGCCTGCAAGCTGTCGGCTTTTCAGCTCTGCAATCCAAGGAGTCCCTGTTACAATTCGGCAACGCGTTGGCTTTGACGGGCGGGGGTAAGTTCGAACTGGATTCGGTGCTGACCCAGCTGACTCAGATGGGCAGTAAGGCTAAAGTGCTCTCCGAGGACTTAAAGCCTATTCTAACCTCCAGCCCCGCCGTTGCCAAGGCCATCAAGGAAATGTTCGGCACGGTCGACTCCGAGCAGATCAGCGCGAAGCTGCAAGCTGCGGGCCGCTCCCCGATGGACTTCATCACTGATCTGACGGCGAAGCTGTCCCAACTGGAGCGGGTCAAGGGCGGCCCCAAAAATGCGCTGGAAAATCTGGGCGATGCCGTCAAGCTGGCCCAGTTCAACTTTGGGCAGGCCGCCGATAAAGCCTTTGGGCTGACCGAGCTCATTGACCGGATCGGCAACGGGGCCACCGGCCTGGCCGATAAGTTTGCGGCTTTATCACCTACGACGCAGAAAGTAATTCTGACGGTGACCGGTCTGGTCGCTGCCATTGGCCCCTTGGCGCTGGCTGTCGGTGGTTTGTTAGCCCTGGTGCCGTCTGTTATCGCCGGAGCCACCGCCATTACCGCCACGCTGGGGGTTGCCATCGGTCCAATCCTGCTGATCGGGGCGGCCGTTGTCGGGGCTGCGGTATTAATTGCCACTAATTGGAGTAGCATCAAAACGATCCTGACCGATTCGGGTATCTGGCAGAGTGTTCAAGGGTTAGTTGCTTCAGCAATGGGGTATATTCGGGCCGTCATCCAGCGAACGATTGATGTAGCCGGGCTAATCTGGGCGCGATTTGGGGGCTTTTTCACCGCTATTGGCAAAACGGCGTTTGAAGCCGTAGCCGCAATTTTTAGATTCAACGCAGGTATTATTCAGGGTATTTTTACGGCGCTAACGGGCCTGCTGACGGGAAATTTCTCGCAGTTTGGCAATGGCCTGCTCATCGTCGCCAAATCGATCTGGAACCTGCTCATCGATGGGTTCCGGCTCATGGCGGCAGGGATTGGCCGCTCCATTGCCGCTACGTTCCAGTTTTTCGGAGCCACCAGCCTGGCGGACAAAATAACCGCCGGCATCGACAAGGCACTGGTGAAACTGGATGGGTTGAAAGGCAACATTCAATCCGTGCAGGCAGTGGCCAAGGCGGGCGTTTCGCTGACGGTGGCCACGGGTGCTAAAACCGCAGCGGCCGCACCCAAACCATTTGATTACTCCAGCATCAACCTGGCGGGCTCGGCCGCTGAGCAGGCCAAAGACAAGTTAAAAGCGCTCAAGGACGAGATCACCAGCGGCAAGCTGAAAAGACTCGATGTCTCCGCGCAGCAGATTGAGTATGATCAGCTAAAAGCTAGTCTGGATTCGGCGACCGCGTCGTTTAGAAAGCAGAAGCCCGCCGTTGAAGGGGTGGGTAGTGCATTAACAACCAATGAGCGCATTTTAAAGCGGCTCACCAAAGAACTTAAAGAGCAGGGCGATACGGGCGACAAATCACGCAGTCGGCAGGTGGCCGCGTTTCAGGAACTGGTTAAACTCGACAAGGAGCGGGCGAATTTTAAGCCCGTCAACATCGGCGAGGTTAAGCCTATAGCGACTTCAATAAATTTTGCCGATGCGTTTAGGTCGATAAACGGAATTGGAGCCCCTCCGCCATTGCCCGGCTTAGAAGGCTTGCAGCAACGAATTACAGCCCCCCTAGAGGCCGCTAAACAGAAGTTGAGAGACTTTAATATAGGTGTTCGGGACATTCTAAGAGAAGGGGCTGTAAGCGCACTGGTGGGTATGGGGGAGGTTATTGGCGGCCTAATTGCTGGAACGCAAAGCATTGATGCGCTTCCGAGAATGTTACTCGGCACACTCGGCGGCATGTTAAAGCAGTTAGGTACGTTGGCTATTCAAACGGCAATAGGTATTGGCGCAATACAAGCGGCCTTAAAGACGCTAAACCCTGTCGTTGCTGCGGTGGCTGGTGTTGCCTTGGTCGCACTGGGTACTGCCGTTCAGGCCGGTGCTGCCAAAATAGGTGGGGGGGCTACCGCTATGGAGTCGGGGGGCTTACTAACGGGACCCACACTGCTTTACGGCGGTGAAACGTCGAAAGCTCGTAAAGGTGGAGGGGAATTTATAAGTTCAGTCGATTTAGGTGCTAACCTGATTGGCGACCGCATCACCAAGCAACTCGGCAATAATTTTCGTTTCAACCGGCCTGACATGAACCGAGTTGGTCGTCAGTCGCTAGACTTGAACGTTTCTGGTGGTTTCAACCTCCGTAATGGTGACCTCTCAGCCGCCATTGACGATTATCATCAAACCAATCAATATTTCAATTAGCATGGAAAGTCTTTTATTCGATTTTGTGCAGGATATTATTGCACTTAATAGCGTCGAGGGGTTTATCAAGCAGTACCGAAAAAATCTGGACTTAGTGGGAGATAAGGCGCTGGCTTACGAGCTAACCGAACAAAGCCACGAAAAATGGTACAAAGGTCGCCGGATGTACAGTGACCGCTCTACCTTTCATGTGGTTTTGTCCCGGTATTATGCCGCAACTAAAGCTCGCCAAGAAACAGTTGCATGTTAATAACTCTCTTCGCGATAATCGCGTCCGCATTTAGCTTCTTTCGCTCCAAAAAATAAGTAGCATCTTTATACAAAAACTGTACTACTCTCTTAACTTGCTGGGTCCCGCTCACCCTGAAATTCAACATACCTTTACTGATATTATGTGGCTGAAAGGAACAAAATACGCTGCATTTTTTTGAGATTATTCTTGCCATTGCGTCAATAAACGCATCTGAGCCAATTGCGCCAATACCTGTACGTTTAGACCTGCACATTACGTACCCATCACCATCCGTGTAGCCTCGCAAAAAGTGGTGCAATAAATTTTCGTCAATCCACTCCGGGAAAGTCAAAATAAATGATTTACGCTGCGGACACCCTAGTTCCGCAAGTCGATCTGACAACTTTCTGCTTTTCATTCGAAATTTAACTGAACCCGGCTTTGAGTCCCAAACCGCCCTCGTATTGCCGAAAAATGTACGAAACAGTTCTAGTATTGCCCTGTCCTTCTGATTAAGCTCGATTGAGAGTTCACCCCTTTTCTGATCGTTATACCCATCTGCATAAAAGAAGCCTAAGAAATACGCCTTCGCTTCTGAGTCGATTTGATCTAAGAAATTTTCATCAATGTTGTAACGACGCGGAGCCAATTTACTGCCTCGTTTCTTTTTTGTTGCATGGGCAATTTTAGAATTTTCAGAAGCAGTTCGAGGAACAATATTAGCGTTGACCAATAATCTGCGAACCGTTTTCTTAGCGCAGACCCTATACTTCTTAGCAATTTCAGAAATCCCCATTCCGCTTTCGTAGTCGCCTAGTATCAACCCTTCTCTTTCTTTCGCATCGTTACCAAGGGGGTGTATTTTAATGTCATTCTTTTTAATGAAGTGCGAAAGAACACACTTGCCAACACCGTAGCTTTTGGCAATAACAGCCAACTTGGAACCACTTTGGTATAGTCTTCTTACTTCCTCTTCCTTTCCAGTTAAAAGGTGAAACTGTCGAGGTGAAATTTGATGAACCCCCAAATTGGTTAATGTTCTGGTTATGGTCTTTTCTCCATATCCAAACTGAGAAATAAGCTTAATTATGGGTACTCCTTGTTGGTAAGCATCAACAATTTTTGATAGCACCTCTTCGGGAATTACGACTCTTGCTGGCATATGATGTTTTCTTTTTTCTAAGTTGTATTGGATATGATTCTGTCTGCTCATGGCAGGTGTGGCACAGCGTCCGTCCGTTGCCAATATCCCACAAGGCTAGACACGCAGCAGCCCCTTCGATTGAGCCTACGTTGTTGTCTTTTACCAATTGAGTGAGACTGATAATATGGTCGGCCTCAATAACGCGTTTTCGCCCGTTTCTGGCTCCGCAGTGCTGGCACGTAAAGCGGTCACGAATGAACACTGCCCGTTTCCATTGTTCGTACAGATCAAGCCGACGAATCAAGCGCACAAGGGCTGTGCGAGACAAACCCTTGTGCTGAACAAGTTGCTTGCTCATTGACTAATTCTCGGTGAGTGGCAGATACAGGCTTTCGGCTTCGGCTAATTGATAGACCTTGTCGATCACATCGAGTCGTTCCGCAACGGCAAGCAATGATTCCCCTTTACTACGCGGGTACTGGGTCAGGTCTATACCGTAGAAGCAGTGAAGCCGGTTATAGATTCGGGCGTACACTTCCGAGCGGGGCTCATTCCAAAGAATGGCTACGCGGGTGACAACTTGGTGGGTAATCGAGCGAACACTTACTAAGCTATTCATTATTCTGCCCTCCCTTCGCCATTTTCCTTGCCTCGTCCTGAAACCATTCAAGCGATTCGCGCTCAACGCGCAGATCATACAAAAAATCGAGCAGGCGCAGAGTCGTCAGCAGACATTTCATATCGGTAGAATCCTTATATAGTCGAGCATCGACAAGCCAAGATTCTAAGATTCTGGTAATGGCATAAACGGGGCTCTCTGAGATACCTAAAAAATCATCCGAAATTGATTTGAACTGAATGAAGGCATTATACAGGTCTTCGGGAATTGTAACCAATTCGTCGCTCAATGCTGGGACTGTGCTTTGTTGCCGACTATCAGTAATAGGCGAGGTTGGGCCCCCACTTTGGGCCGTTGGTGGATTCGGGGTTGCGTGATTCGCCCTACCCGCGTAGCTTTGCTGCGTGTTCATGATTACTACCTGTTTTTGTGTGACACATCGCCCCCTTCGCTAAGTCCGCCAAGATGTTTGCGTTGGGGGTTTATCTATGTAAATGGGTGACACTCATTCCCATTTACATTACAATAATACAAAAACTTCTGATATATGGCAAGTTTAAGGTCAAAAATATATTCTATTTGAAGAAAGTATTAACTTCTACTTCTATCGCATTTGCGATCTTTTGAAGAGTCTCAATTGTAAGATTTTGCTTGCCGCTTTCATAACCATTCACTGTAGGTTCTCCCACCCCCAGCTTCTCGCCCAGCTCCTTCTGAGTCAGCCCTTTCACTTTGCGCGCTTCCCGAATCTGTTGGCCAACTAATAGCTTAATATCATTCATTGAAATCCTTTGTAACTAAGTTCAAATATAGTAAATAGGCGATCATAACAAATAATTTGGTCCCTAGTTATAGATTACAACTTTCTTTGACTTATTGCCAACGCAGTAGGCGAGGGAATCGAGAGAAATACTCGCCTGTATGACACAACCCAACAGTGAAAAATAAATCGTTTCCCAATGTGGCGTGTTGTTTTCTAACAGACACACTAAAGTCTGAACCGCTATGGAAACCCATGACGAAAATGGAACTTCATCAGTCGCCCACTTTTTATTGACTTCAAACAGGAAATCTAAAGAGTCTTCCCGGCGGGCTATGAACTCGAATAAACGGGCAAGGCAACGTCAAGTAACTATTCGGCTCCTTCAACAAATATTTGAGGATAAGTGCGACAACCTTCAAACTAAGATTGATCAGTACAAAGCGGATTACCTCCGTTAACGATTTTTTTCGATTATTTATTTACAATTCCAACTTAAGGAATTCGTGTATATACACGAATTGTTCCAGCTTGCGTAACTTCAAAAGTTTAAGTAATGCGCCTTAACGCTGGTTAAGCGACACCCCTTAAGGGTAGCCGTAATTTCGAAGGCCCCCACAGGGGCGTCGTTTTTATGTCTACCTACGCGGTTAAATACTACGCTGATTTCGTTGACCTGCCCAATAAGGGGCTGGGCATCGCGCCGGTGCAGTACCGCGTCGAATTTCGATTCAGAGATTTTACCGGTACGCCCAAAGAGCTTTCACTTTACAAAGGCACGCCGGTCAAGATCAGTAAGTCCTCGTCCGATCAGAGCCGGTTTGCTTTCTGGCATCCCCTGAAGGCGGACTTCAAGCTCCGCGCGGAGTCATTCTACCAGAGCCGGGAATTCTACGTCCGCTCGGACCGGGAGGTACAGGCCGTGCTGCTGAGCGACCCATCCAACACGGGTAACTATGCCCGCGTCGAGTTTGCGGGCTGGATCATGCCGGCCGACTACTCGGAAACTTATAAAAAGAAGCCCTACCCGATCGAGGTGAGTGCGGCCTGCGGTCTCTCAACGCTGCGCGACCGCCCGATCGTAGATCGAGACGGTAAACGTTTACAGGGATACGTTAGCTTGTCGACGGTTATTCGCACCGCGCTTCTCAACACCGGTTTCGATCTGCCGCTCGTCACCGGGGTAAACATCTACGAGCAGGCGACGCTGCGTTCGCTGAGTATCGTGAACGGCAAAGTTGACCCGGCCATTGATCCGCTCTTCACGACGCAGATCGTGGCTGAAGCCCTCGTCAACGAAAAGAACGATACGCTCAGCTGCTACGATGCGCTAAAAAAAGTACTCGAGCCCTACGGCTGCCGGATCGGTCAGCTGGGCGGAGCAGGGGGCGGCTGGCTGGTGCTGCGGGCCGATGAAGCGGGTGGGGGCTGGGACGTCTGGAATCAGGGCTCTAAAAAGACGGTTCACCTGCGCAACTATTCAAGCCCGGATCTGTCGGCTCCCCCCGATGGGCTCTCGGAGCGCAGTGTTGACTTTGGGGTTGATATCTATCCCGGAAAACCGGTGCAGGTTTTAAACGAAAAACCCACCGTTCGGCTACTGGGCATCAAACCGGGCGTGACGGTCGAACAGGACTTTGGGCGCTACCTGAACTGGCTAAAAAGCGGGGACTGGGGGCAGGTCGACAATACGGGCCTGGCGACGGGCTGGACGCGTAACAACATCAGTGCCGCTGACTCTTTTCGGGTCGGAGTTGGCACGGAAGAGGATCAATACGCAATGGTTTTGTACGGGTACGGCGACGAGAAAGCCAAACCCGACACACCCTCCATTCGCTACCAAGTCGAGTTTGCCAAAGATTCACCCCAGTATCAGCAAGCCTACAAACGGGTGCTGCGGGGTAAGTTCGAGCTAAACCTGCTCAGGGCGTCCAAAATCGTTGTGTTTGCCTACACACAACAGAGCAACGGCCCGCTGCAAATGCACATTTTGCAAAAGGGGGGAGCCTGGAAGGAGAGCCCCAAAACATCGGAGCTAGTCGGCATTCTGACCTACCATTGCAATGATGCGGGCACGATCACCTACAGCGGACAGGCGGAGTTTGCCCTGGAGATGGAAGCGATCGGCAACGTGCGCTTTCTTCAGGTGTGGGTCTGCGTGGGTGAAGCGCTGGACAAGCCCGGCGGGGGCGCGAATCCCGGTACGCCTAGCAACCGCCCGTACCTGAAGCAGTACGGCATCACGCTGGAAACCAAGCAGGATGGCGTCAGCATCGATAGTACGCAGGTCACCATTACTAGCTCAAAGCGCAAACTAGAGACGACCGCCAGCCTGACGCTGGGTGATGTGTATTTCCCCCTGCCGTATGACCGCACGGGACCTTTGTTTCGCCTGGGTACCCACGAGCCAACCGTCAGCTGGGATCGGGCCGACAAAACGGGGGCTAGTGCCGTTGGTCAGGGCTTGCCGTATCATTTGGCCGCATCCATGGCCCGCCAGTATATGCAGCCGGCTGATGTGGTCGAGGCCACGCTGCTAGGAAGATTGCCGCTGGGTATGCATACCATTTTGCGTTACCTGGATATTGGCGGTATCCCTTCTGAGGAGCCCGCCACGCAGGCGACGAATCTGCTTGTCGAATTCAAAAAAGAGATTGTCAATGCCGTTTACCCTGGGGTGTATCTACCCTGGATCAAGGTGGGCATGACCATCCGAGTCACTAGCGACGGACTGAATTTTGGGGATTATACAGTTACCTCAATTCCCGCTTTTGTGCGCAATCCGTGGTATTTTCTGGTAGACCGCACGGTCATCAGTCAGAAAGTCTCGCAGGTGACCATTGCCGATGCCAGCACGATCAAGGAAACCACGTTTCAGCCCTACGATCAACAAATTGCCTCGCGGTTCGAATGGGACGTGCAGGGCTGCCGCTACGAAACGAGCAGCGTACGTATCATGCACGAAGACGTTGAAAAGCTGCCCTCGCCGAAAGGCTTCTGGGTGGAGAAGGACGGCAATCTGATCCCGCTGAACCCCGACGAGGCCGATCAGCCCGTGCCGCCCAGTTTGCCCGTTACAACCAGTCGCCACGATAAATTTTTACAGGATCTGACCAGTGTCGGTATTGTTCCCAAACTCGGCGCAACGGCCAGCGTGAGCGGCTTTGTGCCCATTGAACCAGGTAAGGCCAAGCTCGGTGCCATCGTGCGCCAAGACGGCATTACGATCGGCGAGCTTAAATCCACCCTGCGCCGTCAGGTAACCTTCTTTACGCAATGAGCAATCCCGTTTCTGAAATCACCCTGACGACGGGTGGCTATGGTACCAAGGGCTTCACCTTTTCGGTGTTGTCCAATGAGGCTGGCCACCTGGACGATAAACGGGAGCAGGTTGAGGATCCATACTTCGATAAGGATTACAACAATGACCCGTTCGTGGCGGGAATCGTTTACCGGTTTCTGGGCTACCATCCGGTTCACATGGCGGACGAGGAGCTGATTCGGGTGGTCTTCAAGGAGACGGGTGGCTACGATATTGTCGATCCGAGTGAAGAGAATTCGACCGGCTCATCCTCGCTGACCTCCCTGGTTGCCCGGTCGAACGATCTGGACCGGGATGCTGTGTATCGCGCCTTTTTGCGAAGCCTGGCACCCGAAACGCTGCTGTTGTTAGGGCAAACGGTGCTTACTACCATAAGCGCTAATCCAAGCCTGAAGCAACTGTTCTGTGCTATCGCGGCAACCTGCAACCTATCGGGTACGGTTACCAAAACATATACGGCAACCAACATTATCCAATGGTCGCCGGTCAGCATCCTGGCCCCCCTCTATGATGCCTCACTGGATTTCGTTAACTGTTCTCAGTGTGGCGGCTGGGTGTATGATCTTAATAATCTCAATACGCCCGCCAAGCTGCGGGTCTTCATCAACGGCATTTTTGCGGGTATTGCCACGGCTACGTTCGCCCGGCCCGAAGTGGCTGACGTACTAGGGCTATCCGGCGCGACTACGCACATCTGCGGCTGGACGTTTACTATTCCCGATGTGTTCAAAAACGGGGAGCCTATTACCGTCGAGATTCGCCCCCTGTCCGGCACAACTGCCTTCCGGTATTCACCCAGAACGTCGGATTTCGCCTGCGTGAGTCTGAGTAATCTGATTGATGTAGCAGTCGATGCGACCGTAACCGCGCCTGATTCGGGCTTTGGGCCGATCTGGGTCGCCGAGCATTTGACCGACGATGATCCGGATTCGGCTTATACCACCCCTTGCGTAGGGGAAACCGAGCCCGTTACCATTCGCGTCGATCTGGGCGGAACGGCTGCCCCCCAGCAGATTCGGCTAGTGCCGAACAATTTTTCAGATGGTGCCGATTGGCTACCAGTAGATTATCAGCTCAGCGGCTCCACGGATGGGATTACCTGGTTTGTGCTGGCAACAGTTACCAACCAAGCGCGTACCACCCAGGAAATCGTTTTGCCCGTTGAGACGGATCTTGATGCCAATTACCGATCCCTGCGCTACGTTCGACTGGTCACCAGCAAGAACAGTAATGCCGGCGGGGCTTGTAACTACGTCCGGCTGAATTCCATCCGGATCATGGCGCCCAGTAAGACTCCAGACGGCGGTACACCACCTACCCGTCTGCCTAAAAAGCTGGAAATACTGGGTCCATTGGGTCAGAACGAAGGCGCACAGACCAACCAAAAAGTGTGGCTGACCTACACCAACGGTGATACGGAGGATGTAACGGCTGCATCAAATAAAACTACGGGTGGTGATTTCTCCCTGACGTGGGGTGCCGACGGGGTGCTATTTGCCGCCGTTAACTCAACGCCAAACGATACCCGCAGCCCGACGCTTACGGCGGCTTATCTGGGCCTGAATGCCAGCAAAGTCATTCAGATCTATGACGCATCAATTACAAGGTACATCACGGGTTACCGCATCGATCGCATTGAAACGTCGCAGGCCATTATTGAAGGAGGGCCCCAGGCTCACTTTAAAGTAGTGGCGCTCTTCAATCAGGCGCCACTCGAAGAGCAGTACACGGAATCGGGTGCCTACTCGATCAATACGCCGTATCCGGATGGTATGACGGCCACTACGGGCATGAATGCGATCGGCACGGTAACCCTGCCAATGGGTTCAATTACTGCCAACCTGACCCGTACGCTTCGTTTCACCTTCCCGGCCGGTGGTGGCTACGTCGAGAAGCTGATCGATTTGATCAACGTAGCGGACACGGCTGTTTTTGATAAATATGAAATCGTTGGTCCGACTGAAGCCGTCGAAGGGGGCAGTGATCCAGAGTATTCAATTGACGCAGTATACACCAACGGCAGCCGGCAGAACTACATCGATTCGCAAGGGGCGTATGGCCTCTTTGAGCCCTACCCACCGGGCGTTGATTTGATTGCCCTGGCCGATTCGCGTACTAAAATCCATACCCCAATCAATTCGATCACCGCCGATGTGCCGGGTAAAATCTTCTTCACCTTCGGCAACGGGGCGGTCATTGAGAAGGCCATCGTTTTCAAGAATGTGGCCAATCAAACCACGCCCCTGAGCATCGCCAAGGTAACGGTGTTTCACCCAACCGGCTGGCATTCGATCTTACCGTCTTCCGGCACGGTGTCGGAAAACCTGGTTATTCTGGTCAGGATTGAGGGTACTAATGCGGCTAACGCAGACGTGCGGTCGCGCTACCTACAATCCAGAAATGATGCCACCTACGGGGTAATGCAGAAACTGGATTACAACGCCCAGACCAGCTGGGGCACGCTGCCGCCGGGCTATACGCACGTGACTTTCTTCGCCGATGAGGACTTTTCCAACACCACCCGGGCGCTGAACATTTTCGCCGTCAAGCTGCAAACGGTGGCGAATTCCGAGGTGCAGCCCCACTACCTGCCGCAGGCCAGTACGCCCGATCACACAACCGTTCAACTCTACCCGCTGTAGACCATGGCAACAATAACCGATTGCTTTTTGCTTGTCGTCGAGACCACAACCGACAGCTCCACGAATCCGCCAACGGTTACGGTGGTCGACAAAATGATACCCGTTGCTCTCGCATCGGTCTGCGCGGACGTGCCAACGCTGTGGACCAGCTCGGCTCAAAACATCGCGGCCCTGATTGATCGCACAGGCCCTCCCGCGGGCAAGCAGGAAGAGGTTTTGGTCTGCGCGATCGCCAGTAACGACACGCTGGCCGAATACGTCACCCAGCCCCCCGTCGACGGGGGCACGACGCCCGATCCTGACCCCGATCCATTGCCCACCGATGGCACGGCCTGGACCGCAGGAAACCCCAACGACACCGATGACTCAGGCACGCCCGTCACCTACTCCGACGCGAACATACTAACCGATCCGACCAATTAACATGAAAAAGCTCCTTATTCTCTGGCTCCTGCTGTCGGGTAGCCTTTCCTTCGGCCAGACCTACCGTAACTATCTACGACCACAAGGTAACGATTACACCTACCAGCCCCAGCAGGCGAAAGCGGCCTTGAACTGGAAACGGTTTCCCCGTTTTTCGATTCAAAAAGACTGGATCTATTGGGGGCCACGCTTTAAAAAACGGTCGGGTGATATCGGGGAGTGGGATGACGACTTTTTTACGCACGGCTTTCGGCAGTTAATCCCAAACCTGAACTACTCCGGTACGGGTAATGATGCGGTAAACTATCAGGATATTCTCAACAATTCGGGGGATAAAATGATGGGGTATATCCTCATGCCGGGTTCGCCGGGCAATATGCCCTCGTACCTGACTGGCCCCTACAACGCCTTGCCCGACAGTGATCCCCGCAAAGCCCAAATTGCTCCCTACATCAACTCGCTGATTCCGGTTACGGATCCGGATGCGGCCAGGCTGATGGGCACCTGGATGGGCGATCTGATCAAGAATGGCATTTGCGGGGGTAAAATCCCCAAATGGGTGACGATTGATGAGGAAAGCGCCCACTACTGGGATCACCCGGAAAAAGAAGGCTCCCTGAAAAAGTTTGTCGGCTATCTCTACCAGGGCATTTTGCAGGTCTGTACCACCAGCAAGGTGTTTACCTACGGGCCCAAACCCGTTACCTCGCCCAGCTTCAAGGGCTACGCCGATAAGGGAAAGTCGATCGATGGCTACCTGTTCACGGAACACCCTCAGTACGCCATCAACTTTTGGTGGGGCACGGGGAACACCTCGGCTCCCCTGGATGTGAACAGCCCGATGGCCGTTGCACTGCGGGCGAACGGGGGGGGCGTTGCCGCTGGCGATCATTACTACCGGACGACGATCGGTGGCATGCAGACGATCTACCAGAAAAACGGGGACGGGTCGTACGTGCTGGCCAATGGTCGCCGGGTTCTTCGGACGGACAATTCAACGACAACTGCCTTCGGTAAAACCTTCACCGTCTATGGCAACGACCCTAACTACTTCAATCAGAACGAGTACGATTATCATACCAGCTGGCTCTACGAAGATGTAGCTGGCGAGGAGGCCAATCGGTTCTGGATGAACAACCGAACCTACGCGCTGCGGAAAAATGACCGGAGTTCCGACTTTACGGGGGTCATGCTGGGCGACTGGTACCGGACCAATACCGAAGAAGCCAATGCACCAGGGCAGACCGATGCACGCCCGGTCGACGGCGATGCGCTGGAGAGTGGCACCATCTTTCGCGCCCTGCTGCACGACAGCGAATTCCTCTGGCATGGGGAATATTTACAGCGTAGCCCCACTACGTTCGATAACGGAGCGATTCAGTTTCCGGGGGTAACGGTCAATCAGGGCGGCTATAAGACCAATCTGGGCCAGTTTGAATACATCGTCAAGGGCCTGCATCGGTTTAGCCAGTTTGAAGGTCGCAACTGGGGCAACTGGTACTGGGTGCGCCCGCACCGGGGCATTGACGTGGACTTCGACAAGTGGAAAGAAGCCTGCATCCGGGGCCGCATTTCGGAGACCGGCAATAACGTCGAGATTGTAGCCGCCTGGCCGATGCTCGACCCCGCTGATCAGGTCCGCGTTGACGTGTGGGTCGATACGGGAAGCTGGAAATCGGGCTCGACGCATTTTTTCATTACGGGCCGCAAGACGTACGTGGATGCCTGGCAAATTCCCAATGTTCCGACTGGTACAACGATACTGCCCCAGCACCTGCGCTTTCGCTACTCCAGTCCACTGATCACCCCCTCGCCGACCATCACCTGGACGGGTGACTACCGGTTTACGGCCGCCAACTCAGAAACTATACCCACCGCTATTTCGAATTAAACCATGAAAAAGCTTCTTACACTTCTGTCCGTATTGTGCCTGACGCTGTCGGGTTTAGCCCCGCGTGGACTCGCGCAAACGGTCGTACCCGTCGAGTTTTATATCTACAAACCCAACGCGCCCAGTGTCGAGTTGTACCGGGTCATTGCCCAGCGCAACCTGACGACGTATCCGTATACCGTTAGCAAGAACAACGAGTTCAAAGCGGCCGTGGCCAATGGCACCATTGCCCGCGTCACCAAATCGGGCGGGTGTCCGCTCCCGTCGGGCAAAGCGCCCATTGTCGAGCCGACGTGCTCGACGACCGCTACCGGCCCGGCCTTTGCGTCGGCGACGTATTCGTTCAGTCCGAACTCGCTGACGGTAAACGCCACGGTTTCGCTGAATTCGGGGGATAACGTCAAAATGCGCTTTGAAAACGCAGACGGCAGCAGCTTTACTATCAATAATCCGGACGGCGTACCGATCAACAACACGACGTTCTATTTCGGATCGGAGCCCACCAGTAATACCCGGCGCTGGATCGTCAATTTGCCGAACGGTTCCGCCAAGAAAATAACCATCCGCAAAGAGTCCGATCAGGTGACGTTCAGTAAAACGTTTACGCCTGTTTCCGGAGCGAGAGACGTGGCCTTGTTCAATGCTACCAGCACGACCGTTACCCAGCCGCCCTCGCAGACCACGACAAACCCTGGTAGTAATACGGCCACAACGACGGCAGGGTACGGTAATGCCTACGAGCTAAATAGTACGTATGTCGCCTTGTCAGAGACGGGACGTAGCGGCTCAGGTGAAGCGAACGGCGCTTACAACCGGGTATATCTTGATCCACCGACTTCGGGCGGTGTTCGGATCGGACTAAATTTGACGGGTGCCGGATTCCTGGACTACCTCAGTGTCTCCTCTGCGTACAACGGCAAGAATCAGGTTAATAGTCCAATTTGGGGTAATGGCATTTTAGATGCGGGCCGGCAGGTCCAAATGGGAGCCTACTCCACGCCACGAGGGGCCGGAGATGAGTATACAGAAGCGGGGCAGGTGACGCACGGCATCGGATGGAATCCCATCGAAGGTGGCAACGAGGGTTCAAACGGAGACTTTTCCCCCTTACTGACATTCCACAAAAGTACGGGCAAGCTCTATACCAAAGCGCAGCCCTATCAATGGGACATGAGCCGGGTTCTGGGTAAGATGTACATGGAAAAGTGGCTCAGGCACGATCCAAACGACGCGTCTGCTTTCCGAATGCACATGCGCTGGACGATGTTCCGCGACGACGCCTGGTCGAATTCGTTTCCCGACGTTAGGACGCAGGAAACGCCTTGCTTTATGCTTGTTCCGGACTTTACGACGGTCATGTACGCAACGGGTAAACCCTACACCGGCAACTGGATTTCCCGAAATCAGCCGGAAGATGACGGGGGGGCTACTCAGTTCCGATCGACTGAGCCCTGCATGGCGGCAATCGATAACCGGATAGGCAAAGGATGGGGTCTCTATATGCCTTTTTCGGGGCGCTGGGCGCACGATAATGACCGCAAAGGGGCCGATACCGGCATCGATAAAGACTTCGCGTTGTTCTATGTGGGTTCTGCTCCGCACCTGATTCTCGATCATAAAGACGCCATTTACGACCTGGACTTTGCGGCCAAATACGGAACCGTCGATGAGATTAAAGCCTGGTGTTACGCGCAGCCAAGATGGACGGGCAAGTTCGATTATGTCTTTAATCAGCGGTCGCGTCTGGGCTGGTATTACAACCATGCGGGCGATCAGCTGGAGAAGAATATCACCGATTATCTGGAAGTTGTACCGCTCCTTCAGGGCGATCAACAGGGAAAAGACATGAAAGCGTCAAGCCCTGAGCAGTGGATCAATGGCGAGTTCGTTAAGAAAATCTACATCGATGCGGAGTTCGTAAACGGGGCTTCTCAGATGAAAATCGTCTGGTCGAATCCGGACAACCCTAGCGTAGAGCGTAGCCGAGACTTTAGTATCAATCCGAACGCTGGCCGTCAGACCTACACGGTTGACATGACAAACGTTTCAGGTTGGGATGGCTCCCACATGCTCGGCTTTTCGATCCAATACAAAGACCCGAATGGCGATGGTCAATACCCGTCCATCGGTGGCGTAAAGTGGAAAATTTACCGCATCCGATCCGATCAATAGTCTTAATTAATCCCCCTGTATACCATGAAACGACTCCTGTTAATTCCCCTCTTGTGCCTGCTGGCCAGCATCGGCTTCGGGCAGAACATTATCAAACTCTACCGCGTCGGCGATCAGGTCGGCGTGCGGGGCACCTCTATCAGTGGCACGTTCGCCCCGGGCGATATCGCCGTGACCGCAGCCGGCAGCAGCATCAACGTGCGCGTCGGCGGCTACTCGTTTCCCTACGAGGTGGCCAACTTTCAAAAGGCGGATGGCAGCGCCTGGGGCACCACGGTGGCGACCGCGCTGGCCAACTACGAAGCGGCTATTCCCGCGTCGGGCGGCGGTGGGGGCGGTAACGTCACGATCACAACCACAACTGGTACTGATTTTAACACGCCGGCCACGACCGCCGGTACAATAGCAGCCGGAGCCTACTTCGTGAGTGTATTCAACAACGGCACCACCAGCGGAACCCTGATGGGACAACCCTTGGCGGCTCAAACG
This sequence comes from Spirosoma agri, assembly GCF_010747415.1. NCBI lineage: Bacteria > Pseudomonadati > Bacteroidota > Cytophagia > Cytophagales > Cytophagaceae > Spirosoma > Spirosoma agri. The sequence goes on along the minus strand of NZ_JAAGNZ010000001.1, from coordinate 3,716,409 downwards.
GGCTTTACGTTTCCTGCTATTCCAGGCATCAAACATGGAGCGATCACCTATGATCCCGGCGCTGGCAACACATTTTTAATCATTGGAACCCGCTAACAACCTATGAAGAAGATACTCGTTTTTTTACTGCTCTGCGCAGGATTGGTGCAGGCGCAGGTGTATAAACCCAGTGGCGGTAGTGGTACTACCTCGTACACACCAACGGGCACGGGCAGCGAATCGGTCATGGTGGCGGATGCGTTGAATATCGTTTCGGTGGGCGGGCTGGGTGATTTCTCGCCCGACAATGTGCTGTTTCTTTTTAGTGGCGACTCCACCACCGAGCAGGACCAGGGTTCGGGGTACGGATTCGATCGGCTTACCGAACTGCGCAAGCCGGGCGAAGTTTTGGAGCGTGTCGTCGGGACGGTCAGTTTTGGGGCTTCCGGACACCGCCTGGACGACTGGCTAACCGGGGCCGCAGCTACGCCCCCTACCATTGTGACCACGAATGCGGGTATCAATCAGTGGGATTACTACGGGCACAAACCAAGCGGGGCCACCTCACTCGCTACGCAACTCAACTGGCGGGCTGGTAAAGCCGATAAGGTATGCTGGGTGGTTTGTTACGGCATCAACGACCTAATTCTGTATGCCGCTACGGGTAACCTGACGCAGGCCCAGATAAGCGATTACATCGCACAACGCCTACGTACCGCCATCACGCGCATTCAGAAAGCCTATCCAAAAGACAAGATCATCTTGCGCACGCCTAACCCGATGACGGCGCGACCCTTCACGGCTGGGCAGGGATTTCCAAGTTCAACAGCGTATCCCAACTTTGGGCAGGATTTACCAACGGATCAGGCACTTGTCGAAAAATGGAATCAGGGCCTACGGAATGGGTATCTCGCTGTACGTAACGACTTTTCTGGGGTTCGCCTATTCGATACCTGGGATAGGGTATTTGGCCAGTCCACCACAACATTAACGGCAGGTACACAACTTCCCTTGCTGGGCGATCTGGTTCACCCGTCCGGCGCGGGATACAGTGCCAGAGCGAGTGCCTTTGCTGAATTTCTGGTCCCACCGTCTACGCTGATTAACCAGGCAAAAAAGTACGATGCTGAACTCAAAGTAACTAACCTGGGTGGCAATGTGTGGGATTATTACCCTGGCTATTTCCGGGGCGATGTTCGCTACAAAAAGGTAGCAGACCTCAAACTGGTTGGCATTGGCAGCAATTATGTGGATTTGGGAATGAGCCTAACAGCGTTCACTGCCGCAACGGGACAAAAGGCGATTTATGTTGTCATTAATTCGAAAGCAGCGCAGTATTTTTCTAACTATGCAGCAAGTGTGTCGGGAGCAAATACCCGGCTGACAGGCGTGAGTCCCACGGGGGCAATGCAGGCTACGGGCGGCAACACAATCGAAATCTATCAGGACAATACGTTTAGCTTCATTGCAAATGATAGTTATGTCGATACGCAAGTAAAAAATAGCAAAGAGTACTACGTAGGCACCATCGCCGGGGGTGGAGTGGGCTATATCGACTTTGTGTTCAGTAGCGACTCACCCCGACTATCGACCAAGTACCTAGGCGGGTTCAAGGCGGGTCAACTCGCGGTCGGTGGCACAACCTCCGCCATAGTGAGCCTAAGCACCGGAAACCCCACGCGCAGCAGTACGACTAGCGCTCGCTATGTTCGCACTACGGGGATGGGTAGTACCGATTACAGCAGCTACGTAGGCAAGCCAGCTGCTTTATTCTTTGCCGACGATAAGCCCTCGCCCCGCGCCTATGAAGCTGTGTTCACGTTACGATCAGTTATACCACATGCGCAGAACAATCGTGGATTTGTCCACTGCCCTTTAACAATGGCGGACGGAGCAACACTAAGCATTTTCCTTACAGAGCCAATCGCACAATCCGTAACGGTCGATGTATACAACAAGACCTACCCCACTAACACGCTGATAGGGACAATCACTATACCGGCAAATCAGGGAAGTGCCACGCTGACTACTGGCAATCCAAGCACTGTGGGTGCTGGCCAGATCTATGAGTTTGTTATCACCTCTGCAACCAGCCAAGCGACAGGCGTAGTAGGGCTGGCGGTTACACCAAACTAGCGAGACCATGAAAGCGATTTTGTTTCTGCTAGTCTCTACTGCCAGTTTCGCCCAAATCACCCCCGGTCCGATGCCGACGCTCGATCAAATCGGGGGCATGGCCAAAAGCGCCAACCTGTCCGATCTGGGAAACGTGGCCACGGCCAAAGCGAACCTGGGCATACCGGGCCTGTCGATCACGGGCAACAATGTAACCGTCAATGGTAAACCGTTTGGTACCTATCCGCTGAGTGCGTCGCTGTCCGGTACGGGCAATCAAACCACCTTTACCGTCGCCCACAGCCTGGGTTTTACGCCAAGCTTTGTGGCCGTCCATCCCAACAGCAACGACGCGGCCAATATCCGCTACTATACTGTGGACGCTACCAACGTAACGATCTACTACACGACCGCACCGGTACCGGGCAGTAATAACCTCATCTATTCAATCGAGCTACGCTGATGCGCTTTGAAAACTTAACCGCGCTCCGGGCGCAAAAAGGAACCTCCTCCAGCTTTGCCATCGTCCGGTATGGGGTTGTCATGAATGATAAAATGGGTGGCCTGTTTTTCTGGGATGATTTGTCGACAGGGACTGACGACGGCAAGAAAGTGATCGGCAGCTGGCCGGTGGGCCGGTGGGTAAAGTCCGAGCCGCTCACTCAGGCCAGAGGGGTGTTTACCGTGCTGACGCTGGCGATCGGTACGCAGAGCTTCACGATTCCGCACGGGCTAAGCGCAACGCCCGTCAATGTCCAGTACTCGTTTCAGTATAATACGCCCTTGTCGCTTGGCACCAGCTGGACGGCAGACAGCACCAATATTTATATCAAGATCAACGGTATATCCGTGCTGACCAATCTCAATATCTGCTGGATCGCCTACATCGACTAGAAAGTCTAGCAGCTAAAACAGCCCGATAAGCCACTTCACGGCCAAATAAAACAGATAGCCGCTGACCAACGCCACCAGTGTCCAGGGACCGGGAAAGGGAAATGACTTTTTACTCATGGTGCCCCAAAGATACGCTTTTGTAAAACCGTAAATAAAATACCGTAACGTAACCATGGACACAACCCCCAAATTACTCCAGTTCGACCGCCGGACGATCGCGACGATGAACGCGATCAACCGCGTACTCGACCGGCTGTCAACCACTTCTATCTCCGGAGCCGGCATCTCGGCCTTCAGCAACCATTTGTCGAGTCAGAAAATGGACTGGCTAATCCCCGTAGCGGCCTTCATTGTGGGGGCTTCCTCGCAGGCGATCCGAGAACTACTGACCTACCTGGTCTCGATCGCCAAGATCGAAAACCCCCTTACCAATTAACCACTACCTCCGTAACTGTACTGAACGAATGACACTTTTTTTTCTGCTGCTGCAACACGTCGACAAGCCGGCCAACATCGCCATTGCGTCCGATTCGGGCGGGGGCGCGGCCGCCCTGGTGCAAACCGGCATTGCGGCCTTGGTGTCGGCCCTGGCCGGCTACTTGTTTCGCTCCCTGTTTACCCGACCCGCCGAAAAGGCCGAACAATACGAAGAAGCCAAGCTGAAGGCGATTGCCGATAACCTGGCTGAGCACAAGACCACCTACCAGGCCAACCTGCGCGAGTGGCAGACCTGGCGCGAGCACATCGCCGAGCGCACCACCAAGCTGGAGCTGCAAACCGAGAACCACGCCCGCCAGCTGTCGGAAAAGGTGGCCAAGCTGGGCGAAGAGGTAACCGAAACCAAGGAGATGGCGCAGGATATCAAGGAGACGCTGGCGGGCATGAAAGTGCGGATGGAACAAACCTTTGACAAATGGATCAAGTAAAGTCATACCTCAAAAAGAACGGGCTGAAGCTGCTGCTGCTCGCCTTCACCCTGACGGCCCTGGGCCTGATCGGCCGGGGCTTCTACCAACAGTACCGGCAGAAAAAGACCGTCTACGTGCTGGGCGAAACCCGGCCCGACTCGGTGTTTACCGCCCCCCGGCCGAGCGAACAATCCGCCAAAGCCCGGTGGGACTCCCTAAACCAGATCAACCCATGAAAAACCAAACCGAAAAAATCATCGCGGGGCTGACGGCCGTGCTGGCCCTGCTGGTCTGGTCGGCCCTCGTCGCCCAGGGGCAACCTGTACCCATACCCGACTGCTGCACGCAGGCCATTACCTACAAACAGCAGCTGGAGCAGATGACCAGCAAATACAACGAGTCGGTGAGTCTATTGCAACAGACTAGGCTGGCCGGCCGCGATCTGATCCAGGAGAAAGACGCCCGCATCAAGGCCTTGCAGGATCAGGCCAACGCCAAGCTGACGACCGCCAGCGGCCGGGAGCGCCAGGTTGGCCAGGCGCTCGTCGAATCGAACGGGCAGATCAAAGAACTGCGATCGGAACTGGAGAGTGAGCTGCTGCGTACGCGCCTGTTGGGCTGGGGCCGCAAGCGGTGGATCAAGTCAGTACTGGAAAAGTTTTAACCGCCCACAAGCCGCACAGTCACATAACCGTCACGATCCCAGGCAAGTAAGAGCGCGCTGTTTATGAGCTAGTTGGCCTAGCCGGTAATGCACACAGACACGCACACAATCACATAAAAGTTCTACCGTAAACTAGCGTAACTTGTATGAATAGCTACAAAATTTCCGTGCGCGGCATCGACTTCATTAAGAATGAGGAAGGCTGCAAACTCAAAGCCTACCGCGACCAGGTGGGTGTGCCCACCATTGGCATCGGTCATACGGGCCCCGACGTGTTCATGGGCAAAACCATCACCTCGGCCGAAGCGCTGCGGCTGCTCGATTCGGATCTCGACCGCTTCGAGGCCTGCGTCAATAAGTGTGTTACTCAGCCGCTCACGCAGCAGATGTTTGACGCCTGCGTCAGTTTTGCCTTTAACGCCGGCGAGGGGGCATTCAGAGGCTCGACGCTGCTGAAGGTGATTAATAAAAACCCTCGTGATCCTGATATCCGGAAGCAGTTTAACCGGTGGGTGTTCGGTACCAGAAACGGCGAGAAAGTCAAACTACCGGTACTGGTAGCTCGTCGGGAGCGGGAGGCCAATCTGTATTTTAGTTAAGAAAGTAGGTTTGTAGTCGGAAAACCCCGGAGCTGATAGGTCCGGGGTTTTTTGTTAGGCGGTATATTTAGCGTAGAACCCCGAATGGATCGACAGTAGTTTCGTTACTAAGTTGCTTTGTAGTTAATATATCTGCATCATAATCATGACGTTACGACCATTTAAAGCCAGCGACCGGGTGGTTTCCACGGCTGAGATTCGCCTAAATGCCGATTACATTTCGAAAGGAATCATTCAGATCACTTCCTCGGCCAGTCCGGGTATTATTCGGGTAGGCACCAAAGGCTTTGTGATCAGTGTGGATAAAGATCATCAGCGAATCTATCTGGACTTGATGGAAAGCGGCCACTTTGGCCTGTTTCTCAACATTAGTCTAACGTCCTTTGGCCGGTTCTTCAAACTAGAGGGAACCGTCGGCTAACGAAGGTATGCCGGCTGTTTGGAAGATAGCCCCCTAATTCATCGGGTTGGGGCTGGGCTCAACCGTGCTCTGATACTGGTAATTGATCAGCATCAACAGATACTTCAGGTCGGTAATGGTGCCAATGCCGGGTTGAAGCACAGCCCGGCCTGAATCACGGGTTGTATAAGTCTGGCGTATCGGCTAAAATGCCTTACTTTGACTAATGACAAAGCTCGATGAACTCCGGAAGCGCTTTCCCAATCTGATTCCTGTTCAGGAACTTCGGGCTACCGTCTCGATTATCGAACTGGCTTTGCATTATGGGTACGAGCTGCAACCCAACAAAGGGCATAGTCGGCCGGTACTGGAACACACCGCTTATCAGGATCGAATTGTCATCAAAAATCCCCGAAATCCTGCCCAACAGGTCTATCAGCGCGCCGGTGACTTTGCCGACTCGGGTACGATCATTGACTTTATCCGGAATCGACTGGTAACGGTTTTTAGTCAGTTCAATCAACCGGCTGACAATGAGTTCAAAAACATAACCAGTGTCCTTTACAGCTACCTCCAGGTCGACGCTGAATTGATTGTCCGCAATCCGCAAATGGCGGTCCGGTTGCCCGATGATAAACCAAAGGAGGCCTTTGATGTAGCGTTGTTTGATATCCGACCGCTGGAGAACGAGAACTACCTCATCAAGCGGCAAATTTCTCCCGAAACGATCAATAGTCCTGAGTTTGCGGGTAAAGTGGTTTCCCAGGTTACCTATTATGATCCGAAAGGGGGCCACGCCGAACAGTTCCCAACGGTAAAGGCGCATCCCCAGCGGCAGTACATCCAGTTTACGAACGTGGCGTTTCCGTACTACAATGGCCTGTCAGCGGACGTGACGGGACTGGAACTTCGCAATGAGCAGGTAAAGCTGCATGCGCCCGGTAGTGATCGGCTCAACAGTGTGTTTCTGTCGAATCCGGTGCCGATAGCGGAGCAGTTTTTCGTCCTGGAGAGCGCTATCGATGCGCTTTCGCACAAGCAGTTGCGGACCAGGCGGGGAGATGATACAATTAATTCGGTCTATTTTTCCACCGGGGGGCAGCTTACTCCCCAGCAGGTCGATACCATCACCCGGTACATTGACTCGTTTAAAAAATCACCCGCCTGGCGAATCAACCTGGCTTTCGACAACGATACCAAAGGGCATCTGTTCGATCTGCAATTCATTCAGCAACTCATCGCGATTCAATTGCCAATCCGCCCGACCGCCGTTGGCCCTGGCCGGATCGGTTATCGCCTTCCGGCCCAGGAACGATACTGGCCGCTGCGGGAGGCGCTACTTGACCGGATCGCTACCTATAACAATGGCGTTCGGATGGGTTCGCCAATAACGACCGACTCGGGGGAGAGCCAGCTCCTTATGGTTGTGGATACCAACGGGCAGTTTGATCTGGTTATTCCGGAAGCGATCGCTCCGCTGTCAGCCGTTTGTACAAGCCTGCTGGAACTGACCCGGCTCAATCAGCGCGTTCAAATCATCAAGTCATTGAACAAAGACTTCAATGAGGACTTAAGGCAGGAAATTAATTAATGAAAGCCTTCCTATTTAGTGTAGTTTGATCAATTGTAAGATACTTAGGGCTGTTCGCTGGCCATCGGTGTTCGCTTGCAGAAGGGTCATACTCTGCTGATAGAATTGATTGTAACCCCCTAAGCAGTAGTCAACGTCAATATCGGCAATTTCCTGCTGATACTCTTTTTGGGCCCAGGCTGCGAGAGTCAGTGACCTTTTGGGTATGAGTTTAAGCTCGCCCCGGTCCGTCAATTCAGGATAGCTACTTGTCACCCCCTGCACGAGTTGCCGCCGGGCTTTCTGGAACTGGCTGTAGGTCATAGCCAGTTCATGGAGTTCTTTGTACTGCTCAATGGTGGGGGGCAAATCACACTCGGTTTGAGCGTGGAACACAAAGCGGATGCCAGCCAGGGGATCGATTGGCGGCTCCTCCTCAAAAGACCACGGCTCGTCGATGACCCTGTCCTGGGCGAGTGCCAGACAGGCTTGGTAAAGCAACGCCAGTTGGGATACTAAGTTAGCGACCTGTAGCTCGGCTTTACTGATCCGGATGAACAGGTCCGGCGCTATGGCCTGATCAGACGGCCAGTTAAAGCAATGGCTACTGACGGCCTGTTTCTGGCGGGTGATGCTTTTTTGGAGTTGCTTGATAGCGGAGAGCTGGAGTAGGGCCATGCGTGGTCGATGCTGGAGTAAGTGGTAAGAAACCGTACTGGATAGGCGAACGACAGGCCAATGAAGATCGGACCTCGACGCCTATCCATCCGGGCTGGCTTGTCAACGATGAGCGTGAGACGATGGCAGAGAAGGGAAGTATCAGAAAATATAGTAAACGGCTACATACAGGTCGACGAAAACGCCGCCTAAACCTCGTTTTTCTAGACGACTCACGAAAAGGAGACCCTTATTTCAGGATCATAACGCTACCATAGCCACGGTTATCCGCCTACTTTAGCTTCAAACTAGTCGGTTTACTCAGCGAACATGATCGATCCGCTTAAACCTCGTTTTTCACGAGCATGCCCTATTGCTTTTGGGCACTTTAGGGGTAGGTATGATTGCCCACTATAAGCTTATTGCTTATTCAGGCCATTTCTCAAGTCCAGCGGCAATACGTAGGGCCCGCTGCACATCAGCCCAATAATAGCCGCTGTCGTACTCATTCGACAACCGATCACAGATGGATAGAAAATCATTGGCGGCATCGAACTGCTGCTGCGATATGGTGGGTTGATGCGGCTCGGGCGATTGTTCAGCGGATAGTCCTTCCATAGGCTTAACGGTAAGGGTTCATGTAGCAAGAAAACGCACAGCAATAGACTATATTTAGTGAATAACCGTAAAAAGAGATCAGCGCCTCATGGTCACCCTTATTCGATAAGCCAGCCCGGATGAGCTGGCCTTTTTTACCCTAGCAAATCCTGCACATTGCCGTAGTCAGCGTCAATGTAGTCCTGCCGAGCCTTCTGATACTTCTGATGATACATTTCCTTCACTTCCGCCAACCAAGAGGCTGTTTCCAGGTCATCCTCTATGATTCCTGTCTTAGGGAACGATTCAGCCTGCTCGCTGATCCGATTGTACTGCTCTTCCCAATATTCGGCGGCTTGTCTTAATGCGGCTTGCTCTGGCATAGGTAGTTGTTGTTCCCGTTGAGTAAGGATACAAAGAAAATCAGGTACAGCCAATTTCTGAATTGAAAACGCTTAAATGCCTACCCTACAGAACCGACAAAAGTCCGTTTTATTAACTGTGAACGTCAGTGAATAATCATGGCTACTTTATCGTTGCGGTACTCACGTGGGTGGCCACATCAATCCGCCTCTCAACGAGTTCAGCCGCTCAGGGATGCTGGGTAGGTGTTTGCTAGTTTTAATGTACTGACCTACTTCAAGTAGTAATTGCAGGGTATAGCCCGGCTCTGCCGATCGATGTTCTATTCGTATAAGCTAACCTTACCAGAAGCCAGAAACGAAATGGCTTTACTTAAACTAGACAAGGTGTCCGGCAACTAATTTGTTCCCGGTGCACAGGCCATTCCAGGGTGAATCTCAATCGCTTCACAAGAGAAATTAGCCCATACCGATTTAATTCCAATTTAATAGAGGGGCTAAAAATCACTGAGCATAAGTACTTATGTTTACCAGTGAACTACAACCTACTTCATGAGCAAACTTTTATTTATTAGTCGGTACTTAAAAGCGATATTAGCTCCCTACTCGGTCTGGGACGCCCGCAAACTTGTCTATATATCCACCAAGACAGGCCATAGTTATGATGACGCCTATAGGCTATGGAAACGTTTTTGCAAACATCCTGAGGCTTACAGAATCACGTTCCTCATCCTTGATAATGCTCGGTTACAAGGTATATCAGTTGAACAAGCCTTACGCTATTATCAAGGTAGCATTTAGTATTAGTTCAGGCATGCTGTAGTAAGCGAAGAGGGATAAAGGCCCTTTTTAGGATGGCAAAAAGTTGTTGGCGCGTTTATTCGTTAACGGGTTCCGTTGAACAGACGAAACCCGAGCGAAATTTCGGATCGGATCGCCGTTGATCAGCAACCCGCCTGATAAAGGTCATTAGTTGTACGAACCATTTTTTATTGGTTCAAGGGTGGCTGCGTGGCCTTCCGGCCTAGCCACCCTCTCAGGGGATGATTGAACAAATAAATAAGCGGGCACCAGATCGGTTAGCATCACGCCCACTTTCTGATAGTGGTAGCCAAAGGCAAAGATCGAGTCCAGTGCCGATTTGGCGTACCTCATGAGCTCCGGGGTGCTACTGGTCGAATGCGGCAGTTGCCCGGTTCGGGAGTTGCAACTCAGCCAGCCGGGCTTTTATGGCCCTGATCCGCCGGGCAATAAAAAAGGCGCTCGAATGTCGGAGCGCCTTTTTTATTGCAAAACTGGGTTGTTTTACTAAAACTTCCTTCGCGGCTCTACCGTCATACTGACTGTTCCAGTCTGGACATCATTAATTCCATAATACACGGAACCTCCGCCTAGGTCGTATTTTTCCGTCACAACTTTATCTCTCCAGGTAAGTACAGCATCGTACAAGTAATCAGGTGCGCCAGCCACGACTACACTGTACGTATGATTCCTGGCATCCACGTTGCTGGCATTAATGCCAAAATTGGGACCATCCTTAACCCCAATATTAAAATTAAAGCCATACGTAGAGGTAGTAGTCGTACTATAGGTGGTTGTTCCTGACGTGGTTGGATCGCTCTCGTAAACCAAAAACTTAATTGCATCCCCATAACGCTCCATATCCCACCGGAATAATTCGATAGGGGTAGGAAGAAAATACGTATATGAGTTGTACACCTGATGACTGTCTTTGTTGCCAGAAAAAAAGAACATATCACGAAGATTACAGCTGAAACCTTTCGTTTGGGTGTTTAAGGCAGACTTACCGTCTACTGCAATAACATTGATAACGAATTCCAGATTTCCGTCACCCCAGTCGTTCGTTGGATCGTCAACAATATGATCGAAACTAGCTGGACTTAATACCCCAAACGTGGTTATGTACTCATAATAATTATCGCGGAGAGTACCTGTATTTACGCCCCGTTCAGGGGCAATGCCATAATAGATATAATCGCGTTGGTATTGCAGACCAAATTCATACGAATCTTTTACTTCTTGTCCTAATTCGTTAGCAGAACGGGCAATTCTGGCCTGCTTATTATTGGCAACCGACTTGCTGAAGCTGGCATCAAAGGAGGCATCAATAAAATCATAGGTAACTCCGCCTTCATTTATCAAGCGATTGGCACCAAAAGGAAGCCGGGCATTTTGATTATCTTTATTTTTGACAAATAGTCGCTCATTGTCCTTGATCAAAATGGTTGCAGAAGTTGGCTTAATATGCTTCTGTAAAAGCACCGATTCACCAGCTTGAGTAAAAGCGGGGAACGTATACTGATTTTTCCCATCACCAATTTTATTTGGATAGGAAGCGACCTGTGGTAATTCTGTTTTAATATCCCATTTGTCAACGGAAAATTTATCCAACGTGGGAATAAAAATTGTTAGTAGTGGTAAGCTATTAACAATCTTATTGAAATTTTCTTGGGATCCATACAGTTCAATGAGAGCTTCTTCAAACGTCTGACCGTTTTCTAATTTAGTGTTTTTGGTTCTTTGATACAGTATATCCGTATCATTATCAAACTGTTTTTTTGCCTCTGTTTTCAATAGCGTGCGCACATCTTCCCTAGCCACGGCTTTAGCCATTAGTTTCGCGAATTCAATGCGATACTGTTCAGCAACTTCAGCGCTAACCTTCACCGATTGAGTTTGGCCAAAATCGACCGGTTCCATACTTCCCCTTTGGCAAGCGGAGAAGATCAGTAAAACTGATGCAAGTAATAAGCAGACTGGTCTTTTATACATCGTATTCATAAAAATAGACGGTAAGAGATTTAAAATTATAATAAGATATTTTTGGATTAAAGGATTTAATCGATGCTATATACTAGTAAAAAATCTAAAAATTTTTAAATAAAAAGTTACAGTTTTTGGATATGAGTAATTATTAGTTATTATTAAATTTTTGGTAAGTAATATTCTACTATTTTTTACTTAAAGCGTGTAAAGTAATAATACTATATACGTCAATTACTTGTATTTAAGATGAGTTTATTTTTGCCGTTAATACTTAAATTATAATTGAATTTACTAGTTATTTTTATCCACTTTTTACTTAATTTTTATTTTGTATTATAAATAAAAGTTTGACAGCTATTAAAGCCCCTTCTTTATAAGATAGTTTGAATATTTTTTATGAATTATTGGGCCTAAATAGTAGCGTATAAATCTTAATTGACGGAAAAACACCGGACACGGTAGGGGTAAGATTCCCATTTTGACACCCATCCGTGTCCGGTGCTATGACAGCAGCTACTGTTTAGGTGGGCCGCGCAGGCGAAAGGGCTGGTTCATGCGAATAGAGTAAGTTGCTTTTTGAAGATTTTATCGAGCCGTGTTTTGCGGGCGTTCGCCTGCCGGTGGGACATATCGTAACGGTTATGGCACTGCTGGCACATGGCTTTCAGATTGTCATCTGCGCAGTTTTCCGGCGTATGATCCAGGTGGGCGACGGTCAGAACAATTGTAATTGGGTTGCGTTTGCCAACGAGTTTGCAGAGTTCATCTTCGTGTAGCGGGCTAATAGCTTCGCCTGCAAAGCCCTCGACGCTGTAAAACGTCCCGTCCTTAGTGCGCCAGCCGCGCGATCCATTGAGCAGGCCGCACACTTCGCACTTGTTGCCAGCTCTTTGGGTACGGATACGCTGCGAAATCTGCTTCCAATCTCGGGGATAGCGGGCTTTATTATCGGGTGTGATCGGCATGGGCAGTAGTGGATTATGAAGTAGGCGTTTGGCTCAAGGAGCCCGATCAGGTGTCGGTGCGGTTTCCAGCTGGATTCGTCAAGCGTGCCCATTTCCCGACGCAGCAGCAGGCTGCAAAACGGGCGCTCGATGCGTATGCGGTCGTCGTCAAAAACGGTGATGATGTGGTAGTCGCCGGTTGAGGGTTTCAGGCCGGCGACGATACGGACGACGTTAGCCATTCCGTTTTCGGTTTTTTCGCAGGTTGACCGTCACCGACTTGTGATTGCCCGCCCGATCGGTACCGCTGGCCGTAATCTGGACGGCTCCCAAACCATTGCCCAGACTCGTTAACTCGTCGTGCAGCTGATTACGGCGCTGGGCATAATCATAATTATCCGAATCGTCTTCGTCGTCCTCATCGGCTTTGCTGTCGAAATCAATATCGAGCTGATTGTGGCCGACTTCGCGTTTGCCCTCGTCGTAGAGCCGCTCCATCCGGTTGTACCAGTCGCCCTGCCAGAGCTCGTTCTTGGGATGCCAGACGGCCAGGATATCGGACTTTTTGACGTCGGCGATCTCGTAGGGCAAAAGTGATCCCTTCAGGTAGTCGCTGACACGCTGGCCCGCTGCGATGTAATCGAGGGCCGGTACCAGACAGGCCCAGCTGCGCTTTTTCTCGTCGAAGACCGTCACCTTGACCTGCCAGAAGGCGTCGTCTTCGGCCATCGGATGAAAGATGACCTCGGCAAACTTGATCTTGCCGATATTGGCAATCGTATCCTCGTCGAAGGTTTTGATGCGCGTCTTGAGGATCTCCGGGCACTGGGTTTCGACCTCCCCGTAGTTAATGGCCTCGTGCAGGTAGATTTCGGTCAGGGCTTTGGCCTCCCCATCGACCAGGGCGCTGTATTTGATTTTCGATTTGTAGTAGATCATGGGCGGTAGGGTTTACGCTTCACGCAGGCCGTTTATGGCAGGCAGAGCCGGGTTATAGAGTTTTCGACGAATGCGTAAACCCTGGCAGTTGTGAAAGCGGGTTTCAACAAAGTGCGGCAGCTTCCGCCGAAAGTAGGCGAGTGGCTCGCTGAGCAGATGCGGCCTATTGGAGCCTACGAAGTAGATGTGACAGTACTGTTTCTGCGAGACGAAATAGCCTATATCACTCGTAGCCACTAATCCCAATTTTGGCAGATGAATGTAACCGGGGGGCTCAGTGCCCCGAATTTGCTGGGCCATGTAGATAGTCGGTAACCTGTGATTGAAATTCTTCGAACGTGCGGGGTACGATCACCTGGTAGCCCAGCGCCCGCAGGTGAGCATGAACGATGTGCTGCTGGGGCGAAATGCGGCCCTTGACCGTTTTTAGCTCCGCAAACAGACCGTGGTAGGACGCACTCGGAAACGGAATGACGGTGTCGGGGAAGCCCGGAAGCAGGCCTTCATTGAGCATCTTCTGCGCTTCGGCCGGGGAGCGGTCGCCAGCGTTGGGCACAGCGGCAATCATCAGCTGCGGGTAGTCAAGCCGGAACCAGTCAATGCAGAGCTTTTGCAGGTTATGTTCGATTTGATCGACGTAGCGTTTACGGAAATCAGCGGCCGACATTTCGTTCACGTTGGGGCGCTTTTTCATGGCTGCTGGGTCAGGTAGTGATTGAGAAATAGCCGTTTGGCGTAGGCCTCGATGCGGGCATGGTGATCAGCGCCGATCAGCCCCATTTCGGCGTGCTGAATGAGCTTCTCCAGCTGCGACTGCTTGCCGGTGTCGCCCGGGGTAACGTCTTTCTTTTCGCGCTCCAGCAGTTTGGGTAGCTGCTGTTTGGCTTTTTTGTAAAAATGATCGGCCTGGTTCTCGTCGATCGTGATGCGCCCGTTCTGGTAGAGCCAGTCAAAGAGCCCGTTACCGGCATCGAAATAGAATTTACCGGCGGCTACCTCGGCGCGGGCCTTCTCCAGCGCCGATTCCATAAAGGCCGTGATTTCCTCTTCGGTTTGGCGGGGCTCCTGATCGAGTAGCAGCTGCTGGGCGAAGACCCGGTTGATCTCCAGATCCTCCCGGACGTAGGTGCGGTAGGCATCCAGCACGTCGCCGACGTGTTTGGGAGAAATGAGCCCGAATAACTCTTTGAGCTTGAGGTTACGCTGGCAGGCCAGATTGTAGGCGTTAACGATTTCCTCGCAGGTCAGCTTCTCGCCGTAGTTCTCCTGAAGCCACGCCGTCGTGGCGGCAATTTCCTCGATGTGGGCCTCAAGGTCCTTTTCTTCAACTTTGATCCCCAGCAGAACCGTGATCTGATCCCACATCGATTCTAATTGTTCCTCCGTCGCGTTGAGGATCTTCGTCCCGTTTAGCTTTGCCGAAACGGCTGAGGCTGCCAGGGGGGATAAGGGCAAGTCGTTTAACCGGCTTACCTGAATAGCCGGTTGAATTCTTACCAGCTGAATGGTTGGATTGCGAAGGGCGAGTTGCTGATTCATGCGGTTTCTGTTGGTCTTTGAGATAGCCGGGGTGCCAGTTTTTGAGTCGGGTAGCTACCGAGAAGCTGTCCTGCGTTCGCCAGAGCTCCTTGCCGATGTCGGCCGTAATTTTCGAGTCATCGACGATGGCCGTCCACTTTTCCAGAAAATCGACGTACATCTCGGTCTCGTATTTGTCGGGGTTGGCCTGGATGAAGGCCTTGACGAGTTGCTGGAGCTTGCCGTCGCCGTACTTCTTTTTGGGGACTTGGGGGGCGGCCGCAACAGGGGGGTTAGGGGGCTTTTGTTCAGCCGGTAGGTGTTGACTACCCGGTTCATCCCTCGCGCCCGCGCTTGAAGCGGAGGCAGCAGCTTTAGATTTTTCTAAGTTTTCTAAAGGTTTTATATCCTTATTATAGCTATCAGGAATTTCCTTAGACCCTATAAGGATTTGACTTATACCCTCTAAGGAATTTCCTGATAGGGTCTCGGGGGTACTGTAAGGAATTTCCTTATAGTCACTATCAGTCTTTTCCTTATACCTATCCGCATTTTCCTTATAGGGTATAAGGATTTTACGGATAGGCGAAATCGTGCGTTCGTTCTTCTTTTCGGGATAGACTTTCGTATTTATCAACCCGTCTTTTTCGAGCTTCTGAACCAAATCGGATGCCGTCTGGGCATGGATGTCGATTGCCAGCGCCAGTTCTTTATTACTGTCGTGGCATAGTTCATCCTTGGCTATGCCGGCCCGGTAGCAAATACGGGCCAGCAGTAGCCGTTCGGCAGGCGTCCGCTTGAGCTTCATTATCTCGTCATCAATCCAAAGGCCAGCCATAAAAAATAAAAAATAGACGCTAGTGCCGGCTCCAGAGGGCCGGAAAGTTGGCTCGGAAGTAGAGCGAATGTTTGCAGGCGAAGCCGCCCAGCAGCAGGGCAAAAAAGATCACCCAGACGTAGTAGCGTGTGCGTTTCGACATGGTTAGACTTGCTGGGCGAGCCGGGCTTTTTCGCGTTCGTACCAATCCTTTTGTTCCTGCCGAACACGGTCCCGTTCGGCTTTTTCTGCTTTCAGTCGTTCACGTTTGGTCATGGGAGGCTTCGGTAAAAATGTGTTGCTTGAGCGCATCAAACCGGGGCAGATCGGCCAGTTGCTTTTCCAGTTCGTGGTTGAAAATGGAGCAGTATAGTTTACCCTCGTTGATGCCGTAGATGGTGAGCTTTACGCCCAATTGCAGATCCAGTGGCTGATCGACGGGCAGGGCAAACGTGATGAAATCATCATCGATGTCAATTTCCTCGATGCGGGTTGTCTTGCCCAGCAGCGTTTGCAGGTGCGTTTGGTAGATATCGTTGAGCAGACTCATGGGCAGGTGATAAGTAGGCCAACCCAGAGAAACGCAACAACCAGCACGATCAGCAGCAGTCCGCCCAGATCCTCCGACCGCAGCAGCCACCAGGCGCAAAGTTCCCGCCAGAGGCTACGTAGCTTTAAATGCCGGATGATATGAATCCAAAAGGGAATATTGATCAGCAGGGCCACCACCAGGCAGCCCCAACCGATAAGTTTGAGTGTTGTCATGGCTAGGCTAGGCGAAGCGGTTATCGTCGATACACTGTACTTCGTAGGCTACCCGTTCGGCGATGTTCTGAATGGTGTGGTGAGCCTCAACCGGCACCCAGATAATTTCCCGCAGGGGTGAGGTGTCGGCGTAAACTCCGTCTTCATTGCGATCGGAATAGCCGTTGTAAACCGGCGTACAAACGATCCATTCCAGGGAGCGGCAGCCGTGTTTGCGGTTATCGTCGTGAAATTCGATGCTGGAGCAGTGGGGACCGGCCAGTTTGCTGACCAGGTGTTCGAGTTCGGAAAAATCCTGCTCAGCATCCAGATCCGCCAGGGTGAGGGGTGCTGTCTCGGGGGCGGGTGAACTGATTGCGTTCGTGGAGAAGGTGGCCAGCAATGCGGCAAAAACAAGCCGTTTGCGGGGAGCTTGGAGAGTTTGCATAACTTTACTGTTAGATTTAGATTGTAGGTCACGCCCGGACGCTTTTTGCCGGGCGTGCCTTTTACTGATTTAGATTATAGGTCACGCTTCACTAGTTGATTTAGATTGTAGTGCCTGCCTTACGCATTACCCTCGTCGAGGTAGGCCCGGAGCTGACTTTTAAAGAAATAGAGCTTACCGTGCCGTTTGCGGTGAGGAATACGATCGATATTCTGGTAGAGTGCCGACTGGGACAGGTGCAGGTATTCAGCCGCCTGTTTGACCGTGATCGGATCGTCGGATTCAGGGACAGGTTTTTGCGCCTGCACATTTTTGGACAGCGTTTGCACCAGTCCCTGCAAATGACTAAGCTGCGTCGAGAGCGTTTCAAAGGGATTATCCATAACAAGGGAGTATTTAGGCTGTGGCGACTCGTAGCGGGCTGGCGACTGGACTTAGGGCGGGATTGAGCAGCTGGTGAATGAACTGACGACCCGCTTCGGTCCAGACCAGCAGGTGTTCCGTGCGAATAATGCCATCGCTACCGGGGTGCATATACGTTCGAAGGGTAGCGTACCCCTTACCGGTGTGAACGCTGTAGAGGTTCCAGATGCCCGACTGCTTATACTGCACCCGTTTGTCGCGCAGAATCCGGTTGAGCTTAATGGCCGACATGCCCAGCTGCTGCGCAATTTTCGTGGTCGTCAGCGCCGACTCGCTGAGCAGTACCGTTTCGGCGTACTCGGCCTTTGGTTTAAGCTCAGCGTTCTGAAAGCTTAGCGCCTGTTTCTCTTTCGCTTCCCGGATCCACGCTTCGGCCCGCTGAATGGGGTCTTCGATCATGTAAGAGGGAGTGGAAACGGCGAGTTGCCGGCGAGTCAATAGCGTAGCGATTTGCTGATCGCACCATACTTCAAAGTCAACATCCAGCCACTGAGCCAGCTTAATGATCAACTTTTCGTGTATCCAGGTACCCCCGCCATAGTCAGGATTTCCCGCTTTTTTGATAAAGAGCTGATAATCAGAATTACCAGATTTTCCGGTAATTGCCTGAATGTAGCGTTGGGTGTCAGGAAGTACATACCAGTCGTTGGGACGTTTACCAAAGGGTTTACACATGGCTGTTGCATTGGCGTAAACCTGACTGCCGATCAGCTCAAACTCGATCGAAAAGTCATTGTAGCTGAAAACCTGTAACGTGTTCATGGCTAATAGTGCCTAATTTCTGCTTCCTTGATTGTCACTTCCACGTGCGGGGATTGCCCATTACCAGCAACCATGATCTCGCAGTCCCTTGCGCCCTGAATAACAACGGCCAGTCCGGCGTAGTGGGCTACTGTGAGCTGCGAGTTGAGTGTGCTGATCGTCTGACGAATTTGATCAGCTAAGACTCCTTTTTCGTCGACACTCATTGTTTAGAATTTTGTGGTTTGAATCTCTCTGATATCGATCTTGATACTGGGTTGTGCACCACGAATTAGCGACTGATAGATATCAGGTGTGGTCAAGTCAACCGTTAGCCCGGCATCGGTAGCGGTTTTGACGAGATCATTCAACTCAGTTGCTTTCTGCCGAATCTGATCGGCTAGGGCTTGCTTTTCTTCTTGTGGCATAGGGGGTTGAGCTTCGTGAATTTGTTGTGGTGTCTTCGTTCCAGCTAAAAATTGCCTAAGAACCTCAGTGGCTGGGATTTTATGTTCATCGTGCGTCATGGCTAACTGGGGAAGTAGGTTGCTACGCGTTTTTCGAACCAAGCTAACTCACTATCCGAAACGCGGGTCGATCCAGACAATCGAGCCCGGAAGGCGGGCGGTGAGATTGAGTAGTGGCGGCAGAATGCTTTCTGCTCGTCTTTCTGCTCACCGGAATTTAACCGCTTATACGCACGACGAAACGCTTGTGTATTATTTGCTACCGTTTCAACTGGGTTTTCTTGCGTTATGAAGGCATTTGACATAGATTTGCTTGCTATCGTTCGTAACTGATAGCAAATATAGTTCATTTGAACTATTCAAAGCAAATCTTTTGAACTATATTTTTATTACTATGACCGAACTGTTAGAACTTGTGAGTGATAAAGCCCAAAGATTAATTCAAGTAAGAGAGACGCTTGGATTGAATCCTAAACAGTTTGCGGATAAACTTGAGGAGAATCCATCGAATTATTACCAGATGGAAGCGGGGAAAAGACCTATCGGTAAGCATAAGTCAAATGAACTAGTAAGGTTGTTGCATTTGAACCCTATTTGGTGGGAAACCGGCCAAGGGGAAATGTTTGCTCCGAAAGGGACTGTCGAACTGAAAATGGTAGATGACGAAGAGTATGAAAGTGCGTGGTTACCTTACTATTCAATCCCGTTGCAGGGCAGCTTTAACGAGATGTCAGATCCTGAATCGAATTACGGTCAGGCAGAAAAGATAAAAGTGATAATAAAGAGGGGCGAGAACGTAGAGCGGAATGTAGTCTTTGAAGTTAGAGGTCAAAGTATGTATCCGAAGTACTCAGAAGGTACAAAAATTCGATGTAAAATAGTTAACCCAGCCGATTGGGAATATATCTCGTCTGGGGTATATGCAATAAGCTATAATGACTCTTTCGTCGTAAAGCGCATAAAAGATAACGAATTATACACCAAAGGTTTTTTAACCCTTCACTCAGATAATCCCGATTATGGAAGCACGACTGTACCCACAGATCAGATACACCATATCTGGAAAATACTGCGCATTATTGATTCTCCTGCTGACTAAACCTAACTTTTCTCACTAACCAATCCGCACCTAATCATGGCAACTGAACTAAATCAACAACCAGATTCACGCTTTGACAAAACCGTTACTCTGACTCTAAATAATTTAACGCCCTATCTCATTACCTCGCTAAGCAGGATAGAGGCTACGAGCCTTGCTGCTGCTATGAAATCAACTCGAATTTTAGCGCACTTGAGGGGGGAAGACGAAGAAGCTGCAAAGGCAAAAGTAGAAGAGGAAATTAACGCTCTTGCCAAAGATATTGCCGCAAGAGCATTGAAAATTTTGGAAGAGCTGAGCAATAAGGATAAAGCTTGATCAGGCTATTATCTAAACCACGCCTATATATATGTTAACCCTTGATGATCACTTAAAATTGGGCAAGTGTCCGCATTGCTCAGTTGATAAGCCTAATTTAGTCTTTGTGTCTGGTGAATTTTATACACAAACAGATAATGGTAAAGATACCAGGTACTGGAGAACTTATAAATGCAGTCGTTGCGGAGGAGTTGTAACAGCTTCTGCAAAAATCGATGGTTATAACCGAAAAGTTGTACAAGAAACTTATCCAGGCGTTGATACGCTAAGCGATATTCTACCACCCAAAGTAAGAAACTTCCTTCAACAGGCTATCGAAACCACGTTTGCTCCTTCTGGTTCTATAATGCTCTGCGCGAGCGCTGTAGATGCAATGCTAAAAGAGAAAGGGTATTCGAAAGGAAGCCTATATAAGCGAATTGACGAAGCAGCTAAGAATGGACTGTTAACCCCCGATATGGAAACGTGGGCGCATCAGGTCCGGCTTGACGCTAATGACGAACGGCACGCTGACGAAAATGCGAGTATGCCATCTGTTGAAGATGCTAAAAAAGCGGTAGAATTTACCCGAACGCTCGCTGAATTTCTATTTGTATTGCCCGCTAAAGTGACTCGGGGAATTGCTGCAACGAATAACAGTGAGAGTACTAAGCTTTCAGACCCAGCACCATCTACTATAATCTCAGTGCCTAATATACCAAATTAACTAACCAATACACCTAATCCACACTTTAAGGAAAGCATGGCAGACGAAGACAGCAATGGCGGAGGTATTGTAAAAGGTACTATTGAAGCGGCAACTGGTTTGGTTCAAGCTGTACCAATTTACAATGATTTAGCACAGCCAGCTTTACAAGAAGTAGGTAAAGGTCTGGGTAATGCCGCAAAAATCATTCATGTAGCCTTAGCTCCAATTACTGGAATAGTCTGGGGCTACGAAAAGATCAGTGATTGGCTCACTTCGACCCTAGAGAAAAAGCTTAGCAATACTCCACCCGAAAATATTGTCACGCCTGACCCTCATGTTGTTGGCCCAGCTGTAGAGTCTTTACGGTTTACTGGCCACAACGAAACATTAGCAGAAATGTATGCCAATCTAATAGCTAATGCTATGGACAGGGATACTGTGCAGTTGGCTCACCCTAGCTTTGTAGAAATCATCAAAAATCTAACTTCAGATGAGGGTTTAATAATAAATATTTTCGGTGAAACTGATAAAAAGCCCTTAGTTGACATCAGGGTTAAAAGAGGTGATAATCCCGGATATTTAAATTATTATGACAACTATTCACACATTAATATGGAGGCCAATGTAAAAGTACCCGATCTTCTTCCAAACTATTTAAATAATCTGTGCCGTTTAGGAATTCTTGAGATTCCATATGGACAAAAACTCAATGATATATCAGAGTACGATAGATTAACGGGATCTGAAGAGTATAATCTGTTAATAGGTGTGCTTGGCTCCAACTACACTGCATCAGCATATAACAAGTTAATAAGACTTACTGATTTCGGTATTCAGTTCAAACAAGCATGCCTTTCGGGAAAGGGTAACGAATTAGTTGGTGGATGAATTAATCGCCAGTATTAATGAAAGTGCATATAATATAAAGTGGTATTGTTTTCATCTAATTTTTAAGAAAATGGAAAACGAAAAAATTAAACAAGGGGATTTGGTGCAGTTAAAATCAGGTGGTCCAATAATGACCTTTAGCGGATATATCGGCGCGGAAGCTGTTTGTGTTTGGTTTGACAAAAACAGCGAATTTAAAACGGCTAAAATGTTTCCAAGCTCATTGAGATTAGCGAAGGAGGAAGAAAAAATGTGATTTCATCAAATTATACCCTACTCCACACCGCTAGAAAAGGCATGAATAATAAACAAGCTTACAGAATACTTTCTAAAGTATACCCATTACTAGAGTTAAAAAAACACGATTATAATAATGACCCTGATAAGGATCATTTATTTTATGACTTACCCGTTTTTCGGGATGCTTATGAAAAAGTTAAATTATTTGCTCCTTATTTGATTACGCCTTTAATAAGAAGAATACTTGAGCCAATTGAAAACTCAACTAGAGAGTATTATCCAACAGATAAGGCAAGTGCAGAGGCATTAATCAACGCATCAGTTGATCTTATGAGTTCGGTTATTAGGTTTATAAATTTTGTTGGACCGAAAGAGTTTACAGAAGCAACGGAGGAGAGCTTAGATGTCGAATTAAAACATATAGATAGCTTAGAGGAACTGGAAAAGGCCGCTAATCTTCTAAGAAGGTCATTTAACACACCCGTCTTAGAAATTGGTGGCCAAGTAACTGTTGAGAAAGTTGACAGTGGTTCTGTTTGGATCACACTTGGAATAATTGGAGCTGCTGGTATGGCGCTTAAATTATGTGCAAATCTAATCTGGGCAGCTGTTGCTATTCAAAATAAAGCAAGAGAAGGTAAAGTATTTATTGAACATGCAAGAACGCTTGAAATCAAAAATGACTACCTGGAAATGCTTATTGAGGCAGAGCGAAAAAAAATTCAACTAATCGAGGAAGGGGAGGCTCAGCATATCATAAGTATGTATATGGCGGATAAGGATTCGCCGAACCTGAATAATAACATGCGGGGCTCTATTGAGGCAATTGGCGCACTTATAGAAAAGGGGGCTCAATTTTACCCATCCATAAAAGCTTCTGATGAGATAAAGCCACTTTTTCCCGATTTCTCAATCAAGGAACTACTTGAATCAAAGACTAAACTGCTTAGCGAGGGAGGACAAAAAGCAGAATAGGAGTAGAACTAATTCTGATGCAGCTGAACATTCGAGTTGAGCTTATTCAGTAACAGGTCAATGTTCGCTTCCAAACGAGTCATTTCGCGTTTTTGCTCGTCGAAAAGCCTTTTTTGTTCCGCCTGATAGCGTTTGATACGGCGTTCGCAGAATACACAGACGGCGAGTGCTACAGCAACAAGGATGTATGATATGATTTCCATTGTATTGAGTATGAATAGTTTGCTTGCAAATGTAATAACATAAAGCCTGACAATAACATTCAACCGGAAACTAAAACCTCGACTAAGCCACACACTACTATGGCAACTGAACCAAGCCAGCCAGCCCAAACACCGCCACCGGCACCAACCCCATCACCTCCACCGCAAGTCGAACGGGAGCGCTATGAAACTGGCCGTCAGGTACTACGTGAGTCAAATGAACCCAAAGAAAGGCGAACCAAATAAACCTTGATCTAAATGGCTAAAAAGGAGGAAAGACGCATAAAACCTAAAGAAGTAAACCGGGATAAAGCTCATAATGAAGAGCGTGACCGACCTAGTACAAACCGGCCAGTTTATCGGGAACGCGACCAAGATCATGAAAAACAAACTGATAATAAGGAATAAAGTATTGTGGCTATAACAGGCATAGCACAAATAAGCCACACCGACTGATTGAATACATTCTGGCGATTTTGATTGACTGTCTCATTGTGCTGAATACGTCTATCATAACTCTGCAATTCAGTTAGATAGATCTCTTTAATATATGGTTTTGCTGAGTTGTCTGCTGTTTTTGGGTCTTCATAAAGTACATTATCATTATATAAGTCTTGTGGATATGTCCCTATTGGCTCAATTGATTTCGGTAAAATGATCCAAACAAAGCGCGTTAAAATTGCAAACAAGTAGAGGCAAGTTACACTCACAGTACAAAGCTTTGGGTCAAATGTTCCCCGAGGATCGTGATTAATAAAGAAGTAAGCTGTTAGTGCAGTCAACAGTGTAGAACTGAGAGTAATAAAGGATGTGGACTTAGTTGTTGTAATGTCGAAATTTTTAATGCTGTCATCTAAACGTTTTTCGGCTTGAGCAAAAATGAACTTCAAATCTTCAATGGAAACTTTTGAAACATCAGCTACGATTGGTTTCCAATTAATTTGAATTTCCGGTCTTGAGTCTTCTTCTGATTCCATAATTTCAATCTTTTTCTAAATATACAGCAGTTCAATTGTATCTATCAATTTACTATTAAACTTTAAACCACACCACAGAAATGAACCAAGATTCGTTGCGAAACCTAGAACTTTTGCACAAATTGAAACAGGAGGGAGCTATTACGGAAGACGAGTTTAATAAGCACAAAGCATCTCTTCTCGCCGAGAAAGAACCTGTATCTACCAAAGCTGATCCATCTGTAGAACCCAAATTTGATCAGTCTTATCAAGCTCTACGCACAGAGACTTCTTATATTTTTTCATCGTTTAGAGCCTTGATATTAGCTCAGATTACAATTATTGGTTTTATCGCTCAAAACATAGTCCCAAATTCTGCTGATATTGGTAAGGTTTCAATATATGGAATATTGATGTCGGTCATTATTTTGATTAGTACTTTTTTTGGCAATTCTTGGTTTTATCAAGCCGTTCACCAAATCACATATTTGTTTTTTGCTTATGAGTTGCCTTTACTTAAACGTTTAAAACAAGCCAAATCGATTAACGACTCTGATTATGCGCCTCTCTGGATACTGGCTAACAGAAGTAAAGGAAA
Organism: Spirosoma agri; assembly: GCF_010747415.1. Classification (NCBI taxonomy): domain Bacteria; kingdom Pseudomonadati; phylum Bacteroidota; class Cytophagia; order Cytophagales; family Cytophagaceae; genus Spirosoma; species Spirosoma agri. Next base: position 3,691,871 of record NZ_JAAGNZ010000001.1, on the reverse strand, counting down.
GGTTGATCATTTACATATAACTGTTAGAAAATATTTTGCTGGATTCGAGTTCAAAACTTTCTGTACTCTCCAGTTGGTTTTAGCTTTATGTTGTATAGCTGTAACTAACGTTTTCCTGTGGCTTGGCTGGGGAACTGACAACAATACAGTGAAAATAGAGTACAGAATAATATGCTTTCTTTCTGAAGGGTCAATGTTAATAACATTGGCGTTTACAATTTATTTTTTCTTTAGATGTAACACGATATTTCATGATAATAATGAGTCTTGGAAAAAATACATGGACAATCGTAATAGCTATGATACGAATTATATAAATGACAATTCACTGCAAAAATATATTTAATAAACAACCTTTAGATGACTGATCTCAAAGATTATCTTTCTAAGCCCAATATGAGATTTATACTTATAGCAGGGCCTTGTGTAGTAGAGAATGAGAATATATGTTACGAAATTGCTAATCACTTAAAGACGCTTTGTGCAAAGTATAATATTAATTATATTTTTAAAGCTTCTTTTACTAAAGCAAATAGAACTAAGGCAACGTCATTTAGAGGAATGGAAAACTCTAAAGCATTAGATATTTTAAGCACTATTAGGTCAGAGTTTGAAATTCCTGTGTTAACGGATATTCATGAATCGATTCAGGTGCCTGAAATAATGCAACATGTTGATATCCTTCAAATCCCCGCTTTTCTCTCTAGGCAAACTAATCTATTGGAAGCTGTTGCGGCTTCTAAAATGCCAATTAACATAAAGAAAGGTGAATTCATGACAGTGGAAACTCTTTTCTACCAGGTTGAAAAAATCCGAAATGTTAATCCTGATGCAGTACTGTTTCTAACAGAGCGAGGAATGACCTTTGGAAAACACGACATAGTTGTGGATTTTAGAGATGTTCCTAAATTAAAAGTCAACAATCGAAAAGACGAATATTCAATTGTAGACTGCTCTCACACAGTACAGATTGTCAATTTAACTGAAGGTATGTCAGGCGGTAACAGAGATGAGACATTAACGCTGGCCAAGGCAGCCATTGCAGTTGGGGCAGATGGAGTTTTTATTGAAACGCATCCTAATCCTGAGCAAGCGCTTTCAGATCCAGCAAGTACTTACCCGCTTTCAAAAATGCGCTCTCTTATTGAGGATTTGGTTAAAATATGGGATGCTGTTCATTAAAAAATGTTCTTTTTCAACTTAAATATCCCTTTGCATTTCCTTTACAGCTTTCAATATTTTGCAAAGGAAATGCAAAGGGATTGAACTCATAAATTTTAGGGCAGTAATACCACCCATGAATCGTCGACAACTCCGTCAGCGTCTATTTTTTCTCGAAGCGCAGTTGGTCGCAAGCCAGCAAACGCTCAAGCAACTCGAATATCAGAAAGTCCATGACCTGACCAATCTCTCGGTCGATAGTTATTTGTCGCTGAGCCTGGCCATCTGCGATCAGATCAGCGGGTACCGGCTGACCAATCTGGCGACCCTGTCCGAGCTAAAGCAGATCAGTCAGCAGCTGCGTAATCGATAATTACATCAGGGAATTGCGCAGCATCGTCTGCTCGTCCTCGTCGTGGAGGCTCACCACGTAGGACTCGGTCGATTTGAGACTGCTCTGTCCGAGCTTATCCTTTATATACACCAGATCCGCGCCGGCCTTCAGCATCGCCGAGGCAAAACTGTGGCGGGCCTCGTAGGTCCGAATCTCGATATCGACGCCAATCGCCTGAGCGATCAGCTTCATGTATTTATTGGTAGTCTTGATCAGCTGAGCGATTGTGCGCTTTTTGCGCCGGGCATCCATCTGATCGGTAATGAAGGGGAACACGAACGCCCCCAGCGCCTGGCTCTCGCCCTTCCAGCGCTCGATGATCACTTTGGTTTCGGGAAACAGCGTTGCCTGCACGGTGATGGGATTACCCCGCTGGGTGCGCGATGTCTTTTTCCGAACAAACGTAATCGTCTGATCCGCGTAGCTCACATTCGACCACCGCAGGTTACAGATATCGGTCAGGTTCATGCCGTTGGACAGGTAGGAGAGGACCCACAGATCCCGGCTCCGCTCTTCCAGCGTGCCCGGCTGGCAGGCATACCCCATGATATCGCGGATCACGTTCTTGCGCAGCGCCTTTTTGACGTTGCGGCCGGTGGGGATTACGTAGCCTTTGCGCGAAAACGGATAAGCGTTCTCGGCGATGATTTTCTCCTGAATGGCGGTGTTAAAGACGGTCCGTACCTGACGCAGGTAAATGCCCACCGTAGTTAAGGACGCCGGCGTTGGGGCTGATCCTTCCTTTCGGGCGAAGGCGCCGAATTGCAGCATCCAGGCCTCGTAGCGGGACAGGAACTCGGGCGTCAGGTGATCGAAGCGTAGCAGGTTCGTTTTCGCGCTTTTCTTGCCCGTCGTCGGCAGCAGCTGCGCCCGGTCCGCGTCGCTCAGACCATCCACGAACCGTTTCAGCGACTGGGCCGCCGATCGGTAGGCATCGGCGTTGCTGATCCGGCCCTCGGCGTCCATCTGGGCGTACGCAGTCATCAGGCTTGCCAGCACGTCGTTGGCTTCGGGTTTTTCGCTGACGGCGTTCTCGGCGTAGAACAGACTCTCGAATTTGGCAAAGGAGAACGGCTCCAGGCCCTCGATGATCTTTTCGGCCCGCTCCACAAAGGGTAGCACTTTGGCGTACAGCTGGCGGATCTCCTCGGCCGTGCGGCCGCTGCGGGTCTGGTGGTACTGGACCAGGCGCTTATAGACGTCGGGCGTAACGATGATGCCCTCCTTAATAGGTAGATGATACCGGGGGCGCTCGGTCTGGTAGCGTACCCGTAGTTTGATGCTAACCAAACCATCTTTAACTTTGTCGTAGGTAAGCTTGACGGTGGCCTGATTGGGGTTCATAGCGGGCGAGCTAGTTGGGTCACTCGCCCACAAACTCGCCCAATATTACGAAGAACATCCGATACCAGACGTAAATATCCGAAAAGTAAAACCGCGAAATTGAGGCTTAAAGGGCTATTTGTGCAGGAAACGTAATGATTAGCAGGTATCCGAAAGGATCGGCATAGTAACTACGGATCAGGAGGTTTGGGGTTCGAATCCCTACGAGTGCACTTGATCACTAAGCCGTTACACGAAATGTAACGGCTTTTTTATTTTTACTCGCCCAAAGACTCGTCCGCATCGATTATCCGTCCTGAATGCGACATCTACTTATGGTAGGTCAGCGATTGTCAACTCTGTTAGCATTCGCCATTGATTTTGTGGCTTGGCTACATCCTGACCGGTACCATCTAGGGGTTACGTTTCAAAAAGAAAATGTACAAGTAGCACTACTGTGTAATCGGTCAATAAGCCTGATAACCTAGCTATCGAATTACTTTTTTATCGATGGCAGACCCTACGGATCATTCTGTGCATTCTGGTTAGTTACACTCTTTTCTGGCTGGATCACTTCCAAACTATTTTGTACGCTTTACGCGCTGATGCTGTCACAAACGGATCGTTAAACGAATCAATCTATTCAGAACAGGAGGCATCAGTGGCCTGATTAAAAGTTGCTCCGGCAGCAGGCTAAATAAAAAGTGACTCTGTGCGCTACAATCATTCTAAATAGAGGAGACGAGACAATCTGACTTTCATTACCGCTTTGGGTTATGCGGATACAATGAATGCAGACGAAAGAGGCCGTGCAAAATTACGATATGGAAAAGTGGTATACGCCCGTTGATGGACTAAGAAATGAATATGGCACCCGTCAGATTGGGATCAGGCAAGACTTCATCGGTAAACAACTCTTTTCGATCAGGATATTTGAGCAGATTCCCGGCCACGAGGCCGATTCGCGGGAAGGGTATACTAAGATCTTAATTAAAGCTGTCTTTCTGCCCTTTACACATGTGCTAATGCTCTCCGAAGAGTTTCAGCGGCAGACTCCTACGGAGTTAATCTGGGCCTATGTAGCGCAGAGGGTGATCAGCGAAACACGACGTGCCGGGTTAGGTAAGCACTTAACCGCTGGTTCATGGAAAGACCAAATTCTTACCTGATACGATCGCTGCTTACGAAGCAGTGGTTGTCGACTCTATAGGTTTAGCCATCGTGTACAGTCGTTGAGGACGGCTGTGACTTTAATACGTGTACGTGCTATAGGTACCTGGTTCCATGGTATTCCAAACGAGTAGGTAGGCTCTTTCTTCCGGCCGGGCAATCAATTGCCCGGCCGATTTTTTTATGACCACTATTATAAGTCTTTGGTTTGAGCAACAAGTATAGTGAATTAGCTCATAAAGACTTCCAGGGCTATTTTAGGTCAAAATAGCCGCTCATACAATTTCCTACGCTGAACGTCCACCTAGTGTATTCCTTTGAGCCATCAATCAACAAAACGATGACACTGGAAAGAATTTTACTGTATTTCGCCTTCTTTGTCTTCAGTGCGCTCTGCTTCAATGGTATTCGCTGGCTGCTGAATCAACCCAGTGATTTGCTACTTGTTATCGCGGGCCTTACGGTCATTCTGTACGCTTACATTACCATCAAAACCAAAGCCTTTACTAAAAATCCGTTCAAGTAATGAGAAGACTTTTCATCTGGGCAGGCGTTGCTGTTCTTGCCGTCATTGTTGCCTCGCAAACGCTGATTGGCTGTGCTACCATTGATGCCAGTCATGAAGGTATCAAAATTAGCAAGATCGGCTCCGACCGGGGTGCCAATGACATTGAAAACGTGACTGGCTGGCAGTTCTATAACCCGCTTACTTCATTCATCGAACAATACCCGACTTTTACTCAGACGAAAGATTATGATCCCTTTACGGTTAGTGCCAAAGGGGGTACACTGTTCAAGATAGATCCGACACTGAACTATCATTTGCAGCGCGGGCAGGGGGCCAATGTGTACCGGAAATACCGGAAGGAATTGCCTGATATCGAGAATAATATCCTGCGTACCATTGTGTATAATTCCTACCGCGATGTAGCCAACACCTTCACCCCTGATTCGCTGGTTAATAACCGGGTTTCATTTGAAGATCAGGTCGAGGCCAAGCTTCAGAAGGCGCTTGTCAACGATGGATTTGTCTTCGAGAATATAACCTCGAATCTGACGCCACCGGAGTCGTTGCAAGCCATGATCGATGCCAAAAATACGGCAGTTCAAAACGCACTTCGTCTCAACAACCAGGTGGCGGCCGAGAAAGCCAGCGCTGAGATTGCGGTGACCAAAGCTACTGGTCTTGCCCGGGCGAAGGTAATCGAAGCCGAAGCGGAAGCAAGGGCCAACGAATTAAAACAGAGAACGTTGACGCCACTGCTTATTCAGCAGCAATGGATTGCCAAGTGGAACGGAGCCCTACCGACTACGCAGCTTGGTAATAGCTCTACGATGGTTCAATTACCGCTCAAATAACTTTATTCGTACCGTGCTGATCGTAGTTGTCATCCCAGATACAATCCGATCAGCACGGTTTTCGGTGCCGATTGACGATGCGCATAGCTGTAGATACCTACAGTGCATAGTCTGTTTTAATGGCCAACGACAACATATTCGTTCCAGCACTTTCTGCAGCGGTAGGCTTTCAGGGTAATAAACCGGGAAAAAAAACGGGCTAAGTTGGAACGGGCAATGCGTTCTTCATCAATCTTACCGCATTTGGGGCATTTTACCGAAAAAGAAAGGTGTAGATATAAATAGACTAGTACCGCTACAATGACTAATCCACCAGCAGAGTAAAAAACAAGTTCCACAGAATTCAAGAAGCTAAGCCAAATACATAGTCAATACAAGTTGATCGCTACCGATGCCATCTGGCGTTACAGAAATAGGGTGAGAAGCCAATACAAAAACAATATCGATAGAATGGAAAGACTAAGCCATACGAGGGCGACGGATGGGAAAGGGTTCTTTTTCATGGTGCAGGTGTTCCTGGCAAATTAAAGAGTAGCTGATAAACGACGGTATCGCTTCCTCTGAATTTAGTATTCGGCAGTTAGAACAAGAACCTGAAAACCGCGATCGCATAGAGAATAGAAATGGTAAAGACAGCTAGCCAGACGAGGGATGTGCTGTTGAGAGATAGTTTATTTTTCATGGTGGTAGAGGTATAAGTTACAGTACTTACGTAAAAGTAAATAAGAGAGATTTGCGGTATCGGAAACTTATTTGGCCAGATCGTCAACAGGGCCCGTGGCAGGATAAACGTCTCGTGTCCTAAAGACTAATCCAGACGACAGAATCGATCCGCAGACAAACGAATCGAGTTCGCTGGTTGCTTCCGGATTTGTACCGTCAAAAATTAGCTAAAGTGGTAACTAAATAGAGTATTTCCTAGGCTAGATATTGCCTAATGTATAGAGGAAAATAGACTGAAAGTTACAGAAGTTACCCGTACATTATCGCGGCCGTAGCTAATACGATCAAAGAGCAATAGTACCGGTTACTCATGTCGTTTGGCCTGTATAGACGGGTTGATTAAGTTCAACCTTGGTAGTTGAAAAGAAATAGTTAGTAATCCCTGACCGTCGTGCGGCTGGGGATTATTGTTTGTATGAAGTTCCTGTTATTTTTTCCCTAGGGGCGACGAACTATCTTCCCTGATCGAGACGTACGAGCAGCCAGTCTACGCCGATGATGAGCATACAAACGGACCTTTCTCCAACGGTTACCCGAGGCTATTGTGGAACCGCGGCAGCAGCAGGCGAAGGATGTCTCAGCACATAGTTCTTTAACGTTGTCCGACAGTTGTTACAGATTGGAGCCATCTTCATTGTCAATCCCTGTTGAACCACAATGGCGTTGTCACAAATGATGCAATCGATTGAAAACGTATCCGTCGAAACGCCGTCCCACTTATTAGTATCTTCCATGTTGAGTTTTGCCCCTTCGGGCGAGTTACAAAAATTAAGTGATTCATTCGCTGTAATCGTACGTTGACCAGCCTGGTTAGCTTCGCTACGACACGTTTGATTGAACCCGCTTTTTATTGAGACTTTTCGAGGCTTCAATCAGTCACATTCCCGGCAGCTGGTTGAGTTCAATCGATTTGTTTGTTGGTATTCCAGTATCGAGCGCCCGTTAAAGCGTGGCTACATAAGCGGCCATCTGAGCCTGTATTTTCCCGTCAGGTAGTCGCCCTGAACCAGCACCCAGATTATCGGTCAGGTGTTTAGGATCGGAGGTGCCCGGAATGACGCAGGTTACGGCGGGGTTAGCCAGAATGAACTTGAGAAAAAATTGCCCCCAACTCCGAATATCGTATTCCGACGACCAGGTAGGCAATGGCTTTCCTTTTACCAGTCGAAAGAGCGAGCCGGTTTCGAACGGCTCGTTGACAAGAACGGCCACGCCTTTCTCGCGGGCCGATGGTAGCAGACTCCGTTCCGCATTACGAACGCGGATGGAATAATTCATCTGCACAAAGTCGATGGGTTCGCTTTTAACGATACGCTCAAGTTGGTCGTGGGCCGAAGCCGTATAATGAGTAATGCCAATGTAGCGAATCGTACCTGCCTGCTTCCAGTCTTTCAGCGTTTTCAACTGTGTTTGCCAATCGACGAGGTTGTGGATCTGAACGAGATCGAGGGTTTTCCGGCGCATTCGACGCAGTGATGTCTGCATCTGGTCGATACCCGCCTGTTTGCCCGTAGTCCAGACTTTGGTTGCCAGAAAGAAGTTGTCAGTCAACGCCAGATCGGTAGTCAGGTCACCGATCACTTCTTCCGCGCGCCCATACATAGGTGAGGCATCGATCAATTTACCACCCTGCTTGTGCATGAGCGTAAGCACGTCACGTAAAGAACGTCTGTCCGGATCAGACGGGCCAACGTCAAACTGCTGCCAGGAACCCAGTCCAACAACGGGAAGTCGTTCGCCCGATGATGGAATCTGTCGGGTTAGTATTGATTGTGGGTCCATATTCGCAGAAAATGAACCAGTTAGCGCGCCGAATCCGGCAATCGCTGTCTGTCTGAGCATGGCCCGCCGTGAAAAGCTGTTTATCATGAGCGCAGGTAGTTCACTACGTTAACTGATCCCACCCGGAAAGGTTAGCTTTTCGCTTTGTGGCCGAATGCTGCCCCACTCATTAAACCCATCAATAGACGCGATAACGTGATGAGGTACCTTATTTCCGGGTCGAATTAATGGACGGTTGTGAGGCAGCGGGCAGTTGTTTCAGCCAGGTCAGGTTAAACCGGTAATGCTGACTGCTACTAACCAGATGGATCAGATTGTCAGGCGTTTGGGTGATCGCCAGGTAGCCTTTCGGTTCGGCATGGGTGGCGTCCATTTCGAACGCACCCGTCCAGGCCCCGCCGTTCAGGTATCGGTACTTTCCATCCGTAAGAAGCTTCTTGACCGGCCAGGTCTTGCCCTCGTCATAGGATAATGCAGCATACATGCCATAGCGCCTGCTCGTTTTGCCAGATGCATCGGTGAACAGCATGCCATTTGTCGCGTCGCTTGCTTCGTCGGGATGGTGCGTAAACGAGATCAGGAGCAGGGGACCTTCGTTGAGCCGGTAAAGAACCAGCCGCTGCCCACTCCAGACGGGCGGAAAATCCGATGCCTGATAGGTCCAGGTTTTGCCCATATCGGTCGATACGCTCATGGGCATACGCGGACCAATCGAGTCAGGACCCGGCAGATCGTCTTTCCGGCCCAGTGCCATCAGGCTTCCATCCTTTAGCTGCACCACACCCGCGTGAATACCGGCAATTAAGCCACCCATTGCCCCATTCCGGAACCTGGGTTTCTGTGGATCGGTATACGGATTGTTCCAGGTCTTCCCTTTGTCTTTGCTGATGTGAATGGCCGTTCCGCCGGTTGGTCCTGGGTCGGCATCGCCCGGTTGAACGAGCCAGCCTTCCCGCGTCTGGATAAGTCCGGCAATGACCTGATTTCGTTTCGTGTGTTCAGGATCGGCCAGCCGGGGTGCTGACCAGGTCGCTCCGTTGTCGTGACTTTCGCGAACGGTCATGGCCAGGTTTTGCCAGTCGCCGTCGGTTTCCAGTCCGTTGAGGTGGTAGATTGTGCCGTTGCCATCGTGTAGGAGTGACGTACCGGTCATGTTCCGATCCGGGACTTTGAAAAACTCCGAAGGTTCATCCCACACCTGGTTACCCGACCGCAGCCGACTCGCTAAAATGGTCATTTCGCGGCCCGACTCTTCATCGGTTGAGAACCACGCAACGAGCAAATCGCCGTTGGGACACCACGTAATGGCCGGACAGTGGTTATGCGAAAAGTACGGTACACCCCCTGCGCAATCGGGTTTACGGACGTAGCGGATGGGGTCCAGAAAAATTGGTTTTGTCGATGCGACGGGTTGCCAACTGGCTGGTTTCTGAACCACCCGTTGCATAACCGCCGGTACTGGATTGGGCGGCAGGGGGGAGCTAACCGGCGCGTCGGCCTGAATGATCCGGAAGCCGACCAGCCAGCTGTTGTCGTTGGGAATCATAGCCAGTCGGTTCGCCGAGCGCAGATACCGGATGGGCGTACCATGACTGCCCCCCCGCGTAACGCGATACAGGCCGCTAACCCGCCCGACCGGATCGGTTTGTTCGCCCGCTCGATAAGGTCCGTACCAGTCGCTGCACCATTCCTCAACGTTGCCGTGCATATCGTAGAGACCAAACGCATTCGCCGGACTTTGCCCGACCTGTAGCGAGACAACAACCGGGTCGCGGTCGGTTTTCTGACTTTTCTGGTAGACAGCGGGTAATCTGTTCCCGGTTGAGAAATCGGAAAGGGTTCGTGCGCGACAGGCGTATTCCCATTCGGCTTCGGTCGGTAAACGATAGGGTTTTCCTTCTTTCCTGGTAAGCCAGGTACAGAATGCAACGGCCTGGTCATACGTCACGAAGACGACCGCTTCATCATCGGCTTTCGAAAAACCCATCTTACCCCGCAACGTTTTATGCGCAGGATCAAACGCTTCGTACTGCGCATTCGTAACTTCGGTAGCGGCCATCCGAAACGGCTTACTGATCGTAACACGATGGATTGGCTGCTCATCGGCATCCTCACCGTCACGTTCCGACCCCATGTAAAACGTCCCCGCCGGAATAGGAACAAGCTGGATACCAACCGAATTGGCTGATTGACCAAAAACCGAATGAGCAATTAAAGACAGGAAGAGTAGGGGCCGGATCACGTTTGATGACAAGTTGTGTACGAATATAAGATACGGATCAGTCGGGAGAATAGGCTTACTCAAACCTGACCCCCAACGAACTCCGCTGGTTTTGACGGCATTTCTTTGGTGCGAAGATAGGCAGCGATAGTGTTTTTACGTTAGGTGAGCGTTGTGTCAGCGTCAGGCTACTTGCCAGATCATAACATCCTTGCTCATGCCTTTGAGATGAATCGAGCCGACGCGCCGGGTGTTGGCGGGTACGGTGGACAAGTCGTCGATAACCTCTTGACTCACCAGAATCTGTGAGTTGTATTCTTTGTTAAGCTGTTCAATGCGCGACGCCTGAATGACGACCGTACCGGTAATATTGTACTGTTGGCGGAATTCGGTGCCGATATTGCCTACGACGGCATCACCCGTCTGAATGCCGATTCCGATGGATGTAGGGGCAATGAGGCCGGTTTGGTTGGCCTCCGCAACAGCCTCCAGAATGCCTAGGCTGGCGTCAATCGCCCGTTCGGCTGGGTTCGTGACCGCCAGCGGAGCCCCAAACGTAACCATGCAGCCGTCGCCCAGAAACTGATTGATGATGCCTCCGTTTTTCCGGATGACAGTGGCGACAACATCGAAAAACGCACTTTGGTAGGCAATTACGTCGTCGGGGGTATGCGTGTCGGCATAGTGAGTGAAATTGCGAATATCCAGAAATAGGACAGCGACTTTTCGATGGCTGGCTTCGAGCGTTCCTTTTTGCGCTAAAATCGCTTCCACAACTTCGGGTGACACCTGCTGCCCGAACAGTGTCCTGATCTGTTCGCCCGTTTCCATGCGCTCGATAGACAGCTGAATACTCTGGCGAATCTGGCGGGCCACGTAAGCGGCTCCGGCCCCTGTTAGTATCATGACCAGGGCCTTCAGCGCGTAGGGGAAGGTCATAGTCAGGTAAAAGGTGAGTTCTTTCTCTGTCGAAGGAACGGATTCAATCAAGTACAGACTCAGGCCATAGAATTCGATACCCGCCAGGGCACCGGTCCAGACCGAAACGGTCGCACTCAGGCGCAGGGTGGAGAGGGTAATAAATATAAAATACAGATAAGCGACGGGTGACAGCAGCATCAGGATCGGGTGATCGAACGATTGGCTAACCAAGTACAGGGCTCCTGTCAGCACCGTAATTTCTACGGTAGCATTCCCGAATTTAGCGAAGTAGGCCAGGGCCGTTCCCGGAAAACGTCGGCTGACGGTGCCCAACGTTTGCCAGAGAAAGAGTTCATACAGCAGCATACCACCCATGTAAGCAGCTACTTGGACCGAAATGTCTTTATAGCCTGGAACCGCGCCAATAGGGAGGTTACCAAATGGAACGGTTATGCCGTAAAGCAAAAACCCAAAGGCAAACAAGGCCGCGAGCACAACCGCGCGCTGACGTTCCCGCCGGAAGTTTTCTTCCTCTAATTCATGCTGAAAATAGGTGAGGGCTGGCCGGTGGTAGATAGGCTTGAACATAGGCTACAGGATTTCCCAAAATAAGCCGAAAAAACGCATCGCGCGGGCTGATTTAGACGCGGGTGAGGGTCAAATACCGACAAACAGCGTTATGTTGCCGATCTGTTGCGTTGGGGCTCCTGCGAACTGTGCCGAAATCCAACGTTCGCTGAAGGAGACGCCCAGTCGATTGCGTGTCAGCACGGCCCCGCACTCAAGCTGAACGAATGAGTGGTTCATAAGGCCGCTAGTCAGCACGTAATCAGCCTGGTTACGCGTAAAGATACCGCCTTGCAAGGTCGAATCGTCCAGCAAAAGACGAACAACAGGTCGCCCGTACAGGAAGAGTTGAAACTTGCGGTAACCAGGCGGCTTATCGGCTGTTGGTCGTTCGTAGTTTATAAAATAGTTGCTGAAAAGGCCCGCCCTGAATAGGAGTCCCGCATTGATATTATTGCTCAGGGTGCCCGCGTTTGCGCTCGCCAACCCCAGCAGTTGCAGGTAAGGGGAGAGCTGGACGATCTGTTTTTCGTACTGAATCTGGTAGTTGACAACAACGTCCGTTGGCAGTTGATACGGCCAGCCCTGGGGTTTATCGAAGCCCAACTGACGGTGAACCCATTCCTGAAGTTCTTCGCCCAAAGCCGCTTTGCCCAGCACCCCAAGCGCTAGTTCGGTAGTCAGGCGCTGTTTGCGAACGGGATCAGCCGAGGTTAGGGAATGACTTACGTACAGAACCGCCGTGTACGGTCGATCACCCCTTACGATGGTTTTTCGCTTGATGTCGGTTGGGGTGTACATCAGATGAGTCAGCCCGATACCATACAGGTTGTTCGCCTGGCTGGCGATGGGAATCAGGAGGGCGCTCAAAAAACGGGGTCTTGTCTGTTTGGTGTACAGTATTTCAAGCTGGGTCCCGTTGGTGTATTGCCGGTCGCTGATTTCCCGGCGCGTGTTCAGTCCATCGTTATCTTCACTAACTCGGATCAGTTGAAGGGTATTTCGTTGGCCCAGTGCGGCAACAGAAAGTAAACAGGGCAAGACTAAAACGAAGAAGCGATTCATTAAACTGGCGGCATCAGTTTCTAGGAGGCTGGCCTGTCCATAGAAAAATTCGTTGCCAACGTTCAGGATGGTGACCATTGCAACAAGTCAACGGCTCCGCGGGTGGCCGGGCGTTCGAAGGCTTGCGCAGAGTTAACCGGATATAAAAATGCTTTGTTCAGCTGGATGGTCGACGCCCGCAAAACGATAAGGTCCGTTAGTTCTGGATTACCGGTGGAGTATCCCTTGTCGTCAGGAACGGAAACGATTGGTAGGCGTCTTCGATTTCAGCGAAAGCGGTTGTCAGTTGACCGATCATCAGTTGCAGCACCGGATGAGCATGCGTCAGGCGCTGGACGAGGTCTGCATTGGTCGGGTCGGTCCGCAGTTGATCGGTGCGCGTCGCTAAAAGCGTAGCCAGTTTTCCGAAAAATACTGTACGATGACGCATGCAATCGCGCAGGTAGTTGCTTAGTGTTTCGAGCTGCGGATTGGTCCGTTTGATCCGCTTGAGTTGTTGATCATAGTGACGGGTGGCTAATCGGCAAGCCGTCAGAAACGCCAGCCAACGGTCATAGTCTGCCAAAAGGGGCATTACCTGTTGCGGTTGATCGGATGCGTGTAAGGCCGGTTCCATGTGTCAAGGGAAGAAGGTTAGCGTATCGGGTCAAGGGAAGATATGGCTGGTCATTGATAGCCACAGATGGGGGTAGTGCTCACAGGGTGACGTAACTGAGATAGTCTTTCAACTGGCCGATTGTTTGGAGTGTCCACCAGTCTTCGTCCGGAATACGAATACCAAAACTGGCTTCCACCTGTACCAGCAAATCGGTAACGTCGAGTGAATCGAGACCCAGATCGCGCGTGAAATTAGCCTGATCACTAAGGGCCGTCAAGCTAACGCCCATGGTTGCCAGCACGTCCTGCAACCGATTGTTAATTTGCGTAAGTGTCATGTTTTTAGAGGGTTAAACCCCTCTCCGGTTGAGGGAGAGGGGCAGAATAGTTTAGCGTTAAGAAACAGCGGCCTCAGTCAGGGATTCCGCTTTCTTCGTCTTCCTCGAGCGGCTGTTAAACCATTCCTGGAGTCGGTCGACGAGGTAATACATCATCGGCACCAGATAGATCGTTAGCACCATTGAACTGCTCAATCCACCAATCAGCACCCACGCCAGCGAGTTTTTCCATTCGGCACCCGCCCCGCTTGCCGTAGCAATCGGAATCATACCGATCACCATTGCGATGGTCGTCATCAGAATTGGGCGTAAGCGTTCCTCACCAGCGTGCAGAATAGCTGCCCGGAACAGTACGCCCTGCGCTTTTTGCTGGTTGGCAAAATCGACGATCAGAATGGCGTTCTTAACCACCAGACCAATCAGCATGAGCATACCCAGCATGGCGAAAATACCGATGTTCGACGAGGTTAAAGCGAGCGCCAACAACGCACCAATCACGGCTACCGGCACCGAGAACAGTACCACAAACGGGTAGACAAAACTATCGTAGAGTAACACCATGATGAAATACACCAGCATCAGACCCGCCAGCATCGCGATCCCCAGCGATCCGAAGCCTTCACTCTGGTTTTTAGCGTCACCACCCCAGCTCAATGTAACCCCGGCAGGCATCGGATTTTTGGCCAGATCGGCTTGAATCACCGCCGTCAACGTACCCGAACCCGTGCCGAGCGTATTGGCCGTCACTGTCACCGAGGAGCGTCGGTTTTTCCGTTCCAGCAACGATGGCCCATTGCTGAGCGATACGTTCGCAAACTCAGCTAAACGAACCGTACGATTGGCGGAGGGACTGAAAAAATTGATATTCTTCACATCATCCGGGTTCTTCCGATCGAAGGCATCGAGCATCACGCGAATGTCGTAATCTTCGCCACCATCCCGGTATTTCGAGTCGTCGTTACCGGCAAAGGCGTTTTGTAGGGTGCCGCCCACGGTTTGAATGTTCAGACCCAGTTTCGCCATTTTCTCCCGGTCGATATCTACCCGAACTTCGGGATTGCCAGCCTCTACCGACACGTTCACGTCGTTGGCACCGGGCGTTTTCCTGATGCGATTGGCCAGTTCCTGCGCGGCTGCCAGGTTCTTGCTGACATCATCGCCACTCAGGAAAATCTCGATCGGGGCCGAGCCGGAGTTGACCATACCGACTACCGAGGAGTTAAATTCAATAGCCGGAAACTGTTCTTCCAGTTCGTGCCGCACATCAATCATGTATTGTTCCGTCAGCACATGACCGGGTCGTTCGGCTGCATCGGCCAGTTGTATGGTCAGCTCAGTACGGTTGGTTTCACCCTGCCCGGTGCTGTTCATACCCGTGCTGGCGCCACCCACGTTGGCGAAGATGGTCTGCACTTCGGGTTTCCGGCGCAGGTAATTTTCGATGCTCCGCGAAGTAAGGTTATTCTGCTGCAACGAGGCACTTTTGTCGAGCTTCATCGTTAACAGGAATTTTCCCTGATCGCCCTGCGCCACAAATTCCGAGCCGATAATGCCCAAACTCATGACCCAGCCGGTGAAGACGAAAATAGCCACCAGAATACCTGTAAACGCCAGTTTGTGGCTCAGTACCCAGCCCAGGCTGTTGTGATACCCGTTGGTCAGCGCCGTCAATCCTTTTTCAAACCAGAGCAGAAACGCCTGAAACGGATTCTTTGGATTCAGGTGCTCCAACTTGGCGAGCATCGACGTGAGCCACGGCGTCAGGGTGAAGCTGACCACCAGACTGACCATCGTGGCGAAGGCAACTGTCAGCGAGAACTGCCGCAGCAAATCGGCGATGACCGAGTTGACGAACGTAATCGGTACGAATACGACGACAATAACCAGCGTGATGGCGACAGCCGCAAAGCCAATTTCGCTAACGCCGTCGAGGGTAGCCTGCCAGCGATTTTTACCCATTTCAAGATGGCGCTGGATGTTTTCGAGGACCACAATCGAGTCATCGACCAGAATCCCGATCACGAGCGATAACGCCAGCAGGGTCATCAGGTTGAGCGAATAACCCATCACATACATGAACAGGAACGCCGAGATCAGCGAAGCCGGTACGGATACCATGACGATGAACGCGTTCCGGAAGCTGTGCAGGAACAAAAGCATCACAATGGCAACCAGCCCAACGGCCAAAAACAAATCGTGCGTAACGGCTTCTACGGATGCGAGTGTAAATACGCTGCTGTCGTAGGCAATCGCAAAATTGACTTTGTCTTTGGTGTTTTCTTTCTCGATCTGCCCCAGTTTCTCCTGCACTAACCGGCTGATTTCAACCGCATTCGCATCGGATTGTTTTTTGATGAACAGACCGATGCCGTCCTTCCCGTTGTAGCGGCTGATGCTGCTGGCTTCGGTTAGTCCGTCCGTTACGTTCGCCACGTCGCTCACCCGAATCGGGCTGCCATTAACGGGTGTAACGATCACTAATTTACGAATGTCGTCCAGCGAGGTGAATTTGCCGGCCAGCCGCAGCGTCATGTTATCGGTGGTGCTCTTCACTTTACCGGTCGGAAAGTCAAGGTTGGCCTGATTGATGGCCTGCGTTACCTGAAGCAGCGACAACCCGTAATAATTCAGCTTGTCATCATCGACGTTAATGCGGATTTCCCGCTTGTCGCCCCCAACCATTGTGATGTCGGCTACGCCTTTAATCTGCTGAAGAACAGGTAAATATTTGTCTTCAACCTGCTGATAAAACACTTCATTCGGCAGGGTGGAGGTGGCCAGCAACTGCATAATGGGCTGATCACTAGGCGAGATTTTAGAGAGGGAAGGCTGCTCGGCATCGTCGGGCAGATCGCTCACCATCTTGTCAATTTCCCGTTGGGCATCCTGCAAGGCCAGATCGATGTCAGTGCCGGGTTTGAACTGAACGACCAGCACCGACGCGTTTTCGAACGAATTGGCCTTCACATCGTCGAGGTTATCCAGGCCCGATACGGCATCTTCAATTTTTCGACTCACCTCCGTTTCAACTTCCGAGGGAGCCGCGCCCGGATACACGGTCGTGATGGTGATAACCGGGGTAGAAAATTCCGGTAGCAACTCGTAACTCAGCAGCCGGTACGAAAACACACCACCAATCGTCAGGATCGCAAACAGTACGATAATGAATGAGGGGCGCTTGATAATTGTTTCTACGAAATTCATGATATAGATTCGTTAGGGTGTGCGTCGGCACTACTGCGCGTTGACGGCTGTTCCGTTCTGTAGGTTGATCTGACCGCTCGTAACGACCTGATCGCCCGCTTTCAGGCCGTTCGTTATTTCATAATACTCGTTGGTCGTTGCGCCGATTTTGACGGATTTAAGTACTGATTTGCCGTTTTCTACGACATAGATCTGCGGCTGTTTTTCCGATCCAATAATGGCCTGACGAGGTACCGATAGGGTTTGTCCGCTCAGTTTGCTGGTGTTGGCAATTGAGCCGTACATACCGGCCCGTAGCTGGTTCTTGCCGGAATTATTGACCGTAATTTCAACCGGGTAGTTGTGGGCGGCATCGCCTTCGGCCCCGATCATCGTGACCCGGCCCGCGAAGCGTGCGGCTGGATATACCTCCGTTGACACTGAAAGCGACTGACCAACGCGGAACTGATTGATGGCTTTTTCCGGTACATCGACCACCAGTTTCAGCGACGAAATGTCCGTTATTTTGATGATGGGCGACCCTACCGAGACGACCGATCCTTTCTCAACCATCTTCTCCGTGACGATACCGCCGAACGGAGCCGTGATTGTGGTGTTGGCAATCTGCTTCTGAATCTGCTTGATCTGCGCCTGCGTAGAGCGGATACTTAACTGGGTGCGTTCCAGATTGACGGCGGGGGTGGCGTCGCCTTTCACCAGATTCTCGTAGCGTTTGAGGTCATTCTGGTAGCCTTCCAGCGTTACCTGAAGAGCCTCGATCTGGTAGCGCAGCTGTTCGTCGTCCAGCTTCGCGATCAGGCGACCCGTACCCACCGACTGTCCCTCTTCAACGGGCAGCTGAATGATCTGACCACCCGCCTGCGGGCGAATTTCGACCTGACGATTCGCAGCAAACGAGCCCAAAAATTCGTTTGCCTGCGACAAGCTGCGTAACTCGGCAACGGCGGTGCGGACGCCTACTTTCTGATCCGGGTTGGGCTTGTAAATTTTATCTTCGACTTGTTTTTTGTTGTTCAACAGCGTCCAGGCGGTCATGCCCAGTGTGCCGATCAGGGCAATTAATATCCAAATTCGTTTCATGGCTTTTGCTGAAATTACAGGTTGTGTTAATGGAGTTGATCTATCGGTTAATTAAGCTGCCGGTTGCTTTTTTCCAGTCCAGTTCGGAAGTGCGCAGGTTGACCAGCGTGCCGAGGTAGTTGTTCTGGGCATCGCGAAGGGAGTTTTCGGCCTGCACCACATCGGTGATATCGACGGTGCCTTCCTTGAACTGAAGTTGGGTTTGGGTGTAGACCTTTTCGGCCAGCGACACTTGCCCCCGGTTTGTTGACAGGTTCTGCTGCTCGACCAGAAACTTGGTGCGGGCATTGGCAATATCCATCGAGATCGACTCGCGAACTTCCCGATTCTGCACCTCCAATTTTTGGTTGTCGATGCGGTTCTGGCTCAGTTTTGCTTTACGCGCCAGGCCGTCGAATACGTTCCAGTTCAGTTGAAGACCAACCCAGTAGCCGGGGAGGTTTTTGATGTACGAGTTGTCTCCGCCAATGGCATAGACCGAACTATTCGCAACGCCGTAAGCTGACACCGTCGGAAAAAAACCGGCTTTGATGTTCCGTTGCTGTAGACCGTTGATCAGTTTCTGCTGATCGATCAGCTGCAAGTCCGTCCGGTTGATGGTGTATTCGTTGCCAGGGGCTACCGGAATCGTTTCTTCAATGGCTGTGCGAACCTGCAACGAATCCGTTTGTGCCGTTCCGGTCAGGAATTTCAGCATGTTTAGTAGTTGGTTGTAACTGGCTTGTAGCGATTCGATCTGCGTTTGCGATGCCGTTTTGCTGAGTTGCAGCCGGTCCACATCGATGCCCTGCGCCAATTGATTCTGACGCCGTAGTTCCGTAATGCGAATGAGCCGTTCCGTCGAGGTAAGGTTGCTGCGCAGGAAGGCGATCTGTTGGGCAGTCGTCTGGAGGTTGTAATACGTAGCCGACACGTTGTAAGCCACATCTTCTTTCGTTTTCTGCGTTTGCAACGCTGATAAGTCCCGGCTGGCCTTGGCGGCTTTGGTGGCGATCAACAACGATTGATTATAAAGCGTTTGCGATGCCTGTAGCGTCGTAGAGAGATTGTAAGGGAGTCCGAACGCAACGGCGGAATACGTGCCTTCCGGTCCGCCAAACACCGAAGCGGGAATTACCTGCCCCGGAATTTTGAGATAGCGTCTGTAGTCGCCCGTCAGGTTCACCTGCGGATGTGCATTGGCTTTCACTTCGGCGATCTGTGCTTCGGTCTTGACCTCATCGAGCCGCGCCGACTGCACACTGAAGTTGTTGGTCAGGGCCTTACTAATTAACTGGTCGAGTGTATTGTCCTGCGCGCTGGCCAGCGAGCCTGTCAACAGGAAGAGGGTGGAAAGGTACCAGTGAACGGTTTTCATGGTTGGAGATAAAACAGTGTTTTTAAATGGTTGAACTAATCAATGGTTTTAAATATTTGTTTAAAACATAGGCAAAAAAAAGGTCATGCCTTTTCTGATTCGAACAAAAAGTTCGTAATCATATCGATGACCAAATTTTTGTGGTGCGTGCTAAATGTATCAAAATCAGCCTCGCTCATCTGCCACGTCTTCATATGCATGGCTTTGCCGATAAACAGGAACTGAATGTTGCAGAAGATCATGGGCATCAGGTGCGTAGCCGAGATAGGGCGAATATTCCCCTGGCTGATTTCCTGCTGAAGTTGTTCCTCGAACATGGAATGATGAATTTGTTTCATAACCCCAATGCAATTGGCCATACGATCCGGGTTGCGGTGAATCTCGTTCATAACGAAAATCGTCAGACTCGGATTGGCCTTCATCAACTGGAAGTCATGCTCGATCAGATCGGCAATTTTTTCGCGTAAACCGGTCGGCTTGTTCAGAATCTCGATCATGCCGTTGAAAAACAGCTGAAGCATTTCCTCGAAAATGCTCATGAACAGCTTCTCTTTACTCCGGAAATAGTAATTCGTCAGTGCAATGTTTATTCCAGCGGTATCGGCAATGTCCCGTGATGTAGCTCCATCAAACCCCTTCTCCAGAAAGACCTGCTTGGCGGCTTCCCGGATTTTTTCTTCGGTTGATTTAAATGGAGAACAACTCATGTTTTTTCTCATTGGGTCATCAAAAGTATTTGTTCACTAGTTAACACACAACTTATTTGAATAGTTTTTTTAAACAAACGTTTAATTTCCCTGAAAAGTCATAATTAAAGTAGTTCACGGACTATAGGAGTGAAAATGACGCGGTGAACTGGACAAAAACAATGATCCAAAAGCGTACTTACTTTGCACCCAGCTCATACGGGCCTGTCCGGGATCGTTAAGTAGGTCAACCCACATCCGCCCTTAACTAGGGCCAAACTAATTGCTGTTCTTTTCTTCCATCGCTACCCGGATCAGGTCTACCGTGTTTTTTACCCCTGCTTTCCGGATGATGCTCGCCCGTTGGTTGGCTACGGTATTGGCGCTGATACCAAAATGCTCGGCGATTTTCTGGCTGCTCATGCCATCCATCAAGCAGGTCAGAATCTGCGCTTCCCGCGTGGTAATCTTGTTCCAGACGGAGGATGTTTTCGGACTATACGTCGGCGTATCTCGATTCGTCGAACCGATCGTTGGTAGAACGAACTGACGAATAATAATGGAAGCCGCATTGGGTGGATAATACAGGTCTCCCCTGGTCACGGTCCGGACGGCACGTATTATTTCTTCGTGGCCCGTATCTTTCAGCAGATACCCGACCGCGCCATACTGAACCGCTTTTAAGATATAATCCGGGTTTTCGTGCATGCTGAACATCAGTGTTTTAACGGTAGGGTATTGCTGTGAGATCATCTTCAGCGCGTCAATACCCGACAGCCGGGGCATGGTAATGTCCAGCAGTAACACGTCCGGTTTGGTGGATGCAACCAGATCGATCGCTTCGTCGCCGTCAGACGCTTCGCCCACGATCTGAATATCCGCTTCGTCTTCCAGCAGCATCCGCATTCCCCTTCGCACTACAGAATGGTCATCAGCAAGAATGATTCGAATAGCCATGATAAATCGGGTTTGTATTTTTCGTTCGTGATGGAGTGATGAGGATGCCGTAGTAAACGAATACCGCCAGGTCGTTCATTGCCGATTGTCGGCCAGGGCCATGTTAACAACTACTTTAGTACCTTTTTTAGGCTTCGAGGTAATGGTCAGTGTACCGTTGAGCAGTCGCGTTCGGGTACGCATCGTTTCGAGGCCGTTGATAACGGAAAGCTGCCCGCTCTCCGTGCGAACCGCCTTGACCGTAAACCCTCTGCCGTCGTCGATCACGGCCAGATCGAGTTTACGGGTATTTTGTTGCAGACTGATACGAATGGTTTGTGCATCGGCATACTTTATGGCATTGTTCAGGGCTTCCTGTGCAATCCGGTATAACCCGATTTCTGTGGATGGGTTCAATCGTTTTGCCTCCCGATTGCCGTCAAAAATCACGTTGATGCCAGACGAGCGCATCGTCTGATCGGCCAGCAACTGCAAGGTAGCGCCTAAACCAAAGTCGCCCAATACGGAGGGCATCAGGTTATGCGATATCTGACGGGTGGTTTGAATAATGTCGTAGATTAGCTGACACAGTTCCTCAAAGCGGAGCCGTTGTTTTTCGTCCGCGAATTTGATCGACTTCATCGTCTCGGCGTGTAGTTTCAGACCAGTCAGCATCTGGCCGATACCGTCGTGAAGCTCGCGGGCAAAGCGTCGCCGTTCTTCTTCCTGGCCTTCGATCAGGGCGGCTAACCGGATCGTTTCTTCGGCAAGTTGAAGCTGGTACTTCTCTTCGGTCGTGCGCAGCAGTTCCTGCTGCGTATCGACCAGTTTGTGATTCGTAGCCGCCAGATGCTGGTTCGTCAATTCCAGTTCATGGTTGGTGCGTTCCATGTGCACATTGGCTAGTTGAAGGTCATTTTCGGACTGGGCCAACTGCCAAACAATATTCTTCGTATACCGAACCACCGGGCGGAAAACAAACAAAGCCTCGATCAAAAGAGTCAAGAGCGTAGCCAGGGTCAGGCCCCATTCAATTTGTTCCAGGTACCGCACCTGCTCGAAGCTTTCGGAGTCAAACTGAAAAACGATGTCGTTCATCTGCTGCACGAACGATAGCTCATCCCGCAGAATAACCTGGAGGGCTTCTTTTTTCTGCGCTTGCGTAGCCTGTGCGTCATTGATCCGGGCGAAGCTCCGGTAAATAGAGTTGAACACCGGGTCGATTCGGGTAAACATGCTGTCTAACTGCCTGCTTTTCCGAACGGTATAGGTCTTCTCCATTGCCAGCAGGCCACTCCGGAGTTGAAGGTGGGTCTGGTGCCACGTATGCAGCAGGGAGTCGAACGAAACGGTATCAGCCGCCGGTAATCCCGTGATTTTCAGTAGAGCAAGTTTCGTTAGTCGCTGGCTCAGCATCCGCTGCCGACCGGTTACGTTCACGACGCGACTATCGTCGTAGTGGGTGCTGATCGTATGCCTGATGAACAGTAGCCCGCTCACAACCAACACGGCAATGGTCGTGAGTGCCAGGACGTAAAACCGGGTTAACCGGCGGGCTACCTGCTGATCAAGTTGTTTCATGCTGCTTCGCTTGGGTAAAACCGTCCGTCCCGCTGAACGGTGATCGATACGCCATATCTTGACGACATGGCGTATCGATCACCGTTCAGCGGGACATCTATAACCTCAATTGTGGGCCAATTATACCCCAATATACACGAATCCGGCGTCTACTTTGACTGGATAAGTAGCAATTTGGTACGCGTCATCCGTCAGGCACTGACCGCTCTGGAGCGAAAACGTTTTTTTGTGAAACGGACAGGCGACCTTCGGTTCGTCGCCCTGGCTGCCGATCATACCCCGCGACAGGGCCATCTGCTGGCGGTGCGGGCATTCGTTATCGGTGGCATACCATTCGCCACGCCGGGTAAAATTGAAAATGGCAATCTGCCGTCCGTTGATGAGGGCGCAGGCACCACCATCTTCGGGGATCGCGTCGGCCTCACAGGCCAGATGCCACGTTATGTCAGGATTGGGAGCAACGAGAACGTCCATGGGTTGTATTGCTTTAGATGATACGATAGGAAGAATTGCAACCCCACCGCGATCCGGAGACGATGTGGAGTTTTGTACTGGTGTAAACCGAATCGGGTGCAGCGATCGGAAATGGCTTCTGGCCATTGCCTCGTTTATCGCCACTCTTTCGCCCGTTTCTGATCGCGCAGGGCGTCGAACTGAACCGTGGGATCGTATTGCTCCGGTACGTTCACGAAGTGCGCGAACCGTTGGCGGAGTTCAGGATTTTCCACAACTTCGGTCCATTCGCACTTGAACGTATCGACCAGTAATTGCATCTCGCGTTCCAGGTCAGCCGCAATGCCCAGCACATCGTCGATCACCACCGCTTTGAGGTACGTCATGCCCCCGTCCAGCTTGTTGAGCCAGGTAGCGGTGCGGGTCAGGGGGTCAGCCGTTTTGATGTAGAACATCAGAAACCGGTCGATGTAGCGAATGCAGGTTTCCTTATCAACATCAGACGCCAGTAACTGAGCGTGTTGCGGTTTAGAACCGCCATTGCCGCCGATATACAGATTCCAGCCTTTTTCGGTCGCAATGATGCCAAAATCTTTGCTCTGGGCTTCGGCACATTCGCGGACACAGCCTGATACGCCCGATTTAAGTTTGTGCGGAGACCGGATGCCTTTGTAACGTTCCTCAATCTCGATCGCGAACGAAACCGAGTCCTGAACGCCGTAGCGGCACCAGGTACTGCCTACGCAGCTTTTCACCGTGCGCAATGATTTACCGTACGCGTGACCACTCTCGAAACCAGCCGCAATGAGTTCTTCCCAGATTCGGGGGAGATCGCCCACGTGCGCTCCGAACAGATCAATGCGTTGACCGCCCGTAATTTTGGTATATAACCCGTATCGTTTCGCAACCTGCCCGATCGCAATCAGCTTGTCGGGGGAGATTTCACCCCCCGGAATGCGCGGCACCACCGAATACGTGCCACCTTTCTGGATGTTCGCCAGAAAACGGTCGTTGGAATCCTGGATGGTTGCCCGGCCTTTTTCCAGAATATTCTCATTCCAGAGACTCGCCAGAATAGACGCTACGGCTGGTTTACAGACCTCGCAACCGTCGCCATGCCCGAACTGATTCAGGATAGAGCCGTAGGATTTCAGGTTATTGATCTTGACCAGATCCAGCAGTTCCTGACGTGTGTAGTCGAAATGTTCGCAGAGAATGTTCCGGACATAAACGCCCTGCTGCTTCATGACCCCCAGAATCAGGTCCTTCACCATGGGCGTACAACCGCCACAACCCGTGCAGGCTTTGGTCGATTTCTTCAGCGCATCGACCGTGTTGTGGCCTTTTTCGCTGATTTCGTGGCAGAGCATGGCTTTGGTGATGGCTTCGCAGGAGCAGATCAGCGCATCGTCGGGCAGGCTCATCACGCCAGCGCCCGCATCTTCGCCCCCGCGCGATCCCAGGATCAGGTCTTCGGGGTCGGGTGGGAGGATGGTCTTATTTTTGCACGTCTGCAACAGCATATTATATTGCTCGGCATCACCTACCAGAATACCGCCGATCAATTCTTTACCATCTGCCGATACATTGATCCGTTTGTAAACGCCCTTGGCTCTGTTTTCGTAAACGATGGTGCGGCAGGCGTGCGTGCCTGACTCGGCCGCAAACGGGTCGCCGAAGCTAGCTACGTCCGTACCGATCAGCTTGAGCTTGGTCGACATATCGAAGGGCTTGAACTCCTTCTCGTCGCCCAGTAGTCGCGAGGCTACCACGTCGGCCATTTCGTAGCCGGGAGCCACCAGACCGTAGATCATGTGGTGAACCACCGCGCATTCGCCGATGGCAAAAATGGTGGGGTCGGATGTTTGCAGAAAATTATTGACCAGAATACCTCCGCGCGGATGCGTATCTAAACCGCTGGCTTTGGCTAGTTCGTCGCGTGGCCGGATACCCGCCGAAATAACCAGCATATCGACTTCGAGCAGGGAGTCATCGGCGAACCGCATCCCGGTTATGGCATCGTCGCCGGTAATTTCCTGCGTACTCTTGGACAGGTGGATATGCAGCCCCAGCGATTCCAGCTGGCGTTGTAAAATACCCGAGCCCGCATCATCGATTTGCCGGGGCATCAGGCGCGGGGCAAACTCAACGACGTGCGCTTCTTCCAGACCCAGATCCAGCAAGGCTTTGGCCGCTTCCAGACCAAGTAGTCCACCGCCCAGTACAGCCCCTTTGCGCGCTTTTCGCGCGTACGATTGAATGAAGTCGAGGTCTTCGATGGTACGATACACGAAGACGCCGTCTTTCTCGACACCCGCTACCGACGGCACGAACGCGCCCGACCCTGTCGCTAGAATCAAATAGTCATAGGGTACTACGAGCCCATGGTGAGAACGGACCTGTTTGCGTTCCCGATCGATGTCCACGACCGGATCGGTCAGGTAGAGATCAATACCGTTTTCGGCGTACCACCTTTCGGGTGCCAGCGTCAGGTCATCGGCTGATTTTCCGGCGAAATAGGCACTTAAATGGACGCGATCGTAGGCTACGCGTGGTTCTTCGCCAAAAACCGTCAGCGAAAAGTGGTGTCCGTTTTTGTTCTTGGCTATCAATTTCTCGCAGAACTTGTAGCCTACCATGCCGTTGCCAATGACGACGATACGCCTGTTTGTGTTGTCGCTCATAGTTTAAATTGACTATATCAATGAAACAAACCTGTTTTTAAATAGTGTTATTCTAAGAATTACCCCCGTAGCTCTTAAAATTTGATAGGTCAAAACTAAACTGTTTTTTGGGAAAAACATAGAATATTGTTTCGTTTTAGCTAAAATTTAATCTAGTTTTTGCGAAATAGGTATTGTTTTTCAAAATATCACTCATAATTTTGAGCAGTTATTAGAACAGAACGCTTTTACTGGTTATAGTATTATTTAACTATGAAAGCTAAACCTTATCAATCGATGCAGCCAAAGCTTACACTCGTGGGGGCGGGTCCCGGCAACGGCGAATTGATCACCTTGAAAGGGATCAGGGCGCTCCGGCAGGCAGATGTTGTTTTATACGACGACCTTGCTAATGACTCTTTACTGGATTTTGCACCTGAATCGGCGCTGACAATGTACGTTGGCAAACGGGCCGGCAGAGTGTCGCTATCACAGGACGAAATCAATACGCTGATCGTGCGTCTGGCGCAGGAGCATGGTCATGTGGTGCGGTTAAAAGGGGGCGACCCGTACGTATTCGGGCGCGGTTTTGAAGAATATGACTATGCGCGTCAGTACGGCATTCAGTGCGAGGTGGTACCGGGCGTATCAAGTTGTATTGCTGTACCCGCATCGCAGGGTATTCCGGTCACAAGCCGGGGCGTCAGCGAAAGTTTCTGGGTCATTACGGGGACGACGCGCCACGGCGAACTGTCCGACGATCTGCGGCTGGCCGTTCAGTCAAAAGCTACGGTTGTCGTGCTGATGGGGCTGAGCAAGCTAGCCGAAATCTGCGCTATGTACTGTGAAGCCGGTCGTGGTCATTTGCCGATGGCGGTCGTGCAGAACGGCACGCGGGCTGATGAACAGAGTGTACTTGGTCAGGTCTGGAACATACCTCAATTGGTGGCAGCACAAGGCGTGGGGGCGCCCGCTGTACTCATCATTGGCGACGTGGTTTCCCTGCATCCGTCTTACCTGGCGGAGTGCATGCGTAACTTCTCTATGGCCTGCTAGGTAAGGGTTGTGGCGTCCGACAAAACAGGAATTCAAACAAAAAAAGCCGATCCGGTGTGGGGGCACCTTTGGATCGGCCAAACAGGATTGTTTATGCGAAAAACACAAACGCTTCAAAGAAAATGAAAAAAAGCAGGTAAAGCAAATCCGCGTCTTCACGCCAATGGTGCGGCAACAGCCCACCCATCCTCGCCCTTTCTTCG
The DNA here is from genome assembly GCF_010747415.1 of Spirosoma agri. Classification (NCBI taxonomy): domain Bacteria; kingdom Pseudomonadati; phylum Bacteroidota; class Cytophagia; order Cytophagales; family Cytophagaceae; genus Spirosoma; species Spirosoma agri. The sequence goes on along the minus strand of NZ_JAAGNZ010000001.1, from coordinate 3,665,031 downwards.
TCAGAACGATCGATCCCGGTCTGTTCGTCAAGCGCTTATCCTATCTGGATAAGCCCGCTCGCTAGTGCTTCTACCGTTCATTTTCGTCTTAACCGGATTGTCTATTGCTATGAATTATACCGTTAATCGGATAGTAGCCCTATGGATTATTCTATTGGCTACTCAATCGAAGTTGTCTGCGCAAGTCTCGCTCGTCGGGCAGTTGCGCACCCGAACCGAACTGCGGAACGGGGTTGGTAATCTGGTTCCCAACGGTAGCCCGGCTGCGTTTTTTACGTCGCAGCGCACCCGGCTGACGTTTGGGTACAAGTGGGATCGTATCCAGTTTCAAACGGCGATTCAGGATATCCGCGTCTGGGGTCAGGATGCCGCTACGATCAACAATGCTGATGGAAACCGGCTCATGGTGCACGAAGCCTGGGCCGATATTACGCTCATCAACAGTGCCGATACGACGATGAACTTTAAGCCGATTCAAAACTTATCGTTGAAAATCGGCCGGCAGGAAATGATTTACGACGATGCCCGCCTGATCGGAAACCTGGACTGGCTTCAGCAGGGCCGCCGATTCGATGCCGCCATCCTGAAAGGGCAGCACAAGGGTTGGGCCCTCGACCTGGGTGTTGGGTTTAACCAGAACACAGATGCATTCGGCGTGGTGGGTGATTATTATACGGCAGCCAACGCACCCGCTTCGGCCCTGTCTACCAACAACGTAACGCTGGCCGTACCCGCCGGTTTCCTGCCGACAGCCGGCAAAGGGGGTGCCCCGGTTTTACTGACGCCATTGAGCACGAACGGTCAGAATCAGCAGTTCAAATCGTTCCAGATGGTTTACCTGGCGCGCACGTTTCGCGGGCCGTCGTCGGGGCAGACCAAGTTCTCCGCGCTGTTCTTCAAAGATGACTTCCAGAAGTATCGGATCGACTCGCTGGGCAATGCCGCGCAAGGCTACGTATATGGGAGACGTTATGACGTGGCGGGTACGAACTCACGTATGACGTATGGTGCTATGCTGACGGGTTTGCTGGGTGGACCTTCATCTCGAATTGGGAAAATCCAATGGCAGGCGTTCGCGTATGGCCAAAGCGGTAAAGACCGCGATGGACTGAGCATTCGGAAGGCGTATCACTACGGCGCCAACGTCATGATTCAGAAAGGTCCACTGAGCTTCGGACCGGGTTATGAACTACTATCGGGCAACAATGCCACCACCATTCAGGCCGGAGAAACCAGCCGATTTGATCCCTTGTACGGAACACCACACAAATTCCGGGGTAATATGGATTATTTCTACGCGGGAACGGGATCTCCTACGGGTGGGTTGAAAGATGCCTTTCTGAAATTCAGGTACACGGGCAATCGCCTGACAACGGGTCTGGATGTCCATTATTTTTCGCTGGCAGCTCCTACCTACAACAAACTGCCCGATGCCCCCGCGGGTGCGCTGATCGACTCGAAACTAGGTATCGAGTATGACTTTATTGCGACGTACGCCCTCAATAAGTTTACCACCGCCGAGTTTGGGTATTCGCTTATGAAGGGAACAAATAGCCTGGAGTACGCCAAACAGGGTACTATGGACCAGAAACGTAAAACCGGGACCTGGGCTTACCTGATGATTAACATCCGCCCTGACTTTTTCGCTATCAAAAAATAATCGGTCGTCGGGTCAAAAACCAACGCTAAAGAAACACAACACAAGACTTTCTAAACGCACACAACCATGAATGCATTCGTTAATAAGCCGCTCGAAAAGCTCAATGTTCTTAGCTTCAAAGGGATTCAGATGCGCACGTTCCATATTACGTGGCTAACCTTCTTCGTCTGTTTTTTCGGCTGGTTTGGACTGGCTCCGCTGATGCCCGCCATCCGGGCCGACCTGGGCCTGACCAAACCCCAGGTCGGGAACATCATCATTGCTGCCGTGTCGGCAACCATTTTTGCCCGGCTGATCGTCGGTAAACTCTGCGATACGTGGGGACCACGTAAAACCTACACGGCGCTGCTCGTGCTGGGATCATTACCTGTGATGTTTGTCGGTTTGGCGCATGACTACACGACATTTCTGTTGTTCCGCCTGGCGATCGGCACCATTGGAGCCTCCTTTGTGATCACCCAGTTTCACACGTCGATGATGTTTGCCCCGAAAATTAAAGGAACCGCCAACGCCGTAGCGGGTGGCTGGGGCAATCTGGGCGGTGGCATTACCCAACTGGCGATGCCGCTGATCATGGCTACCATTGTCGGGTTCGGCTACACGAAGCCCGAAGCCTGGCGTCTGGCGATGATTTTTCCGGGCGTTCTGATGCTGATCATGGCGTTTGTCTATTACCGGTTCACGCAGGATACACCCAATGGAAATTACGGATCGCCTGAAGTTGAACGGACGGTGGTAACGGGTGAGAAGGTAAGTTTCTGGAAGGCTTGCGCTGACATTCGGGTATGGGCATTGGCGCTGGCATATGGCTGCTGCTTCGGGATGGAAATTACGTTCGATGGTGTGGCTGCGCTCTACTTCTTCGACAATTTCAAGATGGAAGAAACGCAGGCCGGTTTCTGGGCGATGCTGTTCGGCGGGATGAACATTTTTGCCCGGGCACTCGGCGGTATTGTGGCCGATAAAGTGGGCAATAAATACGGTATGCGCGGCAAAGGCTTGCTGCTGGCGGCCATGTTACTGCTGGAAGGGGCGGGAATTATGCTATTCGCCCAGGCGGGTAACTTACCCATGGCGATTCTGGCGATGATCACTTTTGCGCTGTTCCTGAAAATGTCGAACGGGGCTACCTACGCGATCGTGCCTTTTGTAAATCCAAAAGCCGTGGGCGTCATCTCGGGTGTCGTTGGTGCGGGCGGAAACGTCGGTGGTATGCTAATGGGCTTTCTGTTCAAGTCGCCGTCGATCTCGTACGGACAGGCTTTTCTCTACATTGGCTGTATCGTAGCGGTCATCGGAATGGTTCTGTTCCTGGTCAACTTTAACAAATCGGTGGTGGTCGAACCCGCCGAAGCCGAATTGCAAACTGCGTAACCCTATACGAATGCGGTGTTGTCGGGCGGGTTTCGACCCGCTCTGCAACCCGTTTACTCTACTCAATCAGGACGCATCATGACTCACCAAACTACCTGTTGTTATTGTGGCGTTGGCTGTGGAATTGTAGTCAAACAGGAGCAGAACGGGCGGTTGAGCCTGGAAGGTGATACGCAACACCCATCCAGCAAGGGTATGCTTTGCTCGAAGGGGATGAACCTGCATTACACGGTCATGGACCAGTCGGATCGCCTGCTCTATCCCCAGATGCGGCTCAACCGGTCGATGCCGATGCAGCGGGTGAGTTGGGAAGCGGCTCTGGAACGCACTGCCGCCGTCTTCAGGACATTTATCCAGAAATACGGCCCTGATTCTGTTGCGTTCTATGTGTCGGGGCAGTGCCTGACCGAAGAATATTACCTGGTCAATAAGCTCATCAAAGGGTTTATCGGCTCCAACAACATCGACACGAATTCCCGGCTTTGCATGAGTTCGGCGGTGGTTGGGTATAAACTGTCGCTGGGTGAAGATTCGGTGCCGGTTTGTTACGATGATATTGACGAAGCGGACTTATTTTTTGTCGAAGGGGCCAATCCGGCCTGGTGCCACCCGATCCTGTGGCGTCGTATCGAAGCGCGAAAAGCGGCTAATCCGAACGTGAAAATCATCTGTATCGATCCTCGAAAGACCGATACTGCCCGCTCGGCGGACCTGCATCTACCGCTTCGGCCCGGCACCGATATTGTGCTCAATAACGCCATTGGTCGGTTGCTGATCGAGCGAAATTACATTGACAACGAGTTTATTACTAATCATGCCGATGGTTTTTTAGCTTACCAGGAGCAGGTAAGGCAACGCTCGATCGAGGAAGCCGCCGACATCTGTGGCGTTTCGGTCGATGCGATTCGAACGGCGGCTGAGTGGATTGGCCGTTCGAAGGGGTTTCTGTCGCTCTGGACGATGGGCCTGAACCAGTCGGTGATCGGCGTCAACAAAAATCTGTCGCTGATCAACCTGCACCTGATCACGGGCCGGATCGGCAAACCCGGCAATGGTCCTTTTTCGCTGACGGGTCAGCCGAACGCGATGGGTGGCCGCGAAACAGGTGGCCTGGCGAACAGTTTGCCCGCCCACCGCGACGTGACGAATGCCGCCCACCGTGCCGAAGTGGAAGCGTTCTGGAATAGTCCGGTCAAGATTGCCGCTAAACCCGGTTTGACGGCCACTGAAATGGTCGAAGCCCTGGCTGACGACCGCTTGAAAGCCATCTGGATCATCAACACGAATCCGTTGGTTAGCCTCCCTGACGTGAACGCAGCCGAAAAAGCATTGAAAAAGGCTCGTTTCGTGGTTGTGCAGGATGTATCGAACCGGGCCGATACCGTACAGTTTGCCGATGTCGTGCTGCCCGCTGCGGCCTGGCTCGAAAAAGAAGGAACAATGACCAACGCCGAGCGTCGGATCACGTACTTGCCAAAAGTGCTTGATGCACCCGGCGAAGCGCTTCCCGACGCCGAAATCATCTGGCGATTTGCGCAGAAAATGGGCTTCGGCGCTGATTTTACCTACGCGAATGCATCCGAGGTGTATGAGGAATACACGCGCATTACCGCCGGAACGAACGTCGATGTAACGGGCGTTAGTCATGCGTTGCTGCGAACGAAACGTACGATACAATGGCCCTATCCGGCACAAAGCGAGGGGAGCGGGATAGGGGAGACCGGGACGAAACGACTGTTTACGGATCATCGCTTTTACACCCCCAACCAGCGGGCGCAGATTCACGCGGTTCCCGACGAAAATACGTCCGAACCCATTGACGAAGACTTTCCGCTTGTCTTAACGACTGGTCGTATCCGCGATCAGTGGCACACCATGACCAAGACGGGCCGGGTTGCCAAACTGAACCAGCACAGCGCGCAACCCGTCCTGCAAATTCACCCCGAAGACGCCCGAGTTCGAAACATTGAGGAAGGCCAGTTAGTGGAGGTGCGGGGCCGGCGCGGGCACGTGCGTGTGAAGGCGCAACTGACGGAAGATGTTCGCGTTGGGTTGTGTTTTCTGCCGATGCACTGGGGTAAGATGCCGGCTGGCGCGCCGGGAATCAGTACCCTGAACCGGGCCAATAATTTGACGAATTCGCTCGTAGACCCGCGCTCGAAAGAGCCGGATTTCAAGTTTTCGGCGGTTGAGGTCGTGGCGTATCGGAAACCCGTTGAGAAGATTATCATCATTGGAGCTGGTTCGGCTGGTTTGGGCTTCATCAATACGTACCGGACGCTGAACAGTAACGACGAAATCCACGTCTTCTCCAAGGAGATTTATCCCTTTTATAACCGGGTTCTGCTGCCCGACTACATCAGTGGCGAGCAGAGCTGGGAGCAACTTGTCAAGCTTCGGGAAGATCAGTTTGCCGACACTAACATCGTTGTTCATAAAGGCGTTGGCATTGCGCATATCGACCGGGCTTGTAAGGTCGTTACGGATACCAATGGCATTGAACATCAGTACGATAAGCTTCTGTTAGCAACCGGTAGTCGCGCGTTTATGCCCAAAGGCGTACCCCGTCTGCCCGGCATTTTCAACATGCGGTCCCGACTCGATGCTGATTCTTTATTGCCCTTTCTTGATCAAAAGTCACCCCAGGCTGTTGTGGTTGGGGGCGGTTTGTTAGGGCTGGAACTAGCGGCTTCGTTGCGTCAGATTGACGTTCGCGTGGCGCTGATTCATCGATCAGGGCGGTTTATGGAACGTCAGCTCGATGCGCTCGCCAGCGAATTGCTCTATCTTGAACTGCTGGACCGGGGCATTGAGGTATATTTCAACGAGGAAGTACAGACGTTTGCCGGAACCACCCGGCTGGAAGGCGTTACGCTGAAATCGGGTCGAAAACTGCCCTGTCAGGTAGTGGTGATGGCGATCGGAACGGAGCCGAACATTGAACTGGCCCGTGCCGCCGGGCTGACCTGTAACCGGGGCGTCGTCGTGAACGATTACCTGCAAACGGCTGATCCCGACATTTTTGCCGCTGGCGAAGTAGCCCAGTGGAATGGTCAGATGTGGGGTGTTACACTGGCGGCTGAGCAACAGGCCGACATTGCCGCTCGCTTTATCGCGGGCGATATTTCACAGCCGTATCGCGGAAGCCTGTCCATGAATATCCTCAAGATGGAAGGGCTGCATCTGTGTAGTATCGGCATCAGTGAAGTACCCGCTGGCCCCGCAACAGCAGCCGGAGCCGATTATGAGGAAATTGTCTTTATCGATAAAGCGAAACGGTATTATAAGAAGTGCATCGTTCAGGCCGATAAGCTTGTCGGGGCCATTCTGGTCGGCGATAAAAATGAATTTGCCGAATTCCGTGACCTCATTGCCAACGGTCTTGAACTATCCGACAAACGACTGCAACTGCTGCGGGCCAGCAAAAAAGTGGACCCGGTGGAAGGTAAACTAGTTTGTTCCTGCAACACCATCGGGCAGGGAAATCTGGAACGTGCCATTCAGGCTGGCTGCACCGATTTTCAGCAGCTTTGTCAGAAGACCGGGGCTGGAACGGGCTGCGGTTCGTGCCGGCCCGAGGTGCGGAGTATTCTGGAAAAAATGAACGTGCTGGCGTAGAGACCGCACCGGCGGACCGGCCATCCCTGGCGTCTCCTGACCGGATGGGTTTATTGCTGACGCACATGAGACACCAGGGATGGCCGGTCCGCCGGTGCGGTCTCTACACAAAAAACTATGCGCGATTACTATACCGTAAAAATCAATATGCCCGCCGGGATCGTATCGCCCGGTACGTTGCAGACCATCCTGACCCTGGCTCACGACGCCAAAGTTCGGACCGTGCGGTTTGGAGCCCGTCAGCAGTTGCTGATGACGGTCCATTACGAAGACATGCGATTTTTGGAAAAAGACCTGAAAAAGCACCAGATCGTCTATGAAGTCAACACGGAGCAGTATCCGAACATCATTAGCTCTTACTGTGGAGAAGATGTGTTTCGGACCGGAGCCTGGTTGCGCGAGAGCGAATACCATACCGTTCTGGATCAGTTTGATTACCAGCCCAGATTAAAGGTCAATCTGTCTGATTCGAACCAGAGTTTCACGCCGTTTTTTACCGGAAACCTGAATTTTATCGCTTCGTCGGAACCCCATTTCTGGTATCTGTACGTCCGTCCCAAACAAAGCAATACCTTATTTCGATGGCCAACATTGATCTACGTGAACGACCTCGGGCGGCTTGCCAAAGCGGTTGAAGAGGCCATGCTGGACCAGGGTCACCGTGACGAAGAGCAACTATACAAAGCCGTAACTGCAGAACAGTCATTTATTACACAACCGGCTACGGATGAGGTCCATCTCCCCGAATTTTCGCTGCCCTATTACGAAGGATTCAACCGATACGGACAGCGTTCGTGGCTGGGTCTTTATCGTCGGGATGAACAGTTTTCGATTGCGTTCCTGCTGGATGTCTGCGCCGTATGTTTGACGACCCGGATTGGTGAGTTATGCGTGACGCCCTGGAAATCGCTCATTATCAAAGGGATCGAAGAGAAAGATCGGGCTGCCTGGTCGTACATACTGGGGAAGCACAACATCAACGTGCGCCACGCGGCCAACGAACTGGCCTGGCAAACGGAAGACCATACCGACGAAGGAACGCAGCTTAAACATTACGTGCTGCGTTACTTCGAGAAGCACGACACGCGAACGTTCGGCCTCTGCTTTGGTATACAGACACGGCCAAAATCGGAAGTGTTCGGTTCAGTGCTCGTACGGAAACGGCCACTGCTTCAGATCGGCCAGTTAGCGCTGATCAGTGTCTATGATGTCTACTACACCGACGCGTTCAATCCCAACAGCCGAACATATCATCTGTTTGAAAAGGGGTTATTGAAGATACACCTGCCCAATCAGATAAACCGTTTGTGCCGTACGTTCAATACCCGGCGCGCGCAGGAACGTACCGCAATCGTTCGATTGGAACCGGAAAAGCCAGAACCTACGTTTGTGCCCGTTTCGATTGTGTATCAATGCCCGCATTGCTACACGGTGTACGACGAACAATACGGTGACGTGCTGAATGGCATTCCGGCCGGAACCGCTTTTTCGGAACTACCCGGTGACTATTGCTGCTCCACCTGCGATGCCCCGAAAGCCGATCTGACCGAAGTGGAGCAGGAAATCAACACGCTACCCGTATAAACGTACCCGGAAAGTCATATCGATTGGTAATTATTCATCGGCTAGCCCCAGTTCGGCCCGCATGGCGTTTCTGACAAACCGGATTTCGCTGTACGTTACTCCGTCGCCAATGGCGTTGAGCACGTCGGACAGATTGTCAGGCTGATAGGTTTCGAGGTAGGAGCGGATGGCACGGATGCGGTCAGCTGGCAGCACATCGTCAACCGACAGATCGCCGGATGTGATGCATTTGGCCAGATGACTTTCGATCGTAGAAACGGATAAACCACGCTCAGCCGCGATATCCGCCATTGTTTTGCCCGACTGGAAAAGGGTCAGCGTAACGGTCGCCGATGGAATTTTTGGTTCTTTTGGCTCCTTCGGCGCTTTGGGTTCCTTCGGCGTCTTCTGTTTTGGTTCTTTCGCCGATTGACGTTCTTCGCTCCGGGCGGCATGGGCCTGAATGATCGTCAGAATGTCGGCCCCCACTTGCTGTACTTTCGTTTTTCCGAATCCTTTGATTGCCAGCAGTTCGTCGGTCGAAGTCGGACGGATGCGCGCCAGTTCGGCTACGGTCTTCTGTGGCAGAATCATGTAGCCAGACGTATTGTGTTCACCCGCTATCTCATTCCGCCACTTCATGAGCGCACCGTAGAGGCCACCACGAGACGAACTATCGGATGGTGTTTCGGTTGGTTGGGGTTCAATCTTTCGGCGCTCGGGCATAAAGTCGAGCTCGGCCCGGTTACGTGCCTGCAAGTACAACAACGCGCTGAACCCATTGCGACTGCTTTCGAAACTGCGGAGTTTGCTGAACAGCTCTTTCTCTAGCTCATCCAGAAGCTCCAGCATGCTTTCGCGCGCCTGTTTGTTGTCGCAATCGGTTGGGCAGCGGTAAATGATCGGGAGCAGTTCGTCGGCCAGTAAGGTCTGGAAATACGCACTTGCCTTGCGGACACGTTCCTGTAGCGACTCGTTCGTTTCGGGCAGAACGTCACTGGAAAAATAGACTAACAGCTGCTGTTGAAACCGATTCCCTATGTCCATTGCCTTGGCGCGTATGCTATCGGCAAGCTGGGTGAGATTCACATGGAGTTCATCGGGAAAGCTGGCTAGGTGCTGGTTAACGATCCGTCGGCAGCGGTATACCAGCGAGTTGGCCCGTTCAAAGGAAAATAACTCCCGCAATAGGTACTCCTGATTCGTTCGCTTCGATTCTTCGAGGTGTTGCTGGGTGGGCGTCTGCTGCTGAACCTGCTCATGAAAGTCCTCCAGCGTTTGCTCCGTTTTGATGCTGTGCGATGGAATGGGCGTCCGCAGCACCAGTCCTTCCAGACTTTTACAGCGGCTCAGGGCCACGTAAACCTGCCCGTGCGCAAACGCGCCCGACGCATCGATGATCGCTTTCTCGAACGTTAGCCCCTGGCTTTTGTGGATCGTAATGGCCCAGGCGAGTCGTAGGGGAAATTGGGTGAATTTGCCGATTGGTTCAGCTTTGATCTCCTTCGTTTCCGGATCGAGGGTGTAGCGTGTATTGGTCCAGTCTGCCGGGTAGACGGCAATTTCGTCGCCATCCTGCTGGCTGCGCACAAAAATCACCCCTTCCTCCATATCCGTTACCTGCCCAATCTTGCCGTTATAATACAGTTTATCGCGGGAGATGTCGTTTTTGATAAACATCACCTGAGCCCCAACTTTCAGGTCGAGTTCGGCTTCGGTCGGATAGGCGTGGGTCGGAAAATCCCCTTCGACGATGGCCGTAAAGGAATGAAGTTTTGTTCGTAGGGATTCCAGCTTCTGGCTATTTATCTGCTGGGCCGTTGTATTGTGGGTCGATAGCGTAATGTATCCCTCTGTATCTTTCGGCTGAAAATTAGGGATGTAGTGTTGATTGAGTTCGTCCAGTTGCAGCCGGGTCACGGTTTTCTCCCGAATACTGTTCAGCAGATTGATAAACCGTTCATCGGACTGACGATAAATATGGGTCAGTTCGATCGACACGTAAGGCGTCTGTTGCAGAGCTTTGCTTCCGAAAAAATAGCCGGTGTCATAATGCGGGCGCAGCAGAGCCCAGTCGTCATCCCGAATAACGGGCGGTAACTGCTGCATATCGCCGATCAGCAGTAACTGAACCCCACCAAACGGTTGGGTGTTGTTCCGATAGCGCCGGAGCACTTCATCGATACCATCCAGCACATCGGCCCTGACCATACTGATCTCGTCAATAACGAGCAGATCGAGGGTGCGGATCAGGTTGATTTTTTCGCGGTTGAACTTCCGGGTTTCGCGTTGCGTCGAACCCGGTACGAGCGGACCGAACGGTAGCTGAAACAACGAATGAATGGTAACCCCCCCGGCATTGATAGCCGCTACCCCCGTTGGAGCCACTACCGCCAGCCGCTTGGCGTTCGACTGCTTGATCTGATGCAGAAATGTCGTTTTGCCCGTTCCTGCTTTGCCCGTCAGAAAAATATTCCGGTTTGTATGCAGAACGAAGTTGGTGGCAAGATCAAGTTTTTCGTTTACGGCGACGGTCATAGTACGGTTGGTATAATCAGGCAAATTTAATCGTTGTACCTTTGAAAAGCGATTGCTAAGAATATAAAGACAGTAACAGGATTTCCGGTTGAATCAATCCAATTGCGCGGGTAATCCTGTCAAAATTTAACGTGTATGAATATCGGCGATAAAGTCCGGTTGCTTCGGGCAAAAGAACAGGGTGTGGTGTCGCGGTTTTTACCGGGCAACATGATTGAAATTGAAATTGAGGATGGGTTCCGGATTCCGGTCATGCGGTCGGAACTGGTGCTGGTTTCGCCGTTGGAGGCCGAGCGATTATTAAAGCCCAGTATCTTTGAACCGCAGAAAACAGTGACCCCGTCGGCACCCGCTATTCTGTCCAACCAGGGGATTTATCTGGCTTTTATTCCCGTCAACGATCGGGAGTATACGCTTCATCTGGTCAACAACACCGATTGGGATTTTCCCTACACGCTGGGCGAAGAATCGGCGGGTGCCGGGGGCGGTGTGCAGTTTCGTGGTCTGCAAAGTGGGGTGCTAAAGCCGAAGGGACAGCAGAAAATGAACGATCTGTACGCACATGCCAAGTTTGAAGAATGGCCAACGTTCGTGGTCCAGGGATTATGGTTTCGGGCCGGTAAAGCCTCGCTACGGGCACCGCTGGTCAAACGATTTAAAGCGCGGGCGGCTACGTTCTTCAAAGCCAAAACGACGGTTCCCGTGCTGAATCAACCTGGTTTTCAGACCCAGCTGGATGCTGATGTGGCGGTCGATAGTTCGTCGGGAGCGTCGCCGGCAGCACCCGCAGCCAATCGGGGAGGGAGCAATGTCAGTACGCAGCATCGGCCCGCGACGATTCGGCCGGAAGATCTGAAAGCCGAAATGCTCAAGCCCAAATCGGAGTCGATCGGATCATCCATCGAGCGGCCCTCATCGGTCGTTGATCTGCACACGGAAGCGTTATTGCCCAGTGGGACGGATAAACGCACCTCGGCTGATCTCCTCAAACTTCAGCTCGACACGTTCGACCGTTCCCTTGAAAATGCGATTGCCAGTGGTATGCAGGACATCACGTTCATTCACGGGGTTGGGAGCGGGGCGCTCCGAACGGAACTGCATAAACGACTGGGGAAGCATCCGAACGTACGCTTCTTCGAAGATGCCCAGAAAGAGAAGTTCGGGTATGGAGCCACGAAAGTGACAATTAAATAGCGAATCTGGGAAGCCATTTTCCGGTTTGCCTGGTTTGATTATCTAAACAGACTCCGACCGTTTGCAACACGTAGCAGTGCCGCAAACGGTCGGAGTCTGCCATAACGTCAATTCGTTCGTTCTGTATGTTGTATCGTATGCGATATAAGTGGGTTGCTCCCTACCGTTCAGCGAGCAATCTTACATAATCGTTACTGAAGCCATTTCTAGCGTTTAGCTGCCAAATTAACCAGTTAGTATGAGTCGTTTTTCAGTGGTTCGTTCAGCGTGTCTTGGGCTGTTGATCATCACTAGCATTAGTTGCCAGCCTTCGGCTGATCGTCTAAACCCAAAAGCACCTAAAGAAGCCTATAATACTACCGAAATGGAAGTCCGTAACGAACGCTTTTTGTCTACTGTACACGTGCCTGTATCCATTGCGCTTGGGGATGTTGAACGCCAGATCAATGCGCAGGTTAACGGGCTGATCTATGAAGACAATAGCCTCGATGACAACAACAAAGACAACTTCATGACGAAGGTCTGGAAGCGGGGCACCATCATCATCAATGCGCAGGACAGCCTGTTTCATTTTACGGTTCCCCTGAAGATCTGGGCCAAAGCGGGCATAACGGTATTGGGGTTCACTCAGTACAAAGAAACCGAATTCGAGATCGATCTGCGGTTCAAAACCAAATTTGACCTTGATCCCGACTGGTCTGTTCACACCCAGACGCAAGCGGATGGATACGGCTGGGTACGTCGGCCAACCGTGAGTGTCATCGGTTTGAATATTCCTATAACGAACATCGTCGGGCGGCTGATCGATAAGAACCTGGGCACGATCACCAAAACGCTCGATCAGCAGATCCGCCGGAATATCGACCTCCGAACGCCCGTATTAAAAGCCTGGAACACCCTACGCGAACCATATCTGGTTTCCGAAAAATACCGAACGTATTTGCAGGTTGTGCCCAAGCGCGTGCTCATTACGCCCCTTCGGTTTGAGGGGCGTACTATCCGGGCTACGATTGGTATCGAAGGGTTTACCCTGACAACGACTGGTGCCAAACCCGATGTTCGTTCGGTCGTGTCGCTGCCTGATCTAACGGTGGTATCGCAGGTGAAGGACGATTTTCAGATCGGTCTGCTCAGTGAAGCCAGCTACCAGGAAGCAACCCGCCTTGTTGCCGACGAATTTGTGGGCAAATCGTTCTCGTTCAACGAAGATCGGTACAAAATCACGGTGACGAGTATAGAAATGTATGGACAGAATAACAACCTGATCATTAAAGCCGGTCTGAAAGGAACGATCAACGGAGATGTTTATCTGCGCGGACGACCCTATTATGATGCCGCCAGTCAGACCATTTCGCTCAAAGACCTCGCCTATGATCTGGATACGAAAAACATTCTCCAGCAATCAGCCAGCTGGTTGTTAAAAGGCACCTTTGCCCGGACGCTGGAAAAGCAGTTCACGATTCCGGTTGGTTCGCAGATTGCCGACATGCAGAAGCTTCTCGGGGAAAAACTCAGGAATAACCAATTGACCAAAGGAGTTGTCGTCAATGGCCGGATTGATGAAATTCGTCCCGATCAGGTTTATCTAACCCCAACTGCCCTGTTGGCCGTAGTGAATGCCCGTGGCCGAATCGACGTGAAAGTGGACGGATTACAGTAAAATAGAGTCCACTAAACGAAATGTGTAGTATCGGTTGTCGAGGCTGGTGCTACACATTTTTAGTTTCACGGTCAGGCGTTCGCCATTTCTCCACGTCCGTGGTCTATATGCTCGTGTGCAGCATCCGGGCATTCGTCACCTGGTAAAACCAGTTTTACATCGCATACGATTCCTGGAATTCACTGACACAAGGTAGCCCATCAGCCCTGTGCTGGATTTACTGTGGACAGTTTTGCAGAAGTCTTCCCGGAAATTTTATTTAGAATCTATCGTTAATTATCTAATTTTCTATCTAAAAGAAAGAAAGATTTGCCTTGTATAAAATTTAATTATGAAATATTGTTTAAGTACAATTAATTCTATGGTAATGTATGAAAATATTGATTTAATTAAGTAATTATACTTAAAAAATGTCCATTTGACTACGATTTGATGGTTAATAAAAAAGGTACTTTTCTAATAGTAGCTTTGTGTGACCAATTTTAGTTTTATGTAGAAAAAGATGCTATTTTGGCTGATAAATAGAGGAAATAATTTTATTTATTGCGATTTTGTCCCTACTATATTCTATATATGGCACTAAGTCAAAATTATATTTTGTGCGCGGAAGTACAGTTCTTTACCTTAAGTTTTATGATATTTTCAATATTGAACTTTGAAATAAACGTTGTCGTATCTACTTTTGATGGATAATTACCTTAAGTAGTCTAACCTAATTTACACGAAGTCGAAAATGATAAGAAAATTACTTTTGAGCTTCTTGCTAGTGTGCTCAACGTGGGCTTTTACCTGGGCTCAGGGACGGACTGTTACCGGTAAGGTATCCTCCGCCGAAGATGGCACCACACTTCCCGGTGTATCCGTAGTTGTAAAAGGAACCACCACCGGTGCCGTCACCGATGGAGAGGGTAATTATTCGATAGCGGCCCCGGCAAGAGGTGCGCTGGTGTTCTCCTTCATCGGCATGGCCACCAAAGAAGTTGAGATTGGGGCGAACTCGGTCGTGAACGTTAGCCTGACAAGTGATACCAAACAACTGTCGGAAGTTGTTATCACCGGGGTTGGCGTGGCTACCGACAAACGGAAAATTGGTATCTCGGTTGAAGCGGTCACGGCTAAAGATCTACCCCAGACGCCGTCAGCTTCGGTCGATCAGGCGCTGATCGGTAAAATTCCGGGTGCCCAGATCACCAGCCGGAGCGGTACGCCCGGTGCGGACGTAAACATCCTGCTGCGTGGTATCAACACGATCAACCGGGGTACGCAGCCTATGATCCTGATCGATGGTATTCAGATGGGCGCTACCAGTCTGCAAACGATCGATTTAAACTCCATCGAACGCGTTGAGGTCGTACAGGGTGCGGCTGCGGCTACGATATACGGGGCGCAGGGTGCCAATGGTGTTATCCAGTTGTTCACCAAAAAGGGGAAGAACGGTCAGATGAACATCGATTTTTCGTCGAGCATTGCCCAGAATACCTTCCTGAATAATGGCGGCCTGAGCAAAGCGCAATTGCACGCGTTTGCTACCGATGCCAACAACAACATTATTGGCTCATCGGGCAGACCAATCGTGTATGATGCAGTCAACGGCGTTTATTCCGAGAACGTACAATACAACTCGACGGACCCGACGGCTACCAACAGCAAGCCATACGACGCCAATCTGCAATACCACGATCACTTCGATTATTTCTTCAAACCGGCTAATACGATCAACAATAGTATCGCCATCACGGGTGGTAGTCCGAAAGCCGATTTTGGCCTGTCTGTTTCCAATAGCCACCAGGAAAGTAACATTCGGGATAATGGTTACTGGGATCGGAGCAATTTATCCGCTAACATCGGTGCACAGTTAGCCAGAGGGCTTACCCTGCGGTCGATCACGCAGTTAGCCTATACGAAGAGCACGCTGAAATCACTGGACCGGACTATTCTGTACAGCCTGCTGAATGCCTATCCATTAGCTGACTTCGACCTGACAACTACAGATGGGTCTATTCCGCTGAGTATGAACCAGACGATCGGTATCAACGCGTCTAACCCATCGTACCGGCAGGCGTATACCCGTAACAACGACAATAAGGTCGACATCATTCAGAACCTGAACCTTAACTACAAGTTTCCAAAATACGTTGATCTGGATTTGAAATACGGATTGAACTACCAGACCCAAAACCGTGATTTGGAGTACATGAACCAGGCCAACAACGCCAACAACAAATTTTGGTTAACGCAGGGAACGACGAACTATATTTCTAATTACAACACCACGAACACCGGTGATCTGACGAAGTACGTAAATAGTAAAGTGTTCCAGAACTTCCTGGCTTCGGCTACGGCTTCTTTCGATTTTAAAGATGATTTTCACCTGAATCTTCCGATCAAATCGACTACGCAGGTCTTGTTCGACTGGCGTAATAGTAAGGTGAAAGAGTACACGAGCGCATCCATTGGCCTGCCCGCTGCCTACGCACCGTATAACGCGGCCAACACAACCTCATGGCGTGTGTACCGTGACTATCTGGAACCATTCATCACCTATGGTTATCTGATCAACCAACGGTTTGAAATTGGTGAATTTGCTGGTTTCTCGGGTGGTTTCCGGAGCGATTATTCGTCTGCGTTCGGTCAGGGTTCCAAGCCCTTTACGTTCCCTCGTGGCGACGCGTATCTGCGGTTGTCATCCCTGAAATTCTGGGAGAACAGCGCCGTGAATAATTTCCTGCCTGAGTTGAAACTACGCGCAGCTTACGGTCAGGCGGGTATCCAGCCGCAGCCCTTCGACCGGTACGTAACCATTACACCAACAACAGTAGGTAACACTACGGCATTCTATTATGCAAACGGACAGCCTAATCCGGCGCTGGGCGTAGAGGTATCGGAAGAACTCGAACTTGGAACCGACATGGTATTCAGTTTATTCAAGGGTAGCAACTGGTTGAACGCCATTGCCCTGTCGGCTACGTACTGGAATCGGAAAACGAAAGACGCCATCTACCAGATTGACGTAGCGCCTTCTGTCGGCCTGGGTAAGCTAACGGATAATGCCTTTACCTTGGGTTCGAATGGTCTTCAGATGTCGTTGAACTCAACGGTTTATCAGGGGGCTAATTTTAAATGGAATACAACCGTCAACTTTGGGAAGCAGACTTCTGAGATCCTTGCTGTTCGGGGTGATGCACCGATCGTGGTTACGTCCAATGCCGGTAGTACGAACTACGTGTTGAAGGCGGGTGAAAAAATCGGTCAGCTTTATGGTTACAAAACCATCCATAGTGTCGATGCGCGGGATGCGAATGGTAACCCATTCATTGCCACGGCCGATCAGGAAAATTACACCCTGGCCAGCAACGGGTTCGTCGTCAACAAAGCAACGAAACAACCTTACTTCACGGCGGACAAGTTCAGCTTTGGCGATCCAAACCCGAAATTCAACATGTCGTTTATCCAAGATGTGACCTTCAAGAACTTCCTGACGTTTGGCGTTCAGTTTGACTGGGTGAACGGTAACCACCTCTACAACCAGACGAAAGAATGGATGTACCGGGATGGTATCCACAGCGATTACACGAAGCCCTTCACCATCGATGGCCAAACGGGTGCCTGGACGGCTTTCTACCGGGGTATCTACGCACAACGGACAGCCAATGGCACCAAAGATTATTTCTACGAAGATGCTTCATTCCTGCGGTTGAGAAACATCTCGGTTGGTATCGACTTTGCGAAAGTGTTCAAGATTCCGGCAGTTAAACGCCTGCAATTGGTCCTGTCGGGCCGTAATCTCTGGACGCTCACCAAGTACACCGGTTTCGATCCGGAAATTAGCTCGGGAACGTCGAACTCGGCCTGGGATCGGGGAACCGATCACAGCACGATGCCAAACTTCAAGTCGTACCAGGCTGCTTTAAACTTTGGTTTTTAACGAAACCCACCTCAAAAAACTGATCGTATGAATAAGCTAAAGATACTTGCCTTGACGGTGGCGTTCTCCGGGTTCATGGCATCCTGTAAAGAACAACTGGACGTTAAAAACCCCAACCAGCCATCGTCAGCAGCATTGAAAAGTGAGACGGGTTTAGTCTCCTTCGGGGAAGGTTTTTACATAACCGGTTTCAAAGACGTAAAATACTACGATGGCGTTCCGGGTTATTTCTGGTCGGGAGCCATTGGCAATCACGAATTGATGGGCGACGTGATCGGAACGGATATTGCCAACGTCTTCATCAATCAGATTGGGGCTCCGAATCAGATCACGCTCGACGATGGTACGATCCTGCTGAACCCGAACTCGCCGAATAAGCAGATCGACTTTATTCGCATTACGGCGAACGTCAACTCGACGGGCTTTCAGAACTCGACGTACTACGAGTGGGCATACATGTACAACATGAACAATGCGGCCAATACGATCCTGACGAACATTGACGCGGTTACGTTTACCGGGGCCGCTGATACGAAAAAGGGCGTACTGAAAGCGTGGGCGTACTGGTGGAAAGGGTATGCCTATTCTCGAATTGGCTCTATGTACTATGCCGGTATCATCAATGATAAGGCAAACGGTGAGGCCCTGAATGGCACGAACGGTAATTACGTGGCCAAAGAAACCATGATTACCGAAGCGAACAAAAGCTTCGATGCCGCTTCGACAATTCTGGCCGGTTTAACCGTCAACTCCGATTACACGGCAACGATGGAGGGACTCATTCCGAGCTTCAACCGGGTTGGCAGAGGGGGTGTGTTATCGCCCGCTATGTGGATACGCAACATCAACACGATGAAAGCCCGGAATCTCCTGGTCAACACCCGTGTTAGCGCGATGACGGCTGCTCAGTGGGCTGAACTTATTACGTTGACAACGAACGGCGTTCAGGCATCTGATTTTGTCTTTACCGGCCGGTCAAACACCGCCGGTGATTTCCTGGCCCCGACGACCGGAACCGTCTCTGCCAAAACAACCGGTGCCGGAAATACATATAAGATTACCGAGCGTCTGATTCAGGATTTCAAGACGGGTGACCTTCGGTTTACGAACAACTTCAGACGAAGAACGGCTCCATACATTGGTGAAACGTCGCGCGGAAATTCGTTCTTTACCCGCTACGACCTGATCAATCGGGGTGCTGCTGGTTCAGAAGGAAGTGCATCCGTTATCTCGTATTCAAATACGAATGCAGGTGGGTATGAATTATACCTGGCGAGTTCGTACGAAGAAAACCAGTTGATGCGCGCCGAAGCGTTGATCAACACGGGCAAAATCGAAGATGGTCTTGCCCTGATCGATGAAGTGCGTAAGGCGCAGGGCGCAGGTCTGGCTGCCGTTGCCGGTACGAGCCTGACCCTGGATGCGGCTAAAGAAGAACTTCGTCGCGAACGGCGCATTGGGTTACTGTTCCGGGCACTGTCTTTCTACGATGCCCGCCGTTGGGGATTGCTGGAAACAGGTCGGAAAGGGGCTGTCGCGCTTAGCCGCACCGGTGTCGTTAGTACGAACGCAACCATCACGTATGGCTATCTTGATTACTGGGATGTACCCGATAACGAAATCGTTTACAACCCGCCAACCAGCGGAAGCGCACCAACGAAAAATCCAAAGGCGAATTAACGGGTAATCGTTTGCCGTGCCGAGCGAAGGGGGTTGTTCCATACGCCGTATCTTGGAGATACGGCGTATGGAACAACCCCCTTCGCTCGGCACCCCCGAAAAACAAGCCTCAAATCAAAAAAATGATCACTTGAGAAACCGGCAGGATGGGTGTACCTTTGTTCCCCCTGAGTAATACGAGTTGGCTTATCGCGTCTGAGCAATCAGGCGAGGAAAGTCCGGGCAGCGCAGAGCACCCTACTTCCTAACGGGAAGGAGAACGGTTGGGAACGACCGTTCGACAGCTAGTGTCACAGAAAATATACCGCCGAAAGGTAAGGGTGAAAAGGTAAGGTAAGAGCTTACCGCCCGCTGGGTGATCAGCGGGGCAGGATAAACCTTAGGGGCTGAAAGACCAAATAAGCGTCGGACGTGGGGCGGCTCGTTCCCGTTCGGGCGTAAGCCCGATGCCGACGCGGGTAGGTCGAACGAGGTGGCCGGTGACGACCATCCCAGATAAATGATAAGCCATCTGACTCAGCCACAAGCCTACGTCAGTGGACAGAACCCGGCTTATAGGCTCGTATTGCCCAGGTTTCTTTACCGCGATCGTAAGTAGCTTTCAGAAAAGTAAAAATCATGCACTTTTCTGAAAGCTTTTTTGTACCTTTGCGGCCACGTTTTACGCGGGGGACGCGTCCTCCATCAAAAACCAACAAGCACAAATGGCTGTTAAAATCCGTTTATCGCGTCGTGGACGCAAGAGAATGGCGATATATGACATCGTCGTGGCCGAATCAACATCGCCCCGTGATGGCCGATTCATCGAAAAAATCGGTTCATATAATCCCAACACTGACCCTTCGACGGTCGTTTTGAAGTCGGATCGGGCTGTGTATTGGCTTATGGTTGGTGCTCAGCCGACGGATACCGCTCGTTCGGTATTGTCACACGAAGGCATCATGTACCGCAAGCACCTGCAAGTGGGCGTTAACAAAGGCGCTATCACGCAGGATCAGGCTGATGATAAATACTCAACCTGGAAAGATGACAAAGAGAGCCGTAAAGCAGGAGCTGCCGATACTAAAACTCAAACCAAAGAGCAGGTTCGCGCCGAGCGTCTGGAAGCTGAGCGTAAAGTAAACGAAGCGCGTGCCGAAGCGATCGCTAAGAAAAACAAAGTTGAAGAGCCCGTCGCTGAGCCTGTTGCCGAAGCACCCGCAGAAGCGGCTGCCGACGAAACACCAGCTACCGAAGCGGCTGCCCAAGAAGCGACTCCAACAGCGGAGGAGGCTCCTGCTGCGGAATAGTTTTTCGAAAAAATTTGTTGATAAAGAGCCTGTTCGTATCTGGACAGGCTCTTTTTATAACCAAAATAGTCGGTGTCTTACCGAACAGCCTCAGCTCGAACGGCTCTCATTCGGTACACCGACCGATTTCATTTCATATGACAAAGGACGATTGCTACCAAGTAGGCCATATAACCAAGACGCACGGTGTCAGCGGTGAATTGGTGCTGTATTTAGACGTTGACAATGCCGCCGAGTACGCCGATCTGGAATCGGTATTACTGGAAGTGAAGGGCGAGTTGATTCCTTATTTTATTGAGTCGATTGCTATCGTGAAAGGTAGCCGGGCAATCGTTGCGTTTGAGGATATCGATTCCATGGAGCAGGCCGAACGGCTTATTAACTGCGGAGCCTTTCTGCCACTCGATGAGCTGGAGCCGATCACGGACGAAACCCGGTTTTATTTCCACGAAATCGTTGGTTTTCAGATTGTTGATGCGACGGAAGGGCCATTGGGTATCGTTCGGGGGGTGTATGCTATGAACGCGCAGGATTTGATCGCGATGGATTACCAGGAAAAAGAAGTGCTGATTCCCATCAACAGCGATATTGTCAGAACCGTGGATCGGGCAAATAAGAAACTGAATGTTGCCTTACCAGACGGTCTGCTGGCGATTTACATGGAAGACGACGCTAAAGAAAAACCAGACGATCAGACTGACCGTAGCCCAGACGATACCGATGAGGATTGATATCATTACCTGTCTGCCCCGGCTACTCGACAGCTTTTTCGCGCATTCCATTTTGCAGCGGGCGCAACAGGGAGGTTATGTCGAGGTCGTCGTGCACGACCTGCGCGATTTTACGGCTGATAAACATCGACGTGTC
This sequence comes from Spirosoma agri, assembly GCF_010747415.1. NCBI lineage: Bacteria > Pseudomonadati > Bacteroidota > Cytophagia > Cytophagales > Cytophagaceae > Spirosoma > Spirosoma agri. The sequence goes on along the minus strand of NZ_JAAGNZ010000001.1, from coordinate 3,643,663 downwards.
GACGATTATGCGTTTGGTGGGGGAGCGGGTATGGTGATGCAGATCGAACCGATTGCCCGCTGTATCCGATCGTTGCAGAACGAACGCGCCTACGACGAGATCATTTACATGACGCCCGACGGCGAACGGCTGAATCAACAGATGACTAACATATTATCACTGCGCCAGAATCTGATCATTTTGTGTGGTCATTACAAAGGTGTTGACGAGCGCGTACGGGAGTTATTTGTTACCAAAGAAGTCAGCATTGGCGATTACGTCTTGTCGGGGGGCGAACTGGCTGCGGCTGTGTTGTCCGATGCGATCATTCGGCTTCTGCCGGGCGTGTTGAACGACGAAACCTCGGCACTAACCGATTCATTTCAGGATAATCTATTGGCCCCACCCGTCTATACCCGTCCGGCTGAGTTCGAAGGACATCAGGTGCCCGCTATTTTGCTGTCTGGCCACGAAGCTAAAATCGACGAGTGGCGGCACGAACAGGCGCTGGAACGAACGCGCCAACGACGACCGGATTTACTGGAGTAACCAGTATTATAAACCATAAAATGACCGACGCCATATGCCGTATCTTGGAGATACGGCATATGGCGTCGGTCATTTTATGACTATGTTATTACTCTACCGGATGTGAACTGACAACCGTACAGTCGCAACGTTTGGTGCCGGCGGGTAGCGTAACCGGTTTATCGAAGATGCTTTTGGGCAACAGTGTTCGCGAGAACGTAGTAAATTTCTCCTTCAACCGATTGCCTGCTCCATCAAATGCTTCGATCTTGACGGATATATCATTATGAGATCGCGATGATAGATTTTTTACGGCCACATTGACGGTCGAGGTGACCAGCACATTATCGACCTCGGAGCAATCGACCGTCAGGTCAATGGTCTGGGGTGTCAACGATGTGTGGTTATACTGCGAAAAAAAGTAAAGGGCAATCCCGCCAAGGACGAGCACAATCAGGAGAAGTCTTATAAATGCTTTCATTCGTTATTCATTCTATGGATTACCGGTACCGTTCTGCAACTGCTGTTCTTCTTTTTCCCGGCGTTTACGTTCCCGGCGTTCCTGACGAAGCTGTTTGCGCGTTTTAACCGTGTCAGCAGGAGCCTGTTCGCTGGGGATCGCTTCGCTGCGATCCGGCTGAACCGTGGGTTGCTCGTCGGTGCGATTATTGTCGCGGTCGCTCTTGTTTCCTTTAAATAAACGACGGAAAAAATTGCCGATCCCGTTCCCTTCTTCGAGGTCGCCATCCAGTTCATCGGTTGGCTCGGTCATCAGACTATCGGTCTGGAACAGTGAATCGACAGGGGCAATCTGACGGCGTAGGCCCTCGCGCAGCCGTACGTCATAGAAACCATAAGCTCCTGAATCGGGCGTAGTCAGGCCACGCCGGGCCATGATCTTGCCAATGAGCCGGAAATAACCACGCACATTACGGGTCTGCAAGGTGCCGTCGGGTAAAAACCAGTCGAGCGCGCGTTTGGGCCTTGGTACTACGAAGGCCAGGAAAATACTCTCACCAAGGTTCAGCTCAGCCGGGCTTTTGGCGAAATAATACCGGGCCGCTTCACCAATACCGTAAATGTTTCGCCCCCACTCAATAATGTTCAGGTAGACTTCATACATCCGGTCTTTAGGAACAATGTGCTCATTTTCGATGAGCCAGACGATCAGAATCTCCTCAACTTTGCGGGAAAGGGTCTTATTCCGGCTCAGAAACGCGTTCTTAACCAACTGCATCGAAATCGTACTGGCTCCCCGTTTGAAGGATTTCTCTTTGATATTGGTCGCAATCGATACCCGGAACGCTTTCTCGTTGAACCCTTTGTGGGTAAAGAAATTGTAATCTTCCGAGGTCAGCAACGCGTTACGCAGGTCCGGAGAAATCTGGTTCAGTGGTGTGTAGTTGGGATTATCGGGGCCCACGACAATAGGCCGAACGGGTTTTTCTTTCTCGTAAGGCGTGTACACGAATGGATGATTAATCGCGGCAAAATCGGTTCTCCCCATCTTCAGCACGCGAAATCCGTCCGGTGTAAGTCCTGAATTAAATTTCACCGAATCGGGTAGCGACATATCCAGATGGAAAGCCATATCGTATTTGAGCTTGCCCGTCACCTGCATACCTTCCAGCGATTCGAACAGCCCTTGCGGGAACGAGTTGAATAACGACTGGGCGTTCAACTGATCGGTATGCAACTGCACGTCGTATACCTTGGTCGGTTTTAGCGTGTATTTAACGAAGGGCCGTGCGCTAACCTCGCCCAGTTGAAGAACCGATGAACTGTCTACCCCGACGTAATTCTCGCCGACGAACAGGTTGGCGTCTATCGACGCTTTGGGCACAAAAACATCCGTACGGGCAATGGCTTCATGGTTGATACGAAGGTTACGCACCGAACCGGCCCCTTCGAGCCGGAACTCGTCACCCGCCCGATCGACATCGCGCAACTGCGCCCGAACCGTGTCGGCCTGTAGTTTCAGCTTGAATCGCTTTTGAATATAAGCCAACTCCAACGGCTTGTTATCCGCGTAGAGGGCCAGATCATATTCGCGGTCGGCGGGGTCAGCCGTACCCGTAACGTGCCAGGTCGCCTGATCTTTATTGAGCTTCAGCGTAGAGGTAACGTCCTCGTCTTTTATCGTGGCCGTTTGCGTAAGCAGACTGATCGTATCTTTATTGTCCATACCCCGAAATTCCAGATTGCTGATACTCAGATCATCGGGAATTTTGGACAGAATATTGTCGATCAGATTCTCCGCTACGTTCGATAGGTCGGTGCGTTTACTGCTCTCGGTTTTTGTCGAATCACGTTCCTTACGAAGCAGAAAATCGATATTCGTCAGCGAATCGCGCTTCGTGACCTGGATCAGCCCATTTTCAAGCGTCATACCCGACAGACCCACTTTCCCGGCCAGCAGTGGCCAGAAGCGAACGGCCACTTCCACCCGCTGAATACGGGCCAGGCTATCCCGTTCTTCGGGAACGACCGAAATGTCGGTGAACGCCACTGAACTCAGGCCCGTAAATCGGGCCGATCCAATCCGAACATCGAGCTTGTAGTCTCGTTTTGCTTTTCGAATGGCCCGCTCAAGCGCGGTTTGGAGTAGGCTCTCCCGTTTGGAGTAGGCAATACCCGCCCCTACACAGCCTAACAAAAATATACTTAGAAATACCCAGCCAGCGATTCTGATGGCTTTACGTTGACTATACGTCATGCTTTGTTACTAGTCTCGAATCGCAAAGATAGGGTTTTTGATCATCGGGCAAGGTATAGAACCAAGAGAGCACTGGGTACGAAGCGGGGAGATTTTAGGGAAAGGAGGATTTAACACCATTTCGTACCCAGTGCCGCTCGCTCAAAAATCCAGGTGGCAGTTCGTCCACCCGTCGTCGAAACGGGTGCCAAACTGCTGATAAAAGCCGATAGCGGGCTTATTCCAGTCCAATACCTGCCACATCATGCCGGTGCAATGCGTTTCGCGGGCTGTCTCGATGGTTGCATCCAGCAGGAGCTTTCCAATGCCGTACCCCCTGAAATCTTCGGTAACGATAATGTCTTCCAGGTAAAGACGCTTGCCTTTCCAGGTCGAATACCGGAAATAATACAGGGCCATGCCTACGATTTTTTCACTTTCGGAGTCTTCTGCCACCAGCAGCCCAAAAAGCGGATTAGCGCCGAAACCATCATCGGCCATCTGTTCGGCGGAACTTGTGACCTGATCGGCGGCTAATTCATAGACGGCCAGTTCAGTTACCAGAGCAAAAGCCTGTGGTATGTCGGCGCGGGTACCGGGACGAATTGAAATCATGTAACGAGTACGTTAGGAGGGACGGGTTAGTTGAGGTGTGCGTTGAGTGATAGTGCCAGACTACTGGTCGTCGTTCGTCGTTTTCTTGCGCCATTTGTCGAGGGCCGCCTGAAAATCGTCGGGGAGGTCAGAATCGAATTGAAGCCATTGGCGGGTACGGGGATGGGTAAATCCCAGCGACTTCGCGTGTAAGGCTTGCCGGGGTATGAGCTTGAACGCATTATCGACGAAGGCTTTGTAGGTACCAACCGGAGTACCCCGCAGAATGCGGTCGCCCCCGTACATGGCATCGTTGAACAGCGGATGGCCAATGTGCTTCATGTGCGCCCGGATCTGATGGGTACGACCTGTTTCCAGATTGCACTGTACCAGGGCGACATAGCGAAGGGATTCCAGCGTTTTGTAGTGCGTGATGGCCCATTTACCTTTCGATTCGTCGTCGTAGATGACCTGCACTTTCCGGTCTCGAATGCTTCGGCCAATGTAGCCCGTAATGGTGCCATCGGTTGGGTCGGGCAGTCCCCAGACCAGGGCATTGTAGGTTCGTTCGATGTTGTGTTCGAAAAACTGCCGGGCCAGGTACGTCATGGCGTACTCAGTTTTGGCGATCACCATCAGGCCCGACGTGTCTTTGTCGATTCGGTGCGCCAGGCCGGGTCTGATCGCGCCGTTTCGGGATGTGGGCAGGTTCTGGAAATGATACACCAGCGCGTTCACCAGCGTTCCGTCCCAGTTGCCGTGGGCGGGGTGTACGACCATGCCCGCTGGTTTGTTGAGAACCAGTAGTTCGTCGTCTTCAAAAACGATATTGAGCGGAATATTTTCCGGCTTAATGTCCGTGTCGCGGGGTGGATGTGGAAGCGAAACCGTGATCACGTCATCCGGCTTGATCTTGTAGCTGGCTTTGGTGATGTTACCATTGACCCGTACCGACTCGACATCGATAGCCGCCTGAATTTTAGTGCGTGTGGCGTTTTGCAGCCGGTCCATCAGGAACCGGTCGATGCGCAGTAAGCCTTGGCCTTTATCAACCACAATGCGGTGGTGTTCGTATAATTCGTCGTCTTCGGGTGATTCGTCTTCCGTTTCCGCTACCATTTTCTCAGATTTGTACCTGCGCCTGGTTGACAATCCGCGATCCGCAGGTCGACTTGTCCGATGACAAAGGAACCTTCCGGTGCGCGGCTTTTAGCCAGACTATTTACCAAACAGCAAAAATAAGGATTATGGCCGAACTTGCCCGGCAACTCGCCGAATTAGCTGGTAACTCACCAGTTCAGCTACTGGCCGATCCATTCCCCGAACCCGTTGCCATCCGGCTGTTTCTGAAACGGGATGATCTATTGCATCCGCAGGTGTCTGGAAATAAATGGCGCAAGTTGACGTATAATTTGCTAGCCGCGCAGCAGCGGGGTTTGAAAACCTTATTGACGTTCGGTGGGGCTTACTCCAATCACTTATATGCCACCGCTGCCGCTGGACAGGTGTTTGGCTTTACTACGATTGGGATCGTTCGGGGTGAGGAGTTGGCGAATAGGCCCAGAAACCCGACGCTGCAATTCTGCGAAGCGTGTGGTATGCAGCTTCATTTCGTAAGTCGGGTGGAGTACCGTCGGAAAGATGAGCCACCGTTTATCAAGGCGCTGATTAACCGATTTGGGCCATGCTACGTGCTGCCGGAGGGTGGTACGAATGAATTAGCCGTGCGCGGTACCGCCGAGATTATCCCCGAACTAAGGGCTCAGTTAGGTTATATGCCCGATTACGTTTGCTGCCCGGTTGGAACGGGTGGAACGGTGATGGGCCTGATCCGGTCGGCCACACCAGCTACGACTGTTTTAGGGTTTCTGGCGTTGAACGCACCAACGTTTCAGTTGCCTTTCGTTGACCCGTTACCCGAAAATTTCCGGCTGCAAACGGGCTATTCGTTTGGGGGTTATGCCAAAACAACGCCCGCATTACTTGAATTTATCCGAACATTCGAGCGGAAAACCGGTATCCGGATCGAGCAGGTCTATACCGGCAAGATGTTGTATGGTATTTATGAGCTGGCTCGTCAGGGCTATTTCCCCGCTGGTGCCACAGTGGTAGCGGTCCACACGGGTGGGTTGCAGGGTAGAAGCAGTGAGCTGGATTAGAAAACGGCTCACAAAATTAGTGCTGCACAGAAGCCCGTCTTAGCCGGTCGTTCATGGCCCAGCCTAACCCCTGATTGGGCAGCGGTTCGGCATAAATGATGTCTACGGGCAGCGAATCCAGTGCTCGTAAGTGCGCAAAAAGATTCTTGGCCGCTTCGTTCAGATCGCCGGTAGGGGAGAGTACCCGCTGATTGTCGGATCGAATACCGCCGAAGGGTTCACGGAACACAAGCGCACCCGCTTTGGCATCAGGCTGGGGACTTTCGCCCGGCTGTAGGAGGATAAGCGGTTTTCGCGGAGCGTAATGACTGCTCAGCATACCGGGTGCTTTGGGGTTAGAGGTCGAATGCGTACGAACGTTTACCGGCCCGATGACGCGTTCGATGTCTTCCAACGCCATACCGCCCAGCCGAAAGACAGTCGCTTTACCGGCTTCGAAACCAATAATCGTCGACTCAAGGCCAACACTAGCCGGACCACCATCCAGAATGTAGGGAACCTGATCGCCTAGCTGATCGGCAACGTGCTGCGCCGTGGTTGGGCTGATGTAACCGAATGGATTCGCGCTGGGAGCCGCCAGTGGAAAATCGAGTGATCGCAGCAAAGCCAGCGTCAACGGATGGTTCGGAATACGAACGGCAACCGTCGGCAAGCCCGATGTAGTCAGGTCCGGAATTTGATCCTGTTTGGGCAAAAGAAGCGTTAGTGGACCCGGCCAGAACTGTTCGGCAAGGCGTCGGGCGGGCTCGGGAATGTCCGTAACAACCTGCTCTACCTTAGCCAGTGAATCCGTGTGGACAATGAGAGGGTCGAAGGCCGGGCGATTTTTTACCCTGAAAATAGTCAGGACCGCGTCCGGATTGAGGGCATTGCCAGCTAGCCCATATACTGTTTCTGTCGGAATCCCGACGACATTTCCTGCTTGTAGATACGCGGCTGCAACTCGAATATCTGCGCCAATCTGGGTCATGGCCGCAAAGGTACGAAGATTTTGTACACAGATACGGTGTTGACTTTACTGGATCGTAATGCGTTCTATTCGTAACAATACCCGGCAGGGGTAGCACCTACACCGCATTCGTGGTTATCTTTACCCAAAAAACTAAAGCCATGAACGAGCGGTTCAAACTATGGCTCAAGCGCGTGGGTTGGCTGGGCTTCTTCTTTTTTCTGATCAAGGGTCTACTCTGGCTACTGATTCCGTACCTGATCGCGAAGGGAGTCTTTTCGAAGTAGCTGATAAATGAGCAATTGGGGTAAGCTCTGGTTTATAAATTCTGTATTTGTGGGCTTCCAGCTTCCCGTAGCGGGCGAATTAATTCGCCCGCTACGGGAAGCTGGAAGCCCACAATTTTGTGTCCAAATACTGATTTTCTCCCGTCACCGGCAATTAGTGATGACCGCCGGGACCATGAACGTGTCCGTGGGCCAGCTCGTCAGAAGTGGCATCACGAACGTCTATAACTTCAACGTCGAAATGCAGATTCTGGTCGGCTAGTGGATGGTTACCATCGACCGTTACCGTGTCCGGGGTTACGTTCGTCACCGTGATCAGTTCGCCCTGATTCGTTTCGAACTGCATGCCCACTTCAATTTTCTGCCCGCCAAATGCGGAGATGGGCACTTCCTGAATAAGTTGGGGATTGCGTTTGCCGTAGCCCTTTTCGGGTGCGACATCTATAACTGCTTTATCGCCTTTAGCTTTTCCTTCCAGCCCTTCTTCCATACCTGGAATGAGGTTACCCTTGCCATGAAGATAAAAGAGCGGGTCACGTTCCTGGCTCGAATCCAGGATGTTGCCTGCATCATCACGAAGGGTATAATGGATGGCAGCGACTTTGTCGTTCGAGATTTGCATAGTAATTAACGTCCGATTGGTTTTTGATTAGAAACAATCGAAATGCAAAGTTGGCTCTTCCTGTTGAAAATAAATTTATCCATAGTGAAGAAATGTGAAGCGGTTAAGTACACGTGCATTTTGCTGGTTGAGTCCTTACCCGGAAAAGTTACTTCGTTTTCTGCGCTAAAAGCTACCGCTCACGAAACATTTGCCGAATTGCTGCGTTTTTCAAAAACTGATGCGTGTGGCATTGGGGCTTGTTCGATCGAATGAGTCGATTAGTATTCACCATCTATACCCAACATATGACTACGAAATCGAGTTTCGGCTGGGCGATTGCATTCGCTCTACTTATTGGCGTCAACGCAACTACCAACGCTCAGGACAATCAGAACAACCAGACGACAGCAGCTCAGCCCGCAACAGCGAGTAACCTGGGTATGCCCGGAAACAACCTGAAATCAGGCGTTTCTACCGGAAAAGATCTGGCAATCAGCGCGGCAAAGTCGGGCGATCATACCATTTTGTTCCGGGCTTTGCGCGTGTCAGGGTTAACCGAGCAGGCCGCTGGCAAAGGCCCCTATACCGTTTTTGCCCCAACCAATGAGGCTTTCAATAAATTACCAGCCGGTACTGTCGATGGGCTTCTGCAACCAGCGTCAAAGGCAAAACTTACCAAACTGCTGGCCTATCATGTCGTCAAAGGCAAGCTGACATCCGCTCAGTTGCAGGATGGTCAAAAGCTTAAAACCGTGACCGGTGGTACGCTGACCGTTGGCAAACAGGGCGATACTGTGACGATTACTGACGGAGCAGGTAATACGGCTACGGTCAATGCGGCCGATGTTGAAGCAACCAACGGGATTGTCCATTCAATTGATACAGTGTTGATGCCAGCAGCTGGCAAATAGACTATAAAAACGAGTTTTATCAGGCTCCGCCAATTCTATAGCAGGATTGGCGGAGTTTTTGTTTCGTGCAAACCAGACGTAGGCGCACAGGTCAGCTAGCTCAGCCGAAAAGGATTAATAGCCAAATTCGTCGCTCAACGGACAATCCTGTTGCGTATGTTTTGTATTTAAGGTGAAATAGATTCGGGCGCTAATAACCTAAACGGGAGGTTCTGTGTTTAAAATGATACTACACTCAACGAAAAATGGAAAATCGGAAAATTTGGATTGGCGTGGCCGTATTGGCCGGATTAATAGTTTTGTTCTTCGTTGGCCGCGAACTAGTAACGTGGCAGCAAAAAAAGCAGGTAGCAAAACAGGATCAGCAACAAGCGGCCCAGTCACTTGCTCAGGCGAAGCAAAGCCTGCATCAGGTGTGCCAATACGCCGACTCAGTGGGTATCGATACGAGTCGTTATGCGGTTACGGGCACAATGGCTATCGATGAGATTACTAAAAAAGCGGCTCAGTTGATGATGGAGGTGCGCTACGGAAAGAAGCCATCCCGTATTGAGTTTAGTGGTCTTCCCGAAGCGATAGACTCTTCGTGGGTTGCGAAAATGGACACGGCTTTTTCGGCCACCGACCTGACCCGCGATCTGTCATTTACACCCTATAATCAGTTGGTGAAGCATTACAGCCGGTTGCGGAGCCAGGGGAAAGGCAGTCCCGCCGTTGCCGATTCGCTGCGGCTGATTCGACAGACGCTTAATTTTTATCGCTATATCAACCGGTTCGACCCGGACAAATTCGTTGTGGTCAACATTCCGGCGGGCGAGTTGAACGTCTTTGACCGGAAGGGACAGCGGTTCTTACCGATGAAAGTAGTTGCGGGCAAGAAAGACAAGCGGACGCCTTGCATGACAACCTACATCAAGGACATTGTGGCGTATCCATACTGGAATGTTCCAAAAAGTATTGCCACCAAAGAAATGCTGCCCAAAATCCAGAAAAACGTGTCGTTTCTGTCAAGTCAGAATTTGCAGGTGCTGGATAGCCGGGATCGTGAAGTGGACCCCGACGAGATTGACTGGGAAAGTCTGTCCGAGACGAATTTTCCGTACCGCATTCGGCAGGCATCGGGTTGCGACAACTCGCTTGGCTTGATCAAATTCGATCTGGAAAATCCGCTGGCTATCTATCTTCACGATACCAACGGTCGCGACATATTTACGCTTTCTGACGACCGCTGGCGCAGTCACGGGTGTGTGCGGGTACAGAAGCCTGTTGAGTTAGCCAATTTTGTTCTTGGTAAGCAAACGTTCGATGCTGGTTTCATGAATCGCTGCCTGATCGATCAGAAGCCGCAGACGCTGGCCATTCCTAAACGGTTTCCGGTCTTCATTACCTACAACATTGCGGACGTTGACGCAGCTGGGCGACTACACTTTTACAACGATGTGTATGGGCTCGGCAACTGAGTAATCCAGTCAGCCGATTGTCAACTGCGGGGTAAAACCATAAACTTTATATGGCCTTACCCCGCAGTTTATTTATTAGCCATCGATCGGACCTGTTCTGGGCACGTCGCTCGCTACCATACCAGCCACAAAAAATAGCGCCCGTATCGTTCGCAATCGAATGATACGGGCTATCAACTCAAATCAACTATAGATACGTAGATGGCCGCAACCAGTGGTCAGTTCGTTCTGATTAGTTTGGTACGGTTATGAAGCATTATTACTTACCGTTTCCGATTGCCGAATGAGCTTCGAGCCGAACGGAGAGCAGTTCTACAAAGAGGCCAGCGCGTTGGTCAGGAACGTCGACTGATTCAGATAATTCGGGTCGGGCGAGTAAACGAACAGGCAGGTACCGCCTTTCACCGCTTCGATAATTGGTTTTGACAACTCGTATGGCACTGCCGGGCAACCCTGACTACGACCCAGACGACCGGTTTTACGGATAAACGCTTCGCATACGTAATCGGCACCGTGCAGCACAATGTTGCGGTTATACACATTGTCGTTGAAGCCTTTTTCCAGTCCCTTCAATTGCAGCGACAGACCATGTTTGCCCATGTACGTGTTGAGCGTCTGGTAAAAACCCAGGCTGCTCTGAAACGACGAATTGGTATTGGAGAACTGATTGGGAACCAGATCACCGGAGTTACGACCGTGCGAAACGTAGGTGTTGAACAGGAGTTTTTTGCTGGCAAGGTCAACGACATAGAGCCGTTTTTTTGTCGATGGCTGACTCAGATCGACGATTGAGATGACCGATTTGGTGGTGTCTGTTTTTTGCCAGCCCCGCATCGCATACTCAAATACACTTTTCTGTAAACCAGACTGTGCCAGATTGAGTTGTTCATAGACATCCAGCTTGGCAAATCGCTTTTCCTTTGGAGCAGCTTTTGCCGCAGTTGATGTAGCGACAACGACGCGCGTAGATTTGAATCCGGTACTTGCAAAATAAGTGAGAACAAGCACGGCCAGAAGCCAAACGACTTTATTCATAAGTACAAGCGGGGTGTTGGTATTTTGTAAGGAAATGTACGACTAAAACTCGATTTGGCGTTTTTTAATTCGCTAAAGTACTATCTTTTTGCCAAAAACACCCACTATGACCCCCTATCAGGACACTGTTCGAACCGAATTGGTCCGCTGGCAACAGGCTATGCAAAAGCCGCCATCGGCCCTGGGAAGGCTCTCTACGTCCGTGCAGCGCCGGATTAATCGGATCATTCCCCGGCGTATCCACCAGGTTATTACGGCTACCATTAAACAGATGACGCGGGCCGTTCTATTCGGTGCCGACTTACTGAATCGCCTGCCGGAACCTGGTCTGACGTTGCCGCAACGGGAAGCAAAAGTCGTCAGCCGGATCAACTTTTACCGGAAAGCCAGTGCGGCCGAAGGAGGGGTAACGGGAGCGGGCGGGCTGTTGCTCGGGCTGGCCGATTTCCCGTTGCTGCTTGGCCTGAAAATGAAATTACTGTTTGAGATTGCCGCACTCTACGGCTATTCGTCCCGCGATTACCGCGAACGGGTCTATATTCTTTATGTTTTCCAGCTAGCCTTTTCGAGTCAGGAGCGTCGGCAGGCCGTCTACGAATTTATTACCGACTGGCCCGAACACAGCCGCCAGTTACCGGATGACATCAACCAGTTCGACTGGCTAACGTTTCAGCAGGAGTACCGCGATTACATCGATCTGGTCAAAATGGCGCAGCTGATTCCTGGTATCGGTGCTGCGGTGGGCATTGTCGCCAATTATCAGTTGGTTAGTCAGCTGGGACGTACCGCAATGAACGCCTACCGGACGCGATGGCTGCAAGAAAATAAGTTGTTACTGAGTTGAACATGTAAAAAGGGTAGTAGCTCGCCTGATAGACTGTTGCGGGTTGCCACCCGCGTTACTTAGCTTGCGTTCGTTTGCGGACTTCTTCCCGCCAGTTTATGCCTAAAAAGCCGAAGGCCGGATGGTAACCACCAAGGGTCTGCGTCAATATTTCGTCGGCGAAGTCCAGACCATTCGATCCATTCGCAAAATAGATTACAGCATCCTTCCGACTACGATTGGCCGCAACGTAGCATTTAAACGCGCCGTTGTCGCCCCAGTGCCAGAAGTAGGTCGCTTTTGGTGTGCGCTCTAGTCCGAAACCCAATCCCCAGAATAGGTCAGGTGCCAGTGTGGTGGAGTCTGCAAATCGCTTCGGTAACTGGCTTTGCGGGCTTAGCATCTGATCGACGGTAGCTGGTTTCAAACCCTTATTGTTGACAATAGCCAGAATAAATCGCGCATAATCGCTGGCGGTGGTGTGCATCGAATAAGCCATGTTTGCCTGCTGAGGTTTGTATTTGGGTTCGGTTTCCCCGGACTCATTATGTGGTTGGGCCACGTTGGCTGCAAAGGAGGGTTTCCAGACGAATCCACTTTTAGTCATGCCCAGCGGTTTCAGAACCCGTTCCTCCATGAGCTCATTAATAGGCTGGTTCGTAATTTTTTCGACTACTTTTTGCAGGTAAACGAACCCTTCGCCCGAATAGCTGAATCGTTTGCCGGGCGGAAATAACAGCGACAGGTGGGGGGATTGTCTATCGTTACGCCAGTTCGGAAAACCGGACCGATGACTGAGCACCATGCGGGCGGTCAATTGCTGATAGCGTTCATCGTCAGCCACATCCGAATAGGGGAGGTACGTATACAGTGGCTTGTCGAGGTCGAGTTTGCCTTCCTCAACCAGTTGCAGAACGGCATACGCAAACACGGGTTTAGTTAATGAGGCCGCTTCAAACACGGTGGCTGGGGTAACCGGCTGCGTCGAGTCGGCCTTTGTCAGTCCATATCCCTTCGTGTACACCACTTTACCGCTCTGAATGATCGCTATGGACAGACCGGGCACATGGGCGCTATCCATTAGTTGCGTGATGCGTTGATCCAGCCGATGCAGTTTAGCGGTTGTTAACGCCGATTGAGCGCTGGCGAGCTGAACCGTCAAGAGATTTAGGAAGCACCAAACGTATAGTCTGTTCAATGGTTGGGTAGATGAGTTCATTCGTTAGTAGCACCGGTCAGTTGTATGAAATCGGTCCCGAAGTGTGAATGGTATTGACCTGATCCAGTAAGCAGGTGGTCAGAAAGAATAGATCAACTGAGTTTGCAGGCCCAGTTCGTAGGTGCGCTTATCCGTGTGAGAACCACCGAAGCGGCCTAACCGATAGGTAGCAGTTGGTTGTACGGTCAGCGCAAGCGTTGGGTCAATCTGATAAACAGCACCCGCTCCGATCATGGCACTAAATTGTGGGCCGGGATCAGGACTTAGCCGAAGTTTCTGCGTGGGCATATCATCCCGCACGGCAACCACCCGCGACGAAAAAGGTATATCGATCAGTACGCCGAGGGTGTAATAGGGCGATAGTTTTTTTGCCGACGACCGGAAATTAAGCATGAGCGGAATGCGAATGGCCCGACTGCGGATGCTGGTAGTGCCTTCGCCCGCCAGTGGCGAGCGGGCAACTTGAGTTGGTAAATAGCGATACCAGATGCCAGCGGCTACTGACCAGCCGGGGGCGTAAGTGTAATAAGCCGTGGCACCCGCTACGTAGCCAACCGAACCAACGGTGCCGTTCATGTATATGGGTTCAACGATTGCTCCATCGCTGTCGGGATACAGATAAAAGCGCGAGTAGGCCGTATTAACATACAGGGGAGTAATGGCCGCCGAAACCGATAATTTTCCCTGACCAAAAGACGATACAGCCTGAAGCAAACACAAGCAGAGCAACGAATAGAGCGGTTTGGTCATACGAGAAGTCGGATCAATTTTAAGTGAAATAACGCAAAAAAGGGCACCGACCAACTGGTAGTGCCCTTTTTTTAGTGGCGAATTACGCTTATTTCAAGGCATCGTTGATTGCCTGGATTTTGGTCAGATGCTCTTTCAGCGTTGGTAACGTTTTTGTAGCAAGTGCCTTGATATCAGGGTCTTTCGCATCTTTGCTGGCCTCTTCGAATTCGTCGATATCCTCCTTATGATCATCAACCATCAGGCTTACATATTTCTTGTCGAATTCTTTGCCGGAGAGCTTCGCCAGCTCATTCACATGTTTCTGGTGATCTTCCCCCAGCGTTGTTGGCAGGGTGATATTTTTGCTGGCAGCCAGTGATTTAAGTTCGTCGTTTGCCTTCGAATGATCTTTTACCATCATCGCGCCAAAGTCTTTTACCTGCTGATTTTGGGCTTTTTCCTGAGCCAGTCGACCTAGTTCAACTTCCAACATACCGCCACTGGCTGCTTTTACGGCGAATTCAGAGTCGTCATCGTCCGACGTACTTTTGGCTTCATTGGCCTGTTCAGCGCGCTCTTCACTGTCTTTCTTTTCACTACTGCCGCACGATTGCAGCGTCAGGCCACTTGCGATCAGGAGGGCCAGGAGAATGGTCTTTTTCATGGTTTTGTTGCCTTTATAACGTTGATATACAGATTAGTAATTAGAACCCTGATTCGTGCGTATTGTTTGGCCTGCGAATGATGACTTATTTTATGCGCTGGTCAATCGCTTCCAGACTCCTGATAGACCCGTGTCGCTCTATGCTCTTTCTTGTATTAAGTGTTCTGCTTTCGGTGGTGTTGCTGCTGAATTTTCGGCTGTTTCCCCACTATGACGTCAATACGTTTCAGGCCATCGTTTTCAACTATCCCGTTTGTTTTCTAACCGGTTATCTGTTGTTGCCCGCTGGACAGTCGTTCTCGGTCGACTTCGGGCAGACGTGGACATGGCTGGCCTTTGGACTGGGCGTGGGCTTTATCCTGACGTTCATGCTGTCTGGCGCATCGACACAACGCATGGGAATTACCGCCACGTCGCTGGCCAACAACCTGTCGCTCGTGATTCCGGTCTGCTTCAGCCTCTTCGTTTTTCAGACGGGCGGCAAATCCTTCGATGCGCTGAATTACCTGGGTCTATTCCTAGCCGTGGTTGCCGTGGGATTAAGTACGTATAAAAAGGAGCCGACCGATCTATCAATAGAAACGCCTGTTCCGGCGGGAGGAGTGGCATCGTCAGCCGCCGGACCGCGCCGAGTAGGGCTAACAGTGTTGTTGCCCGTAGCCGTGTTTCTGTTCTATGGCGCGACCAATACGATGATCAATTACATGAACATTCGCTATATCCCGTCGGCGGACAAAACCATCGTTGTCACGCTGACAATGGTGCTGGGGGCGATTGTCACGGGCTTGCTGATGTTGCTAGTGCGCGTCATCCAGGGAAAAGAGGCTATTCAGGCGCGTAGTCTGGTTGGTGCGGTTACGCTCGGCGTTCCGAACTTCCTTAGTTTCTATACGCTGCTGCTGACGTTGTCGCAGTTTGGCGGCAACGGCGCGTTTGTGTATCCGCTCTACAACATCGGCGTCATTCTGGTCGCTGCGCTGATGGCCGTTCTCTTTTTCCGGGAAAAACTGTCGACCGCGAATAAGATTGGTCTAGGGCTGGCGGTGCTGGCTATCGGCTTGATTTCGTGGCAGGAACTACTCGCTATTTAAGGAATATTTCGGTCAACGCACCAGTCGTCCGGTTGAACACATACAGTCGATTGTTGACGGTGAGTGGCAGTAGCGCAAACCGCTGATCATTGTCTGATAGACCGGGGAGGTCATAGTAGGTTATGGTTCGACGATCGGACAGCGAGTATTGCACTAGCTCGTCTCGATACAAAATTCCCCGGGCCCGTACACTGCCCGGCTGTACCAGCAGATTATTGGCAGACCCTAAACCAACGAACAATTCTGAACCAACCGGCATGAGAAACGAGTAATTCGTATACCCTTGCTGAGCCAGCGTTTTCTGCAACGTGGATTCTTCCTCAATGTGGTCCGTGTCCAGATCGTACCGGACAATTTGCTCACTCACAGTGCCTTGCCCGTTATTGACATTTAGTGGAATTGCGTTGTAGAAATCGCCGTCGCTCGCCAGATAATAGGGCGTACTACCCCGATTTGCCCGAAGCACCGGCTTGTCGATCGCCGTGGTCTGATTTTGCTGCGTATCGAACGAAAGGGTCTGGAATGGGAAGGTGTTGACAAAGTAGGCGTTGTTCTCAGCCGATAACTGGTAGAAACTATTGAACAGATTTTCGGCCGCCTTTTGCCCCAGATTGGTCCAGGTATTTCGTTTCGGATCATACTCCCACATCATAGGCTCCTTGCCGGTGGGATACCAGTAGTTTTTAGTGGCGTGTACGTAGAGCTTGTCATTGGCCGCGAACACGATGGGCGACATCGCAAATACACTTTGTCCCAGACTCTGCTGGGGTGTCCACTGATCAGCCAGCGCGTCATAAGCCGTTAGTTCGCCACTGGGGTAAAATGAATAAAGACGACCACGCAACGTAATAAATTGATGATAGTTGGGAATCGGCATTGACCCATCCGACACGACAGGCGTAGGCACTTTAGATCGGTTTACCAGCTGTGCAGGTTGCAGGGCAGGCCGCTGGGGTAACTGAAAGGCAATGGCTTTATGGTCGAAGCGGGATAGTCGGTCGGCAAAATTGAAGCGACCATACAGGACATCGCCGTTTTCCAGAATGACATAAGGATCAACGAAATAAGTTTGGCCGCGCTTCAGATTGGTCAGCGTCGCTTCGAGCGCATTGGTGCTGCCAAATCGGTTCGGGAATGGAGCGGTTACCTGCTGAGCGCCGGAGCTGCTGAGTTGGGGTAAACTATCTGTTTCCGAAAAGCAGTACCCGAACTGGCGAACGTTTATCGGACCATCATTAAAGTAAACAGAACAGCGTATCGTAACTGTATTCTGGCTGCTGTGGGCCTCCAGGCTAACGTCACTGAATGTCAGGCCAACGGCATTGATACCGACTTCTTTAAGATTAGCGGTTAGGTTGGCTGGTGTGGCTTCCTGTGGGTTCTGGCAAGACGATACCAGGATGAGAAATAGCAGTAGCAAACGTTTGTCATTCATGCTTTGCCAAAAACTATAAGTTATGGCCCAAATATAGCATGATGATTAATTGCTAGTATACAGATTGTTAACGGGCTTCGTATTTTATTCTGATCGTTCGCTTACCGCTTTCAGTGGGTGGCTCAATGGCGATGGTTTCGATCACGATACTCTTAGTAGCCAAAACCTTCTTGACATAATTGACATCCGTGGTTGGCTGTTCATTCAAATAATACGTGACTGTTCCTGCCGGGTAATCGTATAAATTCAGTGATGATGCCCTGGTAATAATTACCTGACCGTGTGTTGCTGGTAGTTTTTTTGGTGTAACCTGATCGATAATCTCCGAATGGCTGGGCTTGATTTGCTGGTAGGTTGGGAACGAGATCGTCTGCCCGTTTGCCTGTTCATGAACGCGTGGCAGGGTAATCGTCAGAACAAGCCAAGAAAGCGAAATCAAGAAGCGTATCCACATACGGCTTCAGAATTTAGGGTTTGACCGGAAGGCTTTTTCAAGACACTACCTCTGCCAACAAGGGTCGTTTTTTAGTCCACACCCACTGGCAAAGGTAGTTAGTCTGTGCAATTTAGTAACGTACGAGCAAGAGTGCTAGTATACGCTTACAGCCTGTTCTACACTATCAAAACGGGCTGCCTAGGGCTTGGCGGCTGTGCTGTCAGCTAGTTTTTTTGCATCAGCTTTCGCTTTTTTCTTGAAAAAGCCTCGCAGCAGGAAGTTACTCTGCGCAGCTTTCAGATCCTCATTCAGCAATACCGTACCGCTGTTCAGATTGCGAAGCGTGGCCCGAAGGTTAGCCGCTGTTTCCTGGTCGGTCAGTAGTACGCCCAGTGGGCTATTGTTGTTATTGAGTTTCTCGGAGGCCCGGTTGAAATTGTCGGTAGTGCGCCGTAGACTACCAACGGATACATCAGCCGAAGTCGCTGCGCTTTCGAGTTTGCTGGCGGAGCGGCTCAGTTTGCGGAAGATGGCCGTGTCTGAAACCAATTCATTCGCCAGCGTACCGGGGGTATTCAGCCGGGAGGCAAACTTTGAGACTGATCCGGTAACGCTTACAGTGTTGGCCGACGCCTTTTCCAGATTTTCCATGGCCTTTTTGAAATTATTGGCCACCATCGAATCCGTCAGAACGGCTCCCACAGTACCTTTCCCCTTTTTGAGATTGCCAACCAGTTCCTTAAAATCGTTGGTTACCTTCAGGAGGTTATTGTTGTTCTCCTGAAGCGTTGCCATAATCTGATCGGAACTCAACGCCGAAAGCGTTTTCAAGCGGTCGCCGTTTTCAACTTCCGGGTGGTTGTTCGTGCCACCCGCAATGACAACAATCTTGTTGCCGATCAGTCCATCGGAGCTGATGGTGGCGTTAGCATCTTTCCGGATGTACTGCTGCGAACTTTGTTCAACGTCCATATCTACTTCGACCTGCGCATTGCTGTAGATACTGACGCGCTTAACGGTGCCGACCTTAACGCCTGAAAACCAAACGTTGTTGCCTGCTTTCAAACCCGATACGTCTTTAAAGACAGCAATCAGACGAATGCTTTTGGTGAAGCGTTTTTGCTGGCCGCCCAACACAAACACCCCGGCGACAAAGATGACAATGCCCAGCAGAACAAAGATGCCGACAACGATAGAGCGTTTGTTTGATTCCGAACTCATAGTGACTTGATTGATGGGGGTAACTAGGTAACTTTATAAATGGGGTAATTGGTTAAGAAATAGCGGCTGAATCGCTCAATCATCCAGTTACCGGACTATGTTAATTGACAAATTTATAGTTGTAAAACTGCTGGATTCGTTCGTCGGGGTCGGCAAAAACCTCTTCGAAAGGACCAACCCGCGCAAAACGCCCATCCAGTAGCATCGCTACCCGATCGCCAGTGGTTTTGGCACAGGTCAGGTCGTGCGTAATAATGATGGACGTAGCCTTGAAGCGTTCCCGTACTTCATTGATCAGGTTATTGATCTCGACACTCGTGATCGGGTCAAGGCCAGCCGTTGGCTCATCGTAAAGCATAATCTCGGGCTTCAGGATAAGCGTTCGGGCGATGCCAATGCGTTTGCGCTGGCCACCCGACAACTCAGAAGGCATCTGGTTGATTGTTTGCGACAAACCTACGTCGGCCAGTGCTTCCTCGACCGCACGATCGATCTCGCCCTGCGTCAGGTTACGAACGTTCCGGACCAGCGGAAATTCCAGATTTTCCCGGATGCTCATACTATCATACAAGGCGCTACTCTGAAAGGAGAACCCAACCTTCTGCCGAAACTGATCGAGTTCCGGACCGCGTAATTGTTCAACGTCCTGCCCAAGCACGGTAACGGTTCCGGAATCGGGCTTCAGAAGACCCACAAGAATTTTGATCAACACCGATTTACCCGTACCGGAACGCCCCAGTACAGCCACATTTTCGCCCCGGTTTACATCCAGGTCAACCCCACGCAGCACGTGTAAATCTCCAAACGACTTTTTCAGGTCGTGGATGCTGATGATGGGATCGGTTGGTTGTGTCATTGATTTAGTAATTGGGTAAATAGGTAATTTGGGTACTTGCACAATCACTCAGTTTATCAGCTTCCCCGTAGGGCCGCGATGATCTGAAGCGACAGAAGTTCTTCAATAAATACGAGGAACATGGCGGTCACAACGGATGCGTTGGCCGCTTTACCGACACCCTCGGTTCCCTTCGACGAATGGTAACCTTTGTAACAGCCAACCATCCCAATCGTGAAGCCAAACACGATCGATTTGGTGATGGACGCGAAAATGTCGACGTACGATATAGCACCGAATACTTCCTGAAAAAAGGAGGTGAAACTAGTCTGCTCGTTTAAGTTAACGTTAATATAGGCCCCAAGCAGCGCCACGAAAATGGTGTACATCGTGAGTACCGGGATCGTGATCGACGTAGCCAGTACGCGACTGACAACCAGAAATTTGAATGGATTGGTGCCCGAAACTTCCATGGCGTCGATCTGCTCGGTTACATTCATGGAGCCCAACTCGGCACCAATACTGGACCCAACTTTACCGGATGCAATCAACGCCGTTACGAGTGGTCCTAACGCGCGCACGATCGCAATGGCAATCAGGGAAGGTAGCCACGAAGTAGCCCCGAACTCGGAGAGCGACGGTCGCGACTGGTTAGTAAAAACGATACCCGTGATGAAACCCGTTGTTGAGATCAGCAATAAGGACCGGTAACCCACTTCGTAGCACTGCCGGATGATCTCCTTGAATTCGTAGGGGGGAACCAGCACTTCCCGAAAAAAGCGTCCGACAAAAGCCGCTACATCGGCCAGGTTTAGGAAAAATTTGTCCAGTCGCCGGGTAACGACGGGCTTGCTGGATGACTTGCTTGCGGAATTGGTGGTGTCTGACTGCATTAAAGCGCTGACAGTAGTACTGATTTGATAATGCTAATAACTGATTTGAGCGGTTTGGGTTTTAATTTAGGCGCTAGCCTCACAAAGTGTGCCAAAATAGGCCAAACCAAGCCGCAGAAAAGATCGCTAACTGATCGGCAAAGGTAGATGACTTCGCTTCATTTTACGCATCCTACCGCAGTTAGTGAGGAATCAATTCGCAGTACGAAACTTGTCCGGCAAACGAATTTCAGTGACTGGCAGAGCGGGGTAAGACAACAAAAGAGAAGGCCCGCTGAGTAGCAGACCTTCTCTTATATCAGTCAGTACAACCTAACTCTAACCGGGTTGCTGCGTTAACGCAATCGGCTGAAATCGGTAGGCTGTCTGAGGGGCAGGCGCTAAAAACGATGAGTAATCGTTGGGCCGAGACAGTAATTCTTTATAAAGCAACACCCGATACAGGTAGTATTTGGTTTCTCGAGGGAGGCTCATCCGGTAGTAATCGCGGTGTTCGTAGCGCTTTAATTGATTCTTCATCAGACCGGGCCCTGCATTGTAGGCAGCGGCTACCAGCGACCAGGAACCCAGTTGATCATACAGTTTCCGAAGGTAGCGACAAGCAGCATCGGTTGCTTTCTGAACGTTGAACCGCTCATCGGTGCGCCCGCTGACCCGTAACCCTAATGAGCGGGCGGTGGCCGGCATCAGCTGCCAGTAACCAGCTGCACCAGCCCGCGAGATTGCTTTGGGTCGGAGCGCACTTTCGGCGAGTGGTACGTAGCGGAAGTCATCGGGAATATCGTATTTCTCCAGAATCGGGTCGATGATCGGAAAGAACGCATCTGCCCGCTGCCGAATATTTCCCAAATCACTGGCGTGGCTACGAAAAAGCGTAAACACGTGTTTCCAGCAGTCAACAACGTCGATCTGATCGAGAGGCAGGCATTCTCCGCAAAAATCAACATCCAGCAGCGGAAGGTCCGGGGCTGCCAATGACGAAGACAGCAGCGCCGATTTAGCGTTTGTTCGGGTCATATCCGACCGGGTTGCATCGGATCGCATGAGCCCGGATGGTGTTAGCCTATTCAGGCCGGACTGAATGACACCACTGATTTCGGATGGTTTGAGATTGGGAATTGTGTGGGCGGTGAACTTCGCAGCGACCGTGACAGCCGGGCGAACAACGGCCATCAATAAAGATAATCCAACTCGTTTTAACAAAACTCATTTGTGATGGTACTGAGTCTACAACGCTGATAGACTAATTTTTAGTTTGTTGATTGTCAATATTTTAACGCGGAGCGAGTGGTGTGCAAAATTTATTTGCGCCCGGATAGAACCGAAACCAACTGAAAATCACTACCTTAAAATAATACATGAACAAAGGCTTGTGACTGGTAGATTATGCCATTTAGGGTCTTTTTTTACTACGTATCAACAAGTCACTGGCTTTTGCCACCTGCTTACAGAAAAATGCCACTACGTTCTCGAGATTGGTTTGGCCGCACCGGTAAAGACGGCTTTATTTACCGCGCCTGGATGAAAAATCAGGGGTTTCCGCATCATGAGTTTGAGGGAAAGCCCGTTATTGGCATTTGTAATACCTGGTCGGAGTTGACGCCCTGCAACGCGCACTTCCGCGAATTGGCCGAAGCCATTAAACGTGGGGTCTGGGAGGCAGGCGGTTTCCCGTTGGAGTTCCCCGTTATGTCGCTCGGCGAATGCCAGATCAAACCGACGGCGATGTTGTTTCGCAATCTCGCCAGTATGGACGTTGAGGAAAGTATTCGCGGCAACTCGATTGATGCGGTCATTCTGATGTGTGGCTGCGACAAAACAACGCCTTCACTGGTGATGGGCGCGTGTAGTGTCGATATTCCAACGCTCGTCGTGTCGGGTGGGCCGATGCTGGCCGGACGTTTTCAGGGACGCAAGATCGGGACCAGCGACCTGTGGCGGTTTGCCGAATCCTATAAAATGGGTGAGATGAGCCAATCCGAATTTGTGGCTGCCGAAGCCAGCATGGCCCGTTCGCAGGGACACTGCGCCGTGATGGGTACGGCTTCGACAATGGCGGCCATGGTCGAATCGCTCGGGCTGGCCTTGCCGGATAACGCCACTATCCCAGCCGCCGATTCGCGCCGGAAAGTGCTGGCGCATCTGACCGGAATGCGCGCGGTCGAACTGGCGCGGGAGGGCATTACGCCATCGAAAATTCTGACCCGCCAGGCGTTTGAAAATGCCATTATGATCAATGCCGCGTTGGGCGGTTCTACTAATTTTATCCTTCACTTGACCGCTATCGCCGGACGGGTTGGTGTCGACTTGTCGTTGGATGATTTCGATACGTTATCGGCCAAAATTCCGCTGCTGACCAACCTGCAACCGTCCGGTGAGCACTTTGTCGAGGACCTGTTCTATGCCGGTGGATTACCCGCCGTAATTCGCGAGCTTCGGGATTATCTGCACAATGACGCGCTCACGATCAATGGGCGAACCATTGGCGACAACTGCGCCGATGCGCAATGTTATGATCCGGACGTGATCGCAACGGTAGCCACCGCGTTCAAACCCGAATCGGGGGTGGCGGTTTTGCGGGGAAACCTCTGCCTGAATGGGGCCGTTATAAAGCCCTCGGCTGCGTCGCCGAGTCTGATGCAGCACACGGGCCGGGCGGTGGTTTTCGAGAATATCGATGATTACAAAGCCCGCATCGATGATCCCGACCTGGACGTTGATCCAAGCTGTGTGCTGGTGCTGAAGAATGTGGGTCCAAAAGGCTATCCGGGAATGCCTGAAGTGGGTAATATGCAGCTACCGGCCAAAATTCTGGCGTTGGGTGTTCACGACATGGTTCGCATTTCGGATGGGCGCATGAGTGGCACGGGCTTCGGTACGGTCGTTTTACACATTTCGCCCGAAGCAGCCGTTGGCGGTAATCTGGCACTTGTTCAGAATGGTGATCTGATCACACTCGACGTCGATAACCGAAGCCTACATTTACATGTATCTGATGAAGAATTAGCCGGGCGACTTGTTCATTTCAAACCGATCGATCTGGGCTACGAACGGGGCTACGTAAATCTGTACATTCGCCATGTTACGCAGGCACACGAAGGAGCCGACTTTGACTTCTTGCGGGGCGGCTCTGGCAGTGAGGTGAAGCGCGATTCGCATTAAAGCATGGGCCGTGCTTTCAATTCCCTTAGCGGGCGAATTAATTCGCCCGCTAAGGGAATTGACCACGTGATTGCATCACTTTTGGTTTCCTTTTGTTCCGTTAGGGGGCGAATTAATCCGCCCCCTATTAGAAACCGATGGCACCTGCAACCGTCCAATAGCCATGAGCAATTACATCGCCCTTTATGTCCATCTGATCTGGACAACGAAGTACCGTGAGCCCGTTTTATTTCCGGCTGCTCGTTATGCGTTGTTCGCTCATATTCGTGAGGAAGCGGTTAAAAACAATATCGATATCCGGATAATCAATGGGGTAGCCGATCATGTCCATTGCCTGGTTGCCCTCAGATCGACGCAATCCATCGCTGATGTTGGGAAACGAATTAAGGGAGAGTCGGCCCGCTGGCTAAATCAATCCAATAAGCTGGAGGGACTATTCGTCTGGCAGGACGGTTACGGGGCCATTTCGGTCAGCCCGCAGCACGTACTGAGAGTAACACGGTATATTTTCAATCAGGAACAGCACCACACGCAAAAAGTATTGCTGGACGAATTACAGCTATTTGCTCAATACGCTGATTCACCGTGATTCTGGTAACCTCCGAATCAATTCGGAGGTTACCAGAATCACGATTTCTGTTTCTCCTAGCGGGCGAATTAATTCGCCCGCTGACGGAAGTTGAAACCGAAGGTGATGTGATCACGTTTTTAATTCCAATAACGGGCGAATTAATTCGCCCGCAATCGACGCTATGAACGCAGATTTTACAAACCAAACCGCGCTTATCACGGGGGCTGGGCAGGGAATTGGTTTTGCCATTGCGCAGGCGCTGGCCCGGCAGGGTGCCACTATACTGCTCAACGATTATGATGAAGCCTTAGCTCACAAAGCCGCCGAAACCATACGACAGGCGGGAGGGAACTGTCAGGCGTATCCCGGCGATGTATCCGATGTGGATTTTATCAGACAGATGGTCAGGGCGGCTGTCGATTTATTTGGGTCGGTTGACATTGCCATTGCCAACGCCGGTATCACCGTTTTTGGCGATATTTTTACGACGACACCCGACGCATTTCAGCAGATTGTGAATGTCAACCTGCGGGGTAGTTTTTTCCTGGCTCAGGCTGCAGCCAGCCAGATGCGGGAGCAGAGAAAAGGCGGGAGCGTGCTGTTTATGTCGTCGGTGGTTGGTCACCAGGCGCATCCGGGTCTGCCCGTTTACAGTATGACCAAAGCGGGATTGGAAATGCTGGCGAAACAATTGGTAATCGACTTTTCACCCCTTGGAATTACCGTCAATGCCATTGCGCCCGGCGCAACCCTAACCGAACGCACATTAGACGATCCGACGTACATCCCAATCTGGTCACGCATCACGCCCATGGGTCGCCCGGCTACCGTCGAGGATATTGCCAATGCGGCTCTGTTTCTGGTTTCGCCGGCATCGAGACACATCACCGGGCAGAGTCTGGTGGTTGACGGGGGCTGGACCAGTATCAGTCCACCACCTGTCTAAGCAATCAGAGCTGGCTCCGTGGGCAGTACCCGATCAGAAATGTAACGGGTTTTAACCCGTTTCTAAACCAACCTACGGGTTAAAACCCGCAGTACGCATCTAGTTTACGCCCGATTTTAGTGCCAGTAATCGTACTGCATGTAGCGTGCGGTTTCGTCAGCCACGTCTTTACCAAGGAGTTTGCTGAGTGTGTACAGCGACATATCAATTCCTGCCGAAATACCCGCTGACGTGATGATTGTACCGTTATCAACGTAGCGTTCGTTGGGTAAGATAGTGGTGGTTGGAGCCAGTTGCGCGAGGCTGTCGATGGCCAGATAATGCGTTGTGGCCGATCGCGATTCCAGCAAACCCGCTTTGGCTAGTAGCAACGAACCTGTACAGACGGATAATACTAGCTCTGCCGTTTCTGCCGAGCGACGAATCCAGTTCAGTATCGCGGGATTTTCCAGTTCCCGTCGCGAGCCGAAGGGAGTACGGTCGGCGTGAAAACCACCCCCGCCCGGCACAATAATGATGTCGGCTTTGGGGTGATCGTTCAGCAGATACGTGGGCGTTATGCACAAACCATTTCGGGCATAAACCGGCCCCTGTTCAGCAACGGTAAACACCTGAAAATGCGGTTTGCCCGATACTTTTCCGGCAACACCGAATACCTCGAACGGACCGGCAAAATCCAGTACTTCGATCTCGTTGAAAAGCAGAATAGCTACAGTGCGCATAGTTATGATCGATTATTTTCTGCCTAGCGTAATCAGGACGACACCCGCCAGCGCAATTATGGCTCCGATAAGCGACTGACTCGAAAAAACTTCCCCCGCGAAGAACGTACCCAGCAGCATCGCGACTACGGGGTTAACAAAAGCGTACGTAGACAGGAGTTGGGGCGGTGCATTACGAGCCAGCCAGGCGTAGGAGGAGAAGCCCACGATGCTACCGAAGATGACCAGATACAACATGGACCAGATGGCTTTGGGCGGGGCCACTACGATACTCCAGGGCGTAACGGGTTCTACCGCCAAACTGATCAGCAACAGAACGACTCCACCAACGATCATCTGAATGCCGCTCGAAATCGTACCCGATGGAAGTGATACCCGTGGCGCTAATAACGTACCGATTGCCCAGGCGAAATTACCGAATACGACCAGACTCGAGCCAACCAGATTCGCGTGCATTCCGCCCGTTCCCTGCATTTTGTCGGGTTTGACGAGAAAGTAAATACCTGCCAAACCGACCAGCAATCCTGCCAGCGCCAGATTACTCGGACGCTGCCGACCGAACGATACCCAGTTGAGCGTCAACAGAAAAACGGGCAGCATGCCGCCCAGTAAAGCCGCCATACCCGTTGGAATGTACTGAATGCCAAGCGTAAGACAACCATTGGATATGGTCAGAAGCAAAACGCCCACAAGGCCAGCCGATTTCCATTCCACTCGGGTAGCACGGGGCGTTCCGGTCAGCCGAGCATAGCTGTACAGGAGTGTACCGGCCACAATGTACCGCGTAGCCGCCATGTAAAGGGGCGGCATTCGCTCGGTCATGAAGTGAATGAACAGGTACGTAGAACCCCAGAGAATATAAACCGAAAGTAAAGCGGACCAAAGCGTTACGCGGTTGGGTGTAGGGGAAACGGACGGAGAAATGGCTTGCATAAAACGGACTTCTTGACGCTAAATAACACAGGTAAGAAACCATTTTCTTCTTTATCCGTACTTTTTTTTGCGTTATCTGTGATTGATTATGAAGATTCTAAGCAAAATTTTATTTGGTATGACAAAAGCACATTCCCAAAACGAGCATCAAGGTGTGCGCTGAACCGGAACCTCAATAAAATACCTCCGTCTGGTTTGCTTCTAGTTGCTGAATGAGGGGCGCATAAGGCCCGGCTTTAACATTGTCACGCGATAATGGATTTGAGCGCAGGTAAAGCTTTCGGAGTTGCCTTGATTCGCCCAGGGAGCGGGGCAGCTCCTGTAAGTTATTGTTGCTCAGGTCCAGTTCTTCCAGAGAAGGGATTGATGCCAGCACTGCCGGAGCCACCGAAAACCAGTTATATCCCAGATCTAGGATGGTCAAATACTTCATTTTCTGGAAGGTATCGGGCAACTGGCTGATGCGATTATGATGCGCATAAATGACTTGCAGTCGGCGGAGTTTTGCCAGCGAAGCCGGGAGTTCCTTAAGATCATTGTGCGAAACGGCTAGTTGTTCCAGTCGTTTCATGCGGGTCAGCTGGCGCGGCAGTTCGGTTAATTTGTTGTAATACAGATCAATAACTCGAACACGTTTCAGTTTGCCGATAGTTTTGGGTAGTTGGGTTAGCCCCGCGTTGTACAGGTTTAGATCCGTTAGGCGACGCAGCCGACGGATCAGTTTAGTATCTAATTCAGTCAGTTTATTATTGCCAAGCCATAAGCTCTCCAGCCGCCGGTTCTGACCTATCGATCGGGGAGTGCGGGTCAGTTTATTGCCCTGCAAATTCAGGGCAACTAGGTGTTTGTTTCGAGTGATAAACACACTATCGTCGGGAATAGTATTATAGAGTACACTCAATCGTTTCAGGGTAGGAATAGCGGCAGTCAGCCGGGCGGGTAATTCATGCAGACTATTCTTCGACAAATCCAGCTCTTCCAGTTTCGGGAAGCGGTATACAACCTCTGGTATGGTGAGCAGATCGAGCTGGTTGAAGGCCAGCATTTTGACCGTATCGGGGCGGGTAGTTTTTTCGGCGGCTTCCAACGTACTGATGATGCCCGCACCCCGCCGAACCGTACGTTTCGGCGGGACATTCCCCAGCGTATTCATGCTGTTCCAGGTGAAACCGGTTTGGGTCTTGATTGGAAATGGACGCTTATACCAGTCAGTTAGTAGCAGGAGCAATTGCCCTTCCTGTTCGTCGGTCAATTTTTGACCTGTAAATGAGCAAAAGACCTGTTCATACGTACCATCGGGTCGGATAAATTCTATAGTTTGTAACAGGACGCCAAGTATAGGTAACTTTTTTTTGTTGCGCTCGATAAACGTATAAAACTGCTGATTTCTAGTGTTGAGGGTGTCGAAGAATAGCTTGGTTTTGTTGCTGCTGAAGGCACCCGTTATTTTTGAAGAAACTCCCGAATAGAAAGTCATACGATCGAGAGCAGGTGGATATGTCTTCGCCAGCGTAGACGGTGACAGATTTAATCGCGTTGTGTCACGCAGCAATACCACGCTTACCTGCGACCAGCCACGTATCCCGAATAGACTAAAGCCTGCTAAAAGAAGAAGCTTTTTCATGATTAACGACAAGTTTAGGTATATGACGATATTTATAGTTAAATTCCATAAAGAAAAACGGGATTTTTGCGATTCTACTGATTAATCTGATTTTTCTTAGGAAGTACACTTCACCGAAGTACTAGGAAAAGTCAAAATCAGTCAATTAAATCACAAAAATCCCGCGGGGCCGACCGTTTGGTCTTACTAGTTTTTCTGTCCGCTGCTTACCGACGAAGCGGGTTGCTTATCCGAAAGCTTTTTTGCTGCTTTCGCAAAATCGCCCGCCTGAATGATCGAAATTTTGGCAGGGTCGATGTGTTTTTTCATGGCTGCGTTTATTTGATCGGCGGTTAATGCCGCGATCTTCTTCTCAAAATCAGCATCCCACGCCATCGTCCGATTCAGGTACAGGTAGTTGTTGAGCGTACCAGCCAGACCGGGGTCCTGCGCCCGGCCAACCATCCGCGATTGCAGATAGCCCGACTTGGCGGAGGCTAGTTCTTCGGCGGTAAAGCCATCCTTTACGACCTTATCCAGCTCCTCGCGGAAAGCCTTCGTCAGCCGCTCGGCGTTTTCTGGGTTGTAAATAGCGTAGGTCATGAACATACCCGATTTGTCGAGCGGGTTCGCCTGCAATTGCGAACCAACGCCGTAGCTGATGCCTTCTTTCTGCCGAATACGAACGGCCAGTCGCGAGTTCAGGAAGCCACCGCCCAGAATATAGTTGCCCATCACCAGCGCCGGGTAATCCGGATCATCGTCGCGCAGGGGAATATTAACGCCCGCGACCAGAAACGCATTGGCTTTATCCGGCGCTTCGATGGTTTGTGGTGCTGGCTTGATATCGTTGAAGGGCGTTACCAGCCGACTGAAAGGCTTTTTCGCTTTCCAGGTTCCCAATTCATCCATAACAACTTTGCGGATTGGTGCTTCGTCGAAGTCACCAACGACAGCCACCGTTGCGTTCTGGGCCCCGTAAAAATCCTTGTGGAACTGCTTCAGATCATCGAGCTTAAGCGCTTTTACATCCGCTATATCTTCATCAGGCGTCGAGACGTACCGAATGTCTTCTTTGGGATACGGATTCATCTGCCGCTGGAACGCCGTGAACGCCAGTGACTGTGGCTCTGAACGTTGTGCTTCAATTTGGGCCAGTTGCTCCTGTTTCAGTTTTTCGAATTCGTTGGCATCGAAGGCCGGGTGTTTCAGCATATCGCCTACGATGCGCATCACTGCCGGGAGATTTTCCTTCGTCGTTTTTACGATCACATTGACCTGATTGCCGCCACCAAATACGTTGACCTGCGCTTTCAGTTTGTCCAGCTCATCCTTGATCTGCTGACGGGTCCGGGTCGTGGTGCCTTTGTCGAGAATAGACGCTGTGAATACCGAAACGGCGCTCTTGTTCATCAGACTTTTCTGATCGCCGTAGCGGAAAGTCAGGCGGGCGTTTACTTCATTACCACGGGTCGACTTCGGCAACAGGGCCAGCTCGATCGTGTTGGGTTGCTCGATCCGGCGGGTCCGCCCGTCGATGTTGGCCGGGGAGGGGTCGAAGGCTTCACCGCTGGCGATAGCAGCCCGACCTTTGTAGTTTTTTACCAGTGCATCGACATCCGGCGCATCCGGTACGTCAACCCGTTCTGGTTTCGGTTCTGGAATGAATTCGCCAACGGTGCGATTCGAGGGTTTGAGGTAGAAGCTGGCTACGCGCTGTACGTCGGCTGGTGTAACCTTTTCGAGGGCATCCCGGTAAAGGAAACCGAGCCGCCAGTCGCCCGTAGCGATGTATTCGCTCAGTGTACGACCCAGGCGTTCAACGTCTTTGAAGCTCACTTCAAGGTCTTTCAGCAGCTTCGCTCTGGCGCGATCGACTTCGTCTTTCGTTGGCGCTTTGATCGACACCGAATCGAGTGTACCAAGCAGGGACTTTCGGGCGTCATCGAGCGATTTTTCCTTCAGCAGTTCGGCCGCAAAGTACACATAGCCAGGGTCTTTGGTCATAAACGAATAGCCATATTCCTGTGATGCTTTCTTCGTTTCGATCAGGGCCTTGTATAACCGTCCGCTGGGTTCATCCGTGAGGACTTCGGTTAGTACATCCATCGTCGGATAATCCGGATGCGAGCTGGGCATGATGTGGTACAATGCCGATACTACTTTCGTATCGCCTACGCGCCGGAGCGTTACTTCGCGCTCACCGTCCTGCGTTGGCTCAACGCTATAAGTTGGCTGAAGAATCCGGGTTGGTTTTGGAATCGGGCTGAAATACTCGTTGACGAGTTGCAGGGTTTTGGCTTCATCGATCTTCCCGGCTACAACCAGCACGGCATTGTCGGGCTGATAGTATTTTTTGTAAAACGCCTGAAGGTTTTCGATGGGGACTTTTTCCAGATCGGAACGGTTGCCAATGGTCGATTTGCCGTAATTGTGCCACAAAAAAGCCGACGACACCACGCGTTCGTTCAAGACGTTCTGAGGTGAATTCTCGCGCATCTCGAACTCGTTACGCACGACCGAAAACTCGGTTTCGAGATCACTCTTCTTGATAAACGAATGCACCATCCGGTCGGCTTCCAGATCGAGCGCCCATTTCAGGTTTTCGTCCGTTGCCGCAAACGTTTCGAAGTAGTTGGTCCGGTCGAGCCAGGTTGTGCCGTTGGGCCGTGCACCGTGAGAAGTCAGTTCCTCCGGGATGTTGGTGTGCTTTGTCGAGCCTTTGAAGACCATATGCTCCAACAGGTGAGCCATGCCGGTTTCGCCGAGTCCTTCGTGGCGCGATCCCACCAGATAGGTAATATTGACGGTGACGGTTGGCTTCGATGCATCTGGGAAGAGCAATACTTTCAGACCGTTCTTTAGGTTGTATTCGGTGATGCCTTCGACGGAAGCACCTTTCGTGACGCCTTCGGGAAGAGCCACTGCCGTTGTTTTAGTCTGGGCCGACGCGATCGTCAGACTGCCAGCCAGTACGGTAGCCGCCAGTATGCTTCGCTGAGCCCGTTTGGTAAGCGTATTCATACGCATAAAAAAATAGGATTAAGTAGACATTCAAAAAATAGTGGTATAAATACAGCGTCTTTTTGATTATGTCAATGCTTTCTACACGGTTTCGTAAATAAATGGATGAGTGGTTATTCGACCCGCACAAACTAACCATGCGGGTTGAAACTGACCTAATTTTTGTCACCCCCGCCAATGGATGAAGCCGGTTGTGTTTTGGCTTTCTCGGCGGCTTTTTTTGCTGCGTTTTCGAAATCACCGGCTTTCACGATCGTCAGTTTTGAGTAATCGATGTATTTCTTCACGGTCGCATTCACCTGTTCGGGCGTCAGCGCCTGAATTCGCTTTTCTAGTTCGGCATCGTAGGCAAATGTCCGGCCTTCAGCTCTGGTAAGGTACTGCCCTAGTTTTTGGGTCAACACCCCATCCTGCGACCGTTCGACCTGGTTGTTCTGCAACACGGCAGTTTTGGCAGCTTTCAGCTCATCGGCTGTTATGCCCTCCTTAACGAGTTTGTCAACTTCTTCCCGATACGCTTTTTCCAGCCGGTCCGAGTTTTCGGGGTTGTAGATCGCATACGAGCCAAAGTTGGCCACCTTGTCATTATCATCGGCGTATACGTACGAACCAACGCCATAACTGACCCCTTCCTTTTGCCGGATTCGGGTTGCCAGCCGGGAGTTTAGAAACCCGTCGCCCAGGATGTAATTTGCCATGTACAGAGCCGCATAATCGGGGTCATCGTCGCGCATCGGAAACTTCATGCCGGTCACTAGCATAGCATTGGCCTTGTCGCTGGTTTGAATCGACTCCGTTTTGTTTTTCAGATCGGCAAAGAGCTGGAGCGGCACGCGTGAGAAGGGTTTCGCGGCTTTCCACTTGCCCAGATCGTTTTTCAGCGCCGTTCGGATAGTTGGCTCGTCAAAAGCACCGACAACGGACACAACGGCGTTTTGCGCTCCATAAAAGTCTTTGTAAAACTGGCGAACCTCATCGACGGTCAGTTTCTTGATCTCGTCGATTTCTTCGTCAAACGTCTTCGTGTACCAGACGTGTCCTTTGGGGTAGGGGTTCATGGTTCGTTCGGCCACGTTGTAGGCAATCGCCTGCGGCTCCTGCTTCTGCGACTCGATCTGCGCTAGTCTCTCTTCCTTCAGCTTATTGAATTCGGCTTCAGGGAAGGTTGGATTGCGCAGGTAATCAGTCACGATTTTTAGTACGGCGGGCAGATTCTCTTTCGACGTCTCGATGCTGGCCACTACACTCTGACCGGATGGATACACATAGGCGCGGGCTTTCAATTTGTCCAGCTCGTCCTTGATCTGCTGATAGCTCCGGGTCTTTGTACCGCGTTCGAGCATCGATGCCGTGAAACCGGAAACCGTCATTTTATTGACCAGGCTTGTTTCGTCGCCCATTCGCAATTGGATGCGTACGTTCACCGAATTGCCCCGCGTACTTTTGGGCAGCAGCGCATATTTCAGCCCGTTTGCTTCCTGCCCACGTTTGGTGCGGCTGTCGATATTGGCCGGCGATGCGTCAAAGGCTTCACCAGCCGCCACCATCTGCTCACCCTTATAATCCTTGACGAGACTCATAATGTCCGGCGCAGCCGTAATTTCAGCCCGGTCGGGTTTCTGGTCAGGTACGAACAGGCCAACGGTTCGGTTGGAGGGTTTTAGGTAGGCCTGAGCGACGCGCTGCACATCGGCAGGTGTCACCTTCCGGATGGCGTCACGGTACAGAAAAACCAGCCGCCAGTCACCCGCTGCCATATACTCACTCAGTTGCAGTCCTACGCGATCTACCTGCTTGAACATGAGTTCGATACCGCTCAGGATCTTGGTCTTGGCCCGCTCAACTTCGTCTGCCGTAGGGGCTTTGCCGGTGATGCCATCCAGCGTGCTCATCATGACCGTTCGGGCCGAATCCAGCGAGTTTTCCTTGCGCACTTCGGCGTAGAAATAGGCAAAGCCCGGATCATGAAGGGCGGGTGTCCAGCCATACTGAAAGGCCGCTTTTTTGTTCTCGACCAGCGCTTTGTAGAGTCGGCCGGAAGGCTCGTTGGTCAGTACGTCCATCAGCACATCCAGTACCGGATAGTCGGGATGCGTTCCGGCGGGGGTGTGGTAGGCAGCCGCAACGCCCTGGGTGTCGCCCACCCGCTTGAGTGTCACCACTCGCTCGCCATCCTGCGTTGGCTCAACCGTATATGGTTGTTTGAGCACGCGGGTAGGTTTCGGGATGGGGCTGAAATACTGATCGACCAATGCCAAGGTTTTGACCTCATCCAACTTTCCGGCCACTAGCAGAATAGCATTGTCGGGCTGGTAATACTTCTGGTAAAATGCTTTCAGGTTATCGATGGGAACCCGTTCAATGTCTTCTTTCGAACCGATGGTCGATTTGCCATAGTTGTGCCACAAATACGCCGACGACAGCACCCGTTCCATGAGCACGTACTGCGGTGAGTTCTCGCCCATCTCAAACTCATTCCGGACAACGGTGAATTCGGTTTCCAGGTCTTCTTTCTTGATGAAGCTGTTCACCATTCGGTCCGACTCCAGGTCAAGCGCCCATTTTAGGTTATCATCCGTTGCGGAAAACGTCTCGAAATAATTGGTGCGGTCATACCAGGTGGTCCCGTTCGGCCAGGAACCATGTTCGGTTAGTTCCTGCGGTACATTCTTGTGCTTCGTTGAGCCTTTGAAGACCATATGTTCCAGCAGATGGGCCATACCCGTTTCGCCCAGACCCTCGTGCCGTGAACCGACCATGTAGGTGATATTAACCGTAATCGTTGCTTTGGAAGGATCCGGGAAGAGCAGAACACGCAACCCGTTTTTGAGCTGGTATTCGGTGATGCCTTCGACCGACGCAACCTTAGTGATGCCCTCAGGCAGGGCGCTGGCCACTGGCTTATCCTGAGCCAGAATGGGCAGGTAACTGCCGATCAGAAAGGCGATGACAAGTATACCACGGCAGGCGCGCGTCGATACAACTCGTCCGTATTGACTAGAGAAGGTGTGCATAAACTATACGATTAAGTCAGGAATAGAAACTACTCGTATAGTTACACAGGCTTCCCGGTTAAGTCAATGGCTCCGAGTGGTTTTTAACAATTTTTGTAAGAACGGTAGGGTATACCTCAACAAGCTAGCCTTCATATTAGGACCGAGGGGGACAAAAAAAGCCGGAACCTGTCGGTTCCGGCTTTTCACTGAGCTGACCGTTATTGATTAAAGATCAGCAACGGATTTATTTATTTCGTCTTTCGTCTTACCTGTTTTCTGCTGGAGTTTACCCCACATTTCGTCTTCCTTCCCTTCCGCGTACGTCAGGTCGTCGTCGGTTAACTCACCGTAGGCTTGTTTGATTTTACCTTTTAGTTCGTTCCAGCCTCCTTTTAGTGTTGTCTCGTTCATGATCGTAGTGTTTATAACGTAGAATAGAATGATACTCCGCAATCATCGTGATTACACTAATAGAACTATGCCGAGACAAAATTGTTTTGGGCAATATGCCGGGCGATTCGATCCGAATCAATCGTGAGGTTATAAATGATGCCGGTCAACGGAGTAGTATAACCCAGAAAATAAAGACCGCGCAGTGCATCCTCGTTGAACCAGAGGTGTTTAGGGTAGCCGTTGTCGTTTAGAATACGCGCAGTCAGCGTCGGGTTCAGAAATGAAGTGAGTCCCGGTCTATAGCCCGTTGCCAGAATAATAACATCGAACGGCAGTTCGCGTCCGTCGGTAAACGTTACGGTTTTGGCGTTAAGCCGGTCAATACCCGGAACGACCGTAATCCTGCCGGCTTTGATCTGGTCGAGGGTGCCGATGTCGATCACCGGTATTTTACCGCGTCGGGTGTCATAGGAAGGAGGGTGAGCCGGTTTGCCCAACCCATACACCGACACGTCGCCTACGCTGAATTTCTGCGACAGGCCCGCCACAAAATCATAGAACCAGTTCGGGAATTTACTCAAAAAAATGGCCATTGGTTGTGCTGGTTTCCCGAACACATCGCGCCGGATGATGTTGACCGGTCCGCGTACCGAAATGAACGGATGTGCTCCGTGCTCCAGCAGGTCCAGTGCCAGTTCTGCTCCCGTATTGCCCATGCCTACGACCAGTGCGTTTTCGTCGCGGAAGGGAGCGCCATTGCGGTATTCGTGACTATGCCAGATGATGCCCCGAAAATTGCGTTGACCGGGCAGCTCCGGTACGTTCGGGATGCGATTGTAACCCGTGGCGACAACAACCCGTTCTGCCGTGAAGCTATCTGTTTCGGTCTGGACCTGCCATGTTCCGTCTGCGTTGCGGCTTATAGCGGTAACCTTTTGATTGAAGAGTGGCCGAATGTTGAACTGTTCAGCGTAGCGTTCCAGATACTCGACAACCTGTAAGCGCGTAACGTAGGTCGGGTAACTGGCCGGGTAGGGGAAATGCGGTAACTGGGAGTACGCTTTAACGGTGTGCAGATGCAGCCGGTCGTAGTGATTTCGCCAAGCAAACCCAATGTATTCGCTGGCTTCGAGCACCGTGAACGGCTGATTGAGCTGGGCAAGTTGCCCGGCCATCGCCAGCCCCGCTGGTCCGGCACCGATAATGAGGGTTGACATAGGTTTATGAACTTGTGCAAAAGCCGAACCGTCGTTGCAGCCGGGGTGGTACTAGATACGGTCCGTCGGGCCACGGGTAGGATGGACCGGCGGACCGCAAAAACTGACCTTATTTGATTCGTGTCCAGGTCTGGGTTTTGCCCAGGAGCGAGATGCCTACGTACCCGCGAACGTCGAGGGTGTTTGGATCTTTGAGCGTCATCTTACAGTTGTATTCTTTGCCGTCTTCGGGGTTGTAGATCTTCCCGTCGGTCCAGACGTTGTCGCCATTGAACTTGAAGTTGTACATCAGGGGCAGATTCATCAGCTGGCGGTTCCGTTTGGACGCATCGGCGTTGCGGATGTCCGTTTTGGGTTTACCCGTAGCCGGATCGTTGGGTTCGCTGATCCAGATGAGCTTACCGAAATAGGTGCCGCCCTGCTTATAAATCTGAACGTGTCCTTTTTTTGTGCCGTTGAGCCAGGTGCCAACAACCGCATCGGGATTGTCGGCTGGCGCAAAGGCCGATAGACTAAGTAGCAGAACAAGGACGGGTAACAGGGTGCGTATGATTTTCATAGATGTCCGGTAATTAGAAGGAGAAATGAACTTGTTGTACTAACGCAAATCGGGAATAAAAAGTCTGAACGGTGCTGGTAACCCGGCTGGATTGGGCCAATTCCTGTAGGTGCCGGATTTTCTTCGGAACAAAAAGAGGCCGTATCCAGTAAAATACTTAAAATCGGCGTCACCCTCTAAATTCACGGCCAGTTATGTTTCACCGCGACCCCAACCGTACGTACCCGACAGAAACCGAAACACGGGTAATCATCCGCTTTCAGGACTGCGACCCGCTGCAACACCTCAACAACTCAAAGTATTTCGATTATTATTTCAACGCCCGCGAAGATCAGGTCGCTACCCTTTATGACTTCAATCCGGGGCAGATGTTTCGGGAATTGAAAACGAGTTGGGTCGTTTATCAGCACCAGATCGCCTACATACGCCCCGCCATGGTCAGCGAGTGGATACGCATCAGGTCCCGGCTGATCTACTTTAACGAAGACACGCTCGTGACGGAATTCGTGATGACCGACGACGCCAAGACGCACCTCAAAAACGTACTCTGGATGACATCGAAATACATCAGCGTACTGACGGGCAAGCGCATTCAGCATGACCCCGTTGTGATGGAATACCTTCAGGCTACCCTGCTGCCGAACGTAAACTATCCAAATGTCGATTTTAACGACCGCATACGGGAAATCAAGCATCAGCTTTTTCCGATCAAGGCCGTTTGAAAAAAAGGTTGTAGTTTGTGGTTTGTTGTGTCTCATTCGGCCATACTAATCTATAAACTACAACCTGCTGTTCTGTGCGTCTTCTCAATAACCTCACTGTTCGTGTCCTGATTGCCATTACCCTCGGCATCCTGACGGGCTACTTCTTTCCCGAAACAGCCGCCAAGCTCAAACCCATCGGCGACCTCTTCATCAACCTGATCAAGATGGTTATTGCGCCCATTATATTCCTGACCATCGTGCTGGGTATCAGTAATATGGGCGATCTGAAAAAAGTTGGCCGGGTCGGTGGAAAGGCGCTATTATACTTCGAAGTCGTAACAACGGGTGCCCTGGCAATCGGTCTGCTGCTGGCCAATATTATCCGGCCCGGCGATGGCGTTCAGACCGCGGCCGTCAAGGGCGGTGATATCAGCAAATACACCGAGCAGGGAGCCGGTATGGACTGGACGGAATTTTTTCTGCACATCGTACCGAGCAATGCGATCAAAGCCTTCGCTGACGGCGATATTATACAAGTATTGGTTTTTTCGATCCTGTTTGGCGTCGGTCTGGCCCGAATGGGTGATGTGGGAAAGCCACTGATCCAGACCTTCGAGCGGCTCTCGAAGGTATTTTTCAATATCCTGAGTGTGGTTATGGTGCTGGCTCCGTTGGGTGCATTTGGGGGTATGGCCTTCACGATCGGCAAGTTCGGCTTGAGCACGTTGTTGCCCCTGGCCAAGCTGATGGGCACGGTCTATGCCACCATGTTCCTGTTCGTTTTTGTCATCCTGAACCTGATTCTGCGCTACTACAAGATCAGTTTGTGGGCGGTGCTGAAGTTCATCAAAGAAGAACTGCTGATCGTGCTAGGAACGTCGTCGTCGGAGTCAGCTTTGCCGCAGATCATGGACAAACTCGAAACGCTGGGCTGTTCGCGTTCCGTGGTGGGACTTGTGGTTCCGGCGGGGTATTCGTTTAATCTGGATGGTACGACGATATACCTGGTGATGGCAACCGTATTTCTGGCGCAGGTTTTCGGTGTCGATCTGACGCTGGGTCAGGAGCTAACCATAATCGGCATTTTGATGGTGACCTCGAAAGGGGCTGCGGGAGTAACCGGCAGCGGATTTATTGTACTGGCGAGCACATTGACGGCCATCAAAGTGATTCCCGTTGAAGGACTGGCGTTACTGCTCGGTGTTGACCGGTTCATGTCCGAAGCCCGATCCATTACCAACATAATCGGCAATACGGTGGCTACCCTGTTTATTGCCAACAACGAGGGCGAGTTCGACCGGTCGAAGTACGAGCGGGTATTGCAATTAGAAGCGCAGAAAGATCCGATAGACTATACCTATTGAGTGATTACGCGAAAGAGTGAATGAGTGGTTGAGTGATCGATGCGCTCATTCATTCACTTTTTCGCTCTGTATACTTTTTTTGAGATTAAATTAAACCAATTCATGGCTGGTTGTTCAAAGAGCCAAATACAACCTGAAAAACATCAACCATGAAAAAAGTCCTGATGACGGCCGCTACGCTGGTCGTTCTACTCTCCACCAATGTATTGGCGCAACGGTATGGCTACCCATCACCGCCCCCCAACGGAAACTACCCACAACAACAGCAGGGGTACGGTCAGCCGGGGTACGGTCAACCCAATTATAACTACGATTACGATGATTATCAGTTCGATCGTCATCTGGACTGGTGGGACCGCGAACTGAATCTGTCGCGTCGGCAGGAGCGGGAGATTCGTCGGATTCGGGAGCGGTTCGAGCAGCAAACCAATACCATCAATGCACGTGATCCACGTCAGCGCGATTTTTTCCGACAGGCGCGGCAACGGGAGTTTTTTGACATGATGGCGGTGCTTAATCCAGCGCAACGGGACCGGGTGATCGAACGGATGCGCCCTTACGACCGGTCGGCCAGCCGTGGGCGGGGCTATGGCAATGGCTACGGAAACGAGCGGGGCGGTTATCCCAGAGGGTACTAATTTAGAGAGAGACGAGTGAAGAGCAGCCGGTCAATACGACCGGCTGTTTTTTTATGTCTGATCAGTTTTGGCTTAAAAGTAAAGCGGGAATGGTGGAATAATAGAGCTGGATGCCGACCCAATCAGTACCTGCCGTTCAGCCTTATATATGACCGCATATGCAACGGTTGATTGCTAACACTGTCTTTATTTCGTATTTTTCCAGGAAACTCATACCCTAAAATTGTATGTTACTCCATCGACAGCTCCTTAAAACGGGCGGATTACTAGCCATTGTTGCCACGACTGCGCTCGCCCAGTCGCCCGCGACTCCGGCGTCAACCCAGAAATCTAAAATGACCCAGAACCCATTTTTAGCGCCGTACACAACACCTCACCAAACGGCCCCGTTCGATAAGATCAAAAACGACGATTACATGCCCGCCCTGAAAGAAGGACTGGCGCAGGGCCGTAAAGACGTTGACGCGATTGTCAATAATGCGGCTAAACCAACATTCGCCAACACGATTGTAGCGCTCGAACAGTCGGGTGATCTATTGGGTAAGGTAACATCCGTATTGTTCAACTTGAACAGTGCTGAAACGACCCCCGAACTGCAAAAAATCGTCAAAGAAGCGTCGCCACTCCTGAGCGAATACGGGAACGACATTACCCTGAACGATAAGCTATTTACCAGAGTGAAAGCTGTTTATGATCAGCGGGCTGGTCTGAAACTTGATCCCGAAAGTGCCATGCTGCTGGAGAAAGCCTACAAACGCTTCGCGCGCAATGGTGCCAATCTGGATGCGAACGGTAAAGAGCGGCTACGGGCCATCGATAAAGAATTGTCGCAATTGTCGCTCCAGTTCGGCGAGAACGTGCTGAACGAAACCAACGAATACACGATGGTCGTGACGGACGAGAAAGACCTGGCCGGTTTGCCCGATTTTGCGCGTGAAGCCGCCAAGGCCACCGCGAAACAGAAGGGCAAAGAAGGTTGGCTCTTCACGTTACAGGCACCGAGCTACGGACCGTTCATGCAATATGCCAACAACCGTGACCTGCGTAAGAAACTCTTTCTGGCGTATAACGGACGTGGCTTTCACGGTGACAAGAACGACAACTCAGCCATCATCAATAAAATCGTAAACCTGCGCTACGAGCGGGCAAATCTGCTCGGTTATAAAACCCACGCCGACTTTGTGCTTGAAGAAAGTATGGCTGGCTCGAAAGACAAGGTGCAGAGCTTCCTGGACGAGCTGGTAACGTATGCCCGCCCGGCTGCCGAACGCCAGTTAGCGGAGCTGACAACGTATGCCAAAGCGAACGGATTCACGGAGGATAAACTCCAAAGCTGGGACAATAGCTACTACGCCGAAAAACTGAAGAAAGAGAAATATGACCTTGACGACGAGACGCTGAAGCCCTATTTCAAACTCGAAAACGTGCTGAACGGCGTATTTACGGTTGCAAACAAGCTGTATGGTATCACCTTCAAGGAGCGTAAGGATATTCCGATTTATAACCCGGAAGTGAAAACCTTCGATGTATTTGATAAGGACGGGAAGTTTGTAGCGGTGTTCTACGGCGATTACTTTCCCCGCGATGGGAAGCGGAGTGGTGCCTGGATGAACGATATTCAGGGACAGAAAATCGAGAATGGCCAGAACATTCGTCCGCATATCGTCAATGTGTGCAATTTCACTCGCCCCACCGACACGAAACCGTCGTTGCTGACATTTTATGAAGTGACCACATTGTTTCATGAGTTTGGGCATGGTCTGCACGGTATGTTGGCTAACGGAACGTATGAAAGCTTGAGCGGAACGAGCGTTCCCCGCGATTTCGTTGAGTTGCCTTCGCAGGTTATGGAAAACTGGTGCTACGATCCGGAAGCACTTAAACTGTTCGCCAAGCACTACCAGACGGGTGAAGTCATTCCAAACGAGTTGATCGAAAAAATTCGGGCGAGCCAGAACTTCCTGGCAGGGTTAGCCAATCTGCGTCAGGTACGCCTTGGGCTGGTCGATATGTATTATCACGGTCAGAAGCCGACGGGTGAAACGATTTCGCAGGTCGAAAACAGAGTCGATTCGGTTGCCAATTTATTTCCCCGCGTTGAGGGTGTCGCCTTTAGTCCGGCATTCTCGCACATCTTCGCGGGTGGGTATTCGGCGGGTTATTATAGCTATAAATGGAGTGAAGTATTGGATGCCGATGCGTTCGAATTCTTCAAAGAAAAGGGCGGATTGGAGAATAAAGCGGCAGCTGATAGCTTCCGTAAAAACGTACTGGAAAAAGGCGGGAGCGAGAAACCGATGGAGCTGTACAAAAAATTCCGGGGTCGTGAACCATCACCCAAAGCGATGCTGCGCCGGAGCGGATTGATTTTGTAATTTACATATTAGTTCGCACCAGCAAAAAGAGCCACGGCACATGCCGTGGCTCTTTCCGTTTACGCGTGACTGGTCTGTTATT
This sequence comes from Spirosoma agri, assembly GCF_010747415.1. Taxonomy (NCBI): domain Bacteria; kingdom Pseudomonadati; phylum Bacteroidota; class Cytophagia; order Cytophagales; family Cytophagaceae; genus Spirosoma; species Spirosoma agri. The sequence continues at coordinate 3,601,824 of NZ_JAAGNZ010000001.1, read as the reverse complement.
AAGTGAGCAAAAGGAACCTCCAACTCCTGAAAGGGCCCAAATTGGCTGGAAATTATTTTGTCACTTATTAGGTGAATTAAGTTATTTTTGTTGGCTTTCAGTCTATACAGAGATATCGCTATGACCATTACACCGACCACTCGAATCCAGCGGGCACCTGGCCAATCTTCGTCTGTTCTTGGTAATGAAACCATTGTTTTGAATTATGAACTTGGCAATTACTACGAACTCAATGAGATTGGCGGCTTTATCTGGTCGCTACTTCAGGATCAGAAATCCATTTCTGTTGGTGAGATCAGAGAAAAGTTACTCGATGCGTTTGATGTCGAAGAAGCAGTTTGCCAAAATGAGTTAATGTCGTTTCTGGAATCAATGCTACATGAAAAACTCATCGAAACGGCCATCTAGTTTAGCGAAACTGATAGCAGTAAGCTGGCAACAAATTGTATTATTGTGCAAGGCGTTGGGGATACTTACTATCTACAAGGGGCAGCTGCTTATGGTGCCTTTTCGTTATTTAATAAAGAAAGTCGATCAACGTACAGTTGCACAAATAACACCCGATGAGTATACTCTTCAAACGACCGTGTGGGCCATTCGGGTCGTAAGCAACCGAATCCCGCTGGGCTTTACTTGCCTTGTGCAGGCACTTAGTGCAAAATGGCTATTACGAAAGCATTCGGGTGTTCGTATACACATTGGCGTGCACAAAAGTACTGCGCAGGAATTTTCAGCGCATGCCTGGGTTACTTACAACGGTACCGTCATTCTTGGTGAGCAGACGACCCAGGTATTTCAGCCTATTCTGGAATGGAAGTGAGCTTTACTTATTACACTGCCTTTGGGCTGACCATTGGTTCCGAAATTGCACTTCCGTATCTTAAAGAGGTACCGGCAACGGCAGTCGATCTAACTATCAAACGAGGTCATGTGCCTGTAAGCCCTCCACTGGAGCCGACAAAAGTGTATCGAAGCGGTTTGAACGCGCGTTTCGCTCAGAACGACTCGGAGTGCTTCTGGCTGGACTGGTCTCCCCTTATGACATTCATGGCTGTGGGTGGCAACGAGCTCATTCTGGATACGGAGCAGACGGATGAAGACTTACTCGCTCTGTTCACGCTGAGTGAGGCAATTGGGTTGATTCTGTTTCAGAAAGGCTATTTTTTGCTTCACGGAAGTGCCATCCAGTTGAACGATAAAGGCGTTGTTTTCCTGGGTCAGCCCGGCGCCGGAAAATCGACTACGGTGGCTGCGTTTGCCCAAACGGGTATACCGGTGTTGAGTGACGATATGGTTTGTATTCGGTTAAGCGAGGGTCAACGCCCGATGATCATTCCTGCTTTTTCGCAGATTAAACTCTGGCAGAATGCTGTTGATGGGCTGAATTTGGATAAAACAAATCTGGCGCCCGTTCGTGAGGGATTGACGAAATTTTCGTGGCACGAATCGGTTTCTTTCGCCGAAACCGCCGTGCCTTTACAGCAGATTTTTGTACTCGAACCGCCTGATCAAGCGGAAAATACTCCCATACCGGTCGCAAAAAGTCAGTTGCCCATCGAGTTTCTGAATCACTTTCCCCTGCCAGACTCACTCCTGACGGGTAGACTGTTAAAGGAGTATTTTGAAAAAAGTAGCTTGGTTGCGGACAGTATACCACTCTACAAATTAAGTCGTCCCGCTACTTTTCCCAAACTACACGAGTTTGTTCAGCAACTTAAAGCGTCACTGTAACCAATGGCTGCTCACTCGCCCGAAATTAAGGTGCTGCAACTCGCCTGCACCCTTGCGTTGTCGGCAGAAAAGAAGGGGCAACTCATTGACTCGATAGCCCAAAAAACACTAAACTGGGACCGGCTCTACCGTTTGGCCGACCGGCATCGACTTACACCCTTTCTGTACCAGGCGGCTCAGTCGTTACCAAACGTGCCGGAAATGTTTCTAACTGCCCTGCGCAGTAATTACCAGACCGCTGCGGCCGATAGTATGATCAAGCGCCACCAGTATCGACTGCTCGATAAATTGCTGGCTGATAACGGAATCGATCATCTAGCTTTCAAGGGTGTCTATCTGGCTGAACATTGTTATCCGGAGGGGAGCCTTCGGATCAGTGGTGACATTGATGTGCTGGTACGACCCGCCGATGCGTTCAAAACGATCCAGTTGCTGCGGAAGGGTGACTATGAATTAAACCCCAAGCAGACGCTTTATTGCCAGGATGGTGAGCAGCGTCTGCTTACGGAATTATCGGAAGTCAGCCTGTTTAAGCGGCTCTTCAACGATAACTACATCGACATCGATTTACACTGGAAGCTATTGTGCTTCAACAAAAACTACGCGTCGTTTGAGCTGGACGATGTGCTTTCGCCGACGAATGTTCAGACGGAAATGCAGGTTATCTTGCTGGTAACGCATCATGGCGTGACCAATATCTGGCAGCAACTTTACTACATAAATGACCTCTACTTTTTGCTGAACGATAAGCCCATCGACTGGTCGTGGCTTATGCAGGAAATGCGCCGGTACGGTATGGAGCGGATCTTTCTGGTGGGCTTGTACTGGTGTCAGCAACTAGGGCATTTGTCCTTACCGACGCCCGTGCAGAAACTGGTTGCTGCGCCTGACATACGTGCGCTCGCTGATGCCTACGAAAAAAATTGGGAGACCAGTGAGCCGCTGGCTCTCAGTAAGCTGGTCCTTAGTCAGCTGAGGTATTTTGCCAGCGCACAGACCCGGTTTGGCCTGAAAGCAAAAATTTACGCTACGTTTGTCACCAGTCGAATTTTTCGGGCGAGTACGTTCAAAATTGGGAGAAGACTAGTCTACGTGCCAAAGGAGCTAGGCTTTATAACCGTTTTTGTACGCGCGATCCGGTCTTTTTGTAAATTTATTCCGACGTCGCGTTAAACTGCACCACGCTAATTCGGTAGTGAGCCAAGCCAGAGCGACAGGTAAATAATCCGGCTCAATAACCAGTTGTAGCGGGTTTTTTTGATGACTGGAATTTGCTGATTAAAAACGATAGTGACAATTTTCGTAAACTCGTCTCGATCGATCACCGACCAGATTGGATGGCTGGCGGAAGAAAACAGTTCATGGGTTGACTGGTAGAGTTGTTGAGCGGAGAGGTTACCGTACTCCACAAAATTGGCTTTGGTAAGCCTCGATACAATGGTCGCAGGCAGCACGTCTTTCAAACCATGCCGAATCAACCCGCGTCCGCGTCCGTTGTCGAAACCTACTGCCATTGGCGTGGCGAGACCAATCTCGATGACGTTTTTATCGAAAAAAGGAAATGAATACTGATGACCGTAGTAAGCACCAATGTGATTCATTTGCTCATTGCAGATGACATTTGTTGTATTCAAAATCTGTCGAACCGGCATCGCTAAATCAGTTTCTAAACTCATTACAAGTTCGTTGGTTGATGGCTGGACTCGTTGCGGAACCCGTTGCTTAAATTCGCTGCTGAGTGCGTTGTCAATGAGCGTTTTATGAGCCAGCTTGTCTTTGATCCGTTTGTAACAATAGGCTACAATCGCGCTCGAGGAGAGACCAAATACTTGTTTCTGAATGTGAAGCGTTCTGAAAACAACGCCTGGCGATTGGTTTTTTAGTCGTTTTTTGAGTTTCGAGCCGATGAAGTAAAGGACATACGTCTCGAATTTAGCTTTATCTGTCAACTGAAGCCAGTCTTCGCGCACAAACCGGAGATTTCTGTCCGGGGGGGCAACAAACTGTAGAACCGCCTGTTGTAAACCGTCCCAGTCGTTTGCATCGAACAACTCATCCAGAAAGTCGAAACTTGTTGTGATCACGCTGTCGCCGTCGTGACCGGTTAACAGAACGTCGCAGTTGACCTGTTGCGCTTTCAGTGACACGCTCAGGTGAAAACTGGAGGGAATGATGAAGTGCTCTGGTCGATCGAATAGTTGGTTGATTTTAAGTACACTATCTAGCACGTCTGCCACCGGATGAACCGTGTGATGACGAAGCGGATAGTGATCAATAACGGCCCGAACATATTCGCTTTCATCGGCCGATGGTAGCTCAGGATCAATGTTGAATGTGTGCAGGGGCGGTCGATTTTGCTTTGTCAACAGGGCTTGTGCTACACAACTCGCGGACGAAGAATCCAGACCACCACTCAGATGTGCCCCAACAACTTTTTTGCCCTTAATTCTATGATCGATGGCTGCCGTAAACAAGTCGTTAAATACCGACGAGTAATCCTCCGGTGTTTTTAGCGTATCAAATTTGGCCAGGTTTATTGTCCAGTAGGGGTGGGTCTGCAAACGGTGGTCAGTCACTTCTACATAATGACCGGGCAGAACGCTGAAGATGCTTGCGTAGAAGGTTTCAGCACTGTAATGGACATAGTCCGTAACCCAGACCAGGTACTCTCTAAATTTATGCTCATTGGGTTTAACGACAACCTCATTGAGTGCCAGCAATGCCTTAATTTCGGAAGCAAAAGCAAAAAAACGACCCGGCTGGAACACGTAGTAGAGTGGTTTTACACCCAGTGGATCGCGCCCGCAAAAGAGCGTCTGTTTCGTAGAATCCCATATAGCGACGGCGAAATCGGCATTAATTGTATCGAATGAAGCTGGTCCACTGCTGGCATAATTCGTGCTAAAAGGTTGAGGAATTGGCGCGTGAGTAAAGATGGCTGCATCGGCAGTGGCGTAAATAGGAGTACCCTGGCTTGATTCGGGTATACCTCCGAAATTCAATAATATGCCCTGATCAATTAACTGACTCGTAACCTGACCCCGATGGCTCAGCAATCGAATCATAGCAGTTAGGTCAGTCTGGTCGATAGCCTTCCCGTCAAACCGGATCATTCCCGCAATTCCGCTCATAATTGACTTGTATAGATACCTCGAAAAAAGTCTGTCTTTTGTACCTTGGCTCCGGCTTACTGATACGTCTATTCAACCTTTGACAGCAAGTTGCGTAGGGCCGTTAAGGTAAGCGTCGTAACTGGCAAGCAAACTTGACTATGCTTAAAAAAAATAAGTTGTATACGGTTATCTTACTGGCTTTTCTCAGTATAATCAATGGTTGTCAGCAGCCATCGACTGATCCTGCAACGGATGATTCTGCCTATTTCCCTTTGCAAATCGGTGATTACTGGATTTATCAGGTAACGCAGCATACGTACTCATCAGGCAGTCCGGTTGCCGAACGTGTCTACCAGATACAGCAGAAAGTCAGTAGTTCCTTTACCCAAAACGGTCAGCTTATTTTTCTGATGGAAGAGTCCATAAAAAAAACGAGCCAGTCGGAATGGCAGCTCAATGCCATCCGTACCGTTTATAAAACGCCCGCCGAAGTTGTTGGACTAGACAATACGGTACCCGTCGTCAAGCTGGTTTTTCCCATCGCATCAACTACGTCCTGGAACGCTAACATATACAACACAAACCCGGATACGTTGCTTCGGTATGAAGGACGTGGTCGTTCCGTTTCGGTCAATAAACTGAATTTCGATAACACGATTTCGGTAGTCGGCGCCAACGATTCGACCCTGATCAATCTGAATCGATACCGCCGGGTATACGCCCGAAACGTTGGCCTGATTTACCGCGAAAACACATCGCTGGCCTATTGTCAATTGTCACCGGACTGCATCGCAAAAGGCATTGTCGAATCGGGGACAAAACAGAGATGGGAATTAGTGGCCAGTAATCGATTGCTTTAAGGCTGCCAAAGAATTTTGCCCGAATAAGTTTGCCTTCGTCCATCTTTCCAGGTCAATTGCAACGAATACGGATAGAGGCCGGGTGCTGTTCCATGCCACAAAAACGAGTTTTTGCCGGTTGATACAGGAAATGGATTATCATAAACTCGTGATCCTTTCTGATTGTAAATAAGTAATCTTGACTCGGTGGGTAATGCCTGTACGTTTAGGGTCAGCTCAAATTTTGCGTAGGTTGAGGCTGGATTCGGATAGGTTGACAACGTAATGGGTTGATCATCTGCCAACGTTCTAACCGCCAGTTTGTAGGGGGGCTGCGTACGATTGCCGGCAACATCGTTCCCAATAACAATAAGCTCATACCTACTGCCTGGGCTGAGAGACAGTGTTGTGATTGCCTGCAACTGATTCGCTGATACTTGAGCAAACGTGATGCTTTTGGCCGACAGCTTTTGTTGCGCGCAGGTCTCGCACGCTTTCAGGTAAAGTTCAACCGCATTCGTATCCTTGGCCGCTAATTGATTTTCGTCCGTGAGGTAGATTGACACGGTAGGCGTTAGATCGACAACAGCCTCATTTTCTTTGATTGTTCCATTGATAAACACGTTGACGGTTGGACTAACTACGTCTGGTAGCGCATCGGCCGGGTAACTATTGCTGGTTTCTGCCCGTGCCCAGTCGATGGCTAACGTGGCGTTGTTGTTGGTTTTGTCTAACTCAATCAGTTGATTGGCCGGGTCGATCTGCACCGAAATCGACCGCAGTGATTGATCGTTGGCAATCGTATAGGACAGCGTGTCCTGGTAGCGAAAACTGGTAAAGTACACCGTGCTTCTTGTCGTGTTGTTGGCCATTGTCTTCGTTATTGACAAGCCGACCGACTGACCAGCAACGAATCTACCTAAGTTGGCCATTGGAATAACGACCCGAATCGAGTCACTATGTTTGATCGAACTACCGGCAACGGACGATTGAATATAAATGCCTTTCTGCGCAATGGCAAAGTCAGGATTGGGCAGTGGATAGACGCTAAGGGCCGGATCACCCTGTAGAACCATCTCCAGTAAAACGGATTCGTCATAGGAATCGATTCCTTCTTTTTCGAGGGCTCTATTTAATTGCTGTTGAAACTTCCCGAAAGGCATACCAAGCGTAGTGGCATCGGTAAACAGGCTCTGATAAAGTTTTGTCAGATAGCGGGTTGTTGGTTGTTCGTAACTTAAATACGAGTGGGCTAAAACAAGCGCGGACCCTTTATCTGGTGCCAGTACCCAATCGGTTGATAAGGTGGTGAATCGGGAAAAAATCTCACCGACTCCGCAGCCGTTGAAAAGCATAAGTGGATAGAACGTATTCCGGTAGCCGTTTTCCAGCGGTGAAGCAAACCCGAAGTTCATATCCGTTATGGCCGGTCCGGCATGGCCGAAGAAGGTAAGCAAACTGACCCCATCGTTTACCAAGGACGTAATGTTGATGGGCTCGACTTCTTCGTAGGCACTGCTTTTGCTAAACGCACTGACTTGTCCGCCTAAAATACCATTGCTGAATACGTTGCCTAACGTGCTTAATGTCGTGCGTAGGCTCTGCGCTTCTTCTTTACTTTTCCCGCCACTGATGTGTAGTATGTGCTTGCGCCACAGACCATTGGGTGTAGTGTTTTCGGTTTGTTTAACTTTTTTCAAATAAGCCAGTACCTGCTCGTTGGTCGTTACGTTCAGGCGACCGGTAGGAATGGCAGGGGTGTTGCGCGGGTAGCCGTTCAGACCAGCGGTTAGTAAAATGTCAGAGCCGGGGTAGCCAATGGTTGGAACCAGATCGTCGGTAGCCGTTTTTACGAAATAGGGATAACTGCACGCTTTGCCGATCAACAGGAGATTTTTGACAGGGGCAGTAGCGAGCATAAAATCAGCAAAACGCCGGAGAGCAAGCGGACTTTTTTCGCCGTAATTGAACTGATCGTATAAGGAGTCGGCGTCAATAACAAGTGGCTTGTAACTGCCCCCCTGAGCGGAGGCCCGATAATTGGCATAGGTGGCTGCCGACCGGTTAAGCGAGGAATGGGTGATGATCAGGTAATCCGCCGATGTTGAGAATGTGTTCGCAAAACGAATAGCCCTAATTGCCAACGGTTTCTCTACCTGATTTGTCACCAGAACAGCTCGTTTTTGCGCGTCCGTAGCAACTGCCAGCGACGTTTGACCGCCATTGGTCTGAACTCTTATGTAGCGACAGTTCATCTTGTCTGTGATATCGTAGGCAAACGACCCCGAAGGCGCATCCTTTACCGATAGCAAGGCCGTTGGTTGTTGACGAACAGGCAAATAGAATACTTTTGTTAACTGGTTCGTCATCGCCGTTGCTTGCGGGTAAGAAAGCTTCACGTAGGTGATGGAAAAATGGTTGATGAACCCGAAGTTTTCGGGCTTGAAACGCAGGTTGATCTGCTCGTTCTGGATCGTACCGGGGCTGATCGCTGACTGAAACGTCTGGCTGGAGAAGCCAGGGAAAGTCAAGGTGGCCAGCGTCGTTGTCGTCGAGGCCGCTTGCTGAACCACTACTTTATGATTCGAGAAATCACGTCCGTTAACCATACCTTCCAGCGTGATCGGCCAGTTTGTAGAAACCCGCCCTGTTAGTTTCAGCGTAACGATACCCACCGAATCGATAGTGAGCATTGGGCCCGACCAGCCTTCCCCTGGTTCGTAATAGCTGTGTTGCAGAACCGGCTCCAGTCCTTTCAGGTTGTTGAACGTGTAGTCGGTGGTAAATGCCTGAACCGTTTCTTCAATGTGGAAGGGTTCAGGAATAAGGCCCTGTATCGATTGGTTCAATTCGGGTACCCGTTTGCCGGCTTGCGTGGGGCTACTGGTTAAAAAATAGGCAGCTTCGTCGGAAAAGAGCGTTTGGTAGGGGTGTAGGCGTTGCTGGGGTCGGTAGAGTAACGAGTCCTGACTGCCATCGTTGCTTTCGCCGTAGAACTCAACATAATCCGGCTCATTAAAAACGTTGTCCTGTTGCCCCACCACCCGGATGGCCATTTCCCGGCCTCTGAAAAATAGCTGCCAATTTGTCGGGTTCGTTTTGACAAACGACGCATCGGCTGTTTTGATATCCTGGTAACTAATCCGGTAAACTGCCGCCTTATTGATCGAAAACTTCAGATACGATTGGTCCGCTCTGATCCACTCATTACCAAACGGATTCTGAGCAGACAAGGCCAGCGCATTCACCAGCAAGCAGACCAACAGTAACTCTCTTTTCATACGCATTTAAATCCTGACTAACCTATCGATACTATAGCCAATAGCATTTACACGTCTAGGTTGCTCCAATACATAGCTGTATAGACGCAGAGCTTGTCGATTCAAAATTAATACGCAAATGATAAAATGTAACTTTAATGCTTATTTAAGTTTCTTATTTAGATCGATGAAATCGACAAAATGATACGCTTATCACAAAAAAAAGGGTTCACCAGGCCCTGCGTTCTAACCGAACCAGTTCCTGATGAACCCCAATCTATCTATAAGGCGGTCTAAAAAACTACGCCTGTTTCGTCACCTGAATATTCATAACTAATCGCACGTCATCACTAACCACCACGCCACCCGCTTCGGTCACACCATCCCAGGTTAAGCCAAATTCTTTACGCTTAATGACGCCCGTTACTTCAAAACCTGCTTTGGTTTGACCATAAAAATCCTGCATCTGTCCACCATATTCCGCTTTCAGTTTTACTGATTTGGTAACCCCATGCAAGGTTAAATCACCCGTGAGATCATACGTGTCATCACCCGTTTTTGTGAACTGGGTTGACGTGAAGGTCAATGTAGGGAACTGCTCGGCATCGAAGAACTCGGCTGATTTCAGGTGACCATCCCGTTGCTCGTTTCCGGTGCTGATGCTATCGATGTCGGCTGAGAACGTGATTGTAGAGGCTTCAAAATCGTCACCAGCCATTTCCAGCTTACCCTCATAGGCACTGAACTGGCCGGTTACGGTTGATACCATCAGGTGTTTTACTTTGAACTGCACTTCAGAGTGCATTGGATCAATAACCCAGGTTGTGGCGGTGGTTGGTTGTGCTTCCATGATTGTTCGTGTTTATGTTATCGTTTCGTTAATGCTTGTCGTTGCATTTAATGTATATACATCTAATTTGAAAAAAATGTTTCAGTCGGCCCGGCTTTTTTCATGAACAGCTGATGCTTGTTTCTAAAGTATAGTTATCCGGCACGAAGACTCCATCGATTCGGATTACTTTCGTACCCGGAGACGCCGAGAAAACTTCGCTTATTTGATGCCCGCCTGTGTGGTATCTGGGTATTTTTAGGCACTTTTGCCCACAGGTTTTTGTTCTATTTATATATCAACTTAGTAGAAAATGCCTAACTGGTTCCTCGGAAAAATCCGTTATCAGCAACCCATTGACGACTCAAATGTGGGATCGCGGAACGAAGAATTTATTAAACAGAAAACGGTCACGGAAGCCTATCTGGTCGATGCCGTTAGCTACACGGATGCCGAAGGCCGACTCTATCAGGAGATTGCGGCCAATACTCCCGACTTTGACATCACGAACATTTCCCGAATGAAACTCGCGGATGTGTTTCACCACGAAGATGGGGGTGACGTGTGGTTCAAAGTGAAAGCGATGTTTATCACCGACGACGAGAAAACGGGTAAACAGAAAAAAACGCCCAGTGTCATGCTGGTCAATGCCGAAACGCCCAAGCAGGCTTACGAACGCGTTGAGCTTAGTTTGAAAACCGCCCTTGATCCGTTCGAGATTACGGACGTCAATACAACAAAGATCCTGGAGATTTTCCCGTACAATGAAGAGGAGAAGCGCAACCTACGCCCTCTGAGCGAAGTTGTTGAAGCCGCCGAATAAGGCGAAACATCAACGTCGGAATTAAAAAAGCGGGCCTCATTCGATGAGAGCCCGCTTTTTCGTTACCGGACGACCAGCTTTACCTGATCGAGTTCCTGTCGTTTGCGTCCCCGCGAATCGGTGATCTCCACAGATTTTACCTGTGGGTCAATCGATAAGGTTCGGGCTGATTGCGACAGGAACGAGTTGCCATAGCTAAACTCGACCTTCTGTTTTTTGCCATCGGCGAAGGTCAGCAAGGCCGAGGCATCCGTTGGCCGCAGGCGCACCGACGGGACCGATTTGGAGTTACGGAAGACACACAGCCGGCCCCGGTTTTGGGTAGCCACCAGCAGTTCGTGACCGTTGGCCGTGGTCAGTTGAGCCAATCCTTTGGCATTACCGGGTACATAAAATCCACTGGTTGCTATGGACTGAGGAGCAAACTCCCCCTTGCCATTGCCGCGAAGCCACATCCCATTCAGGGCATCGTACCGCCCCATCATCACTTCGCCACTGTAATCGTTACCGACCAACATCACATCCAGATTGCCATCATGGTCAACGTCGTCGGCTACCATACCGAAAATCGGTCCCATCTGGGCCGGGGTTGGCAGTGGATGTATCGCAAACGCGCCATTACCTTTGTTTTCGATATAGGCCGATTGCAGGTAGTTGGCTTCCAGAACCAGCGCTTTTTCGCGCTCTTCGGGCGTCAGCAATTTATCGATACTGGCCTGCGTAAAATCTTTGTAAAGCGGAAAGCGTTTCCGCATGGCAATCATCTGTTTAATGAGGTCATCGCGGCCGTGGAAGGTAAACTCCCGGTTTATGCCCTTCTCATCGGTTATAAAAATCGTGGGAATCGCGTCGTAAAAGCCATTGTTGTCGAAGTCTCCGGCATAGATACGCACGGGTTCCTTGTCGCTGGCTCGCATCCGGGCGTTCTGGCCGAGGTTACCAGCGATGTAGTCCATATCACCATCGCGGTCGAAGTCACCGGCAACCAGCGAGTTCCACCAGCCTTTTTGGTTGCCGAGCTTATTGTCTACAGGCTGAAGTTTCCCCTGCTGATTTCGGAGAATAGTTAGCGGCATAAACTCACCGGCCAGCATCAGATCGGGCCATCCGTCGTTATCGTAGTCGGTCCAGAGGGCGTCGCAGACCAGACCCAGGTCCTGCAAAGCGGGGGCAACGGCTTTCGTTACGTCCGTAAACTTCGCCTGACCCGGTTTGGAATCATTACGGAACACAAAACTTGACACCGGTTTGGGGTAATGGTCCGGCTCAACTCGTCCGCCAACGAACAGATCCAAATCGCCATCCCGGTCGAAATCGATGGCCTTCACGCAGGACTTACTGACTGTGCAGGCTGGCAGTGCCTGCTGGTCAAGCGTGAAAACACCTTTGCCATTATTCAGGTAGAGTCTGTCCTGGAAGGTTGGCGTGTTGGCATTGCCTTCGATACCTCCACTGGCAATGTACAGGTCCAGATCACCGTCCCCATCGGCATCGAAGAGAAGCGTTCCCATGTCCTCTTCCTGCTTGTCTTTCGCATTGCCGCCAGCCGCTACGGAGATGGCGGCTCCGGGAAGCAGATCGTTTTCGACGAACGAGCCCGCAGCCGTCTGGATCAGAAAATGCCCCTTATTCATTCGTGAACCACCAATGAACAGATCGTCCAACCCATCCCCATTGACATCACCCGCCGACACGGCAGGCGCAAACTGCGAGAGTTTGTGGGGTAACAGTTTCTGAACGTTAAAGTCAATGTGTTCCGGCTCGACGTGCTGATACGTAATGTTCAGTGAATCGGTGACTTCCGTGAACAGACTCTTTGGCTGCGGAGTTAGCGGAACCGGTTCGTGCGCATTACGTACATCGACGGCCAGCACCTGATTGGTCTTTACATTCCGTAAGGTCTGCTGTTTTTGCGGACTGCCGTTCAGACCCGGCCAGATAATACGTACCTCATCGATGGTCGAAACGTCACCCAACCCGAAATGTGCAATCGGCTCTACCGTAGACAGATAGCCACGGTAAGGGCTGTGTTCATAAACCTGCTGCTTGGTGCCGCCAGCTTGACCATTGCCGTAATGAAGTTCGACAATGGCACCCAGACCCATCCGATTCTGGGCTTCACCCGCAAACTTTATACGCAGGTAGTTGGCCTTATCGATCTTGCTTTCAACCAGATTATTGCGATAGACAAAGGCCGAATCATTGATGTTGTTGACTACATAATCAACGTCGCCATCGTTGTCCAAGTCGCCGTAGGCCGCGCCGTTCGAGAAGGAGGGTAACTTAAGTCCCCATTTTTCCGTGACATCCTCAAACGTCAGATCACCCTTATTCCGAAAGGCATAATTGCTGATCTTGATAACCGGAATCTGGGCCAGCATAAACGATTTTTCGGCAATCCGTTCGCTTTCCGCTCTGAAGGAGCCAAAATCGCGGTCCGTTACGTCCTTCGGAAAACCATTGGTGATCAGCAGGTCCCGGTAGCCGTCGTGGTCGAAGTCCATAAGGGTAGGTGCCCAACTCCAGTCGGTTTCGGCCACATCACTGAAAAGACCGATCTCGCTAAAAACAGGATGCTTCCCTGTTGGGGTGGGTGCGAGTCCCTGATTCAGTTGCAGCGTGTTGCGCGTATATTGATAGGTATGTTTGAACTGCTCGTTGTTGAGATAGGTCTGGTAATTGTTGGCTCCCATGAGCATTTTCTTGCGGGCGTTGTCGCGGGGAAGCATGTCAACTGCGACAATATCGGCCAGGCCATCGTTGTTAATATCGGCCACGTCATTTCCCATTGCCGCACCGCTGGTGTGCTTGAAATACTGGGGTGCCTGATCGGTAAATCCGGTGTGGCGGTTGTTGCCGTCATGATTATTGATGTACAGCAAATCGTCGCTCAGGTAATCGTTGGTCACGTACACATCTTTCCAGCCATCCCGGTTGATGTCCGTGATATTGAGTCCAAGACCGTAGCCTTCACTCAGAATACCTTCCTGTTTCGACACGTTCGTGAACACGGGGTGCCCTAAGGTCGGGTTCGGGTCGTTGCGGTAGAGTCGGTCGGTGGTGGGCGAGGAGCCATCCAGAATCCGATCGCGGTAAGCGTTGGGGTTTTCCTCGATAGTATTCGTCAGCACGTACAGGTCGAGGTCGCCGTCGTTGTCGTAATCGAAGAAGGCCGCGTTGGTAGTATGACCATCATCGGCAATGCCGTATTCTTTCGCCATTTCGCGAAATACGGGCGTCTCCCCAGGCTTTGCGCCCTGATTGACGAAGAGCATATTCTCGCGTTTGGCGGCCACCTTACTGACCGTTGCCCCCACGTAGATATCCATCCAGCCATCATTGTTAATATCGACTAGCGCGACGCCCGAGCACCATTTCCCATTGCCGGTAACGCCCGCCTTCTGGGTGATATCGTCAAATTTAAAATCGCCTTTATTAATGTATAGCCGGTTTGATACCTGATTGCCCGTAAAAAAGATGTCGGACAAACCGTCGTTGTTGAAGTCGCCGATGGCGGTACCACCCCCGTTGTAGACGTATTCAAAATCAATGATATTCATTGTATCGTTTTCCGTGATGCGGTTGGAAAACGTAATGCCCGTATCGCTGGCGGGCAGAAGAGAAAAGAGCGGTTTATCACAGGCCGTTAATAAAAACGCCAGGCTAGCCACAAAAAAAAGAGAAAGGGTTCTCACAATGAGCTACGGACAATTACGTGATTAGGCAAAAACAAAAATACGATTACAGAAAGATATTTCATAAATTATGGATGTCCATTCGACCGCTAACGAATTTACCACTTACAAAATTGAGCGACAGACTTACATAATGTTAGAGTTTTATAAGGGGCGTTTGCTTTTTCACGTAACCGGTTTTACTTTTGACCCCATATGAAACGCACTCTGTTCCAGTTCCTAAACCTACTGATGGCCTGTGTCATACTGCTGAGCAGTACGGGCTTTGGGCTGGTGGAGCATTCGTGCCAGATGCGTGGTAAAAAGAAAACGATGGTTGTCGTTTTCAGCGATGCCAAAGCGCAAACGGGTTGTGCCGATCAACAACAAACGATGCCATCGGATCAGACGGTGTTGAAAAAAACGGATTGCTGCCAGGACGATCAGCGTTATGAGAATGTAGACGTAACCTCATCACTGAATCAGCTAGTTGCCAAATTCGTCAAGACACTAACCGAGTCTGTGTTAGCCGGTGTGACGGTGGTGCTGACATGGCTGGTTGACTGGATCTTCAACAAAAGTACATCGGTAGCGGTCAACGTTATCGATTCGTCCCCATCACGCTCGGGACGGGACATCCTTACTCTGATCAATACCCTTCTTATTTGATTCGTTGATAAAGCCGCTTTACCCATGTCACGCTGTCATGGGGACTATCGTGTTTTCCATCAATCAACGAACGCATGCGATTCATTCTTTTATGGGTTGCCCTACTGGCTATAACGCCAGCATGGGCTCAATCCGATTCAATAGCCAATAAACGATCCACCGACTCAACACAGGGAAACTCCGTTCGGGGAATCTCCATTCGGGGAACATCCGTTCGGGGAACCGTAAGCGAGTCTGTCAACAACAAACGAGTACCACTTGCCGGTGCGACCTTACGCTGGGCAAACACAACCAAAGGTACTGTAACTGATTCGCTCGGCCGCTTCGAACTGGCCGTAGAGACAGCGATCAATCAGCTGATCATCAGTTACGTAGGTTACCAATCCGACACGGTAACGGTAACCGATCCCGCTTCGGCACTGGTCGTGACGCTCCGGGCCGAACGAACCTTACAGGAGGTAACCGTTTCGGGGGCTCCAGGCCAGATCGACCGCATCAATCCCATTCAAACCGAACTGATCACGCAGCGCACCCTGGCAAAGGCCGCCTGCTGCAATCTGTCCGAAAGTTTCGAGACCAACGCGTCGGTGAGCGTGTCGTATAGCGATGCCGTTACCGGTGCCAAGCAGATCCAGTTTCTAGGTTTGGGCGGTCAATACGTACAAACGAATGTCGAGAATATCCCGACCGTTCGCGGATTAGCCACCACATTTGGGCTCAATTACATTCCCGGCACCTGGATCACAAGTATCGATGTGGGCAAGGGGGCGGGGTCAGTCGTGAACGGGTACGAGTCGATGAGCGGCCAGATGAACGTCGAGTTACAAAAGCCGGACGACAAGCAAACGCTGTTCCTGAACGGCTACGTCAATAGTTTTGGGCGGCTGGAAGGGAATGCCAACTGGTCGAAAGCGTTAACCAAAAAGTGGAGTGTGGGGGTGCTCGGCCATGCCAGCACGCTGCGTCGGGAGATCGACCAGAACAACGACGGCTTTCGCGATTTGCCCCTGTACACACAGGTCAACGCCATCAATCGGTACAAGTACAGCAGCGAGCGAGTGATGGCGCAGTTTGGCGTCAAGGCACTGTACGAGGACCGCGATGGGGGGCAGTTGTCCCGGTTCGGTACGTCGCGGTACAGTTTTCTGAACACGACCAAGCGGCTGGAATTTTTCTCGAAAACGGCAAAACTTTACCCCGATAAACCCTACAAAGGGCTGGGCCTGATTCTGAACGGCGTCCATCACGAACAGACGGCCCGGTTCGGGTTTGCCCCTTACGACGGTCGGCAGCAGACATTGTACGCTAACCTGATTTATCAGACAATCATCGATAACACGAACCACAGCATCAAAACGGGTTTGAGTTATCTGCTCGATGACTACCGCGAGAATTACCGAACGATCGCCACGGCGCGCACTGAATCGGTGCCGGGCGTATTTGCGGAGTACACTTATATTTATCCCGAAAAGCTGACGCTGGTAGCGGGTGGCCGGGTCGATTTTCACAATCTGTACGGCACCCAGTTTACCCCACGGCTTCATCTGAAATACAACCTGAGTGATAACCTGTCCGTACGGGCGTCCACTGGTCGGGGCTTCCGGGTGCCGAACCCACTGGCCGAAAACTTTGGGTATCTGGTGAGTTCACGGGCTATTTTTCTGACGGAACAAGTACGGCCTGAAGTGTCCTGGAATTATGGGCTTAGTCTCACCGATGACTTTCAGCTGTTGCGCAAAAAGGCGTCACTCACGGTGGATTATTACCGAACAAATTTTCAGAATCAGCTGATCGTCGATATTGAACATCCGCGCGAACTGTATTTCTACAACCTACAGGGGCCTTCGTTTGCGAACAGTTTTCAGGCTGAGCTGACTGTTCAGCCCGCCAAACGGTTTGAGGTAAAGGCGGCCTACCGATTGTTCGATGTGAAGCAGAGCATGGGTGGTCCATTCGGTGAGGAACGGCTACTGCCGAAGATGATGGTTAGCCGTGACCGCGTTTTGTTGAATGCGGGTTATGCACTGCCTTTCGATAAGTGGAAGTTCGATGCGACACTGCAATGGAACGGTCCTCGGCGGATACCGTATTTGCAGGAAGGCTACGTGCATACCACGTACGATAACATGCCAGTCGAGTTTTCGCCCGGATTTTATAACCTCAACGCGCAGGTTAGTCGGGCCTTTCGGAGTGGTTGGGAGATTTATCTGGGGGGTGAAAATTTGACCGGCTTTCGGCAGCAGAACCCCATCGTTGCGCCAAACGATCCATTTGGAACCAGTTTTGATGCGGGCGCGCGGGTGTGGGGACCCGTTACCGGGCAACTGGTATATGCTGGCTTTCGTTTCAAACCTCAACGTTAATTAGTATGACATTGACCATCCGAAATATGGTGTGCGACCGGTGTAAACGGGTTGTGCGCGAAGAGCTTGAAAAACTGGGCCTCACCGTCAATCACATAACGCTTGGGGAGGTGACTATTGCGGAGCTACCCGCACCGATCACCCGCGATACGATCCGGACGATGTTGCAGGCGAATGGATTCGATCTTGTCGATGATAAAAAGCAGTCGCTGGTTGAACACATGAAAGTGCTGTTGATCAATGAGATACAGCACCTGAAAGGGGAGCGGCTACCAACCGAGAACTACTCGACGTTTCTGGAGCGCAAACTTGGTTACGAATACTCGTACATGAGTGGCTTGTTCTCCGCTAATGAACAGTACACGGTCGAGAAATACGTCATTGCCTTGAAAATTGAGAAGGTAAAAGAGTGGCTGCGGTATGACGAACTGACATTGAGCGAAATGGCCTGGCGGTTGGGTTACAGCAGTGTACAGCATTTGTCGAATCAGTTCAAAAATGTGACGGGACAGACGCCGGGACACTTTCGGAAGGCCGCCCTCGTCGAACGGCACAGTCTGGACAAGGTCTTACAAAACGAACCGATGAAGGAGTAGACGAGCGCAAAAACGTGACTAGCCATCGCCCACTGGCTCCTTATAAACTCCAGCCGTAATTATGTAAAAACTGAATAGCCGGTGGTTAGTTATTTTGTCAGACCAATGGTGGTCAATAGACGATAAACTTACCGACGATTATGGAAAACATGACAATGACCGCACACGTTGACACCTGTTTCGATTGCGCTAAAGCCTGTGAAGAATGTGCCACCGCCTGCCTTGAATCGGGTGATGTTGACAGCAAAGGTCACGACATGACGGCCTGTATCAAACTCAGCCGGGATTGCGCCGATATCTGCACGCTATGCGGTCGCCTGGCAGCGCGTGGCTCGCAGTTTATGCAATCGTTCATGCAGGTATGCGCAGAAGCCTGCGAAGCCTGTGCCGCTGAGTGTGAAAAACACGCCGACCATTTTGCCCATTGCAAAGCCTGCGCCGAAGCCTGCCGGAAGTGCGCTGACGAGTGCCGCCGGATGGCCGCTTAATTCCAGACTGGGGTAGTCCTACTTACACCTATGCACTATCCCAGTTTTTTTCTAAATGACTTATGAGTAAACGACTTATATACGCCTTTGTGCTACTGACCTATAGCCTTGCCTTTGGCCAGCATCAACACCACGAAGGTGCACCCGGAGTAGGCAAAACGCCAACGATGACAATGCCCATGAAAGGTCAGTCCGGCGCAAAAACAAAGAACGATACGACAAAACCGATGGATCACTCGGGGCACGAGGGGATGCATATGGACGAGTCAATGGCCGGAATGCACGAGCTAAATTATGGCCTGACGATGGACACGACAATGTCAGGCAAATCCATGCCGGGCATGACGCACTCCCTGTCGCGTAACCTGCCGATGAACCGCAACGGGTCGGGTACGTCGTGGCACCCCGATAACACGCCCATGTACGCCTACATGACTCACCCGACACAAAAGGGGTGGAGCTACATGCTGCATTACGCCATCTACCTGCGCTACACGAGTCAGAATGCTACCAATGCCAACGGGCGTGGTCGGGCGCAGCAGCTTGGCGCACCCAACTGGTTTATGGGTATGGCGCAACGTAAAGTTGGACAGCGGGGGTTGTTTCAGGTGCGGGCCATGCTCTCGCTCGACCCGCTGACCGTTGGTAATGGTGGGTATCCATTGCTGTTCCAGACGGGCGAAACTTATAAAGGTCAGCCTCTTATCGACAAGCAGCATCCGCACGATCTCGTCTCGGAATTGTCGGTCAGTTACAGCCACGCATTCAGCAAAGACATTGACCTGTTCGGGTACGTAGGCTACCCCGGTGAACCGGCGCTTGGCCCCCCCGCATTCATGCACCGGATCTCGTCGTTCAATAACCCCGATGCGCCGTTGAGTCACCACTGGCAGGACGCTTCCCATATCCTGTTTGGCGTCGCAACGGTTGGGTTTCGGTATAAATGGGCCAAAATAGAGGGATCGACGTTCAAAGGTCGTGAACCCGACGAAAATCGGTACAACTTCGATAAACCCAAGTTTGACAGTTACTCCTATCGGCTCTCGATCAATCCATCGCCATCGCTGGCCTTCCAGTTTTCGCAGGGGTTTCTGACCGATCCGGAAGAAGCGCATCCCGGCGAGAACGTTACGCGGACAACGGCGTCGGTTTTACACAGTAAGGGATTGGGGCCGGCGAGTTACGTCACCTCTGCGTTGGTATGGGGTCGGAACAGCCATGATGGCACCGGCGAAAATTCGTTTCTCGCCGAAAGTAGTGTCCAGGTTGACCGATTCGCGTTTTATGGACGCTATGAAAACGTTCGCAAATCGGCTCAGGAGTTAAGCATTACGTTTTACGATAACCAGGGACTGCCACCAGACTATACCGGGGTTTTTGCCATCAACAACCTGACATTGGGCATGAATTACCGATTGGCACAGCGCCGTAACACGGATTTGACGCTTGGCGCGCAGCTAACGGGCGCTAAGCCGGACCGCATCTTGCAGAGGCTCTATGGCAACACACCGATCTCCGGACAGATTTATCTGCGCCTTTCGCCCAGCCTGATGACCATGAATAAAATGCATCGCATGAGCGGGCACCATTCTAATTAATTTTTCGTTTTCAGTTCACTATAAACCACTTACAGCCATGTTTCGTAACCTGTTCCTGACCGCCCTGACTTCGCTGATGATCGTGGGCAACCTTTTCGCTGGTGCACCAACCCGCGATGATAAAGAAAAAGAGGTCAAAATCAAAACATCGGCCATATGCAGTATGTGCAAGTCGCGCATTGAGCGTAATCTGACCTTCGAGAAGGGCGTTAAAGAAGCGGACCTCGACGTGAAAACGAAAGTAGTAACGATCAAATACAATCCGGCTAAAACGGACATTACCAAGTTGAAAGCGAACATCAGCAAAACCGGCTACGATGCCGAAGAAATCCCCGCTGATGAAGCAGGCTACAACAAATTGCCCAGTTGCTGCAAAAAAAGTGGCGGTATGGACCACCAATAAAAATATGGTTTGCACTAAAAGCGGCCAGACATCTTGAGATGTCTGGCCGCTTTTGCTATGGGAAAATCCCGAATGGATGAGTATGTGGAAAAATAGTGGCTGGTCGTCTTGAGCGTGTTGGTTGGATTGTCAACTGAATAAATCCTGCCTGGGCCATGCAGCATTATCGAGAGTAATGTGAGCGCCTGTTTGACTTCTTTAAGCCCGGCTTCGTCAGAATGACAAAGACACGCCAGTTGTAGCTTGCTTTGAAAAGTTTGGGCAGGCACTTAATCTTCCTCGACGTAATCCAGCTCTTTGGTGAAGGTTTCGTTGAGGTAGGAGAGGGCTACGAGGGCAACGCTTACCGTGGCCAGCCCTACGGCTAATGCACTGTAAACTGTTCCCAGCACAGGCTTTAATTGAATAAATAGCGCGCTTAACGGAATGGTGCCCCCCCGGACGAAATTCGGTACGGTAGTCGCTACGGTGGCCCGGAGGTTGGTGCCGAACAACTCGGCGGCAATGGTTACGAACAAGGTCCAGTAGCCATTCGCGAAACCGAGGCAAACGCAGATGATATAAAACCAGGTTGTATCGCGCACGGGTGCCAGTAGATAAATGAGCATAACGAGTAGCGAGAGTACCATGAACAGCCGGATGACTTTTTTACGGCTACGCATATACTGACTTAAAAAGCCGCTGACCAGATCACCCAGCACCTGGCCCGAAAAACTCAGCATAACGGCTTTCCCGGCAACTACGGGCTCGCTCAATCCCAGTGCTTTGCCCAGTTCCGGGGAGAACGTGATGAGAATACCTACCACAAACCAGATGGGTAATCCGACCAGAATACACTGAACATAGGTGGCCAGCCGGGAGCCGGACGTAAAGAGCATCAAGACGTTACCGCGCGGCAGCACCCGTTGCTTCATGCTGATGAACATGCCTGACTCCAATACGTTTACGCGCAGAACGAGTAATAGTAAGCCCATGCCGCCCCCGATAAAATAGGAGACACGCCATGCGAACAGATCGGCAACGAAGTAAGCCAGAATAGCGCCCAACACGCCCATGGTTGCCACTAGCGTAGTGCCGTAACCCCGAATTTCTTTGGGTAAAATTTCGGTGACGAGTGTAATGCCTGCCCCTAGTTCACCCGCCAGACCGATCCCGGCGATGAAGCGCAGCAGGGCGTATTGGGGTAGTGAGGTGACAAACCCATTGGCAATATTTGCCAGCGAGTAAAGCAGGATGGAGCCGAACAGCACGGATAACCGACCGCGTTTATCGCCCAGCACACCCCAGAAAATACCACCGATCAGCAAACCCGCCATTTGTGAATTCAGTAGTAAAATTCCTTCGTTGAGCAATCGATCGCCGTCAATACCCAGTGCTTTCAGGCTGGGCACACGAACGACGCTGAACAGAAATAAATCGTACATATCGACCAGGTAACCCAGCGCAGCCACCAGCACCGGCAGTTGCCAAAGCTGACTGATGACCGTACGATTGGTTGCCATTGGTTCAGGCGTAAGCAGTGGTTTCATGAGGTCAAATCGATTAGTGTTGGCACCGGTTCGCAGCTGTTTACAGGCCACGAACCGGTGCCGACCCTTGTTGACTATACTTTTTCCGGAACCAAAAAGGGAGCCCGGTATTTACGGGTGAGCATCTGATTGGCTTCCTTATCGCCAACGAACACTTCATTTTTGGGGTCGAAGTGCAGCGTACGACCTAACCGATACGCGATGTTGCCCAAATGCGCGATGCCTGACGATAGATGAGCCGTTTCGACCGGACCGTTCTGTTTTGACTTGTCCCGAGACCGCACGGCTTCGATGAAATTCGCGTAGTGATCGCCCCCTTCGTTGCGGGCCGGGCCGGGTGCCCGTTCTTTGCCGAGAAACGTTTTGTAATCCGAATAGCCGTTGATGACCATGTAGCCCTTGTCGCCGTAAAAAATGTTACCGATCTCGACACCATCTTCTTTGTTCGTCATCCAGGGGCGCACCTCAAACTGAATCACTTTGCCTTCTTTGGGGTATTTGTAGACCGAGGTAAGCGTTTCGGGCGTTTCCTTGCAGTCTTTCCAGAGAAACTTGCCACCCGCTGATGTTATCTCTTCGGGCAGTCCCACGTCCAGACCCCACATGCAAAGATCTGTTTCGTGGATGCCCTGGTTGCCAATGTCGCCATTGCCGTAATCCCAGAACCAGTGCCAGTTGTAGTGAACATAATTTTTGCTGAACTCCTTGGTCTGCGCCGGTCCCTGCCACAGGTTCCAGTTAAGCTCGGTGGGTACGGGGGAGGTGCCTTTGTTGCCGATATCGGGCCGCCATTTATAGACCAGGCCCCGCGCCATGTACACGTTCCCAATCAGGCCGTCGCGCAGGTGCTTGATGGCTTCCTGAATCGCTACCGAACTCCGCAATTGGACCCCGTGCTGAACAATCCGATTGTAGCGCGTCGCGGCTTCCACCAGTTTACGGCCCTCGTACAGATTGTGTGCCCCCGGTTTCTCGACGTACACATCTTTACCGGCCTGACAGGCCCAGATAACCGCCAGCGCGTGCCAGTGATTGGGCGTAGCAATCGTTACGGCGTCGATGTTTTTGTCGTCGTAAACCTGTCGCAGGTCGGCCATTGTCTGGACCTTTTTGCCGTACTTCTTCTCGAATTCAGCCGCGCCGGTTTGCAACACTGTACTATCCACATCGCAGAGCGTGACTACCTCTACGTCTTTCTGTTTTTGAATGCCCTGAATGTGATCTTTACCCCGGCCATTGATGCCGATGACAGCCACACGGATACGGTCGTTGGCTCCAAAGGCACTGGCCGGAATGAAAGTAGGAAGGCCGATGGTGGCCAGCGAACCGACTACCCCTGCCTTGAGGACGTCTCGTCGGGAAACTTGATTGGAATGCATGGTTCTAACGGATTTAGGAATAGGTATTGATAAACTTTATCGCCTTGATATGGAGCGACTTAAAAAAAGAGTTATAATCTTGGTAACGTCAACCCACCATCGACCAGAATGACCTGCCCAGTCGAGTAGGGGAAATCACCTCGGGCCAGCGCGGCAACGGCCCGGCCAACATCGTCGGCCAGCCCCCAGCGTTTCTGAACGCAAAGTCCGGACTCAAGCAACGCATCGTATTTGGCGGTAACGCCCGCCGTCATGTCAGTTTTTATGATACCCGGTCGTACTTCATAAACCGGAATGTTGTACTCGCCCAACCGAACCGCGAATAGTTGAGTGGCCATACTCAATCCAGCTTTTGCTACACAATATTCGCCCCGGTTAACGGAGGCTACAGTTGCCGAAACCGAGGACACGTTGATGATACAGCCCCAAAAATCAGCCTGTTGGCCCGATTGAGCAATCAGCCAGTTGGCGACGGACTGCGTCAGGAAATAGGGGCCCTGCAAATTGGTTGAGAGAACGTAGTGGAAGCTTTCTTCCGTTGCATCGAGAATGTCCCGTCGTTCGTTCGGGGCCACGCCTGCGTTGTTGACCAGTACATTCAGCCGCCCAAAATGGGATTTGATCCGTTCTACCATGGTTAACCTGGCTTCTGCCGACGCAATATCGCCGGGGCAGTAAAGCACATCGCTCCCTAGTTTTCGCAGGTCGTCCAGCGCATCGTTGACCGCTTCTTCGGGCCGCACTCCGTTGATCGCCAGGTCGAATCCCGCCCTGGCCAAGTGTTGGGCAATGCCATAACCGATGCCCCGGCTACCACCGGTTATGAACGCGACCGGACCGGTGCGATGGAGCGAGCGTTCCGTTGTGTTCACAGGCGTTCTTTTATGGCTTTGAGCTGA
This sequence comes from Spirosoma agri, assembly GCF_010747415.1. Taxonomy (NCBI): domain Bacteria; kingdom Pseudomonadati; phylum Bacteroidota; class Cytophagia; order Cytophagales; family Cytophagaceae; genus Spirosoma; species Spirosoma agri. The sequence continues at coordinate 3,577,631 of NZ_JAAGNZ010000001.1, read as the reverse complement.
CCGGCCTCGGGACTCTTCTTGTAGAGCGTATCCAGCGGATAGCAACCCGAAACCAGCCCGTTACGCGGAGCTGTGGTACAGTCGGAAAACGTGCGGCAAATTTGGTTGCGAACCAGCGAACGACCTGCAAGCAGATCAGCGGGCATGGTCGGATAGGAGAGAACCATACGCCCGAAACCGACGCTATCGGCCATGCCCGACCGCAAAACGTGCTGCGCCACATGGGGAAGCCACTCCTGTAAATACGAATAGCCCGACCCAATAAACACCAGCTCCGGGAAGGCCAGTTTTAGTGCGTAGGTCACGTCGATCTGACGCTTGACACCCAGCAGCGGGTCTTCGGGGGGCAGGTAGCCATCGGAGGGCGGAAACAGGGCCGGGCGCATCAGATGCGGATTGTAATAAGGGCTTCCACCCGTAATGCACACCAGCTGTATGCCGAGCGATTCGACCAGCGATAGCAATGCCTTGGTTTCGGTCAGGTCAGGCTCCAGTCCATTTGAGGCCCCGCCAAAAGCAAACGGGTAAGGCTCTATTGCTTCGGGAATACCGATGTCGGCGGGCCCTTTCCTGAATGGGAGCATATCGAATGCGCTCAAGCGAATGCCGATTTCCAGCCCAGGGGCTGCCTTGTGAATACCGGCAACGATGGTTCGCAGGTAGCGTGTCCGATTCTCGAATGAACCGCCGTAGCGCCCCTCCCGATGGACGGCACTTAGAAATTCGTGGCCCAGGTAACCATGACAATGTTTGACGTCCACGAAGTCGAAACCGGCTTTTTGCGCCAGTACAGCCGCGTCGACGTATTGTTCGATGACGCGGTCAATGTCCTCATCCAGCAGCGGTGGATAGTCAGCCGCCATGCCGAACTTGCTGTTTAGAATCGGGTGGCTGTACACGATCTTCGGCTCGAACGTTTTAGAACTGTTCGGTTTGCAGAAACGTCCGGAATGGGTAAGCTGGAGGCCAATTACCAAATCGTCGGTCGTGCCAAACGCTGCAGTGTGCTCCTCCAGAAGCAAGCGCCGTAGCGCCACAAAGTCAGCGAACGTCTCCTCGTTCAGGACTAGCTGATTCGGATTGGCCTTGCCCGAATGGCAGACTGCTACGGCTTCGCAACCGAACAACAGTTTAGCGCCACTGATCGCGAATTTCTGCCAGCGATTTCGGGTGAGGTCGGTTGGTCGGCCCTCGGTAGTGCCGTCCCAGCCTTCCATGGGTAAAATGCAAAGACTATTGCCAATTGTTTTGCCGGATTTAAGCGGAATCGATTGGTTGAACGGGCTTTCGGATGGAGGTACTAACGCTTCGTCAACCGGAAGGTCGATGTCGTTCGTTTGCAGATAATGGCGCAGGTCAGCCACCGTTTTTAGCTGGGCCATGCGGGGAAACCGGGGTTTATATTTCTCGCTCATCAGGCCAGGTTCGTTTCGGAGATCCGTGGTTCGGCAATCCCGTTAAAGAAGGTGTAGTATGGCTCGTTACGGATGATGCGCTGCACGTAAAGCGCGACTTCGCGGGCGTGGTAATCGCCCCACATGCTCGATTCGCCATAAGCAATCATACTGCCGGGTGGCACGTAGTCCCAGCCGTTGGGCCGGTGATAAATAGAATGCAGTATCAGCCCCTGGTGTGTTGGATCCGTGCTTAGATAGGGTGCCGCGAGAAGCGTATCGAGCACCGTTAAGCCAGCCTGCCAGTAGCGCCGACCAACATCGGGTTCACCGGCTGCCATCAGGTAGTTGCCCAAACGCAGTAACCCTTGTGCACCAATAGCCGCTGCCGAACTGTCAACCGGCTCCACATTGTTGTACGGGTCCGCCGGACGATTGAGGTAATCGCCCAGTCGGTATAAATTTGGCGCGCCCGTGTCCCAGTAGGGAATGCCGTCGGTGGGCGTTTGGTCAATGAAAAAATCGCAGGTGGCCGTTGCGGCTTTACGCATAAATGCTTCGATCGTCGTTCGTCCGCCGAACGGGTCAAGTTCGGCATCGCTGCGGGTGGCGAGCCACTCGAGTTCTTCGGCAAATCCGCACATGGCCCAGGCCAGTCCACGCGTCCAGGTCGTGAATCCGGAGTAACCCTGTTGCGAATTCGGACAGCGAAAATTGCCATCTTTCACATTGAACACACTTTCGTGCGCCGTTCGACCCCACACATCATAGGTATCGCGCCCTTCCCCGTAGAAGACCGCATAGTCGGCGGTGGCTTTCATGTGCTGAATTGCCCGGTCGAGCAGGTTGATTTTGACGTCACCTTCGCCCTGAAAAACATGGCCCAGCGCATGACTCAGCACCAACGCCCGGCACGAACGGATGGTGTCGACAAACAGGGAGTGTGGCCCGTTGAAGGAACTGATAAAACCCGCATCGGCTGTCTTGTTCTTTTTAAGGGTTGTCCAGCGGCTGGCCTGAACGGCTCCCGAAATTTTCAGCGCCAGTTCGTACACGTTTTTCTCCCAGGCATTGTACGGAATTCGGCCTTCCTGCATCAGTCGAAGCAGATTACCATACGTGCTGACGTTGTTGAAGCCATGATCGTGAACGCCGGTATGGCTGATGTGGGGCGCCATCCGGTTTAGAGTATTCTGGCGACCTATGTCCAGAAATTCGGATTCGTCGGTAGCATCAAACTGCAAAATTGCCGACCCAAACTGAAAGCCCTGCGTCCACTCGGTCCAGCCACGAGTAGTATACTGGCCCTGCACCGTGAAGACGGGTGAGCCTTTCGATAGATCATACTGTTGATTGATCAGCTGGATTTTCTGACCGGAGAGGGCCCAGAACTGATCAAGTTTTGCGGATAGATCGATGGGCTGTAATGAGTTGTTAATCTGCATACTGAGAAGAAAATGTGCAGGGTTAAGGCCGTGGGATAAGCCCGTTATAGTCCCAAAGTGCAGCATATAGCAATACCTACTATAAATCCATTTAAACACTGGAAAAATGCAGTACATGTGATCCGCGTTGTTCCATTATTGTGGCGATAAGTGATTGGCCTGTAGAAATCCCGGAAAGCCGATAGTGAACAAAACGACGGCAAAATCGTAGTTTGTAAAGCAATTGTTGAAATCATTCTATGACCTACGAAAACTCACGATCGTTTGCCCTGCAACTCGATGAAGCCGATTCGATCCGCCACTTCCGCGACCGTTTTCACATTCCTCAGCGCGACGGTAAATCCCTGATTTATCTATGTGGTAATTCGCTTGGGTTGCAACCGAAAACGGCACGGGAATCCTTGACCAAGGAACTCGATACCTGGCAAAATCTGGGTGTTGAGGGTTGGTTCGAGCAAACCACGGCTGCTGGGGCCGAAGGGGGTGAACAGCCGTGGCTAGGCTACCATGCTACCTGCAAAGAATCGCTGGCGCAAATCGTAGGCGCGGAACCGTTGGAAGTGTGTCCGATGAATGCCCTGACGGTAAATCTGCACCTGCTACTGGCTTCATTTTACCGGCCCGGCGTGGATTCGTCCAGCGTGGATTCGCCCGGCCGGTTTGCCGGCGCGGTGGGGTCGAGTGAGCATAGGAAATACAAGATCTTGACGATCAAAGGAGATTTTCCCTCTGATCAGTACGCGCTCGAAACGCACGTGAAGCATCATGGCTTGAATCCGTCGGATGCTATCATTGAAATAGCACCCCGCCCGGACGATGGGTTGATTCACACGACGGACATACAGCGAGCAATTGCTGACCACGCCGATTCGCTGGCGCTCATCTGGATGAGTGGCCTGAATTATTACACCGGGCAGGTATACAACATGGATGCTATCGCCCAAACGGCCAAGCGGTATTGCGTTCCCATCGGATTCGATCTGGCCCATGCGATCGGTAACGTGCCGCTGCGACTCCACGAGTGGGGGGTTGATTTTGCGACCTGGTGTTCCTACAAATACCTAAACGGTGGTCCGGGTGCCGTATCGGGCGTGTTCGTTCACCAGAAACACCATGACCAAAATCTTCCCCGGCTGGCGGGGTGGTGGGGCTATCGTGAAGACCGACGCTTCGAGATGACGCCCGGTTTTCTACCCGCGCCCGGTGCCGATGGGTGGCAGGTAAGTACGCCCAACGTTTTGGCGTTGGCCCTTCACCGGGCGGCTATTGCCATAACCGCCGAAGCGGGGATTGTGCCACTTCGGCAAAAAAGCGAACGGTTGACGGGCTATCTTGAGTACCTGTTGACGCCGTTTGACGACATACAGATTCTAACGCCCGACGATCCCAACCAACGTGGCTGTCAGTTATCGCTACTGGTACGAAAAAATGGGAAAGATTTATTTGCGTACCTGACCGAACAAGGCGTTGTTAGCGACTGGCGCGAACCTGACTGCATTCGACTGGCACCTACGCCACTCTACAACACGTTCGAGGAGGTTTGGCAGGTAGGGGAGATAATCAGACGTTATTTTGATAGGTAGCCTATCTTCGTAGACTGGTAAACAGACATACGCCGTATCTTCGAGATACGGCGTATGTCTGTTTACCAGTCTACAAAATACTCATTTACCAGAATGATGAGCGGCTACCAACTCCCTGATCATAGCTCACAACATTAGTCCGGCTTGTTGAACGCTACGTTGCGCTTCAAGCCTTCCAGTTTCGTGCGTTTCACCGCTGACCGGCGAAAAATCTCCCGAAACACATCTTCTGTAATTTCCTCCCAGTCGTTTTTGGTGAAAGCGGCCAGTTCAGGGTGTGGATCAAAGGCGGGTGTTTTGTGGGGTTTGGCGAAACGGTTCCAGGGGCAGACATCCTGGCAGATATCACAACCAAATGTCCAGTTCTCGAATTTTCCGCGAACGTCGTCGGGAATGGCTTCTTTTAATTCAATCGTGAAATAAGAAATGCATTTGCTCCCATCGACGACGTAAGGACCGACAATGGCGTCGGTCGGGCAGGCGTCGATGCAACGGGTGCAGGTGCCGCAGTAGTCGGTGATCGGACCGTCGGGTTCCAGTTCAAGATCAAGAATCAGTTCGCCAATAAAGAAGAACGAACCGATTTCGCGATTGATCAGATTGGTGTGCTTGCCCACCCAGCCCAGGCCGCCCCGTTTCGCCCAGGCTTTGTCCATGACCGGGGCCGAATCGACAAACGCCCGTCCGCCCACTTCGCCGATTTCCTGATGAATATAGGCCAGCAAATCTTTTAGTTTGTCTTTTATAACAAAGTGATAGTCAGTGCCGTAAGCGTATTTAGATAGTTTGTAATCGTCGTCGCCTTCGGGTAGTTTCTGCTCCGGATAATAATTGAGCAGGACCGTTATGACCGATTTTGCATCATCGACCAACAAACGGGGATCGAGTCGTTTGTCGAAATGATTGGCCATATAATTCATCTGGCCGTGCATCCCGTTTTTAAGCCACGTCTCTAAACGGGGTGCTTCTTCTTCCAGAAAATCAGCCTTAGCTATACCACAAAAATCAAAACCCAGTTCGCTGGCTTTGGCTTTGATCAGTTGCGTATAGCGGGTCCGGTGCATAAATACGGTAGGGTGAAGCGTGACGGGTAGGACGATAAACGGCTGATTGTTCCAAGCGAAGAACGATACTCCGGGCTTTTTAAATCCTGTACATGCTCCAATTTCTATAAATCATTGGCCTGACTGCATTAAGTAGTGTGTCAACTTGACAGGATATGCGGTTTTGGCCGGTCTTTTGCCCATCTTTGCATATGAATTTCTGGAAGCGAAATAGAAGCTCATCAATGGAAAATAAAGACACACTGGACGAAGAAACGTCCACCAATACACAACAACCTGACAATCTGACAACTGACGAAGCTGTTACTGTCAATGGTGGAGAGCCGGAAGTACAGGTAGAAGATGTTTCTGCCGAAGAAGTTACGGCTGAAGCTGAACCCGAATTGGCCGGTAAGGCTGACCAGGCCACCCGCGAAATCGCTGAGCTTAAAGATAAATACCTCCGTTTGTACGCTGATTTTGAGAACTTTCGTCGGCGCACCGCCAAGGAAAAACTTGAGTTGATCAGTAATGCCAACGAGGGGCTGTTGCAGGCGTTGATTCCGGTTGTTGACGATTTCGAACGGGCTATGCAATCCATAGAAACGACCGAAGATGTTACAGCCGTTAAAGAAGGCGTGTCGCTGATCTACGCCAAGTTATTCAAGGTGCTGGAAAGCAAGGGCCTCAAGCCAATGACGGCTAAAGGTGAACCGTTTAATGCCGATCTGCACGAATCGATCACGCAGTTCCCGGCTCCCAGTGATGACCTCAAGGGTAAAGTCATCGACGAAATTGAAAAAGGATACTATTTGAATGACAAAGTCATTCGGTTTGCGAAAGTAATTGTAGGAAGCTAATAGCGAACGAATGAACGAGCCAAGGAGTGCTTAAGGCGATTCCTTGGCTCGTTCATTCGTTCGCTCTTTGAATGTATGGCGACGAAGCGCGATTATTATGAAATATTAGGCGTTGATAAAAACGTCTCGGCGGAGGACTTGAAAAAGGCGTATCGGAAGATGGCCATCAAATACCACCCGGATAAAAATCCCGACGACCCCACCGCCGAGGAGAAATTCAAGGAAGCCGCCGAGGCTTACGACGTGCTCAACGACCCGCAGAAAAAAGCTCGGTATGATCAGTTTGGTCATGCGGGCATGAGCGGAGCGGCAGGTGGTGGCTATGGCGCTGGCGGCCCGACGATGGAAGACATCTTCAGCCAATTTGGCGATGTTTTCGGTGATGAGTCCCCTTTTGGCGGCTTCTTCCGGGGAGCGCAGGGTGGCGGTGGACGTCAACGCGTTCGTCGTGGTTCCGATCTGCGTATCAAGCTGAAACTGAATTTGCAGGAAGTTGCCAACGGCGTCGAGAAAAAAATCAAAGTCAAGCGGCACGTCAGCTGTACGACCTGTGGTGGCAACGGCTCCAAAAATGGAACGGCTGTGCAGACTTGTACGACCTGTAATGGCACCGGACAGACCCGTAAAGTGGTCAATACGATGCTTGGTCAGATGGTTTCCACGAGTACCTGTCCGACCTGTAACGGCGAAGGGAAACTGGTAACCGATCGGTGTGATGTTTGCTTCGGCGAAGGGCGTGTCTTGCAGGAAGACGTTATTCCTATCAAAATTCCGGCGGGTGTAGCCGAAGGTATTCAACTGTCGGTTGGCGGCAAAGGGAACGTTCCGCCCCGAGGTGGTGTGGCGGGTGATCTGCTGATCGTGATCGAAGAGGAGGAAGATGGCGATCTCAAGCGCGATGGCAACAATGTCGTGTTCGATCTGTACGTCAACTTTGTCGATGCGGCAGTCGGAACAAACGTCGAAGTACCGACCATCGACGGAAAAGCCCGGATCACGCTTGACCCAGGTACGCAGAGTGGTAAAATACTTCGGCTCAAAGGTAAAGGCATCAAAGAGTTGAACGGGTATGGACGGGGTGACCAACTTGTGCACGTAAACGTCTGGACGCCAAAAACACTGTCGTCGGAAGAGCGTTCGATGCTGGAAAAACTACGGCACTCACCGAATTTCCAACCGAAGCCGAATAAGAACGAAAAAGGCTTCTTCGACAAAATGAAAGATTTCTTTCACGGTTGAGCACGAACTGACTAGCATCAGCAACTGATTATATACAGCCAACCTAGCCCCGAAAGGGGCTTTTTTGGTTTTGCAGATCATACGTGAACACGTGTACTTATTTCGATAAACTACGGGCGGACTAATCGGTAACGAATCTGGCGGTTTTCTCTGAATAGATTGTTCTATTTTTGTGGACTATACCCGTACTAACGACGAATGCACTCAGTCAAATGAACTACAGACACTCTCTTTTCGCGCTGACTTTAGTAATGACGGCTTTTTCTCCAGATACTGACACGCCCCGCGTCGCTACCGCAAACGTAGCACCCTACGCGTCGAATCCTTTTTTCAGTACATACAACACCCCGTTTGGTGTGCCGCCCTTCGATTTGATCAAGCCCGAGCATTTCGAACCCGCTATCGACGAGGGGATCCGGCAGCAAACAGCTGAAATCGCAACGATCACCAAACAGACGGTAGCGCCCACGTTTGCCAACACCATCGAGGCCGTCGAAGCCAGTGGTGATCTGCTCCGGCGCGTCAACACGGTTCTGGGTAATCTCAACGGGGCTAATACCAACGATCAGTTGCAGAAAATTGCGCAGACGGTTGCCCCTAAACTGGCCAAGCACAGCGATGATATTATGCTCAATCCCGTGTTGTTTAGCCGGGTGAAAGCCGTTTACGAAGGTCGTAACAAACTCAAACTGGCGGGTGATCAGCAGCGGTTACTCGAAAAAATGTACAAGAATTTTGTGCGCAACGGGGCCGCCTTGACGACTGACAAACAGGATCGGTTGCGGCAAATCAACGGCGAACTGTCGGTGCTGACGCTCAAATTTGGGCAGAATCTGCTCGCCGAGAACAATGCCTATGCCCTGGTTATCGACAAGCCGGAAGATCTGAGTGGCTTACCTGCTTCGGTAGTAGCCGCAGCTGCCGACGACGCGAAAAAGCGTAAACTGGACGGTAAGTGGGTGTTCACTCTGCAAAATCCGAGCATCATGCCGTTTTTGCAGTATGCTGATAACCGGAAGTTACGGGAACAGATTTTCCGGGCCTACCTCGAACGGGCTAATCACAACGACGAGCACGACAATAAGTCGATTATGGCGAACATGGTAGCGCTCCGGGCTGAGAAAGCCCAGTTGCTGGGTTACGATAATCACGCGGCTTACGTGCTGGAAGAGAGTATGGCCCAAACGCCCGAGAAAGTCGCTCAGCTGTTAAATCAACTCTGGACGGCCACGGTCCCTGTCGCTAAGCAGGAAGCGGCTGACTTACAGGCGATGATGGATAAAGAAAACAAAGCCAATCCCGGCCAGAGCGAGAAACTGGCCAGCTGGGACTGGCGCTATTATGCCGAGAAACTGCGCAAGGAAAAATATGCCCTCGACGAGCAGGAACTTCGTCCTTACTTCTCTCTGGAAAGCGTGCGCGAAGGTATCTTCACGCTCACTAACCGGCTTTATGGACTTCGCTTCGAGCGTCGTACCGATGTGCCGGTCTACCACGAGGAGGCTACGGCTTACGAAGTGAAAGAGGCCGATGGGCGGCACATAGGGCTGATCTACATGGATTTTTACCCGCGGGCCAGCAAACGCGGAGGTGCCTGGATGACTAGTTACCGGCGGCAGGAAGTCGAAAACGGCAAACAGATAACGCCGGTTGTGTCGATCGTCTGTAACTTCTCGAAGCCGAGCGGCAACGCGCCCGCGCTGCTTACCTTAAACGAAACCAGCACGTTCTTTCACGAGTTTGGACACGCACTACATGGGCTGTTGTCGAATGTTCACTACGGAAGTCAGTCGGGTACGTCGGTTCCCCGCGATTTTGTGGAATTGCCGTCGCAGATTATGGAAAACTGGGCCGTAGAGCCCGAAATGCTAAAACTGTTTGCGAAACATTACCAGACAGGCGCGGTCATTCCGGATGCATTGGTTGACAAGATCAAGCGGAGCCAGCTGTTCAATCAGGGCTTCGAAACCAGTGAATACCTGGCCGCTTCGCTGCTGGATATGGCTTACCATACACTGAAACCAGGGCAGGCTCCGTCGGATGTACTGGCCTTCGAGAAGCAGGCAATGGACAAGATTGGCCTGATCGATCAGATTCCGCCCCGTTACCGGAGCACCTACTTCCAGCATATCTTCTCGGGTGGTTACTCGGCTGGTTACTACAGCTACATCTGGTCGGCGGTGCTGGATGCTGATGCGTTTGAGGTGTTCAAGCAAAAGGGATTGTTTGATCCGAAGTCGGCCCAATCGTTCCGGAAGAATATTCTGGAACGGGGCGGTACGGACGATCCGATGATGTTATACCGCAAATTTCGGGGTGCCGAGCCCGACATCAAGCCGTTACTCCGCCGACGTGGGTTACTCAAGAACGTGTAGTACTGAGGCTTCAATACAGCAAAAGCCGCGTCAGTTGACACTGAACGCGGCTTTTGTGTTTTTATATGACTTAATTTTGCTAAGGCTGTCCACCTCCACCTGCTGCACCGTACACCTGTCCCGTGGCGTAGCTGCCATCATTGGCTGCCAGTTGAACATAAATAGACGCCAGCTCAACGGGTTGTCCAGGACGGCCCAGCGGAGTATCCCCGCCAAACGTTTTTAGTTTTTCCTGGGTGGCACCACCACTGGGTTGCAACGGTGTCCAGATCGGGCCCGGTGCTACACCATTTACCCGTATGCCTTTTGGACCAAGCTGCTTAGCCAGCGACTTGACAAAATTCATCGTAGCCGCTTTCGTTTGAGCATAGTCGTACAGGTTAGCCGAAGGATCATACGCCTGTTCGGAGGTAGTGCCGATAATGGACGAGCCGGCTGGCATGTGCGGTAGTGCCGCTTTGATAATCCAGAAAGGCGCGTAGATATTCGTCTTCATCGTGGCATCGAAGTCTTCCGAGGTTAGCTCCAGAATGGATTCGCGCTGTTGCTGACGGGCCGCATTACTGACCAGAATGTCTAACCCCCCCAACCCTTTCACCGCTTCATCGACCAGTCGTTTACAGAACGCTTCGTCGCGGAGATCACCGGGAATGGCAATCGCCTTGCGGCCTTCTTTCTTGATCAGGTCAATGACCTCTTTGGCATCGGATTCCTCAGCGGGCAGATAATTGATGGCTACATCGGCTCCCTCACGGGCATAGGCAATCGCGGCTGCCCGACCCATTCCCGAATCACCGCCGGTGATCAGGGCTTTCCGACCCGTTAAGCGTCCCGATCCTTTGTAGCTGGTTTCGCCATGATCGGGGCGGGGGTCCATCTTACTCGCCAGTCCCGGCCACGGTTGGGGCTGGGCTTTGAAGGGAGGTTTTGGGTATTTGGTCGTTGGATCGACAAGGGCTGCCGGAGCGGTTCCCGTTGTGGTCTGGTTTTCCGAATTGGCAAAAACCGCTGGTGCTATTACGGTAGCGGCTAAGCTGCTGCCGATGCCACCAATGATCTGGCGTCGGCTCAATTGATTCTCATTCATGTTGGTTGTTTTCAGACGTTGAGTAAATGAATTAGTCTTTTTAAACGATAGTATGCCAGTAGGCTACTGGGGTGAACGATTGGTAGAAGGGTAAGGTTAGATTTTTGTTTTTTTTGCGGCCATAATTTACCTAGGGTTTGAAAAAGAGCGTGGATATGACTTTTAACCAGCGCGTTCTGGCTGATCGAGTGTACCGCTGATGCATAAGTGTTCACCGTCACGAACGGTGAATCTAAGTTTAGCTTGCCGTTGCTAGTTGATTGACTATCAATAGGTGGGGAGCCGTAGTTTTGTTAACTTGACTACGTTTGAATGAATCGGTGAGGCATCAATAGCGAGCCGGTACCTTCACTAACCCTTTTAAAAACTAATCGCATGTCAACGACACAACCAAAACCAATCGGTAACGCTCAGTCCCCGACCATACGATCAGCCTTGCTGGTGGGCAGTCTGCCTTTCGACAGTGATGAAGATTGTATGGAACGCGCCTTTGACGCGCTCGGGCCAATGCTGTTTTGCCTGCCTGATGGGGAGGTGGGAGAGAAGACACCCGCCTTTCCCAAGGGTAATCGTACGGCCTGGGTAGTCTATGCCATTGAGAAGCTGACCCAGGACAAAACGAGTTGGCAGATCGTTAAAGAACCCATCCGAGGGGCCGATGGTATGGCTGTTGACTACGATAGCTTTCAGAAACTCAAGCCCCTATACTCACCGGCTGATATGCCCCAGCATGTTCGCCTGGGCTACGATGATTTCTTTCGACGCAATTACCCAACGTTTACCCGTTTAAGGGAACAGCATGAACTACCAGATCTGAAATTTCAGGTGGGTGTGCCAACCGGCTTTGCGATGGGCTTTGCTTTCGCCAGCCCCCTTACCTGGTTGCGCTATACGTACGCGTTCAACACCGTTATTGCCCGCGAGGTCAACGCCATCCTGACCGAAGCCGGTCAGGATGTAGTGATTCAGCTCGAAGTACCTCCCGAACTGTACGCTGCCTATAAATTACCAACACCGCTGCTGGGTCTGGCGCTGAAGCCAATTCAGGATTTACTGCGAAAAATCAACCCAGGTGCCCATATTGGTATTCACCTCTGTCTGGGTGATTTCCATAACGAAGCGTTGGTGCACCCCAAAACACTGGACAAAATGGTGGCGTTCTCTAATCGGTTAGTCCAGGAGTGGCCCGCTCAGCACACGCTGGTTTACATGCACTACCCATTTGCTGAAGGTGTGGTGCCTCCCTCTGTGGATGCTGACCATTACACTCCGCTCAAACAGATTCGACTCCCGGTGGGTACTCGCTTTGTAGCCGGGTTTGTCCACGAAAAACGTACGCTGGCTGAGAACAGACTCATCCTTGACAGCATTGAGCGTGCCAGGGGCCAGTCGGTAGATATAGCCTGCTCGTGCGGATTAGGCCGCCGAAGCGCTAGTACGGCTACCGAGTTGATGGCCCTGATGGCTGAGTTGGTTAACGCTGAATAGTGGAATCCCAGGAATCTGCCCGTTTTCGATCTGATCAAAGCGGAAGAAAAAAGCTACAAAAAAGCCCAGACCTGTTTTGGCCTGGGCTTTCAGCAATAGAACAAATCGAATTAGTGTTTTACCAGTTTGACCTGCTGATACTGGGTTGGCGTACGCACCTCCAGAAGCAGCACTCCACTACTGGTCCCCAACGGTAAGCTTACCCGTTCAACGGCCTGGGCCTGCTCAATCCGAATCGTAGCCACCAGCTTGCCTTGCAGATCTACTACACGCACCGCCACCGTTTGTCCCTGTGCCCCATGAATCGCTACTTCAGCGGTAGTACTCTCTACCGGATTACCCAGTACTACTACATTGAAGGCCGGTAATTCGTCGGCGGGCCGACGACCCGAAGCACTGCCACAGGCTGCCAGCCAGTTGTAGCTGAAGCTGGCTTCATTTGCCGTACCCGCCTGGGCGGCTTTGAGCACAATGACCGGATTGTCCAGATATAACCGCAGCTCATACGGACCACCTGCATTCGTGGGAGCCAGTTCGTTGGCCACCGAAAAACTCACCGGTTGGCCCGTCAAACCGCTATACTGTGGGCTGAAACGGATTAGGCGCTGTTGTCCATTTACTGCCTGACAGGTGAGCAAACTTACCCCAGTTATCGCAAAATCCTGCGTAGGCGGTATCGTGATCTGGTTGATGGTCAGTGTAAAACGGGTACTTGCCGATAGGTTGCCGGGGTCAGTGGCTGTGATGCTCACTGTTGATACTCCACTGCTCGAAGGCGTACCGCTGATCACTGATCCATTCAGGCTCAAGCCTGATGGTAGGCCACTAGCGGTTAGGACCAGCGCATCCCCGTTCGGATCGGTGAATGTACCCGCCGGGATGCTGTAGCTGAACGCCTGGTTCACGGCACCCACCTGATTAGGTATTGTTTGTGTAACCGTAGGAGCCCCGTTTACCGGAGGTGTGCTACCGCAGGCTGCCAGCCAGTTGTAGCTAAAGCTCACTTCGCCTGCTGTACCCGCCTGACTGGCCCGCAACTCAATTACTGGATTATCGGTGTACAGGTCCAGACTATAAGGAGCCGCCTGGGTCGTCGGAGCGAGTTCGTTCACCACCCGAAACGTAATCGGCTGACCCGAAAGTCCACTGTACTGGGGCGTAAACCGAACCCGGCGCTGACCGGCCGAGAGCACCTCACAGCTGACTGTATTGACGCTCGCGATTGTAAAAGCCGTTGGCTGGCTCGGTTGGGTCTGCACCGTCAGGGTGAAATTGCTACTGACGGAGAGGTTGCCCGGATCGATGGCTGTGATGCTTACGCCAAACGTACCAGTCTGCGAAGGTGTACCGCTGAGCACGCTACCCGCTACGCTCAATCCGGCGGGCAGACCCGTAGCTGAGTACGTTAGCGGCTGTCCTTCCGGATCGGTGAAGTAACTACTCAGGTTGAGCTGATAAGGCTGATTCACGGTTAGCGTCTGAGCCCCGATACCCAACGTGGTTGGCGGCTGATTGGGGCTGCTACCCGAATTACAGGACGCCAGCCAGTTGTAATTGTAGCGAGCTTCGCCATTACCCGCCTGATTGGCTACCAGCGTAATAACGGGATTATCCTGGTAGAGATTCAGCACATAAGGGGCTGGCTGGGTAGTGGGTGCCAGTTCGCGCACCACCGAAAAACTGATGGGGTTGCTGTTTTGCCCGGCGTACTGGGGGGTGAACTGCACAAGATACTCGCCCCGGCTGGGGTTGGCCTGATAACAGTTGACCATGGTTACGCCTGTGATCGCGAAGTTCGTATTGGGAGCCTGAATGGTTAGCAGCAGGACCGGGGCGGGTGGACTGGTGCAACTGCCCACTGTACAGGTTGCCGAGAGCGTATAGTTGCCCGGCTGGGTGAGCGTATAGACTGACCCGTTGGCCTGGCCTGCCCCCCCCTGTACCTGCCAGGTAAGCGTACCACTGCAACCGCTGGCGGTAACGGAAATGGGCTGATTGACGGTTGTCAGGGCACTGGCTGTCAGGCTTGGTGTGGGCACGGTATTGTCCTGGATCACCTGAGCACTGGCCGTGGCTGTACATCCATTGGTACCTGTAGCCGTCACTGAATAAGTGCCCGCAGCACTCACCGAAATGCTGGGCGTGCTGGCTCCCGTACTCCAACGCAGGGTTGAGACCGAGCTATTGGCCGTCAGTTGCAAGGTCGGATTGGCACAAGTCAACGTACTGCTGGCCGGGGTAATAGTCACCGTAGGCAGGCTATTTTCCTGGCTAACAGCCACACTAGTCGTACTGGAACAACCGCTACCTGAACTCACCGTCACTGAATACGTACCGGCCACATTGACCAGCGCTGTATTTGCCGACTGACTGACCAGACCGGGTCCGCTGAATTGATAGGAGGTTCCTCCCTGGGCCGTTAGCGTGATACTGGGTTGCGCGCAAGTCAGCGTGCCACTCGCTACCAACGTAGCTGTGGGCAGGGGATTCACCGTAACAACCGCAGTGGCACTAGCGTTACCGGCTGTGCTGGTAGCGGTAACGGTCAATGTGAAGGCCGTTGTCGACTCAATCGCGGGGGCAGTCAGGGTAAACTGGGGCGAGGTGCCTGAACCCGAAAAGCCAGCGGGGCTACTACTGAGCGAATAGGTTACGGGAGAACCGATGTTCGTAGCTGTAGCCGTCAGACTGAGCGGACTATTAGCGCATAACTCGTTTACCGACAGAGCCAGGCTAAGCATCGAGTTGTTGACAGTAAAGGTATTGGTGTTGGAGTTTGCACTCACGGCCTGCCCGCTCACTTGAGCCGTGGCGTAGACCGAATGGGTGCTGTTGGCCAGGGCCGTGGGCTGAGTCAGTGACCAGCTTCCCCCGATGGCGGTGGTGGTGCCGATGGCGTTGTTGTCCACATACACCGTCACGGTGCTGCTGGCCGGGGCCGTCCCCGCGTAGGTGGGCGTGCTGGTGTTGAGCTGGCTGCTGTTGGCCGGGCTGGTCACCACCGGAGCCGCCGTGACGGGCTGGCTGTAGGTGATGCTGAACGGGCTGGCCGCTGCGTTACCGTTGCCGGCGGCATCCTGGGCCACATTAGCGGCCACATTGACCACTACCGCTCCGTTGGTCGAGGGGGTCACGTTGAGGGTGTAGATGGTGCCGCTGCCACTGAAGCCAGTGGGTGTGCCGCCGGTCACGCTCACTCCGCCAGCCACCAAACCGGTCACGCTTTCGGAGAAGGTGATGGTGAAGGGGATGGGGTTGGTGCCGGTGGTGGAGCCCGACGGTCCTGCTGAGGAGGTGATGGTCACGGTGGGGGCCACGGCGTCGACCAGGATGCCGGTGGTGGAAGGGACACCGTTGAGGGTCAGGGTGGCGTTGTTACTGACATTGTCGCGGATGGTGCCCCCGTTGAGGGTCAGGGCGGAGGCCAGTGCGATGCCGTCAGTGTCCAGCTCGCCGGTCTGGACGGTGTAAGTAAAGACCAGGGCGGAGCTGCCACTGCCGGAGGTGTAGTTGGCCTGCCGGGTGGTGGAGCCGATGGTGAGTGGCAGTTGTGGGGTTCCCGCGACGGCGACGTTTTCGGCGAAGTTGACCGAGAAGCTCAGCGTCTGTCCGGCGCGGTAGGTGGCGTTGGTGGGTACGTTCACGCTGCTCACTGTGGGGACGGTGGTATCGACGGTAAAGGAGTTGGTGTTGGAGTTTGCACTCACGGCCTGCCCGCTGAGCTGGGCCGTGGCGTAGACTGAGTGGGTGCCGTTCGCTATAGCCGTGGGCTGCGTCAGGCTCCAGGTCCCCCCGTTGGCAGTGGTGGTGCCGATGGCGGTGTTGTCGACGTAGACCGTCACGGTGCTGTTGGCTGGGGCCGTCCCCGCGTAGGTGGGCGTGCTGGTGTTGAGCTGGCTGCTGTTGGCCGGGCTGGTCACCACCGGAGCCGCCGTGACGGGCTGGCTGTAGGTGATGCTGAACGGGCTGGCCGCTGCGTTACCGTTGCCGGCGGCATCCTGGGCCACATTAGCGGCCACATTGACCGTCACCGCTCCGTTGGCCGTAGGGGTCACGTTGAGGGTGTAGATGGTGCCGCTGCCACTGAAGCCAGTGGGTGTGCCGCCGGTCACGCTCACTCCGCCAGCTACCAAACCGGTCACGCTTTCGGAGAAGGTGATAGTGAAGGGGATGGGGTTGGTGCCGGTGGTGGAGCCCGACGGTCCCGCCGAGGAGGTGATGGTCACGGTGGGGGCCACGGCGTCGACCAGGATGCCGGTGGTGGAAGGGACACCGTTGAGGGTCAGGGTGGCATTGTTATTGACATTGTCGCGGATAGTGCCCCCGTTGAGAGTCAGGGCGGAGGCCAGTGCGATGCCGTCAGTGTCCAGCTCGCCGGTCTGGACGGTGTAGGTGAAGACCAGGGCGGAGCTGCCACTGCCCGATACGTAGTTGGCTTGCCGGGTAGTGGTGCCGATGGTGAGTGGCAGTTGCGGGGTGCCCGAGACGATGACGTTTTCGGCGAAGTTGACCGAGAAGCTCAGCGTCTGTCCGGCGCGGTAGGTGGCGTTGGCGGGTACGCTCACGCTGCTCACTGTGGGCGCTGTTTTGTCGATGGTATAAGTCTGTCCGCTAAAGGGCGTGTTGGAAACGGTAGGGGAGACCCCCGAGCTATTAGCTAGATTTAGCGTAAGCGTACCACTGCCCGTGCCCGTGTTTACCGTTACAGTATAGTTAGTGCCCGAACCTGACACGCTGCTGACGCTGGCTCCACTAATGCTGCCGGTCGGTGTTACCGAGAAATTATTCGTCGTAAGGCCCGTCACGCTTGCGGCAAAGACCACTGAGTAAGTTACACTACCTGCACTGGTCGGGATAGTACCTGTCCGATTGATAGCGGTGACGGTCGTGCTGGAGGTTGTAAAACCACCGTTCAGCGCCAGACCGGTATAGGTACTTACCGCTGTTCCGGGAACGATGGCCGTTTCGTTATTTCCACTCGTGGTGTAGCGGTATACCTGGCCGCCCGTTGCCGCATTCGAAACATAAATAGACCCATTGGTGCGATCCAGGGCTAAATCCTGAGGTACGGTTAAAGACGAGTTCGTTCCGTTTATTATTGTGCTTGGTGTACCGGGGAAACTGGCTCCATTACCTACATTTACCTGCTTGAGCGCGTCGTTCGCATCACCAGTCGCATTGCTGCTGGTAAACGTAGTGAAGTAGAGTTGACCGTTTGCCTGATCAAGTGCCAACCCCCCTGGTGCAATGCTTCCACTACCTGCTGCCGCAATTACAACCGTGCGGTTTGAAACGGCCGTACCGCTGCCATTCACCGTATATCGTATTATCGAACCCGTATTGATAAACTGGTCCGATACGTAGAGGTAATTACTGGCTGGATCGAAGACGAGGTCAGCCGGATTCGTAAAACCGCCGTCGGCTGCTGTACCAATAACAAGTGTTGTTGCGGTGAAGGGACCGTTACCAGTTACGTTACTCAGCATCAGCAGTGCATCCGTCACATTATTGGCATCTCCCTGAGAGACATACAGTCGATTGTTGGCTGCGTCAAGGGACAGACCCCGATAGCTGAAGCCGTTGGATGCCACTAGCGCCGTTCGGTTCGATACAGAGTTAGTTGAAGGATTATACAGATAGCGAAATACACCGCCACCTCCTCCACTTGCAGGTACGTATTCATCTACTACGTAGAGAAAATTAGTGGCTGGGTCGTAAAGTAAATCGCTTGGCTGAGTGAAGTTGCCAGCATCGTTAGCCAGTACAGTGCCCGTGGACGGCAGCGAACCATTCAAATCGACTGAAAGTAGTGCATCATTCGACGAAGTGCCGCTACCACGAGTGAGAAATAGCCGCGTAGGTGTCTGTGCGTAGGTGAGCCCGGCAACAAGTGTCAGCAGAAAAGCTAGTAAAAGTGAGAAGCGCATAAGAACTATGGATAAAGATTGAAAAGGGATAGGAATAACCATCAAGGTGTTGTCATGACTCGACAACAGAGTGGTAGGATCAGCTCACGGCGGATTATCCTTTTTAGTCCTTCGAAAAGATGTTTTCATACGTTTGAATGAGTAAAACAGAAATAAGTCAACGCAAAGCAGTGCTCTACGACATAGAGCACTGCTTTGCGTATAGACTGGTCAACACCTCATCCCTCGCCGGGATACCCCAGGAAAACCAGCTTAAGTCGAAGAGTTTATGCGGCTACGGACGGGGCGGATAAAGACCCTCTGTGCAAATGATGTAGTTGAGTCCGAGGTAGGGTTGACGATTCTCGTGGGGCTGGTTTCCGCCTGCTCCTCCAATGCTGTTTGGACTAAGCGAGGTATTGGGGGAGCCATTTGCATAAGTACTGACGGTGACCGAAGTACCACCTTCGTCAGCGCCCGTAGCGGCAGCGAGTAGAACTCCCGAAGGCGACACTTGAGTACCTGAATTTGTCGTAGCATTCAGGGAGTGAGTGTGAACCGGTAGTTGGTTGTTTGTCAGCGTGACGCTTTCCGTACCACCCGCCTCTCCCAAATTATAGTTTTGCAGACCCGGCCCCGAACCGAAACCAACGGCAGTTCGTCCCCGCAAATCAGGCAGCGCAAAGGTACTTACGCCATCGCCCCCGTAGGTGTTGCCCAGCAGGGAGTACAATGCTGAATTTTGACTGATAGAAAGTAATTGACCATTACAAAAGGCCCACCCTTTTATTGGGAAATTTCCTGCGAACAGCTTGACAATACCCATGTACTCATCCATGATTGAAAAAAAGGTTAAAGGTGAAGGAATTGTAAACGTTAATAATCGTTTGGTGTGGATAGAAACTTATATTTTACTTATAAGCTTCTAGTAGGTCAGGAAGTATGTACTCGTAATGTACTAATCGTTCATTTTTGGAAACTATCGGTTAGAATGACTCAATGAGCAGCGTCTAGTTTGCGCATGTGGTAGGCTCGTTGACTCGCTCTATCTAGCAGGTATAAGGCGTGAACGAGACAATTAATTGTCAAACCGCACTACCCGCTTTCCAGACACTCGTAGGGTTGATTTTCAAGTTCTTGGTGGTATGAAAGGTGTAAATTTTGACAATTTTCTGAGGGTTGAGACTGGAATAACTTTGGACGAAAAAGTTATTCAGACTATACAATTGGCACAAAAAATCGCCTTCCCTGTAATTCATCAGTAGTTTTCCCCAAAGCAAAAGAGCGCCTTGCTGAATGGCTAATGGTTTCTTATTGTAGTCCTGACGGGAAATAATCATAGACATGAATAGGCATTCGTAATTAGGTGGTTGATGATCATCATCAGGCCGTAAAGCCACGATCAGTTCGTCTCGTCTAGACAGACATTTTGTTAACCTGGTCGACCACGAAATCAGGGTATTCGTGACATCGCTTGCTCCGTCCGGAATGAACTGATTGTGGGGCAAAGGTCTATTACGTTGAAGGGTATTAAAGGAGTAGAAAGACGCTATTTTCAAATGAAGTAGTTACGCCTATATGAACAAAGAATTTATGCCTGTTTCTGAAAACAGGTATTTTTACGGGTATAGGCCCATGAACAAAGCTCTTTATTTGCCAGGCACAACAAAAAAGAAATACACACAACGATGGATAATTACGATAATCTGGATTTGGTCCCTTATGCCGTTCCATTGGCAATCGCTCAGGATTGGGTTACAAACTGGGTTGACTCTGATTCGGAAAATCAGTCGGCGACTCCCCCAACTGCCATGCGCGCCTTTCTGGTCAGACGGGCTGAAATTGTTGAGCTGCTGAATCAGCTTGATACCGAATTTATCCGGATGTATATCGGTAAAAAGCCCGTTGAAGAAGCTGAGACGGGTAAAAAGCGGATTCGGCCCTGCTTACTGCTGGTGTCGGCGGCCTATCGCAGAGATATTGACCCCACGAGTGAAAAAGACCCTGATACTGTTATCGATCTTATCGGGCACATGAACGACGATGACGCTGCGGCACCGATTCTGGCGGAACAGAATTATAACGTATTCGATTTCACCCACGTTTGCCCTCCGCAGTGCGATGAGGACAGTCCATTATTCATTGCCAGCGATCAGCCGTGTGATTGCTAGTTATAAGATACCCTAGCCCGTATTCTCTTTATGATCGAGCGCTTTTTGCACTGGATGCTTTTAAATGGCTCTTATGTGATGATCATCTCCCTGGGAGTTGCTCTCGTGCGCCGTCGATTTTTACAGGCTGAATTAAAGTATATCGGGGCTTTTCTACTGCTCAGTCTGGTGGGTGAAATCGTTTCGCTCACCCTGTCCAAACTGCACATACCCAATCTATTTCTTCTGCACATCTACACCTTACTCGAATTCAATATAATTGCTTTATTCTACCGACGCTTTTTCTCGGCGTTCTACCCCCGGTGGTTAATTGTTGTATTACTGCTGGTATTCAATAGCTTCGTCGTCCTGAACACACTGTTCTTTCAGCCGCTGACCGTTTTCAACACGTATCCACGGGGCCTGGAAAGTCTGATGGTCATTGGGCTGGCCATCCTGTGCTTTTACAAGATGCTGACCGAACTCGATATCAAGCATCCTGAAACGTATCCTATATTTTGGATAAATACGGGTTTCCTGCTTTATTTCGCGGGAAGTCTCATTCTGTTTTTATTAGCCAATATTACGATTGAGCAACCTAATCAGTCATTAAGTTTGATGTCTTGGGGCTTACATTCCTGTTTGTTTGTCTTAATGCATCTTGCTATTAGTCTTGGTTTATGGCTCAGTCCCAATCTTCGGTAGATTTATACGTATTGCTGTTTGGTGGTTCGATCGCCATTTTATTCCTGGTAGCTGGTCTGATAACGTTTCTTTTGTTGTACCAGAAGCGGCTGGCAAAACAGGAGCTGGCGATGAAACAAATAGAACTGAACTACCAGCGCGACGTAATTTATCGTACGTTGGATGCGGTTGAAGACGAGCGTCACCGGGTGGCCCGTGATCTGCACGACGAAGTAGGCGCTTCCCTCTCCGTCATGCGTCTTTTGGTAGGCCAATTGGTTCAATCCAATCCCATCATCGACCCGGCAGGAAGCAAGCTCAAAGGCCAGATCGATCATACGCTGGATACGATTCGGCGCATCTCCAACGATCTGTTACCGCAAGGGTTAGCTGAACTCGGCTTGGTCTACGCGTTGGAGGGCCTGTGTGAGGATATTATGGCTGTAACGCAGAATGATATCCAGTTACTGGTTCAGGGTACGGTTAACTTTAGCGCCCGGTTCAATCTGACCATATACAGGCTCGTTCAGGAGCTACTGATCAATGCCACGAAATACGCCCAGGCCACCTGCATCGAGCTTCAGATCATAGTTACTACGGACCAGTTCCGTCTTACATACACCGACAATGGCATCGGGTTCAATATGGAAGAAGCGTATCAAAAAAAGAGTCTGGGCCTGAAGAATATTGAAACGCGTACTCAAATGCTTGGCGGGGCTGTTCGATTCAAAACCCACGCGGGTCAGGGATTACACGTCACGGTTGAGGTTCCATTACTGACTGACCTATGAAAACGATCAATATCGCTATTGCTGATGATCAGGTTTTATTTCGAAAAGGCATGTTGTCGATTGTCAACGGTTTCGAAGGCATGCAAGTCACCCTGGAAGCCGACAACGGACGGGTTTTGCTGGACGCCCTCGAAACGGCCTCTCCTTTTCCCGATGTGGTGCTGCTGGATCTGTCGATGCCGGAGCTGAATGGGGTTGAAGTCACCAAGCGATTGAACAGCATGTATCCGGCCCTCAAAATAATAATTTTATCGGTTTATGGCGAAGACCGATTTGTCATCCACATGATTGACCTGGGAGTAAATGGGTTTCTGTTCAAAAATGTAGAGCCGTCGGAGGTAGAACGGGCTATCCATACCGTTGTCGAAAAAGAGTTTTACGTCAACGATGTATTTCTGACGGCCATGAAAAACCGGTTATCGATCAAGAAGCCGCGTCAATTGCTAAACGTCGATCTTGCCTCCAGTTTAACCGCGAGAGAAGTGGAAATACTCAACCTGATATGCCGGCAACTGACCGCCCAGGAAATTGCCGATCAGCTCAATATCAGCACCCGAACGGTCGATGGCCACCGAAACCATCTGCTGGAGAAAACCGGTGCCCGCAACACCGCTGGCCTGGTCATCTTTGCCGTGAAAAATCATTTGCTGGACCCGGCTTCACTCCTTTAATTCAGAATTTCGTCGTGCCTGCTACTGTCGGGCTTTGACCGGCGATTTCAATACCACACGCTCGCTCTTCGTTCAAACGACTATCCTTGCTGTAGTCAGGCAAGGAAGACTAAACGTGTTCTGCCAGCATGAACATCTTCATGGCTCGGCATAGCTTGGTCTGGTGCTACCAACGAACCTCCGCTTGCCTGATAAAGCTGAGTTATCGTATCTTCGCTCGATCCCTCTTTTAGATACGTATGCACCAAACACTACTTCTTTGTTTGTCATTGATGCTTGCCGTTTCGTTGCTGGTCATGGCCGGTCAGCGTTTACGAATTCCGGTGCCCATTTTTCTGGTGTTGAGTGGTTTAGCGGTAAGTCTGGTGCCGGGTATTCCGCTCGTCGAAGTCAATCCTGACTTAATCTTTCTGATTTTCTTACCGCCTTTACTCCATGAAGCGGCCTGGTTCATGTCCTGGAAAGAGTTCTGGCGCTGGCGACGGATCATTGTTGTACTCGCCTTCGGGCTGGTGATTTTTACGTCGGTTGCCGTCGCTTATGTGTCGAGTGCGGTCATTCCGGGGTTCACGCTGGCCCTGGGATTTCTACTCGGAGGGATTATTTCACCGCCCGATGCGGTTGCGGCAACGTCGGTTTTGAAGAATGTTAACCTTCCCAAAGGGGCTATCAGCATTCTGGAGGGTGAGAGTTTAGTGAACGATGCGTCGAGTTTGGTCGTATTTCGCTTTGCGCTGGCCGCTATTTTATCCGGTTCATTCGTGTGGCAGGAAGCCTCCGTCGATTTTGTAATGGTCACGGTGATGGGTGTTGTTGTTGGCCTGGCCGTGGCGTGTGTATTTTACGCGATTCATCGATGGCTTCCTACGTCAACCCGAATCAGTATTCTGCTGACCTTCATGGCTCCGTACATCATGTACATGACGGCCGAAGAATTTGATGTTTCGGGGGTTATGGCGGTAGTGAGTGGAGGGCTGTTTTTGTCGAACCAGAGCCACGTGATCCTGAACCATAGCTCGCGGATTCAAGGAGTGGGGATGTGGGCTACGGTCGTTTTCGCTTTAAACGGACTGGTCTTTATTCTGATCGGGCTCGAACTACCCGTCATCATCAATAGTCTGGGCGACTACTCAAAAACCGAAGCCATTGTCTACGCGCTGCTGATCACGGCGGTGGTCATTGTTACGCGGATGGTGTTCACGATCTCGTCAGCCTACTTCACGCAGTTCATTGGAAAATACATTACGGTGGCTCAGCGTAGACCTGGCTGGCGTGGTCCTATTATTCTGGGATGGGCAGGTATGCGGGGTGTGGTATCGCTGGCGTCGGCCTTATCCATCCCGCTGACCTTACAGAACGGCACCCCATTCCCGCACCGGAATCTGATTCTGTTCATCACGTTTGTGGTGATACTGGTTACGCTGGTTTTTCAGGGGCTGACCCTGCCGCTCGTTATCCGGTGGGTCGACTACAAAGACCCCGACGAGCGAATACCCGACGATGAACAGGAAGCGTTGATCCAGCTGAAGCTGCTCAAGGTTGCGTTGACCCATCTTCAGGAAAACTACGCTACTGAATCAGGAAATAATGAGCTGGTGAAGAACCTGAAGGATAGGCTGGAAAGCGATATGCACCAGACGAAACAGCACTTACATTGCCTGGAGAGCGATGACGAAAACGTCACGGAATACAACCAGATTATTGCCGACATCATTGCTGTTAAACGGACTGAGCTACAGCGATTGCGTGGCAAACAGGAGTTCGACGATGACCTGATCCGGAAGGAAGAAGCGCGGATGGACCTGGAAGAGGAAAAGATCAATCACCCGATCCACTAACGCATATTGAACACTCTCTTCATAGTCGATCACACAAAAAATGCCCCGGCCACGAACGAGTGACTGGGGCATTTAACTTAGACCTCATCCGGATCAACCAAATGAATTGATGTGCTTCTGGAAGATGGCTTCGAACTTGCTGGCGGCTGCCGTTTGCTTGGCTTCCTTACAGGCTTCAACGATCGTTTGCAGGATGTACAGATCGGCGTCAGGACTGCCGAACCGTCTGCCCGTTTTATCGTACGACAGGTTCTGGTCGGCGCGGGTTGCCATCGTGTTCGCAATGTCGAGCGCCTTTTTATCGTCACCAACCGTAAACAGGAACCGAACGTAATTGGACGAAATCTGGTCGTACGGGATGCTCTTATCGGGAATTACCTTAAGCGAAAAATCGAGTACTTCGCGGGCTTTATCCTTCTTGCCTTCACGGATCAGCTGGTCGGCCAGGCGGAAGAACGCGATGCGGGCCGAAATAACGGGGGGGCCTTTGTAGGTTTCGTCATAATACACATCCGGGTTGTTGAACTCACGCCAGAACGTCTTCTTCAACATGTTGTTGTACATGATGTCGGAGTTCACGTAGCCATCCGTTGCGCCGGGTACCGCCACCGGCATCAGCCGATATGCGTAACCTTCCAGCTGCATGTAGTTCTTCAGGCTCAGGTAGTTGTCGCTGGCCAGCGTGCTGGAGAAATAGATCGGACGTTTCCAGTTGTTGGTCGCAATCATATCGAGCATGATCAGATCAGGCTTGTATAGATCTTTCTTCCCGATTGTCCACTGCAACGTGTCCTTGATCATGGGTTGCAACATCGCCGGAACGAAATTAGCTTTGCTGATCGCTTCCTTATCGATAGGCAGAAACAGCACTGACGATGGCAGTACACTCGTCATATCACCACTCGTGAGCGGCACCTGAATGGCCGGATTATTGGTCTTGATCAGGTTGATGTACTGCTTGAGATCGATACCGTTTTTCACGCCTGGCACCTCATAGAACGGCACGATGTCATTCTTGCCTTTGTTGAAGTTGTCGTACGCCAGCGAAATGGGCAGCGCATCCGATTCGTAGGTTTTACGCTTCATCTGCTGAATGTACCACTCCG
Organism: Spirosoma agri; assembly: GCF_010747415.1. NCBI lineage: Bacteria > Pseudomonadati > Bacteroidota > Cytophagia > Cytophagales > Cytophagaceae > Spirosoma > Spirosoma agri. The sequence continues at coordinate 3,551,971 of NZ_JAAGNZ010000001.1, read as the reverse complement.
TGCCCAGCAAGCTCAGGTTACACACGCGAACGTCGCGACGGAATCCTTCGACTTCCTGAACGTACCAGAGTGGGAACGTATCGTTATCGCCACCGGTGAACAGGATGGCATTCGGCGCGCAGGAGTTCAGCAGATTTTTGGCGAAATCGACGGACTGGTAGCGTTTGTCCCGGTTGTGGTTATCCCAGCTTTTGGCGCCCATCATGACCGGCACGAGCAGCGACAAACCAACGACCAGTCCATTGCGGGCCATATCGGCTTTGAGATAGGTTCGTAGTCCTTCGGCAATCGCCATCACGCCCAGGCCGAGCCAGATCGCAAAGAAATAGAACGAGCCGACATAAATATAGTCACGTTCGCGCGGCTCCGACGGGGGCGAATTCAGGAATATCTGTAACGCAATACCCGTGAAGAGGAACAGCAATCCAACGATCAGAAAATCGCGACGACGGCGGAAATACTGGAAGACGATACCGAACAGGCCGAGCATGAACGGCAACATAAAGAAGTTGTCGCGGGCTTTGTTTTCTTTCAGCAGATCGGGTGCGTTCTGATCGGTAGACCAGGGCAGCAGATAACCCGCGCCTTCTTCGTCGCTTTCCCGACCGGCAAAGTTCCACATCAGGTACCGCCACCACATATGGCCGAGCTGATAGTCGAACATATATTTCAGGTTGTCGCCCATGGTTGGTTTTTGCCCTTCGGCCAGCCCCAGCATTTGCCGGTAAAGCTGTGGGTGATTCTGCTGGCTGCTGTAGACGCGGGGGAACAGCATCTCATCACCGGGAGCATACACGTATTCGGGCTGGTGATCGAAGACGACATACTTATTGCCTTCTTTCTTCCACATAGCGGCTCCCTGTTTCTGATCGACGGGCCGGGCCGTAAAGACCGGACCATACAGCAGCGAACGGCTACCGTACTGTTCCCGACGCAGGTATGACAGAAAGTTCAGCGCATCGCTGGGATCGTTCTCGTTGATGGGCGGGTTGAAATCAGCCCGTACCAGCACCTGCATGTACGATGCGTAGCCAATCAGAACGAAGGCCAGCGCTAACAGCGACGTGTTAAGTATCGCCCGTTTCTGCTTGACTGACCAGATGATACCGTACGTTACAGCGCCGAGGAAGACAACAATAAAGAAGAACATCCCCGAGTTGAAGGGCAGACCGAATGTGTTGACAAACAGCCGCTCGACCGCAAAGGCCATGCCCGGCAGACCCGGAATGATACCTGAGTTGATAATACCCAGAATCGCCAGACCGACAGTAAACGCAGCCGCACCACCCCAGAAGGTTGGCTTGGGGTATTTTTTGAAATAATAAATCAGGGCCAGTGCCGGTAGCGTTACCAGGTTCAGTAAGTGAACGCCGATCGAAAGACCGGTCAGGTAAGCAATTAAAATCAACCAGCGATTGGCAGCGGCTTCGTCCTCGATGCGCTCCCACTTGAACGCGGCCCATACGACAATGGCCGTAAAGAACGACGACATGCCATATACTTCCGCTTCAACGGCTGAGAACCAGAACGTATCTGAGAACGTGTACGCTAACGAACCAACGGCACTCGTTCCGAGAACCAGCAGTGTGTCGGCGGTCGAATACTCGCTCTCTGCTTTGTCCAATAGCTTCTGCCCCAGCATCGTGATGGTCCAGAACAGGAACGCGATGGTGAACGCGCTGGCCAGTACCGAAGCCATGTTGATCCAATAGGCTACGCTGGTCAGGTCACCAAACGACATCATGGAAAAAAGCCGTCCCAGCAGGAGGAAGAAGGGTGCTCCCGGTGGGTGAGGAACCTGTAGTTTAAACGAACACGCAATGAACTCACCACAATCCCAGAAACTGGCCGTACGTTCAACGGTCATCGCGTAGGTAATGAGCGCGACAGCGAAAACGAGCCAGCCTGCGAGGGTGTTCAGGCGTTTGAATGACTGCATATAAGTAAAGATTAACTGACTGCTTTTGTGTAAGTAACTGCCAAAAATACGTAAAAAAGCAGCCCGACCGGGCTAGAGCGGGCTGTTAAAGTTTGTTAACCGGGAAAACCATCCCTCTTGTCTGGTCTAAAGGCACTATGCTTATTGCCTACGGATAGATTTCCTTGCGTGCGGCTTTCAGCGTGTTTTGCATCAGTGAGCAGATCGTCATCAGGCCGACACCACCGGGAACGGGCGTAATGAAACTCGTTTTGGGTGCCACTTCGTCGAACTTGACATCGCCTTTGAGGGCAAAACCACTTTTTTTGCTGGCATCGGGTACCCGTTCCAGACCTACATCGATCACAATGGCTCCTTCTTTAACCATATCTGCCGTGACGAATTCCGGTTTACCCAGAGCCGCCACCAGAATATCGGCGGTACGGCAGATCTCCGCGAGGTTTTGCGTGCGGCTGTGGGTGAGCGTGACGGTGCAGTTACCGGGGTAGGTGTTACGCTGCATCAGGATCGACATAGGTAGTCCAACGATCTGACTACGACCAACTACGACGCAGTGCTTACCTGCGGTTTTGATATCATACCGCTTGATCATTTCGAGTACGCCCTGCGGGGTGGCCGAAATGTAGGCGGGTAAGCCTTTAGCCATGCGGCCGATGTTGATCGGATGGAAACCGTCAACGTCTTTGGCGGGATCGATCGTTTCCATTACCCGGTCGGCGGAGATATGATCAGGTAATGGGAGCTGAACGATCAGACCATCCATGTCGGGATTGTTATTGACCTCGCGGACTTTGTCGAGCAGTTCGGCCTCTGAAACCGACGGATCGAAGCGAATCAGGGTGGAGTGCATCCCCACTTCTTCGCAGTTTTTCATTTTAGAGGCTACGTAGGTTTCGGAAGCCCCTTTATTGCCGACAAGAATAGCGACAAGGTGCGGAATTTTGCCGCCCTGCTCGCGAATTTGTGCGACCTCAGCCGCGATTTCCTGTTTGATTTGTGCCGAAAGGAATTTACCGTCAAGGAGTTGCATAGATGTCCTGGTGATCGTTGTGCTTGCTTGGCGACTCTTGTGTTCGATGTGCTGAGCGAACACGGAGTCTGTAAAGAAGGCACAAAGCTACACAAAGATTACCCGTACTGTTCCTGCCAGGCCTTTTTCAGCTTTTTGTAATCCGAATCTTCTCTCGCTTCCAGGTATTTCGCGTAGAAGATTCGGGCGGATTCCGCTTTTATCGGGTCTTCTTCGCGGGGGAGTTGTTCACGACCGTGTGCCCCCGAGCGACCTTTCTGATCATCGGGTACGGGGCCGTCGTACTTTTGACCGGTGCGGTGGTTCGCATATCGCCTGGATCGGGTATAGCCCATCTGGAGAAACTTCCGGGCCATATCCATACCGATGAAATCGCCTTTTTCCTTGTAATCCTGGAACAACTGAAAAATCTTCTCCGATGATTCGCGGGCAATGTCTGGTGTTTTAAAGCGCCAGTAGGGGAGAATTTCCGATTTATAGGGCTGCACGAGCAGAACACCCATCTCTCCCTTGCCCACGCGATAGAGTTCAGGCTGCTCACGCAGGTTCAGATGCCTGTAGTCAAGGTCGTAATTGAAGGATCGATCGTTCGCTGGCATACGTCGCGGGCAACAATGATAAAGGGGCGTTAAGGGGCCAGCCACACCTGTTTGGATTCCGGTTCGTACTGAAACAGAGCCCGCGTTTGTCCTTTTCGACTCAGGTGTAGGTACTCCATTGACAACGTCCGGCATTCAATGACCGCAAAGTTTTTACGCCCTGCTTCACTTTCTTCTTTCGTAGGCAGGTTTTCGCCCAGCTGTTCCGGAAAACCTTGATACGGAGCGGGCTGCTCACTGCCCGGCTTTCTTTCTGACAAATAAATCTTCCGGCTTCCCAGTCCAAGGGTATGCCATTGGTCATCCGCTACGTAGTCGTCCGTGTGCAATCTAGTCTCGACAACCAGCCGCAATTGCCGCTGTTGCTTGTCGTCCCAGAACAGGAGCGTAGCGGTCGGGAAGGCTTCGAGCTGTATGACTTTCTCCGACCGGGCATCGGTGTGAAACCAAAGGTATTTGCGAATAACATCCACCTGTCGCAGCACAACCATTCTGGCTCCGGCCCCGGTATTGGTGCAGGTAGCAACTACTAATGTTTTGAAAGGGTCTGCTTCGCTATCGGCTGCTGACGCGAGTTGTTGCCAACTTTCCTGTTCGAGATTCGGTAGCGATGGAGCGTCCGTTTGAACGTTCGGGGTAGTAGTAGTCAGTTGCTCTGTATCGGGCATAAAACAGTCATAAATCACAATCGAAGGAATAACGGACGGATACCTTTTTTGTTCATGTTGTGCGCTTTCGGCCTGGTAAGCAACCAACGAGGTAAACGTAAGCCGTCTGGAAGCATTGATCTGGGGCCTGCTAGCCAGTAAAAGAGCCGGATGAACGACGCTGAACCGTTCGCTGAAAACCCCGCCAACTATAGAACCGGATCGCGCATTCGCTAGTTACATATCTAGATCGACAGGTCGCCCGATCGTTTACTATACAGCTCAATGTGTTTCCATAAATCTCTGGCCGTCAAGGCCGCCGAACTCGAAGCCCGCTACAAGGCTGCTTTGCCTGATTCTGCTGATTTTCAGCCGGTCTATCACGCCAATGCGTACCAGTTTCCGACCTGGCCGATCATAACAAGACAGGAGCCAGAACGCATTCAGATGATCCAGTGGGGGCTGATTCCGCGCTGGACCAAAAGCCGCGATAATGCCGATGATATCCGTGCGAAAACGATCAATGCCCGTTCCGAAACGATCTACGAAAAGCCATCCTTCCGGGCGGCTGCCCAGTCTGGTAAGCGGTGTCTGATTCCGGTTACGGGCTTCTATGAATGGCATACGATGGGCAGTAAGAAATTTCCATTTTATATCAGCACGAAAGATCAGACGATAGCATCGATTGCGGGTTTATGGGACGAATGGCCCGATCCCGAAACCGGCGAGCTGGTGCAGACCTACACACTGCTGACTACCGAGGCCAATCCATTGCTGGCGGCTATTCATAACACAAAAAAGCGGATGCCCTGCGTGCTGACACCGGCCCAGGAACAGACCTGGCTACATGACGATCTGAGCGAAGCAAAGGCGCTGGCGTTGCTGGCAGAACCGTACCCGGCCAGAGAGATGCACAGCTACAGCATCAGCAAACGGATTACCTCCCGAACGGAGCCGAGTGATGTGCCCGAAGTGCTTGCCCCATCGGAGTATACAGAGTTGAAAAATCAACCTGCATTATTTACCTAAGTAATCCGTCCCGCTCGTCCCCATTGCGGTCCGCTTGTGTAGTATTAGGGGATGAACTGCTTTATTACTCGTTTTTTTGCGCATTAAATTGTCTTTTTCCGGGACAAATTCCGGATCTATTATCCTGTTCTATTGGTATAACCTGACTATGAAACACACATTACGTACTTTTTTGATGGCTACTGCTGTACTGGCTGCGACAAATGCGGCTCATGCACAGTTCCCGTCGATTCCGGGTGGGGGAGGACAGCGTCCCGCTGCAATTCCTGGTACATCCAGTGACGATACGCCCCGTGGCAATGCCAAACTGACGGGTACTGTTGTTGATTCGACGACCAGTAAGCCTGTTGAATTTGCCAGTATCGCGTTGATCGATACGAAAACCAACAAACCCGTCGACGGAACCGTAGCCGATGAAAAAGGACGGTTTACGCTTACCAAACTGCCGCAGGGCGACTTTCAACTGCTGATTTCTTTCGTTGGTTACCGCAATAAAACGGTGTCCAGCGTTAAGCTCAACCGTAAAGGCGATGTCGATCTGGGAACGGTCAAGCTCGGGGCCGATGTGCGCACGCTGAAAGAGGTGGAAGTTGTTGGTCAGGCTTCACTGGTAGAAGAAAAAGTGGATCGGCTCGTCTACAACGCCGAAAAAGATATTACCGCTAAAGGGGGTGACGCTACGGATGTGATGCGTAAAGTGCCGCTGCTGTCGGTGGATCTGGACGGGAACGTGAGCCTGCGGGGAAGCAGCAACGTGCGGGTGCTGATCAACAACAAACCGTCAACGATCGTCGCCAGCAGCGTAGCCGATGCTCTGAAACAGATTCCGGCTGACATGATCAAAAGTGTGGAAGTCATCACATCGCCTTCGGCAAAATACGATGCAGAAGGATCGGCGGGGATCATCAACATTATCACCAAGAAAACGACCTTGCAGGGGTTCACGCTTAACCTCGATTCGGGGGTTGGTAACCGGGGTACGAACCTGGGCCTGAACGGGAACTTACGCACGGGTAAGATGGGCTTTAGCCTGAGCGGTTTCGGTCGCGCGAACTACAACGTAATCGGTAAGTTCGCCAACACGCAGCAGACGTTCGGCAGCCGGGGTACGACGACAACCGAGCAAACCGCCGACACGCGTAATCATGGTATCTTCGGCCAATATACGCTTGGCTGGGATTATGATATCAGCAAGAATAGCTCAATAACCGCCAGTTTACGGTACGGTGCCCGGAACAACTACCAGAATCAGGATAATTTCCTGACGCGGACCACCTCGCCAACGGCTTATTTTCCTACGGTCAGTAACCGGAACGTCCTGACCAAAGATCTGTCAGGTACGGTAGATGCGAACGTCGATTATACACGTACGTACGCCAAGCCACAGCAGGAGCTAAGCATTTCCGCGCAGTATAGCCGCAATAACCGAAACAACGATTTCACCGCTGATATCCTGAGCTCGGCTGATTTCTCGACCATTGTGTCGCGGCAGCAGAACCTGAACAATAGCTACAATCAGGAATCGACCATTCAGGCTGATTACCAGACGCCTATCGGTAAAAATCAGATGATCGAGTTCGGCGGTAAGGGCATCTACCGGCAGGTTGAGAGTGCTTTCAGCTACAACTATTCAGTCGGAACAGGTGGTTTGGTAACGGATCCGACGCGATCACCCAACACGCTGAATTACGATCAGAGCATTGGCGCAGGGTACGTATCCTACACGATCACGACCAAGAACAAATACACGATCAAGGCCGGAACCCGTCTGGAGCACACAACCATCAATGCTAACTACAGCCAGAACCAACCCGGCGAACAGGGTGGACAGGCCGGTCAGGATCTGGGTATTCCCAATTATAACAACCTGGTGCCGAGCCTTAACATATCGAAGGCGCTGAAAGGTGGTAAAACGGTGAAGATCGCCTACAACCGTCGTCTGCAACGGCCCGGTATTCAATTTCTGAATCCGAACGTCAACACATCGAACCCGACCAACATCACGCAGGGTAACCCATTACTGTCGCCTGAGCTAACTGACAATTTTGAGTTGAGCAGCAGTGCCTATATCAAAAGCGTTTACCTGAACGTTGCCCTGTTTGCCCGCCAGACGAACAACTCGATCACGAATGTGCGCGATACCGTGACAACCAGTGTTGGTCAGGTCACGAATCCGGCGTTATCGCAGGTGATCCGGACAACGTACCTGAACATCGGTAAAGAGTCGGCGTACGGAGCCAACGTGTTCGGTAACGCAACGCTGTTTTCGAAATGGCAGATCGGTGGTGGATTCGACGTGTACTACGCTTACCTGACCAACAACAGTTCGACGTTCATCTACAACGCGACGAACTCGGGCTGGGTGGTCACGGGTCGTTTCTTCACGAACCTGACCATCAAAAATGGCTGGGGTGTTCAGGGCTTCGGCTTCATTCGGGGAAAACAGGTGCAGTTACAGGGTACGCAGGGCGGGTTTGCGTTCTACAGCCTGGGCGTAAAGAAAGACCTCAAAAATAAACGGGGTAGCTTTGGCATTGCGGGTGAGAACTTCTTCAGCCATCCGTTCACTGTTCGTTCGGAATCAGCGTCGCCTATCTTCACGCAGAACAGCCTTACGAGCCTGTATAATGCCGGTGTCCGCGTAAACTTCAGCTACAAGTTCGGTAAGCTCAGCTTCGATCAGCCACAACGGCAGAAGAAATCAGTCAACAACGATGACGTGAAAGGTGGTGAAGGGGGCGGTGATAACGGTGGTCAGCAGCAGCCAGCCACGCCCGCAGCCGGTGGCGGACGTCGTCCGAGATAATGTAAATGCACCGCGGTAAATGGGTAAATCAGTTAAGCAACCAACTCATCCATTTACCACGGTGTCTATAACAGGGCCGCCCCAAAAACTCCGGCGCTGTCACCCAGCTTTGGTTTCAAGAACTGTGTGTTTATCTCCCTGGAGTTGAACACATATTTTTTTGCCCGTTCAACGCCTTCGGTATAAAGCAGATCGACGTTGCCAACCCCGCCCCCGAGCACGATTGCATCCGGATCGAGGATGTTGATGATGACGGAAACGGCTCGTCCGAAGTATTCGAGCAGGCGATTGACGGTCTGACTGGCGAACAGGTCATTGCCCTCTGTATAGCGCTCCATAATCTCCTTCATGGTCCGCTCTTCGCCACTGATTTGCTGATAATACCGTTGCAGAGCCGGACCTGAAATGACCTGCTCATTGCAACCCCGTTTGCCGCAATAACACGGATGACCGTTCTCTTCCAGGATGTTATGTCCCCATTCGCCCCCGATACCCTGTAATCCATTCAAAACGAAAGGAACGCCGTCGCGACCCTTAATCACGACTCCTCCGCCAACGCCCGTGCCCATGATCACCCCGAATACCGTCTGGAAATTAGGAACCACATCCGGAACAATACCCATTGTCGACTCGGCCAGGGCAAAGCAATTGGCATCGTTGGCTACCGCGACCGGAACGCCGAGCAGACGAGCCAGATCCTGCTTCATGGGACGACCATTCAACACGGTCGTGTTGCAATTTTTCATGGTCTGCCGGGCCGGATCAAAGGTGCCGGGCGTACCGAAACCAATGCGCTCCGGAGACAACCCCGTTTCGGCTTTGAGCATATCGATGAGCCGAATGATCTGACCCATGATGTGGTCATACCCTCTGTGGGCTTCCGTATCGATGCGTTTGCGGATAATAACGGCGTCGGGCGAGGGGGCGCTCAAGATAACTCCTTCGATTTTGGTGCCGCCCAGGTCAATACCCCAGTAGTTCTGCATTTAAAATGTATGATTTCTGATTAACGAAAAGCGCGTATCGTCAAGCTGTAGCGATAAGCAAAACTACAATGCATCGGGAGGCTCAACATGAAGAATGGATTAGATAACACGAAATAGTGCTTGTTTTCCCTTTCTTTTTCGGAATTTCGCCACCCAAACGGATTTAGCACCAAAGCAACACCCATAAATCCAAAATCAAAAATCTATTATGCTTACCCCCGGACAAAAAGCGCCTGATTTCACGCTTTTCAACACAGAACGGAACGAAATATCGCTGTCGAGCTTTCACGGCAAGAATGTCGTTGTCCTGTTTTTTCCAATGGCTTTTACCAGCACCTGTACCGTTGAGCTGTGCGAAATGCGCGATAACATTGCCACCTACATGGGTCTGAATGCTGACATTGTCGCCATTTCGGTTGACTCACCGTTTACGTTAGCTAAGTTCAAAGAAGAACAGGCGCTTCCGTTTGATCTGCTGTCTGATTTTAACAAAGAAGCGTCACAGGCGTACGACACCTATTACGAAACGTTTGTTATGAATCTGAAGGGCGTCAGCAAACGGTCTGCCTTTGTCATTGATGGCGATGGCATTATCCAGTATGCTGAAGTGCTCGAAAGCGCGGGCGATGTGCCTGATTTTGCGGCTGTTCGGGAGACACTTGCTTCGCTGAACTAATCGATCGATAAACAGCACTAACTGATGGCCTGTGAGTGCAACATCGTGCATTCACAGGCCATTGATAGAAATATGGCCTGGTATCATAACTTTTTTTACGGATTACCGCAGGATGCCTGGAAAGCGGCCCAGACCGAGGAACAAACACAGCTTGATCTCGAATTGCTCGTTGAAACGCTGGAGTTTGGCCCGGACGACCGGGTGCTGGATATATTTTGCGGATACGGACGTCACGCGCTGCCGCTGGCCCGGATGGGTGCCCACGTCACGGGCGTGGACATTTCAGCAGAATATATCGACGAGCTTAATCGGGTCGCCAACGCGCAGAAACTGTCGCTGGAAGCGGTACAAGCCGATTTTCTGACTATGCCGATCGCAGAGCTGGCCCATGCTACGCCGTTTGATGCCGCCTATTGTTTGGGAAATAGCTTTAGTTTTTTTCCCAGACACGACATGCTGGCTTTGCTGACCCGAATTGCGAATGTACTGACGCCCGGCGGACGGTTTCTGGCGCATTCCGAAATGATCGCCGAATCAATACTGCCCGATTATCAAGAACGTAACTGGCAACCCGTCGGCGAGGCAGAACCGCCCATTCTTTTTCTGGTCGAAAACCAGTACGATCCACTCGAAAGCCGAATCGATTCGTATCTGACGTATGTGCGGGCGGGGGAAACCCAAACCCGGATGGCGCAACATTTTGTATACACACTGGCTGAGCTTTGCCATCTGTTCGTCGAGGCTGGATTCCGCGTGGTGGCCTGTTACGGTACGGTGGAAGGAGAGCCTTACTCGCTTGGTGATGAAGGCGTATGGCTACTAGCCGAACGAGTCTGATAACGACTCATTTGGTGTTGGCTCTACCGAAAATTACTGCCCAGGGATTTCATTTCCTTTCAGGTGGATAAATAAACGCTTTTTTTTATTTGTTAAAGAGAATATTTAACTTTTTCGAGAAATTGTAGCTTACTTTTAGCTTGTAAACGTATAAATACGTAGTTTTCAGTCCGTTTAACACTGTTAACTAAGGGCTGATCACCTATGGAAACAATCGAGCGCAAGCCACGTTCCCGCGAAAATACCCGCTCCGGGATTTTGGGAACTGCAAAAACCATTGCCCGTCGTGAAGGCTGGCAGGCGGTTTCGATCCGTAAGATCGCTGACGCCATTGAGTATAGTGCCCCCATCGTTTACGAATATTTCGACAGTAAAGACGTTCTACTGAACGAGATCCGGAACGAAGGATTCAGGTTCCTGCACCAGGAGTATGAACGCATCCTGAAATTATACCGTGACCCCGAAAAGCGACTCTACGAGATCTCGCTCATTCAATGGGAATTTGCCCAACAGCAGCCTGAAATTTATCAGGTTATGTACAATCTGGATGGGGCTTACTGCACGCTTCCCGTTGGCCAGTCGGACGCTATGAAGGAAGTAAGTGACACGGTTTGTGAAATTATCTTCTCCTTCATTCCCAAAGCAAAAGAAAGCATCCAGCGACTGTATTTCGAGTGGTGGTCTATCTCGCACGGCATGATTGTTCTGTCCATGTTTTTGAAAGATCAACAACCACTTGACAAGTCAGAGCAGATTTACCGGGAAGCCATGCGCCGGTTTGTTCGCGGATTGCGTTAATGACCAGTCTTCAGCTTCACCTTACACCCTATGCGTATTGCCATTATTGGAGCGACGGGTATGCTTGGTCAACCAGTTACGCATGAATTCATCAGGGCGGGTTTCTCGATACGGATCATTGCCCGTCCTGGCTTTAGAAACCGGAAACGACAATAGAGCAGTTTGCCGCCCGCTAATAGGCAGTGTCTATGGCGTCGATTGGGTCAATCTAGTGCAACGGCAGACTTTTAACTTTGCCCCCGGCTACATCATCGACGGTGTGCTGAATAACAAAGGCATTCGGATCGGTCAGCGTAATCATATTGCGTAACCGGCTCAGTTCAAGGCGGGTAAGTACCACGTATAGAACCGATTCTATGTCGTGGTGGCTGCCATGCTTTCCGTAGCCTTCCTCGCCTTTCAGGACAGTGACGCCCCAACCCCGCTCGATGATCTGGTCACGAATAGCCACATGGTGTTTGGAAATAATCAGAACGGCGGTATACTCCTCAATACCGTGGATAATGAAATCAATCGTTTTTGAAGCCGCGAAATAGGTGATCATGGAATAAAGCGCCGGACTAACACCCAGAAAGAAAGCGGCTGCACTGAAAATCAGTACATTGAGGACCAGGATGACATCGCTTACCTTAAACACGTGACTCGTTCGGCTGATGAGGAGAGCCGCAATCTCAGTGCCATCCAGTACTGCGCCCCCACGCATCGCCAGACCGATACCAGCACCAATAAAAAAACCACCAAAAACGGAAGTTAGCAACAAATCGGGCGTAACGTCCGGGTAAGGAATGAGCGCCAGGCTAAGCGAGAGTCCGGCAATGCCAAGCGTACTTTTGAAGGCAAACTGCCGGCCGAATTGTCGGTAACCTAATGCAATAAAAGGCAGGTTTATGACAAGCAGCCAGATCGGAAGGGGAATATTGAACAGCGAAGCCAGCAGCATCGAAACACCAGTGACTCCGCCGTCGATGAAATGGCTCGAAACCAGAAATCCTTTAATGCCCATACCGGCACTAAGAACCCCGGCTGTAATAAAAATTGTATCTCTAATAACGCGATAGGTGGAAGAGTGTTGAATCATAGTGTCACGGTGAATGGAGTAATGGAGGTGGTTCGCGCAAATGGGTCCTTAAATGATTCAGAAAGTTCCCGTTTACGCTTCATTGTCGCTAACTGCAAGTAAGCACAACGCTCTCAATACAACCCCTCAATCGACAAATATCGTTCACCCGTATCGTAACAGAATGTAAGGATTTTACTTCCTGGAGCCAGATCGGGCAATTTTTGAGCGATGGCCGCCAGTGAAGCTCCCGACGAGATACCAACAAAAATGCCCTCTTCTTTAGCCACCCGCTGCGCCCAGGCGAACGCATCTTCGCGGCTGACCTGAATGCTACCGTCAATGGCGTCGACGTGTAAATTGGCGGGAATGAAACCGGCACCAATGCCTTGGATGGGGTGAGGACCCGGTGCGCCCCCGCTGATCACGGGTGATGCTTCCGGCTCAACTGCGTAGACCTTCAGGTTTGGGAATGTTTCTTTCAACACTTCGGCAACGCCCGTAATGTGGCCGCCTGTGCCAACGCCGGTGATCAGGGCGTCGAACCCGTCAGGAAAGTCAGCCAGAATTTCTTGAGCGGTTGTTCGTTTGTGAATAGCGATATTGGCCGGATTCTCGAATTGTTGGGGCATCCATGCATCCGGTGTTGCATCGACTAATTCATGAGCGCGCGCAATGGCTCCTTTCATGCCCAGCTCGCGGGGTGTTAGGTCAAACTCGGCGCCGTATGCCGCCATAATCTTGCGTCGCTCAACGCTCATGGATTCGGGCATAACCAGAATCAGCTTATAGCCTTTCACGGCTGCAACCATCGCCAGCCCGATCCCCGTATTGCCGGATGTCGGTTCAACGATCGTACTGTCCGACGTCAGTATTCCCTTGGCTTCGGCGTCTTCGATCATCGCCAGTGCAATGCGATCTTTGATGCTTGCACCGGGATTAGCCCGCTCTAACTTCATCCAGACCTCGTAGCCCGGAAAAAGTTTGTTGAGCCGTACGTGGGGTGTCTGGCCGATCGTGTCTAAGATGGAGTTTGCTCTCATGGGTTCTTTTCGCTAAGCAAGTGAGTGGTATCAGAAGACTAAAGAAAATGGGCAACTAAGGCAAAAAGTGCGGTCACTCCCCTCAATTACCCACTTAGTTACTAACTGGTCGTCAATCAGATGACAAAATTGATCGGTTCGCCATCGTCAAGGGGCTTCAGCCGAACGTCGGTCTGGTGTTGATTGTAAACCAGTGAATACGGTTCAACGCTATTGGTCAGCCAGACGTTACCGCCAATGACGGAGTCATGACCGACAACGGTACGCCCACCCAGAATAGTGGCATTTGCGTAGATCACAACGTTGTTCTGAATGGTCGGATGCCGTTTTTTCTGCGCCATTGACTTGGCCACGTGCGTCGCGCCCAGGGTCACGCCCTGATAGACCTTAACGTTATCACCAATAATCGTCGTTTCGCCGATGACGACGCCCGTACCGTGATCGATGAAGAACGAACGGCCAATCTGCGCACCGGGGTGTATATCGATTCCCGTATGTCCGTGCGCATACTCGGTCAGCATGCGGGGCAGGAGCGGGACGTTCAACCGGAGCAGTTCATTGGCAATGCGATAGACCGCAATGGCGTAAAACCCCGGATATACGGCTACGACTTCTTCGATCCCAATCGCTGCGGGATCGTTGTCAACGATGGCATGTGCATCGAGCAGCAGGTTGTCATAAATCGCGGGTAATTGCTCGAAAAATTGATCCGTAATAACGTCAGGACTAGCTGGTAAGGTTGCCGACAAGGGCTGAAATAAATGAATGAGCTGCTGGTGGAGCTTCTGGTAGGTTTCCTCAATCTGCTGCGATGCCGACTGACAATCCTGAGTCACCGGAAACAGCAGCCGCATCAGCTGATCAATGAAGCGACCGGCCTCAGGCCGGGATGGGAGTTTGTAACGATACTGACTCCGCTGAGCCTGTAGGTGATCGAGGAAAGACGAATTAGCAACAATCATAAGAGTCCAGGCAAATGTCGATACGGATACGTTGGCGATACAAGGTGAGAAAAGTAGAATTATTGCCCCGTAATGAGGAAAGGCTACAGCAGCCTAAACGAGCGCCGATCGCTGATTACGTTCATAAACGAAGGTATTTTGTTACTATCACAACAAATTACGTACTGTAAAGTTCGTACGGCCAGTTTGGTGTTGATTTTGATCTGTAATCGTTTTACTCAACAACTATAGATGAACGGCCATGTTTACTAAGGCTATATACGTACTGACAGTTTCACTAGTCGCCACAGCCGGATTTTCCTGGTTCGTTGGTTCACTTTGTCAGCCAGACGAAACAAATGTCGCAGCAAACGCGATGAGCAATGTAGAAGAGGCTGGTATTTTGCCAACCTTCTTCACAACGGAAAAAAAGGCTCCTTCCGTACGCGCCGTCAACGCGTATCCAAAATTAACATTCGAGTCGCCCGTAGAGTACACGTATGCCAACGATGGCAGCAACCGTGTGTTTGTGGTCGAGCAGGAAGGGCGCATCAAGGTGTTCGAGAATAACACCAACGCCACCTCCGCCCAGACCTACCTGGACATTCGCAAAAATGTCGGCTACGGTGGTGAAATGGGCCTGTTGGGCCTGGCTTTTCACCCGAAATTCAACGAGAACGGTTTTTTCTTCGTCAATTACACCAAGAACAATCCCCGCGAAACAGTGGTCAGTCGGTTTAAGGCGTCTTCGACTGATGCCTCACAGGTCGATCCGAAATCCGAAGTTATCCTGTTCAAATTCAAGCAGCCCTATTCGAACCATAATGGCGGCAAAGTACTGTTCGGACCTGATGGTTATCTATACGTGTCGACGGGTGATGGCGGCAGTGGGGGCGATCCGCAAAACAATGGACAGGATCGAAGCAGCTGGCTCGGCAAAATACTGCGTATCGATGTAAACAGCACGCAGAAAGGAAATTACGGTATTCCTGACGATAACCCATTCACGGGCAACAAAGAAGGTTTGCGCGAAGAAATTTATGCGTATGGCCTACGTAATCCGTGGCGTTTGAGTTTCGATGAAAAAGGACAACTGTGGGCTGGCGATGTTGGTCAGAACGAACTCGAAGAGATTGATATTGTCACGAAAGGCGGCAACTACGGCTGGCGTATCAAAGAAGGTCGGGCCGATTACAATGACAAAAACAATCCAGCGCCTAAAGACCTGATCGCACCAATCTGGGAATACAGCCATCGCAACGGTGACGTATCCGTAACGGGCGGACTAGTCTATCGCGGTCAGCGAGTTCCCTCGTTGCGGGGTAAATACATCTACGCGGATTATGCCAGTGGACGCGTGTGGGCGCTGACACAGACCGGAAACAAGACGGCTACGAACCAGAATGTGGTGGAGCGAGCAGGTTCCATATCGGCTTTTGGGGAAGATAAGCAGCACGAATTGTATCTATGCGACCTGGGTGCGGGAAAAATCCTGAAGCTCATTAGCGAGTAAGACCAATTTATCTTTTCCACATGAACAGACCGGATTTTCAGGTAACTGGAATCCGGTCTGTTCATGTAATCCTGTCGAAGAAGGGGCAATAGCAATGGACATACTTTTTAATTTTGTCAATTGATTGTGTCGATTTGGTTACGTACATTGGCCTGCACTTGCCACCGTACCTGCCATCATGATCAATCGTTTCCAGTCGCTCATCCGCGATTACTTCGGCTTTTCCCACCGCGAGTCGAGGGGATTCATCGTCCTGCTCATTCTCACCCTGCTCTGTCTGAGCATTCCGTTTTTGTACCGGTATATCAACAGTCGAAAATCGGCGGATACCGCAGCTACATCAGCTGCCGATCAGCGCAAACTCGATAGCCTGGTGGCGCTTATGAAAGCGGAGGAAGCCAGACAGCCCGCCTTCGGTAGTACACCCGAGAAAGACAAAACCACGGCTGAGCGATTTACGGAACCCAAACTGTTCGCGTTCGATCCGAATACGGTCAGTATCGTCGGCTGGCAGCAGTTGGGTTTGCCACGCTGGCTGGCCGAACGGATTGACAAATACAGAAGCAAAGGCGGGAAATTTCGAAAGAAAGAAGATCTGCTCCGGATATACGATTTTCCGCCTGATTTATACGAACAACTGGAGCCATACGTGAAACTCGCGGATCGTCCATCGTCGGAAAAATTTTCGACAGATCGGACAAGCGAGTCCGTTGTCGCCGGGAAGCCATACCCGTCTGATGGGTACAAGGCGAGTAATCGTCCTGCCTTTGCCGAACGACCGGCAAAACCCGCAGTGCAGCCGTTTGATATCAACACCGCCGACACGACTCAATTGATTGCGTTGAAAGGCATCGGCTCCAAACTGGCCGGTCGAATTATCAAGTTCAGGGACGCACTCGGCGGATTCGTTGCGCCCGAACAGTTCCGGGATATCTACGGCCTCGATTCGCTGGCGCTGGAGGAGTTGCAGAAATTCGGTAAGATTCAGTCCACCCCGCGTCGGATTCCGATTAATACCGCCAGTGCCGAGGAACTGGACCGGCACCCTTTTTTAACCCGTCGGCAGGCTGAAGTCATTGTCCGATACCGGGAGCAGCACGGGGCCTACTCATCAGCGGAGTCACTGAAGCCGATCCGGATTCTGGATGCGAAGACAATTGAGAAAATTACGCCGTACATCGAGTTTTGGCTGATCGATGCCTGGCCAACATAACGCGTAGCTACAAATTGGCTGGGCCAAGCGACAGCCCGGCCCAGCCAAAAAGTCAATTAAAAGTTAGGCTTCAGCAAATACTTGCTGTAAAAATCATCGATTGCTTTGACGGCTTCGGTCGGTGTATCGACAAGACTAACCAGCTTCATATCTTCTGGGTTGATGTTATGCTCCTGACCCAGCATCACCTCCTGAATCCAGTCGAGCAAGCCGGTCCAGAACGCCCGTCCAACCAATACAATCGGGAAACGGGCAATTTTGCGGGTCTGGATCAGGGTCATCGCTTCGAATAGCTCATCGAGCGTACCCATGCCACCGGGCATCACCACAAACCCCTGAGCGTATTTGACGAACATCACTTTCCGGACAAAGAAAAAATCGAAGTTGATGCTCTTGTCGGGATCGATGTAAATATTGCTGTGTTGCTCGAAGGGTAGTCTGATATTTAGGCCAACCGATTTTCCGCCTTCTTCAAACGCGCCTTTGTTGCCCGCTTCCATAATGCCGGGACCACCACCCGTAATGACGCCATAGCCATGACGAACCAGTTTGGCCGCAATTTCTTCCGTCATTTTGTAGTATGGATTGTCGGGCTTGGTACGGGCCGAGCCAAAAATGGACACACAGGGGCCAATTTTAGCCAGTTTATCGAAGCCTTCCACAAACTCCGCCATGACCTTAAAGATGACCCATGAATCGGCTACCTTAATTTCACTCCAGTTTCGATCCTGAAACGCTTCTTTGATACGTAGTTCGTCGGGGGTAAGAAGTAACTCGTCGCGCTTGGGTAAATCCTGCGTAATGCGTTCGGTGCTCTGCGTTTCAGAGCGGTGAACATTTTCCTTTGTCTCTTCCATCAATGTAAAAAAAGGCAGTGGGCGCGAAACGTACTCACTTGGTTTATAAACAAATTAGCCACCCTGTACGTGCATTAAAAGGCGAGACATAACGAAATGAATCGAATTTTTTATTCGGGCGGAGTCAAATAACGAATAATTTTGTCAAAACGTTTCGTTTGGATGGCGTTAAATGGATCATGGCGATCAATTACTGATCGAACGATTAATTAACGACTAGTTACCCCACTGTTCTATCTGTCTATTTACCTTAAATCATTATGCCTGAACGCATTGCTATCGGCGCCGACCACGCCGGATTTACCTACAAAGAAGCGATTAAAGTATGGCTTGAAGATCGCAATTACACCGTAACCGATTTCGGAACGTACTCCAGTGACTCGGCAGATTATGCTGATTTTGCCCATCCCGTTGCATTAGCCGTCGAAAAGGGGCAGGCCCGGTGTGGGATTCTGGTTTGTGGCAGCGGGCAGGGCGTCGCGATGACGGCGAACAAGCACCAGGCGGTGCGGGCGGCTTTGGTCTGGCAACCCGCCATTGCCGAGTTGACCCGGCAACATAACGATGCCAATGTGCTGTGCCTGCCTGAACGCTTTATTTCACTGGCAGATGCCATTCAGGCCGTTCAACTGTTTCTTAACACCGAGTTCGAAGGAGGTCGCCACCAACAACGGGTCGGAAAGATTTCCTGCTAAGCTGAAAACAGACATGCCGTATCTTCAGGATACGGCATGTCTTGGCTGAGATAAATCCGGCGTGTTTACTTTAACCAAAAAGTGAGCGTCTGCCCGTGGTTTTGTGTGCTTTTCAGCCATGCCGTATCCTCGAGATACGGCATGGCTCTGGTATAGCAAGAGTGGAAGACCCACCAGTCAAAGTTTTCGGCGGCTTTCGAGGAAGGCTTCAATACGATCAAGGGCTACCGTCAATTCGTCCACAGTGGGTAGGCACACAATACGGAAGTGATCTTTGTCCGGAAAGTTAAAGCCGGTTCCAGCTACGACCAGTACTTTTTGTTCGGTCAATAAATCGTAGACGAATGCCTCGTCGTTGGCAATATTAAACTGGCTTAGATCGAGTTTCGGGAAAATGTACAACGCGCCCTTTGGCTTCACGCACGACACGCCCGGAATCGCCGTCATGCGGTCATACGCGAGCATCATCTGCTTGTAAAGTCGCCCGGCAGGAATAACTAAATCCTTGATACTCTGATAACCACCAAGTGCTGTCTGGATCGCATATTGTGTCGGCACATTAGCGCACAGCCGCATACTGGCCAGCAGCGTAAGTCCTTCGATATACGATTTAGCCCGGTGCCGTGCCCCGCTCATAATCATCCAGCCACCCCGGAACCCAGCGGCCCGGTAGTTTTTCGATAAGCCACCCATGGTGATGCAGAGGGTATCGTTGACCATTTTGGCGATCGGGTAATGAATGGTTCCGTCATATAAAATCCGGTCGTAAATCTCGTCGGAGAAGACGATCAGTTTATGCCGCTCGGCGATGCGGGCAATTCCTTCCAGTACCGATTTGTCGTAAACGGCGCCCGTCGGATTGTTCGGATTGATGACAACGATAGCCCGCGTGCGGGGCGTAATTTTGCCTTCAAGATCGGCCAGATCGGGGTTCCAGCCAGCCGCTTCGTCACAGACGTAATGCACGGGTTTTCCACCACAAAAGGCCACCGAGGCCGTCCAGAGCGGGTAATCGGGTGTCGGGATCAGGACCTCGTCGCCCTCGTTGAGCAGCGCCTGCATCGACAGCATGATCAACTCGCTGACACCATTACCAATGTAAATGTCGTTGATCGTGATACCTGGCAGACCGATATTTTGGGTATAGTGCATCACCGCTTTGCGGGCGGCAAACAACCCACGCGAGTCGGAGTACCCCTGCGCATTGCGAATATTGAGGATGATATCGTGAACGATCTCGTCAGGGGCGTCAAAACCGAACGTGGCCGGGTTGCCAATATTCAGACTAATGATTTTATAGCCCTGACTTTCAAGCTCAAGCGATTTCTCGTAAACCGGCCCCCTGATGTCGTATTTTAAATGCGTAAGCCGATCACTCTTCAATATTTCATCCATCCTGCAAAACTACAAGGCGATCATCCCAAAATCAACTAAAGTCGATGCGGTGCCGCCCGAACTTGTTGTTGAGTTGAGCCAGTGAACAGCGATTAGTACCGTTTTCTGTAGAAGAATTCGAGGGAGTAGCTAACCGTTTCGGTTACGCGCGTAGTCGGGTTAGTTACGCTCCCGGACGTCTGACGCGGACCGGTCGAGATCTCACCGTTCGCTGAAACGTACTTGAGTATGTAAGGCGCCGGAACCTGGCTGGATGAGGTTAGCGGCCTCATAATCAGTACAGAATCGCGAAGTGACCACATGCCCTCTTCGGTACCTTTTGCGTTGCCGTTCGAGGACGAATAGCTCTCCGAATACGTAGAATCAATTCGGAAGGTGTAGGTGTCCGTGCCGAGATTACTATTGATCGTGCCGTTCAGTGTGGAGTACGATGCCGGTAGGTTCGAGACGACGTATCGGTTAATGTCCCATTGGCCAACGATAGGTCCCGAAGCGACAGGAACCTCGCTTTCTTTGGAGCAGGCACTGATAAAGCCGATAAAAAATAAACCGAAGAAGATAAATAGCAACTGTTGTTTCACGAAGAGTAGGTTTAAGCTACGTAAAGTGAGCCGGAATGACGGACAAGATTACAAAAAAGCATAGAACGCATCACTAAAAAGCACATCGTATCGATACACTATTCATTCTAAGCGGACAGGATGTCCACGTTACGAAAAACCGGCTACTTTTTTACAATGCTCTTATTTAAACGTAATAGCCCGCCCTTCCTGGGGTACTAAAAACCGACTTTCGGGAATAGTTTTTTCGCGAAGGGATTTTCGCAGATCATCGGCGGGTTCAAACAACCCATCGTCGCCCTGCTGAAACGTGCCGAAGTGAATACCCACAGCCCGTTCCGCCTTCGTATCCAAAAACGCCTGCACAGCACCCGCTGGTGATACGTGGACTGGTGCCATAAACCATTCGGGCCGATACGAACCAATGGGCAACAGCGCCAGTTTGATCGGCCCCGTTGGACTACGGGCCGCCTGTTCGGCAATGCGTTTGAAATGAGGACCGTAGCCGCTGTCGCCACAGAAATAGATCGTGCCAAAACGCGTATGGAGCAGATAGCCGCACCAGAGCGTTTCGTCCCGGTCGCCCATGCCCCGATTACTGAAATGTTGCGCCTGTGTGCAGGTCATCAGCAGCTTGTCATTGACCCGTAGCGTATCGTTCCAGTCGACTTCGCGGCTTGTTCGACCACCGACCGATTTGGGAAGGTGGGATACGCCAAGTGGTGTGATGAACAGCGGATTATACGCTTTAACGAGTTTTTTGAGCGTGGGAAGGTCGAGGTGATCGTAGTGATTATGGCTCAATAACACTACATCGATAGGCGGTAGGTCCTCAAAGCGCAAACCCGGTGGACGCTTGCGTTTGACGCCCAGCCACGACGTTGGGCCCACGCGCTTCGACCAGACCGGATCCGTCAGAATATTTAGTCCGTTCGTTTGGAGGAGAAACGTTGAATGGTTCACGAACGTAACCACCAGGCTATCGCCCTCAACGCGCGTGGCTGGTCGGGGACCGACAAAGGCATCGGGCTGATCGGGCCACGGTCCTTTGTCCCGGTTAAACAGCCACTTCAGTAGCCCACCCGATGTTCGTTCGGGCATAGCGGGGTTGAAAAACTTTTTACCGGTAAAGTGATCCGTTACCGGGCCTTTGTAGCGCGGTGCACAGGCCGTTATCGTCAACGTAAGCCAACCGGCAAGCATTAAGTGTGATCTAGTCATTCGAAATTAAAACAGAGACAATTGTCCGGTACCACCCCGCTCATGTTCGAGCAGCCACTGTTTGCGCCAGAGCCCACCCGCATAGCCCGTCAGCGACCCATCGGACCCAATGATGCGGTGGCAAGGCACAACGATCCAGAGTGGATTTTTGCCGTTGGCAGCGGCTACCGCCCGAATCGCTTTCTCGTCGCCAATGCGCCGGGTCAGGGCCAGATACGAACGTGTTGTACCAAAGGGTACATCGAGCAAGGCTTTCCAGACAGTCTGCTGGAACGTAGTGCCAACCGGATTTATCAGAAAATCAAACGTTTGGCGCGTTCCGGCAAAGTATTCCGTTAGTTGCAGAACTGCCTGTTCAACGGGTTCGGGTAAATAGACTGGCGCAGGTTCATCGGCTGTGATGTCCATGCAGGCTATAGCCGTAACGCCGGCATCATCGCCCGTAACACGAACCAGGCCGAGCGGAGAGTCAAACGTGGTTGTGGTCATACAGAATGAATTCAGACCGCTAGATTTTCGTAGTCAATTTCCTCTGGTCGGGCAACGGCGCACGCCTGGACACCATCAACTTTTGGATGATTGTTGACGGCATCACGGAAAGCTTTATCAATGATGATGGCTATTTTCCGATTGGATAAAAGAATGGCTTTCAAATGCCAGTAATCCTTGTTCAGTTTCAGACATTTTTCGTCAAGGCGTTTAGGGAATGTCAGGGCCTTCATTTCCTCCGTAGATATTTTAACTAACCGACCGTCAATCGTCAACTGATTAATGATTGAAATAATACTCTGCCCAAAATTTCCCTGATTACTGGCGTGATACTCCAAAAGTAGTTTTTGGGTAAGCACCAGATGACCTTCCGTAAATAGCCACTTCATTAATTTTTGATATTCGGGGTCGGCTGGATTCTTAAAATTCTTGGCAACGTTATTATCAACGAATAAATCTTTTATCATCCTAAAGCATTCATTGCGATATTCATTACATCAATTCCATACGTGTCGAAGAAGCCCTGTGGTGCACCTTTGATCTGACCATCGGTGGTAAACTCCACATCATGAACTGTACTTTTTACACCGTCATTCTCAAAATAAAGTACTCGTACATCTTCCGGTTTCAATTCGCCTGTGACTAACAAAAGTCGAATACGATTGAGCAAATATTCACTATGAGTTTCAACGATATACTGTTTTTCAGTTGACTTGATTTGATTGGCTAAGTAATCGCCAAATTGGGCTTGTATCTTTGGATGGAGGTGAATTTCGGGTTGGGAAATAGCAAGGCAGGATTTATTTGATAGCTGAAGATCAGCGACAATAATTGGTAAGAATTGGCTAATGCCAAACCCGACATCAGTTAGGGAAGCAAAACGAGAATTTACAGATGTTTTTACGTTCAAATCAAATCGGCCACCTTTAAACTTGGTTGACTGTATTTCCGTGAAAAGCTCTATTTGGCTCATTATTCCATTTAAAGCTTCCAACTTTAAATGTTCTGTTTCTTCCCATTCAATAATTTGGTCAATGTATCCACTCCCATCAGTATCTACTTTCTGTTGAGCTTTTGATTTTTGATAGTAAGTTCTTTCTGGTGGCTGCCTGAAAGAACCTAAATAATTAAAATCTTTTTCAAAATCATCCGGCACGAAAGACGGATCTAGATCATATATATTCCTTGGTAAATTATTGGAGCTATTGCGGTACCATCTTGTATCAAAGACGGCATCGTCTCCTGTGAATTCGATAAAAATATCGAAAGCTCTGTTTGCTTGATTTTGATAAACCATTTCCTCGAAACTCCCCATGTTTACATATTTGCCATTAGGTGACAAGTAAAAGGGAAATTGTTCTGTTTGCAATACGGCCAATATGGCGTTGATCAGCGAACTCTTTCCGCTACTATTTGCACCCGTCAGTAGCGTAATCGGGGCAAATTTTACGTCGAGTTCTTCGAAGCACTTAAAATTCTTTAGGGCGAGTGAGTTGATCAGCATATGTGTTTATTGGCAAAGCTACTGCCGAAAGTTAGCCAATTTCGGGGATTTTCAGCGTAAACCCTATCTTTGCGGTCTCAGTAACTGACTATGACAGAAGTGAAAGTTTCTCCGGCGACCTCTTTACAGGATATTATCGCCCATGCCAAAGAATATGGCTTCGTATTTCCGTCTTCCGAAATCTACGATGGCCTCCAAGCCGTGTATGACTATGGTCAAAATGGCGTCGAACTGAAAAATAATCTCAAATCAGTGTGGTGGAAGGCAATGACGCAACTCCACGACAATGTGGTGGGCATCGATGCGTCGATCTTCATGCATCCACTCACCTGGAAAGCATCGGGGCACGTTGATTCGTTCAATGATCCCATGATCGACAACCGCGATTCGAAAAAACGCTACCGCGCCGATCAGCTCATTGAGCTTAAAGCCGAAGCTTACGAAACCGGTGGTGACGAAGAGCGGGGCAAAGCGCTGCGCGAAGAACTGGCTCGTCTGTTAGGAAACGAAGACCTGGATGGCGTTCGAAACCTGATCATTGCAGAAGGTATCAAAGATCCCATTTCGGGAACCGACAACTGGACCGAGGTGCGGCAGTTTAACCTGATGTTTTCAACGCAGGTCGGCTCACTGGCCGAAGACGCCAGTCTGATCTACCTGCGCCCCGAAACGGCACAGGGTATTTTTGTGAACTTCCTGAATGTGCAGAAAACGGGTCGGATGAAGATTCCGTTCGGAATTGCGCAGATCGGTAAGGCGTTCCGGAATGAAATCGTCGCTCGCCAGTTTACCTTCCGCATGCGCGAATTCGAACAGATGGAAATGCAGTTCTTCGTTCGGCCCGGCACCGAGATGGAGTGGTACGAACGCTGGCGTGATGCGCGTCTGAACTTTCACAAGGCGCTGGGCCTTCCGGCGGAGAAGCTCAAATTTCATATTCACGAGAAACTGGCGCATTATGCCAATGCCGCCGTGGATATCGAGTATCAGTTTCCGTTTGGTTTCCGGGAAATGGAAGGTATTCACTCCCGCACTGATTTCGACTTGAAATCGCACCAGGAGCTGAGCCGTAAAAAGCAGCAGTATTTCGATAACGACGTTGATCCGGCCACCGGCAAACCGTTCGGCAATTACATTCCCTACGTCGTTGAGACATCCGTTGGTGCTGACCGGTTGTTTCTGGCCGTTTTCTGCAACGCGTTCACGAAAGAAACAGTCGGCGAGGGTGATGACCAGAAAGAACGTACCTATCTGAAACTGCACCCGGCACTGGCCCCGATCAAAGTCGCGGTGTTCCCGCTTGTTCGTAAAGATGGTCTGCCCGAAAAAGCGCAGGAAATCGTAAAAAGTTTACGATCGGAGTTCCGGGTTGTCTACGAAGAACGGGATGCTATCGGTAAACGCTACACACGGCAGGATCTGATCGGGACGCCGTTCTGCGTTGCCGTCGATTATCAGTCGCTGGAGGACAATACGGTCACGATCCGTTACCGCGACACGACCGAACAAATCCGGGTGCCAATCAGCGAACTGAAAGCCCGCATCGGACAAGACGTATCAATCGAGCGAATTCTGGAGAAGATGTAACTCGTTGATCCGGTTGATCAGCTTCACCCAAAAAGCAGCGGGCCTAAACGTAGTTTAGGCCCGCTGCTTTTTGGGTGTGTCGTGTTGCAAGAAGCGAAAAGCCGCTTTATTAGTTTAAGTGTGGCATATTATTGACCAACTGCCGCCGAACTGTGCTCCAGCGCCGACGTGACACGGGTAATACATCGCCAGTTGTTAAATGGACAAGTCCGCCTGTGTCTGTACGCTCCAGCCTTTCAACGTATCGGCGATTCACAACGCAGTTGCGATGTAGCCGGATAAACCATTCGGTCGGTAGTTTAGGCATGTAATATTTGAGCGTGCGCGGCATCAGCATCCGGCGACCATCCATCCAGTTCAGCCAGCTGTAGTTAGCGACTGCCTGCATGAAAACCAGATCAGAAACTGGAAATGACTGGCGCCCAGTTTCCCGTAAATATAATTTCAGAGGAGGCCACTCTACAGGTGTGGTACGGGCCGAAGCTACGACAGAGGATACGTAGGTCATAAGACTCATTTTTGATTTTAACGGTGCTAACCTTACGGCTTGAAAAGAAGATGATGCAATGATAGCAAGGAGGAATACCAATGTCTTACGCATTTGTAACATGGTCTATAAAATTTGTAACATGCGCGTTAACACCCTGACTTTTATGGAGTAGTGGTTACTACCCGCTCAATAAAGAAAGGCCCGGACATTGATCCGGGCCTTTCTTTATTGAGCGGTATAGACTACCAGCTTGCTAAACCTGCTTCAGCTTTTGTCGATTTTGCTCGACGTATTCGGAAGGGGTGAGGCCATGATGTTCTTTAAATACCTTCGAGAAGTAGGCAGGCGTGTCGAAACCAACCGCGTAGGCAACGTCTGAAATGGGCACATTCGTCAACAGCATTTCACTCGCCTTGTTTAATCGCACGGCCCGAATCAACTCGATGGGCGAAAGTCCTGTTAATGCTTTCACTTTTCGGTTGAGATGCATCCGGCTCATGTTTACGGCTACCGCCAGGGGTTCTACGCCAAATGTTGTGTCGCCCAACCGGTCATTGAGTACGGCGTAGACCTTATTCATGAAGTCATCTTCCGGGGTAGTACTGACGGATGGCACGTGGCCTTCGCTTAGTAACCGCGCCCGGAAGTGCTGGCTAAACCGTCGTTGCTGCTCGAGTCGGTTGCGAACCCGCCAGCGAAGTTCGTCCACCTGAAACGGTTTGGCTAAATAATCATCGGCTCCGGCTGCCAGCCCTTCCACCCGGCTCTCGATCGATGACTTAGCGGTCAGCAGCAAAATGGGAATATGATTGGTAATCGGGTTGCTCTTTAATTGACGGCATAGCTCGTAGCCATCGAGTTCGGGCATCAGGACATCGCTGATAACTAAATCAGGTCCATAAGTGAGGGCGGCTTCGACACCCTGTCGGCCATTGCTGGCCCGTTGAACATGCCAGTCGGCCCGTAGAATGTCCGTTACGAACTCGGCAATGTCGTCATTATCTTCCACGAGTAACAGGTGTGGCAGATCGGCTGGCGACGTGACATCGAACGGGCTCGCTACAAGAAGATCGGATGATTGGTCGGCGTTGGGTTCGTTTACGTTTGGTGTCGTCTCCGGTGCATGGACCGGCTGACAGGGCAGTTCGATCGTAAACCGTGATCCCTGGCCGGGTTTACTATCGACCTTGATGGTTCCCTGCATGATGTCAACCAGTTCCTTCACCAGGGCCAGGCCGATACCTGAACCGACTAATTCCGGTTTCTCCGCCTGATTGACCTGATAAAAACGGTTGAAGATAAAGGACAGCTTGTGTTCCGGAATGCCGATGCCCGTATCCCTGATAATGATCCGAAGCATGTCATTCTGGGCGGGTAAGTTGGACGATGGGTACGGGTTTGGCACTGAGAACGTGAAAAAGTCAACGTCGATGCTCCCCGCTCGGTCGGTAAATTTCAAGGCATTGGCCAGCAAATTGTTGATGATCTTCTCCACCTTATCGGTATCAAACCAGTACAACCGCTGGGCTAACTGATAATAGACCCGCAGCCGGATGTCCTTTCGCTGAGCGGCTTCCTCGAACGTGCTGACCGTACGTTCCAGAAATTCGGCCAGATCACCCTGCGATGGCGTTACGGTCAGGCTACCGGTTTCGAGTTTGGCCAGATCGAGCAGTTCGTTGATAAGTCTCAGTAATTGACTGGCGTTTCGATGAACCATGGCCAGTCGATTATGGTGCCGAGGATCACTGACCTCCTTCAGTAACTGGTCGAGTGGCGTCAGAATAAGCGTTAAGGGTGTCCGGAATTCGTGCGTGATGTTGGAAAAGAAACGCGATTTGATTTCGTCGATGTTCTTCAGTTGGATCGATTCCTGTTCCCGTAACTCCATGCGACTTTGCAGCCGAACCCGATTGATACGAATGCGGATAAATGCGACTATGGCTCCTAAGAGTAGCAGCGCATAAATTGTGTAAGCCCACCAGGTAGCCCAGGGAGCCGGTTTGATAACGATTCGAATCTGATGCGTATTTGGGCTCCAGACGCCGGAGGTGTTCGACGCATTGACCACGAAGGAATACGTTGCCGGTGGTAGATTCGTGTAGGTGGCGGAAGCCTGGTTGCCATTATAAACCCAGTCTTTATCTAGACCGGTCAGCTTGTATCGGTACTGGTTTTTGCCGCTGTGATTGAACTGCAACGCAGCGAAGTCAAACGATAGAAAATTCTGGCGATGGTTAAGAACGATCTCCCGCGTTGCGTTTATATCCTGCCTAAGTGGCGAGTCGGGATCGGTGACACTAACGGGCTGGTTGTTGATGCGAAGTGCCGTTAGCGCAACGATCGGCTTGAACTTGTCGTCGATAACACGGCGGGGATAGAAGGCCGTATAGCCACTGGTGCCGCCAAAAATAATGCGCCCGTCGGGGAGGGCAATGTCATGAAACCGGTTAAACTCATCACCGGGTAGTCCATCGTCGGTTGTGTAATCCCGCACCTCGAACGTGCGGGTATCAAAGCGACAGAGGCCCCGGTTGGTACTAAGCCAAAGGTGACCATCGGTGTCGGGCCGAATGCCATAAATAACATTGTTGGGCAGGCCGTCCCGAACCGTAAAGCTGCGGATTTTGCCCGTATGTTTATCCAGCCGACACAACCCATTGCCATACGTTCCGATCCACAGAAAGTTGTAATGAGCCGGGTCCTGCGCCAAACTCAGCAACGAATTGATCGGTAAAGCATTGGTGTCGTTAGGGTCTGCACGCCAGCTGATGAGCCGTTTGTTAGCCAGGTCCGCACGGAGCAACCCATGATTTTGCGTGGCCAGATAAATCCGGCCACCGTCCACCGTCATCGCCATGATCTCATACGGGTGTCTGGCGGGCAGGGGCAACGGAAAGGCCGTAAACGAACGATTGGCCTGGTCGTAGCGCACTACCGCTCGCGCATCGGTCCCCACAATGCCCCAGAGTTCACCCACCGGGCCAGTGGTCAACGTCGATAAGCGAAAAACGCCACCGGGTAACCAGCGGGCTTCAATACCGGTTGGTAAAACGGGCTCAAAGGTTTGCTGAACGGTATTATATCGGTACACGGGGTTTCTGGGTCCCCCGATCCACAGATTTTTCTGTCGGTCGAATTGATACCGTAATGCAATCGGGTCCTGTCGTCTGACATCGACTGGAATGTCGGTGATGGGCACGCCTAACTGCTGATTTATCCAGTCGATCTGAAAATTGATGGCGTACGGCACACCCTGAAACAGCTGTTTGTTGAGATTGTACTTAACGACACCATAGCCATTGGTGCCGATCCACAGCACGTTTGATTGATCGACCAGCATGGAAAGCGGTGGCCGGTTTGTGGCAGGCGAACCCGTGGGTATGGGCAGGGGAGTTAGTCCCGTTTTATCCGTATAGCGGTTCAGATTCACGTAGTCGTTTCCCAATCGATCACCCGTAAATAAAGGTGCCGCCAGGGGTTGTTCGGGCAGCGCAACAACCTGCCGGACGATACCGCCGTTCGGGTTGAAAAAAGCGAACAGGCCAGGAAAACCAAGCATCAGCTCCCCGTTTTTCCGTTCATGCAAGGCCCGAACATCATTCCGGGGTAAGCCGTTTACGGTTCGAAAAACCGTAAATTGCCTAGCTTTCGGGTCGTATCGGTGAAGCCCATCGGTCGTTGCCAGCCATAGGTAACCGTGCCGATCGACCAGCATCGCATCGATCCGGTGTTGAACGGTATCGTTTCGGATGGCCCAGTTTCGATGCGTGATTTTGCCATCCGCATTCAGCCGGAAAAATCCGTTCGTTAACGTGGCCACCCACACATTACCGCGCTGATCGGGGTAGATCGCCGTGAGCTGGTTCCGGTTAACAATCGTTCGGAAGTCGGGTGAATCAGAGACGCGTCGTGCCTGTTCGGTAATGGGGTTGAACTGATCGACATTGTTATTTTCAGTACGCGTCCAGAGTGATCCCTGCCTGTCCTCTCGAATTTCGTAAATACTGCTGAACGAAGGTGATCCGGCATTGTGCGGATCGTGATGGTAGACTTTGTACCGGATGCCGTCGTAGCGGCATAGTCCGTCTCGGGTGGCCAGCCACACAAACCCACGCCGATCCTGTAGCATTGATTTGATGAAGCCCTGTGGCAAGCCGTCCTGCATTGTCAGAAATTCGGGGCCGGGTATCGCAGCCCAACCCGTTTGGCTGAGAATCACGAAAAGCAGCACAGAAGACAGATAAGAGGAACGTCGACGCATAAACCCGAAGTTTGCCTGGTTGAACGCACTCAACAACGAAACGAGTGACCACACTAAAGTAGCGTCAGCTGCTCGGCTTCCCTGATTTATGCGTAGTATTCGTGTCGGGTAGTCTTTTGCTCCCATTCGTTTCCTTTTATGACCGGAATCTGCTTATGCATCTAGAACTTAAAACCGACGTTACCAAGTCTATGGCCGACGTTTGGCAGGGATTCAACCGAGACCTGTTCGACCGGCTTAGTCCGCCATTCCCGCCCGTTGATGTTGTTCGCTTCGATGGTTGCCTGAAAGGCGACGTTGTTCACTTACGACTCAATTTCCTGGTTTTTCGTCAGGACTGGGTTAGTCAGATCGTGGACCAGCAAACGACTGAGTTCGAGATATACTTTGTCGACCAGGGTACGCGCCTGCCGTTTTTTCTCACGTACTGGCATCATCGACATCGGCTGCTTCGAAATCCGTCCGGTGGCACCTGCATTATCGATGATATTACGTTTCGAACCCCGTTTCGATTAACAGATCTCTTACTTTATCCTGTCATGTGGCTTTTGTTCGCCTATCGAAAGCCGATCTACAAGCGACTGTTCAACTAAGGTGTTGTTGATAAATCGGGTTGATACTCAGTCTGCATATTACGCCAAGCTCCTGTCTTTTGCAAAAAAAATATATATTAATCGGTGGTTTTTCGATCGGAAGCGGTGAGGAGGGAACCATTGATTCCGATCCCGGGTGCCCGGCATTTTCACGAGTGCCCGGTTTCTGTTACATTTGTCGATACGGCAACTTGACCTCTCTGCATGAAACTACCCAATCTGACAACTCGTATTTTCCTGGGCATGGTACTGGGTATTTTGATCGGCTACTTTTTTCCCGCGACCGATTCAGGGTTTTCGGGAACCGACCTGAACATCCTTTCCAAGATTTTCCTTCGGCTCATCAAAATGATTATCGGGCCACTGGTGTTCGCCACACTCGTTGTCGGCATTGCCAAACTCGGTGATTTTGGTACGGTAGGACGCATTGGCCTCAAAACACTGGCGTATTTCTACTTCGCCACCATTCTATCGCTGGTCGTTGGGCTTCTGGTCGTTAACATCATGAAACCGGGCGAAGTGATGAGTTTGCCCCTGCCGGCCAAAGGCACTGACACGGGGGTGGAAGTTCAAAAACTGACGTTCGATAATTTCATCGAGCACATCGTCCCGACGAGCTTTATCGACGCGATGGCCACTAACGAAATTCTCCAGATCGTTGTTTTTAGTATTTTCTTTGGTATTGCCGTCGGATCGGTCGGCGCACAGGGCAAAATCATCATTAAAGCGCTGGATGCCTTGTCGCACATTATGTTCAAAGTGACCAGCTTCGTTATGGCCTTTGCGCCCTTTGGCGTATTGGGGGCCATTGCCGCTGTAGTGGCCAAGCAGGGACTGGGCATATTAACGGGCTACATCTACCTTATTCTGTGCTTTTTCGGCGGACTGGCTTTTTTCATGTTCGTCGTCTTGGCGGCTATCTGTGTGGTCGTGCGAATTCCGTACATTGCCCT
The DNA here is from genome assembly GCF_010747415.1 of Spirosoma agri. Taxonomy (NCBI): domain Bacteria; kingdom Pseudomonadati; phylum Bacteroidota; class Cytophagia; order Cytophagales; family Cytophagaceae; genus Spirosoma; species Spirosoma agri. Next base: position 3,520,249 of record NZ_JAAGNZ010000001.1, on the reverse strand, counting down.
ACTGAAGGAAATTCGTTCGGCCGTCATTCTGTCGTTCAGTACGGCCAGTTCAGAAGCCTCCTTTCCGCAGACGATTGAAGCGTTGCGTCGGTTTGGCTGTTCGGAGCGGATCATTTCGTTCGTTTTGCCACTGGGGTATTCGTTCAATCTCGATGGATCGATGCTGTACATGACCTTCGCTACGGCCTTCATCGCGCAGGCTTACCACATCCCGCTGAGTCTGGAGCAACAGATCACAATGATGCTTACGCTTATGATCACCTCCAAAGGAATTGCGGGTGTGCCGAGAGCATCGCTGGTCGTCATTGCGGGCACCATGTCGCTCTTCAACCTACCCATCGAAGGGCTGGCCTTACTGCTGGGGATTGATCAGGTTCTTGACATGGGCCGAAGCGCAACCAGCGTAGCCGGTAATGCCGTTGCTACCTGCGTTATCTCGAAGTGGGAGGGTGAGTTTCGGACGCAGCCGGTTGAATCGGAGGAAATTACCGTTTGATAAACCCGCTGCCATTCACACAGTCGACGCAATACCGGCCGATTGAACGATGTACTTTTAATTGATTCAGTTAAATCAATAATTTTATCTTGTTCGTTATGGCCCAACCTGCCGTGCTGGAGACCGAACTAGCTCCTTATTTCACCACCAAAGCGCCGTTTCAATTCCCGATCAACTTTCGGGAATCGTTCGTTAAATACTGGCCGATTGTGTCGCTGGTAATGCTCGTTATAGCCCTGCCTGCTATTCTGGTATTTCTAGGCATAGGAACGGCTTTGATCCCTGTTTCCTACCTGGGAGGCATTGGTGCTGGCGTTGGCTATACCATTTCTATGGTTTTGTCCCTGATAGGTCTGATACTGGGTGGGCTGGCTCTGCCGGGCTTATTCAATCGTAAACGGGCCGGATGGGTATTCAGTTATTATGCCCAACTCCTCAGCGTGCTGACCAGTATCGTTTCATTCAGTCTGCTTGGCGTCCTGCTGGGGCTGTTGTTTCTGATGCTGTTATTCCAGGTCCGTGACTACTATACGCGCTAGGCCAGCTCATTTCTCGCTTTGATCAGGTCGCAATCAACAGGGGTTGCGACCTTTTTTATGACCGCCCGTATAGCAGGGAGACAGTTCATCCGTAAATTGGTTGCCTCTTGGTAGGCTATACCCGTAGTTTGGTTCAGTGTACGCTGCTAACGAATAACCTAAGCTGAATGAATATTCTTGAAACCCATCACATTGTTAAACAGTATGCGGCTCATCGGGCGCTGGACGATGTTAGTTTAACTGTTCCACAGGGGTGTATTTTCGGATTGCTTGGCCCAAATGGTGCCGGAAAAACCTCCCTGATCCGGATCATCAACCAAATTACCGCGCCCGACTCCGGCGATGTTTTTCTGGGTGGCGAACGGCTTAAACCCGATCATATCCGGCGAATTGGCTACCTGCCCGAAGAGCGGGGGCTTTACAAAAAAATGAAGGTCGGCGAACAGCTGCTTTACCTGGCCCAGCTCAAGGGCCTTTCCGAGAAGCAGGCGATGGACAAACTCAAAGTCTGGTTCGTCAAATTTGATATCAAAACCTGGTGGACCAAACACATCGAGGATCTTTCCAAGGGGATGCAGCAAAAGGTTCAGTTTGTGGCAACCGTTATGCATGAGCCTGACCTGATCATTCTCGATGAGCCGTTTTCGGGTTTTGACCCTATCAACGCCAACCTCATCAAAGACGAGATTCTGGAACTACGGGATAGCGGCAAAACGATCATCTTCTCGACCCACCGCATGGAGTCGGTCGAGGAACTCTGCGACAATATCGCGCTGATCAACCGCTCGCACAAGGTGTTGGATGGTACGAAAAAGGCGATCAAAGAGCAATTTAAAACGCATACCTACCACGTTGATTATCAGGGAACGCTGGGCGACCTGCCCGACGCGTTCGACCTGCTGAGTACCCGGCCCGTCGATGATGATTTCACCCGCGCCGACATCCGCATTCCGCCCGATGCGGCCGTCAATGAGCTGATCCGAATCCTACTCGACCGCGTGGCTGTTCGGTCTTTTGGGGAGAACATACCGAGTATGAACGATATTTTCATTCAGGCGGTGGGCGAGGCCAACGATGATTAAGACAATGTGTATCGAACTGGTGAACTACCGATCCGTCGGCTTAATCGTACGCTAAAATCAAGCATTAAAATCATGCATATAATTTTCCTTATCATAAAACGCGAATACCTGACACGGGTTCGCAAGCGGTCATTTCTGGTCATGACGATTCTTGGCCCGTTGCTGATCTTTGGTTTCTACGCCATCATTGGCTGGGCGGCTGTCAGCTCGATCAATCAGAAGAAAATTGCCGTCGTCGATGAGAGCGGCCGCTTTGCCAGTAAGTTCAAAAACGACGATGAAACCGTTTACGCTTATCCGAAACAGCCGCTGGCAACGGTGAAAAAGACGTTCGTCAAGCAGGGGTACGACGCGCTGGTTTTCATTCCGTCGACCGTGATCGATAACCCGAAAACGGTTCAGATTTTCGCCGAGAAAAGCGTTAGCATGTCGTTGCAGAATACCATCGAACGGGCTATTTCCAAGGAGATCGAAACGATCAAACTAGGTCAGGCCGGTATCACGCAGAAAGTGATCGAGGATGCGAAAGTGAACGTCGATGCGCAGACCATCAGTATGAGCGACGAAGGTGAACGAAGCAGCAATGCTATCGCCATGACAATCATTGGTTATTTCTGCGCCTTCATGATTTACATATCGGTGTTCATCTACGGAACGCAGGTCATGCGTGGGGTGATGGAAGAAAAAACCAGCCGGATTGTTGAAGTGATCATCTCGTCGGTGAAACCATTTCAGCTAATGCTGGGTAAAATTCTGGGTGTGGCGCTGGTTGGGCTCACGCAGTTTATGCTCTGGATTCTGCTGACGGTGGGTCTGTTTGCAGTAGGTGGTGCACTCGTGGGCGATAAGGCCGATCGGGGGCGACAGGCGATGCAGGCGTCCGGCGCGATGGCTCAGCCAGGTGCCGTTGGGGCCAGCCAGGTTCAGGATGGGGCCGTAGCCAGCGTACTCCAGGCGGTCGAAACGCTGAATATTCCGTTGATCGTCGGTTGTTTTCTGTTCTATTTTCTGGGGGGCTATTTGCTGTACAGTGCCTTGTTCGGAGCCGTCGGTGCCGCTGTTGACAACGAGACGGAAACGCAGCAATTTATGTTTCCGATTACCCTGCCCATTATCGGGGCGATAGCCGTCGCGCAGTTTGTCATTCGTGATCCCGATGGAGCGCTGGCGTTCTGGACATCGATCATACCGTTCACATCACCCGTTGTAATGATGGTTCGTATTCCGTTTGGTGTACCCGCATGGGAGCTAGCTCTATCCATGTTTCTGCTGGTTCTAGGCTTTATGGGTACAACCTGGCTGGCCGCCCGCATCTACCGCGTCGGTATTCTGATGTACGGCAAGAAAGTGACCTACAAGGAGTTATCGAAGTGGCTATTTTACAAGGCGTAATCCTGTGCTCACCGTTTCCAATCTGACCAAAGCCTATGGCGGGCGAACCGTCTTGACGATTCCTGACTTACACTTGTCGCCGGGTATTCATTATTTCCGGGGTGGAAACGGCTCGGGCAAAACTACCTTTTTTCGGACTGTTGCCGGGCTTCTGCCGTTTACGGGAACCATCACGCTTGATAACCAGTACGACATCAAGCGTGATGCTGTGGCTTACCGGATGCGGGTGAATTACGCGGAGGCCGAACCACTCTACCCCGATTTTCTGACCGCCCGCGATCTGGCCGGGTTTGTCGGTAAAGCAAAACGGGCACCGGCTGGTCAGGTCAATACGCTGGCCGAACTCCTGGGCGTCGATACGTTCTGGACCAAGGCAACGGGTACGTTTTCGAGCGGTATGCTCAAAAAACTATCGCTACTATTAGCCCTGTTGGGTACGCCTAAACTCATCCTACTAGACGAGCCCCTGACAACGCTCGACGTGACTACGGCGGCTAATTTGTTCGATTTTATCCGGCAGCTTACGGACCGGCAGGAGGTATCGTTTCTGCTCACCTCGCATCAGGATGTTAGTCTGACGGGGTTATCCATCGCGAATGTCTGGCAGGTGGGTGACGGCGTTATCCTCCCCGCGACCTGATCATGCTGACTACCCTTAACCGAATTTTTGTCGTACAATTCTACGCCCGGAACGCCGGTACGTTTCTGGTGATTGTGCTGCTGGCTTTTGGCTTTTTGAGTAGCGTCGAGCACAAAGCGCTGATTACGGCTGCGCTGGGTTCCCCGTTTTTTCTGGCGCTGATCTTTGGTCTGTGGAGTCTATATCTGGTTAAAACAATAGCCTTCATCCATGATCAGCTAACGGCGCCCCAACACCTGTTTGTGCAAACACTTTGGCTCGTTCCCACACCCACGCGTCTAGCCCTGTGGCTGTGTCTACAGACGGCGGTGATGATGCCGATCATCGCCTACGCGATCTGGATGCTGCAACTCGCTGGTCATTACCGAGTATGGGGTCCATTCAGTGCCATAGTGCTGTTTGTGTTGGGGTTGGTTATCGTCGGCGCGTGGGCGGCTGATTATCGGTTGCGGCATCCGGCACCCAATGCGATTCGGCTACCTCGCCTGAACATAAAACTGCCGTATGAACTCTTCTTTCCAGCCTATTGGCTCCGGCACGAACCGTTATCCCTACTGTTGACAAAGGCAGTTTCGGGCCTTTTGCTCGCGGGCGTCTGCCGAATGTATCCCACGGATGACTACGATCAGCGGTTGCTACTGATCGGCTTATTGCTGGCTGTGCTGGCGCATTCGCAGGTGGGTGGGCAAGTGAGTGAATTCGAGCGTCGCTACCTACTAGTATTGCCTAACCTGCCGCTGTCCTGGCAGCAGCGTTTCGGACGGTATGCGTTTACCTATGGGCTGATCTGGTTACCTGAACTGCTGATTTTGTTGCGGAATTGCCCGACCGACGTACGACTCGATTATGTATTATGGCTCTGGCTGGCCGGGTGGGGTTGGTTACTGCTCATGCACAGCCTGGCGTATGATCGGGACGTGCTGCCGGAACGCTGGCTGACGGGCATCTTCACCGGATTTATTGGCGGCTTACTGCTCATTATGTTTGGATTCCCAGTGGGTGGGTGGCTACTGGTCGGTTGGGTTGGCGCAGTTGTGATCTGGTATCGGTCGTTCACCACGTAACGTGGACATCTTGTCCGCAGTAGCAATGAGTTATAACGCACTGCGGACAGGATGTCCGCGTTACTTCGATTCTTTGCGGATGGTGAATTCGTCCCGGATTGTTCCGTCGCCGGTAATCATTTTTGCGACCAGTTTACTGCCGTCTATTTCGATGTACATTGACCCACCGGTTCCGTCGAATGAGACGTCCATGGCATTGTGCGGCCATTGTGCTGTGCCGGTTGTTACGTGACCACCACCCGCACCGCCGTCGCCGTTGACCACGTAAATCGTTCCCTCATTGACGGACGCTTTACGATTTTTAACGAAGTTGCTCACGTTTTTTGACGAATTCCCGGCAGGGGCAGGGCTGTTGGTATGAACCCGAGCATCGAAGCTGGCTGCATCGCCGTAGTGGCCTTTCAGCAAGCCCGACCGTTCGTAAACGTGACTGTGTCCGCACATCACTAAATCAACGTTGTACTGCTCCAACACGGGCAATAGATTCATGCGGACATCCCGAAGCTGCTTCTCCGTATCCGAATCGTGCGTGCCTTTCGTGTAGGGCGGATGGTGCCAGTACGCGACGATCCAGGTGATGTTGGGGTTCGTTTGCGCGGCTGCCAGATCCCGTTTGAGCCAGGCGATTTGCGGACTGGCTTCGCCAAAGCGCAGGTTCGCTGCTTTGAACGTACTGTCATCGTAGCGGTCAGAATCCAGGCTGACGAAGTGAATGTTACCATACGTGAACGAGTAAAAGGACTCTGATCCAGATGGAACGCCACCCGCTTCGGCATTGGTCGGGTGGGAGATGACTTGGTAGTACGGAATAGCTAAACTGACCCGCAGGTTGTTGTTGCCCGCGTAGTCGTGATTACCGGGCGTCGCAAAGATTGGCGTCTGCTTCATGAACCGATCTCCACTATAGCCCGTATCGGCGCTAAACACGTTGGCTTGGTATTCCTTGTCAAGCCCCCGGTTGTAGGCATTGTCGCCCAGCCAGAGCCAAAGGTCGATGTACGGATCGCCAATGCTTTGTACGTAATTTTTGAACGCATTTTTTACGTTGAACTGCCGCGCCGAATGATTGCCGAAATCGCCCAATGACCAGATTCGCGTCTTTTTGGCCGTACCTTCTTTGGGGAATGTATAAAAATAGTGCTGATCACTGCCCTGCAAGGTTGCGCTGGCCGTACCGATCGAATAATAGTATTTTGTGTTTGGGGTCAAGCCCGTCAGCGTTACCTCATGGTCTGTCCGGCTTTCGGACTCGGTACTTGTTCTAGTCAGTTTGCCGGTCGATGAACCATAACGAACAACACCGGCGGAGGCCGTTCCCGTACGCCACCGGAAGGTCATGCTGGTTGGTGTTGCCTTTTGCAGGTAGGGGCCCCTCACCAGCGTATCCTGCGCATGAGCGGTTGGCAGGAGCAAACAAATGAAGGTGCAAAGCCGGATCAGAGCTGTAGCGCGTAGTAAGTGAGTCATAATGGGCAACGGGAGAGGCTATTCCCCAACAAAACTAGTAGGATGACCGGGAAGATGTGTTATCACTGTGTGAAGAAATGGATTAAGAATGGTAGGGCAGTGCCCCAGCGCCTTGTACGCCGAAAACGCTACTTGTTCCAATAATTCCAGATCGTTCGGGAGAGATTAGCGATGACGGCTTCACGCGTTTTCTGGTCGGCCCTGGCGTCTGAAACGAAGACGGCCAGCGCAATGTGCCGACCCGAAGGCAGCGTGATGAGACCAATGTCGTTGGTGGCAGCGGTCAGGCCATCGATGGTCCAGGAGGTTCCTGTTTTGTGCGCTACAACCGTACCCGCTGGTAACTGTCCTTTCAGTCGATGAAGGCCGGTTTCCGTTTCGGTCATAATCCGCAGCAACAAAGCCCGGCTACTTTCGGACAGCCCACGGCCCTGTTGAATCAACCGTAACAAGGCCACCGCTTCCGTTGGTTTTGCCCAGTTGCGGTATTGAACGGCATTATCGGCTCCGAGTTCTTTTTCGGTATTAGCGACGATCATGTCTTTGATCCCCAGACTATTCAGGTAAGTCATAATCACGTTGGGCCCACCGACGAGCCGCATGAGTACATCACTGGCTGACCCGTCGCTCTCCGAAACGGCGTAGCGCAGAAGTTCTGAGACGCTTACTTCGGTTCCATCGGGCGACTTATCGCGTAGCGGACTGTGCTGACGTTCCGAAACATACTCGACTTTGTCGACGCGTACCGGTTGGTCGAGCGTTAACTTACCCTGATCGACCAGATGTAGCGCCACCATAGCTATCGGCAACTTATACACACTCTGCATCGGAAACCGCTGGTCGCCCTGTAGGGCTATGGATTCGCCGGTTTCAAGCAGTGTAGCCGCAACGCCCACTTTTCCCTGTGCGGCACTGGCCGTGCGTTCAAGCTGACTACGAAGACTGTCGAGCGAGTGGCGCCCGGCTAGTCGAGTCGTTTTGGGTTGGGCAGATAGAGAGGCTGAGACAAAGAGAATGAGCAAAAACAAAAAATACTTAAGCATGGGAAATCGCTGATTTCTGCGAAAATAATGGATCGAATCGGTTGGCAATGGTAATAGCCGGTTTTTGAGGAGAGTTATCCTAGCGTAATGCAGATACAGTACCCGATTCAAAACCGGCAACACGGCGCGGATGCAAAGCGTGTTGATTGACCAGGTAGCCAATAAAGGGTAGCCATTTTTACTGAATGGTCGTAAAGACGATTTCGTAAATTCTCTATATTTACGAGCCCTGATCTAAGCTGGTTTTAATGCGCGAATGGGTTGATTATCGGCCAGTAGCCTTGCTGCTACCCGGGAATGTTACCGCTTTCGCACTGTAGTGAGAGACTCTTAAGATTCTGTAAAATGGTCTAGTAAATCAATACACAGTATGAAAAAAAACGATACCTATTCAGTACTCGTTATGGCTGGCCTTGCGTTCCTGTCGGCCTGCTCGACTCCGCAAAACGATATTGCGCCCGCTACCGCCACCTCGCAAACGACGGTTACTCCGCAATCACCCGTCACGGCGAAACAGGGGTTGGTTGTGCAGATTACTGAGTTTTCTATTCTCGCGAATGGGGAGAAAACGGTGAAACTGAACGGCAAAGACCTGTCGGTTAGTTGGCGACTCCGGAATGAGTATGCGTATGATGCGCAGAGCCGCCTGATCAGCCAAAAAACCAAGGGCCAGAATAATGCCAACTGGTGGGAAGAGCTTTCCTATACATACACGCCGGACCTCGTTCAGCGTTACCAGAACTCCGAAAATAAAGACCTGCTGAATACGCTGCTTCTGAATATGAAAGGCTATCTGAAAGGAAATTCGGCACCGGACGAATATGGCTATGATGCCGATGGGTATCTGGTCAGCTATAAAGGCAACGGCCAACAGGACACGTACACGATAAAAAATGGCAATGTCATCGCGAAAGAAACGGTCTATAGTTCGGGGGCGGTGCAAAAGAGCGTTTACGAATACGATCTGACCAAACTCAGTATTCCATCGCCATTGACGTTTCGCGGTAAACAAAGTCAGAATCTGGTCACCAAACAGACGATGGTAACGACGTCTGCTACAACAGGGGTTTCGCAGACAAGTGTGTTCACCTATCAATACGATTTCGATACGCAGGGCCGCGCGGTGCGGGAGTTCGTCGTTTCCGCTACCGACCCCAACTGGCCGTCCAGCATCCGGGAATTCGTCTACCAGTAGGTTGGTCGCTAGACACATATCGACAAAAAACCAATCTTCGAGTAATGAAATACGAGCCCGGACTTTGCTAAACATACGCCGTATCTTCAAGATACGGCGTATGTTTAGCAAAGTCCGGGCTCGTATTTCGGCTTATGGAAACTTCGGAAACTTGCTAAAATCGGGTTTACGCTTCTCGAGGAAGGCGTCTTTCCCTTCTTTGGCTTCTTCAGACAGGTAGTAAAGCAGGGTTGCGTCCCCAGCCAACTGCTGAATACCAGCCTGCCCGTCGAGTTCGGCGTTGAACGAGGCTTTGAGCATTCGGAGGGCAATCGGGCTTTTATCCAGAATTTTCTGGCACCAGACAATGGTCGTTTCTTCCAGTTGATCCAGCGGCACCACCTTGTTCACCAGCCCCATATCGAGGGCTTCCTGCGCGTCGTACTGGTCGCAGAGAAACCAGATTTCGCGCGCTTTTTTCTGACCGACGACGCGTGCCAGATACGACGCACCAAATCCACCGTCGAAACTGCCGACCTTGGGACCCGTTTGTCCGAAGCGGGCGTTATCGGCGGCAATGCTCAAATCACAGACGACGTGGAGCACGTGACCGCCACCGATGGCATAACCCGCCACCATGGCAATAACGGGTTTCGGAATCCGCCGGATTTGCATTTGCAGGTCGAGCACATTCAGCCGGGGAACCTGATCTTCACCCACGTAGCCGCCGTGACCCCGGATGGACTGGTCGCCACCACTACAGAAGGCTTCGCCACCTTCGCCGGTCAGGATAACGACACCGACCCGTTCGTCTTGACGAGCCAGCTCCATCGCTTCCGACATTTCTTTGACGGTCAACGGCGTAAACGCATTGCGTTTATGGGGGCGATTGATGCTGATTTTAGCGATACCGTTGTAGTAGCTAAACAGAATTTCCTGGTATTCTTTAATCGGTTCCCAGGGATAGTTGCTTGTCATGATAAAAAGTGAATGGGTGAATGCGTGCACGCGTGACCTGAAAGCGTTGCTTTCTCACGGATGAACTCATTCACTAAATGAAACATCGTGATACTGCACGTCCCATGTGTGATCGGCCATCATGCGAACCGTGGCCAGGCAGCGTTCAAACGGGAACTTGCGTCCCCATTCGGTTGGACCGACCATCGACAATAGATCGGTGCCGTTCTTGCGCTGATAAAAATGATACGTATGCCCTATAACGGGCTCGAAACTCATCTGCGCGGCATAAATTCGTTCGGATATTTCGACGCGATGCCGGATAGCGGTTGCCTGCTCGGCCAGTAGCTGCATCTGTTTGTAAAGCTGGCTAAGCTGCATATCCGTCTGTTCGCGCATAGCTGACACGGCCCGGCCCGTAATCTTGCCTTTGTCTTCGGGGCGAATGACGGCTCCGCCCGCCGTGTGAGCATATTCCAGAAGTCCCGGTGCGCTGGCGACCTTGTCTGGAGAAATCGGATTGACAATTACTTTTGCTTCTTCCATACTGTTTGGGAAACTGCCCGGCGAACCTGTTTGTTCGCTGTCGTTGAATGACAAAAAAAACTCATATTTACATCACGAAATCGATGTCATCGGCAAAATTACAACGAACCAACATGCAAAACACAGTACCTACAATGGACCGGCATGAGTTTTTTCGATTAGCGGCTACCAGCGTCGGCGTCATGCTGCTGGCACCTGCTCATGCGGGATGCGCAAAAAGCGACGCGGGCGACCCGGCAACGGATGCGGGGCAAACGCTTGATTTTCTGGTTAATCTCAATGCAAATGACAACGAAAACCTGAGTACGAAAGGGGGCTACGTTATTGTCAATAACGTGCTGGTTGCCCAAACGAACGATGGGCTATTCGTCGCGGTGTCGTCAAAATGCACGTATCAGGGAGGAACCGCGCTGGTGTTCAAGCCTAAAGAAAATCAGTTCTATTGCCCGCTCGATCTGTCCCGGTTCGACATTAAAGGCAGGGTAGTGTCCGGACCAGCCACGGTAGGCCTAAAACAGTACGTCGTTACCGATATGGCCAATGGTACACTTCGGGTGCAAGCGTAGAGGTCGGTCGGAATGCCGCATCACCGCCGGTGCGGTCTCCTATGCGCCAGCAATTAGTGGCATCAGCAAAAACCATCCGGTCCTGAGGCCGCACCGGCGAACCAGCCAAGTACTGCCGGTCCGCCGGTGCGGTCTCCACAAGAAATGACGATAGATACGTTACGGTCAGAAACCTGGCCTGATCCCCAAACCGATTACGAGGCTGAAACACTGGCCTTCTGCCGGTCGTGGCAGCGTGGACAAACGGAGTTCATCCTTCACACGTCCGGTTCTACGGGTACGCCCAAGCCAATTACGCTCACGCGGGCACAGATGCGGGCCAGTGCGCAGTTGACAGGGCAGGCGCTTGGTTTACAGGCTGGTAATAAAGCGCTGGTGTGCCTGAACAGTCGCTATGTGGCTGGTGTGATGATGCTTGTGCGCGGGCTGGAGCTGGGTATGACACTGACTGTTCAGGAGCCGTCGGGCAATCCGTTGAGCGACTTTGACCCCGATCAGGCTCAGTTTGATTTTACCGCGTTTGTGCCATTACAACTACAGACAATACTAGACACCACACCGCAAAAACTGCCGATCCTGAACCGGATGAAGGCCATTCTGGTGGGTGGTGCAGCTACCAGTCCGGCGCTTGAGGAGGCTCTGCAACGGATTACGGCACCGGTCTTTGCCACCTACGGCATGACCGAAACCGTGTCGCACATTGCGTTACGGCGGCTGAACGGACCGGCGAAAAGTGATTTCTTTACTGCCCTCGCCGGTGTTCAACTGGGAGTCGATGATCGGGGCTGTCTGCACATCACCGCAGCGGCCAGCAATTTCGAGCGGGTTCAAACGAACGACGTTGTCGAATTTGCCGATAGCACGCACTTCCGGATCGTGGGTCGGGCCGATACGATCATTAATTCCGGTGGTGTGAAGGTTCAGCCGGAACAGATCGAGCACATTATTGCCGGTATTCTGGGTGAGTATGCGCTAAACCAGCGAATTATGGTTGCTGGTTTGGCCGATCAACGGCTTGGACAGCGACTTGTTCTATTGGTCGAAACGCCAGCCCATGAGGTATCTACGCAGCTTCAGACTGCCGTGTCGGTGGCTCAGGATGCGATTCGTCAGCGGATTGGCCGGTACGCTGTTCCGAAAGATATAGGCATTGTTCCTACCTTTGTCGAAACAGCCACCGGCAAACTTGATCGGCGGGCTACGGTAGCCGCGTATTTATCCAAATCGGCTCCCTGATCGCTGACCACTTTCCATCCCGTATGCTCAAGCAACTTCAAATTCGTTATCAAACGGCCCGGTCGTTACCCGCGCCTTACGCTTACTTCTATACACTGGCTGTCCGTCCGTTGCCTGATAAAACGGTACAGGTCGATCTGGCTATTACCTACCCCGACCGTGACGATATTGACGACGATGAACTGATTGCCGAAGGCTATACCCGTGACGATGACTTTTCGTGGTCCGGTCAATTACCCAGGGCCTGGCTGCAAGTGATTACTGAACTGGTCAACAAAACCCAATTAGAACCAGTCAGCGAAGACCTTCTGGAAGAGGATGATGATTTCTGGGCTATTTCGCTGGAAACAGACAATGATTCCCCCAAACAGGGTCAACCCAAGAAGCCCGATAGCTGGCAGTACCTAGTGCAGGAACTGATCCAGGCGACTTACGAAGCGATCGGTCGCGAACGACCCTTTGAACTGATCTTTCTGGACTTTATCAATCCACAGGGCGATCTGGAAATACGGTTGACGGCTTCGTTTGTTGAGCGCACCGTCGACGTGGTGACGGGTATGAACCGCAAGGAGTTAACCAAAACCATACCCTGGTCGGCCTTGCAGCGCGTCATGACGGAGGTCTACACCCACGATTATGACGCAGATGACGCACAAACCAAACGGCCCAAACGCGACGGTCAATGGCTGAATCTAGGCGGGGAGGAATGGTTTGACGTGAGTGAATTTCCTACACTGGCAACGATGTTCGGAAAGCTGTAGGAGAGTAGGCCGTAGATAAGATCGGTACAGCCTGCGTTCTGCTGCACAGCAAATGGCAGGGAGTGGATCAAAAATACAACCGATTCGAAAGAAGGAGCTACGGCTGAATGGTCCAAACTTCCGTCGACACCATGCCGGCCACCCGTGCCTGACGGTTTTGGCAGGACAAACCAGCTTCAATTAAACGTGCCTGCCAGTTAGCCAGACGCTTTGTTTCTATGCCCGCTGTTAGCCGAAAAAATTGGATCATGGACCATAACAACGCTTTTTGCCACCAAACGTCGGTGCGAATAAAATCAGTTACCAGCCAGATTCCGGTGGGGTCAAGTGCATTTCGAAGTTGAGGAATCAGAGAATCACGCAACTTTACCTCAGGAAACAGGTCGAGCAAAAAAGGGGTAATGACAACATCGAACTGTTCATTGATGGGACGGGTAATGTCACTGCTGACCCGAAATTCGACTGATCCCAGCGTTTCCGTTTCGATCATTCGCTGACTGGACAGCGCTACCATTCGGGCCGATGCTTCGAGATATAGGACGCGTCTGGGTTTGCGTTGAATCAGCAGCTGTTCAAGGAGCCACCCCGTTCCGCCACCTACCAACAGTACCGACGCATTGGCTGGAATGGCGTCCAGAAAAACGACCTGCGCCTGCTGGAGCTTACGACCAAACACTAGGGAAGCGATCCGATCATAAACGGGAGCTACCCAGTCGAAACCGGCAGAAGAATCGGTTATTTCGCTCATGTATGGCCCAATCGGGAAGTTAGACACGCTACGGTATGGCTATCTGGTCGATCATGACCGTAAACTAAAGTTAGTTTGACCGCCTGCCTAAAGAAGCCTACTATTAACGTGTAATCAAAATGCGTCAATGCCATGCCAACCTTCATCGCTGAAATTGCGAGCTACTCTGTTCTGTTCGAACATGGTAACAGCCCAAATCGGTCGCCTTTCAGAAATCGGTTTATTCAGCTGCGCTTTACCGCCAACGCCGGAATGCTAGCGTTTTATAGCCTGAACTTCGTACCCGAATCCAAGCACGCGTCGACCGGAACAATTGAGAAGCAGGCAAACGGCTCGTTCCGTGGTAACACAACTATTCCCATTGGCGAGTTTCCTCAGTATTACGACGTGCTTCGCACCGAAAAGCCGGTGTCGGTGCGCATCGAATTCGACGATGATCCGCAGACCGCCCTGGTCGGAGAGCTACTCCCCCTAACATTTTTTACCCTGTTTACCGGTGCCGAACCGCCCGGCGAAGGGCTGCCTGATGTGAGTAAGTAGTGTATTCTTTTCCCTCGCCCATACCGGGCGAGGGAAAAGAATACATTATTCAACAGTTATCTTGACCGTTTGCGCTGCATTACCGTCAACTGTTATCGCTTTGCCGTGGATGATAACCGTGACGGGCTTCGTCGAGAAATTGGTCACCGTTACGTCCGACTGCGTGGTCGTGATTTGCAGCAACGCACCCCGGAACCGGATCTTGAACGCCAGCGACTGCCAGTGATTCGGACAGTAGGGATTGAACAGGAGTTGAGCATCTGCACCTTCCGCCTTTTCCACACGCATACCCCCAAATCCTTTTACGACAGCCAGCCAGGTGCCGGCCATACTGGTGATGTGGCAACCGTCTTCCGTATCGTTGTTGTAATCGTCGAGGTCGAGCCGGGCCGTACGGAGGTACATTTCATATGCTTTTTCCCGCATTCCTAACTTCGACGCCTGAATGCTGTGCACGCAGGGCGACAGCGACGATTCATGGACCGTCATCGGTTCGTAGAAGTCGAAATTGCGCCGGAGCGTTTCCGTATCGAATTCATCCTCAAAGAAGTATAGCCCCTGAAGTACATCGGCCTGTTTGATGAAGCACGACCGCAGAATTCGGTCCCACGACCAATGCTGATTGATGGGGCGCTGTCCCTTGGCAATATCGCTGACTGGCATTAGGTCTTTGTCCAGAAAACCTTCCTGTTGCAGAAAAATGCCCCGTTCGTCGTCTTTGGGCAGGTAGATTTTCTCAATGATCTGACGGGCCGTCGCCATTTCCTTTTCTTCGCGGAAGTGAATCCGGTCGATCAGTTCCGCGTATTTTTCGGCATCCAGCGCCTTGGCTTTTTCAATGGCTTCGATGGTATACCGAAGTGTCCAGGCTGCAATGTAGTTGGTGTACCAGTTGTTATTGACGTTGTTTTCGTACTCGTTCGGCCCCGTCACGCCTAGCATAACGTACTGCTGTTTAGCCTTCGACCAGTTCACGCGCTGGCTCCAGAACCGACTGATGGCGATCAGGACTTCCAGCCCATACTCGACAAGGTACTGCTCATCGCCGGTATGCCGAACATAATCGTAGATGGCATAAGCGATGGCCCCGTTACGGTGGATCTCTTCGAAGGTGATTTCCCATTCGTTGTGGCATTCTTCGCCGTTCATGGTCACCATCGGGTAGAGGGCGGCTCCGGCCCGGAACCCCAGCTTCTGCGCATTTTCGATGGCTTTCCCCAGCTGCTTATAGCGGTAGACCAGCAGGTTTTTCGCTACTTTCTGATCGGCGGTCGATAGATAGAAGGGCAGGCAGTACGCTTCGGTGTCCCAGTAGGTTGACCCACCGTATTTTTCGCCGGTAAAGCCTTTGGGGCCAATGTTCAGCCGCTCGTCTTCGCCGGTATAGGTCTGATTAAGCTGAAAAATATTGAAGCGGATTCCCTGCTGAGCAGCAACGTCACCGTCGATTACGATGTCATTCGTTTTCCACTTATCGGCCCAGGCCTGCATCTGCTCGAACAGCATCTTGTCGAAGCCTTTGCGGGTAATTCGCTGTAAACTCTGGCGCGCTTCCTTCATGATCATGTCCGGATCATAGTTCAGCGACGACAGATTGACGGCGTATTTATAAATGACCGTTTCCTGACCCTGGCGACAGTCGAGGGTCATCCGGTTGGCGACGTATTTTTCGTATTTGATCGGCTGCGACTGATAATCGACCTTGATCCCGTCCTGTTCAATTTCGACGCCCATGCCCGTGGCTACGTGGAAGCCGGTTTTACGGGTACGCAGTTCAATAAAAGCCTCCCCGTAGCCCGTTTCCTTACGAACTTCATCCCAGAACGTTTCGTCGTAGTTAGCATCCCGGTTGCGGATGGCCCCGTCGATGTAGGGTGTAATGGTAATTTTGGCGTCGAAGTTGAGCGGCTTTATGGCGTAGCGAATCACCCCGGCCTCATCGTCGACGATGGAGCAAAAGCGTTTGCTGTTGACCTGAAGTTCTTTGCCACTTTTCAGAATGGCCACGAACGACCGTTCCAGGTAGCCTTCCTGCATGTTCAGCACCCGCCGGAAATCACGAACGTCGCAGAGGTTAAGGTCAAGGGTTTCGTATTCGATATCGATGTCGATCCCAATCCAGTTGGCCGCGTTCAGCACTTTCGCGAAGTAGTCCGGATACCCGTTTTTCCACCAGCCGACGCGGGTTTTATCGGGGTAGTACACACCGGCCACGTAATTGCCCTGTAGGGTTTTTCCGGTAAATTTTTCCTCGAAATTGCCCCGCTGGCCAAGTCGGCCATTGCCAAGGGACATCACACTTTCTGAAATCTCGTTGTAGTCACGGTGAAACCCATCTTCAACAATGCACCAGGGGTCTTGGGAAATGTAATTTTTCATTCAGTCACAGGTTATAACTGCGCACACGGCATTTGGGCATCAGCCCGTAAGCCTGCTCAGTTCGATCAGTTAGTTTAGGGCAAAAGTAGGCATTTACGCCATCTTCGCTACAGAGTAGTTCCCGTCTGTACCAGCGAGAAAAGTTCAACGTCGCGTTTGGAGTCGAGATCAATGGCCCCCGCTTCGAACGGTACTTCAGCGCAGTCCTGCCGGTGTTTGATAATGACCCACTTCGCGCCTTTATCCCCTTCCAGTTGCAGCATAGGCTCAACGTACTTTCGACCAAAGATGGCCGGAACGCCCAACTGATCATCGTACCGACAGGCGACAATCTCCTTGTTTTCGCTGGTATATGTCTCAAGCATATGGAGGAGCAAACCTACTGATACGAGTGGCTGATCGGTAAGTAAAACCAACACGGCGTCAATATCCTTATTGGTCAGGTAAAGGCCCGCAAGACCCATCTTGAGCGACGACGCCATGCCCGTTTGCCAGGCTTCATTATCCACCAGCGTGACCGGTAGATTGGCCAGTTCCGGCACAATGCGTTCGCGATTCGCCCCCAGTACTACGATAACCGGGCCCGCCTGCAATGCCAGCGCGGTATCCGTAATGCGTCGAATAAGCGACTGGCCTTTGTAGGTCAGCAATTGCTTCGGCTCACCACCCATGCGGGTCGAGGCACCAGCGGCTAATATGATCGTTCCAATTTTCAAGAGTGAACTCGGTTTAATGTAGCGTACGTGTAAATGAGTGTCTTCATGATCAACAGGAAAAATACTATTGATCCTGTTGAAAACCTGATTGCCGCGATGAAAAGACTTCATCCGGATACCCGACTTTAACCAGCGATAAGCCATCGGCGGGAGCGGCACGTCCGGCCTTTTTGCGATCCCTGGCCTGAATGATCCGATCGAATTCATCTATGCTAAGCCGATCCTGACCAACATCGAGCAGTGTGCCAACGATGGCCCGCACCATGCCCCGCAAAAAGCGGTCGGCCCGGATGTGAAATACCAGTGTACCGTTGGGGGCAAGGATCCAATGAGCAAAATCGATTCGGCACGTAAATGTTTTGACGTCGGTTTTTACTTTGCTGAAACTTTCGAAATCGGTATGCTGCAAAAGCCGGTTGGCGGCTTCATTCATCCGGTCGATGTTCAGCGGCAGCGTGAACACATAGGCGAGGCCGTCGAGGAAAGGGTCTTTCCGACGAATGATCTGGTATTGATAAGAGCGGAAGGTTGCCGTAAAGCGGGCATGATCATCGGGGCGGACGGGAAAGCAGTCGTACACGGCAATATCGCCGGGAATCAGGCTATTGAGTGACCGAAGCAGATTTTTAGGCAGAGGCTGCTCTGTTTCGAAATGAGCGAACTGCTGCCCGGCATGAACGCCCGTGTCTGTGCGGCCACTCCCGACGATGGCTATAGGCTGTCGGAACACGGTTGCCAAGGCGGTTTCGAGCACCTCCTGTACACTCAGGCCATTGGGTTGCCGTTGCCAGCCATGATAGTTCGTGCCCCGGTAAGCTAATTCGAGAAAATAGCGCATATCGGTGGTAAAAATACGAACCTGATTGGGCATTTCCCCAACAGTAAAGGGCTTTGGCGTAAAACCTGGATGGGTTCTAAACCAAAGCCCTATCAAAAGAGGAAAGTACGAAAGGTTAGCAGCTTTCGACAGCGTAGGGGTATCGACGTGAATCGGCCACACCCGTTCAGGTATGGCGCACCCCTACTTCGTCTAACACCTTACCCATCGGCAACGTTGACTGATCACGCTAATTTGTCCGGGAAATGAGGGTACGGTCCTGCTGACGAATGGATTACAACCGATCAACTTCAAATCGTATCTCATCGACCAGTTGCTTCAATCGGTCGGTGCTGGGCGCTGGCGGTGGTATCTGCTGACTGACAAACGCCCGAATTTCCCAAACCTCCAGCACATCTTTCAGCGCTATTTCGTGGTTGGGTATCCCTGCTTTGTCGGCGGTGAGGAGGAGACTGCCCTTAATTTTTACCTGATTGTAAATCCGGCGACACAGAATGCCTGAGCCTTCGGGACGATGGTGTACGAGAAGAACGTACATTTTTCCGTCAGCAATGTCGAACCAGTTGCGAACGAACTGCCCCACCAGCAAAGCACCCGGAAACACAAAATCATCGCCCGCTTCAAAAGCCCGGTACTGGCCATCGGGGAGGGTGGGTAAGTGCATGGACGGCAATCGATTTACAAAGTCGATCTGTTGATACCGCTGGTTATACTCCATGAACTGCGCCTGCATCACCACCGGAATCGCCGGGGCCGTTACCTGCGCTGGCGCAGCTGACCGGGCTGCCCCCAAATCACCAAACCGGCCTGATCCTTCATAGACATTGTTGAACGACAGTGGTTCTGACGGACGGGTCGAAGCCGGGGCTGGCTGACTATCGGACTGACCAAACAGCCGGTCAACGGGTGAGCGACCCGGCTCATCTGCCGATACGGGCTGAAACGATACCGGTTGCGACCGCTCGTGAATGGGCCGCTCCTGCGTTGGGCGAACGGGGGACGTAATGACTGGTGGAGCCGGTGCCGAACGGGTTTCCTCCTGTTGTCGATAATACTTATTCAGTACCGACGAAAGTGGCTGTGGTTCAGGAGTTTTAGTGGCTGGCTGGCCGGGATGGGCAAAAATATCGGGGAAATCGGGATGCTGAAATGGGTCGTCGTCGCCCGCGTCGATGTGGCCGTCGGAGCGAATGTGTGGAACATCGCTTCGAGTAAGCCGAGTATCGGCGGGTTTCCCCGGCTGTCCCAATGGAATACTAAGGCTGGGCGTTTCGCGCAGTTTTCGCAGATCCTGACGGGTAAGCAGTTCAATCGTTGTATTAAAAGCCTTGGCTATAGCCTGGATATTCTGTTGGTTTGGATTGGCACGACCTTCTTCGTACGCACCTAGCAATGAACGCTTTATGTTTATTTTTCGGGAAAATTGCTCCTGCGTCAGTCCGTTAAGTTTGCGCAGGTAGCGGATGTTGTCACTGACGAGCGTCATCCGGTTGGGTTTGCTAAAGTTTTAGCTAAGATAGCCGATTCGTCCTGTAAATACCAACATCCGGCTTTCTGGTCAATTATTTGTACTTTTAGACTATTCTTTTGTCTCTGGTAGACTGGCTCCGAATCCGATATGAACACTTCACTGGCTGAAACAGCCCTTGGCACGCAACTGAAAGCGGTTTTTGCGTCACAACGTCAACAGGCTCAGTCAATGGCGCTGACCACTGCCGACCAGCGTATCGAGCGCATCCGGCGGATTCAAATGTGGGTAAACGCGCACGAAGCCGACATCAAGCAGGCCATGTTTGCCGACTTTCGTAAGCCGTCCGCCGAGGTGACGCTCGGTGAGTTGATGGCGCTTCATGCGGAGATAAAACACACGATCCGGCACCTGAAACAGTGGATGAAACCGCAGCGGCTGCCAACGCCCATGAGTCTGATCGGTACGAAAAGCTATCTGCACCACGAGCCCAAAGGGAACGTCCTGATCATTGCACCCTGGAACTACCCGTTTGTGCTCACCATCCGTCCCCTGGTGTCAGCCATTGCCGCCGGTAATGTGGCTATCCTGAAACCGTCGGAACTGACACCGCACACGGCCGGTCTGATCAAAACGATGATTGCTGAATTGTTCCCGCCGGAAGAAGTTGCTGTGTTTGAAGGCGATGCGGACGTATCACAGGCACTGCTCGATTTACCGTTCAACCATATTTTCTTTACGGGTAGCCCGGCCATCGGTCGGGTCGTGATGGCCGCTGCCGCGAAGCATCTGGCATCCGTGACGCTCGAACTTGGGGGTAAATCGCCGGCTATCGTCGATGAGTCGGCTGCGATCAAACAGGCGGCCGAGCAGTTGGCGTGGGGCAAGTGCATCAACAACGGACAAACCTGCATTGCGCCCGATTACCTGCTGGTACACCAGTCGATCAAGCAGCCGTTCATGCTGGCCTTCCGCGATGCGCTAACGCGTATGTACAGGCCCACTGGCCAACCCATCGAGCAGTCGGATAGCTACGCCCGGATCGTCAATAATCGTCATTTTCAGCGTATCCGCGCCCTGGTGGACGATGCCGTGGAAAAAGGCGCGACCGTCACTGTGGGGGGAACTATGAACACGGACGAGAATTTTATCGAACCAACCGTGCTGGAAAATGTCACGAACGACATGCGTGTGATGCAGGACGAAATTTTTGGTCCTGTCCTGCCCGTGCTCACGTTTTCGACCCTTGATGAAGCACTGACAATCGTCAACCAGCGCGAGAAGCCACTGGCGCTTTACATTCACAGCCGTAACCGCACGAATACGCAATACATCCTGGACCGAACGTCGGCGGGGGATACGGTGGTGAACGATACTTTGCTTCAGTTTGCGAACGTGGAGTTGCCGTTTGGGGGCGTCAATAACAGCGGGCTTGGCAAATCGAACGGATTTTTTAGCTTTCAGGAGTTTTCGAATCAGCGCGGGATCATGCAGCGCGATTTCGGCACGATGAAGTTCATCTATCCACCCTACACGGACAAGGTGAAGAAACTGATCGACATGGTGATGAAGTATTTTTGAAGACTTGACAGTGAGTTTCGATTAGCTATCAGACAGAACGTGTTACGAACCGCGTCGGTTGCGTATTTTACCCCTAAAATCGTTCTTTGATCCAAAGTATAAAAGGCTTTTTTTGTAGATAATACGCTGACTGGTAGCGTGTCGTCAATCTCATGGGCTTTTTGTATGATTACCGGTCGACGATTTTCGGTTGTTACATAGCCAGCCGAAAAGCCGCACAGCCAGCCCTGCGGAGTCCTTCGTCGGCTTTTAAATAACCCCTTTTAATCGTACCTGAGTGGAATTGAAATACAATAGCCTCGAAAGCGCCGAAGCCCGCCATGAACCTTCTAATCGTACCTGAGTGGAATTGAAATTACTACACGGTGGCTACGAAGAAGAGGAATACGTGCTTCTAATCGTACCTGAGTGGAATTGAAATAAGGCTGCCACCCCTAAGTTACCTGACCTTCGTTACCTTCTAATCGTACCTGAGTGGAATTGAAATTTTGGCCAGATCCAACCCCCCGTAGCAGGTTTTACCCTTCTAATCGTACCTGAGTGGAATTGAAATAGCGCATGAAAACGAGGATGGATTTCGGGGTAACGACTTCTAATCGTACCTGAGTGGAATTGAAATTTGCCCCAAAGTAAGGCGTGAGTAAACAGGGTCTTACGCTTCTAATCGTACCAGTGTGGAATTGAAATTTGTTGATAAAGTCAAGCTGTACAATCGTCTGATCACTTCTAATCGTACCAGTGTGGAATTGAAATGCTATACGGAATGTCGTCGGTATCAACCCCCATTGTCTTCTAATCGTACCAAGTGTGGAATTGAAATTTGCGGATGCTACAGTCGCTCAATCGCTCTTTCGCTTATTGAAAATGGTGAGTCATGCGACACACAGACCATTTTTTAGTAAAACTTCGTATCATTGATACTGCATGTTACGAAGAGCCCTTTCGACCGCCTTGTTTCTGCTCGTTGTGCCGATGACCAACGCCCAGATCTTACCCATTCTCGACCAAAATCCACCCAGTCTGCACTGGTATCGCCTGACGACGCCCCACTTTCGGGTGCTCTATCCGACGGGGCTGGACTCAACCGCCCAACGAACGGCCCGGCGGCTTGAAAGTCTCTACGAACCCGTCAGCGCATCGCTCGGGAAAAAGCCCCGGCGGATCTCGCTGCTGCTCCAGAACCAGACGACGAACAGCAACGGTTTCGTGACGCTGTTTCCGCGCCGGTCGGAGTTTTTCGCCGTTCCGCCCCAGGACCCCGGTTTGCTGGGGACATTCAACTGGCTCGATCTGCTGGCCGTGCATGAGTACCGGCATGTGGTGCAGAATGACAAAGCCTTGCAAGGCTATGGACGCGTCTTTTACACCCTGTTTGGTAATGCGGGTCTGTTTCTCCCCCTGCTGACCGTTCCCGATTGGTTTGCCGAAGGGGATGCGGTCAGTACGGAAACATTACTGAGTACCAGCGGTCGCGGACGGATCCCGAACTTCGATCTGGGGATGCGGGCGAACTTGCTGGCCGGTCGGCGCTTCGATTACCAGAAAGCCGTCAGTGGGTCGTACCGGGATAATGTGCCCAACCATTACGTGCTGGGCTATTTCATGACGACTTACCTCAAACGAACGTACGGTCCTGATGTCTGGAGCCGGGTACTGAACCGGAACTACCACCGGTTTCCGTGGCCATTCGCGTTTTCGGCGAGCATCAAGGATGAAACGGGCCTGCGAACCGATGATATATACCGGAAAGCGATGAACGATATGACCGAAACCTGGCAAAAGCAGCAGGAACGGCTCGTCAGTACACCCGTTACGACTTTTCCGGTCAACGCCGAAAAACAACAGAGTAAACGACCAATTTTTACGAGCTACCAGAACCCGCAATACCTGACCGATTCAACGGTTCTGTGCGTAAAGAGCGGCCTTGGCGATACACCCCGGCTGGTGATTCTGGATAAAAACGGGCAGGAGAAAACGGTTTTCGTCCAAGGATTTCCGAATGATCCGGCGATGCTATCGGCAACCGCGACCAACGCGTGCTGGATCGAATTTGGTTACGACCCGCGCTGGCGACAACGCATTTACTCGAACATTCGGTTGCTCGATCTGACAACGGGGAAACTCACCCGCCTGACCCACCGCGCCCGCTACACGGTGGCCGCCCTGTCGCCCGACAACGCTAAATTAGTCGTTGTCGACAATACGGAACGCTACAAAGCCCGGTTGCGCATACTGGACGCTAAATCGGGGAAGCTCCTGAACGAATTACTAAACCCTGACGATGAGTTTTACCTGCATCCGCGCTGGCAATCCGACAACCGAACGCTGGTGGTTGTGTCGCTCAAAAATGGTGAGAAAACGATCCAGACGATTGATACGCAAACGGGCACCCGAACGGATCTGCTGCCCCGTGTCAACGAAAATTTAAGCAATCCACAGCCGTGGGGCGATTTCATTCTCTACAATTCACCTCGTTCGGGTATCGACAATGTGTATGCGGTTAACGTGCGGACGAAGCAGGTTTTTCAGGTTACGTCAAGACCACTGGCGGCCTACCACGCCACGGTGTCACCGTCGGGAACGCGGCTTGCGTTCGAGGATTTTTCCGCGACCGGTTACCGCATTGCCGACATGCCATTGAACCCCGCCGACTGGAAAGCGGTCCCGACAAATCCGACGGCACCGGGCCAGACGCAACCCGTTCGTTATTTTGGTTCACTGGCCGGAATGGAGCCGGGGGCTGCACAGGGGCGACGTATTCTGGCGGACTCTTTACCCGCGTCAGCACCGTATCCGCCGTCCCGTTTTCGGCGGCTTGCCAATGCGATAAACGTGTACAGTTGGGGGCCGAATGTCGCTAGTACGGGCCAGGCGCTGTCGGTAGGATTAAGTTCGCAGGATTTGCTGAGTACGACGCAGATCGGTGTTGGGTACGCGTATGATCAGTCGGAACGGGTCGGGAATTTCTATGCGAACCTGAGTTATCAGGGACTATATCCAATCATCGACCTGAGCTTTCAGCGCGGTAATCGCAACACATCGCTCTACATCGACCGCACGGCACCCGCCGATAGTCTGCGGTCTGATCAGTGGCAATACAATCAGCTGACGGCTGGATTCCGGCTGCCCTTTCAATTGACAAACTCGAAGTATTCACAGAATATGAGTCTGTCAGCTTACTATAACTTTCTGCAAGTTACGGGTTACGACCTGCCAGTTCGTTACATAACCGACGTTGGATCAGCGGGTTCGGTCAATGCCATTACCTATGGCTTCAGCTATTCGAGACTACTGAGACAAAGCAAGCGCGATGTTGCCCCGCGTATGGGCCAGACCCTGTCGGCCAACTGGCGAACGACTCCGTTTGGCGGGCGGCTGGCTGGTGAGCAGTGGGGTGTCCAGGGCAATGTATTCCTGCCCGGACTGGGAAAACACCACTCGATCCGGCTGCGGGCGGGCTACCAGCAACAGGCGCAGGGGTCGTACCGGTTTAGTGCCCTGATCTTCTACCCACGTGGGCAGTCGTATGTGAGTGACGACAAAATTGCCGCCGGAAACGTTGAATATCGATTACCGGTGGCTGATACGCACTGGTCATTAGGCCGCTGGTTATACGTCCAGCGTATTAAAGCGGGCGGGTTTTTTGATCTTGCCGAGGGTCAGAGTCGGGTCGACGTGCGTGACATATATGGCCGTCTGCGCGGTTACGAAACCCAGACCCGTGCTTACCGCACAACGGGGCTCGACGTGTCGTTCGTGTTCAACGCCCTCCGGCTGCGTACACCCTTCGAGGCTGGTTTTCGCACAATCTACAACATCACGACGCAGCAGTGGCTCATTCAGCCGCTGGTGATCGATATCGGCTTTTAACCGGTTTTAGTCTACCACCGTACGCTTAACCGAGCACCAGCAATGCCATTCCGTTCCGGGGCCGCGTTGTAGAATCGATTGCCAACCGCGTTCAGATCATAGCCTAGCGAATAGGTCTGGTTCAGCAGGTTATCGCCACTGGCGTACACATCCAGCGTCAGGTGCTGACCCAATGGTCGCCGGAAACCAACGGTCGCCTGTAAGAGTCGGGTTGGGTCAGACGTGACTGTGTTGGCATCGGTGAGAGGAAATTGATCCAAAAATTGAAACGTTACGTGCGCGTAAATACCCGCTCGTGTTTCCGCATCCAGCCCCGTTACCAGCGTCGTGGGCGCTACGCCCGGTACCCGATTGTTCGACAGATCCGTCGTTCCCTGCTGATAATCCCGGAACCGGTAATTCGTAAGCGTCATGCTGTGCCAGATTCGTAGTAGCGAGAAAGAGGACGTGGAAGCTGAAGGCGAAATGAAATCGTAGGACAGTTGCGCTTCCAGACCGCGCTGGTCGGTGCGACCCGCGTTGACGAAAAACTCCGCCCCGGCAGCATCCGACCGCCGAACGATGGTCTGGCGCAGATAAAACTGATAAACGGATACGTCGAATCGCAGCTTGCTGTTGATTGCAGACCCACGCAGCCCGGCTTCGTAATTGGTGCCGAGTTCGGCATTGAGCGTTGTATTGAATCCACCCGCCGATGGGCGCACCTCCTGACTCGATGGGGCCGAATAACCGGTGCTGATGCTAACGAAGGCCGACAGATTCGAGCCGAATGTTCGCAGCAGGGCCACGCGCGGTAACCAGACGGGCGAAAAATTACGCGTTAAGGTTGTAGCGGGTAAAGCCCCCGCCGACCGAACCGGGAAGCGGGTGAAATCGTAGCGAACGTCGTTACGGCTCAGTCCGGCCGTAAGTCGGAAGCGGGCGGGTAATTCGGTTTCAGCCTGAGCAAAAATCGTGGTCTGCCGGGCAATCAGCTCCTCGTCGGTCTGGATGGTGTCAGGCGTGCCACCCCGGTTGCCAAAATTGCGGTCAACGGTGAAATTGCGCAGCAGTTCAGCACCAACGGTGAAGGTGGTGGGTAGGGGACCACCCGGTAGTCGGAATTGGGTGATCGTTCGGCCACCAAGACCCTGATCGGTGCGCTTTTCGTAGTTGGTAATGAACGGGTTCGCGAAGTCGGTTGTCGAGCCATACAAGACCGTCGTATTCTGGATTCGATCCGTCCAGCGGTACTCGTGCGAAATACCCAGGTACCCTACTTTCTGATAGATGCCCGCCTGTTGAGCGGCACTGCTGGGTAACGTTGCCGTGGCTGGTCGCGATGCCCGTGGATTCGCCCGGAACTGGGCTTCGTTCAGGCCACCCGGCGTCTGGTAGTGCAGATCGGAATAAAGACCCAGCACCGACACGGTCCGTTTGGGACTGACACTAAACGACCCGATCAGGCTCAGGTTATCACGAACCACCGCACTATGATCGCGGTAGCCATCCGATTGAAGGTGGTTGTAGTTCACGGCGATAGACGAATTGTTCTTGCCGCTCTGGACCGCTACGCCGTTGCCATACAGGCCATAACTACCACCCAATGCCGACAACTCGACGTTCGTTTTGCCCGCCGGAACCGCCAGTCCGCTGAACAGAACCGTGCCACCCGTTCCGGCCCCGTATAAACTGCCCGATGGACCTTTGATAACTTCGATCCGACCCAGTGCCCGAACGTCCAGCGCATTGAGCGGTGTGTTGCCCCCCGCGTCGGTGAGCGGCAGTTCGTTCCAATAAGTTTTCACGTTGCGGACCCCAAAGGGTGACCGGATGGCACTACCCCGAATCGCCAGCCGGTAACTTCCCGGCGACCGCTCATCGGCTCGAACGCCCGGTAAGGTGTTCAATGCCGGAACGAGCGTCGGCGTACCGAAGCGCTGATTTAAATCCCGGCGCGTCAATAACCCAATAGAAGCGGGCGTTTCCAGTAAGCGACGATTGGTGGCATAGCCGCGTACAACTACCTCGTTGATCTGGAGCGTATCGTCTAATGAGGTGGGTACCGGAGCCTGGGCAAAGAGCGCGGGAGCGCTTAGGCAACTGAAAAGGATAACCGACAGGTAACGATGTAGCATAAAGTTGAGTAATGAAAGACAGCTTATCAAACGGCATCAGGCCGAACCTAGCTGTCGGCAAATGTCTGGACTGTAACCGGAGTTTCTGATATCCGGTTCACTATTTTTGGCAAACGGGTGCAATGTGAACGCTATCACGTACTGATCGACTCGTGAGGGTTAGGCTTATAGCCTGGAAAAAAAACACCGCGACAGGAAGAACACAACGATGTAGACGATTTCTGGCTAACGAACCGAATCTCCGCCTTCTTTGTGACGCCGTATTCATTACGACTAGTTAAGCCGGTTCGATGTGGACCAAAACGTCATAAACGGCTGGTTTCGCTTCCCGGATAGCCGCCTTGACCGCGTGGGCGATGGCGTGACCCTGGCTCACGGTCAGGCTGCCGGGTACGGTTACGTGTAAATCAATAAAGTACTCGAAACCAGTTTTACGCACTCTGAATTTGTCGATGCCTTTCACCTGGGGAACCGTCATGGCAATTTCGGTAAGCTCCTGATGCCAGTCACCCGCTGGCGTCTCATCCATAATTTCGCCGAACGACGGGCGGAAGATGTGATAGGCGTTGAACACAATGAAACCGGCAGCCAGCAGGGCCGCCCAGTCGTCGGCACTTTCGTAGCCCGGCCCGCCAATGAGTGCAATGCTGATGCCCACGAAGGCCGTCAGCGAGGTTATGGCATCGCTCCGGTGGTGCCAGGCATCGGCTTTTACGGCGCTGCTTTCGACTTCTTCACCCACCTTGGATACGCGCCGAAACAACACTTCTTTAACAACAACGACCCCGGCCAGCACCGCCAGCGTGAACGGAGCCGGAATCTGGTGGGGAACCTGAATGTTGTGAATGCTTTGAACCGCGATCAGAATGGCGGCACCGACCAGGGCTATGGAAACGACCATAGCGGCCAGCGGTTCGGCTTTGCCATGCCCGAAGGGATGGTTCTGATCGGGGGCTTTAGACGCCGTACGCAGACCAACCCAGACAAAAATCGACGTGACAATATCGGTGGCGGACTCCATCGCGTCGGCGATCAGCGCATAGGAATGCCCCAGCCATCCGGCAATGCCTTTTACCAGCACGAGACCGATATTGACCAGAATTCCGACAAGGGTCGTTTGCTCGCCCCGTTTGGCTTTATGCGGTTCTACGGTTGTTGACTCCATACGGCGTAGTTAATGACGACAAAGAACACTCTTTTCCGGGAACACAAAAAGGTGGCAGACCGATTTTTTTGCCGGAACTGGTGGCGCTTGTTCTTGTCACGCCCTTATCGTTTGTTCATGCTGGTAAACAGGAAATCCAGCGCGGCCCCGTCGGGCAGGGTTGCCGACTGAACGCTGGAACCGAGCCGCATAATTGGTTTGGTCGCGGTAGCATAAGCAGGCCAGTTCGGTAATCCCTTGCCGTTGGGGTTGCCGGACTTGATGAAATTGACCCAATAGGCCGACATGATACGGGCCAGTTCATGATCGACCGGCTCCCAGGGTCGATCGATAAAGGCAAGGTTATCGTAGGCATACGCTACTTCGCCCGTATGAAACGCGCCGTATTTGACGTACTCACCGGTAGCCGGTACGTTGCGGGTGAACCGATACACGAATACCTGTTTGCCCTGTTTGCTTTGACTAGTGGCCCAGGCGTAGTTCTGCACACCAAAGATCATATCTCTGGAAACGTTCAGTTGTGAAGCAGCCGCTTCGGCATCGGAGTTCGCCGGATAAAAGGTCAGGAACGTTTGTGCGTCCGGTCCGTACCGCTCCTGGACCTGCTTTTTATACGCATCGGCATTCTTAATCGGGCCATTCATCAGCCCCTCATTTTCGTTCCAGCCGGTCAGCAGAGCTACATCGTTTTGTTTACGAGCCGCGAAAATGCTGGCGATGGATTCAGGCAGCACATAGCCGTCGATGATGGGCCCCCGTATGCCCTGTCCTTTTTTCAGAATCTCGTCGGCGGGTTTGGCTCGTAACTCCGCTAGTGACGATGCGCCCAGTGCCTGCATAGCTTTCAACCCACTTTCTTCCGCCTGTTGACGCGTTGGGTGGGGCGTCGTGAAACTGGCTCCGCTCTCGGCGATGGCTTTCTTGAAGAGGTTTTTGGCCAGTGGGCTCGCCACCAGACAATTCACGCTCATCGAACCCGCCGACTGGCCCGCGATGGTCACGTTAGTGGGGTCACCGCCAAAAGCAGCGATGTTTTTCTGAACCCATTGCAAAGCGGCCAGTTGATCCATTAGACCATAATTCCCCGAAGCATTCCGGCCCGATTCGCTCGTTAGTTCCGGGTGGGCGAAGAAGCCGAATGGCCCCACCCGGTAGTTGATGCTGACAAACACGACGCCTTTTTTCGCCGTCGCTTCTCCATCGTAGATCGAAACGGCGCTGCCACCGCTGTTAAAGCCTCCGCCGTAGATCCAGACCAGAACGGGTTGTTTCTCCCCGCTGGATTTAGCACCGGTCCATACATTCAGGTACAGACAATCTTCGCTGATGGGCTCTTTGGGGATCAGAAATTCGGCACTCCACATGCTGAAGGGAGCGGGTGACGGTTGCATAGGACTCGGCCCGAACGCTGTACAAGTGCGTACGCCCGACCAGGGTTTAACCGGCTGCGGAGCCTGCCAGCGTAACGCGCCAACGGGTGGAGCTGCAAAGGGGATACCCCGAAAAATACGAATAGTACCATCCTCGTTTACCGTCCCTGAAATCTGACCACCTGTGATTGTTACGGGCGATGGGTCGTTCGGCACAGTCGTGAACGCAATTGTGCTCAGCACGAACAAAAGGGTGACCCAAAGCAGAGGTAGTCGGAACGTTTTCATACGACAGTTAAGGAATGGCAACCTGGTTCGTTTTCAGGATTTTACTGAAAAACAAGACTTGATAGGGCAGCGCGTTTTCCCAGTACTCCCAGGTGTGGGCACCGGGTCGTTCCGTGTACTCGTGTGGCGTTTTGTTCTCCACTAACCGGCGGTGCAGATCACGATTGGTCTCGATCAGAAAATCATCGACGCCAATGTCAAAAATCAGGGGCAGGTTATTGGCTTTAAGCTGATCCGCGAGCGTTACCATCGTGTAGCCCGGATACGGGGCGTCGCCGTCCTTGGGCGGACCCAGCAACTTGGCAAAATTTTCCGCGCGTGATTTGGCAAAATCGGGGGCTACTTTCCAGGTTGCGGTATTGATGTTCATCACGCCACTCATGCTACCGGCAGCCGCGTATAAATCCGGATGACGGCTTGCAATGAACATGGCCCCATGCCCACCCATCGACAGACCGGCAATGATGCGTCCTTTCCGGTCACGGACAGTGTGATAGGTGTTATCGATCTTGTCAATCAGCTCTTTGGCGATAAAGGTTTCGAACTGGCTGGTTTTGACGAGTGGACTGTCGAAGTAGTAGCTGGTCGGATCACCATCGGGCGTAACGATGATGAGGTTGTACTGATCGGCCAGCCGTTGAAGCAGTGATTTGTCCGGCGTTTTGGTCAGCCAGTCGCGGAAATTACCCGTGCCTCCGTGCAACAGGTAGAGCACGGGGAAGGGGTGAGCGTCTTTTCTCGACGCGGATTTTTTGTTTTTCGGATAACGCTCTGGGAGCACCACAGCCGCCCGTAAGGTTCGATTCATGCTCGCGCTCGGAATATCGAGTGTATCGACTCTGGCGCAAAAACCAATTGCTGAGATCAATGAAAGGCTGGCGAGAAAGAGCCAGCGGACGAGCCTATGCATAAATAAAGTAGGTGAGGGTCAGAGCGATTAGGTTCATACTGAGCGGAGGCTATCGCGGCACTAAATCGCCTGGCGTCAAAAGTACGTTGTGCAATTTTGCGACCAAAGCCTATCGCTGATTTTTGTGATAATTCATGACAAACTATAAGCATGCGTGTACTCAGAATAGTGTATAGTCATCCATTCTGATGCCGTTCACGCTAACGACGCTACCCAATACGCGCTAAATCGTCCGACGACTCAATTGTTACCATGTCTTCGAATTTTATGCGTTATTTTTGATAAATCTCGTCATAATCAACAATTCTAGTGAAAAATGTAGTTGGTACAACCCTGTTGCTGGGACTGATTTACGCAGCTACCTGGGCCCAAACGCCCATCAATGGTTCCGGCAGCCTTCCATCAGGAGGGCGTACTCGGACCTTCCGGTTTCATCTGCCCGCCAGTCCGTCTACCGATAACCTCCCCGTCGTACTGGCGTATCATGGCGATGGTGGGAGCGGAGCCGGTTTTCAGGCGTATGCCGGGCTCGATGCCGTAGCCAATGCACAGAATTTTATTGTCGTTTATCCCGATGCCGTCACCGTAGGGGGCACCATCCAGTTTAATAAATATGCCGATACCAAACCCGGATTCGGATCGGTGGGCGACACAAGCGGCCCGAATCCTGCCGATCCGAACGCACCGGACGATGTCCAGTTCACGTCCGATCTGATTGATTATTTATTCCGGACATACCGGATCAATCGCAATCGGGTGTACGTGACTGGTCATTCGGGGGGTGGATATATGAGCTACTTTCTGAGTATGGCCCTCCCTGACAAGCTGGCGGCCTTTGTTCCCGTTGCGGCTAACTTGTGGGGAAATGATGCGTTCCTGTCCAGCTATTTTACGGCAACAACGTACAGACCGGTGCCCCTGATGCACATTCACAGTAAAGGTGATCCGACCGTGCAGGCGCCCATTACGCCTTATCCGAAAACACCCGCTTTCGTGTGGCCGATGTCGAACTATGCCTACCTGAATTGTGGCAACGGCGGTACTTATACAACTACGGCGCTGAACCCGAACGCTGATTCGCTGACGTTCTGTAGTTTCGGAAAAAAGGTCGTGATGCTGATGACCAAAGACGCATCGCACGGGTGGAGTTCACTCGTTAACATGCCCCAGACGATCTGGAATTTTGTCAAAACGTACCAGCTGACCACCTATCCCGAAGTGGACAATCACCTGAAAGTCGATCAGTTTGGCTACCTGCCGATGGCCCGGAAAATTGCGGTACTCAGCAATCCACAAACGGGTTACAATGCGTCGCAACCCTTCACGCCTTCTGCATTCTATCAGGTTCGGGACGCTGCCACGGATGCGGTTGTGCTGCGCGGTTCGCCCGTCAGCTGGAACGGTGGGGCTACCCATGCGCAGTCGGGTGACAAAGCGTGGTGGTTCGATTTTTCGGCGGTTCAGAAAGCAGGTAGTTACTACGTTTACGATTCCCTGCAAAACAAGCGATCCTACACCTTCGACATTGGCAACGAGGTTTACAAAAACGTGTTGAAACAGGCGACACGGGTGTTTTTCTATCAGCGAAGTGGCTTTGCCAAACAGACGCCCTACGCCGAAACTCCCTGGACCGATGGGGCTGCTTTCCTGAAGCCGCAGCAGGATACCGATAGTCGGTTGGTAACGAATACGTCGGTAGCCACGTCGAAAAACCTGCGGGGTGGCTGGTTCGACGCGGGCGACTACAACAAATACGTTCCCTTCACCTACGGGACGATGGTCGATATGTTGTTGGCCTACGAAGATAATCCGGCTGTCTGGACCGATGATTTTACCATTCCTGAATCGGGCAACGGCGTTCCTGATATATTGGATGAGGCCAAGTGGGAACTGGACTGGTTACTTCGGATGCAGCAGACGGATGGCTCGTTGCTTCACAAGGTTTCCGTAACGGATTTTAGCGCGGTTTCGCCACCCAGCGCCGATACGAACGTTCGCCGGTATGGTGCAGCCAGTACCGATGCCACGGCTACCGGCGCTGCGGTTCTGGCACTGGCGGCTATCCAGTTTAAATCGTTGAGTGATCCGGCCAAACAACGCTATAGCGACACGCTTCAGACCGCTGCCATCAATGCGTTCAACTGGGCAAATGCGAATCCAAACGTAACGTTCTCCAACACCGGCTTTCAGAGTGCGGCTGCAACCTACACCGCTGATGACCGACTCGCCCGGCGGGTTGCTGCTTCGGCTTTTTTGTATGTGCTAACCGGAAATACGACCTATAAAACGTTTTTCGACGCGAATTATAGTCAGGTTCACCTGATACAATGGGGCTATGCCTACCCATTCGAGGCCACGTATCAGGATGCGCTGTTATACTATGCTCGTGCTTCCGGTGCTACGGTAAGCGTGAAAAACGCCATTCTGACAACGTACTCGGGCAGCGTTAAAACGAACAATGCCGAGAATTTACCGGCCTATCTGAACCAGACAGATGCGTACCGGGCGTTTCTGGGTGATCGAAACTACACGTGGGGAAGCAATGAGACGAAAGCGCACCAGGGCAACCTGTTTTTCGCCATGAACACGTATAATCTGGATGCTGCGAACAAAACCAATTACCAGGATGCGGGCATGGGTTTTGTTCATTACATGCACGGTGTCAATCCGACCGCTTACTGCTACCTGACGAATATGACCACTGCCGGGGCGGAATTTTCGGCTCCGACCATGTACCATAGCTGGTTTGGCGATGGTACTGCCTTTGACGTCAATCCGCCACCGGGTTATTTGGTGGGAGGAGCCAATCCAACCTACGCGCCCGACGCGGCCTATACGGGTCCCGCGATTTCGCCCCCGCAGAATCAGCCGGTTCAGAAATCGTACAAAGCCTGGAACACGTCCTATCCCGAAAATTCCTGGCAGCTCGACGAACCTGCCATATATTCGCAGGCGGCCTATCTGCGGTTGTTGTCACAGTCGATGTGTTACACTGATGTGATCACCAGCGTGAAGTCCGGGAACTGGAATGATCCGCTTACGTGGGCCTGTCGGCGCGTGCCGACGGCTACGGATAACGTCGTCATCCAGAACGACACCAACATAACCGTGGGCAGCACCGTGCCCGCCAAAAGCCTGACGTTACGCGGCAAACTCTCGTACACAAACGGTGGAAAAGTAATGGTAGGACTGTAGGGCGGACATCTTGTCCGTAGTATAAACGGTAAGTACAATAAGTATAAGGCAACTTACCACTGCGGACAAGATGTCCGCGTTACTTCGGCCATTGCTGTAAGTGCTGTACTGGCTGAGTGACGTTTTTTGCTGATTTTTCGGGGATGAGCAATACCGTCAGTGCTGCTTTTGCGTTGGCAGGGAGCGTGGCTTCGAAGCCGACCAGTGTGGTGCCGGGGTTGGGTGCGTCGTAGTCGTGCGGTGGTTCTGTCGGCCAGGTTTTCAGCGTTACGTTCGCGGGTTCCTGAACCTGAATGACCAACGTTTTGCCGTCTTTCGTGAGTTCGATCTTGTTATTGCCAATCAGTTTGGCCGTAGCCGGCGTGAGCATTGTCCAACGGACCGTCGTTTCAGTCGGCAGCGTTTCCAGTTCATCCCGAACTACAACGTAAGCGTTGTTTACAATGGCAACACCACGCGTCGCTTTTACCAGCGATCCGGAATAAATATCGGTCAAGTCGGTGGTGGCGTTCATGAAGGCAGGGGTTGCTGACGAACCGATAATCGACGCTTTGCCTTCAACCCGCTGTAGCTGGCCGTTGATCGTGAGTGTGTTGTGAACGAAGTTGTTATAGCGGAAAACTTGCCAGCGTTGCGAATTTTGTTTGGCGTTCCACAAGTCAACCCCTTTGGATTCCAGCGATTCGTAGTTCTGCATCCCGAAATCCATCGCCCAGCGAACACCGTCGGCTTCCATGACGAACGAGCCGATATCCATGTGCGCGTGGTTGGTTGATGCGCTGCCCCCTTTCATAGCTACGTAAATGGCATTGGGATCAGACCAGGAAGTACGCATTAGCGCGACCGGTGTTTTGCCCGCGCCAACCCAGACGGTCGATGTTGGTTCGGCAATAGAGGATACACCAACGCCATTGCTCCAGAGAATGGCCGCGGGTAGAAGCCGGTTTTTGGTGTGTTGTTTAGCGTCGCCGTTCATCAACCGACTGCGCTCTACCCAAAGCAGCGAGGGGTTTTTCTGTTTTTGGGCAAACCAGAACATTGCCGGTTGTAGCTCTCCGCTCAACCCGGAATCGGAGAAATTGAACGCGTTGTTGGATGGTCCGGTCATGTTCTCCATAAATCCGGCTGTTTGTAGAAAACCGGGTTTGGCCGATAACCCAAAATCGGTCCCGAATGCCTTGTCAACTGCGCTCAGGAACATAACATTGAAGCTGGTTCCATACCCCCAGTAGCTATAGCCTTCGGGATACGCGCCACTCGGATTATAATCGCCCATGGGCAACTCGATGGAGTCGACGGCCCGATTGATCAGGCGTTTGGCCAGTTCCGGCTGATCTTCGTAAATCGCCAGCGCACCGTAGGTCATCCCCGCATTGCAGACCTGATTCCAGTTATGGCTCGCTTTCAGCCAGCTGTTGTACTTCGAATCCAGCGATGGCTCCAATCCTTTTTTCAGAATTGCTTCCTTGATAACGGAGCGGGACGACTCGGATAAGTCGTTGTACAGCCAGTCGTACCCGATGGACACGGCCATTGTCATTTCGGCCACGTCCAGAAAATGAGTTGGATTCCAGTCGCTGAAGGCCGATAAAGCCAGGAGTTCTTTTTCGGCGCGTTTCAAATACTTGTCCTGGTGGGTCATGCGCCAGGCGTACGACAGAAAAAACAACCGACGCAATGCCTCGCGTGATGTAGACAATAACCGTCGCCCGATCTGAATCCGTTCCAGCGGAGCCGATTCGAGCAGTACGTCCGATTCGGTCAGGATGGCGAGGTGTAGTTTATCCCAGGTTTTGTCAGCGCCTATGGTTCGCTTAATCGCTTCTTCTTCCCCTTTCAGCAGTAAAATTCGGGGGTGATCGGGGAGCCTGGCGGTAGTGGCCAGATGGTCGATCTGGGCGTTTGCCGAAAAAACGGCCAGCAACGAGAGAGCGAGAAAATGCAGGAAGAAGGTAGCCGTTTTCATACCGGAAGAGCGGGTAAACGAAGAGCGTTTTCAGGTAAATAAGCCAACGGATGACTGAATTTACTTGAAAACGCTCCTGGCTTCTGAGACTGCCTGATCTACTTGGGTAGTTTCATCCGATACAATCGGAATGGGTAATCTACTTTGTCCTCACCATTGTTGTACTTTTTCGTCCGGTGAATCTGAGCGGCTGTCAGGTACAGATACCCGTCGGAGCCGATGCCAAAACTGTCGGGCCAGAGCAAGCGGCTATCCTGTACGAGCGTTTCGAGTTTACGGTCGGGGGTGAGGTAGCGAACGGCTTTGGCCGGCGAATCGGTCAGGTACACGTTCCCGACTTTGTCCGAGTACATGCCGTGTGATACGCCGGTTTCGGCCATTATTTCGACGTGCGCGGCTACCTCCGCCGGGGTTAATTTAGGGTCGTTGAGGTACTGTGTTTCGATACGGAATAACTTCGTTTGGGTGATGGGCCGGAAATAGAAATACTTGAAATCGTCGGTCAGGGCAATACCGTTAACGTTGCTGCTGAAATACTTGCCTTTGTTATCTCTGACCTCTTTACCATCTATTTTGAGGTGAAAATCGGGGTCAGCCTTGGTTGATTTATCCCCTTCGAGCAACGAGCGGCTTTTGCCCGTATTGAGGTCCAGCACCACGATCGTTGCCCGACCCGGATCGGATAAATAAGCCACCTGCCGACGCGTATCGACCCGAACGTCGTTGAGTGCTGTTTTTTCTCGGGGCAGGTCTTCAAACCGGTAAATTTTCTCTACCTGGTTCGTCGCCAGATTGATTTTCATTAGTTTGATACCCTGAATAAGCGGGGGTTGTTCGGCCGGATTCGACGGGTCGAGTACCCAGAGCGCATTCGTCTGATCGACAAACAACGCCTGTACGTTGATGAACCGATTCTGCGGATTCAACGAGTCCCACTTGTTCCACTCTTCGTTAGGATAGGGCCGCCGTTGTCCGTTGACGATTTCGGCCAGTCCATAATCGTAATTATCGGGATTCTTGGGGAAGGTAACGAAAATGCGATTTTCCTTCGATACGCCCACGCCAATGGGTTGATGCTTGCCAAATTCGGCGACGGTTTCCAGCTTGGGCGACAGAGCGGGCTGAGCATGTGTAAGGCTACTCATGAAAAGAAACGAAACAAAAAGCGGAGTTTTCATGCAAATGATCGTGCTGATACAGCTTTAACGGAAGACGGAAGGGAAGGTTTTTAAAGTTAGCATTCGTCGTTTCCGCAGCGCATTGGCTAAACTCCATCGAATCGGCAAACTTTCGGCCTGGTATACGGTTGGGAAAGCTATACAATTAAGTCCAGTCAACGTTATGAAGTATCCGCATTCCGTTAAGTTTTTGCTTGCCAGTTTAGGGTTTATTCCGCTATCGGGCATTGCCCAGTCACAGCCATACGCTACCATCGGTCAGGTGGTTCGTACGGACCCGCAACTCAATCAATTGATTCCAGCCAACGCTAAAATCGAAATCATTGCCGCTGGCTTCGATCACCTCGAAGGCCCCGTTTGGGTGCGCGATAGTAGCTACCTGCTCGTCAACGACACCAAGGCACAGACAACCTATAAATGGTCTCCCAAAACGGGTCTGTCGAAGTTTCTGGAACATACCGGCTATACGGGCCGATTGCCCTACAGCGAAGAACCCGGCAGCAATGGCATGACCATTGATCGGAAAGGGCAGTTGATTATCTGTGATCACGGCGACCGGCGCATTGCGGTCATGCCGTTACGGGGGAAAGGGGGCAAGCGCACGCTGACTGACCACGTTCAGGGAAAACGCTACAACAGCCCGAACGACGTTGTAGCGCATGCAAACGGGAGTCTTTACTTTAGCGATCCGCCGTATGGTTTGCCGCAGCAGCAAAACGATCCGGCTCGCGAAACAACCGTCAATGGTGTCTATCGGATGGCATCGAATGGTACGGTAACCCTGTTGATCAACGACATTACCTATCCTAACGGACTGGCTTTTTCGGCCGATGGTAAAACGCTGTACGTATCCCAGTCGGATTCGCTAAAACCGCTGATTATGGCTTACCCGGTCATGGCTGACGGGGCCGTTGGTAAAGGCCGCGTTTATTTTGATGCATCCTCATTGCCGAAGTTTCGCCCGAAAGAAGTAGTCGATGGCTTGAAAACGGACAAGGCGGGTAACGTCTGGACGTCGGGACCGGGAGGGGTGCTGATCATTTCGCCAGCGGGTAAACTGATGGGACGTATCGATACGGGAGAGGTAATTTCCAACTGTGCCTGGGGTGACGATGGATCGACGCTTTACCTGACATCTGGCATGTTTCTGTGCCGAATCAAGACAACAACCAACGGCGTTATGCCCTGACAATAAATGAAAAGAAAGAAGGTGGCGAGTCTGGATGGTCATATGCCGTATCTTGGAGATACGGCATATGACCATCCAGACTCGCCACCTTCTTTCTACGGCACCAGCGGCTCGGTCATGTCGGAATCCCGAACAAGAATGACGTATTGGAAGTAGTCGGTGGTAGGATGGGCCGGATCAAATTTCATCTGCTGCGATTTAGGCATAAAGGGCGCATACTTTATCCGAATGGGGGTTGTACGCGCAAACGAACCGGGCCGGTCGAGGGCAAACAGCGTCAGCGTGTTCGGACGGGTAGCCGCCCGCATAGACTCGATACCTTCGGTATGCATCAGCTCGCTGTCCTGATTGAATTTGTTCAGGCGGGTATACGTCTTTCCTTTATCCTGCCAGAAGGGAGGGATGAAAGCCGTCGGCACCATCGAATAGGAGTCCAGGTAACTGAACGTGATCGAAACAATTTTGTCGTGCAGAGGCAGATCGGATTCCTTGATCAGGCAGGCGAACGGCTTTGCACTACCCAGGGGTGGGCTTTGCAATACGTGGAAGAAGCCCCAGAAGCCGTACAGTTTTTCGTTGTTTAAGCTGGGTAGCAGTGTAGTGAAATTGGTGAAAATCGTCTTCTCCCGGCTTTTGATCGTTTTCATATAACCGACGTTGGTGAGCAGATGACGCAGGGTAGGGGCATCGCTGCCAAGGGCTTTTCGGTAAACGGCTTCCTTCGCTTGCCAGTCGGTTAGCCAGGTCAGCGCAAGATCAGCCGCGAGACTGTCCGGGCCAGCTCCTAGTTTACGGACCAGGGAGTCGGCGAGGACCTGCGTCGTTTTGGGAAGTTTTTTCCCGCGAAGTAGCCCGGTCAGGTGTTCGGCAGCCAGCGCATTGTCGTGAATACGGTCGATACCCACGAACTCGATCCGACGATTGGCAGGTAGCGTTTGGTTCAACGCCCGGATTTTCTGAATCTTCCGCACGAAGTCTTTATTGGCCCACTGCGCTTTCCCCGCTACCCAGTTCCGGAAAACCTTCATTAATGTAGCGTCGTCACCGCTTTGCAGGTATTCGTTCAGGTAGTGGGCTTTCGTGGCGTCTACCTCCGCAATGTAATAGCGAATGCCAAGTTTTTGGTTGAGATGCTTCAAAAGCTCAAAATCAACGTCCTGCGGTTTCTGAACCCCGTGTGATTCGCCCAGTAAAAAGAGTTGATTCTGGTAGAACGCGTCATCAAAAAGTTTAAAATTATTGGAACTGCCCAGCACGATTTCTTCCTTCGGAACGTGGCTATAGTCGATACTATCTGACTGAGCCCGTGTAGGCGATCCCGCCAGCCAGCTGATGATTGCGATCAGACCCGCAACCGCTTGAACGACCCGTAAACGGAATGGCGTTTGCCTGTTTCGGAGCAGCGATCGCCACAAATGATCAGCGGCTGACTGAGCCATATGGGTCCATGCGTAGAAGAATTTAGTGGCTTTTCGGCTGATTTGTGAACGGTGAGAGTGGGTGAGTTTGGTAGAAATAAGCATGATCAGACTTGTTTGTTTTTTGCGGTTGACTGATGCAAAGCTGGCCTATAATCACAAGGACCACAAGTAACTGGGATGCCCGGTAGCATACAGGGACAAAAGGGGCGTTCCGGGGCTGTACGGGACAAAACGGGATGAATGGGAAGGCTTTTTAATCAGGACAGGGCCGCTCAATCCAGCGTTTGGGCGATCGCTATTTGCTCACTGAAGGCATCCAGATAGCTTCGGGATACCGGAATCCGGGTGTCAGTACCGGTCAGCGTCAGCTGGTAGCCGCGCGCGTTTCCGTCGGTTTGGCAGACAGCCTTTAGATTGACCAGAAAAGCCCGGTGACAACGGAAAAACTGCGGATACGGACGGAGGGTGTCAGTTAATTCTTTGAGCGTACTGCGGAGAACAGTTTTTTGCGGCTGAGCCCCGTTTAGCCAATGAACATCCACGTAGTTTCCGACCGATTCGATGTATACCAGCTGATCCGCTTGCAAGTGCAGGCGTTCTTTTCCGCTTTCGGACGTGAGCAAAATAGACGTTGATACCGTTGGTTGTTCGGATGCGGGTTCGACGGGTTTCGTGTCAGCCGGCAATACGGGGTGGACTGATAACGTACCGCGCTGGTGCATCAACTCATTGATTGCCTGCGCCTGGCTCAGGTTTCGCTTTAGCCGCCGGTGTTCCGTCAGGAAGACGCCCAGCATGATCGGAAAAAAGCCAATGAGCGTGACGGAGAAATACATTTGCCCGAACGTAGGGCGTCCTGCGTCTAGGAGACCAAGAATAAGCTGATTGCTGCAACTGATCAGGAATAGAACCAGCAGCGTGTGAAGAATATGACGGCCAACCGTCCAGCGATCTTCAGTATAGAAAGCGGGGAACAGTTTTGGAATGGCTACGTTGGCCAGCAGAACGACCCCGACTACACCAACCGAAATCAACGCGCTAACGGCGAGGTGGTCAAATCGTTTGAAACTACCATTCAACAAGCTGACAAATACAAAAACGTAGAGTCCTGACTGCAAGGCCAGTCGTAAATGATTCGTAAAGCTAAAGTCTTCGGCAATGGGACGGTTCAGAAACGAGCGTAACAGCTGGCGCATATCAGCAAAAATAGGCAAGTCCAATACGGTTTCAAAAACGTATCGCGCTTGCCCATAAGTGCGTATCTTTGCCGTATGCTTTTAGAACAGAAACAACACGAACCAACAACGATTGACGCCATGCCGACAACCCTGCCTGTTATGGAAGCGTTCTATACCATTCAGGGGGAAGGGGGGCATACCGGGCGGGCCGCTTATTTTATCCGGCTTGGTGGTTGCGATGTGGGTTGCCACTGGTGTGATGTGAAGGAGTCGTGGGATGCCGACGCCCATCCGAAACGGACAATTGATGCCATTGTTGCCGGAGCCCTGCAACATCCCGGCCGAATGGCGGTTATCACAGGCGGGGAGCCGCTGATGCACGATCTTACGGCGTTGACGAATGCGCTGCAAACCGCCGGTTTCCGGACGAACATCGAAACGTCGGGCGTGTGTCAGGCCGTGACGGGGTCGTGGGACTGGATCTGCTTTTCACCCAAGAAGTTTAAAAAGCCTAATCCGGCTATTTACGAAAAGGCCGACGAACTGAAAGTGATCATCTACAATTCGTCCGATTTTGCCTTTGCCGAGTCGTTTGTGCCCGCTCTTCGACCCGATTGCAAACTCTTTTTGCAATCTGAGTGGAGTCGTTCCAATGAAATGCTGCCTCGCATCGTTGATTACGTTAAAGAGCACCCGCAATGGCAAATTTCGTTGCAAACACACAAGTATCTGGACATTCCATAACCAAGCGAATAGGGGCAAACAAACCGTGGACGATGACCCGGATTAGTCGGGTTGTTATCCTGGGTATTTGTTGTTCATTCGTCAGCATTCATGATTCCTCTGGGCAGGACAAAAAAGCGCAGGAGCTGTACGCCCAATCGATCAAACTGTTTAGCGAGCGGAAAGCGACCGAGGCTATTCCGTTTATGGAGCAGGCGGTGAAACAGGACCCCACCTTCAAGGATGCCTACCTCAAACTCGGTCAGCTCTACGAATTTACCCGGCGGTTCGAACCGGCCATAACGGCCTACCAGAACGCGATTCGTCTTCAACCCGACAGTCCGGCCTCCGGCGCGGCTTATCAATCGCTGAGTACCACACTCCTGCGACTGGGCCGTTACGGGGAGGCATTGCCGTACCTGGAAAAATACCAGGCGATGGTGACACCACAGTCTGTACAGGGAAAACGAATTGGTCGGCAGATCGAATCCGCCCGATTTGCACAGGAAGCGATACAACACCCACAACCCGTTGATCCGAAACCGTTATCGTCGGTGCTACAGACGACACCGTCGCAGTATTTCCCGGTGTTGACGGCTGATGAACAGACGCTAGTTTTCACGGCGCTCAAACCCGAAGGGGATGAAGACCTGATGACGGCAACGTTCAACGGCGAAACGTGGTCGCCACCCGCATCGCTGTCGCCTGGTATCAATACGCCCGATAATGAAGGAACGGCCAGTCTATCGGCTGATGGTCGGATGATCGTTTTCACCGTTTGTCAGGGACGCAAAGGGTTCGGTAGCTGCGATCTATACGTGAGCCGAAAAACGGGGAGCGACTGGTCGGCCCCCGAAAATCTAGGCTCAACCGTGAATACCCGTTTTTACGAATCGCAGCCGTCACTCTCGGCGGATGGACGACGGCTCTACTTCGTTTCGGATCGACCGGGTGGCAAAGGCCGACGCGACATCTGGCGCAGCGATCTCGATACGGACGGTAACTGGCACGAACCGGTCAATGTGGGCGAACCCATCAATACACCGTACAACGAAGCGTCGCCGTTCATTCACGCTAACGGGCAGGTCCTGTTCTTCGCTTCGGAAGGCCACGTAGGGCTAGGCGGTTACGATCTGTTCGTATCCGATAGCGCTAACACGGGCTGGACAAATCCGACAAACCTCGGCTATCCGATCAATACGTCCGAAGATCAGGCGTCATTGTTCGTCGCTGCGAACGGGAAGCGGGCCTATTATTCGTTTGAGGAACAGAAAGAAGGCGTCTCGCAGAAATCCCGGTTGTATGCGTTCGATCTGCCCGAGTCACTGCGGGAGCGCGTTAAGCCCGTCAGCTACCTCAAAGGGATTGTGGCCGATGCGAAAACGAAAAAACCACTCGCTGCCACTGTCGAGCTGATCGATCTGAAAACGAACCAGATCGTTTCGCGCGTTCAAGCCGACGCCCAGACGGGTCAGTACACGGCGGTGATGCCCGGCGGGGGCGACTATGCGCTTTACGTGAGTGTGCCAGGTTACCTGTTCAAAAGCCTCTCGTTCGACTTTACGCAGAAGCGAGATAGCGGCTCGGCCCTGTTGCTGAACGTTCCGCTGGTTCCCGCGGTGGCGGGCGAAACGGCCAGGGAGACGCTCAATAACTTATTTTTCGAATCGGGACGCTATGACCTTGCCGACAAATCACGAACGGAACTGGATCGGTTATCGGCCTTTCTGAAAGCCAGCCCGGCGGTGAAAATCGAGATCGCGGGTCATACCGACGACCGGGGCGATGCTGCTGCGAACCTTACGCTTTCGCAAAAACGGGCACAGTCGGTTGTGGGCTATCTGACCAAGGCGGGCATTGATCCGGGGCGCATCCGGGCCGTTGGGTACGGTAAAACGAAGCCGGTCGTTCCGAACACCACGGACGAAAACCGGCAACTGAATCGGCGGATCGAGTGGCGAATCCTGTAGAACGGTTTTCGCGGGATGCCGGATCGTGAGTACAGTCGGTCGTCGATAGCGAACATACACCATAGGCTCTACATACTTTGTCTCTTTGCATTCTGCGGGATTTTTTTCAATTTTGTATATGTTGTCTACATGCCAACCCTTTTTAGGGAACGGTATAGTATTAACAAAGAAGACAACTTAGTGCCAATCTCATGACTTCCGAACACGTTAAGTGCCTGATCATAGGCTCCGGTCCTGCTGGCTATACAGCGGCTATTTACGCAGCGCGGGCCAATATGCAACCTGTTATGTATCAGGGGCCACAGCCGGGTGGACAGTTGACCATTACCAACGAGGTTGATAATTTTCCCGGCTATCCTGACGGCGTTCAGGGACCGCAAATGATGCAGGATCTGGAGAACCAGGCCCGCCGGTTCGGTTCCGATATCCGGTATGGTATGGTAACCAGCGTCGATTTGTCGGGACATCCGCACCGCGCCATCGTTGACGACAAACACGAAATTACGGCTGATTCAGTTATTATTTCGACCGGTGCGTCGGCCAAATGGCTTGGCTTACCGTCAGAAATGCGACTCAATGGCAAAGGCGTTTCAGCCTGTGCCGTCTGCGACGGTTTCTTCTTCCGCGGGCAGGACGTGGTAATCGTCGGGGCCGGTGATACGGCTGCCGAAGAGGCCAGCTACCTGGCAAATCTGTGCCGTAAAGTGTACATGCTGGTTCGCCGGGACGAAATGAGAGCGTCGAAGTTCATGCAGCAGCGGGTAAAAACGGCTGCGAACATCGAAATCCTGTACAATACCGAAACCCTGGAGGTGCTGGGCGACGATGAAGTGTCGGGCGTTCGGGTGAAGAATATAGAAACGGGCGAAGAGCGTGTTTTAGACGTGACCGGCTTTTTCGTCGCGATTGGCCATAAACCGAATACGGATATATTCCGGGAGTATCTTGAATTGGACGATCATGGGTATATCCTGACCGAAAAAGGAAGTACCCGGACCAACATACCCGGTGTTTTCGCCTGCGGAGATGCCCAGGATAACGTCTATCGTCAGGCCATTACAGCCGCCGGAACCGGTTGCATGGCCGCACTCGACGCTGAACGTTATCTTGTTACCGTGGAAATGCAGGAGCAACAACTTGTTCATTAACGTACTAGTTT
The DNA here is from genome assembly GCF_010747415.1 of Spirosoma agri. NCBI lineage: Bacteria > Pseudomonadati > Bacteroidota > Cytophagia > Cytophagales > Cytophagaceae > Spirosoma > Spirosoma agri. The sequence goes on along the minus strand of NZ_JAAGNZ010000001.1, from coordinate 3,475,317 downwards.
TTGATTCAGCGAGTAGCACGTTCCCTATTAACACAAGGGAACGTGCTACTCGCTGAGCTGAAAATTCATCTTTGAAACTGATGAGAAAAACGGCTTTTCGATGGTTCCTGGCCATCGGTTGTCTGTGTTTTACCGTAACGGCACAGGCCCAGGAGCGAGGTCGATTCAAAAAAAACCTCACGATCACCCCCAAAAATCAAAATAACCCGAATGCACCCGTCGTCGATCAGCCACAAAAAGCGGACGACCCATTCGAGCAGGAAACGACAAAATTGCGCTTTAACAACCAGTTTGAGCCAAAGAAAGAACTTAATAAGGTTGTCAGCGAAGACACCAGCACCATTGATCAGGGTGAAGCCAGTGTTGTTGAGGTGATCGACTCGGTGCTGATCGGGAATGAGTGGGTCAAAATCGCTGATTATTACGCCGTATGGGATTCCAGAACCATTGACCCATACAACATTAACCCGTTGGAGTTCAACGAGGCAATCGACATCAAGCTTTACGATCCTCCTGCCAACCGCTACTGGTCGGCCCCGCTCAACGAGGGTAAAATGACCTCCAACTTTGGGTACCGCTGGGGCCGCTGGCACACAGGAACTGACCTTGACCTGGAAACGGGTGACCCGGTTTATGCGGCCTTTGATGGCATCGTGCGGGTTGTCGGGTGGGATGGCAATGGGTATGGTCGTTATGTGCTGGTACGGCATTATAACGGGCTGGAAACGCTGTACGGGCACATGTCCAAACAGACCGTGGAGATGGGACAGCTTATCAAAGCGGGTGATCAGGTCGGGTTGGGTGGAAACACCGGACGGAGTTACGGAGCGCACCTGCACTTCGAAACGCGCTACGAGGGGAATCCCTTTAGCCCGTTAAACATCTACTCGTTTCCGGAAAATACCGTCAATTCCGATCATTTTCTGCTGACCAGTTCGGTATGGGACTATCTGCGGGGAGGTCGTTCCTCATCGTCGGAATCCAGCTCACGGCCACGCTTCAAACGAACCGTATTGCACCGCGTTCGCTCGGGCGAAACGCTTAGCTCGATTGCCAGCCGTTACGGTATGTCGGTGTCGGCACTAACGCGTAAGAATCATCTTTCCTCGCGGTCACGCATTCGACCCGGACAAAAACTGCGAGTGAATTAAAGCTGTTTTTCTAGCAGCAGGGGTTTGTTACAAACCACTGGTTTTTTGATGAAGGAAATTACAACCGATTCACGTTCACAAACCGGTATGATTTCTGACGGAGTTCTGTTAGTAATGCATCCAGGTGGTCGTACAACTTGTCGGTGCGGGCGGATGCGGTGCCGATGTGCATCAATAAAATAAAGCCGTTGAGACCGGTGATATTCCGCTGTTCATACGCTCGAATCGATTGGAGGATTGTTTCGCTGTCGCGGTAGTTCGGGTCGTCCGGTGTGGTGTAGTCTGCGTGGCTTAGCGTACCGGGCGTATAGCTGATGAGCCGTGAACCGGCGGCTTGTGTCCAGGTTGAAATACTGTCGTTATACCATTCGTACGGCGGCAAAAATAACGTTGCCTTACTACGCTGAATGCCGAACCGGCCCAAGGCAACATAGTTTGCTTTCAGGTCTTTGCTGAATTGTTCATGCGTAACCAGCAAACTGTCGCGTTTGGTCCAGTCGCAGTAGAGTAGGTGCTGATCGGAGTGCGGCCCAATGTAGTGCCCATCGCGACGAAGTTGTTGCACCAGCGACGCATTAGCCGGGTTACGCAGAAAACGTCCCGTCAAAAAGAACGATGCCCGCACGTTCTGTTTCCGCAGAACACGGGCAATTGTTCGTCCGCCGTCCGCAAATTCATCACCCGTGAAGACCAGCGACAGTTGCCGGACGCTTGTGTCGCCCCGAATTTTGGCCCCCTTCGCGTACGCAGACGTTAACTCAATTGCTGACTTGTTGGTGGCTATGGTTGATTGTATTTCGGGTGATTTAGTGCGTTTTTCGGCCTGTTTGGCGGCCAGCAGGTACACCAGCGACGCCGTGCCGTCCATAGTCGGTTCGTTGGTACTATAGTCGCCAAAATCGTCGTGGTACACGGCCAGATCGCTCTGAAAGGCTGCGTATTCATCCGCTTCGTGGAGGGTTATGCCAATCAGATTCTTGTAAATACTACCCCGCACCGGCCCATCAACCAGCCCACCATCGATCGGGTATTTTTTCAGGTGGGTAAAGGCCGAATGCGGATCGGTGGGTGTATCGGTGTTGGCGGGCAGGCCATACACGAAGCTGGTTCCCCACGGATTGCAGCCAAACAGCCAGTCGAAGGTAGCCTGCTCGAGCGCGGCATATTGCTGGTCGTTGGTCAGCTGACGATACCAGAGGCACTGCGTAGCGAAGGATGTTGTCAGGTTGTTACTGCACCAGATGAAGGGTACACCCCGGTAAAACGCGTTTTGTTTAGCCCGCTGCCATACGGTTTCAATGCCCCGTTTATAGAAGTCGGTAACCGGTTTGCGCTGACCAACCGGAAAGCGTTTGGCCAGTTCAGCGTGACCGATGTTCACAAATGGATACCACTGATAATGCCGGGCGGTGTCATTATCGATCCAGGGCGTGACGGGTTCCTGACGGGCAAATTTGAGGGCAGTTGCACGCCATTGGCCAGCCTGTTTGCTCGTTGTGCCAGCCAGGTTCAACTGTTCAACCGCGGCCAGCTCCATATCGTCTGCGTAGTTGTCTTCCTCGTAAAAATAAGGCGCACGACCGGGTGCTGTCTGGGAATTGCCGGGCTTCTGCTCGCCCAATTTATAGGCCGATTGGGCCCGTTGCCGTAAGCGGGTAAGGTAGGATTGATCGACGTAGTCAGCCGGGCGTTTACGCAGGAGTTGATAACCCAGCGCCAGCGCACTGCTTACTTTTCCGGCGGTTGACGCTACACCTGTTGCCCGGTTTTTGTACCTGAACAGCCCCTGCGGTTCACCCGTTGCGAAGTAAACCGGACGCTCGAAGCCTTTGCCATAAAAATTATCTTCGTCAGGGATGCGTAGGCCGGCGTGGTCGCGGTCGTCGCCGAGCTGATTGAACAGCCATTCGTCGGTCGGGTGCATTTTCAGCAGCCAGTCGAGGCCCCAGCGCGCTTCATCGAGCACATCGGGCTGACCATTGGCCCCGGCTAGTCCGTTGGTCTGATGTTGATCCGTAAACGCGTCCGGATAGTCACGCAGAGCCGCCAATAAATGATAAGTCGCATTGGCAGAGGTAGTCACATACTGTAAATAATCCGACGCATCGTGCCACCCGCCCGATACGTCGATGTGCGTACTATCGGGCATGGGACCATACATCGTGTAGCCGTCGTGCGTGTGGCAGGAATCCTTCAGAAACGGGTTGTAACCGCTGCGTTGCTGGCGCATATAACGCAGGCAGAAATCGGCGGCACCATCGTACACATCCTCGCCAATGCGAAATACGGGTGATCGCGTGCCTTCGTCCGTGCGCACGTAATAGCGGCCCGGTTGCCGGAATGCGGAGAAATTGAGTCGATACGTCTGCCGGAATGGGCCATAGACACCAAACGCCTGTCCGACCTCCCGTTGCCAGACGACCTGATCCGTTTCCGCATTGACAAGCTGAAAGCGAGCGGTTGTTTTGTCCGTCAGGCTTCCCCATACGGCTGTTTTCGAACTGGCGGGTCGATAGCCGAGGAGATTGATCCGGATAACGGCGGGCTCATCGGCAGGCGCTACGAATGCAGCCAGCGCGACGATCAGGCCCACGAAAAGGAGGAAACGATGTATCATAACGAACAATGGGCCGTAAAGAACCCGGATGATCAGGCAAAGTAAAAAGAAAAAAAGAAGATAAAATGATCATGAGCTAATGGTTGCTGTAGCCGTTCGCTCATTGCTTGTCCCATTCAATAACATCAGCCATTTTGGGCCAAACCCGCCTGATCCATTGAGGTTAGTCGGGGAAAGCCGTCTGTCCCTTGTCGGTAGCAGAAAGCTATCGCGCGAATAAGGCAGATGAATTGAACAAATTACCTAAAGCAACCAAGTAAAACGTTATGAAAAATCTACTTAAACCAGTGGCTGGTTTCGTACTGGCCAGTTTGGTAATCGCCTGTAGTAAGGATGAGGTGTTTAATGCTCAAATTCCCGAAACAACAGACCAGCCGACAAGTGCCCAGGTGTCTGGTAACGTGTTCGAGCCCGCACTGGTCCAGGCAACCGATGCTCGGATCGCCCAACTGAAAGCACCAACCAGCTTCACGGTAACAAAATTTGCCGACAATCTGGGTAAGCCGCGTATGCTGACCGTTGGCGCATCGGGTGCTGTATACGTAACCAGCCGCGACGCGGGTACCGTCACCCTGCTGCGCGACACGAACAACGATGGGGTAGCGGACCAGCGGCAGGTAGTTGCTAACATCAAGAGCATACACGGTCTGACGATCAATTCCGGCAAAATGTACCTTGTTTCCATTTACGATGTGTACGTTGCCAATATAAACGGTGATGGAACCCTGACCGAACCACAGCGAATTATGACGGGTTTGCCCGATGCGGGACAGCACCCGAACCGCACCATTGCCGTTGGTCCTGATGGTAAACTATACATTACCGTGGGAAGCACCTGCAATGCCTGCGCGGAACCCAACGTTGAAAATGCGACGATTTTACAAGCCAACATCGATGGATCCGGTCGTAAGATTTTCGCCAGCGGGTTGCGTAATACGATTGGATTTGGCTGGCATCCGCAAACAAAGGAACTGTACGGATTCGACCACGGCATCGACTGGCTGGGCGATGAGCAGCAGCAGGAAGAGTTGAACGTAATCAAACAGGGTGGTTTTTACGGTTGGCCTTACATTTACGGTGATGGACGCTATAACCCACACCCACGACCAATGGGCGATACGACGTACGCGCAGATTCTGGCGAAAACTACCTTGCCCACGTTGCAATACGAAGCCCACGCGGCACCGCTCGGTATGATTTTTTACACGGGTAGCCAATTCCCGACGGAATATCAGAACGACGCGTTCGTTACGATGCGTGGTTCGTGGAACCGCACAAAGCCGTCGGGGTACAAAGTGGTTCGGATTCACTTTGAGAACGGCAAACCGGTGAGTTCACAAGATTTCGTGACGGGTTTTCTGGTTGACAACAATCAGTCGCAGTTTGGTCGTCCGGTCGGTATCGCGACCTACACCGATGGATCGGTCCTCTTCTCGGATGATAACAACGGCATTATCTATCGGGTAAGCTACCGTAAGTAGAAGAAGTTCTTACGAATGTGATACGGCCACAATGCTTACATGAGCATTGTGGCCGTCTTGTTTAGGCTCAACATAGGTGTTCGTTTTAAGCGAATTATTACCGCTGGAAATTGCGGTCGATCTCGCTCAGTAAATACGTTTTGGGGTCGCTGAAGTACTCCCAGAACATAACGCCCGCCAGTTCCTGTTTTTTAACGTACTGGCATTTAGCCCGTACTGATTTTTCGTCGTCGTAAGAGACGAACCGCTTCAGATCGGCATTGTAGAGATACGGCGCTTTAGCCCGTTTGTCCCAGTGTCGCTTGTAGGCTGGGTTGGTCAGGAGACTGTCTTTGATGAAGCTGTAGCCACCGCCCCGCTCAACGGTCGCGATGGTGCGCGGAAACGCGTCAGGGTCATCGGTTTTCAACTGCCACGCCCGACCGTAGAACGCAATGCCGAGCACGAGCTTGCTGGTGGGTACGCCTGCCTGTTTATACAGCGTTATGGCTCGGTCGCCCGATTGCTCGTTATCCACCTTTCCCGACTCGTACAGGTTTGTGTGATGCCCTGCCAGCGGACCACCCGTGAAAAAATCATACGACATCACGTTGATGTAATCCAGGTACTGCTGCGCCTGCGCCATGTCCGTGTGCGTGAAAATCTCCGGGAAGCCGGGCAGGGCGGTCGTCACCAGGTATTCTTTGCCGGTTTGTTGCTTGAGCCCGTTCAATTGGTCGCGCAACGCTTTGAATAGCAGCGTGAAATTGGCTTTGTCTTCAGGCCGAAACACATTGTCTTCGCCTTTCATGCCGGGGTATTCCCAGTCGATGTCGATGCCATCTAACTGGTATTGCCGGACGATATCGACCGCTGATGCCGCGAAGGCTGTTCGGGCGGTGTCACTCAAAACAGCGTCGGAAAAATGTTCGCTCCAGGCCCAGCCACCAATCGAAATCAGAATTTTCAGGTCGGGGTTACGACGTTTAAGCGCGTTCAGGTTCCGGAAATTGGTAGAGTCGGTGGCGAGGTTATGCAACCAGGCCCGGTTGTTTTTAATATCGACGAAGGCGTAGTTAATGTGCGTTAGTTTCTCAGCCGCTATCGTTTCCGCGTTCACCAGCCCACGAAAGCCACCAACGTAGGCCAGCACAATGGGTTTGGTTTTTGGCGCCGGTACAAAACCAGCCAGTAGCACAAGTGAACAAGAAACGAACGACACAAAACAAAACAGGCGAACCATGCAACGAATCGGTTTAAGCGTGAAAACAAGTGAACCGCAATGGATGCCTTAATGTGCAACTAATCGCTGACTTGTCCAGTTTTTAGGGTATTTTTTTGATTGATCCACCCTGGCTTTACGCTGGGCGATGAACGCCGATGAGCCTTAGGATTGGGGTGAAAATATGCCGCAATTGCCCCCTTCTATTGCCGCATTCACACTCGTTCGGTCTGCTTCACGGCCTGTACCTTTGTTCTGTAAATAACAAAACGCAACGACTATGGCCACTCAGATTTTTGTAAACCTACCCGTTAAAGACCTTACCAAATCAATTGCCTTCTTCACGCAACTCGGCTACACCTTTAACCCACAATTCACCGACGAAAATGCAACCTGTATGGTCATCAGCGACACTATATTTGTGATGTTGCTGGTCGAACCCTTTTTCCGGCGATTCACGAAAAAGAAAATTGCCGATGCCACTACCGTTACTGAATCGATTATCTGTCTTTCGGCCGACTCTCGACAGGGTGTCGATGAACTGGCCGATAAAGCGTTAGCCGCTGGCGGTTCTGTATCGAACGAGCCGCAGGATGAAGGGTTTATGTACAGCCGTAGTTTTCAGGATGTAGACGGTCACCTTTGGGAAATTATGTACATGGAGCCAGGTGCTGCGAATCAGGAGCCGCCGACTACTGAGGCTAGTGCTGCCTAACGAATTTGCTCCAATCCGGTGTAAACAGCCGTAGCAGATGTCCCCTGCTACGGCTGTTTATCGTTGATCCGTGACGTATTCATGAAGGTTGCCCGGTACGGATAGTGCCTGTTGATCAACGTGGTAAATCCATTCATCCACCAATAGCACCACAAAAATATGTTCTGTCAGCCGTGTCAACGATTCGCCTAACTTACGGGTCTACAAACAACTTAACCCGCATGCCCTTATGAACGCACTGAAAGAACTATTTGGCCCTTATAAAGATGATGTCTGGCGAGAGCTAGCCCGGGAAATTAAGGCTGATTTTGTTGATGGTAACTTTTGGAGAGGTAGTAAGGTACAGGCAACCGTAAACGAGTGGACGATCACGCTCGACACCTACGTCGTATCAACCGGAAAGGTGTATATCACCTACACTCAAATGAGAGCCCCGTATGTGAACAAGGACGGTTTTCGATTCAAGATATACCGAAAAGGATTTTTTAGTGAGTTGGGTAAGAAGCTGGGGATGCAGGATGTGGAAATTGGTTATTCCGACTTTGACGAGCAATTTATTATTCAGGGAAATGATGACGACAAACTACGTCGCCTGTTCGATAATACCCGGATACGGCAATTAATTGACACACAGACCGATATTAGCCTGGAAGTACGAGATGATGATGGCTGGCTATCAACCCATTTTCCCGAAGACGTCGATCAGTTGACGTTTAAGGTGGTTGGCGTAATTAAAGACATTGAGCGGTTGAAACAACTGTACGAACTCTTCGCCGAAACCCTAAACCACCTCTGCCGCATCGGGTCTGCGTACGAAAACGATCCGAATGTAGCACTGAACTAATTGTTGTACCGAGCGCTATAACCCACCCGTCTAGTTCAGGCAAAACGGAGCTATGGGTATAATTCTGGCCGATGTCGAACTGGCAAGGAGCTGTTCGGCCGTACGCAGAGTGTCGGCCAGAAAACGAACGATCTCCCGCTCGTAGGCTTCCACAACGGCAGCTACGGTGAAATCCGCGGCTTCGAACGTCAACAGGGACCGATTCAAAGGCAGGTTGTCCCGTAACGCTGGCTTTAAAACGACCACGATGGTGTCGTCGTTTTTATATGGATACGCATCGGCAACGAAGGCCAATTTTGTGACAGCGGTGAGGGTACGAGTTAAGTGAGTCATGGTCTATATCGTATTTATTTGCTAAAGTAAATATAACTAATAAATAGTAACATAAGGTTATTAAATATTTTATTATTTTTACTAAACAACCTACTTTATGGAGAATTGACTGATGTAGCTTAGTTCAATAGCGACAATAAGTCAGACCGAGTTAGCGAATGTAGGACAGATGCGTCCGTTTTGATCAGATCTTCGGCGAGTTCTGTTTTAGTTTTCTGAAGGTCCAGCATCTTTTCCTCGATCGTGTTGGGGCAGATTAGCCGTACAGCCACTACGTTTTTTGTTTGGCCAATGCGGTAACTGCGATCGATGGCCTGATTTTCGACCGCTGGATTCCACCACGGATCGACGATATAAACGTAATCGGCCTGCGTTAAATTGAGTCCGGTGCCACCCGCTTTCAGGCTGATCAAAAACACACGAACATCGGCGTCCGACTGAAACCGATTCACGCTGTCAGCCCGGTTGCTGGTTTGACCGGTGAGGTATTCGAACGCAATGTTTCTGGCTGCCAGCTCCGTCCGGACCAGGTCGAGCATGGTAACGAACTGCGAGAAAACCAGGATCTTATGGTGGGGAGACTTGGTCTCAATCTGTTCGAGTAGTGCGTCAATTTTGGCCGACGAATTGCCGTAAAATTCCTCGTCATTGAGCAGGGCCGGGGAGTTGCAAATCTGACGCAGTTTTGTCAGTCCCTGCAACACGTGCAAGCGCTCTCGGGCAATGTCACCTTCTTTTGTGGTCAGCAGGTAATTGCGAAACTCCCACTCGTAGGCATCGTACACCTTTCGTTGTTCGGGACCCATTTCGCAGTGGATGATCATCTCCGTTTTGTCGGGAAGCTCGGTTGCTACCTGCGCTTTGGTCCGGCGCAAAATGAACGGGCTGATTTTCTGCTGAAGTTCACGGGCACGCTGCCGGTCATTGAATTTGTCGATTGGGGTCGAGTAATGACTTTTAAAGTGGTTATAACTGCCCAGCAATCCCGGACAGGCGAAGGAAAGCTGCCCGTACAGATCGAACGTATGGTTTTCGATGGGCGTCCCCGTTAGCACAATTTTGTTGCGTGACTGTAAGCGCCGAACCGCCTGATACCGTTGCGATTCCGGATTTTTTATAGCCTGCGATTCATCCAGAAAAATATAGTTGAACGGATAATCCGTCAAAAAACGAACGTCGGACAGGAGCGTGCCATAGGACGTCAGAATAATATCGTATTGTTCAAATTCGGCTTTTCGGAGGGTACGGTTCGTACCATAAAACGTGTGGATGGTAAGGCTTGGTGCAAACTTCGCCACTTCGGACTGCCAGTTGAACAGTAGCGATGTAGGTACAACGATCAGGTTCGTGTTCGGGCCGACCTTTGTGCGCTGCGATAGGATAAACGCAATGATCTGGAGTGTTTTTCCCAAGCCCATGTCGTCGGCCAGACACCCGCCGAAGCCCATATCGTCCAGAAAGTTCAGCCAGTTTAAACCTTCCTGCTGGTAGTCGCGCAGTACGGCGCGGAGGCCACTGGGCACCGCCACGGGCTGGATGGACTGAAAATTGGCGAGTTTGGTAGTGAATGTAGCCAGTTGATTCGAAACCTCAGGCGTTAGCTGATCCTCGTCGTACAGGTCACGGATGCTCGAAAAGTTGACTTTCGGGGTTCGGATACGATCGTCAACTACATCGCCCGTTTGAAAATAGGCCGCAAAACGCTCCAGCCATTCGGTGGGCAGCACACCCTGCGTTCCATCGTCGAGTGTAACGAACCGGGTGTTGTTTTTAATGGCTTTGTGCAGGTGTTTCAGGCTAATGTGCTGTTTGCCGTACGACAGGCCCAGCGTCGTATCGAACCAATTCAGACCACTGCTGACTACAACGGAAACCTTCGCTTTGTGCGGGTTGAGTTTGTTGTTCTTTAACGTATTGAAGCCCAGAATCCGAATGTCCTGGCTTTGCCAGAAGTCAAACGCATCCAGAAACCAGTCGTCGTTCAGAAAATGCTTTTTATGGAGATAGAACTGACTCTGGCCAAGCTGGTCATGAAAGTCAGGGTGCTGGCTGAGTAACGCCATCAGAAACTGAACTTCGGCTTCTTCGTCCCGCGCTACCATGAAGGGTTTCCCTTGACTATCAACCGAATAAATCAGCCGCTTAGACAGGATCGGCACTTCCACGGTTCCGTATTTCATCACGAGCGTAATCAGTACATAGTGCTCCGAATCGGCCAGATACATGATCCGTTCCCGCTCCTGACTGAACCCATTCTCGGCCAGTTGCTGCTGAGTGGCCGGTTGCAGGTACGCGTAGTTGACCTGAATCTGATCGTCCAGCTTAGCCAGGATTGTTTGTCGAAATTCGTTGTACTTCGACTCATGAATCGTTATTCGGTTGTCCTTGTTGAAGAATTGAATGACGCGCAGATGGTCGGGGTTATCGACCAGGTACACCGTATCATGAAGCTGAATGAAGTAGTCGTATTTAAGCGCTACTTTATTCAAGCCATACGAAATGCCGTCGATGGTGAGCGAGCCGTGTATCTCGTAGAAACTGTCGATTCGGCGCACCAGCAGACTAAGCGAAGCTTTCAGGAGTTTTAGCTGAACCGGCACCAGCGAATGCGCCGTGATGTTTTCGGAAACGCTGCTGGTGTGATAAAAAACGGATAGCCGGGCCGGATTTTCGGCAATTAACCGCAGCCCGTCCAGGTCCGTCGTTTCGTGTTTAGTACGGTGGTGATTCTGGAATTTAGCCACAGCCGAATAGAACTTCAACTCGTTCAGCTTGTCCAACCTGGGAATCAAATCCAGTGGCGAAAGGACCGTTAACGGGTTTTTGGGCTTCCCATCTCGGGCCGTCGCGGCTTCAAACAGTTCCAGACAAAAATGATCGTAGTAGCGATGCTTGGTAAAAACGATAATTCTTTTGCGCGACGAAGTGGGCTCCTCAGTTACCGGGAGCGGGTGTTTTGCTCTCGGTAGCAGCAGGGATTCCAAGTGGGCGCGGTCTGCCGACGTAACGGAAATCAGATCGGTACGGGCTGGCCGGATAACCGTTGTTTTATTTTCATACGACAGCCGAAAACAGTCGTCTAACGATCGCTCATGTTCCAGCCCGTAATCTTTCGCGACTTGCTTGATGGCGTCAAGACGCTGATCCGAATCAAAAAACAGACGAAGTTCCCGGCGTCTGGTTATGCTCGACAGCATATGGACCTGATGATCGCACAAGCTGTCTTTGGGCGCATTACAGGCACAGGATACCCGCAGCGAATGCGCTGTTTGCTGCACAACAACGGTGGGGAAGTAAGCAACGCGGGAAGTGGTGGCGAACGAAGCCAGATTTAGCTCGATGACCAGCGGTTGAACGTCGGGATACCCGTCCATTGGTGACACCCCCCCCGAACTATGTTGCCGTAACACACTATCCGACAGCGTAGCAATCGTGACGCCTTCCAGCTCATAGTCGTACGGACTGGCTATTTTATCGTTATTACTACAATCGGCGGGCATCGGTTGGTTCTGAAAACAGCGAACTACAAAGCTACTTCTGAGGCCGAATTTACATCCGCATGGTCACGTTTGTGATAGATTACGCGCTGTCCGGCCACTAAAATCAACAAGCCACTGATCGAGCAGACCGTCATGACGCTGACCATCGGCATGGCCGTGTGGTTGTGGAGCACGCTGACCGCACCGGAAACGAGTGCGCCACAACCCATCCGAAAGCTACCCATCAAGGCCGCTGCACTCCCCGCATGGCGCGAAAAAGGAGCGAGCGATAACGCCGTTGCGTTGGGTCCGGTCAGGCCCTGCCCGCAAAGATACAGAAAGAGCATCCCGATCAGACCATGCAGTCCGAACCAGCCCGCCCAGGTGCCGAAAACCAGGAGCAGACCCACAACCGTCTGGTAGACCAGGGTCGTGTAGATGATCTGTTCGCTGGCAAACCGTTTCAGCAAAATACGATTCAGCTGTGTTGGCGCGATGATGGCAATGGCCAGAAAGGAGAAGATCCACCCGTACTGCTGTTCCGTCACTTTGTAAAGGTTCATAAACACATCAGGCGAGCCGGAAATATACGCAAAGGGGGCCGCCGTAGCGATGCCGCTAACGAGAGCATACGTCAGAAACTGAGGTTGTTTCAGCACCGTGAAAAAATTACCTAAAACCGCTCTTGGACGAAGCGACAGAGCGGGGTCCGGTGCCTTTCCGTCGGGCAGCGCGTAATAAATGCCGACTATGATCAGAGCAGTAATGCCGGCCAGAATCAGAAAAATAGAATGCCAGCCTAACGCAACGGTTGCGTAACCACCCACGGTGGGCGCAATCATGGGCGAAACCGCCACCACGAGCGTAAGCAAGGAGAGAACCTGCGCAATTTCGGTTACGGGAAACAGATCGCGAACCAGCGCCTGAGCCGCTACCAGCCCGACGCATCCGCCCAGGGCTTGTAGAAGCCGCATCAGAATCAGCGTTTCAATGGAATTGGTCAGCGCACACCCCACCGAAGCCAGCAGATAAATAGCCAAACCGCCGTATAGGGGCAGCTTTCGGCCAAACCGATCCAGCAATGGACCATAAATGAGCTGCCCGAACGCAATGCCGATGAGGTACGCGGTCAACGATAACTGAACCTGAGAGATGGACGTATGCAGATCGTTGGCAATGGCCGGAAAGCCCGGCAAATACATGTCGATCGAAAAAGGACTGATCGTCGTGAGCGTCCCTAAAATCAGAATGATGGTAAAATACTGTCGGCGAGTCATAAACTCAAAATAAAAGTCTCTGCTTTAGAGACGTTCAATAGTACTTTATTGTTCCAATATCCGCCGATTTATAGGACAAAAGTTAGGTAAGTCCAACTCAGTCCCACGAAAGGGCAATCTGCCGGTAGTTCTATTCAATTCAAGACAGATAGACCGGTTGCTGTTCAGAATTTGACTTACTTTTGGTCCGTTATTTCAGACCACTAGCATGGATATTAAAGCTTATCTGAACCGGATTCGGTATACCGGCGAGTTGGAAACGACGCTGGCAACACTGCAAGCGCTTCATTACCAGCATCTATTGGCCGTACCACTTGAGAACCTGAATACTCAGTACGGACAAGCGATCGTGCTTGAGCCGGATGCGTTGTTTGACAAGATCGTTACACAACGGCGGGGCGGATTCTGCTACGAACTGAACGGCCTCTTTTACGAATTACTCCGGGCTATTGGCTTTCAGGTGAAGCGCATATCAGGACGGGTGTATGATCCGGGGAACGGTTATAATGATGAGTTCGATCACCTGGCCAACATTGTCCATATCGATGGGAGCGATTGGCTGGTTGATGTGGGGTTTGGCCGACGGTTTCCCCTGCATCCAATGCCGTTGACGCTGAATCAAACCCATGAGGACCGGACCGGGCGGTATCAGCTGTCGAGATACGATGCGGATTATTTATGTGTTGAGCAGCAGGACGAAGCCGGAGACTGGATACCGGCTTATCGCTTTACGGAAACGGCGCGGGAACTGACCGACTTTTCGGCTATGTGCTGGTTTCATCAAACCTCGCCGGACTCCTATTTTACCCAAAATAAACTTTGTACGATCGTAATCCCCACCGGGCGAATCACGCTGACCGACCGTACGTTGAAGATCACGATGCCGGATCGGGTGGTCGAACAGCCTGTCGTTGATCAGAATGATTTCGAACGGTTATTACTCGACTACTTCGGGATTGATGTAAAAGCCTTTACCGGAAATCGCGAGTTAGTTCAATCCGTTACCTGAACCAACTCGCGATTTCCGGTGAAGATACTACAGATACAACCGCTTACTTCGCTTTCCAGCTGTCATTGGTCGCGTCCGCATCCATAAAAATGCCGCCTTCCAGGTTGATCGACTGAATCTTTTTGCTCACCGGCAGGTTGACCGTTGCTTGTTTCTGGTTTGCTTTCCAGAGATTGGGCGTCTGGTGGAATGTCTCTTTGGTGCCATCCGTGAACGTGACGACAAGATCGACCGGGGCTACGTAACCACCAATATTGTCCAGCGTAACCGCGCATTTTGTCGAGGATGGAGCAACGTTCCGGATGCCGAAATCGATGTAGTTGTTGCTGAAAAACCAGTTAGTCCAGAACCAGTTCAGATCTTGCCCGGAGGCATTGTTAAAGCTGTAGAACATATCCCACGGGGTAGGGTGTTTGCCGTGCCAGCGATTCATGAACTCGTGCATCGACTTTTTAAACACGGCATCGCCCAGTAATTCTTTGAGCGCCAGATACCCGATAGCTGCTTTGCCGTATTCATTGTTTCCCAGTGCCGCACCACTCAGCACATTGGCCGGGGTGATGATTGGCAGATCCTGCTCGGCGGACGGATCTTTGCTCCAGTAAGCCACCCGAAACTGCTGGAAATTTTTCGTTGCCTGTTCCGTGCCCAGATCGGCCTGGCTGATCAGGTATTCCAGGGCCGTCACCCAGCCCTCGTCCATGAATCCGTAGCGGGTTTCGTTGATGCCCATGTAGAAGGGAAACCAGGTATGCGCGATCTCGTGTTCGGCCACAAACCGCGAGAACCTAGGGTCCGGCGTGGTGGCATCGTTCACCATCATCGGATATTCCATGTCGGCAAAGCCCTGAACGATCGTCGTTTTCGGATACGGGTAGGGTATACCGGGCCAGTTATTGGAGAACCAGTCGAGGGAGTGCCGCCCGAAACCTACCATCTGGTGAAAGTCTTTTGCATCATCCAGAAAAGCCACCTGTACGCTCGATCGACGGTTGGTTTTCTTATCAACAACCACACTCGACGCGTCCCAGACGTAATGGTTGCTGATGCACAGCGCAATGTCGGGTACGTAATTCGCTTTCCATTTCCACGAATTCACAGGCTGCGATTTAGTAACGTTGCCCGACGTTACGTCGGCGAGTGTGGCCACATGAATTACAGAATCCGTCTGCATTGATTCGCTCAGGCGTTTGGCGTAGGTAGGCTGTAACACCTCGTTGGCATTGAGCAGGTCGCCGGTGGCCCAGACCAGGTAGTTTTTGGGAACATTCACCGTGAAGGTGTACTCGTTGAAGTCGCTGTAAAACTCCTGCGCTTCGGTAAACTCGGTGCGGTCCCAGCCATAATAATCGTCATACACGGCTACGCGGGGATAGAAATAAGCCAGGAAGAACGTAGTCGAATCGAGTGCCCCTTCGCGGTTGCTCTCAGCGGAAATATCGTAGTGCCAGTCGATCGACAGTTTGACCGAGTCGCGGGGGAGTAGCGGTTTGGTCAGCGCAACCCGCTTCGTCGTGGCTGTGGCAGCCTCCTCCCAGATTTTTGTCGTGTTGTTTTCGGCAAATTTATCGATGTGAATACCCGATGTCATGTACTCCGTAGACACGGCAGACTGACGAACCGCTCCCGGCTTATGACTGTTCAGAAATAGCTTGAAAATCAGGATTTTCAGCGTATCCGGACTGTTGTTGAGGTACGTAATGGTTTCGGTGCCCTGAATCGTTCGGTTGGGCGGGGTGGCCGTAATGGCGATATCGTATCGCGCTGAATTTTGCCAGTAGTTTTTGCCGGGTTTTCCGTCCGGCGACCGGGTGCCTTTCTGGTACGCCTGCTTTACGTTGCGCGGCATGTATAGGCTCTGGGCGTGTGCGCTACCCACCACGTACAGCGTAAGGCAATAAATAAAAGCGAACTTCTTCATTGAGTGTGTTTCGGAATCGGGGTCCGACAAGGTTGGTTGAGCAGGCTAAAGTATTAAAAACAAAGAACTGGATGCAGAAGCATTACATAAGCGGTAAGTGAACGACGATCAAAGTTCCGTAAAAGCGAAGAGGCTAATCGCCGGTAACAATCGCCAGATGAGCAGGTTTACAATAAAATACAACTGCTTGATATATGGAAATTCAGCCTTTCACGATTGCTATTCCGCAGACAACGCTGGACGATCTGCGTGAACGCCTGATCCGCACCCGATGGCCCGACGAAATTGACGGTGCCGGCTGGGACTATGGGACGAATCGGGCTTATCTTCAGGAACTGCTGCGATACTGGCACGATGTATTCGACTGGCGGAAGCAGGAAACCCGTCTGAATCAGTTCCCTCAGTTCAAGACAACCATCGATGGGCTTGGCATTCACTTTATCCATGAACGGGGGAAGGGGCCAGATCCGATGCCAATCGTGCTGTCCCACGGCTGGCCGGATTCGTTTTTTCGCATGTATAAGCTCATTCCGCTATTGACCGACCCGGAAAAATACGGTGGACGGGCCGAGGATTCGTTCGATGTGATCGTTCCTTCCATTCCTGGTTACGGGTTTTCGGAGCGGCCACATGAGAAAGGGTTTACGGCGGGTCGGGCTGCCGACGTGTTTGCGCACCTGATGACCGATCGGTTGAATTACAAGCGCTTTGGAGCACACGGTGGCGATTGGGGAAGCAGCATAACCGAGCAACTAGCCTTCGGGTATCCCGAAGCCATGATCGGCATTCACCTGACGGATATTCCGTACCACCATCTGTTCACCGTAAACCCCGACGAATTGACGCCCGACGAACAGGACTACCTGAAAGCCGGGCAGACCTGGCAAATGCGCGAAGGAGCCTATGCACTGATTCAATCGACGAAGCCGCAAACGCTGGCCTACGGACTCAATGATTCACCTGCTGGCTTGCTGTCGTGGCTTGTCGAAAAGTTTCAACGGTGGAGTGATTCGGACGGCGACGTAGAACGCCGGTTTACGAAAGATGAACTGCTGACGAATGCAACCATTTATTGGGTCACTGAAACCATCAATTCGTCGATACGGCTCTACTACGAGTCTCAGCAACAACCACCCGATACCGCGTCCAAAAAGACCGAAGTGCCAACTGGGGTAGCGCTATTCCCCAAAGACCTGATTCCGCCACCCAGAGCATTTGCCGATCGGTTTTTCAACGTGCAGCGCTGGACACAGATGCCTGAGGGGGGCCACTTTGCTGCCCTCGAAGAACCCGAACGGTTAGCCAACGATATTCGGGAATTTTTCCGGCCACTGCGAAATGGACGATAGGATAAACGCAAAAGGTCCGGAAAAGAACGTCTTTCCCGGACCTTTTACTCAATTCGACACACTAAATACCCAGCGGACCACCCAGCGTCACGTCGGCATCAGACCCATGCAGGGGCTGGCGACTCGCGTGATGGCTTCCCGGATGTTGATCTTCTTCCTCTTTGGCGCGCGAGTTCACGAAAGACTGAGCCAGCACGGTCAATTTATGATCCGTTGCTTTTTCCTCCTCCAGCGTCTGCGCGAGCAACTCTGCCGACTGGGTAAAATCCAGCACGTTCGCCAGCGTGAGGAGCGAACCATAAATAGCAATTTCGTAGTGCTCTATCTTCTGGGCCGCAATAATCAGGGCCGCGTCCCGCGTCAGTGAACCCGCTTCTGTTTCCGAAATCACAGCTTTAGCATCACTGATCAGCCCGTCGATAGCCCCAGACGCATGTTCTTCGGTCTGTATACCGATTATTCTGAAAATTTCTTCCAGCCGTTCAACCTGAATGCGGCTCTCGTCCTCATGTTGCAAAAAGGCAGCTTGCACTTCATTGGTTGTGCTGGCATCCGCCTGATCGACCAATGCGTTGACTGCCCGCTTTTCTACGTGATAGACTCGCTTTAATTCGCTGATGAACAGATCGCGTAACCCTTCGTCGGCCGACGAGTCATTGCCGCTGAAAAAACTTCCTATTCTATCTGCCAACGATGCCATGACCTTTTACTAAGTTGAAAATGAATAACTGTAGGATAAACCATACCTATTCCGAATTGTTCGCGCCCATTTAGCTAGCGCATACTCACACCCTCGCGCAGAATCTGCACCCAGCCTTTGAGCACTTGCGGGGCCGCATCCCGATCCAGCACCGCGTACCGGACGCTCACCTGATAATAGTACAACCCCGTGGGTAAATCGGCCCCATTGGTCGTCTTTCCATTCCAGGCCAGCGTTGGACTGGTTCCTTCATACACCTTGCTGCCATAGCGATTGAAGACGATCAGCGCAACGCTTTCCACAAAGCGGGGACACGCCAAAGGAACGAACAGATCGTTCTTTCCATCGCCGTTGGGCGTGAATACGTTGGGCAGCACAAAGGCCGGACAGGCATCATTGCAGACCCGGTTCGAAGGCAGGCTTTCCACCCCCGATCGACTCACCGCCGTCACGTAATAGCAACCCGCTACTGTCGTCAGATTCGTATGGTCGAAGGTGGTCGTTGGTGCCGGAATGCTGGCCAGTACGGCGGGCGTATCCTGGCTGTAGCGCCCGTAGTACAGTTTATAGCCGACCACGTTCGGATCGCAGGTTGGGCCAGTGGTCAGCGTCCAGCGCAGTTTGTTGGTAAAACTGACCTGACCACATAGGCTCTCACTGCTCAGGTTCGCGCAGTTCAGACTGTCCAGCCTTAGCTGGGGAGCGCACGGCTTAGTCGTGTCGCTGGGTGTTGCGCACAGAACCTGACTGTAATTTTCGATCGGAGCCAGACCCGCCAGTTTCGGATCGGCATATTGGCCACGGGTCATCACCCGGTAACAGTAGCTGCTGTCGGCGGTAAGGATACGGCTCGTGTTGCCATCGGCCAGAAAGGTGTCATTACCCGTATCGGTGAACACATACGTCTGCGGCCCCTGCACCCGTACCTCGGCAATTTTGTTGAACGGGCCAGTGGGCCCTGATCGGCTTCGGTAGATGTCATGCGTTCGGTTATCGTTACTCCAGGGCGTGTTTGCCTGCCAGCTCAACGCAACCTGTCGCTGGCTGGGGGTAGCCGCCAGTCGAACGCTGGAAGCCGGGTCGGTCACATCCAATCGGGTAAATTGACCGTTGGTGCCGGTATAATAAAACTCCACCCGATACCGATACGCATTGGCCGTCGTATTCAACGCACTCACGGAACTGCCTCGGTCGATATAGACCGTGTCGGCCACCCCGGCCTGTAGTGTTGTATTGATCGTAGCAATGTTCACAAAGTCAGTACCTGCCAGCCCCGTTGCCCGCTGGAGCCGGTATTGGTACGGAGCCCCCAGATCACCGGGTGTAAGCCCGATTGGCCGGGTCCAGCGAACGGTGATCCGACCCCGCTGCGTATCCGTGCTATCGACGGTAACCTGGGTCATCACCGGAGCCAGCAGCGGTAGTTCGAGACAGGCTTCGGTGGAAGCAACGCTGAGTCCTCCGTTGTTGCCGATGCCGGGATTACGGGCCACGATCCGATACGAATAGCTGACACCCCGTCGGAGCGCGCTTGTATCCACGTAACTGGTGGCCGTGTAGGGAATGCTGGCAATTTGCTGATAGCCAAAACTTGGGTCAAGGCCCGTAACGCATGGCTGAATGTCAACAGTAGTGCACCCTTCCTTCCGGTAAACAATGAGTTTAGTCGTGTCAAGCCCCGCTCCCGTATTCACAATTCGTCCGCAGCTGTAGGCCGTCCAGTTGAGTTGAATGGCTCGCCCGGCAACAGTAGCCGTTGGTCGGGCGGTCAGATTTTTTACGGATGGCGCATAGAGCCGGATGCGTAATGTGGCAAACGACACGAGCGAAACTGTGCCCCGGCCCGGCGGCACATCGTTCACCTTGAGCGTAATGTCATACGGTTCCTCACGGGCCTGATTGCAGTTGGTTTGCCAGGAGAAGGTAACCGTCGCTGGCTGAGCCAGGGAAACACCTCCATTAATGAGTCTGGCGTACTCGGGTGGAATGCGAAGATCGGCGGGTAGCGGAAGCCCATCGCTATTAATGTTAAACGGCCCGCCGTAGCCCCGGATAATGACCCGTTGTCCATCGGGGTCGGTAGCCGTGATCGCCTGCTGAATCAGGGTGCCCGCTTCGACGCAGATTTCGGCCCCGGCAATGAGTGGTCGTTTGTTGGGTTGATCGACAACGGTAAGCTGCATGTCGCGGATGATTTCCCCGATGAGTACCCCGTTTCGCCATTCCTCAATGATAAAGGCAAAGTTGAACTGACCGGCCTGCCCCGGCGCATCCCAGCACAGATCGCCCGTTACGGGGTCGATCGTGAACGTGTCCGGGGTGCCGCCGTCTTCCCGCGCGCTACTAAACTGGGTAGGATCGAGATAAGCCGGAATGATCCGGCTGCGACAACTGTTGATAAAGCCTTGCTGAGGTTGGTATAATCGATAAGCCAGACTGTCGCCATCCACATCGAACGCGGCTGGATTATGGCAAAACTTCTGCCCAACGCGGGCTGAATCCAGTGGGGGATTGAGCATAACCGGCGTTGAGTTCACCTGCAAAGCCGCATTGATCAGAATGGTCGTTGAGACGTAAAAGGAAATGTCATCCGAATCAGCGGCAGGGGGCAGATTGAGCGTTCCTTCGTTGCGATTGACGATCTGCGCACCAATGACATAAGCACCCGGTCCCGCGTAGGTGTGAATGACTGTATAGGAATTGACCGAAGACGTGTTTCCGTTGATAAACGTTCGGCCAGACCTGAGCACCACTTCACTCGTGCCATCGCCAAAGCAAATCGGATTGTCGCGGGCCGATAGGGACGCATCCCTTCCTTTGGGGCTTTCGTCGTAATACGCCGTGAGCGTAATGAGATAGGTCAACGAGGAGCCGGGAAGCCGTCGGGTTGTGATTTCACCGGCCCGTACGTGTGTAGCCTGGCTGACCGTTGGCTTAAGCAGTGCGCCCAGGCAAAGAGCAAGTAGTCCAATGATGTAGACGAGACGCATAGAGTTATTGCATTTCCTTTACAACGCATTGAACCAGAAAACATATATCTATTTTTTTGCCGCGAAATTGCCGGGACCGGCAGGGTACGTAAAGATTCTATCTACCGGCCTGACCGATGCCGATAAACGGGTGATCGGCAGTTCCCGGTCACCCGTTTTAATCAAGGCTGGTCACTCGTTCTTGCGTAAGAAAATATTGTTGCTGATGGATTCCAGATGGACACTGGGGCCTCCGCCGTTCGTCGTTCCTTCCAGCAGGTAACCGACAATGGGGTGCTTTTCCTTCTTGTTCTTGAAGTCGATAGCCAGGTCCGAGTAGACTTCGCCCGTTATCGTTTTCACCGAGAGGTTAGCGCCTTGCCCGGTGGGCCAGGTCATATCGACAAAGCCGCTGATCGTTTTGGCAAATACGGCGGCTGTTGCGCCCCGAATGTCGATGTTACCGTTGATCGATTCAACGCTCAGTTGCGCCTTTTTGGGTAGATAAACCTGGTAATTGATCTCGCTGCATACGTAATAACGCTGGCCGTTGCGTTCTGTTTGCCAGGTTGAGTGGGTGCCGGGACAGTCTTCGGCTTTGCCCTGTTTCAGTAGGTCATTATCGAAATCGGTTTTGACGCTGACTTCCTGATCGGTCGAGCCGGTCGTAACCAGCAGTGCATCGTTCAGACGTCCTCCGTTAACGGTGGCGGCTATACGCACCGAGATCTCCGATTTGTCCCAATAGCGTATCTGGATGCTGTCGGCGAATTTCAGGTTCAGATTTACCCGTTGATTTGGTGCGACCGCCAGCGTTTTCTGAATGATTTTCTGGGCAAGGGTTGGGCTAACGAAGAACCCGGTCAGGAAGAGATACACGAGTAGTTTCATGGCGATAAGAAGGGTAGGAGTTGATCACTTTTGTTTACGGATATAGATATTGCTGTTAATCGTTTTGAGTTGCATTTCAACGCCACCGCCATTC
This sequence comes from Spirosoma agri, assembly GCF_010747415.1. NCBI lineage: Bacteria > Pseudomonadati > Bacteroidota > Cytophagia > Cytophagales > Cytophagaceae > Spirosoma > Spirosoma agri. Next base: position 3,453,286 of record NZ_JAAGNZ010000001.1, on the reverse strand, counting down.
GCGGTTCCTTCAATGTTCTGACCACCGCCTACTTTCGACATCCCGTCTTTGGTCGTTTTCATGCCCAGATCAAAATCAGTGTACATCTCACCACTGATCGACCGGAGCTGCATGTTCGCTTTGGAACTAGCTGGAAGCGTAATATCGATTGGTCCACTGATGGTCGATATGGCGGTGGGCTTATCCTGGCTGAGAGCCGAAAAAACCACTTTTATTTCTCCGCTTGTTGTGTTGGCAACAACGGGTCCCGTTACGTTCGTGAGATCGATGTCTGCGTTGAGCGTACGCACTTCGAGATCGCCGTCCATATTGCTGATCTTGATGTCAGACCCGCCCTGCCAGTTCGTCTGCGAAAACAGGATGGCTACTTTTCGGGGCAATCGAACCGTATACTTTACCGATTTGCGGGTCGCTTTTTCGATCTTGAGTCCGTTGCCTTCGGTCGTTACGGCCAGGCCGATGCCCGAGTTATCGACTGCGTTATTGTAGAGAGGCTTCAGCCCTTTGGCGCGTTCGGGGGGGGCCTCGAAGCCCGACGTGGCCTGGATGATGACCTCGTCGCTGTTGTGCCCTTCGATTCTAATATCGGCGGCTGCCATCTCAATGGTCACTTTTCGATCTTTGGCATTGGCCAGTTTTGTCTTGAATTCCTGAGCCTGGGCAGTAGTCATACCCCAAACAATACCGGCACTCAGCAGGAGCAACTTTTTCATAATCTGATTGGAACGAAGTAAAAAATGAGTTTTCTGTAACGTGGGTAGAAACCCGTGAAAGCTGATTAAACGATAGTTCGATATGGGTTCACCTATGGAGGACAAAGCCAGTGGCAACTCGTGATCGCTGACAAGAGATGCAGGTTTCCACCCGCGTTACAACTACGCCCTGTTTGTGGACTTACTCAGGACGGCGCATTACTGGTTTTATTGAGTCGATTGATGCCTTCTTCAGCTCTGGTGCGAACAACATCCAGCACGTTCTGATTCTGGACAAGCCGCTGGATTTCGTCTACAGCGCGTTTTTCTTTGATCGAAACCAGCACGTCGATCAGTGTCAACTGAACATTCGGGTCGGTCTGAATCGCAAGCGATTGAATCAGCGCTTCCCGTACCTCCGGCTCGTTTTCGAAGCGCGTTAATGCCTGACAGGCGGCTAGCCGCACGTTGACATTGGCGTCGAAGTTCAGCGTATTGATCAGCAACTGCGTAATGGCGCGGTCAACCTGCGTCAGTTCGTAGCTCTGGTTCACTGCCTGAATCCGTTCGCTGGCCGACGTTTTCGGCATCCGTTCAAACGCCAGCACTTTCTTCATTTCGCTGGCGGGTGCTACGTCACCATCTGCCGATGCAACGGGTTGGTTTTTGGTCCCGCCCGCTTGCCGGTGATCGTAAAGTCGTCCGCCCAAAAAGCCCAGTAGCAACAACGCGACACTGGCGGCTATGCGCGTGGTCCAGCTGGTGAGCCTCCGGAGGCCGGTTGGTTCGGAAGCGCTCAGTGTTGCCGCCAGACGGTTCGAGAAGGCCATGGACGGGTGCTGCGTCCGGGCTTCGGTGAAGAAGCGAAACTGGGCCGCGTGGCTCATCAGATGGGCCGGTACGGTGTCCTGCTGAAAGAAATCACGCAGCTGTTTCTCTTCCGCCAGTGTCGTTTCTCCTTTGTAGTATTTCTCGAGTAAAGCATCAATGTCCAGCTTCATAATCGTTGACTTTTAAGTAATTGTCCCGCAGGCGTTGACGTGCCCGCGACAGAATTACGCGAATATTATTGACGCTAAGGCCGGTTACCTGTTCGATTTCTTCGAACGAATACTCCTCCACATCGCGCAGATGAAGAATGAATTTCTGCTGTTCCGGCAGTTCGTCCATCAGGCGTTTGATTAGTACCGCACTGTCGGTTAGCTCGGTTTGCCGATACGGGGAGACCGTTTCGGCCTGTACCGTCAGTAAACCGGAGTCGTCCGATAATTTCTGCCTGAGGGGAGATTTTAACCGGTCCAGACACAGATTTTTGGTCATCTGAACAGCCAGCGCTTCCACACTATGGTACGCATCCAGCTGTTGGCGGTTGGTCCAGAGCCTTAGCAACACATCCTGCATGGCGTCTTCGGCTTCTTCGCGATTGCGCAGAAACAGACTCGCCAGCCGAAAAAGACGGCCCTGAACGGGCAGGATGCGTTGTTTGAAGGCTTGTAAATCCATGTCATTGACAAAGACGAGAAAGGCGGCAAAACATTACAGATCATCCGACATTTTTTGAAAATATATAGCAGCCAGAATCGGTTCGTGAAGGAGATATACGCGGATAGTTCACGTTTATACACGTTCCTGCTTATCTTCGTTACATCGTCCCTTTTTTCGATAACTACTTATCTACGTATTGTCGCACTGATTATCGTCTTGTTAGCTGTATTTCCCATGAGCGTAAGATTTTCCCTGCTGTATGTGACTGTATGCCTGTTCGTGAGCCAGACCGCCGTTGCCCAGTCTGTCAATGTGGCCGTTACCGTCGATGCGACAACCACGGGCTACCGGGTCAATGAGGATTTTGTCGGCTTCAGTATGGAGCAATACACACTGTCGACAGGCTATTGGGGAAGGCTGGGGAGCTTCTGGACGGGTGGGACAAATGGCAATGCCCGGCTCAAAAATCTGCTGGCTAACATCAGTAACCATTCCGTAATTCGGCTGGGTGGGTTTACCGCCGACGACCGGATGGTCTGGCAAAATGCTCCGCGCGGTACCAGCACCAACGTTCGGGCAACGTATTCGGACGATACCGACAAGTTTTTTACGTTTCTGGCGGAGATCGGGTGGAAGGGAATTTATACCATCAACCTGCCGATCAACACGCCCGCCAATGCCGTTTCCGAAGCCACCTACATCATGAACAAGTACAGCGCCCAGCTGCACAGCCTGAGTCTGGGCAATGAGCCTTACCTGTACGCGGGCGTTTTTCGGTCAACGGGGTATACGCCGGATAGCTGCATGATTAAGGATTACCTGCCCATGTACGACGCGATCAAAGCCGCGAACCCGGCGATACCCATCAGCGGGCTCGATTGCGGAGCCCGGAAATATTACGGAGCCATGAATCAGCGGTGGAACGATGTCTACACCAACGCGATCAATAATTCGGGTAGTAGTCGGCCACTGGCCGCGCTGAACGTGCATAGTTATGGACTGGGCAATAATTCGAATACGCTGTCGCGGGATGCTGCGGCCGATACGCTCCTGAATTTTAATAACGCCCCGCTGACGTTCAAAGCCAGCCTGTTGCCCTACGTAACTCAACTGGCCCAGGCTAAGAATACGCCCCTGCGCTTTTCGGAAACGAGCAGTGCCGCTACCGGAACCGCCGACACAACGAATGTATCGCACACCTACGTAAGCGCGCTCTGGGCCTTACAGTACCTGTACACACTAGCCGCTAGTGGCGTGAACGGGGTCAATTTCCATTCGTCGGGCTCGAGTGTGTATTCGGCTATCGACTGGGGACCAAGTGCGTCGATTTCTGCCTACAAAATTGCGCCCATTTATTACGGAATACTGGCGTTTGTCGATGGGGCCAAAAATCAGCGATTGCTCACGGTTACGCCGTCCGGATCAACCACCAGTCCCCGCGCGAGTTATTTTGCCACCAGTTCAGATGACGGCAAGACCCTCAACATTACGCTGATCAACAAAGACGTCGCCAACACGATCAGTACCACGGTGACGATTCCGGACGTGACGATCAGCAAGGCCAGTTCGCAGACCCTCCGTCCGACAACCAGCCGGTACGATTACGCAGCGAATACCTACTACGCCAACGCCCAGGTTGCCGCCAATGGCACGTTTACGAAGGGTACGCCAACGCCGGTTTCGCTCACCGGTTCGGCTGGCTTTGCGGTATCGCTGGCCCCCATGACCGCAACGGTCGTGACGGTAGAAACCAGCTCCCAACGCATGTACACGCTCAAGACCGGCAACTGGACAGACCCTGCCGTGTGGTCGGGAAACCGCGTTCCGAACAGCAGCGACGTACTGGAACTGAAACACACGGTAACGATTCCGGCCAACAGCACTGTCTACGGGCTTCGGGTCGTCTATGCCACCGGTATCAAGTTGCAGTACGGTCAGAATGCCCAGCTAAAGTTAAGTCTGTAAACAGGAATCAGTTGCGGATCGGTTCATGTATCTACCCTCGTCAATACCAGTATGAAGTTCATAGTCAGTTGTTTCGCGTTGTCGGTGTTGTGGCTACAGGGAATGGCGCAATCGATCACTGTGTCGGTGAAGGTTGATGCCGCTACGGTCGGTTACCGGGTCAATGACGATTTTGTTGGGTTTAGTCTGGAACAGAAAACCCTGACGACGGATGGGGGCGGGGGATCGACATTGGGTAATTTCTACGTGGCTTCGGCAACCGCGCTGACTCGATTTCGTAACATACTGACGAACATCAGTCCCAGCTCGATCATCCGGGTTGGCGGCAACACGTCCGACCAGATGAGCTGGACAGCCAGTGCCCGAGGCAGTAGCACCGATGTTAATAAACTCTTTACGTCGGATATTGATAAGCTGTTCGGGTTCTTGCCGACTGTTGGTAATGGCTGGAAAAGCATTTACACGATAAACTTCGCTAAAGACAGCGCGAACTACGCGGGTAATGCGGTTGTCGAAGCGGCTTCGGAGGCCAGTTACGTGTATTCAACCTATGGCGGCCTAGTAAAAAGCATCAGCATCGGCAATGAACCCATGGCGTATGTTGTCAACAACTATCGAAACCCTTACAATCCGACGCTCTACGTTGCCAATTATTTACCGGTCTTCGATGCCATCAAGAGCGCCAATTCCGCCATTCCTGTCAGTGGGGGCGACATTGGCCGACGGACCGAATACAACACCTGGAACGGCGGGTATTTGCAGAAGATGAACAACGTACCGTCAACGTCGCCGTTTCGACCGATTGATTCGTTCAATATCCATGCGTACCCGTTCCGCGCCGATGAACTGACCGGCACCCCCGAACAATCGATCGATGCGCTGCTCAGCTCGCTGTCGCCAAATAGCACGTTTCAGACTCATCTTAGTTATTTAGCTATGCTGGCAGCCAGTTATTCGGCACCGCTTCGTCTGTCAGAAACCAATACCATTGCCGGTGGGACCGTGGCGACTGTGTCGAACAGTTTCGCTACGGCTATCTGGGCGCTCGACTACCTGTACACATTGGCGAACTATAAGGCGGAGGGTGCCAACTTTCACAGTGGCGGCAACAGCGCTAGCTACGCGCCTATTTACCGGGTCAGCACCGCCAACGGAGTCTACGCCATCGGCGCCATTTACTACGGCTTACTGGCCTTTACCGACGGAGCCCGAAACCAACGAATGCTGACCGTTACCCCGCCGAACTCCGCCACCAATCCGAGAGCCAGCTATTACGCCACCACCAGCGACGACGGAAAAACGGTGAAGATAACTATCATCAACAAAGACTTCACCAACGGGATCAATGCCGGTGTGAGCGTCCCCGGTATCAACATCAACACAGCCAGTTACCAGGTTCTACGGCCCCAAACGAACATGTACGATGTGGCTACGGCTACCTACTACGCCAATGCGCAGGTGGCCACCGACGGGAGTTTTACCAAAGGGACTGCTGTGCCGCTTGCCGTAACGAACGCGACCGGTTTCAGCGTTCCGGTAGCCCCCATGACCGCCGTGGTTGTGACGCTGACAACCGATGCACCGCCACTCTATACGGTCAAAACGGGTAGCTGGACTGATGCGTCGATCTGGTCGCAGAACCGGTTGCCGACGGCGCTCGATGTGGTGGTGTTGAAGCATACCGTATCGATTCCGGCCAGTGCCGTGGTCCAGGCAAGACGAGTCGTTTACAATGCGGCTAACCAGTTGCAGCAGGGTCGGGGCGCACAATTGAAGCTGGGCCTGTAGATGGGATGTCGGTTGCTAAAGGCTGATCTTACAGTTTACAGAAAGCATTTGACATAGGACTTGTTACGTCTAGACTTGTAGGCGTTCTCTGAAGATAAGCAGGGTTTTAGTTAGTGATTGCTCGCAATCAAAAGCGTTATAATTACGAAGTAATTCTGCTTGCTTATGTTTTAATTCTTCGGGAGGAATCGTCCAGAAATATGCATTATACATGTACTCTTGAAACAGGCGCAGAGAGGAATTACCCCAGGTTTTCATAGCAGCCTTATCGTCAATTTGGAGAACATAATCGCCAACTAGATTGAGGATGGTAATAAGCTCATGCATCAAGTCGGGACTGTTTGCTTCCAGATTATCGAAATCGATCTGGTCTATCTGTTTGGAAATTCTGTCAATATCATATATATAGACAGAGGTAGGCTTATTAGAATGTCCATGCTCCATTATCAGTGAAGCCCAACGATGCACATTGTCTGAGTCAAATAAGGGCAGTGATGATGTCAGGACCGCTTCAATAGGTTGTTGGAAGGTGCCGAACGTAATAATGTTCTGGTACTCGTCTATCCACAATTTATCGTTACCGCTATCGGTAGAATCGGCTCCCCAGACGCTGTACAGCTGTGCACCCTCCAATCGGAAACCGATTACCCACTTGTTGTGTGCCACATTGATCTCTTCCAGTTCCATATGTTGGCTTGATAAAATTAGCTATTAATAAGCATTGATTAGTTTCTATCGTCTCTAAAACTGAACGATTAGAAGCTAGGTGCGACAGACACGAACGAAATTTCGAAACGAGAAAAGCAAATTCTACTTTTTCTGTCAATGCCAAAACTGGTTTTGACTAACGACTTCCAAGATAATGTGAATCATAAATGGCTGCGTTTTGTGAATGAATCATCGGGACAATTAGCTTGTATTTTTCTGTCATCCCGACGGCAGGAGGGAGCTTTGGCGAAGAGCATCTTTTAGTGCGTCACTGAAGGTACCTCCTGCCGTCGGGATGACAGAATATGGAATTGGTTATCAAAAAAATAACAGCTACTGTTGTTCTAATTTATGTTACGATCAGCAAAAAAAATGTAGGTATCTATTATACCGGCGAAAAACTTCGGCGAAACTCCTGTTAACAACTACGCGATTTAAAAACGATATAGGGTCAATTTCTGGATACCACATTCCCCGACTGGGATGCGAATGTGTCGTCCCTGATGGTCCTGATCGCCGTTCATCCGACGACCCGGTTTCCAGTTGCCATCCACGTAAGTACCCTCGTCCAATTGCAAAATACCCGCGTTCGGGGTCTGGGGTCGATCGGAGAAACAGGTAATCACAATGCCTGATCCGGCAATTGTAAACTCATCAGGACCCGTCTGGATGATCAATCCGCCCGTCATCGGCCATTCCTCGTCCTTCGCTTTCGGCGACCAGCCCAGGGTGTAATCATGCTTGCAGATAAACGTATAGCCGCCCAGTCGAACAGTGTCGCTGGTCGCTTTTCTGTCGAAAAGTACACCATTCATCACCCCTTTTCCCTGATGTTCAAGAATGGTAGAACTGAGTTGGGCCAGCACGTTATAGCTTTTAGCGATCGGATCGTCAGCGGGTTTGTCCGTCGACTCAATCGAGAAGGGCGAAAAACCCATGCCCTGGTAATGACCGATGGCGTAAAAAACCTTGGCGGCATCGGAAGGTTCAAAACGAATCTCGGGAATAAACAGCGGATTGTCGGGGCGGGTGTACAGATCGTTCCAGTACTTGAAATCTGGATTGTAAAAGTCCGGCGACAGGAAATCCAGCGTGGGTGCGCCCGCTTTCCAGATGTCGATGATATGCGGCAGTGGTCCACCACTCGGGTAATCACCGGGTTTGACATTCGGACGATTCAGAGCCGCGTTCACAAACATGGGAATCGGGTAGATCGCCTTGCCCGCCTGGGTTACTTTGTCTGTGTACTGAGCCAGATACCAGGCGATGAACAGCTCGTCGGTAGCCAGACTTTTGCCAAATACCGTTTCCCAGTTGCCACTTGTTTTGGTGCCATTCGCTTGCCAGGTCGTCCGCATGGCTGGGGCAAGCGACGCTTTGTGGGTCTGTAAATGCTGGATGAGTGATTTAGGGACGGGTTGTTCAAAAGCTGCATTTGCCAGTGCAGAATGGTCGCGGGCTTCGGGCAGCATACCGATTTCGTTTTCAACCTGAACCATGATCACCGTTTGCTGCCGCTCGTCGACCTCGCGAATGTGTCGCATCAGGGCACTGAACGCTTTCACGTCGGCATTGAGGCTGTTGGTGCCAAAGGGCGTGAGGATTTCAACGGCTTTCCCGGCCTTCGTTTGCACCCTGGGGAATCGTTTCGTGTCCGTTTTTACCCAGGCCGGTACGTAGCACGACATGCTGTTTTTCCAGCTACCAAACCATAGCAAAACGAGCTTGATCTGGTGCTTTCAGGCATCTTTGAGTAGCGCATCGACCAGCGTATAATCGAATGTACCTTCCTGCGGTTCCAGCAATTCCCAATAGATGGGAGCCAGCACAGTGTTCACGTGCATCTGCTGTAACTTCGGCCAGATGGGCTGCATATAGTCCATGTCCGAAGCACTGGAATTGCCCAGTTTCCCACCCAGTATCAAAAAGGGTCTTCCCTGTACGATTAACTGAGCGGTTGACCCTTGCTTTCGCAGGTGAGGAATCTGGGCAAAAGCCGATACTGAAAGGATAAGTAGACAGAACGAAAGGTAGCGATTAAGCATACATGGATTGGTATGAAAGTTTTGTATGGTGCGTACTGGGGTGGTGCAGCATTCCGACGCTGGTTTGGGACCAGATTCTTCGATTACCAGCCGTAAAGCCGTACCAGTCTTGGCTCAATTGACATCGAAAGGTAAGGATATGCATTGTAAAGTTTTCAGTACGGTGGTCGCATGGCAATCGGTTGCATAACAATTTTTTCTAAAAAAAATTTAATCTCCTGTTTTTTGTATTATTGCAGAATCGATGGTCTCAGGATGCATCTGGCGGTTAGGTTAGGATATAACTCAGCTAAAATCTAAGTCGATAGTTGCCATAAGCCGGATACTTTTTGCGGCTAGTTCCAAAATTCAATGGATTGCAGGAGTAACTCCTTAGTCCGGTCAGGCTTCCCCGTTCGATTCGTGACAAGAGCAAAATGTGTTCCCATACCCTTATCGATAGACATGAAAAAAGCAATGTATTTTCTGACGATCACGGCTCTGGTTAGTGTCAGGGCACTGGGGCAGGGGCGACCGCCGGAACCTGATTCGGCCAGACGCGCCTTTATGGCTGCTCAGGCGATTATTCAGAAAGAGTCGGCAGCAGACCATGCCAAGATGTTGGAACAGTTGCACATTACTGCACTGCGGCCTGGCCCGTCGGGTGATCCGAAAGCGCCCAATGCGGCTAACGTCGATGAGTCGCAGGCAACGCCCTACACCAGCCTGCCCGATCCCCTGACGCTGAAAAACGGTAAGAAAGTAACGACCGCCAAGCAGTGGTGGAACGAGCGTCGTCCCGAAATCGTGGAGGATTTCGACCGGGAAGTCTACGGTCGGGTCCCGAAGAATGTTCCGAAGGTTACGTGGAAGGTGGTCAGCGAAACCAAAGAGATGAACGGTGAATTTCCCGTCATTACCAAAAATCTGGTGGGTCACGTCGATAACTCGGCTTATCCGTCGATCAACGTTGATATTGAGTTGACCCTCTCGACTCCTGCCAATGCGACCAGTGCGGTGCCCGTCATGATGAGTTATGGTTTCCGCTTCCCGGCTGGTTTTCGGATGCCAACGGCCACCGCAGCGACTTCGGGAACCGCAACACAAGCCGCCAAACCTGAACCTACCTGGCAGCAGCAGCTCCTGGCCAAGGGGTGGGGGTATGCTATTCTGTATCCCACCAGCTATCAGGCTGACAACGGAGCCGGTCTGACAAAAGGTATCATCGGACTGGTCAACAAAGGACAGCCGCGCAAACCCGACGACTGGGGAGCGTTGCGGGCCTGGGCGTGGGGAGCCAGCCGGGCGGTGGATTATTTTGAAACCGACAAAGCCGTAAACGCTAAAAAGGTGGGGATCGAAGGATTGTCCCGCTACGGCAAAGCGACGATCGTGACGATGGCCTACGAACCCCGTTTCGCCATTGCGTTCGTTGGTTCATCGGGTGAAGGGGGCGTTAAGATTCACCGTCGTAAGTTCGGTGAGCAGGTCGAGAACGTAGCCTCTTCCGCTGAGTATCATTGGATGGCGGGTAATTTTATCAAATATGCCGGCCCATTGACACCCAATGACTTACCCGTCGATGCGCATGAGCTAGTCGCTTTATGTGCACCACGACCGGTTTTTATCAGTTCGGGCTCCCCCGCTGTAGAAGGTAACTGGGTCGATGCAAAAGGCATGTTTCTGGGCGGAGCCTACGCGGGGCCTGTCTATAAACTGCTGGGCAAAAAAGATATGGGAACTATGACGTTTCCGTCCATTGAGACGGCCCTTGTCGATGGTGACATTGCGTTTCGCCAGCACAGTGGCGGGCACACGACCGGCCCGAACTGGCCAACTTTTTTACGGTATGCAGACCGCTATTTTAACTAATCCCTTTTATGTTTATCTCGACTAAAATTAGTCTTGCCGCCCTCATGCTGATCGGTGGTGCTGTTGAAACAGGCATTTGCCAGACCACCGCCACGAAACGTGATCCTGCGAACCCCAAACCGCTGGTGACCGACATCTACACAGCAGATCCATCGGCCCACGTGTTCAACGGGAAAATTTACATCTACCCATCGCACGACATTGAAGCCAACGTGCCGCAAGACGACGAAGGCGGCCATTTCAACATGCGGGACTACCACGTCTTTTCGATGGACAACATCAATGGCAAGGTGACCGACCACGGTGTCGCACTGGACGTGAAAGATGTTCCGTGGGCAGGTCGGCAGATGTGGGCACCGGATGCCGCGTACAAAAACGGTACGTATTACCTGTACTTTCCGGTCAAGGACAAGGAGGATATCTTCCGGATCGGCGTCGCGACCAGCAAATCGCCAACGGGTCCGTTCAAGGCCGAACCGGCTCCGATTCCCGGCAGCTACAGCATCGACCCGGCGGTTTTTACGGATACCGATGGCAAAACATACATGTACTTCGGTGGTATCTGGGGCGGACAGCTTCAGCGCTGGCATACCGGCAAATATGACAAAAGCTCGAATACGGATCTGAAAAAAGACAACGAGCCCGCCCTGAGTGCCAAGGTCGTTCGGATGAGCAAAGACATGCTCACCTTCGATGAGCCGGTCAAAGACGTGACGATTGTTGATAAAGACGGTAAACCGTTGCTTGGTGGTGACCACGACCGACGCTTTTTTGAAGGAGCCTGGATGCACAAATACAAGGACAAGTATTATTTCTCGTACTCGACCGGCGATACGCACTTTCTGGCCTATGCCACCAGTAACTCGCCCTATGGCCCGTTCACGTACCAGGGAACCTTCATGAAACCCGTGACGGGCTGGACCACCCACCATTCCATCATTGAGCTGAACGGGAAATGGTACATTTTCTATCACGACGTTGAGCTAACCGGGCAAACGCACCTGCGGAACATCAAAGTGCGCGAGCTGAAGCGGAAAGCCGATGGGTCGATCGAGCTGATCACACCCTGATCGGTTTATCGTTACAGGTAGTTTCGCCCATCGTACCGATGCTCCGTGTGGGGCTTACCGGTGCGATGGGCGAAATGGTTTTATCGCTCTTTCCGGTAAATAGATCAGTAAAACTATGGTCGATTAGTTCTTGTCCGCCGGATAAAGCACTAGTTGTGCCTTATTACTAAGCTGAAATCGGCGCAATGGAAATGCCTATAAATTGGCAGATCAGTGGCGATAACGTAGCTAAAATTTGTTTTATACCCTCGAAAAAACCTGGAGAACCTTGTACGGCTAAGTGGACCCCTGAACGAGTTACTGACCAATCCACCGTTGATGGCTGGCTAGTGGATCAACGAGAAAACAAACTCAATCGGTTGCTCGTTTATTGGATAAACTAACAAGTAATTTCCTGTGAATCAACTTGCAACGACCCTCAATCCGTATCTCTTCTTCGGTGGTAGTTGCCGGGAGGCCATGACGTTTTATCAGCGTGTTTTCGGCGGTAAGCTGTCCATGTCCAATTTTGGGGACGGGCCCGACGACGCTCATCAGGACCCCAAAGCCAACAGTGAAGCGGTAAAGTCGAAAATTATGCACGCCCGGCTCGATGGCGATATTGTCCTGTTGGCGAGTGATAATCCGCACGGTACTGAGGCTAAAAACACAGGTCAGTTTAGTTTATCGCTCGAAGGCTCCGACGGAGATCGGTTAACCGGGTATTTTGAAAAGCTCGCTCAACAAGGTCAAATTACGGCACCGCTGATCAAGCAGTTCTGGGGGGATCATTTTGGTATGGTAATCGACCAGTACGGAGTAAACTGGATGGTTACTATCAGGAATGAAAAGACCTAGTTCGGGCTGTACCGTGGCTAGTCCATAACCGCTTAATTACCCGTACGGAACTGCGTTTTTTCGGCCAGTTCAATATCTTTGGCCACATCGAGGCGGAGCTTCTCCCAGTGGAAGCGGAGCTTATTATTTTCTGCCCAGGTATGGCCTTTCTGCTCGGTCAGATGAACCAGCGGCATGTCCCTGTAAAGTGGCCGGGTGATGGCAACGACTTCATCCCAATAGTGAAGGGCTGCTTTCAGATGCTGAATAGCCTGCTGTTTCTGGGTTTTGGTACCGTTGGTACGATAGGTCTGCAACGCTACGGCAGCTTCCAGTTTTTCGGCAAAATGCAGCCCCAGATTCGCCCAGACCGTTACGTCGGCAACTTCGTACTGCAACGACCGATTGGCCGATACCTTAATCGGCTGCACGAGTGTAAGAGCTTTCTGGCAGTCTTGCCTGAGCAGAGCAGCCAATAGGGGTGGTGTGATTTTGTTCGCGCCAAACGATCCGCCAGCGGATACCGTTTTGACGTAGTCAACGACGGATACGTAGTTCGGGTCTAACGTGGGTTGCGTGATCTGCTGGTTTACGGAAATGTAGGATACGTTTTTGGCCGCGTCAAAGGCCATCATCCCCTCACTGTACAGCGAAAAATCCCACGTGAAATCGAAGGCGGAAGCCAGCCGTAAAGGTGTTGACGATGCCAGCGCATACGCTTCCAGTAAAGTTGCCGCTGCGGGGCCGTAGCGCCGAACGAATTCGGCCTGAAAAAGGGCATCTGGCGTGGTCGGGTTATACAGCAAGCGACCCCACAGTTTGTAAAAGAGCCACTGCCGTTCAAAGGCAAATTTCCAGTTGACGGGCGCACCGGGTGTGGTGAAGTAATCGTTGGCCGGAATGTACGTTTCCGAGCCCAGAAAGTAGCCGCCTACGTACGACTGGTTATTGGCCGCAATGTGCGCGCGGACGAAACTGGGAACGCCCCACCGCAGGCAGAAAAAATCTTCGTTACGAACCGTCCAGGTAATTTTGTACGCTGTTGGATCGGGTTTAAAATAGGTGTCGTACAGTTTCCCACCGTGGACTTTCACCAGCGTCGGTGTTGAGTGACCGTGTGACCAGTTGTATTTCAGATCCGCCCAGACTGGCCCTTCGATAAAATCCAGTGCTTCTTCCTGCTCGATGGACTTGCGGGTCAGCTTCTCGGTTTCGACACTGGTGACGCCTAACGAGCCGGTTGTACTGGAAAACGGAATCCGGTGGATGAGCTTCGTTTTGCGACCGGCCTGTCGCATGCCGTCGATGATCGTAGCCTTCATCCAGTCTTCGCGCTGCTGGGGTGACATGCCGCCCATCGCTTCGCCCAGCGTTAGCCCAAAACCAGTCAGTTCGGGGTACTCTTGAAGCACCTGCGTAACGCACTCCCGCGTGTACCGCTTGACAATGGCCGATGTGTCGCCATCAATAAAATGGAGGTGCTCCAGATTGTTCAGCCTGGGATTTACGTTGTAGGCTTTGGCGAATTCGGAACTGGTGAAAATATTAAACGGCACCAGGTAGGTCTCAATCGCCCGCTCCTCGGCCATCTTGAACAGGGTGTGGAAAAGCGTCTGCCATTCCTTCAGCTGCCGGTCGTCGAACGGGGTTGCGGCCGGAAAATTCGCGGGTCTGATCATGAACGTGTACGGATGCAGATTCCACAAGCTCAAGGCATTGAACCGATTGGCAACCATCATGTCCAGAAATGCTTTCCAGTACAGCGTGTCGCGGCAGGTATCGTAATGCAAATCGAGCGCGTAGCTGTGCCGATACGTATCCCAGGGTAGGTCGAATTTTATCGCCCGCAAGGGCAGATGCGGCTTTTCGCTTCGGGCCGCGATCGCTTTCAGAGAAATACCATTTTGCAGGTCTTCCGCCAACGAAAGTGACCCATAAATCAATCCCCGCTTATCTCCTCCGGTAATCGTAAGTTGATTCGGCTTCGGGGCAAGGACATACGATTCAGCTCCTATTTCCGTATCGACAGCCGCTAACCGAATCGTGTATTCGGCTGACCTGGCGTTAGTTATCACCGCGTATTTTTTGGCAACAAGCGCTTTTTTTAGCTGCTCTGCCGCATAGACGCTTTGCCGAGACGGCTCCATTTGCTGGATGAATACCCGTTGGGCAACACCCGTGAGAGAAGCACCAACCGAAAGGAGAAACAGAAACAGGGAATTAATTCGCATGAGGTATGCCTATTTCGGTTTCGATGAATAGCCTTTCGCGTATTTGGCTACTTCGATGAAGGGTGCTACCCAGACATCAGCCGCGTTCTGTTTCAGATAACGAACCAGTTTGTTGTGTTCGGCCAGGGCGACATTCAGTGAGTGACCACCACCCACACCATGAAACAGGAAAACGAGCAGTGAATTACTGGCCTGCGCTTTTTTTACCAGTTCGATCATCTGCTCACCCGTTTGCCCGTTGATGCCGTAAGCCCCAATGTCCGCGAAATTGAGTTCGGTAATTTTCTTCATTTCGCTCGTTGTGCCCCGGGCGGCTACGAAATTAGCCTCGACGGTTTTGTAATAATCAACGTCGCCAATTTTCGTGTCGCCACAGGGATAAGCAAAGGTGCGGGCGGTTTGACCGTCCAAGGTTTTGAGCAGAATATTGGTCATGTTGATCTCATCCGTCATGCGCTTGACGGTGTACTCACTCAGGTCGTTATTGGGGTTCACCCACTCCCGGCCCGGACGGTCACCCGCGCAGGGATGGAACAGCGTATGGTTGGCTAACTCATGCCCGTTGGCGGCCACCGATCGCCAGCGGGGAATATTATTGGCGAAGCCGGGAAAATAGCCGGATAAGTAAAAGGTGCCTTTCAGGTTGAGCGAATCCAGAACGGGAACGACGTTGTCGAGATGCACCAGCAGGGCATCATCGTAGGTGAGCGCCACGGCACATTTCTTTCCGTTCCAGACGTTCTGCGCATAAATCAGGACGGGAGAAAGTAGCAGCAGGGTAAGCAAGATAAAGCGTCGCATAGGTTGACGGATTCGGGTTTAGTAAGGGATGTAATGCGGACCTCTGGTCCGCAGGCTGTAGCTTATTCGATGCAGAGCGGGTTTAATTTTAGTTTATTCGCTGCGGACAGGATGTCCGCGTTACATGGGTGGGATACACTTATGCAGTTGCAGCCCTTGCGAGTTAACTGCTGTTACAAGCAGTATTTCTCGATTTTTACTGGTCAGCAACGCAGAAGATCGGGCATCTCCCCGAATGAGCAACCCACTTGCCATCGGACTTACGGGCTTGAAGTGACCGCGCCCATCACCCAGCAGCACAACCCCTACCGATGCATCTTCCCGACCCATGTTGACCTCGTTGGGGTAAAAATTTCCCGTCAGTACTGCGTCTAAATGGCCATCGCGGTTAAGGTCATGCACAACGATCCCAAAGACAGGGGCTGCCTGAGCAACGCGTGGTAAGGCGTGAACCACGAACGTTCCGTTCCCCTTATTTTCGATGTAAGCACTTTGTAGGTAGGTAGCCTGCGCCTGGTAGGCGTCTTTCCGCTCGTCATCCGTCAGAAGTTCATCGAACCGCACGGCGGCATAGTCGGCAAAGCGCTGGTACTTCCGCCGAAACTGAATAACCTGCTGATTCAGAGCGTCGCGCGGTATCGCCGGATAACAGACGCCGTTGATGTAATAGCCCATTAGTGGGTCCATCGTGCCGTCGTTGTTGACGTCCTTGGCGATAATCTTAACCGGTTCATCCGCCGAGGCATGGTAGAGTGTGTTCAGCCCTTCGTTACCGGCGATGTAATCCAGGTCACCATCGTGGTCGAAATCACCCTGCGCCAGACTGTTCCACCACCCCGACGTGTTCGGAATCTGGATGGGCGCGGCCTTGAACGCTCCCTTCGTATTTTTATAGAGGGTCAACGGCATCCATTCGCCCGCCAGCAGCAGGTCGGCCCAACCATCCCGGTCATAGTCCGACCAGAGCGCCGAGCAAACCAAACCCACTTGCATTAGCGATGGACAAAGCGGCTGGGTCACATCCGTAAAGCGAATCCCCTGCGGGGAGGAGTCATTGCGCAGTAGATAACTGCGGGCGGGTAGGGGATACTGGCCGGGAATCTGGCGACCACCCACAAACAGATCGAGGTCGTGGTCGTGGTCGAAATCGCACGCGACGACGCAGGAGCCGCTGCCAGACAAATCGGGTAATGCGTTGGTAGATGACAGGTTAAAGTCGCCCTTGCCGTTATTTAAATAAAGCTGGTCCTGGTATACCGCCTTTTCGGTGGCTGGCCGTTCGTTTCCACCGTAGACTACGTACAGATCCAGATCTTTGTCGCCGTCCGCGTCGAAGAATAACGCACTCGTTGCCTCCTGATCGGCCTGAGCGGGAAAGGGCCGTTTGCCAAATCCACCGCTGGCGTTTTGCCAGAACAGACAGGCGGCACTACCCCGGTAGGAACCACCCACGAAGCAGTCATCCAGCCCATCTCCGTTGACATCGCCTACGGCTAACGCAAAGCCAGACCGCGACAATAGTTTATGCATGGCAGGCGTCTGCTTAAAGTCGACAAAGTCAGATTCGCGGTGAGTGAAGTCAATCGGAAACGAACGGGTTACGTCCGAAAAGAGCGGTTTAGTCGTGGGCTTTGCGGCTGGTTGGACGGGTGCACTTACCTGCCGATAGGTTAACGTAAGCGCTTGATCGACCGGAACGTTCCGGCGGGTTTCAATGCGCCCACCCGGCCACTGGATGCGGAGCGAATCAATCTTTGTTTTTTTGCCCAAACCAAAATGAAGTGCAGATTCTACGGACGACAGATACCCGCGCACCACCGCCAATTCGCTGTATTGCAATTGACCACCCGACCACAGCGTCACGGTTGCGCCGATACCTTGTCGATTCGCTGAATCACCGGCTACGTTGACCGTCAGATAGTGTTGATCGGGGTGCTGCTCACGGCTTCGGTTCCGGTAAACAAGGGCTTCGGCATCCACATTGTTCACCACAAGGTCTAAATCGCCATCGTTGTCGAAGTCGGCGTAGGCCGCGCCATTGGCAAACGACTCGGTATTGAGACCCCACTGGCTGGAGACATCCGTAAACGAGGCATCCCCGGCATTGCGGAAGGCATAGTGCGCAAGCGGAATCTCCGGTACTTTGTCCAGTAATTCGAGCCGCTTTTTGGTGTTGTATTCGGTCGTGCCGAAGCCCGAAAAGTCTTCGTTGAAATTGATGAAATCGCGGTCGGTAACATTCTTTCGATAGCCGTTGGTGATGTACATATCCTTCCAGCCGTCATTGTCGTAATCGGCCAGGAGTGTTGCCCAACTCCAGTCGGTTTGGGCGACACCCGCCATCAGGCCAACTTCACTGAAGAGGGGGGCGTCATGGCCCCCCAGATTACCCAGGTTGAGCTGTAGCGAATTGCGCATGTACTGCATCTGATTGCCATACGGGGCCGATACGCTCATTTCTTTCCGGTCAAAATCTTGCCCATTCAGCATCATCTTGAGTCGATCATTTTCGTTCGGCAGCATATCCAGTTGCATCAGATCGGGCCGGGTGTCGTTGTTCAGATCGGCGGCATCGACGCCCATGCCGTACATACTGGTATGGGCCGTGGCCTGTTTGATCACATTCGTAAAGTGGCCGTTACCGTCGTTCAGGTAGAGAATATCACTGCTGGTAAAGTCGTTGGAGCAATATATGTCCGGACACCCATCCTTGTTAATGTCGCTGATAACCAGCCCTAAACCTAACGCGTCGTAGGTGATACCCGCTTCGGTCGATACGTCCTTAAATACCGGATGACCGGCTTTGCCAATGCCTTCGTTGCGGTAGAGTTTACCCGTGCTGGGATGCGTTCCGTCGGAGACAATCGGACGAAGGTGGGAAGGGTTCTGAAAGTCAGGCGCGGTATTGAGCAGAAAAACGTCTAGATCACCATCGAGGTCGTAATCAAAAAAGGCGGACTGGGTCGTAAACGCTGAATCGGCCAGGCCGTATTCCACTGCCTGTTCCTTAAAAACGGGTTTGCCATTTTTGAGCCCCTGATTAACAAAGAGCAGATTTTCGGTGTGCGCCAACGCCGGGTGGCTCGCTACCGAAACGTAGATGTCGGGCCACCCATCCTGGTTGATGTCAGTAACGACAACGCCCGAACACCAGCGATTCGTCGTCAACCCCGCTGATTCGGTGATGTCTTCGAAGGTGAACGCGTCGTTGGTTTGTTTTCCCTGATTCAGGTACAAGCGGCAACTGACCTGATTACCGGTAAACAACACATCCTGAAAACCGTCCCGGTTGAAATCGCCAATACCAACCCCTCCGCCGTTGTAGAAATTGGTGAAGGTGAAGCCATTCAACGGTTCGGAAGGTGTCAGCGAATTGGTAAAGGTGATGTGCGTTTTGTCGCTGGGGAGTTGCTCAAAGAGGGTAGGCGCTGGCTGCTGACAAGCCATCAGTGTGCAGGCCAGCCAACCAATCCCGATTACCCGTAACCACTTTGTTTGCATAAACGGCCCTGTTTATCATTGCATATTATAACAATGACACCAGGATAGCCCGGTGTCATTGTCAACGTGTAAGTTAACCCAACGAACGTGGTTAATAACCAGGGTTCTGCCCCGTTAAGCCAATGTTTGGGTTATTGTCAATTTCCTGCTGAGGAATCGGCAGCAATTCGTGTTTGCCTTTCTGGAAATACGAAAGCGGTTCGGTCGTCAGCTTGCCCTGTTTCCGCCAGCGCAGGATGTCCCGGTTCCGAATCTGTTCACCACTCAATTCGACCCGGCGCTCGTGCATGATGGCTTTGAGTACCTGCTCTTTGGTCGATACCGGGTAGTTTGCCGTTGGATAAGCGGGCATGGCCACACTAGACCGGGCACGGGTCATGTTCAGGTACGTGACCGCGCTGGCCAAATTTCCCAGTTCATTTTCGCATTCGGCCATCGCCAGCAGCGTTTCGGCGTAACGCATAATCCGCTGGTTGATAGCACCGGTCAGGAACGAACTGTTGGTTTTATACATCAGGCTGAACTTCCGCCAGCTTACTTTTTGCGTCACACCATCAACGACCGAACTGTTGCCGTTCTGTTGCGCGTCGGTCAGTACGTTCTGGTCGTTGTTGTACTTGTCGCCCGTGGTGTAGAATGATTTGGCGTAGCGTGGATCAAGCTTGGCATCGCCCTTGCTGGGCCGCTCGAACTCGTTCAGCAGGCCGTTCGACGGGATGATGTTACGCCAGCCAATGGCCGAGTACTCCTGGGTCCGTACGGTTTCTTCGCCAGCGGTGGCTCCGTCGCCATCACCACCCCAGTTGAACGAACCATTCGAGGGCAGGTAGTTTATTTCCCAGATCGACTCCTTGTTGAACTCCGTTTCTTCGATGAAATTGTTGGTGTATTCATCGACCAGTTGATACTGTCCCGAGCTAATGAGTTTCTGCAACTCGGTTTTTGCGTTGGTGTAATCGCCTTGCTGCATGTAGACGCGAGCCAGCAGCATGGTGGCGGCACCGCTGGTTGCCCGACCCTGGTTGGATGCGTTGTAGGTGGCAGGCAGGGCGGCCTGGGCCGCTTTCAGGTCAGCGATGACAAACGCATACACATCGGCTTCGGAGGCACGCGCCTGTGAATTGGCCAGCGACGTCACGTAGTTTTTGTAGAGCGGCACGCCCCCCCACTGGCTGACCAGTTCAAAGTAGGCCCAGGCCCGCAGAAACTTAGCCTCACCAACGGCCTGCGTGGCCACAGCAGGGGTCAGCTTAGCCGAATTGACGGCGGCCTTATCAACGACTACGTTGGCCCGGTGAATGACGCGGTAGCAACCTGTCCACACGGTGCTCACCAGCGCGTTACCCGTGTCGTAAGCGCCGGTCAGCAACTGATTGCGGGGCGTTTCAAGCTGCCCGCCCCCGGCTGCCACATCGTCGGAGCGCAGATCTTCGGTGAAGAACCACTCGCGCGCCACCAGGCTTTGCGATTGAACGATGGCGTATACACCGTTGAGCGCGCTCTGAATCTGCCCGTCAGAAGCAAAATAGCTATCGGTCGTTACGGCATTAGGATTGAGTTGGTCGAGTGCTTTCTCGTTGCAGCTTCCTGCCAGACCGAGTAGTAGCGTACCAACAAGAATAGGGTATCGTTTCATGGAAGTTTCCGTTTTCGAAGGGTCGGTTAGAACGTGATTTGTAGTCCGGCCAGGAGCGTACGCGCCTGTGGGTAGTTGCTGTAATCAATCCCACTCCGGAGCAGTGTGCCGGCACGGGAAGCAATCTCAGGATCGTAACCCGTATACTTGGTCAACGTCAGCAGATTCTGGCTCGACACATACACCCGAACTTTGCTGACTACGTTGCTGGTTGCGCTGCCCAGTACTTTGGCGGGAATCGAATAGCCGATCGTTAGGTTTTTGAGCCGCATGTACGAGCCATCTTCGATAAAGCGGTCTGACGTGCGGCTGTTGTTGTTCGGGTCACCACTGATCGCGCGGGGTATGCTGCTATTGCTGTTGGTCGGGGTCCAGGCATCGAGTACGGCGGGTCCGGCGTTGAACAGCCGCAGCATACCCTGCGTAACGACTTTGGTGCCGTTGTAGATTTTGTTGCCCTGAACGCCCTGCAAGTACAGCGTAAAGTCGAAGTTCTTGTAGTTGCCCGAGAAGTTAACGCCGTAGTTGAACTTCGGCAGGTAGCTGCCCAGGTAGGTCCGGTCATTGGCGTCGATCTTACCGTCGCCGTTGATGTCCTTGAACCGAATATCGCCTGGCGCGGTGTTTTTGGTCGCATCGTAATCCGTGCGACTGTCCGGACGGTTCTGGCGGGGGGCACTGTAGATCTCATCGATGGTCTTGAAAATGCCGTCTACCTGCCAGCCATAGAACGACTGGATAGGCTGGCCGACTTCCGTTTTTGTAAGGTCGAAGCCGCCGTAGTCTGCATTTTGACCCGCGTAGATCGATGCGGTGGGTGTCGCCAGGCTCAGCACCCGGTTGCGGGTAATGCCGATGTTGGCCGACACATTCCAGCGCAGATCGCCTTTGGCGTAGTTATAACCCGCCTGGAATTCGTAGCCCCAGTTTTTCATACTGCCGATGTTCGCGACCGGCGCGTTGGTGTACCCAATCGAGTTCGGAATGGGAACGGCCAGGATCAGGCCATCGGTGAACCGATTGTAGATTTCACCCGTGAACGTGATCTTGTTGTTGAACAGCGCTACGTCGATACCCCCGTTGACCATGTCGGTCGTTTCCCACTGGAGGTCGGTATTCCCCAGCGAGTTGAAGTACGAACCCAGGTTGTTCGTTGTACCAAAGGGATAGGCGGTAGCATCGGCCTGTACGAGCGACTGCCAGGCGTAGTTGTTGATCCCGTTGAAACCGGTCCGACCGTAGCTGGCTCGTAGTTTGAGTTCGGAGAACTGCGGCAGCGACTTCATGAATGATTCCTGGTTCAGCCGCCAGCCGACCGAAGCCGAAGGGAAGTTGCCCCACTTTTTACCGGGCGCAAACAACGATGAGCCATCGCGCCGGATCGAGGCACTGATCAGGTACTTACCATCGTATTCGTAATTGAGACGGCCTACGTACGAGAGCAGATCCGTTTCGCTGCGGGAGCTGTTTACGGATGGATTGCTAACCCCCTGAATCACGTCCAGGTCGTTGTTGGGGCGCGTTCCGGAACCGTTCAGGTTGTTGAACTTAACCACTTGCTGCTCAGCCACGGCCAGCACGTTGATGGCGTGTTTGCCAAACGTTTTGTCGAAGGTAAGCTGATTGGTAAAGGTTTGGGCGATGTTAGTCGAGCGGGAGTCCGAAATGGTCGACGAGGTACGGCCAGCGTAGCCATCGTTGTAAATCGGCTGGAAGGTTGTGCTTACGCCGTACCCCAGGTCAGCCCCGTAGTTGAAGCGGTAGCGCAGGAAACTGGTCAGGCGAACATCGGCGTAGATCGTGGCAAAGGCTTTCAAAAACTTGCTGCGGGTGATGTCCATCGCCGGGAAACGGAGCGGATTCTCCGGGTCCGACCCATCGAGTGCCGTCGGGGCGCTGAAGCCACCTACTTTGGTGGGGTCCATCGTGGGCCAGTAGGGCATCATCCGCAGGGCGTGCATCAGCTGCGAGCGGTCGCCGAGCTGCTCGGGTCGCTGGTTGCTGTACGAAGCCGTCAGCGTCTGGCCAATGGTGAGGAATTTAGCAACCTGATGATCCGAGTTAAGTCGCAGGGTGCCCCGTTCGAAACTGGTTCCCCGCATGATACCCTCCTGCTTGAAATAGGCCCCTGATCCAAAAAAGCGTGATGTCGCATTTCCCCCCGACAGTGATAGCTGGTGCTGTGCAATGGGCGCATTACGGAAAAGCTCGTTCTGCCAGTTCGTTTCGGTTTGGGCGAAAGTCTGCGTAGCGCCCGTATAGATCGGCTGGTTCAGATCGTTCAGCCGCGCTGGTAACGCGATACCGGCATTGGAGGTCAGTGCTTTCGCATACTGAATGTACTGATCCCGGTTGAGCACGTCAATTTTATGCCAGGCACTCTGGGTGCCTACGTAGGAGTCCAGCGTGATCCGTACTTTACTATCCCGGCTGCCCTTTTTGGTCGTGATCAAAATAACACCATTCGAAGCCCTGGAGCCGTAAATAGCCGCCGAACTGGCATCTTTCAGTACTTCCAGAGACTCAATGTCGTTGGTATTGAAACTGTTGAGATCACCCGTCGGAACACCGTCGATGACGTAAAGAGGGCCCGATGCGTAGTTGATGGAACCAATCCCCCGAATCTGGACGGTTGGTGAGCTACCCGGCCCACCGTTGTTCACGACCGATACACCCGGCACCCGCCCCTGCAAGGCCGAGGAGACGTTTGGGACCGGAAGGGCGGTGAGTTCTTTGGGCGTTACGGACGATACCGCTCCCGTCATGGACGACCGCCGTTGGGTGCCATAACCCACCACCACTACTTCTTCCAGTGAACCCGCATCGCTCTCCAGCGACACGTTGACCGTCGACCGATTATTAACCGGAACTTCCTGTTTCTTATAGCCGATGTAGCTGAATACCAGTACTGCATTGCCGGTTGGCACCTCAATACGATAGGTACCCCGCGCGTCACTGGTCGTACCGCGTGTGGTCCCTCTGATCTGAATGTTAACCCCCACCAGTGGGCTGCCTTTTTCATCGAGCACGGTGCCCGAAACCGGCTGATCTGCTTTGGCCCATGCCGTCATGGTGAGGGCAAGTATCAGAATGAACTGATAGAGGCCATGTCGTGGGAGCCTGCTCAGAAAGCCGTAGAATTGTAATTGATTTAACATAGTACGAAGGTTTATTGAGTTTAGAAAGGGCAATAAAAAGCGTGCATCCAGTTTTTGGATGGAATGAGTACAGGAATAAGTGGGCTGTAGTTCCGATTCAGTACCAGATTAGCGGTACTGACTTAGTTCGGTCAACTAGTTACGGGCATAGGCAGGTGAGGAAATTTGGTGGACAACTAACGTGAAGCTGGACCAGTGCTTTTTGGTCGCGTTAATTTAATTGAATATAACTAATAGTTCAAAGAATTATTATATGTTATGTCCACTCATCAGAATATGATTCATCGGTGTATCCGTTGACGCTGTATTAAGAGCAGTGAGTTTGACGACGACGCGTCGAAGAATAGTTTGTTGACAGTAGTGTACGTCACCTGAGTAGAAAAATGTGCGTTGAATGCTATTTATACTCAAGGAAATGCAAATATCGGAATTGTAATGACAAACGCAATCGGTTGCAAAGCTTTTTGAGAAAAATACCTGAGGGGTTGTACTTAGGGCATACCGTACGCCAAACGTGCCATGAGCCTGGTTTTTCGGACGGAAAGTCTATCCGCCACTCGTTATTCGTAGCCAGACGAAAGCAGCTAACTCGAACAATACGAAAATTTGACGAACTACTGTAGGCTGGTGGCTTCAAAAGTTGCTTGAATCGCTTCGTTTTATTTACAATAGAACCGAAAATGAACGGCTTGCCCTACAGACGTCCGCATGTGATGGGTAACTCCGTATTTCGGGCTAATTTGCGCGTTCATTACAAGTAGCCTCACGCATGAATCTTCTTCTGATCAAACTAACTCTTATTCCGGCTGTCATTGCGCTGGTCACCTTGGCAATCCGGAAATGGGGTAACAAGATCGGAGGGTTGATTGGTAGTATGCCGTGGACCGCCGGGCCCATTCTCCTATTTTTTATTCTCGAACAGGGCAAACCCTTTGGCATCCGGTCGATTCAGGGAACCATGACGGGTATTCTGGCCCTGATCGTCTTTTGCTTCAGCTACTCGTCTTTTTCCCGGAAATTCGCCTGGTTGCCTACGCTTCTGCTGGCCTATACGCTCTATGCCGTTACCGCCTTGCTGTTCAATTACTTGCAGCTGAGTTTACTTGTAAGTTACGGGCTTGTGCTGAGTTTCGTCCTGCTGGTACTACGGTTCTTTCCGGCACCAACGGAACGGGTAACCACCACCCGACGCTTACCGTTCGACATTCCCATTCGTATGGCCGTGGCTACATTGTTCGTGCTGGTCATCACCGGATTAGCCAGTGTGCTGGGGCCTAACTGGAGTGGTATTCTGACGCCGTTTCCAATCATGACATCCGTTCTCGCTATTTTTTCGCACACGCTACAGGGCAGTAATGCCGCCATCACTACGCTACGGGGACTTGTTATTGGCTTGCTGGGGTTCACCACGTTTCTGTTCCTGCAAGCCTTTTTGCTGCCCACTTTTTCGGTGGCGTTATCCTTCGCTATAGCTTTCGGTGTGAACGCAGCAATTAACCTGATTGCCAGCCGAATCTGGTAACGGCAAGCTACCGGGACGAGGTGGATAAAACGGGGGGCTGGTACAGGAAATAATCGTAAATCGAGCGGGCGGTATGGGCAATGACCTGTTCACGCTCGGTGAGGGGCATCGGCGAATCACCCACAAAAACGGCAATGGCAATGTGCCCCGCATCGCCCGGCAGAGTTATGATGCCGATGTCGTCGGTGGCGCTGCCACCCAGCGAACCCGTTTTGTGCGCAACGATGGTGTTAGGAGGCAAATAGCCTTTAAGTCGGGCGGCTCCACCCCGGCAACGTTCCATAACGCCCAGCAAAAGTGCCCGGTTCTCCGGTTTGAGCGCCCTACCCCGGTAAATTTGCGTCAGTAAATTTACCATCGCTGCGGGTGTCGATGTGTCACGCGGATCGGTCTTTAGCTTACTAGCTGCAGCCTGTTTGATCGCTGGCGTAGTGGCGCTGTCCAGTTTTGCATAAAAGCCGAGCGTCCACTGGCTGGCTGGGGGAAGTGTAATACCATCGAGGTCGGCCAGTAGTTGGATGATGGTCCGATCAACGGACATTCCCGTAATACCTAACGTTTTCAATCGGTTTTGAACGGCTGTTGGGCCGCCCACCAGCCGAAGCAGAATATCCGTAGCAGAGTTGTCGCTGATAACCATCATCAGTTCGAGCAGGTTCTGAACCGACAACTGAACGCCGGGTTTGGCAAACAGTACATCCAGTGTACCGCTGCCCGGATGTAAATCGGATGGTTGTAGGTCGACCATCGTCATCATCGACAGATCACCTTTTTCGATCAGGGTAAATAACTGCACGGCAATCGCCACCTTGACTGTGCTGGCCATCGGAAAGCGCTCCTGTAGATTCATGCTCACCTGTTTGCCCGATTCGAGGTGAAGCGCACAGACACCAACGTTTCCCTTCGCCAGTTTGGCGATTCGTTCCAGTTCGTGTTCCAGTCGCTGCGTCGCCAGGTCAGACGAGTTTTTTGCTGAACCAGTGGCCTGGCCCAGGCTGGTAAAATGAGTTAGCAGGAAAAAGAGAAGCAGTAGTGATGATCGATTTTTCATTGGTTAGTGAGGTGTCAATGTAAGGCGGACTTCCAGTCCACCTGGTTATCCGTTCAAAAGAATACGTAGTCAAACGGGTCATCCGTTCCAGGCGCGGCCATGCGGATCAGCGGTCTACGTTACTTGGCGGTTTTCTCCATGTAATCTACCGTCAGATGGCAAAGGGCCTTGACGCCCAATCCGAAGCTGCTTTCGTCAATCTGAAAATCAGGGCTGTGGTGCGCCACCTGACTTGGTTTTTTGTCTTTTGGCCGGGCCCCGGTGCTGAAGAAGAAGCCGGGAACCTGCTGGGCGAAATAAGCGAAATCTTCAGATCCCATACCCGACGGCACGAGAACCACGTTAGACAGGCCCGCTAGGTCCTGTAGCGTAGGAATCATCTTCGCGGTCAGGTCTTTGTTGTTGACCAGCATGGCATCTTCCATGCTAATCGACACGTCGGCCGTGGCCCCGGCACTCGTGGCAATGGCCGTGACCACCTCCCTGATGCGTCGGTGCATGGTGTTCCGCATGGTTGTGTCCAGGGTGCGGATGGTGCCAATCATCGTGGCTTCTTCGGGAATAATATTTTCGCGGTTACCAGCGTGAAAAGCTCCTATCGTCAGCACAGCAGCCTGGTCGGTGAGTGGCAGATTCCGGCTCACGATCGTTTGCAGTCCCATGACGATTTGTGCCCCGGTGACAATCGGATCGATCCCCGACCAGGGAGCCGCGCCGTGACTTTGCCTGCCATGAATCGTAATGCGAAAGATGTCATTTTCGGCGCTAACGCTGCCCGGTCGGTAGCTGAAGGTGCCAACGTTGGTGCCGGACGATATATGCTGGCCGAAAATGACATCTACTTTTGGATTATCGAGTATGCCTTCTTTAACCATCAGTTTGGCACCCCCTTCTTCACCCGTTGGCGGCCCTTCCTCACACGGCTGGAAGATGAATTTTACCGTACCCCGTAACTCATTTCGAACCGATGCCAGCACTTCGGCGGCACCCATCAGCATGGCTACGTGCGCATCATGACCACAGGCATGCATAACGCCCGTAGGTTTACCATTGTACTCCGCCGTCACCGTCGACTTAAAGGGCGACTCTGTCCGTTCTATGATCGGCAACGCATCCATATCGGCTCGTAAGGCGACAACCGGGCCACCGGGTTTGCCCCCTTTGAGCAGGCCCACCACCCCCGTTTTACCGACCCCCGTTTGCACGGTAATGCCCAACGCCTGTAAGTGAGTCGCTATTTTAGCCGCCGTGTTGACCTCCCGGTTACCCAACTCGGGATGCTGGTGAATAGCGCGTCGCCAGCCGATAACTTTCGCCGTTAGTCCATCGGCGATTGTATCCATGCGCACCAGCAGGGTCATTGCACTTGCGGTACGGGTTTGTGGTGCTTGGGCTAAACAGCTGACCGGAAGAAGTAATATTGCCAGCAAATGGCCAGCGAGTGACGTAGGACGCTGATACATGGGCGACGGTGGGTTGGGTTATAGGGAGGCTAGTGCCGTATCCAGATCAGTGAGTAAGTCGTCAACATTTTCGATACCAACCGAATACCGGATCAGGCTTTCGGGAATACCCAATTGTCTGCGTTGGTCTTCCGTTAGTTCGACATGACTGGTCGTTCTCGGTGGGCCAGCCAGGGTACTCACGGAGCCGAGACTGGCAGCCAAGTGCACGAACTGAAGGGTCGGCAGAAATTTCTTCACGGCCTCGTAGCCACCGTTCAGCGAAAAACTTAAGATTCCACCAAATCCGGTCATCTGCGCTTTGGCAATGGCGTGGCCGGGGTGGGTGTCCAGACCCGGATAAAAAACGTCGCTGACTTTAGGGTGCGCTTTCAGATACCTGGCAATGGTCAGCGCCGATGCGTTCTGACGGTCGATGCGGAGTTCCAGCGTTTTCATTCCCCGGGCAATCAGATACGCCGGGTCGGCCTGTAAACTCGCTCCGTTGATTTCCCGAAACTGGAATACCTTCTCCACCAGTTTCTTCGCGCCACACAAGACACCGCCCATCGCGTCAGAATGGCCGCCGAGGAACTTGGTCGCGCTGTGAAGCACCAGATCGGCACCCAACGCCAGCGGATTTTGGTTAATCGGCGTAGCAAATGTGTTGTCAACAACGGTGATCGCGCCCGCGTTTTTGGCCGCAGCCGCTAACCGCTTTATATCGACGATTTTCAGGGTCGGATTTGTCGGTGTTTCCAGGTAAAGAACGTCACAACCGGCGGCTATTTCGGTTTCGAGCCGGTCAAAATCGGTCGTGTCGCAGAGGGTAACGTTGACCTGATAACGGGGTAGAAAATCGAGGAAGAGCCGGCTGGTGCCGCCGTAGGTGTCATTGAGCGAAACAACCCGTTTGCCCGGTCCCAACAGCGCGAACAGCGTGTTGCTGATGGCCCCCATCCCGGTAGCAAAAGACGTGGCCGCTTCGGCCCCTTCCAGAATCCGGACTTTTTCTTCGAGCACATGGACGGTGGGATTCGTGTTCCGGCTGTAAATGTAGCCGTCGGCCTTACCGGTTGCTACATTATGCCATTCATCGAGATCGGTATAGGCAAACGCTACGCTGCGCACAATTGGTGTTGTAACAGCCCCGTCGGCAGTCGGTTCGGTTTCACCGGCCCATACAGACGCGGTACTTTTCTGGTACTTCGAAAAATCCATAGTAAACGATTGGTTGACAGGTGGTACTTTTTAGGTTGCGTTCGCTGCTGAAACCGTGCATACGACCGCTATCGTGATAGCGAACCGTATGTAGTTGTACTAAGCCGACATTTAATTGGCAGAAACGACTGAACAGGTAATTTTCTGCGTCAACTTGATGGTAGGCAATGAGCCGGAGGTAATAATACGCAAAAAGAGAAGGCGGTATACCCTGATTTTACGCGCTCGGCGTGATTAAGTTGGCCGAGCCAGATCGGTTATGCTGCCCTTAAATCCAAGGGGTGCGTTGACAAAATGCGTTTAGCCAACCAAATTTTGGTGTTTATTACGGCTACATTACGACCACATATACACCCTGAACGACAATGCATCTAAACCGTAAAGCCATCTGTCTGATTACTGCCCTGGTCTGTTATTCGGCTACCTGGCTAGTCGTTGCTGGTCAGTCGCGCACGACCCTGCCCGCGTTACGCCAGCGCATTGACCGGGAGCTGAACCAACAAACGGGCGTTTTTGCCGTCGCCTTCAAAGACCTGACCACCGGAAATGAACTGCTGATTCGGGAGCGGGAGGTCTTTCATGCGGCCAGTACCATGAAAACGCCGGTTATGATCGAGGTCTACAACCAGCAGGCGCAGGGCAAGTTGGCGCTTACCGATTCAATCCTGATCAAGACCGAGTTCAACAGCATCGTGGATGGTAGTCCGTATACGTTACCGGCCACATCGGACAGTGACTCAACGACATACAAACAGGTAGGTTCCAAACGGACCCTAGCCTCTTTGGTCTACGACATGATCACCGTCAGCAGCAACCTGGCTACTAATCTGGTCATCGAGCGCGTAGGTGCCCCGAACGTCGTGCAGACCATGCGTGATTTGGGGGCCAGTGACATTCAGGTGCGACGGGGCGTCGAGGATACCAAAGCCTTCGCCAAGGGACTCAACAACTCGACTACGGCCTATGATCTGATGGTGATTTTTGACAAGATCGCCACCGGCCAGGCCGTCAATGCCGAAGCTTCGAAGGCCATGATCGCTACGCTGCTGGACCAAAAGTTCAACGATGCGATTCCCGCTAAGCTGCCCAAGGCGGTGAAGGTGGCCCACAAAACCGGGTCGATCAACGGCGTTCGGCACGATTCGGGCCTAGTCATGTTGCCCGATGGTCGGCGGTACGTGCTGGTCTTGCTATCAAAAGACATTACCGATGACAAGGCGGTCATTAACGCATATGCAACCGTCTCGGCGTGGATCTACCAGTTCGTAACGCAGGGCTAATCAACCCGTTTTTGCCAGCAAACAGTTGAATAGAATCGAGCTTACTGAACGGGTAGGTCTTTCATATCGATTAGGTATTTGGCGGCTTGCGGATCATTAGCGATCAGCGACTTTATGTGATTGAGCGTCTTATCCGGGAGCTGCGGTGTCCGACTGATGATATCGACACCAGCGGGCGTAAATAGCGTTTTCGAAAACTGAACGACCGCCCACTGTCCATCGGGATCACGCAGTAGAACACGCCATTTGCTCCGGACCAGACTCAGTAGTCCTTTGCCCCGCCAGACGAAGGCGGAAGAATCGGCCTGGTCCTGGTAATCGAAGCCAGTAAGCGTTTTGTGTCCGCCTTTTTGCTGGTATTTGACCTCATCCAGCAGCACGGTCGTGTCGCCTTTTTTATCGGTAATCGAGTACGTAAACGTGGGACTGGTTTTATCGCCTTTCAGCCACATTGGAAAGTTTGTGCTACAAATAAACCAGGTTCCAACAAGTGCTTGTATGAGGGGTTTCATCGGCAGTGATAAGTGATACGCAAAAATGAACTTGGGCCCGTCGTACTACAGTTTAAGCTTTATTGTCAACCGGCCTAAAACCGCCGTTATCGCAATGACCACGAGCGCAAATACGAACGATTTGAGCAACCCAACTGTCCCAACCGTGAGCGAATGGGGCAGCGAAAGCCCCGACAAATTGGCTACGCTGTAATAAACATAGGGAATCAGATAACAGGTCAGGGTGCTGGTTCCGGCGGGTTTTATGAAGTCGAACCAGTGTGCTTTCCCCTTCAGGTCAACGAGCCAGTAAATGCCGGCGTAGAGGCAAAACGCGATGCCGCAACAGAGAAAAATCCAGGTGGGTGTCGCCTGAATTTTTGAGATGATAAAAAAGTGTCTGGACAGGAATCCTGCAACCAGCAACAGCAGCCCAATGCCGACAAAAAGGAGTAGTATCTGTTGTTGTTTTCCGGTGGCGTAGAAGCGCGTCAGTAAACGCGTAGCCAGTATGCCTGCGAAGGAAAAAGAGGCAAACGCACCATTGCCAAGCACCCAGTCGTTGGGACCGTCGGACCATACGGAACGTAACCAGCCGGCATGACCCGCGATGCAGAGAATCGTAAAAAACAGCCACAGACCGACGATCAGCACCGGTCGCTTGTGAGCAAACAAATACAGCAGGGCACAGGTGAGGTACGTCCAGCCGATCAGGCCCAGAATGCCCCACCATTGCGGGGTCATCGTTGTCAGTTTATCGTCGGTGCCGCCCCGAAAACGAACGGCCAGAAACACGACTAGCGCGACACCCAGCCCTTGTAAAGCCGTGACAATCGTTTTTGTCGATCCTTCTCGTCTGGGATATTGGTTCCAGATCAGGAAAAAGCCCAGGACCATCAGTATCTGAAACCATTCGGTACGCATGCCGGTCGCTTTGGCATTCAGGTCTGGGGTGTTGACCGTAAAAACGCCCATCACCAGCAAGGCAATCGACCGGAGAATGACGTGTCTGCTGATCTGGGCATACGAATCGCCTTTGTCGAGCCGCTGCCGAATGGCAAAGGGAATCGACATGCCCACAATGAACAGAAAACAGGGAAAAACAACATCCGAAAAACCCAGAAAATCCTGATCACCGTGCGCGTGTTCGAGCCAGCCGGGAATACCCGACAGCGTCCAGAAGTCGTTCACGAAAATCATCGTCAACATGGTCAGCGCCCGAAAAACGTCGATGGAAAAAACCCGTTTCAACGACAGATCGACTGTGCTGGTTTTCGATGGAGTAGCGATCATAGAATAAGGTGACTGGTCTGGTTTGTTGGATCTCTACTTAACGATAGCCGTCCAGTCAACGACGGGTGCAGCTAGTTTGGGACATCGGCCCCTATACAACGAAATACTAGTATGGGGTGCGTGATTACTTGCCAATGATCTCTTGACGATGGGCCAACCCCCAGTAATGAAGCGCTTCCATAACATTCTCCAGCGACATCCCGTGGGCCGTAATGGAATAGTCAACGGTCGGAGGAAAGGTAGCGTGAACAGTTCGTTGGATCAGCTTATTCGCTTCCAGGCTTTTTAGCTCCTTGGACAGCGTTTTGTCGGTGATGCCGGTAACCTCTTTCGCCAGTTGGTTGAACCGCTTGTTTCCCGTTGATAAGGCAAATAATATGAGCAGCTTCCAACGACCTTCCAGCGCTTCCAACGCATCTTTAATCGAAAGAGCCGTTTTGGGACATCCACCTGTGGTCAACATGAGTTTCTGGGACAAAGGGACCGATACTACCCGATTGGAAAGCACTATCCAGTGGGGAAGTACCGGCCAGTCGATAGCAAACATAGCTATTTTCGCGCTACTACGAAAAAACAGCGCATCATGGCCCATCAACTAAAGCCGTCGAAAACAATACACATTCTCCTTTGGGTAGCACAACTGGTGCTGGCATTGACCTTTGGCTGGGCCGCCCTAATGAAGTTGTTTCAGCCTACGGCCACGTTAGCCGCCATGTGGCCCTGGGCCGGTCAGATCCCTGAAGCATGGGTGAGGGTTACCGGACTGATCGACTTGCTGGGTGCACTTGGGTTGGTTCTGCCTTCATTCCTGCGCATTCAGCCGAAACTGACACCCGTCGCAGCGATCAGTATCGTTGTACTGATGGTCTGCGCCAGTATTTTTCACATTGCCAGGGGAGAAGTCGCACAAATAGGGGCGAATGTCGTGTTTGCCGGTATAGCGGCTTTTATAGCCTGGGGACGAATGAA
Organism: Spirosoma agri; assembly: GCF_010747415.1. Lineage (NCBI taxonomy): Bacteria > Pseudomonadati > Bacteroidota > Cytophagia > Cytophagales > Cytophagaceae > Spirosoma > Spirosoma agri. The sequence goes on along the minus strand of NZ_JAAGNZ010000001.1, from coordinate 3,420,270 downwards.
CAAAGCCCCGATAGAACCGAAATAAAAGCGGACCGCCACGCAGCATCAAATCCATAGCCGGGTATCACCGGATTATGGCGCTTCCCCGGAGCACCCGTTGGTTCCTGTCAGCAAGGTTGACGTAATAAAGCGATAACAGACGATGGTCCCAGCTCACCGTCGGACGTCCGGCAGTCGCTCAACGGGCAGGCATTGGCCATTGGTCAAGAAACGGCTACAACAACCCAAGATTCGGCTACGGGAAGGAGTCCGGACGGGCAGACCTTTGTGCATCAAACTAAAAACACAGCAACATGAACATCGTCGTAACAGGTTCGTTAGGGCACATCGGCCAACCGCTGACGGCGGAATTAGTACAGAAAGGGCATACGGTTACGGTCATCAGCAGTAATCCGGAACGACGAGAGGCCATTGAAGCCCTGGGGGCCACCGCGGCCATCGGATCACTGGAAGACGCTGGTTTTCTGATCGCTACGTTTGCCGGGGCCGACGCTGTGTTCGCCATGGTGCCGCCAAACTATGCCATGCCCGATCAGGTAGCGTATTACCGCCAGATCGGTACGAACTACGCACGGGCCATCCGGCAGTCGGGTGTCAGGCGCGTGGTACACCTCAGCAGCTACGGGGCGGATCTGGACAAAGGGACCGGGTTTATCCTTGGGTCACACCATGTCGAAAACACCCTGAACGAGTTGCCAGACGTGAACCTTACCCACCTGCGGGCCGCTTACTTCTACTACAATCTGTACAGCTTTGTGGATATGATCAACCAGCAAGGCATCATGGGGGCCATTTATGGTGGCGATGACAAATTGATCATGGTGGCTCCGAGCGATATTGCTGCCGTGGCAGTCGAAGAACTGGAAACATCCGGGTCGTCGGCCGCGCGTACGAGGTCAACCATTCGCTATGTGGTAAGTGATGATCGTACCGCCAGCGAAGTCGCTCGTGTTTTGGGTGAGGCCATTGGCAAGCCGGATTTGACCTGGGTAACCGTTAGTGAATCGCAAACGAAAGACGCGCTAACATCGAGTGGAATGCCAGCTTCGCTTGTGACTAACCTTGTTGAACTGGGATCGAGTATTCACAACGGTACCCTGCGTGAAGCGTATGACCTGCATCAGCCAGTAGTTACGGGCAAGGTGAAAATAGAGGATTTTGCGCAGGACTTTGCTGCGGTTTTTAAAAGGTAGTGTTGCATCTCCCCAAAGAGGCTATCGCAAAAGGGTAGCCTCTTTGGGGATGCTGATTTAACCATGTGTGTGATCGGAACGGTGCCGCAACTCCCGGCGTTGAAAAAAGTCGGTGATTGCGTTTGTAATCAGAGCCTAAGTAATGGTTAATTCCAGCTGATTTAGGTAGTTTTGGCTGTGTGTCTCCTGCACCAATCGCAATCCATTATGAAACTTCATTCGTTCACGAAATACGCGTTAGTCCTTTCTCTCTCATTCCTGGGTCAGCTGGGGATGGCGCAGACCGTTTCGGTTGATACGTTCAGTACGATGCTCAAACAGAGCCAGCAGCCTCAACTGATCGATGTCCGGACACCGACCGAATTTGCTGAAGGTCACTTGCCAAATGCGGTCAATATCAATTCCCAACGGACGGATTTTAGTCAGGCGCTGGGTGAACTCGACAAAACCAAGCCGGTATTTGTGTACTGCCTGTCGGGAGGACGCAGCAAACGGGCCGTCGATAAGTTGCATGAGCTGGGTTATACTGATGTCCATGAACTGAAAGGGGGCTATCTCAAATGGTCGTCACGGATGATGCCGGTGGAAGGAGTGAACCGGTCGAACGCTAACCCGCAATGGACTACGGCCCGTTTCGACAGCCTGATCCAGAAAGAGCCGCTGGTGTTTGTGGACGTATATGCGTCTTGGTGCGCGCCTTGCCAAAAGATGGCCCCGATCATCGACAAGCTTTCGGAAGAGATGGCGGGCAAGGTGACCATCGTCAAACTAAATGCCGATGCGGAGAAGCCATTGATGACGGCCTACGGGGTCGATGAATTGCCGACTTTATTAGTTTTTCGCAATGGCAAGTTGGTTAACCGCGAAATCGGATTTCGCGACGAAGCGGCTCTACGCGCCCTGATCAAGTAAGGTTCTGTCCCTACGGACGATTGCCGGTAAACGGGTTGGCGCACGGTTTGTCAATTGAACGACTGTCTGAATTCAATGGGCGAGCGGTCGGTTTTTGTCTTGAACAATTTACTGAACGACTGCGGATGCTCAAAACCTAAGGCATACGCGATTTCGCTGACGGATAAGTCGGTCGTCGATAGCTTCTCTTTCGCTTTCTCGATCAGTTTATCGTGTATATGTTGCTGCGTACTTTGACCGGTTAAGACGTTAAGCAGATTGCTCAGGTAGTTCGGCGATACGTTCAGGGATTCGGCAATAGCGTGAACGGTCGGTAAGCCGTCTTTCGCCAGAGAGTCGCTGTTGAAATAATCGGACAGAATGGTTTCCAGGCGAGCCAGGATGGTATGGTTACTGATTTTGCGGGTGATGAACTGGCGATGATAAAATCGATCCGCATGCTTGAGCAATAGCTCGATCTGAGCAATAATAATAGGCTGACTGAACTTGTCAATGTTAGCGTGGTATTCCTGTTCAATGCTCTGCATCATCCCCGTAATGACCACTTCTTCTTTTTCGGAAAGAAACAAAGCCTCGTTGACGGAGTAATCGAAAAAATCATACTGCTTCAGCATTTTCGCCAGCGACGTGTTCCAGAGGAAATCGGGATGAATGAGCAGCATCCATCCCGACCGTTTTATCGTGGCCCCTTTCTTAAGCTCGATGCCAAACACCTGACCTGGCGACATGAAAAACATGATCCCCTCATCAAAATCATACGACTGTTGCCCGTATTTGATTTTAGCATTGAAATTCCGCTTTAACGAAATTGAATAAAAATCGAACACCAGGCTGATGGACTCATCACCAAGCCAGTGGGTAACAGCGTCCATGTTAATTACACTAACCAGTGGGTGCGCCGGTTTGGGCAGCCCCATCGCCTGGTGATACTCGCTAATGGTCTTGATCCGACGAGGTTGCGTGTTCGCCATAAATCATCGTTGTTCGTTTTGATTAAACACCGCAGCGAATTCCTGCGCGAAATCTTCCAGTTTCACCTTGCCCATAACTGCTGGCTTATGCAGGTCATAATCGTGATGCAGCGAACCCGTATGACAGGCACCGTACATTTCCACCAGCTGGGCTGCCACGTTCGGCGGTACGCCGTTTGCTTCCATGCCGTTCTGCATTTGCTCATCGGTGGTCGTTACCCAGGTCAGATCAGGTTTGCCAATGGCCGCGCCCAGCAGCTGAGCGATCTCCTTGCAGGTCCGTTCGTCACTGGCCACATAGCGAATGTGCCTGCCGTTACTTTGGTTCACCAGCTCATCGGCAGCCGCAGCCGCAATGTCTTTTGGGGATACCAGAACGACCCGGTCATCGTCGCCATAATTTGCCGCAATGAATCCCGTCGCTTTGATCATGCCCACGTACGCATACAAATTGTAGTAAATGTAGGTAGCACGAAGGTGCGTGAGTGCTTCCAGGCCGGGCAAGGCATTCAACGCATTTTCGACGTGATGATGACCAACGATTAATCCGGTCCCTTTGTCCAGATCCGACCCGTAACTGCTGACATAGACCACACGCTTTATGCCCGACAGCGCAAGTGCCTGTACAAGGCACTCGCCTAATTTCGCCGTCCGCGCTATTGGGTCGGGAACGGAATTTTTGGGTGGAACCATGGCATGCACCACATCGGCACCGGTAAACGTAGCCACTAAAAAATCAACGTCCTCTACGGAACCGATGGCCGCAGTGGCCCCCAAGGCTTCAATGGCCCCTTGTCGTTCCGGATTACTGCTGATGACCGTAACCGTATGCCCTTTCTGTACCAGCTCCGCCGTCAGCGGTTGACCGATATGACCTAATGAACCCGTTATGACAATGTTCATGTTGCTGTGTTTTGTTGTTGCAAAGTTCAGCAGCCACAAACGGACAGACGTAGCCGAATCTACGGTCGTTGTAGTCGAACGTGAGGGGTATCCGGTAAAACTGACGCTTGCCCCTACAGCATGGGCAGCTAACCGGTCAAGGTCGGACTATTTTATTTGAGGTTATTGGTGCTTTTCAGAGCCCAGTAGACAAGCGCGGGTTGAAAGAGCAGGCGTACCAACCGCTTCGTGTCCGTATCCAGACCAAATGCGCTGCGGTCATTGACATACTGTGATATGTTGCCGGGGAAAACCGCCGTGAAAAACGAAGCGGCTACCTTTCCAACCGTCTCCTGGTGTTTTTCATTGGTCAGCACGAGGCTACTGCCCAGTGCAATTTCGGCGATGCCCGAATACACCACCGTATCATCAACCTTCAACGGAATCCAGTCGGGAACCTGAGCTCTGAACGCCTTGCGGGCGAAGGTCAGATGGCTTATTCCGGCAAAAATCAAATTGGCACCCAACGCAATTCTGGCTATCTTTTTCAGGTCTTTCTCGCTCATAACCGTACTTATTTTTTGGTTGACATCGTATGAGCTATAGTAACTCGATTTACGGAGTCAGGGTTTTTGGCCGCTCCTTGACAAACCAGTAAAACCCGTATCGATCAGAATCACGGCGTGTGGCTTCATACGCCGTATCTTGGAGATACGGCGTATGAAGCCACACGCCGGCAACAGACTTACAGATAATGAACCCGTTCTTCTTCTAAGTCCAATCGCAGTAAATGCTTGCGGACGACTTCTTCGTTGGTTACGGGGTCTTTGTTCCACTGGCGTAACCACTGGCGCTGCTGATCAAGCAGTTGCAGGTAAATGGCCTTGTGATCGGACGTTTGCAATTCATCGTCGAGCAACTGATTGCTGTCTTCCCATTTTCTGACCAGTTGCTGTAGGGCGGGATGCTCGTTCACCTGCGCGGCATACTCGGTTTTGAGATGAGTCAGACTTTCGGCAACCAGCTTTTTATACATCAGATGGTAGTCTTCCTCTTCGGGTAAGTGGTGATCGGAGTCTGGCAACCGGAAGACCCGGATCAGGTAGGGCAGGGTCAGACCCTGTAGCAGCAGCGTCGACAAAATGACGATGAACGTAATGAAAAGGATAAGGTTTCGTTGCGGAAACGCGACACCATCGCTCAGGTGAACCGGAATAGACAAGGCGGCTGCCAGCGACACGACCCCGCGCATACCAGCCCAGCCCAATACAAAAGGGCCTTTGATACCCGGATACGTTGAATCAGCGACGGTTATGAAATTTCGGGCAATCATGGTGACGACAATAGCCCCGAAAGCCGACAGTAATCTGCTAATGATCAGTACCGCCGTGATCAGCAAACCGTAGCCAACGGCGGTGATCGTACTGACCCCATCCAGGCCGGCGGTGATTTCGGGGAGGTCCAGCCCAATGAGCATGAACACCAGTCCATTCAGAATAAAACTCAGCGATTCCCACACATTGACGGCCCGCAACCGACTGGTACTGCTCAGGAAAAGATGCCGTCGCTGGGATAGGAGCAAACCCCCGCTAACCACGCTCAGCACGCCCGAACTATGGACCGATTCGGCTGCAATGTACATCACATAGGGCGCGACCAGTGTAAGCACAAGATCGGTGTTGGCGTCGGTTGGGAGTAGGGTGTGCAGCTTGAAAAAGAGGTAGGCAATGGCTAACCCGATCGCTACACCGCCGAACACCATCCAGCCGAAACTAAGGGCTGCATCCTGCACGATAAAATGCCCGGTACTCACGGCAATGAGGGCAAATCGGAAGATAATTAAGCTCGATGCGTCATTGAGCAGACTTTCGCCCTGAAGCATGGATTCCAGTCGTTTGGGTATGTTGACAAATTTCAGAATAGCCCCGGCACTCACCGCGTCGGGTGGTGACACGATGCCTCCCAGCAGAAACCCCAGCGCCAGCGTAAAGCCCGGAACAAACATACTGGACGCCCAGGCCACGGCAAACGACGTCAAAAACACGACGATAAACGCGAAGCTGCCAATAATCCGTCGCCACTTCCAGAGTTCTTTCCAGGAGATGGCCCAGGCGGCTTCGTACAAAAGGGGTGGCAGAAAAATAACGAAAATAAGTTCGGGGTCGATTTGAATTAGCGGTACGCCCGGCACGAAACTAATCCCTAAACCGGCCAGTACCAGCAAGATAGGGTACGCCACTTTGATCCTGTTGGCCAGCATGATCAAGAGCACGATGATAATGATAAGGGCTAAATAATACGGGAAAAGATGAAGCATAGTTGAGCGTTGGTTTCCACTGCATAAATGACCTGTGATATAATTAACCCGGATTAATAGACAGGACCTGGCGAATGAATGGCTCTTTGCCTTTCGTATAGCTTCCACGATCAGTTATGTATTGGCGGCTAAGTTCCTGTTTTATCTGTTCATATAGTGTCCGACTGGCTGGATGATTTCTTAAATGGTCCCTAAACCGTATTTTGTTATGCCAATCCGGGTTGCCAACGGGAATGATATGTAAAATATGAGTTTCCATTTCCTCTGTACCTTTTACGTAGACCGCCTGTTCGGGGCCGAGTCGGTTAACACGCTCTTTGTAGCCGCATCGCGCCAGTTGATTAAGAATATCGTCGTCAATGGGTAACGTTTGTATGTTGATGGCAATGTCGATAATTGGCTTAGCCGACAAGCCCTCCACCGCCGTACTACCAATATGTTGAATAGCCAGCGCAACACCCTCGAACACGGTTAGCAATAAATCACGCTCCGTTTCATAAGCCAGTTTCTAGGCAGACTGATAAGGCACCAGCGTAACGGTTCCCCGTTTAACGCCCAGACGCATACTGTTGTCCATTGGTCAGTTTTAGTTGCTGAGGAATACAAATTGTAATCGTTGTGGTGTTTACATAAGCAGGGTTGCAAATTAATCCGTAACATTATGCTTTACTTGCCATAGAATCAATCTGTATTCGCCAGAAATGTGCCTATTTGTTCTGTATTTAATTTGTATGAGCGTACACACGAAAAATTCAAAGAATACGGTCCTTCGCCGGATTGTGATCAGTTCGTTATCGTTTATATATATGTTGCTGGCTGGCAGTCTGTGCGTTGACGCTCAGCCGAATCTACGTAACGGCATAAACCCCCAGAGTAGCGATGTCCATCATCTCCTGACCCAATATTACGCCGATTTAGGGAGTCTGAGCCGTTTTTATACCGTAACCGGATCGCCCGAACGACGAGTGCGGTTGCAAAAATTCCATACTGACTATCTGAAGCAGGTCGAACAACTGAATTTCGACCGGATGAACACCGACAGCCGGGTCGATTACCTGCTGTTTCGGCGGGACTTACAGCAGCAACTCGATAAGCTCGCGGTCGAAGCTACGGAACGGGAGCAGATCAACGCCTGGTTCCCCTTTGCGGATACCCTCTATGCCGTCGAGAAATTACGTCGCCGGGGTCATGTGCTCAACGCGAAGCAACTGGCTCAGAGTCTGACGACTATCGGTACGCAGATCAGACAGAGTCAGCAGCAACTCGACAAAAGTAAAACGCTGGATGTCGCATTGCTGCGCCGGGCCGAATCAACGGCCGAAGGGTTACAAAAAGCGTTGACCAGTATTTATTCCTTTTACAATCACTACGACGCCGATTTCACCTGGTGGGTGCCGGAGCCTTACAAAAAAACGGATAGCCTGCTAACGGCTTATACGGCCTTCTTTCGTCGGAAAGGTTACGAAGCGACACCCCTCAAAGAGGATGGCAGCGGCATTCGGGGCATTGCCGTTGGCCGGACCGAATTGCTGCGTCAACTAAAGGTCGAACTGATTCCCTATTCGCCGGAGGAGTTGATCGAGATGGCCAATCAGGAATTTGCCTGGTGCGACCGCGAACTGTTGAAAGCCGCGCGCGAGATGGGGTTTGGCGATAACTGGAAGGCCGCTCAGGAAAAAGTGAAAAACAGCTACGTGCCCATTGGCAGACAGCCCGAGATGATTCTGCGCTTGATGACCGAATCGGTGGCATTTCTGAAAGCGAAGGACTTGATAACGATCCCACCACTGGCCGAAGAAACCTGGCGAATGACCATGATGTCGCCCGAGCGGCAGCTGGTCAATCCGTTCTTTCTGGGGGGCGAACAGATCATGATTTCGTACCCAACGGACGGCATGAAACACCCGGACAAACTGATGAGCATGCGGGGGAACAATCCTCATTTTTCGCGCGCCACGGTGCACCATGAGCTGATCGCGGGTCACCATTTGCAGGGGTTCATGAACAACCGTTACAAAACGTATCGTCATTTTGATACCCCGTTCTGGATAGAAGGCTGGGCCCTGTACTGGGAGATGCTGCTCTGGGAACAGGGCTTTGCGCAGTCGCCGGAAGACCGGATCGGGATGTTGTTCTGGCGGATGCACCGGTGCGCCCGGATCATCTTTTCGCTCAATTACCACCTGGGCAACTGGGGGCCGCAGCAGTGCATCGACTTTCTGGTGGATCGAGTCGGTCACGAGCGGGCCAATGCGGAAGGCGAAGTCCGCCGGTCGTTCATCGGTGGTTACCCGCCCCTGTATCAACTGGCCTACATGACGGGTGGCTTTCAATTTCTGGCCCTCAAGAAAGAACTGGTCGACAGCGGAAAAATGACGCACAAGCAGTTTCACGATGCCGTCCTGCAACTCAACTCGATGCCCGTTGAAATGGTCCGGGCCATCCTTACCAATCAGCAGTTACCAAAGGATTTTACAACCAAGTGGCGATTTTACGCCTTGAAACCGTAACCGGTCCTGTTCCGAATGGCCATGCGTAGCGCGTTAATAGTTATCCTTGTAGCGATGATCGAACCGTTTTTGTTTGATCGGGTGAAGCGGAATCTGTAACCCCCCCGTCGATTCGAGCCAGTCGAATACCTGTCCTTTCAGGTCCTTGGCAATTTCCTGATGCGCCGGGCTACGAATCAGGTTATTCACTTCCTGCGGATCGGCTTTTAGATCATACAACTCGTTGGCATCCCAGACGCCGTGGTTGAAAATGTATTTGTAGCGGTCGTTCCTGACGCCGAACATGGTAGGCGTTTGCGGAAAATCAGCCTCCCAATAGTACTCGTAAAAAGCCCGATCGCGCCAGGGGATCGATTCGCCTTTGAGCAGGGACAAAAACGAATTGCCCTGCATCTGAGTTGGTTTGGGAAGACCCGCGTAGGCCAGAAAGGTGGGAGCAAGGTCTATATTCTGAATGACCTGATCCAGCTTCGTGCCGGGCTTGACCACCGCCGGGCAACGGACCAGCAACGGAACCCGCATCGACTCTTCGTACATGTGCCGTTTGTCGATGAGCCCCCGTTCGCCGAAGCTAAATCCGTTGTCACCCATGTAAACGACCATCGTGTTCTCCAGCTGACCATTTTCTTCAAGCCATTTCAGCACCCGCCCAACGCTGTCGTCGACGCCCATCAGCGTTTCGCAGTACTGCCGGTAAAAATCATTGAAGTCGATCGCGCCATGATACAGATAATCAACGCCATGCCAGCTATACCGCTGTTGTTTGACCCAGTTGGGCATATCAGCCATGTTGACTTTCAGCGCGTTCGATTCAGGACTTGCTGAGGGTTTCGGCCCCCAGATTTTACTGGTGTCGCTGGCCGTCAGGTACATCGTTTCCGGGTAATTGATCGGCATGTTTTTATACATCCCCCGATGTCGTTTGGCGGGCTGAAATTCGGAGTGGACGGCCTTGTGTGACAAGTACAGACAAAACGGTTTGTTTTTGTCGAGCGAGTTGAGCCAGTTGACCGCATAGTCGGTCAGCAGATCAGAGATGTAGCTGCTATCGCGGTGGGCGACCTGTTTGCCGTTGATGTTGAACGTCGGGTTATAATAAATACCCTGCCCTTTGAAACTGAGCCAGTAATCGAAGCCGGGCTGGGGGGCGTCGTCCGTGTTGCCCATATGCCATTTTCCCATGAACGCAGTCTTGTAACCCGCCTTTTGCAGGTACTGGGGAAAGAATTTCAGGCCCGGTGTCAGGGGCGCGAAATTGTCGACCACCTTGTGCGTGTGCGCGTACTGTCCGGTCAGGATACTGGCGCGGCTGGGCGAACAGAGAGCCGTACTGACAAAGGCATTGCGTACATGGGCTCCTTCCTTCGCCAGCCTGTCCAGATTGGGTGTCTTTAGACCGGCGACCTTACCCGTGAAGCCCATAAAATCGTAGCGATGATCATCGGCCAGAATATAAATGATGTTCTTGGGTTTCGTTGCGTTCGGTTTCCCCGTTGTTTGGTCTGGTCCCTCCGTAAACGAGGTCTGCGGACGAAACGCAGCCAGCGAACCGACAAGTAGGAGAAGGCTGATGGTGTACAAGAGTGGGTTTTTCATGATTCAGCAATTGTAGAACGAAAGTAGCAGGATACAATCGATTTGAAAGCATGGTGCATTGCCTGAGTATATCCGAACGCTACCCTAAGCAGGTCGAAGTCGGTAAATACCCAGAATTTTGTATCAATTGGTTGTTGAATACAGGACGTGACGGTCTGTCCGGCAACCTGTTCAACACGATCCACGGCTTCTGTAAATACGATTGCCAAAATTATTTTATTAAAAGAAGTTAAATAAGTACGTTATCGGTGGATAAGGCAGAAACGTTACCTGATTCGGTTTAGGCGAGATTGGGTAACGTTCGCGCGTAACCATTTTGCCTAAAATTGGTTTATTCTTAGATAGTTTTTCCTTTTGTCAGTAGCGAAGGTCAGTATAGCGTGCAATAGGGCAAACGAGCGGTTGGTATGCTAGTTATGATTTCTCAGAACTTGCTGGAAGAAACCGGTGTGTGCGCTCAATCTGAGTACCGTAGTATCAATTCCACATTTCTTTTATAACAAACCAAAACCCGATTACGGACGTTATTCCTTAACTGGTCTTTAATGCTTTTTTAATATTAACGCTTTTTTTTAACAACAATGACGGTGAGTAAGCTTCAGCAGCCACCCCCATCGCCCCTTCAGCGACTATTACGGCTACTAGGAACTGAACGAAAAGATATAGTCTACATTCTTCTGTTCGCCATTATCACGGGCTTGATCGGCCTTACCCTGCCACTAGGCATTCAGGCAGTCTTCAATCTGGTTTCAAGTGGTATGATTTTTAGTTCGGTCTATGTCATGATCGGACTGGTCATTATCGGCGTTCTGGTTGGCGGCCTGCTGACGATCGTCCAGTTTACGCTGGTTGAGATCATTCAGCAGCGCATCTTTGCCAAGGCCGCGTTTGAATTCACGTACCGCCTGCCCCGCATCAAACCGGAGGCCATGGAAGGGTATTACCCCCCCGAACTGATGAACCGGTTCTTTGACGTGGTGACCCTGCAAAAAGGCATGTCGAAGGTGCTGATCGATCTGCCATCGGCTGCGGTTCAGATTCTGTTCGGTATCATTCTGCTCTCGTTCTACCACCCAATTTTCATCGCGTTCGGTCTGGTTACACTCCTGGTCATTTACGTCGTTGTCCGGTTGTTTGGCCCGGAGGGAACACGGACCAGCATCAAGGAATCAAGCGATAAGTACAAGGTCGTCGATTGGCTCGAAAGCTATTCGCTGCACCTGGCGGAGCATAAAGACGGTGAAGATACGGCCAATCCTATTGCTCAGATCGATTCCCGACTGGCCAGCTACGTGAGCCACCGAAACGATCACTTTCGCGTTCTCAAGCGGTTCTATTACAGTTCAGTTGCGTTCAGGGCGCTGGTTACGGGTGGCCTGCTGATCCTGGGAACATCGCTGGTCGTAAGTCGCCAACTGTCTTTGGGCCAGTTCGTTGCGTCGGAGCTGGTGATTGTACTCGTCACGGGAGCCGTTGATAAATTAACCTCCAGCATCGATACGATTTTCGACATGCTGGCTGGTGTCGAAAAAATTGCCGCTGTAACTGACTTACCGATAGAAACTGATACAACGACACATGCTTAATATCTCTAATCAGTCGATTGATGAGCAGATGTTCGTCGACTATCCGCTCAAAACATTACACGAACTCCCGCACCCCCGAAGTAGCCGACGGCTGGGCCGCTGGATGCTCTTTTTTCTTTTCTTAACGATTGTCGTTTTACTGCTCCCCTGGCGTCAGAACATCAGTGGGAGCGGCACCGTCACGTCGCTGACGCCAGAAGATCGGCCGCAGTCGCTTCAGAATGCCATTGCTGGACGGATCGAGCGGTGGGCAGTTCGTGAAGGGCAGTACGTACGAAAAGGCGATACGTTACTGGTCATTTCTGAGGTCAAAGATGAATATTTTGATCCCAACCTACCGGAGCGACTCAACGAGCAGCTAGCCGCCAAACAGGGTACCCGGCTGGCAACGGAAGCCAAGATTACGGCCCTTGACGGGCAGATCAAAGCCCTGGGTACGGGCGTAACGGTCGATCTGGCGTCGGCCCGAAACCGCGTTCGTCAAAATCAGTTGCAGGTAGGCATCGATAGTGCCGATCTGGTCGCTATCCGCCGAAACTATCAGATTGCCGTCGACCGGCTGGAACGGTACGAAAAAGGGTATCGGGACGGGTTGTTTTCGCTCACCGATCTGGAAACCCGGCGCATTAGTCTCCAGCAGGATTACGCCAAGGTCATTGTGCAGGAAAACAAACTGAACGTGACGCGTCAGGAACTGGCCAACGCCCGGCTCGACTTGCAGATCATCCAGGCTAAATACCAGCAGGAAATCGCCAAAACGATGTCTGACCGCAGCTCGGCAGTTTCAAGCAAAGCCAGCGCCAACAATGACATTGCTGTGATGCGCAATAAGATCAGTAATGTAGACGTACGGCGGGGATTGTACATCATTCGTGCCCCGCAGAACGGCTACGTGGTGCGAACGCTCAAAGCGGGTATTGGCGAAAACATTAAAGAAGGGGAGTCCATCGCCACTCTACAGCCTGCCAGTCCAACGCTGGCCGTTGAGCTGTACGTGCGGGCAATGGATGTACCACTGATCCAGCGCGGGCGCATGGTACGCATCCAGTTCGATGGGTGGCCTGCCATTCAGTTTTCGGGCTGGCCAGCCGTTGCGGTCGGTACGTTTGGCGGTCGTGTCGCGGTGATCGACGTTGTCAGCAGCCCCAACGGGATGTACCGTCTGTTGGTCAGACCTGACACTCGTCCGGGCGATCAGCCGTGGCCAAAGCAGCTTCGTCTTGGTTCGGGTGTTATTGGCTGGGTTATGCTCGATGATGTGCCCATTTGGTATGAACTATGGCGGCAGCTCAATGGATTTCCGCCGAGCCTGCGCAACGAACCTACCACGACCGAAAAAGTATGAGATCATTCGTTCGTCAGTTCTGTTTCTGGAGCCTGCTGCTCTGGACAGGATCGGTAGTTGGGCAACAGATCCCCAACCGTCCGGCTACGGTTCGCCAGCCCGCGACTCCGGTAGCCACCGAAGTCCTGTCGAGAACGGCTATATCGGCGTCAGGTACGTCGACCGGGGCGGTGTCGTGGTCGATCACTCCTCCGGCAGGTACGTCCGCATCCGATACAGTACCCGTATTTACGGCAGAGGAATTTTACCAGGCTGTTTTACAGCATCATCCGATTGTCAGACAGGCTGGTTTGCTGAGTCAGGAAGCACAGGCGCAGGTGCAGCAGGCCCGTGGCGCATTCGATCCCCGGTTATTTTCGGACTATAAGCGCAAGAATTTCGGGAATACGCTCTACTACGATAAGTGGCAGTCGGGTTTGGTCGTGCCCGTTTTGCCGGGTGGCCTCGATGTAAAGATGGGGTACGACCGGAACATGGGTAAGTACCTGAATCCTGAATATACCGTTCCGCCCACGGGCCTGATCGCGTTTGGGGTGAGCGTACCGGTTTCGCAGGGATTGCTCATCGATGCCCGCCGGAACACCCTTCGGCAAGCGCAGTTGGGTATCAACCTGGCCGACGCCGATCGGCTGTCGCTTATCAACAAAACGATCCTGGACGCGGCCAAGGCGTATTGGGACTGGTATCTGGGTTATCAGCAGTTTCGCTGGATCGAGCGCGGCTATCAATTGGCCCAAACGCGCTTCATCGCCATTCGGCGGCAGACGCTGATCGGTGACACGGCGCCCATCGATACCACCGAAGCCCTGATCACGGTTCAGGACCGGCAGGTCCAACTTCAGCAAGCGGTTGTTGATCTGCAAAATACCCGCCTGGGTTTAACTGCCTTTTTGTGGAGTGCGAAGGACAATGCCACTCCTCAACCCGTCGATTTGCCACTTGCCGTTATTCCGCAGGCGGCTCCGCCGAATCAGATCGATCAGGTTCAACTTCAGGAGCTGCTCAACCGAGCTGCTCAACAGCACCCGGACCTGATCAAACTGGCCAGTAAACAACAGCAGCTAACCATCGAGGAGCGATACCGACGGGCCTTACTGTTACCGAAAGTATCGGTTGAAGCCAGTCTGCTGAGCCGGGGTCCTCTTTCGGAAGCCAACTACGACGGATCGAATGCGTATGGTTTTCAGGCCGATAACCACAAGATTGGGGTCGATCTGGCCTTTCCGCTGTTTCTGCGCGCCGAACGGGGTAAACTCCGGCAGGTCCAGCTCCAGAACCAGCAGACCGGTCTGGAACGGCAACAAACCGGTCGCGATATTGTCAACCAGGTGCAACAAGCCTGGAACGAGCTGGCCGCGCTGGAACGGCAGATTGTTACTCAGCAGCAAACGATGGCCAATCAGGATCGGTTGGTCCGTGCCGAAGTTGAAAAATTTCAGCTTGGTGAGAGTTCGTTGTTTCTGGTCAATAGCCGGGAAGCAAAACTCATCGACTATCAGATCAAGTTGGAAGAGTTACGCTCTAAACAACAGAAGGCACTGGCTAACTTGTGGTACGCAGCCGGCACCAGCATCGGTACGCGCTAGCTCGTGTATAAGCTCCGGCTCTAAAAATGCCCTTTACCGCCCGTTCGTCGATGTTCTGCTATTGAGCCAGCGCATCGGCAAACGGGCGGTGTTTTTAGCGTGCTACTTCAATTTTGTACTTCTTTCCTTTCATCTTTTCCTGGCTGATTCTGGCCAGGAGCGCCTGCACTTTAGCCTGTTTGACGGCGGCAAATGAGATAAAATCCTTGACTTCGATTAGCCCCAAATCACCTTTGTCGAGTTGTCCCTTCTGGGAAAGAAAGCCGACGATATCGACTTTGTTGAGCTTATTCTTCTTTCCGCCACTGACGTAAAGAGTCACGTACTCCGGGGGGGCAGGCAGCGTTGGTCCGGCTGGTCCATCGGCTGGAAGAACGAACTCGTCGAGCGACGCGTCCAGATAAGCCGGGGGCGTCTCTTCGGAGGACAAAATTACGTAGGCCGTTCCCGACGCGTGCATCCGGGCCGTTCGGCCATTCCGGTGCGTGAACTCGTGTTCCTGCAAGGGCAGATGGTAGTGGATCACGTATTTCATTTCGGGAATGTCGAGACCACGGGCGGCCAGATCGGTCGTGACCAGATAGCGGGTACTGCCATTGCGAAATTGGATCAGCGCCCGTTCACGGTCGGCCTGCTCCATACCGCCGTGGTAGACCAGCGAACGAATGCCCCGCTCGGCCAGCAATTCGCTGGTTCGTTCGGCAGCATCCCGGTGGTTACAGAAGATCAGCGCGGCTTCCGAATCGAGTGAGCAAAGTAACTGAAACAACGTATCGACCTTATCCTTTGAGACTGAATAGACCACTTTTGTTGTTAACCCCGCCTGATCGTCAGGTTCCGCCGTGAAGGTTAGTTTGGTTGGCGCGTTGAGCCGGATAAAATCGGGAATGCTAATGCCTGATGTCGCCGAAACCAGTACCCGTTTCCGAAGATTACGTAACCCACCGACGATAAAATCCATCTCGTCATGGAACCCCAGGGCCAGCGATTTGTCGAATTCGTCCAGGATCAGCGTATGAATGCCATCCAGCGAAAACGTCCGGCGGGTAATGTGATCGGCAATGCGACCGGGCGTACCGATCAGAACCGCGGGTGGATTGCTCAGGTTCTTGACCTCGATCTCGACCGGATGCCCCCCGTAACACACGTTCACTTTGTAGCCCGTTCCCATTTTTTTCCAGACCTGCTCGATCTGCATCGCCAGTTCGCGGGAGGGGGCCAGGATCAGGCACTGAACGGTTGTCTGATCCGGTTTAAGCAGACTGAGTAATGGCAATAAAAACCCGACCGTTTTGCCGGAGCCGGTAGGGGCAATCAAAAACGTATCGTTGTCCTGCCGGATCGCCTTCTGGGCAGCTTCCTGCATCGGGTTCAAAGCCGAAATTCCCAGGTTAGTCAGGAATTGTGTTTGTTGCTGAGGGGTTATCATACTGTAAAAGTAGCCTAAAATGCGGGGGCTACTAAAGATTAAGCCTACCTTCGTGGTTTGGTAGACAGCATAACTATGAATTTCGACGAACTAAATTTAACGAAACCGCTCCTGAATGCCCTGGCCGATCGGGGGTATACGACGCCAACGACCATTCAGGAGAAGGTATTCTCGGTCGTCATGTCTGGTCAGGATGTGTGCGGTATCGCGCAAACCGGAACGGGTAAAACGTTTGCCTACCTGTTGCCCAGTCTTCGGCAATTTCAATTCTCGAAAGAGAAACTTCCCCAATTGTTGATCATTGTGCCAACCCGTGAACTGGTCGTTCAGGTAGTCGAAGCCATCAAGGAGCTGACGACGTACATGAACCTGACGGCGGTAGGCGTATACGGGGGCGTCAACATGAAATCACAGCTGGCCGAGGTGCGCGAAGGGCTCGATATACTAGTCGCTACCCCCGGTCGGCTGGCAGATTTGCTCCTGAATGGGGCCGTCAAAACAAAAGCGATCAAGAAGCTCGTTATCGATGAGTTCGACGAAATGCTGAATCTTGGCTTTCGTACGCAGTTGAAAATTATTCTGGATCTGCTGCCTCACAAGCGACAAAACCTGCTCTTTTCGGCTACCCTCACTGACGACGTGGACCAACTCGTCAATGCCTACTTCAATAAACCGGTTCGTGTCGAAGCGGCTCCTGTGGGCACTCCGTTGGAAAATATTGAGCAGACCGGTTATCTGGTCCCTAACTTCTACACGAAAGTCAATTTGCTTCGGCTGCTGCTCGAGCAAAACGCTGCCATGACCAAAGTACTGGTCTTTACGGCGACCAAACACCTGGCCGATCTGCTGTATGACCAGCTGGAGGGCGATTTTTCGGATAAGCTGGGTGTCATTCACTCCAACAAATCGCAAAATGCACGATTCAATGCCGTTGAACAGTTCAAGTCCGGTGGATACCGGATTCTGATCGCTACCGATATCATTTCGCGCGGAATTGACGTGGCCGACGTGTCGCACGTGATCAATTTCGACACGCCGGATGTGCCCGAAAGCTACATTCACCGCATTGGCCGTACGGGTCGGGCCGACAAAAAAGGCATTGCCATTACGTTCGTGACGGAGGCTGAGAAAGAGCATCTGGCCACGATCGAAGGACTGATGAATTTTCAGGTTCCGATGTCACCGCTACCGGACAAACTCACGATGTCGGACGAACTGATCGAGGATGAGAAGCCGAAAGTGTACATGAAAACGATCGACGTAAAAACGCCTAAACGCGAGGAAGTTGGTCCGGCTTTTCATGAGAAGAGTGCGAAAAACAAAAAAGTGAACGTGCGCCGTGACCATGCCGCCGAGAAGATGCTGAAATACGGCAGACCGATCAAGCGGGTTGGCGGGAAGAAAAAGCGGGATTAACCGGATGACGTTCGCCGGTATGAGGACCAGGTGTCCGACGAACGTCACGAAACTGCTACTTTACGTTCACCATACTAAACCGTTCGCCCTTCCGATTGATCGTCAGCATGAAGCGAAACAGCTTTTTTGGATGTTTGATGTTCAGCCGATAGGTGCCCGCTGGTAACTGGTTAATGTCAAAATAGCGGGTGTAATCAACGGCTTTACTACGTTCATTGAAGAAGTCCGTTTGCTGATCCTCACTGGATAGGGTGACATAAACGGGAACTTTGTCAGGATTAGTGCAGTACAGTATCAGTTTCCCCAGGTCCGTAACCGCCGAATTTGCCGTAAATACTGACTCGTTCAGATCCGGGCTGTTGGCTATAGTACCCGCAATATGCGCTGATGTTTTCGAATGGCGGGCGAACTGGGCCGGGTTATTCGCCAGTAAGTCGTGCGATTCGATTTGCGGGTCCAGCAGTCGGCGGTTTGCCAAACCATCCAGCAACTCATCGAAAACGCGAACGGTTCGTTTGGTCAGTTTGACGTAGCGACCGGGTAGTTTTTCTTCGTAAATAAGCTGGTGCTGCGTGTTGAAAAACTGAATGCCGGTCGTTCGCGTTTTGTAATCGGTTTTTAGTTTCCAGTACGCACCAGTCGAGTCGGGATGGCCGGAATGGGCCGTTGAGGATGCGTGATCGGTCTGAGCCAGAAGCGGCAACTGACTAAGTAGCGTACCGACTGCCAGAAGCAGCCAGTGTGGGCATTTTTTTTGGGAGAACATCGGATTTGCTGGTTACTGTTCTTAGAAAAACACAGAGTAGATCGGGTCTATGCGTAAGACTACCACCAGGAGAGGCAGGTGACCCAATCGAATGAAGGAATGTTTCCTTGCCATCGATTCAGTCGTTCGGACGCATTCGTCTAAGGTTAAGAGAAGCCAGCAAGCTGGTTGTGTGCACGACAAGTAGTGGTGCAAAGGGCTTGCCAAAGAAAAGAAATAGCGAAGAGTGGGTTTGAAGGCCCTTTTTCGCTAATCAATAAAAAATAACCGTCCGTTTGTGGACAGATCCTGTACGCATCTGGACAGGGACTATCCACGGATTTACCAGTACGTTACTATGCCATTTTCATCACTCGGGTTGTCGAAGCCGCTATTGAAAGCAGTAGACGCTCAACAGTATACAAAGCCTTATCCGATTCAGCAGGATGCCATTCCGGCCATTTTGCAGGGAAAAGATATTCTGGGAATTGCCAAAACGGGTTCCGGCAAGACGGCCAGCTTCGTGCTGCCGATTCTGGAACTGTTTCTGCGTCGGCAACTGCCTAAAAATAATGACGTCAAAGTGCTGGTGCTGGTGCCCACCCGCGAGCTAGCCGTTCAGGTCGCCGAGGTATTTCAGACGTTTGGCGCGACGATTCCCCGACAGGTCAAAACACTGGCCGTATACGGGGGCGTATCCATTAACCCCCAGATGATTGCGGTACGGGATGCCGAGATCGTTGTGGCTACACCAGGCCGGTTGCTCGATTTGATTTCGTCGAATGCTGTACAACTGTCGGCGGTGGAACTGCTGGTGCTCGACGAAGCGGATAAGATGCTGGACCTTGGTTTTGCCGACGAGATGGACCAGGTATTTGACCTGCTGCCGAAAAAACGGCAGACGATTCTTTTTTCGGCTACGCTGGGCGACGCCATCGAAACGATCAACCAGAACCTGCTGCGTAATCCGGTGACGATCGAGGTTGTCGAAGAGGAGCAAAATCTGGACTTGATCAAGCAGGTTGCCTATCGCGTCGACGCCGAACGGAAAGGACCCCTGTTGCGCTACCTGATCAAAACGGGTAAGATGAAGCAGGTGCTGGTCTTCGTATCCTCCACCCGAACCGCCGACAATGTCGTCACCAAGCTGAATAAAAATGGTATTCAGGCGGCTGCCATCCACAGCGGAAAAACGCAGGGTGCCCGCACGGACGCGCTCACCAAATTTAAAGCGGGCCGATTGACCGTACTCGTTGCTACGGATCTGATTTCGAGAGGAATTGATATTCAGCTGTTGCCACACGTCATCAACTTCGAACTACCCCGATCGCCTAAAGATTACATTCACCGCATTGGCCGTACGGGTCGGGCGGAAGCCGAAGGCGAAGCCATTTCGCTGATCTGCCCGGACGACGAGCATCACTTCCGGATTATCCAGAAAAAAATGGGAAAACGGGTTGAGCTACTCGAAACCGCCGAACTGGACCTGCTGAAGTACTAGTGATTTCTCCTGTTAGTTCGGAGCCTGATCCAGCCAAATCCGTTGCTCCTTAGTTTAGTAGCGTACCAGTACTCGGAAGCGAACCAGTTCGGTGTCTGATTAGCTGACGGGTGTCTTTCTGTCAATCGGCGAACCGGGTTTGTCTGACGCTGGACTGTAAAGGCCCAAGTGCATAAAACTCCCTTCCCTGTTTTGTCGTAGATTAAACCAATAGGCTCGATTTTGGTCTTAGACAAAACAAGTATGGTTAGTTGCTTGTCTTGTATAGATGATCAACGCGGGTACTCACTAAAAATCCACGGCTATGAAAACGATCCATAATAAACTTATTTTGTTCATAGGGGCCATATTGCTTGGTCATTCAGTTAACGCGCAAGCCCGATTAGGTTGGGGTCCGCAGGCTACCGGTGCCGCCGTTGGTACGGGTGTCGGTGCGGTAGCCGGTGCCGTTATCAACAAGCGTAACCCCGCTGTAGGGGGTGTGGTTGGTGGCGTACTGGGCGGTGCGAGCGGCTACGCCATTGGCAAAAAGAGTAAAAAACGCTGGAGCCCACAAGCGAAGGGCACAGCCATCGGCGCTGGTGTTGGCGGAGCCGCCGGAGCGATCATCAACAAACGGAATCGGCTGGTTGGTGGCGTCATTGGCGGGGTGGTTGGTGGGGCTGCCGGCTACGGTGTCGGGAAGCATATCGACAATAAAAACAAAAAAGCTGCCGCTGCGGAACGTGAAGCAGCAGCACGCGCCGAAGCCGAGCGCGAAGCGGCCGACCGTGTGGCTTTCAACAGTGACCTGCGTCCTTACGTTGCCACGTCCCGAACAAATGGCACGACTACCAGGGCCGCTACGGCTATTTCGCCGAAGCCGACCGCGCTGTACAATTCGAATCCGGCTCCGGCATCGTATATCCTGCGGGAGGGTTTTCTGCCCAACGAGTCCTATGGGGACCAGGCGACGCCCTACGGCGATTCTGAGTACAGACGGAAAAGCTGGTAGAGAAATCTATTGTTAAAAACACCATTCAGTTAACCGGGCATTTTTTCGGCCGTGCCACGCCTGTCATAAGCGCGTGGCACGGCACGAGACTCTTCTGCCCAAAAGCCATCAGTCATGAAACCATTCCTTTCGCTTTTACTCGCTTCTACGTTATTTTTAGCCACATCCTGCTCCAGATCGGGCGATGCGGTGAATATTCAGGACCTGAACCGACAATTTATCGACGCCTGGAATTCGAAAAACTCGGACAAAATAGTTGGCTTCCTGGCCGAAGACGTTGATTTTCTTCAGGGAAGCACCCACTTTAAGGGGAAATCAGAGGTGTCGAATAAATGGGTGAAGGAAACGTTACCATCATTGTCTGACCTGAAAACGAACGTAGTCAGTTCAGGTGCCGATACCCGTACGGCCTACGAAGCCGGTACATTCTCGGTCGATGTATTGCCATCCAGCCCAGACCTGCCACATGGCATCGGGGAAGGAAATTTTATCCTGCTCTGGAAGAAAAACGACGCAGGCACCTGGTTGCTAAGTTACGCCCAGTTAGAGGATATGCCCGTACAGGCTAAGAACTGATCGAACGAGCAAACTAAATGGCCCACAACGATACAAAGAGCATAGAGGTTATCTCTATGCTCTTTGTATCGTTGTGGGCCATTTGGATTTAAGACAATGTTGTTATCGGGAAGCCGAAGCCGATTTTTTCGGACCAGCGGATGCGCCTTTGTAGGCAATCCGAAACAGCGTTCCGTTCAGATCATCCGTTACGTACAACGATCCATCGGGACCCTGCGCCAGACCGCATGGGCGGTGCTGAACGGGACCCGTCGGCTTTACCAGGTCGGTTCCGGCAAAATTATCGGCGAAGATCTCCCAGTTTCCGGAAGGTTTACCATTTTTGAATGGCACGAACGCAACCATGTAGCCTTTGTGCAACTCGGCCGATTGCGCGTGGAAAGCAATGAACGCACCGTTGCGGTATTTCACCGGGAAAGTGGTTCCGGTATAAAATAGCAGACTGTTTGGTCCCAGGTGGGCCGGAAAAGCCACGACCGGATCAATGGTTTTTTCGCCACCCGTCTTCTTGCCATCGCCACCATATTCCGGAGCCAGAATCTTCTTTTTCTGAACCTGATCGTAATAAATATACGGCCAGCCAGCATCATCGCCTTTATGCACCTCATACATGGTTTCGGCAGGGAGTTCGGCGCTTTGTTTGGCGGTATAGTATTGCGGGTAGAAGTCGTGAAACTGACCCCGGCCATGCTGCGTAACGAACAGTGAATTGCTTTTCGAGTTCCAGTCCAGACCAACCACGTTTTTCAAGCCAGTCGTGTACCGAACACCATCGGCATACGTCTGATTAGGCCGATTCGTTTTAAACTGCCAGATGGCTGCGGCCGAATCGAGCAGGGGACAGGGCATGATGCCTTTTCCCGTACCCGCTTCCCGGCAAGCGTCATTATCGGACGCTACATTTACGTAGATATTGTCTTGATTGTCAACGGCGATCGATTTGGATTGGTCACGGGTATGGACCATCAGGCCGGATACGATCTTTTCGGGCTGATCGGGGTCAATCACTTCGTCTTTGTCATTCAGTTTATACCGAAAGACGCCCGAATTTGACGAGGCATACAGATACCCGTTTTTCAGGAAAATACCCGTACCCGGATAATCGCCAAAGCCGACCCGTTCGTCAATGATACCGTCCTTGTTGGTGTCGCGTAACCGATATATACCTTTGCCGTCTTTGAGTTTCCCCAGCTTTACGTAGATGTCTCCGTTTTTACTGACAACCAGATGGCGGGCGGACCCTAATTCTTCGGCGGCAATGGTTGCGGAAAAGCCGGCTGGAAGTTTCAGGTCAGCCGCAACGATGGTTTTTGCTGACGTGCGGGGCGACCGGATTGGCGGAGTATCGCTGGAACTAGCGTTTGCCCGGCCACTGACTGCCAGCGCAACGGTTAGGCAGGAAGCCGTAAAGAATTGGTAATTCATAAAAGAGGGTAAGCCAGAAGCAGAAAAATGATTGACTGTTCTAGTAAGTGATCCGTCGCCGAAAAATACTAATCAGGCGCACACAAATGTAGGGTGAGTCATACCGCCACAGAGAAATTCCGGTTTAAGTCCAGATGGAAGGCAAATCAATACGATTGAGTCAAGTTTCACGGAACTTGGTTAGATTTACCCAACTCTTATGCTCAGAAGTTCATCCCATTGTTCGTTAACATCGTACGAATGAAGCTCAATGCGCACTTGGTTATCACGATTGACCTATTGCTTTTTTTGTCGGGGCTTGTGTGTCCTGTCCAGGCTCAGGAGATGCGTCAGGATAGTATGACAACTCGCTCGAAACAGGGTCCAGCCAGCGACATCAGCCGGTTAAAGACGGCATTGAGCCAACGTATCAGTTCGGCTCAGGTCGCCGATTCGTTACTGGGTCAGTCCAGAGCGATGGGATACTGGCCAGGTCAGGTCGTTGCTTTGTGTCGGTTGGCCGCTTTGCAGGCGGACAAACAGCAGGCCGAAGCCGCTACGGAGTTGTTGGACAGGGCCGCTAAAGCCGCTGACCAAATTCAGGATATGGGCGAAGCGGGGTGGGCACTGGATGAGGTTGGTCGAATCCAAAGCCAGTACCGTCGCGTGTCGCCCGCGCTGACTGGCTCTGTGGGAAAAGTGATGATTGCGCTGGGAGCGACGATGCAAAAGGCTGCCCGTGTGATGAATCGGAAGTCATTTCGGTCAGCGAGGGGCGAGAGTACCGATGGAGGGGGCGACTTTACCGGGGCATTCGAGCGAAAACGAGCGAATGATATACGCGTTTCGCCCTCGATCCCTACCGAGTTTCTGAACGCGATTCCTATACCGTCACCGGCGTATAGCCCTGATTTGAACCGGCGCGTTCGGGTCAGGCCGGATTTCGTCGATCGCTGGATCGATACCCTCATCAAATCGGTCAGCAGTAGTCCCAAAGTGGTACAGCAACTGACCGCCCGCAAGAAACTGCGTGATTCGAGCCAGGCGTTGAGCAAGGCTTTCGCCAAAGAAGGGGATTATGCGCAGGCGTACCGCTATTTTTTGCAGTATACGGCCTATAAAGACAGCCTGACCGCCGAAGCAACGACCCGTCGACTGGCTTCGCTGCAATACCGGCAGAATCTGCTAAAGAAAGAAAACCAGATTCAACTGCTGACAAAAGACCGCCAGCTTCGCGATAAGGAATCGTATCGGCAGCGGCAGTTTGTTTTTGCGCTCATTGGCTGCGTTGCGCTGTTGGCGGTTTTTGCGCTGATTCTGTCCCGCAACAACCGGGCAAAGCAGCAGGCCAATCGGCAGCTGAACGAGCAGAAAGAGGAACTTCAGCGAACGCTGGCCGAACTGAAAGCAACCCAGGCTCAACTGATTCAGTCGGAGAAAATGGCGTCGCTGGGCGAACTGACGGCAGGCATTGCTCACGAAATCCAGAACCCGCTGAATTTCGTCAATAACTTTTCGGAAGTCAGTTCGGAACTGGTCGATGAACTGATCGAATACCGGCAGAATGGGCAGCGCGACGACGAACTGGAAAATGAGTTGATCGGCGACATGCAGCAAAATCTCCAGAAAATAAACCAGCATGGCAAGCGGGCTTCGGCCATTGTGAAAGGTATGCTGGAACATGCCCGCACGAGCGGGGGCGACAAACAACCTACGGACCTGAACGCCCTGACCGATGAGTACGCAAAGCTGTCGTATCACGGCCTTCGGGCGAGGGATAAATCCTTTGAAGCGCACCTGGAAACCAATTATGATCCAGCGCTGGGTGAGGCTAACGTCGTGCCGCAGGAGGTAGGCCGGGTGCTCCTCAATATGTTTAATAACGCGTTCTACGCAGTACAGAAGCGGCAGCAAAGCAATGAACCCGGCTATCAGCCAGTGGTTTCGGTGCACACGAGCCGACAGGCGAACCAGATCCGTATAACAATCCGCGACAACGGAATAGGGGTTCCGGACGCCATCAGGCAGAAGATTTTTCAGCCGTTCTTCACCACTAAACCGACTGGTCAGGGCACTGGTTTAGGCTTGTCGCTGAGTTACGACATCATCACCAAAGGGCATGGAGGAACGCTCACGTTGGCTAGCCGGGAAGGAGAATTTACGGAACTAACCATAACCTTGCCCGCAATCAGTTGATAACGATGGTATCGCATCGTTTCAATCCTGACCGTCGAATCCGGAAACCGCTCGGAAAGATGACGGTTGTGAAATAGCTGTATCTGGGTCGGTACCCAACGGATCAATGGTGCCGGTATAGCGTTGGAACAAACCCCTTGCTGTTAAACGAAAAGACCGACCCCCACCACCGCTTAACGCAAGATATCTAGCGGTTTGGTAGTCAATAAACAGTCAATCGGCGGGCTCTTCTCCGGACAAACACAGGCCATACACTCAATTCTTTTGGTTGGCGCGTTGAGCAATAACGGCAACTTTGTGTTATTTTACGGTCTATTCGCCGTTTTCGACGCTGAATAGATAAACAGTGCGCTAGCGCTACATTTGTTTCTTCTTATAATGACATCTGCTCAGGCCTGGTATCGTTTCATTGGTGTTCGCTCAACAGAAGCAGCAACAGTCCGGCTCTTTTTTCTGCACAATTTCTTTCTGGGTATTGGCACCATCCTGATCTACGTAGCGGCCAATGTCATTCTGCTCGAAAATCATCCCCAAACCAGCCTGCCCATTGCTTACGTTTGCGCGGCACTGGCCATGATGGTCGTCGGTCGGGTGTACACCTATTTTGAGCATCATCTGCTTTTGAAACGGCTGGCCGTTCGCGTATTGCTGGCCGTAGTCGTCATGACGTTCATACTGGGTTTGTTTGTGCTGTGGGGACATTCGGTGGCGTCGGCGGTGGCAATTATGGTCGGTTACCGAATGATCTATTTGCTGACCAACCTGGAATTCTGGGGCGTGTCGGCGGTCGTTTTCGATGTTCGGCAGGGCAAACGGCTGTTCAGTATCATCAGCTCGGGCGATATGCCCGCTAAAGCACTCGGTGCGCTGCTGTCGGTACTTGTACACGCCCATGCCGATCTGATTCTGCTGCTGCTTACCGCTTTCGGTGCGTTTGGGGCGGCCATGTATGTCGTACGGCAAACGATCCGGCTGCATGTGGTCGATGTGGCCCCAACTAAAGCCCGGTTGCACCGGCGACCACCACCACCGCTTGTTCAGCAGTTGTTTGGTGGCAGCGAACTTGTGTTTACGATGTGCCTGAGTCTGGCGGCCATTGCCTGCGTGGTCACGAGTGTGGAGTACTTCTTTTTTGTCAACGTCAAAGAAAAATTCCATCATCAGGAAGACCTGATGCAGTTTATTGGCATCATACTGATCCTGACCTACTTGTCAGCTCTCCTGTTCAAACTGGTCCTTTCCTGGAAAACATTCGAGCGGATCGGTATTCGCTGGTCGCTGGCGGTATTGCCGCTGGCGGGTCTACTAAGCATTGTTGTGTTTGGTATTCTGCTGGAGCTAGGCGTTAGCGAAACCGGACTGCTGGTCTATTTCTGCGGGTTGTATTTGTTGCTGGAAGTGCTGCGCCGGTCCGTATTCGATCCAATTTTTCTGGTTCTGTTCCAGCCGCTTACGCCACACACTCGCTTGAAAGGGCATACGCTGGTGAAGGGCTTTTACGAGCCGATGGGTATGGCGCTGGCGGGGGCACTCCTCATCGGCCTCCACTACGTGCCGACGTTGCCCTACTGGATTCCATTTTTGTGGATGGCCCTGTTTATGGTAGTGGCGATCTACTTTCTGAACAAGACCTACCGACACTACCTCGACACGCTTAAAGGCGCATTGGAGCGCCGGTTTCTGGGAAGCGATGACCTCCTGTTGCCCGTTGCTGCCCGTAAGGTGATCATCAATAACCTGCAAAGCCCGTATCCCGCCGATGTACTAAATGCCATCGACTGGCTTCAGGAACATGAACCAGCTACCCTGGTGGCGCAGTCGGCCTTGTTGTTGCAACACGCCGATAAAGTGATACGGGAACGAACCATAAACACGGTCGGCCAGCAGGTGGACCTCTTGGTACTGCATACTGTTGCCACGACCGATTCTGATCCGCAATTGCGAAAAAAAGCCGCTCGTTTGCTGGTTCAGCATCCCAAAATCAGTTCGCATCAACTGGCCGAATTAGGGCAACAGCCGGATGTTTATAGTCGGACGGGATCGATCCAGGGACGCCTGACGGCGAACCCAGCAAATCCGGAAGCGCGGGTTCAACTGGCTGATTTACTGGCTACCGACGATACGACCCACCGCATTGAAGCGCTTGATCTGTTGCCGTTCATGACCCAGCCTGAGCAGCAGAAACTGGTCGAAGCCGCGCTGAGAAGCTCGGATAGAGGATTGCAAGAGGCCGGCATACGGGCCGCTGGCAAGGCGGCTGATGCTCAGCTAACCCCACAACTCATTGGCTTGCTGACCAAACCAAAATCAGGACGCGTTGCCGTACAAAGTCTGGCAAATGGTGGGTCAGCGATTATTCCTTTCTTGCGGGCGGCAGTGCAGCCATCGGCCAATCCGCTGCTAATCCAGCGCATAGCGGGTGTGTGCGAACAGATCGCTACTCCCGAAAGCCGACAACTATTAGTCGAACTGGCCGAACAACCTAATCTGTTCTGGCGGGCGGCCGCTATTCGGTCGCTGCGTCGTTTTGCGCCCGATGCCGCTGATTCGGGTCGGTTTCAGACACTCCTTGATGACGAGTGGCAACTGGCTCTGCGGCTAATTACGGGAATCGACAGCGAGTCGGACCCCTATTTGGCCGCTTGTCTGGCGTACGAACTGACGTTACTCCAGCAACGCGTTTTTGGGATATTGATGCAGCTCTACGATCCACAGTTGATTGCCGATGCGCAACGTGGGGTTTCTCATGCTGCCCGCGACCGGAAAGCCAACGCGCTCGAAATGCTCGACAACCTGATACCGCAGCCTGTGTACCGGAGCTTGCAAGCGTTAGTTGACGAGTTGCCCGTTGCTGAGAAGGTTCGATTACTAACGAAATTGACGGCTCCGCTTACCGATGCCGAGCCGATACGGATTTACGTGGTTCAGCAGGGCGAGCGGGCCTTCACTGACTGGACGATCAGTGTAGCGCTGCGCCAGATTGTTCCGGACGGCCAGCTGACCCGCTACCTGGATAACTATCTACAATCGACGAATCCGCTCATTCAGGAAAGTGCATTGGCCGCACTTCAGCAACTGGACCCGCCTAAAGCCGATCGTTATAAGGTATCAACTGGACACGCTTCTACAACCATGACTCATTCACAAACCGCCCAGATTTCGGTCATCGACCGCATCGTTGCGCTCAAACGAACTGCGCTCTTTGCCGATACTCCTGAAAACGTGCTTAGCAGTGTCGCTCAGATCATGAACGAGGTGACCTACCACGAAGGACAGGAAATTTTCGCCAAAGGCGAGACCGGGACCAGTCTGTTCATCATCTACGACGGTGAAGTAGGCATTTACGACGGGTCAGAACAGTTGGCAACGTTCTTGAAAGGGGGATTCTTCGGTGAACTCGCGCTGCTGGATGCCGAACCCCGCTCGGCAACGGCCATTGCCCTAACCGATGCTTCGACCTTCCGGATCGATCAGGATGACTTCTACGATCTGATGGAAGAGCGGGGGGAGGTATTGCAGAATATCGTACGGGCCTTGTGTCAGCGGCTGCGTCGGCAGAACGAAGTCCTGCGCGATTTATCGGCCTCGGTTTAAGCAGACTCCTGTTCAGCCAACTAAATGGCTACAAAGCGGTCTATACTTGTACTACCGGTTTTTCGTCGAACCAATTCGCGAACGGGTTAAAACCCGTGGTACGTTTTTTTTGGTAATAGCTGATCAGTTCGTTTCGGCTTCTACCAGCGTCCGTAATGCAGCCAGCTGCTGCTCTTTGCCAGCCTGTCGCCAAGCAATCGCCGTTGGTGTCCAGTAACGGTGATTTTCCAGGAATTTTACCTGAATCCGGTTCCAGACCGGTGTATCGGTCACGCTTCCCCGCGTCCGCAATTCCTGGAAAAGGGAGTCGGCAATGGGTGCAAAATCGTCACGGCCCAGGTAATCCAGGTCGGCGTCGCACAGAATACGCTCCAGGTGGGTTTGGGGCGATTGCGGAATTTGCGTAGCCATGATCAGGCTACAGATCATCTCAAGCTGTTCCGGCAAATACCCGAAACCGGGTAAGACCTCGCGCACCAGCAGACAACCCTGTTCCTCATGCCCCTCATACGTTGTGAGAAAGCCCGCATCGTGAAAACAGGCCGCCGTTTGTAACAATATCAGTGATGCTTCGTCTGTTATACCTTCGGCTTCGGCTAAAGCTTGTGCCGTCTGGAGAACATCCAGCGTATGATGAACACCGTGGTAAGACAAGGACGGCGACAGCTGTGTCCGTAGTCGATGCAGGATATAGTCGCTGGCAGCCTGGTAGTTCATACAATTGGTTGTTTCCCGACTATTTATTGGAGGAATGAATAGTTGCTACATAAACGGTCGCAAAATCAGTGCCAGGCACTCGTTTACCGCGACTTGTTTCGGTCAGGCCAGCACTTCATAAATAGTAACCGCATTGGATTTGTTTTTCAGACTTACATCCCCAACCCGTTCGCACTGAAACGACTCCTTGACCCGCTGGTACGTAGCTTCGTTAATCAGGATCTGGTTGGGCTTGGCTACCGACTGAAGGCGCTGGGCCAGATTGACCGTATCGCCAATAACGGTATAATCGAGCCGCCGGAGCGATTCTGAACCGATATTGCCCGATACCATCTCGCCCGTACTGATCCCCGTCGATACGCTTGGCTGAAATTCAACGCCATTCGACACCTGTAGCTGATTCGCCTGAATTTGCTGCCGCACGGCTAAAGCCGCGTCGATAGCACGGTCGAGGTGGTGAGCGCCCCGGAAAACGGCCATCACGGCATCCCCCATAAACTTGTCGACATAACCGCCCTGGGCAATAATCTCCTGGACAATCTGATCAAAGTATGTATTGAGGAGCCGAACCACTTCGGCCGCCGGCATTTTTTCGGATATGGCGGTGAACCCACAGATGTCGAAAAAGATCACAGTCGCTTCAACGGTTTCGCTGACCAGCAGGCTGTTGGCAAATTCGGGCCGGGCCATGAAGTTGATCACGGTTTCGTCGACATACATTTTCAGAATGTTATTTTCCTGAACGGCCCGGAGCGTTTCGCGCAGCTGCGCCACGTAACTGATGGTCTTCTCGATCGTGATTTCGAGGTCGGCAAAGTCAACCGGCTTCATGACGAAATCGAAGGCCCCCCGGTTCATGGCGGTACGGATATTGTTCAGATCGCCGTAGGCGGATACCACCACCGCTTTTAGCAGCGCACTCCGCTCTGGAAGTTTGGTCAGCAGGGTAAGCCCGTCCATGACAGGCATGTTCAGGTCACTTAGAATAACTTCGGTATCAGGATGTTCGGCTATTTTGCTAAGGGCTTCCTGGCCGTTACTGGCGAAGATAAATTCGTATACATTCTCCCGAATTTTACGTCTGAATTTCTGTTTGATCAGCAATTCAAGGTCCGTCTCATCATCGACCACTAATATTTTTGTCTTCATAACGGATTCAACTGGCTGAGTTTGTTCTTCAACTCGGCGAAATCGATTGGTTTGGTTAAAAAGTCATCGGCACCGTCCCGTATAGCCTGATCGTAGTTCTGCTGGTCACCATAAGCCGTGATCATCATCACAATCGGTGGCGGCACCGCATGCCCCCCCCGAATCCGACGCAGCAGTTCGAGGCCACTCATGCCGGGCATGTTGATATCGGACAGAATCAGAACGGCTTCGGTTCCTTTTTGTGCCAAGTAGGCCAACGCTGACTCACCCGAATTGGCGAACGCAAACGACATGGTGCCGCTCCGGATCTCCCGTCTGAACCGCTGTTCAAAGAGCGGCTGTATGTCCGTCTCGTCGTCTACCACCAATATTTTCATGTGAAGTAATTTTATGATCTAAGATACGCTGATTCTGTCTGATGCCGGTAGTGTAATGATAAATTCGGCGAACTCCTGCTCAACCGTGTTCACCGCCAGCGTGCCGCCGTGTCCCTGCGTAATGATGTCGTAGGAGAGTGACAGACCCAGTCCGGTGCCTTCGCCGGTTGGCTTGGTGGTGAAAAAAGGCTGGTATATCTTGTCGATAACGGCCTGTGGAATACCCAGACCATTGTCGCGTACCCGAATCTCGACCTGACCGTCAAGGCGTTTGGTAAACACCTGCACCAGCGGCATATACGTGCCGGTTGCGGGTTGCTGTTTTTTCTTTTCTGAGACCGAGTAAAAAGCGTTGTTGAACAGATTGAGCATCACCCGGCCTATTTCCTGTCCGGCAGCCGTTATCCTACCCACCGTCGGATCGAATTGGGTAAGCAACTCCGCATTAAATTCCTTGTCCTTTGCCCGAAGACCGTGGTACGATAAGCGCAGGTATTCATCGCAGAGGGCATTGACATCAATGGAATGCCGCTCGTCGGTGCTGCTGCGGGAGTGTTGGAGCATGGCCTTGACGATGGCATCGGCCCGGCGTCCGTGGTGATGAATTTTCTGCTGGCTCTGAATCAGGTTGTCGGCCAATTCCTTGATGTAGTCCGTATCTAGTTCGGGCCTTTCCAGTTCTTCTTTCAGTTCATCGACCAACTCGACCGATACCTCGGCGAAGTTATTGACGAAGTTCAGCGGATTTTGAATTTCGTGGGCGATACCCGCCGTGAGTTCACCCAGCGAGGCCATTTTTTCGGATTGAATCAGTCGATTTTGCGCGGCTTGCAGGTTCGTCAGGGCTTGTTCCAGTTCTTCTTTCTGGCCGTTCAACTCGGCGGTGCGGGCTTCTACCAGACGCTCGAGTTCGGCGTTGTGGCCCACGATGAGCTGCGTTTTCGCCAGTTCGGCTTCCCGCTTCAGGCGTTCGGTTTCGATGGATTTCTGCTGATTACGGGCGTAAATGGTAAAGGTGCCGAGCCAGATGATGGTAAACACCCACGACGAGCCAACCAGGTCCTCGAAGCGTTCCATCAGGCTGGGTGCGATACTTTCTATAAGCAGCGAAAGCAGAAAGCAAAGCATAACCGGGACCACGGCCAGCAGCAGCGTTCGGGCAGGTCGATAATCCCGCATCTGTACCAGAGCCGCGACAATACCACCAAAGACAAAAAATAAGTACCAGTCTTCTATGACACCTTCCTTGACCGAGAACAGTTTGCCAATAACGAAGAAAACGATAAACAGTAGCCAGCCCCGCTTTAATAAATTATCCCATTGAGGCAGGCGCGTCTCGGTACTCATGAATCGACGGAACCACCGCAGGGTGAAAATAGCAATCGGGATGCTCAGGACCAGGCCACTGTCGAAATCCATAGGAGTCAATGATTGGATAAAGGTATAGATGGGTTTCGCAAAATAACACTATCTGAGAGAGCATAAAAAATATAATAGTAGTAGCTTATGGCCTGAATTTGCCCGCGATTCGCTATGCAGAAGCAACCGTTGATCACCCAGGATGCCGTTATTCTGGGCATTCTACTGGCCTTACTGGCCCTGATTTTCCATACATCCCGGTCTGAACACAGGGGCTGGCAGACATTCTACAACTGGGTGCCGGCATTGTTGCTCTGTTACATTTTTCCGGGAGCCATGAACAGCTTTGGTATCCTGTCGGGTGAGCAATCGAAGCTCTACACGGTCGCTTCGCAGTATCTGTTGCCGGCAGCCCTAGTCCTGCTAACCTCTACCGCTGATCTGCGGTCCATTCTGCGGCTGGGGAATAAAGCGTTGCTGGTCTTTCTGGCCGGAACGGTGGGTGTCGTCGTTGGCGGGCCTATTGCTCTGGCACTGGTGAGTGCACTATCCCCCGAATTTCGGCAGCAGGCTACCGATCAGCAGCTTTGGAAAGGACTAGTTACCATTTCGGGCAGCTGGATTGGTGGCAGCAGCAGTCAGATTGCGTTAAAGGAAATCTACGGCTGTAGCGAAGCGCTGTTTGTGATTGTCCTGGTTGTCGATGCGGTGGTCGCAAACACCTGGACGGCCTGCCTGATCTACGGAGCGGCTTTCTCAGATCGAATCGATCGATTTCTAAAGGCTGATACGTCAAGCATTGAGGAGGTGAAAGAGCGGATACTAAGCTACCGGGAGGAGCGCGACAAACCCGCTGATCTGACCGATCTGGCGACGATTCTGGCGTTGGGCTTCGGCGGTGCCGCCATTGCCCACGGACTGGCCCACTACCTGACCCAATTATTTCTACCCAACGCTGATTGGATGCGGGCACATGGCCTGGAACCGTTCCTGTCGAACTTCCTGTGGGTTGTGATTCTCTCGACGACGTTGGGTATTGGCCTGTCATTTACCCGCGCCCGCAAACTCGAAAAGCTGGGAACAACGGATTTATCGACGCTGTTCATCTACTTCCTGATCATGACGATCGGTATGCGACTCGACCTATCGAATATCAGTGGCAATCTGGGGTTATTCGTCGTCGCCATTATCTGGATGCTCATTCACATTCTGGTTATGTTCACCGTTGCCCGATTGGTCAAAGCGCCCTACTTTTTCGTAGCGGTGGGGAGTCAGGCGAATATTGGCGGTATTGCAACGGCCCCGGCGGTTGCTTCGGTCTTTCACCCGGCGCTGGCACCGGTAGGCGTGTTGCTGGCCGTCCTTAGTCACGTACTGGGGACCTACGGCGGAATTGCCTGCGCCTGGATGATGCAACTGGTTCCATGAGGCTAACCGATTTGCGGTGTTGATACCGGCAGAATAAACGGGTTGGTTGAGTGATCTGGTTACCCTCGCTAAAGTTCCGTACCTTTAATGGTCTTTATCAGTAATTTATGTTGAGAATCGTTCTACTTCGTTACGTCTGGATCGTTGGGTTTGTGCTGCTAAGCTCGGTTGCTGTTGCCCAAACGGTTACCCGCTCACCCTATCTGCAAACCGTTACCCCTACGGGCATAACCATCCGCTGGCGTACTGATCAGCCAACCAACAGCCGCATTCGGTATGGCACGACCAACGGTCAACTCAATCAGGAGTTTACGGACGTTAATTCGACAACCGAGCACATTGTTACGTTAACGGGCTTACAAACCGCCACCCGCTACTATTACGCGGTGGGCTCGTCGGCGGGTGATCAGATGGTGTCTGGCGATCAGTATTTTCAAACATCACCCGTTGCGGGAAGTACGGTTCCCGTTCGGATATGGGCACTCGGGGATTTCGGTAGTGGAACCGCTAACCAAGCTGCTGTACTGGATAAGTTCCGCCAGGCTACGCAAAATCGTCCCGCTGATATCTGGCTCTGGCTCGGTGATAATGCCTATAATCAGGGTTTTGACGATCAATTTCAACAGAACCTGTTTAATGTATATACCGATCTTCTAAAGCATTTACCTTCCTGGCCGACCCCTGGAAACCATGAATACATTGATAATCCGAACAATTTAAATATCGATTATTTTAAGCTCATCAGCGTTCCGCAACAGGGGGAAGCGGGTGGTGTGCCATCGGGTTCAAAACAGAACTACTCCTTCGACTATGCGAATATTCATTTCGTTTCACTTGATTCCGAGGGTAACGATGGCACCCGCGTCTATGATCCGACGGGTCGGCAGGCCCAATGGTTACAGCGGGATCTAGCCGCCAACCAGTTACCGTGGACAATCGTTTTTTTTCACCATCCACCCTACAGCAAGGGACAACGTGATTCGGACGCTGATAATGACATGATTCAGATCCGTCAACAGCTAACGCCTATTCTTGAGCAGTTTCGTGTCGATCTGGTCTTGTCGGGCCATAGCCACCTGTACGAACGAAGTTACCTGATGAAAGGACACTATGGACAGTCAGGCACTTTCGATAGTAACCAGCACGCCGTGTCGAAAAGCAACGCCCGCTACGACGGGTCGCCCAATTCCTGCCCCATCGTGAATAAGCAGGCGGGGACCATTTATGTCGTCAACGGCAGCGGTGGACAACTGGGTGGGCAGGCTCCCGGATTTCCGCATCCGGCAATGGTCTACACGAACAATCAGGTGGGTGGCTCGATGATCATTGATGTGACCGATAACCGGCTTGATGCGCAGTGGGTAGCCGCCGACGGTGTTGTCCGGGATAAATTCACGCTGCTCAAGAACGTAAACAAACGCCACTATTTCCTGACTAAACCCGGTAAACCACTCACGTTGACGGCATCCTGGCCGGGAAGCTACACCTGGAGTTCCGGTCAGACGGAACGCACCATCAATGTGTCGCCATCGGTGCCGACATCGTATATCGTTACCGATCAGAACGGTTGTTTGATGGATGCGTTTACGGTCGATATGGACAATTCGACGGATAATAATGTGCAGTTTTCCGGTCAGATCACAGTCAAGCCCAACGCTGCTACGGGTTCAGCGGCCATTAACGTAGCGGTACCGGTTCCCCAAACAATTGACGTGCACATCACGGATCAACAGGGACTTGTCCTTTTTGAGAAGCAGTACGTAAACACGGCTGACATTAGGGAGCAGATCGCTGTACCTCCGGGCGATTACCTGTTCATCGCCCGGGTCGGGACCAAGTTGCTGGCCCGGATGACCTTTAAACTGTGAGCTAAATTGTTACAGAGTCTACCGAATACAATTTCAACTCGACAATTTCGCGGGGAAGGGGTTGTTGATTCCAGTGCTTGTGAATAGCCAGGGCTGCCCCCAGTGCCGTAGCCTGTGCTACCGAAGCGGCATAGACTTCCGTTTGCGGAAAAGCCGCTGCCAGCAGTGACATATAAATCGGGTTCTTGCTAAATCCGCCATCGACGAACAGCCGCGTTACGGGCGAATTTTCCAGCACCAAATCCGTAGAAATCAGCTGTTGCGACACTAGGTCCAGCATGAGTTGGTGGTACGCTTCTTCGTAATTCTGAAAATGCGCTAGATCCCGGTGTCTGAACAGCGACTCCTGCATGGGCGGGTTCTTCACCTGATCGAAATTCGTTCCCGAAGTGGGCCGGTTGGTTCTCAGCGATTGAATGATAGTCGGGTCGTAGGCGACCGTTTTGTAATAGTCAGTGGACAGGGCAAAATGCTCCGCTAATCGTTTGGTTTGCTGCTCGTGTTCATACCCCGCAAAGAGCCGCGACGCCTTCACTGGTTGCCCCCTGAATTGCAGAAAACACAGACAATCGTACTGCAATTCTTCGGGCGTAATGGGACTGGCATTGAACGGATTCATACTGATGGACCAGGTGCCGGTTGAGATAAGTATGAACGGCGAATCTTGAAATGATGCCAGATAGGGGATGAGTGCCGCTGAGCTGTCGTGCAGGCCAATACCAACCGGATACGGCAGATAAGTCTCGGTCGGGCTAACTACGTCATCAGCCGGAAAAATGGGCGCGAGAATCTGATCGATTTCTTCGTTTTTCACCCACTGGTGGTAGTCATGTTGCTGGAAATCCCACAGCATGGTATGGCAGCCAATGCTGGTGAGGTCCGAAAAGCACTTCGTCGTAAGAAGATAACTGAGATACTGCGGCAAATGCAATGAGCAATCAATGCGCTCAAAGAGAGCCGGTTTATCATACTTGAGCCGATAGAGCATCAGCCCCGAGTTGAGACTGTCCAGCGCGGGCGAGGCCGTTTGCAGGGACAGATCGCTCTCGCTGCCGTAGGTCGCGTAAAATTGCTGCCGAAGTGCTGCCGGGAACGGTTTAAGGTAATTGTAGAGATACCCAACGGGTTTGCCCTCCGCATCGAGATGAACAAAACTGGCTCCGTACGCTGAAAAATTGACGGCCTTGATCGAGTATTCCGACAAAGCCAGTACGTCCTTCAGCGACGACCGTACCCAATCGCTCAACCGGTTCACATCCTCGCAGGGATCGCCATCATCGTCGATTGTTTCGGGAAACTGGGCCGTCTTCTCCCAAACGATTTCGTACTGTTCATTGAAGAGAAACAGTTTCTTATTCGTCTTACCAACGTCGAAAATAGCGATAACTGGCGTTTGAGGCATGAGTAGGTTTTAATATGTGATGTAGTAGGTATAATGTATGGCCGGAGTCAATTAGTCATACATCATACCTACTACATCCTGCATCATTTACAGTCCGGTTGCAATGGTTTTTGTACCGCGTTCGCCAATGAGCTTCTGGCGCGTATCCAACTGCCGGAATAAGGCCAGCGGGTTAAGCGCTCCACCCGCCCGTAGCCTTGCTTCGGCCACCAGTGGACGAACATCGGTGCGGAACGCTTCCTGTAAAATCTCCTGCGCCCGTACCACATCGTTCGTTTCCCGTGCCTCTTCCAGCGCGGCCCTGTCAACTAGCAGTGCCTGGGCGTAGGCCAGCTGAATCGCTTCAACCGATTGGAGCAGGTCTTCCAATGGATCTTTTACGTTGTGTGATGCGTCGATCATCCAGCCCAGACTAGTGGCATGATTCAGGCCCCGAGCGTCCAGACCGTCAACCAGTTCGTTGAAGATCAGAAACAATTGATAGGGCTTGACGCTACCCGTTGTCAGGTCATCATCACCGTACTTGGAGTCGTTGAAATGGAAGCCGCCCAGCTTCTTCTCGTTCAACAGAATAGCGACGATCTGCTCGATGTTGGCGTTCGGCAGGTGGTGGCCCAGATCGACCAGCGTGTACGCTT
Source organism: Spirosoma agri (assembly GCF_010747415.1). NCBI lineage: Bacteria > Pseudomonadati > Bacteroidota > Cytophagia > Cytophagales > Cytophagaceae > Spirosoma > Spirosoma agri. The sequence goes on along the minus strand of NZ_JAAGNZ010000001.1, from coordinate 3,382,579 downwards.
TCGGACCCAGCTTGGTCGCGTACAGCAATGATGACCCCCAGTCGCCAATCGTAGTTGAATAGAAATTCGGCTCGTAGGCTTTGTATTCGACGAGCATTTTCCAGTCGTCGGGGAGGGCTTGGTAAATCGCCTGTAGACTATCCAGCGTACGATCAAACGCCTTACGGAAATTCAGCTGACCGGGAAAGCTGGAACCATCCGACAGCCAGACCGTCAGCGAGTCGGAACCCAGTGCCAGGCCGTGCCGAATGACGTCAATATTGTGTTCGATGGCCTGTTGCCGAACTGCCGGATCGACGTGTTGCAGCGACCCGAATTTGTAGCTCAGCGGCTGACCCGGCTGATCCTGGAACGTATTCGAGTTCATGGCATCGAACCGAATGCTGTACTGGGTGGCCAGTTGTTTGATGGCCTCCGGATCGCTCGGGATATCCCAGGGAATGTGCAGCGAAATGGCCCCGCTCGACTGGTTGAGCGCGTGCAGCAGGCCAATATCGGCCAGTTTTTCTTCCAGCGAACGGGGTTCACCACCACCGGCAAACCGCCCGAAACGGGTGCCGCCGGTGCCCAGTGCCCAGCTTGGAATCGCGATCTGAAAGTCGATAAGTTTACCGATAACCGCTTCGGCGTTAGCTACCTCTTCTGTCCAGTACGCCAGTTTGCGCTGGTGACGTTCCCGAAGACTATTGTTATGGTCAGCGATCTGATAGGATTCGAGTTGCATAAGCGATGGGTTTAGCGAACAAAGGCCATAGCAACACCACCATCCACGTTCAGCACGTTACCGGTCGATTTGTTCAGTAAACCACCAACGAACGCGAAACAGGCACTGGCAATATCGTCGGGCAGGATAACCTCGTTCAACAGGGTTCGTTTGGCGTAATAGGCAGGCAGCTCTTCGACCGTTACGCCGTAGGCTTTGGCGCGTCCTTCGGCCCAGGCCCCCGCCCAGATTTTACTGTCCGAAATCACCGCGTCGGGGTTAACCACGTTCACCCGAATGTGATCCTTACCCAGTTCGGCGGCATTGAGCCGGCTCAGGTGGAGCTGTGCGGCTTTGGCTGAACCGTAACCCGCATTGTTCGGCCCCGATACCAGCGCGTTTTTGCTGACAATGTTCAGCACATCGCCACCAATAGCCTGTTTGCGCATCACCTCAACGCCAGCCTGCGTGACCAGGAACTGACCTTTCACGAGCACATCGTACAGAATATCCCAGTCGCTTTCGGTATGCTCTTCGATTGGCTTCGAAATGGACAGACCCGCACAATTGACTACGATGTCGACGCCACCGAATGCGAGCGCAGCCGTATCGAACGCTTTCCGGATGGTAGCGGCATCAGTAACGTCCAGTAAGGCTGCTGCGTGGGCGTCTTTGCCGTACTGCTGCTTGAATTCGTCATCGGCCCCTTTTAGTCGGCTGGCATCGTTGTCATTGATCACTACAACCGCGCCCTCGGCCTGAAACCGCTTGGCGATCGCCTTCCCGATGCCACCTGCACTACCCGTAATGAGCGCAATCCGGCCAGATAATGGTTTCGGCTTCGGCATCCGCTGTAGCTTGGCTTCTTCCAGGAGCCAGTACTCGATATCAAAGGCTTCCTGCCGGGGCAGCGAAGTATATTCCGAAATCGCTTCGGCACCACGCATCACGTTGATGGCGTTGATGTAGAATTCAGCGGCAACGCGGGCGGTCTGCTTGTCCTTCGCGAACGTAAACATCCCCACACCCGGATAAAGAATGACAACCGGATTTTTATCCCGTATAGCCGGGCTGTTCGGGTGTTTGCAGGTGTTGTAATAGTCCTCGTACATAGCCCGGTAGGACTCGAACGCCGAGGTCAGTTTCTCTTTAATGGCTTGCGTGTCGGACAGAGCTTCGTCGGGGGCCAGTTCCAGCACGAGCGGGCTGATTTTGGTACGCAGGAAGTGGTCGGGGCAGGAGGTTCCCATCGGAGCCAGCCGGTCGAGATCTACCGAATTGGTAAACTGCAAAACGCGTTCGTCGTCGGTGAAGTGACCGATCATGGGCTGTTGGTTCGAGCAGAAACCGCGCAGAATCGGGGCCAGTTTAGCTGCCTGGCTTAGCCGATCCTCTTTGGCCAGTGATTCTAGTTTCGTTCCCCCAAAAATCGCCCCTTTTTTACCGTAATTTTCCTCCAGGTATTCGGCGCACCGCTCAATTACTTCCAGCGTATTTACGTAGCTCTCGTAAGCGGTGTCACCCCAGGTGAAAAGACCGTGCGAACCGAGCATGATGCCCCGAATGCCCGGATTGTCGTGAAGACATTGTTCCAGTTGCAGGCCTAGTTCGAAACCCGGACGCTGCCAGTCAACCCAGCCAACCGTACCGCCGAACAGGTCCTGAACGATTTGTTTACCGTCTTTGGCGGCTGCGATGGCAATGGCAGCATCGGGATGGAGGTGGTCGATATGTTTAAAAGGCAGAAAGCCGTGCAGGGGCGTATCGATAGAAGGGGCTTTCGAGGCAAGATCGAAAATGCAATGGTTGAAGAGTTCGACCATCTCATCTTCAAATTCGAGGCCCCGGTATATTTTTTTCAGACTCCGAAGCCGATCAACGTACAACGCGGCCAGACCACTTCGTTTGAGCGTTCCTATATCGCCACCCGATCCTTTGACCCACATGACTTCGGTATCCTGACCCGTAAGCGGATCCTTGGCCATGGCTTTGCAGGAGGTGTTGCCGCCACCGTAGTTGGTCAGCCGCAGGTCGGCACCGAGCAGGTTCGACCGGTAAATTAACAAACCTACCTCATCGCCCGCCAATTCGGCTGCTTTGGCTTCGTCCCACAGATAGCTGACGTGCTGAAACGTTTTCGTCGTCGTTGACATAGTTTACAAATTAGACTGCTGTTAAGCAGGTGTGTGTTGTTGTGCTCTTTAGTTGATGCCAAAGCTAGTTGACCCGAAAATAAGTGCTTTCCTGTACTGTCCTATTTTGTGACGTATTTCTGAAAATATAGTGATTTCCATAGGGACACGAAAGACCAAACCACAAAAGAGCGATCGCCTGTAAAACTAATGTATACGCGCTGGAATTTACCCTCACCAACCCCTCGCTCAGTATGGGTAAAAGGACGGGGGGGAGGGTAAATTCAAAATAAAACAACCCCTTACAAACTGAAACAGTAGTCTGGGGGTATATAAGGTATGTATTGATAGATGCGAGCGGCTGTCAACTGCCCCGCTTCTAGTCTTCTGAACGTTTCGATAATGATGCTTCTCCGATTGATCTGGCAGATTCCGATGACACTGCTCGTTCTTATTATGGTGTTTGTCTTTGCCAACGAATACGCCGTTGCCCGCTCCAGCCGACGGACGAAAGATATTGCCTATGTACAGGCGAACCAGCCCGGTTTCAATGCCGAACGGCAGACCCTTGACGTGTATACGCCTAAAAATGAGTCGGCCAAGACGCGGCCTGTGGTGGTGTTTATTCACGGCGGGGCGTGGAATAGCGGCAGTAAAAGCCTCTATAGTTTTGTCGGTCGGCGACTCGCGAAACAGGGAATCGTTGCGGTCGTTGTCAGTTATCGGCTGGCACCCGATGTGGAAGTTCCGGCAATGGTCGATGATTGCGGGCGGGCGGTTCTCTGGACAGCGCAGCACATCGCTGAATACGGTGGAGATCCGAACCGGATTTTTGTCATGGGGCATTCGGCTGGTGGAGGTATAGCCGCCAGTCTGTCTACCGACGATCCATTTTTTGCCCGGCTTGGTCTCCCCCAAAATCCAATAAAAGGCGCAATTCTGGACGATCCGGCTGGCCTGGACATGTATGATTATCTGCAAAAAATGGAGTATTCCGGTGACGAAAAATACCTCATTCCTTTCGGTAAGAAACCGGACGTCTGGCGGGCCATGTCGGCGTTGTATCATGTCAGCGCCCGTTGTCCACCCGTGTTGCTGTATGTCGGTGAGCGTACCTATCCGAGCATTGCGCAGAGTACCCGTAAGTTCAGGCAACGGCTCCAGGATCTTGGCGTCAGGCATGCGTTCACCGTGTTGCCCGGTAAGAAACATATCCCGATGGTCACGCAGTTATTCTGGAAAAATAACGTCATTTATCAGGGAACACGCAAGTTCGTAGGCCTTTAAGAGACAGTCTAAATTTCACACAGGATGACAAAATGACCTCAAAACAGAAATTTGGACAATCTCTAATGAGACTCTCCTTATTCCAGAGCGTGGTGAATGAGAAGGTTCGTTGGTAACACAACGGGCGGGCTACTTTTCCCCGAGAAAAAAGTAGCCCGCCCGTTGTTAGGTTGCGCTGGTCCGGCTTCGCACCCATTTACCGGCTGCTAGCCGCTTTCTGAGCGATTGGAATCGTCTTTACTTCGCGTTCCCGCTCCGTTTGTTCGACATAAACGGCATAATCGGCTGGCTCGATCTTAACGCCGATATGGTTTGCGTACGCCTGGGTGAATTCTGCCCCGAAGTATAATATAGCCGCCGTGTAATAGATCCAGGTCAAGATAACGATCAACGAACCTGCTGCTCCGTAAGCCGAACTGGTGCTTGTCGTTTCGACATAGAGCCCAATGATATAACGACCCAGCATAAAGAGTAGCGCCGTGAAAATAGCGCCCCACCGAACATCTTTCCAGGAAATCTTGGCGTCAGGCAGGACCTTGAAAATAACGCCGAACAAGACGGCAACCACCGTAGTGCTGATCAGGAAGTTAATTGCACTAATGATCAATACGCCGATTTCGGGGATGTAGCGCGTCAGAAAGCCGCTCAGGGCTAGAATGATCCCGTTTATGATCAGTGACACAAGCAGTAAAAAACCCAGACTGACGACTAGTGATGAAGAAAGGAGTCGGTCTTTGATGAGTTTCAGCCAGCCCCGTTTCGGTTTAGCCTTTACACGCCAGATCAGATTGACCGAATCCTGAATTTCGACGAAAATACTGGTAGCGCCGAGTAACAGCGTGACGATACCAATGGCCAGCGCGCTATTGGTCTTCCCCGATAATTGCACGCTCTTGATCATATCCTGGATCTGCTTGGCGGCTTCGTTGCCAACCAGTCCATTGATCTGGGAAAAAATTTCTCCCTGGATCGCTTCCTGGCCCAGAAAAACACTGATCAATGAGATGATGAGAACCAATAACGGAGCTAGTGAGAAAACGGTATAGTAGGCTAAAGCTGCGCTCAATTTCAGGCAGCGATCATCCAGAAAACCGTTAAACGAATCTTTTAGAATAATCCATAAACTGGCAAAAAAAGGCTTAGTTGTCCTAGTTGTCATAGCGGTTGAGTGAATGAGAAAGCTGCCTTGTCTTACTAATCAACTGTCAATTTAGCTCAATGGCCTCTAATTGTAACCCAACTGGCGGGGTGTTGTTGGCGAAACTAGGCCAGAAGTACAATAAAAGTGCTGTTTGTGCACCAAAAGTATCTGTGTCCTCGGGTTGCCTATACGCCAGATTTAGCTAAAACAGCGTACCGATTCAGGACTAAACGGGAGACGGTTGCTCCAGTAAACAGGCCAGGTCTAACTGGTCTGAAACAGACCATAGTTGCGCATGTACGCATCGTTGGCCGAAAACTGCACACACACATCAGCCGTGATACCGGTTAGAATAAGTTGTTCGACTTGCAGGTAGGTTAGGAGCGCATTAAGCGTTGTCGCAAAGAAAGGGGGATGTTTGGGTTTAAGAACACTATAATCATCGTCTTCGGGAGGCAGCAGTTCAGCCAGTCGCTTTCCGCGAACCCCGTCGTTCAGACAGTGATTGACAAGCTCCGTAAAGTCGGAGCGCCAGCGGCCAAAATTGTCATTGGCATAAAGCACTGGGATATTCAAGGCTTTGGCCCGCTTTTTAAGGACGGCAATGTTCTTGGCTGCCTCGATTACCGGCGTCAATAAGTCGTCGCCACCCGGAAATTCCAGGTCATTAATCATATCAATGATAAGCAGTGCTACCGGGGCAGCGTCCGGGGTGTTGCCGCGTAAATCTCCGCTTTTCGTTGCCATGGGTCAAGGTGGGCTAACGCCTGAGTGATACCGGTTGACCAAGCGGAACGGACGTTTATTTTCTGGTATCTAGCGTATGGTCCACGCGTCATCCTGTGGTCATCGCTTGACAGCGGGGACCAAATCCTCATTATATTAGAATTTATGATCTACGTGAAATGATGGACAGTTTTTAGTTGAGCACCCAGTGTGCAAACTCACCAGAAGATCCGTAAACTGACTTATGGGATTTATTAAGGAAATCGTCGATCAGTCGACGTTGATCGAATACATGTCCGGAGCGAACAACTATACCTGGTTGTATTTCATGGATGGACGCGAACAGCTGATTAGTAAGTCGTTAAGCTATTTCGAAAAGCAGCTGCCCCATTTCATTCGTGTTCACAAAACAGCGCTGGTTAACCCGCAGTATATTCAGGAATGGCAGGCACCACTTCGGCGCCGGATGGCCGGAACGGTCCGCATGAGTAGCGAGGTAGTGCTTCCGGTAGGACGCCGGCGGTGGACTGAGGTGGCGCATACGGCAGTTACGATCAAACTCGAAAAAATCGAACAGGTCGAGAATAAACGGTCGCGCTCGGTCTTTTATCAATCCGAAGATGATACGAAAGGGTCGCTCTTGCAACAGACGATCGAAAACCAGTGGCCGGACTGTAAGGTACACCGCCTGAATGCAGGCGTTCGCTTGCCGGAGTTGCTTGGCTTACTGCCCGATCATGAATTGCCGACCCTGATTCTGCTGGATGCCCGAAAGTCGGTGATGAGCTTGCTGACCACGTTACAGCTATTGAAAGGAAATGCACGCACCGCATCGATCCCCACACTCTTACTGGTGAGTCAGAAAGCCAAATCGGAAGTTGAGAAAGGCTACGAGGGTAAGGCGAATTCAGTTGTTGTCCTTCCCGAGCAGAATACCGCCTTCATTCATACGATCAACCAGCTTGCTCACTATTGGTTAACCGTTATGCGTTTGCCCGCAGCAAATTAAATGATCGGGTAAACATGTGCTTAGTTACCCGATCACTGGTGTTGGGTTAGCTACATAGTATACGACATACGGGGTAATGTAGCCGTATCTAACCAATACGTTTTCAGGGCTTTGAAGTAATCCAGCCACTCTTCGTAGGTCATGGGTTTGACCATATACGATGTGCAGCCAAGCTGGTAGGCCATTTGAATATCGTCTTCGTGAGTAGAGCTGCTGAAGATGATAACGGGAACCTGGTTTAACGGAGCGGGTAAAGCCCGAATCGCATTTAGAATTTGCCACCCTTCCTCGCGGTGGGGCATATACAGGTCCAGCAAAATGAGTTGAGGGAAATCCCATTCCTGATCAGTGCAGCTGGCCAAAAAACGAATGGCTTCATCGCCGTTTGTTACACGAACAACTTGAGCTGTCGGGATTATCTGCAAAAAAGCCCCTTGGGTCAGTGTAGCCTGATCTTCCTGATCATCCACAACCAACAAGCGGAAATTAGTTAAGCGACGACTCATAGAGCTATGGTCAACTGGGTGAATTGAATTAGAATTAAAGATACTGCTTAAATAGAACTTATCGTGCATCGTCTTGTGTAGTTTATTTATCTTTTGGCCAATTCAATTTTTTCTTTTGGGTTAGTAGGTGAAAAAAGCCGGGAAACGTACTTTCAGCCTGTCTTCGACTCATGACACATAGCCTGATCACTGCTCATCTGTACCGCATGGCAGTGCATGAGAACCGGCATAGCATGGTTTTGGGCTGGCTCGTTTCGTTCAGAATCGGCATACGCTGCTGGCCGGTTGAAGCGGAGTTGTCGTGCTACAAATTGGCGTTCGTTTTTTTCAAAACAGCAGCGGCTTGTGCTCCGTTATCGTTGAAACAAGACATCGGAAGGCTTCACTATGGAAACAATTTACAACTGGCTGCTTGAAAACACAGGTAATGCTGGCCACTACTACACCGTCTTAAACACGCATCGCCAGCACGATTCGAACGGGTCAGATTCCCTGGAAATAATGGCTAGGCGGTCGGCTGATTTTTCGGTCGTTAACCTCGTTTTTGTGAATGAACACACGGCTGACGGGCCAGATTCCGACCGGAACGGGCGATTGGTGACGAGTTATTTATTCAGCGATGAGCAGCAGGTAATTGACTATATCGCTACTGGAACGGAACCGCAGGCGTCAGCGTCTGAGCAAACAACCGGTGTGCGGGTTCTAGTGGTCGAACCTGGTGGAGAAGCCGCCACAATCACGTTTCCACACGAGCAATAGCGCATTCAGACCCACCCAATAGGGTTACGCACAATACGTAAACACGAAAAACGCCAGTCCTAGAAGGGTTGGCGTTTTTTTATTATCTACCTTAAAAATACATGTTAAACTAATGAAACAAAGGTAACCCCTCACCAGATCGCCCGGATTAGAGGAGGATTAGAAAAACCTTAAGTTATCGTTAGATAAATGACCGACTTTCCGTAACTCAGTGAAGTTAGGTTGCGTAAAATAAGTAGCTCTGTGGACAGTACGCTGGATGAGACCCTGGCGTTTTATCGTACTCACCTCATTAGCTATCAGTTAGCTGTAACTTGCTGACAGGTAATGTATTAAGTCGGAAAAAATGCTTTCTAACCAAAAATTTACTTAGATTAAAAAATAGTTATAAATACTTAGGTTATTTTTAGCTGTGGCCCGTTTCGATTATCATTGTCTCATCATTCGCTACACGACCTAAACAATGGAAATCCAAAAGAAAGCAATGGCTGTTGGCCCCTGGACATTAGTATTTCTCATTGCTGGTTCTTTATTTTGGTTAACCGTTTCGTGGATATGGGGACTTATTTTCTGAGCCATTAACCTGTTCAACATGAAGTTCAGTAAGCTACTCAAGAATCATCAGACCCTGGTTATTGTCAACGCAGGCAGTTCCCAGCAACATAAATCGAGAAATCAGGCGTTAGGTATGGCTATTCGTTACAAGGACTTCCTTATTGAGCCGCACCTCATAAACGAGTGCAAGGAGGCCGAAGTCAATACGTATAGCATCAAGGGACAACGAACAGCCTATAAAATTTGTCATTCGGTTACTAAGCTGGTCTACGGTATGAAGCGCACGATGGCATCAGCTCAGAATACGATTGATAAAAATGGAACACGCTGGCTCAGCACTGACCGGTAAACATATCTGTTGAACAACGCAAAAGCCAGCATCCGTCGGATGCTGGCTTTTGCGTTGTTGCGGGTTGAGCTGTTATATACCTCGACCCTGGATCAGGCGTAAAATAATGGCAATGACAGCGATAACCAGCAGGATGTGAATCAGACCACCCATACCAAAACTACCGAATCCAAGAAAACCCAATAGCCAAATGATGATTAAAATGACAGCGATGGTGTACAGTAAATTTCCCATGTCGGTAAGATGATAAGAAGCTTAAGTTGATAATTAAAGGCGATACTGACCAATAAACTGCATTGGAGGCTCCTATGGCTGAAAACTTGAGGGAATGGTATCGTTAGTATTACATATGCTGATTTATTCAGGTTACTGCCGGCCGGTTACAGCACGGTGGTTTTGCCGGTTTTGTAGGGTGCCAATTGCACTGAGTTGGCGGGGAGTTCGGTAACCAGATAATCGATTTGGCTCAGATCGGCGACCTTCATCCGCATGACACTGTTCATCTTTTCGGATATGGCCAGAATAGCAACTTTGTGAGCGGCCCGAATCATGGCTTTTTTCGCCTGTACTGTTTCCCAATCCGAATCGGTAAGCCCTTCTTTGGGATCGATGGCGTTCGTCCCCATAATGCAGAGATCAACCTTTAGCTCCGACAAGCGCTGGTAAACTTCCCCGCCAACGCTCATCTGGCTGTACCGGGAAATCTGCCCGCCAATCATAATGATCTCCAGATTTGGCTTGTCCAGCAGCTCAACCGCCGTCAGAGGGTTAACCGTAATGAACGTTGCTTTCAGGTCTGTTGGAATCATCTTGATAAATTCCCGGATGGTTGTGCCACCGCCCATCAGAATTAACATGCCATCGTGGAGTAGCGTCAGGGCTTTTCCGGCAATCGTCAGTTTATTCTGGTGCGCGTACGTTTCCTGCAACTGCGACGAGTGATGATAGGCCTTTGACATCGCTCCCCCGCGAATTTTGATCAGCTTGCCCTCATCAGACAAATCATTAATGTCTCGTCGAACGGTATCCTCCGAAACGTGCAGCGTAGCGGCCAGATCAGTCAGACTCATTCGGGTATGAAGGCTTACCTGCTTTATAATCAGTTCTTTACGCTCGTCCTTTAAAAAAGCAATTGACATAGGGTGATCCAAGATCAGTTATTCAATGTAAAAGTAAAAAGAGGACTGAATCTAACGCAGTAGCGAATCGACTTTTGTTCAGTGTGCAAATTATGCCGTATTAATTGCGGTGAAGTTCGCAAATTTTTCGAATTACCTATATAAACTAAATTAAAAACGTACAATTTGCATATATTCTGGAGATATGAAGCATATAAATAAAATATTATTTGCAAAAGACGTTGTTAGGTAGTTATATTGCGCAAAATTTGCAGAGTCAGATTGCAAAAATTGCAATCTGACCCCTTTTTAAAGTACTAACCTATTAAGTCAACACTCAAAGTAGTATCTCTATGAACTGTACGTTACTACCCTGGCAGGCTCGGTTGGGCAAGCTTTTAACGTTATTCCTGTTGCTGAGTGTCCCCGCAATGGCTCAGACGATTTCCGGTAAGGTGACGAACGTTGGTGATGGCGCATCGCTGCCCGGCGTTACCATTGTGGAAAAAGGATCGACCAAAGGAACCGTGACGGACAGCGAGGGGAACTATACCCTTCGATTGTCGGGACCACAGGCAACGGTGATTTTCTCGTACATCGGCTTTGTTGCGCAGGAAGTTGGCGCAGCTGGCCGTTCGGTTATTAATGTGGCCTTGAAAGAAGACGCCACCCAGCTTGGGGAGGTCGTGGTGACGGCGCTCGGTATCACCAAAGACAAAAAAGCGCTGGCTTATTCCGTCTCGGAAGTGAAAGGCTCGGAATTTACGCAGGCTCGTGAAAACAACGTTGCCAACGCGCTGTCCGGCAAAATTGCCGGGGTAAACGCAACCGGCTTATCAACCGGACCCGGTGGCTCAAGCCGGATCATTATCCGGGGAAATGGCTCGCTCACCGGCGACAACCAGCCGCTCTATGTAATCAACGGTATGCCCATCGACAATACGGTGCCGGGCGGCAGCGCGACACCCAACGGTGGTCAGGGAAACGTTGACCGGGGGGATGGGATCGCGGGTATCAATCCCGATGATATTGAATCGATTAGTGTCCTGAAGGGCGGCACGGCTGCGGCTCTGTACGGCTCACGGGCGGCCAATGGTGTTATTCTGATCACGACTAAAAAAGGCAAAGCGCAACGCGGTATCGGGGTTGAGTATAATTCGACCTTTACGATGGACAACGTAGCTGTCTTTCCGGATTGGCAGTATGAGTATGGTCAGGGCGATGGCGCTGCCAAGCCGACAACGCAGGCGCAGGGTATTGCCTGGGGACGTCGTTCGTGGGGCGCTAAGATCGACGGGTCTGATTTCGTAGCGGCTGACGGGAAGACACACCCGTACACGGCTCAGAAAAATAACCTCAAAAACTTCTACCAAACTGGCAAGACATTTACGAACACGCTGGCCTTCACGGGTGGTAATGAGAAAGTAAACTATCGGTTTTCGCTGTCCGATCTGGATGCCAAAGGAATTCTGCCGACCAACACCTACAACCGCAAAACCGGTAACCTGAACGTGAACGGTGCCTTTGGCGAGCGCATCACGATTGAAGCCTTGGCGCAGTATACACTTGAAACGGGCCATAACAAGACGGGTGCGGGCGATGCCCTGGGCAACCCGAACTGGACGCCCTACATGATCGGTAACACGTCCGATATTCGTTGGCTGAGTCCCGGCTACGATGCCAACGGCAATGAAATTGCGTGGAACGATGCCGATATTGCATCGAACAGCTACTTCGTCGTCAATAAGTTCAAGCAGGACGATTCTAAAAACCGCTTTATCGGTCAGGTTGGATTGACCTACAAACTCCTGAAAAACCTGTCGGTGAAAGGGACGGCGAGCCGCGATTTTTACAACTATAACTACACCTACATTCTGCCAACCGGCACGCGCTACATCCCGAACGGACAGTATTCGCAGCTGAAGACGGACGTGAGCGAAACGAACAGCATGCTTACGGCTAACTACAACACGACGTTCGGCCACTTCGGATTGTCGGCACTGGCGGGTTTGAACCGGCGCGATTTCCGCTACAATCAGCTGAATACGAGCGGACAAACGTTCATTATCCCTTATTTCTACAGCTCCACCAACCTCGCCACGACAAGCACGATTCCGCTCAACCAGCGTACGGAAACCAACTCAGCCTTTGGCTCGGTCGATCTGGATTACAAAGGGGTTGCGTTTCTGACCATGACGGGTCGGCAGGATTGGTTCTCGACATTGAGCCCGCAGAATAACACGATTTTCTACCCCTCCGTTGGCGGAAGTTTTGTGCTGTCACAGGCGATTCAACTGCCCCGCGTGATCGATTATGCGAAAGTGCGCGCGTCGTGGGCGCAGGTGGGCGGTGCAACGCCCGATCCCTACGTGATCAATCTGACCTATTCGATGGTGCCCAGCTCCGGCCAGCCGCTTCAGAACGTAACCAGCAATGCCATCACCAACGCGGGTCTGAAACCACTGACCTCAACGACCTTTGAGGTGGGTATGGACCTTCAGTTCTTCGGGAAAAAACTGGGCCTTGACCTGACGTACTACAACCGGGCTACCACGAACGACATCGTACAGACCAGCATTTCGCCAACATCGGGTTACAACTCGGTGTACCTGAACGTCGGTAAACTGAACAACCGGGGTCTCGAAGCCCTGCTAACCGTCAACCCGATCCGGCGGTCGAATTTCGGCTGGAACGTGAGCTACAACATTGCCTACAACGACAGCAAAGTAGTGAAACTGGCCGACGGAATCAGTTCGATGCAGATGGCTACGTCGGTGGGTAACTGGGCCTACATCAACTCCATCGAAGGGCGTTCGTACGGCACCATCGTTGGAACGACCCGCGTTCGCGATGCCAATGGCAATATTGTCTACGATCCAACAACGGGTTTTGCCCAGAAATCGGCCCTTCAGGAGTTGGGCAAAGGCGTTCCGCCACTGACGATGGGGCTGACTAACGAGTTCAAATACAAGAACTTCTCGCTGAACGTACTGCTCGACGGCAAATTTGGTAATAAAGTGTTTTCGGTACTGGAAGTATATGCGAACCGGATGGGCAAGCTGAAACGCACGCTCGATGGTCGCGAAAATGGGCTAACCGTAACGGGCGTAACGGCCAGCGGAGATGCCTACACCAAAACGATCGCCAAAGAAAACCTGCGTACCTATTACGACAACGACAAAAACTACACGGAACTGTTCCTGCACGATGGCAGCTTTGTGAAACTGCGTCAGGTGATTTTCAGCTACAACATTCCCGTCAGTGCCATTCAGTTCGTCCGTCTGCAATCGGCCAGCATCTCGTTTGTGGCGCGGAACCTCTTGACCCTCTACAAACAGACCGACAATTTTGATCCGGAGCAGAGCTTCACCAACAGCTCGAACCAGGGTTTCGAATCGCTGGGCTTACCCCGCACCCGAAGTTATGGTCTGAACCTCATCGTAAAATTCTAATGACAGCCATGAAAAATCGATTCCATACATTCGCCTATTGCCTGGTAGCACTCTTCGCGCTGCAAAGTTGCGACAAGGGGCTGGAAGAACTCAATGTCAATCCGGATGCGTCCAGCGTAGCCAGTCCTGATTTCGTCTTTACCAAAGCCCAGTACGATGCCGTCGGGAACGTGATCACGGGGCTTCAGGGAACCATGCAATACACCACCAGCTACAACGATGTCGCGAGCTGGGGTTCCAAATACATTTTCAACCAGGGAACCGCACCCTATACGGTGTTCAGCAATGCGTACCCGAACGAGATCAACGAAATCGGTGAAGTGATCCGGGGACTGGAAAAAGATCCGGCTTTGGTGAACAAACTGGCCATCGCCAAAATATGGCGTGCGTACAGCTTCGCCAAAGTCACGGATTTGTACGGCGATATACCGTATACGCAGGCTGCGCAGGGGTATACCCAAAGCGTGTTCAAACCAACCTACGATGCCCAGAAAGACGTTTACGCCAATCTGTTGAGCGAACTGGAAAAAGCCGTTGCCTTGTTCGACGCGTCGAAATCGACGTTTGGCGCTGCTGACCTGATTTACGGGGGCGACATCACCAAGTGGAAGAAATTTGCTTACTCGCTTATGCTGCGAATGGGCATGCGCATGACGAAACCCGACGTGGCCCTGGCCGAAACGTGGGTGAAGAAAGCCATTGCGGGTGGTGTGATTACGGAAGATGCCGACCTCGCCAAAATTACCTATATGGCCTCTGGTCAGGTGATCAACCAGAATCCGTTATCTTACTGGATGCTGAACAGCGATTACCTGAAAGCCGATGGCGTGAGTAATCCGGAAGGGGGGAAATACTACGATACGTTTATCAATTACCTGAAAAGCACGAACGATCCCCGGTTGCCGGTTCTGTCGGTCGTGTACGTAAACGGAAAAGCCAGCACGGATGTAAGCATCCAGAAAGGGATGCCGGCAAACATTCCCAATACGAAACCCTCGAATTTTGTAACGTATTCGGAGCCGAACCAGAACACGCTTCTGAAGCTGAATGCACCGATGCTGGTGATCACCCCCGCCGAGATGAACTTCTATCTGGCGGAGGCTGCGATCCGGGGTTGGTATACGGCCAAGTCGGCAGCCACGCTGTATGATCTGGGGCTGAAAGCGGCCATGCGTCAATGGGCGTTGTACGGAGCCGATGGTGTGATTTCGCAGGCAAACATCGACGCCTACGCTACCGCCAACGCACTGGTGACGACGGCTACGGTTGCCAAACAGATGGAGCAGCTCTACACGCAGTTCTGGGTATCGGTCTTCCCGAATTCGCAGGAGGTTTTCCTGAACTGGCGTCGCACGGGCTACCCCGCACTGGTTCCCAACAACTACGTCGGAAACATCACCGGTGGACAGATTTTCCGCCGGATGCTCTACCCCGCCACGGAGGAGAACCTGAACAAAGAGAACTACAACAGCGCCGTTGCGCGGCAGGGCGAGAACACATTTCTGACCCATATGTGGCTCGACAAATAAGGGCCGACGGTGTTACTAATGCATTATTTGGTGTAGTTACCGGGCAAAGGAGTAAGCTTGAAAACCGAATCCCTTTTCTCATGTACGTAATTGGCTGGGCCGTGTTGTGCCCAGTCAATTTTATTCTCAAAACAAATGCGCGTTCTATTCCCGTTTTTTTTCACCCTGCTTTATGCCGGAAAGCTGTTTGCACAAAGCGGCCTAATTCCTGAACCCGTATCCTATCAATCAGGGGCGGGTCAATTCCGGCTTGACGCCCAGGTGGGCATTACGTCCGGTTCGGGGGTATCCCGTCAATTTGTCGCGTTGGCGCAGGCGCAGCTTCGGGCGAGTACGGGGGTGACGCTGGCCCTGACGAAAGCGAAGTCCGCGATCGGTTTGACCATCGACTCACTAAAAATTACCCAGCCCGAAGGGTATCGACTTCAGATCAGTCCGCAGGGCATTACCGTAACCGGACACGACGAAGCCGGACTCTTTTACGGAATTCAATCCTTAACCCAACTTCTTTCGCAGGCAACAGCGGGTACGATTCCAGCCTGCACGATTATGGATTACCCGCGTTTTTCGTACCGGGGGATGCACCTCGATGTGAGCCGCCATCTGTTTCCGATTGCCTTTATCAAGAAATACATCGACCTGCTGGCGTTGTATAAAATCAACACCTTTCACTGGCATCTGACCGATGATCAGGGTTGGCGCATCGAAATCAAACGATATCCGGCCTTACAGCAAAAAGCCGCGTACCGAGCCGAAACGCTGATCGGTCACAAGAAAGAGCTGTCCCGCCGTGGAAACAGGCATCGCTTCGATGGCAAACGCTACGGTGGGTATTACACACAGGCCGAAATCAAAGATATTGTTCGGTACGCCACCCAACGGCACGTAACCGTCATCCCCGAAATTGAAATGCCGGGTCACGCGCTGGCTGCGTTGAGCGCTTATCCAGGGCTAGGATGCCTGAAACCGGATGGCAAGCCGGGCGGCCCTTATCAGGCGGCAACGTTCTGGGGTATCTTCGACGACGTATTTTGCGCGGGGAATGACAGCACCTTTGCGTTTCTGGAAGGGGTGCTGGATGAGGTCGTTTCCTTGTTTCCGTCCACCTATATTCACATTGGGGGGGACGAATGCCCGAAAACGCGCTGGAAAACCTGCGCCAACTGTCAGGCCCGCATTCACCGTGAACACCTGAAGGATGAGGACGAACTACAAAGCTATTTTATTCGTCGGATCGACAAATACCTGACCAGCAAAGGGCGGCAGGTGATTGGCTGGGATGAGATACTGGAAGGGACCGGTCCTGATTTAGGCATGTCGCCGGGGGCTACGGTGATGAGCTGGCGGGGAATCGAGGGCGGGATTGAGGCCATGAAACAAAAGCATAACGCCATCATGACGCCCGAAAGTCACGTGTATTTCGATTATTACCAGTCGTTATATCCTGAAGAACCCTTAGCGGCTGCCGGGTACACGCCCTTGAGCAAAGTCTACGCGTACGAACCGATTCCTGCCGATCTTCAGGCCAGTGAGACGAAGTACCTGAAAGGCGTTCAGGGAACGGCGTGGAGCGAATACATGGACAGTCCCGAAAAGGCCGAGTACATGATTTTTCCCCGGGTCCTGGCCGTTGCTGAAATCGCCTGGAGTCAACGGCAACACCGTAACTATCCAAGCTTTCTGCGGAGACTACGCCAGCAAGAGCCCATGCTGAAACGACTTAATGTTCACTACGCCAATCGCTTCGACGAACTGACCGATTCCGTGACGGTCAACCCGAACGGTACGGTGCAGCTGACGCTGACCACAACGTTGCCCAATGCCACCATCCGCTACACAACTGATGGGTCGGTCCCTGTTCCGTCCAGTTCAATCTATGCTAAACCACTCGTAGTTGATCGGACCAGCACCGTGAAAGCCGCTGTTTTTCTGGACAATCAACAACAGGGACGGGTCTATCAGAAAGCATTGACGATCAGCAAAAGTACGGGTAAACCGGTCACGTTCTCAACCGAACCGATGGGCGGCTACCGCCCCGCCAGTCCGCTGATCGCAGTCAACGGCGTGGCCGGAACGAGCCGCTACAATACGGGCGAATGGATCGGTTCTCAGGGTAAAGATGCGGACGTGCTGATCGATTTACAGACTGCTCAGTCCATTTCAAGCATCGGTACGCACATTCTGAACTACCACTGGCAGCGGATGTGGGCACCCGACACGCTTCAGATGTGGGTGTCGGAAGACGGTAAAACGTTTCGGGAGGTGTACCGGCAAACGCAGTTCCCGATCAACGGGATCAATTCGGTGACCGCTACGTTTCCGCCGGTTCGGGCGCGTTATGTACGGATACGGGCAACCAACAAAGGAATCATTCCATCGGGCGAATACGGAGCCGGTGGGAAAGCATGGCTTCTACTCGACGAGTTTCGGGTCGATTAATTTATAGTTTACGTGTTTATGCAGCTTATCAACAGGTTAACCTTTCTCTTTTTTTTGCTTATTACCATCAGTTCGTTTGCGCAGATTGGGGCGAATCACAACAAACCCCAGCGCGAAGAGTGGCTGAAAGACGCTGGTTTCGGGATGTTCATCCACTGGAATGTGGATACCCAACTGGGCGTTGTTATCAGTCACTCGCTGGTGGGTGCGTCGCCCGATTACGTCGAACGGTACATCAGTGAGCTACCCAAAACGTTCTACCCGAAAGACTGGGACCCGGAAAAACTGGTGATTCTGGCCAAAAACGCGGGCATGAAGTACATCATGTTCACGACGAAGCACCACGCCGGTTTCTGTATGTGGGATACCAAAACCACCGATTTCGGCGTGATGAACACGCCTTATAAGAAAGACATCGTGCGGCAATACGTCGATGCGTGCCGGAAGTGGGGGTTAGCCGTTGGCTTTTACTACTCGCCCGAAGATTTTTCGTTCGCCTACCGCAACGGCATGAAGGCTATTACCCGCGACGATCATTGGGAAAAAGCGAAACCGTTCCAGGCTAAATACAAACAGTTTGTCGAAGCGCAGTGCAAAGAGCTGATGACGAACTATGGCCCGGTCGACCTATTTTTTATCGACAGCGACGTACTTCGCGAAGAGGTGAAAGCAACCGTCTGGAAATACCAGCCCAACTGCCTCGTCACGCGGGGTGTGCTGGAAACGCCCGAGCAATACCTCCCCGGCGAAACCCTGACAACGGCCTGGGAAAGCTGCATGACGATGGGAACCGCCTGGAATTACAAGCCGACCAACGATCACTATAAATCGGGTACAGAATTGATCGACATTCTGATCGAATCGCGGGCCAAGGGCGGATCGTATCTGCTTAACATTGGACCAACGCAGTGGGGTGACCTCAACGAAGGGCAACAAGGGCGGTTGATGGAAATCGGGGCCTGGCATTTCATCAATCAGGAAGCGGTTCACAACGTTCGTCCGTGGATTGTCCGAAACGAGGGTGATATCTGGTTTACCAAACAGAAAGACGTCAATACGGTCTACGCGTACCTGACCAATATGCCGGACTGGCCACGCGGTGAACGCCGGACGTTTTTGCTGAAATCGGTCAAGACGACGCCGTCAACCGAAGTGAGCGTACTCGGCCAAACGGGCAGTGTTGTCGAATACCAACCGGCAAACGACGGCAAAGCGCGGTTCGAGCAAACACCGGAAGGACTCAAGATCTCGGTGGTTCGGGCGCAGCGGATTTACAACAACCATAAGTGGCCCAATCCAATCGTCGTTAAGCTGAAAAATGTCGAAGCTGCCGTTGAACCAGCCCATTTCAAGACGGTCAACGCCGAAAAAACAGCCAGTGGTAATCTGAAATTGACCGCTGATTTAACGAAGATGGGCAGCGGCAAAACATACCAAGTTGGTTTCGAGTACCGTCCGGTACAAAGCTCGTTGAATGAAGAGTTTAACCAGAAGTGGACCCAAACGGATGTGTATCCCATCTCGAAGCCGGGTGCGCAGACGCTGGAAATCGTAGCCAACAATATTAACACCTACGACGAAATCGAATACCGGGCCATTCTGTACCAAGACGGGTTGAAGATTGACGGCAATACGCAGAAAATCAGTAAGCTACGCTTGGAATAAAGCGTAAAACCGGAGCGCAGGAGTAGGCCAAAAACGCGCAAAACTACAGAAAACGATACCCTCAAACAGTTAATTCGCTCATGAAAGCACAACGTCGATCCATTTTAAAACGCCTTTTTTCGTCCATTGCCGGTGTCGCTGGACTAAGCGCAGCGACTAACGCGGTTGCCGCCGATGAATCCCCAGAATTGGTAAAAACCGAAGCCGCTCCGCAGAAAGAAGCCTTTAATGTCGTGACGCAGGACGACGTACCCTTGTTTTCGGGTTCGACCAAGCTGGGCAATCTGGTTTTCGTTGCCGGGAAAGGCTACCACAAAGAAGGAGACATTAAGGTCCATACGGAGGAGGTGCTGAAAGAACTCGAGAAAGAGTTGATCAAAGCCGGTTCATCGATGGAGAAAGTCCTGAAAGTAAGCGTGTACCTGCATGATTTGAACGATTACAAAGGCATGAACGAAGTCTACAAAGGCCGATTTGGCAACAAGCCGCCGGTACGCACGACCGTTGCCGTTTACGGGGGTGTACCGGGTAGCTCACTGGTCGAAATGGATTGCATTGCCTATATCTAACGAACCTTTCTCTTTTTTAACCTTACTCACATGTTAAGCAGACGAAAACTCATCAAGCGGTTATCGAGCGGAACGCTCGTCGGTGGATTGGTCGGCGGGGCTCTCCCGATAACGGTAACGGCCGCTCCAACAGCGGCCCCCAAACGAGATCTGTTCAAGGAGTTAGGCGTGCGCACTTTCATCAATGCGGCTGGTACGCTGACCTACATGACCGGATCGCTTATGCACGACGAAGTGCTGGAAGCTATTCAGAACGGTGCCAAAGAATTTTGTCTACTTGACGAGATTCAGGACAAAGTAGGAGCGAAGATTGCGCAGATGGTTCATTCGGAAGCAGCCGTGGTTACGTCGGGCGCTTTTTCCGGGATGACGCTTGGTCTGGCGGGTATCTTGACCGGCATGGACCTGAAAAAAGTAGAGCAACTGCCTCACCTGACAGGAACCGGGATGAAAACGGAGGTGATCTGCCAGAAAGCCCACGACATCGTGTATAACCACGCACTGACCAATACGGGCTGTAAAATCATTCAGGTAGAGACCGCCGAGGATGTCGAAAAAGCCATCAACGAAAAGACCGCGCTCATGCATTTTCTGCACATCGAAGCCGACAAGGGCAAGATCATGCACGAAGAATGGGTAGCCCTGGGCAAAAAGCACAACATCCCCACATCCATCGACATTGCTGCCGATGTGCCGCCGGTAGAGAACCTATGGCGATTCAATGAGATGGGGTTCAGTTTTGTGGTCGTATCGGGTGGTAAAGCCATGCGGGGGCCGCAAAGCGCCGGTCTGCTGATGGGCAAAAAAGACATTATATCGGCGGCTCGTTTGCACATGCCTCCCCGCGGTTTCAACATCGGTCGGGGCATGAAAGTAAACAAAGAAGAAATTCTGGGCATGTATGTGGCGCTGGAACGATTCATCAACGAGGACCACGGTAAAGTCTGGAAAATGTGGGAAGACAACACCGCCCATATCGAAAGCGCGGTGAAAACCGTCAGCGGAGTTAAGACGGACGTACACGTTCCGCCGTTGGGCAATCATACGCCTACACTCCGTATCTCGTGGGACCCCGATAAACTTCATCTGACCGGAAAAGAGCTACAGGAAGCACTCCGGAAAGGTGACCCGTCGATTGAAGTAGGCGGTAGCGGACCCAGCCACATCGGCGTAACGGTCTGGATGCTGAAACCCGGTCAGGAAAAAATTGTGGCGCGTCGGATCAAGGAAGAACTGTCCAAAGCGGCTGTTTAGGCAGGTCTCTGGCTGGGTAGACCGAAAGCGGCCTTGCCGGGAAATCATTCGTTTATTCTAGAAAGATCCAATCGTGAAACAGGTCGTTCTTTGGCTGTTTATTCTCTTCGCCGGAAAAATGGCGTGTGCTCAGCCGTACAGTATTGTCATCAAAGGCGGACACGTTATCGACCCGAAAAACAAGATTGATGGCATTCTGGACGTTGCCATCCGGGATGGTAAAATCAGTAAGGTCGAAAAAAATATTGATACGCAGGGCGTTGCACAGGTTGTCGATGCGAAAGGGTTGTTGGTGACGCCGGGCCTGATCGACATTCACACCCACGTTTTTTTCGGGACGAATCCCGATCAGGCGTATAGCAATGGCCCGAATGCTTTGCCACCCGACGGTTTTACGTTCCGCAACGGCGTAACGACCATTGTGGATGCGGGCTGTTCGGGCTGGCGCGACTTTCCAACCTTTAAGAGCCAGACGATTGATCGCTCACAGACGCGGGTGCTGGCTTTGCTGAACATTGTCGGAAGCGGTATGCGGGGTGGTAAGGTCGAACAGAATCTGGACGACATGGACGCCCGTCTGACCGCCGACATGGCAAAACAGTATCCTGATCTAGTAGTCGGCGTTAAGCTGGCCCACTACAGCGGCTACAACTGGACACCCACCGAGCGAGCCATCGAAGCAGGGAAACTGGCGAACCTACCGGTCATGATCGATTTCGGTAGTAGCACCCCGATGCTGTCCCTCGAAGAACTGTTTACCAAACACCTGCGCCCCGGCGACATCTACACGCATTGTTTCGGGCAGCTAAAAACGCGTGAGCCCATTCTCGACGCGGCAACCGGTACAGTAAAACCATTCGTCCGGGAAGCACAGAAAAAAGGCGTTTTGTTCGACGTTGGGTACGGTGGGATCAGCTTCGCATTTTCGCAGGCGATTCCGGCCTTGAAAAGTGGCTTTTACCCCAATACCATTAGTACCGATATTCACACGGGCAGCATGAACAATGCGATGAAAGATATGCTCAATGTTATGTCGAAATTTATGGCGATGGGGATGGATGTACCGAGTGTCATCGAGGCCAGCACCTGGCATTCGGCGCAGGCGATCCGGCGACCCGAACTCGGTCATTTGTCCGTGGGTGCAGTTGCCGACATTGCGATCCTGAACGTTCGGGGAGGGCAGTTTGAGGTGCGTGATACGGGTTACTTCGGGTTCTTCGACTATACTGGTCACAAAATCGTTGGCAAGCAGAAGCTCGAATGCGAGATGACCATTCGTAAGGGTAAGATTGTCTACGATTTGAACGGCATTGCCATCCCGGTTGTCGTAACGCAGACGCCCCGTTCGTAGCATGGCGATTCACGTATCATCCGCGAAAAATCGGCTTTTCCTCTGCGTGTATCGGCGAGAAGACACGTACGAAAAAGGGCTGATGGCCGCAAACGTTCACTAATTGATGATCTGTCCGCTGACCATTAAACAACTATTTTCCGTTAAGTTTGAGCGTTACACGACTAATACCGTAGCGATTGTATGGCTACGGCTGTTCTGGTAAAAGCCTCATTACTCAATTGTTTTGCTTAAAATCAAGTTATTATGCAAGTTGATGTATTAACACCCGAAATTGCCTTTGCCCAAACCGGCCTTTCTTTGCCGCCTGCCCCTCAACCACTGGGTGTTTATAAACCGTACCTCATCGACGGAAAGTATTTGTATGTATCGGGTCATGGTCCGGTTCGGGACGATAAAAGCCTGATTATTGGCCGTATCGGGGCCGATATAGACATGGAAGCAGGAAAACTGGCCGCCCGGCAGGTTGGGCTGACCATTCTGTCGACCATCAAAACCCACCTGGGAAGCCTCGACCGGGTGAAGCGCGTTATTAAAGTGCTGGGCATGGTAAACTGCGTTCCCGAATTCGAACGCCATCCATACATCATCAATGGATGCAGTGAACTGTTCGCCGACGTATGGGGCACGGACAACGGCATTGGCGTTCGCTCGGCGGTTGGGATGGGCTCGCTGCCCGACAACATTCCGGTCGAAGTGGAAGCCTTGTTTGAATTAGCCTAATCATGGAACAAACCCCCTGGTATCAACTCGACGACGCTAGCCAGCTGGATACACCCGCACTGGTCATCTATCCCGACCGTGTTCAGGCAAATATCCAGTTACTCATCGACGCCATCGACGATGTGAACCGACTCCGGCCGCACGTAAAAACGAACAAGTCGCGGGAAGCCACCCGGCTGATGCTGGATGCGGGTATCACCAAGTTCAAATGCGCGACAATTGCCGAAGCCGAAATGCTGGCTTATTGCGGGGCAAACGATGTTCTGCTGGCCTATCAACCCAGCGTTCCGAAAATGCACCGGTTGTTGGCGCTGATGAACGCGTACCCGGAAACCCAGTTCGCCTGTCTGGTTGATAACCTGACTACGGCTCAGCATCTGTCGGAGCTAGCTGTTGAAGCGGATCGTATTGTTCCCGTGTATATCGACCTGAACGTAGGTATGAACCGTACGGGTATTAGTCCCGGCGATGCGGTGTTGACGCTCTACGCCGAACTGAGTCAGTTGGTTGGTGTCCGGCCGGTTGGCTTGCATGCCTACGACGGTCACCTTCGAAATCCGGATCTAGCCGCCCGGACAGTTGACTGTGATGCTGCCTTCCAGCCCGTAAAACAACTCCAGGAAACGCTGGTAGAACGGGGTTTTGCAACACCGGCACTTGTGGTGGGAGGGAGCCCGACGTTCCCAATTCACGCAAAACGGGCGGATGTCGAGTGTAGCCCCGGTACGTTTATTTACTGGGACAAAGGCTATCAGGCTGGCTTGCCGGAACAACCGTTTCTGACGGCTGCACTCGTTGTCGCGCGGGTTATTTCGTTACCCGACGCCACAACGGTTTGTCTGGATCTAGGCCATAAATCGGTGGCTCCCGAGGGGGACTTAGCCCAGCGCGTTACGTTCCTGAATGCGCCGGAATTGAAGGCTGTCGGGCAGAGCGAAGAGCATCTGGTTGTCGAAGCCGGTCCCGGCCATTCGTATCAGATCGGTGATGTGTTGTACGGACTGCCGAACCACATTTGCCCGACCGTAGCCCTGTATGAACGGGCGTATACCATCGAAGCTGGTGAAGTCTCCGGGGAGTGGCTAACCATTGCCCGAGACCGCAAATTATCCGTTTAATTCGTTCCGTATGGCGGGCGATCCAGCTATTCATGGCGGTTGCCTGCCCTACGAAACACCATCTAGTAGAAACGACACGAATGTTTACAATAGACGCCCATCTTGATCTGAGCATGAACGCGATGGAATGGAATCGCGATCTGCGCCAGCCGGTCGAACGCCTTCGGGAACGTGAACGGGGTATGACCGACAAGCCGGATCGGGCGAAGGCTACCGTTTCGCTGCCCGATTTGCGCCGGGGTAATGTGGGTCTGGTCGTGGCTACGCAGATTGCCCGGTACGTCGCCCCCGACAATCCACTGCCCGGCTGGCAGTCGCCGGAGCAGGCATGGGCACAGACGCAGGCCCAGCAAATCTGGTACAAAACCATGGAAGAAGCGGGGGAGATGGTGCAGATTCGCGATCTGGCCAGTCTGGAGAACCACCTGACGCTTTGGAGTAACGATGAACCAAACGATGGAAAACCAGTCGGTTATATCCTGAGTCTGGAAGGAGCCGATTCGATCATTACTCCGGCCTACGTAGAACGCGCCCATGCATACGGGCTGCGGGCTATTGGCCCCGCTCACTACGGTCCGGGTCGATACGCGCAGGGCACCGATGCCACGGGGTTTATGGGCGCAGCAGGCCAAGCATTGCTTCAGGAAATGGAGCGGTTCAACATGATTCTGGATGCTACCCACCTGTGCGACGATAGTTTTTGGGAAGCGCTGGACTACTTCAGCGGACCGGTCTGGGCAAGCCATAATAACTGCCGGGCTCTGGTGAACCACAACCGTCAGTTCAGCGACGAACAAATTAAGGAATTGATTGCCCGCGATGCGGTCATTGGGGGAGCTCTTGACGCCTGGATGATGGTTCCAGGCTGGGTGCGCGGTCAGTCGACACCCGAAGGAACGAACTGCAATCTGGCGGTGATGATTGATCACCTGGACCATATTTGTCAAATTGCCGGAAATGCCAATCACATCGGCATTGGCTCGGATCTGGATGGTGCGTTCGGCAAGGAACAGTGCCCCTACGATCTGGAAACGATTGCCGACTTACAGAAAATTCCTGATCTGTTGCGTCAGCGGGGGTACACTGAACTGGACATTACGAACGTCATGCACGGCAACTGGCTGCGTTTTCTGCGCAAGGCGTGGGCGATTACGT
This sequence comes from Spirosoma agri, assembly GCF_010747415.1. NCBI lineage: Bacteria > Pseudomonadati > Bacteroidota > Cytophagia > Cytophagales > Cytophagaceae > Spirosoma > Spirosoma agri. The sequence goes on along the minus strand of NZ_JAAGNZ010000001.1, from coordinate 3,357,039 downwards.
AATATGGATTTTCTTATGTAGAGACGCAATCCCTTGCGTCTCATACGCGCCAGCAATATCACGCGTAAGCAATAGGCGCGTTTAAGTCTGATTTGTAAGTGTAATGTATTGCTGACGCGTATGAGACGCAAGGGATTGCGTCTCTACAAAAATTATCCGGCCATAAGCCCGATGCCATAAATACGTTTGACCTTTTCCCGCGACCGTTTCAGGCGCATTTTAACGGCACTATCCTTCAAGTTGAGCTGCTCCGCAATCTGGCGGATGTCGAGCCCGTCCTGGTATTTCAGTCGCAGGATCATGGATTCCTCTTTTGGTAAGGCATTCATCACCCGGTTGAGGTGTTGCAGGTTATCTTCCAGATCTTCTGAGTCATCGGCGCTTACGTACTGGCTCGTTTTTGCATCCTGCTCGGTATCCGCATTCATGTCGTCTTCCAGCGACGTTGTTGTCAGCCGCTTGCCAAGCCGGATCTGATCCATGCAATAATTATAGGAGATCGAATACAGCCAGGTCGAAAAGGTAGAGCGCTCTTCAAACTTATCCAGCCGGGAAAACATCTTGATGAATATATCGTGCGTGAAATCCTGGGCTTTTTCGGAGTCTTTGGTTAATGAAAGGCAGCGATTGTAGACTTTACCGACGTACCGGTTATAAAGCATTTCGAAGCAATCGTTGGGGTTGGTTGTCAAATACTGCCGGATTACTTCTTCGTCGTTCAATTTACTTTTCATGGCTGGAGCAGTGAGTAAAGCAGAAACGAGGTTTAGTGCAGTGGTTTTCGTTTCCTTTTGACAAAATTGTGACTGTTAACCGTCTTTATTATCGGAAATTCGATGAACTGTAGCTTTTGCCCGTTTTTTGGCATAAATAAGTATTTGCAGTTTGGATTAATGATTTATCCTCCAGAATAATAATATATTTGTTACTAAAATATATCTACTAATAGGATAAGTTTATCTCTAGTTTCCATGAAAGGAATTGTGTTTACAGAGTTTTTGGAAATGATCGAAACTAAATTCGGTTATTCGTTAGTAGATCAATTATTGACCGAAACAGACCTACCGTCAGGCGGAAAGTACACTGCCATTGGTACCTACAATCATGGCGAAATGGTGACACTCGTGACCAAATTAAGCCAGCATACCAACATTCCGGTACCCGATCTGCTTCGGGTGTATGGACAGTACATGTTTGTTACCTTCACGAAAAAGTATCGCTCCCTGATCGACCGGTCCGATTCTGCGTTCAGCCTCCTCCATTCCATCGATCATCATATCCATGTCGAAGTGAGGAAGTTGTATCCGGATGCGGAATTGCCGCATTTTACTGTAGAGCAAGTGTCTGATCGTCAGATTTATATGTACTACACGTCAGAGCGAAAACTGTCCGACTTTGCGCTTGGTCTGATGGACGGCTGTTTCGCTCATTTCGGGGAAAAAGCAACAATCCGAAAAACGAATCTGGTGGACGACGGCAGCAAAGTACTCTTTGATATCGTGAAGGAATGATACACAACAACGATATCGGTCTACTGAAACGACACCTTGACCGCGAAAAGGCGGCCAGGCAAGAGGCTGAACTGATCTTAGAAAAAAAAGCGCTGGAACTCTACGATGCCAATGAGCAGCTTCAGCATCTGAACGATAATCTGGAACAACAGATCCGGGATAAACTGGCCGAACTTCGCGAGAGCGAACAGCGGTATCGTCAGGTTATCGAGTCGGTTCAGGACATTATTTATAAGGTTGGGCCCGATGGCATTTTTACGTTCGTCAGCTCGGCCGTCGAAAAAATGCTTGGGTATAGCGAACAGGAATTTGTCGGCAAACATTTCACTGATATTGTCGCGCCCGGTTACCGAAAAAGCCTCCTGGAGTTTTATCAGACGATGCTGATCGAGCGGAAAGACAGCTCGTATAATGAGTTTCCGGTAGTGGCTAAAGACGGGCGTATTGTCTGGATCGGCCAAACGGTTCGGCTTATCGAATCGGGTAGTGATGTGGTCGAACTGGTGGCGGTTGCGCGTGATGTGTCGGACCGAAAAAAAGCCGAAACAGAGCTACAGACAACCCAGAGCCGATTATCGACCCTGATTACCAGTCTGCAATCGGGTGTGCTGGTAAAAGACGAACAGCGACGCATCATTCTGGTCAATCAACTGTTCTGCGATCTGTTTGAGATTGAACAGAGTCCACAGCAATTGATCGGGACGGACTATTCGCAGTCGACGAATACGTTTAAGCAGCTCATGGAAGACCCGGAAGGGTTTGCCCATCAGGTTGAGCGGCTGATTCAGAATCGGCAGGCGACGACTGGTGAAGAAATCCGGATGATGAACGGACGAATCCTGGAACGGGATTATGTCCCCATTTTTCTGGGTGATCAGTTCATGGGCCATCTATGGAAATACAACGATGTTACCGAAAAGTATCTGGCACGGGAGCGTATTCGTCGAAGTGAAGAAAAATACCGGGGTATCATGAATAATATGGAGCTGGGTTTGCTCGAAGTCGATAATGATCAGACAATCGTACGTTCGTATGAGCGCTTCTGTAAGATGGTCGGTTATACCGAAAGCGAACTGATTGGTAAAAAAGCCACGGACTTTCTGGTAGTGCCCAGCTACCTGAGCGTTCTGGAACAGCAGCAGCGGGAACGGCAAAAGGGGAATGCCGGTTCCTACGAGTTGCAGTTGAAAAAGAAAGACGGCAGCCCGGTCTGGGTTCTGGTGAGTGGCGTACCAATTCTGGACGAAGCGGGCTCAATCGTTGGCTCGATGGGCATTCATTATGATCTCACGGAGCGCAAGCATCTGGAAGAGGAACTGGAACGGGCCCGGCTGATTGCCGACGATGCCCGACAGGCCGAAAAACAGTTTCTGGCGAACATGAGCCATGAGATCAGGACTCCGCTGAACGCCATCATCGGCATGTCGCACCTGTTGTTCGATACCCAACCCACAAACCAGCAGCGGGAATATATCGATATCTTAAAAACATCCGCTGATTTTTTACACAGCCTGATCTCTGATTTACTTGATATGACTAAGATTGAAGCCGGACGTATAGAAATGCATGCCCGACCGTTCGACCTGAGTGGCCTGCTGCGGTCTGTTCAGAAAGTGTTTGATATGAAACTTCAGGGGCGTTCCATATCGGTCGATGTGATGCTGGATGCCCGAATTACCGGTGATTTTATCGGTGATGATGTGATGCTGAACCAGATTTTGATGAATCTGGTGGGCAATGCCGAAAAGTTTACTGAAGAAGGGAGTATTCAGATCATGGCCCGGATCAAAAAGCAGGATGGCCCGACGAACTGGATCGAATTTTCGGTGATCGATTCAGGCGTTGGCATTCCGGAGGAAAAGCTCGATGTGGTCTTTCAAAAGTTCAAGCAGGTGAATCCGCAGGGACACAAGCACAAAGGCACCGGGCTCGGCCTGGCTATAACCAAAGAACTGGTTGAAATTCAAGGCGGCACCATTTCGGTAAGGAGCACCGAAGGGGAGGGGAGCCAGTTCACGTTTACGCTGCCATACGCCAGAAGCGACAAGAAAGTCGAAGCGGAACCGCAGGCTCCCAACAGTGCGTCGGTCGACGATGCCCTGAAGGTCTGCCACGTGCTGGTCGTTGAGGACAACCTCATGAACCAGAAATACTTATGTAGCCTGCTCAACAAATGGAAGATTCCGTTTACGCTGGCGATGGATGGTAAACAGGCCGTCGAAGAAGCGAAAAAACAACGGTTCGATGTTATTCTGATGGATATTCAAATGCCGATCATGAATGGCTACGAAGCAACGGTTGCCATTCGGAGTACCCACAATCCAAACCAGCACGTACCCATCGTGGCCCTGACGGCATCGGCCATGCTCGATCAAAAAAATATAGCCGAAGAAGTGGGTATGGATGACTTTTTGACGAAGCCATTCGAACCCGTTCAACTCCGTACGCTGCTACAGCGGTACGCACCCGTCGGCCTTGATACCGAGGCTGAAAACGTACTCGATCAGGAGCGCCTGACACAACTCTACGGCACTGACCGCGTCTACGCTGCGGAGATGTTCGAAACGTTTCTGAACGATGTGGTGCCCGAACTACTTGAACTGCCTGCTGTGTGTCTCCTACAGGATCGAACCGTGTTGGCGCAGCAAGTGCATAAATTAAAGCCAACATTTGGGATGGTTGGCCTGTCGATGCTGGAACATAAAATGAACAGCCTGGAAGATAAAGTAAGACAAGGTGTCGATGGTAAAACGCTGGAAATAGACTGTAGGGATATCGTGGCGAAGGTGAACGAACTGATTCCGGTTTTGCAGAAAGAAAAACAAAGATTTACCCACTCGTAGGCTATGGCGTTGACTTGTATTATTGTTGAAGATGAGTCGATGGCTCGCAAATCGTTACAGCGGCTTTGCGAGCAGCATGGGTCATTGGATGTTTATGGTGTTTTTAATAATGCGACGGATGCCCTGGTGTTTCTTACCGAACAGATGGTCGATCTGATCTGGCTCGATGTCGAAATGCCGGGTCTGTCGGGATTTGATTTGCTGGAAAAGCTCTCATCGATTCCCTTTGTAGTCCTGACAACCAGTAAAGAAGAATACGCGTTCGATGCGTTTCAGTACCAGGTGACGGACTATCTTAAGAAACCGATCACACTACCTCGCTTCAATCTGGCCGTTGAAAAAGTACTGGAACTGAACAGACGTGTCCTGCCAAATTCAACGATAAAGCGGAAGGAAATATACATAAAGATCGACGGTCGCTATGTCAGGCTACCCTTCGAGTCGATTTGTTACGTCGAAAATACCGGCGACTACGTTAAAATTCATACGGCTACCCAAATGCACATCGTTTACACAACGATGAAATCGCTGGAGGAAAAGCTGGACGGTCAGTTCCTGCGGGTTCATCGTTCCTACATTGTTCACCTGGATAAGATCGTTGATATTGAAGAGAATACGCTGGTTCTCAACAATAAAGTCATTCCGATTAGCCGTGCCCACAAATCAGCGCTGATGAATCGGCTGAATCTACTCTGAAAACAGAACCGATTCATGGTGAGTTGGTGTCCGACACAGACAAGCCCAGGTAAAATCAGTTTTGGTGCCAGAGTCCAATTGGGCGCTCTGGAACGGACCACTACCTGATTTTTGTCTAACCGGGTTGGAATTCATTCCGCGAATTGCGACGTTTGCCGCCGTTCTCCTTATCGTCTGTTTCGTATGAATGACCCTACATTAGCCCGCCTGTTTCCTCAAAACGAGTCGGCCATCCCGGCTGACTACCGTATCGAACCGATTCATCAGCGCGAATACCTGATCAATGGTGAGATGCGCCAGTGGGATGGTGCCGTTTCTGATGTTTATTCACCAATCGGTATACCCGCCGAAGACGGGACGCTGCAACGCACGCTCGTCGGTAGTTTTCCGGTTACGACCGAAAAGGAAGCCCTCGAAGCGCTGGAGTCCGCCGTCAATGCCTACGACAATGGTCGGGGTGAGTGGCCGACGATGTCGATCGGTGAGCGTATTCAGTGCATGGAGACGTTTATCGGCAAAATGCTGGAAAAAAGGCAACTGGTTATTAACCTGATGATGTGGGAGATCGGTAAGAATCTGGCCGACTCCGCCAAGGAATTCGACCGTACGGTCAAGTACATTTATGACACCATCGATGCGCTGAAGAACATCGATCGTGCCAGTTCCCGATTTCGCATTGAAGAAGGCATCATCGGGCAGATACGTCGGTCACCGCTGGGCGTGGTGCTAGCCATGGGGCCGTTCAACTACCCGCTGAATGAGACGTACACGACGCTCATTCCGAGTATTCTGATGGGGAATACCATCCTGTTCAAGACGCCCAAACATGGGTCGTTACTGCATTATCCGCTGCTCGAAGCCTTCCGGACCAGTTTCCCCAAAGGTGTTGTCAACTCGCTCTACGGTCGGGGTGCTACGGTCATTCCGCCCGTTATGAAGTCGGGGAAAGTCAACGTGCTGACGTTGATCGGGTCGAGCCGGGTTGCCGATGAGTTGCAGCGGTTTCACCCGAAACTCAACCGGCTCCGGTCGGTCATGAGTCTGGATGCGAAGAATGCGGCTATCATTCTGCCCAATGCCGACCTTGATGTGGCGGTAAAAGAATGCCTGCTCGGATCGCTTTCGTTTAACGGGCAGCGTTGTACCGCGATCAAAATCATCTGGGTGCATCGCTCCGTTGCCGATGAGTTTCTGCGTCGCTTTGGGCCGGAAGTAAGCAAATTAAAAACCGGCATGCCGTGGGATGCCGGGGTTCAGATTACACCCATACCCGAACCGACCAAACCCGATTACCTGGCGGAGTGCATCCGCGAAGCACAGGCCGGGGGCGCCACGATCATCAACGAGGGCGGGGGCGAAGTAGCCGGATCGCTGTTCAGACCCGCTGTCGTTTACCCCATTGTGGAGGGCATGAAACTTTACCGGGAAGAACAGTTCGGCCCGGTCGTGCCCGTCATTCCCTACGACACCATCGAGCAGCCCATTGAGTACATCATCACGGCGGATTACGGTCAGCAGGTGAGCATTTTCGGAACCGATACCGACCAACTGGCCGACCTGATCGATCCACTGGTCAACCAGGTAAGTCGCGTCAACATCAATGCGCAATGCCAGCGCGGGCCGGATACGTTTCCGTTCACGGGTCGCAAAGATTCGGCTGAAGGAACGCTGTCGGTAGAGGATGCGCTTCGCTCGTTCTCCATTCGCACCGTTGTTGCCACCAAAGATACCGACGCCAACAAAAGCATCCTGAACGACATTGTTGGCAACCATAAATCCGAGTTTCTGAGCACCAACTTTATCTTTTAACTGGGTGAACGAGTAATTGAGTGATTTGTGATAGAGCGAACGAGTGATTGAATTTTGGGTATTGGCCGGTAAATTATGATTGGGCTGAATAGTGAAGAAGAAATAGTATAATTTACCAACCAATACGCAGCACCAATCGCTCTATCACTAATCACTCTTTCACTTATTCTCTCCCTCCAATCCCTAAACGAACAACAATGGGCCTTTTTGATTTTATCCGTAATGAATTCATCGACGTAATCGATTGGGTAGATAACTCCACCGATACGGTCATTTATAAATTTCCTGATAACGGCAACGATATCAAATACGGGGCGCAACTGACCGTCCGTGAATCGCAGGTGGCTGTTTTTCTAAACGAAGGCAAACTGGCCGATGTGTATCCGCCGGGCAGGTATGAACTCACCACGCAGAACATGCCGATCATGACGACACTGAAATCCTGGAAATACGGTTTCGAATCGCCGTTCAAGGTCGATGTATATTTCGTTTCGACGAAGCAGTTCACGAACCTGAAATGGGGTACGCAAAACCCGATCATCGTGCGCGATCCTGAGTTCAAACAGGTGCGGGTGCGGGCATTTGGTGTGTTTTCGCTGCGCGTGACCGATGGCGGCAAGTTCATCCACGAATACGGCGGTACAACCCCCGTTGTCCGGATTAGCGATCTGGAAGAGCAGCTACGGACGGCTATTGTCAGTAAATTTTCCGATACGGTGGCCGAATCGAATACGTCGGTGCTTGATCTGGCGCGTAATTATCAGGAACTGGGGGAAAAGATGCGCCCGATCTTGCAGGATGATTTCACCGCTTATGGGCTGGAACTGACCCGGTTTTACATCGAAAATACCAGTTTGCCACCAGAGGTTGAGGCTTTTCTGGACAAGACAACCCAGATGAACATGGTTGGCGACATGGCGCGTTTTCAGCAGTTTCAGGCGGGTGTATCGCTCGAAAAAGCCGCCGAATCGGGTGGGGCCGGTGGCGCTGCCGTGCTGATGGGCGGTTTGGGTAATTTTATGGGTGGAGCCAGCGCCCAGAACGCACCGCAGCCTGCCGGTGATGATAAAGCCAAAACCATGGAATTATTAAAGCAACTTGCTGACCTCAAGACCGCTGGCGTACTGACGGAAGAGGAATTTGCCGCCAAAAAAGCCGAACTGCTGGCCAAAATTTAACGATTTATCCCACGGTGGTCAGCGTATGCCTAATCCTGTACCGACCACTGTAACCCTGATAACCCCAAAACGATCTGTACTGAATGCCACCAACCGATTTATTTCGGGTACCCTGTCCAACCTGCGGGTCACAGATGCGCTTTTCGGCCGAAAAACAGCAATTAAGTTGTGATCATTGTGGCGGAACACAAGCCATTCCGTTCACTAAAGAGAAACTGGAGGAGCGTCCCCTGAACGGGTATCAGGTGGAAAATCAGTTGCTGCCCAATGCGCCGACGGAAGAAAAACGCGTGTTTGCCTGCCCCAACTGCGGAGCCAGGACTACCGTTAATTCCGACGTGCCAACGATTACCTGTGCCTTCTGCGGTACGAAAAATGTCAACCCGGAAGCGCGCAAAACCCGGTTGATCGAACCGGCTGGCGTATTGCCCTTCCGGATTTCCCATGAGCAGGCGATAGAGCGATTCCGAAGCTGGGTGGGTGATGACTTTCTGGCTCCGTCCGATCTGAAAGCGGGGGCTATGCCCGACAATTTTCGGGGCATCTACATTCCCTTCTGGACCTTCGATGCGCAGGCTTACTCAAACTGGCAGGGTGAGGCCGGGTTTCATTATTACGTGACGGTGCAGGTCCCCGATGGCAAAGGTGGAACTATGAACCAGCAGGAGCAACGCGTTCGATGGGAGTCGCGGAGTGGTTCGCACGCCGGTTTCTACGACGATATACTGATCATGGCCTCGAAACAGCTGGAGAGTCAGACCGATACGGTAGCCGAAGCCAGTAGCTACACCCTGACCGATGTGGTTGACTACGACCCGCGTTTTCTGTTGGGCTGGGACGCCGAAGTATACAGTATCGATCTGCCCGAGAGTGCCCGCCAGGCCGAAGCCAACATTCACGAACGTGAAGAAAACGCCTGTGCGTCGGAATTGGGTGGTGATGTGCAGCGGGGGCTTCGGGTGGATACTCAATTGAGCGATCAGACGTTCAAGCACATTCTGTTGCCGCTCTGGATTTGTGCCTATATGTACAACGGAAAAGCGTACCGTTTTCTGGTGAACGGGCAAACGGGTCGTATTGCGGGTGAACGGCCTAAGTCGGCCTGGAAAATTGCGTTTCTGGTGGCTGGTATCCTTTTATTGATTCTGTTTTTCTACGCGATAAGTAAAAAATAACCGCCTACCCGCTTGCTGGAAGCTACTACTATTACCAAAAATTACGGGTCGCTGACGGCGGTTCACCGTGTATCGTTACGCCTTGAACCAGGGCAGATACTGGCGCTCGTTGGGGCCAGCGGTTCGGGGAAAAGCACCCTGCTGAGTATACTGGCGGGTCTGACGGACGCTGATAGCGGGGAGGTTCGGCTCAATGGTAGTCGGGTGCCCGGACCCGCGGAGGTGCTGGTGCCCGGTCATGCCGATATCCGGCTTGTCCATCAGGAGTATCAACTCATGCCGAATGTGTCAGTTCGCGAGAACATCGCCTATGCACTGCGCTTTTTTGAAACGAACTACCGCACCTATCGGGTCGATGAACTGCTGAGACTGTGCCGACTAACGGAAGTACAGGACCGACTGCCGCGACAGGTGTCGGGGGGTGAAAAACAGCGAACCGCCATTGCCCGTGCCATTGCTGATAAGCCCGCCCTGTTGCTGCTCGACGAGCCGTTCAGTCACCTCGACCTACCCAATCGACTCCTGGTGCGCGATCTGCTCTTCGATCTGGTTCGTCACGAAAAAACGTCCTGTCTGTTCGTGACCCACGATGCCAGCGATGCCTTGTCGATTGCCAGCACGCTGGGCATTCTACGCGATGGACGATTGATTCAGTTGGATGATCCCAAAGCGGTTTATCGTCAGCCAAATACGGCCTATGCCGCCCGCATGACTGGCCCGGTCAATGTGATCAAGGCTAAACATTTACCCGCACTAGGTGTAACCACGAGCGATAATCCGGATAGTTTACTGTGTTTACGACCCGAACAGATTCAATTGGACGAGACGGGCGTACCGGGCACGATACGGGCTTTATTTTTCAAAGGGAGCCACTACGAAATTGAGGTAGACATCTCGCGATACGTCTGTTTACGTATGCTGTCGACCCGCGATTATTTAGGCGTTGGACAACAGATACAGATCCGGGTGGCTGCTGAATCGCTCTGGAAACTCCAACGCTAACTTTTGTCAACTCTGTATGCCGTTCCGTGTTGTACGGGTAAACAAACCAGACAACACGTTATGAAAAGGCCGGAAAGTGAGGGCGAATGGAAGACGGACACAGGGCAGGGCCCCGAAAAACCGTTCCTCGTTAGTGAAAATGACGACGATGTCGACGCATCAGGCGTTGATGACAAATCGACCGGTATGGGCGATGACGATTATCTTGGTAAAACGAACCGGGACGATAAGGAAGAAGACAACTAAGTCGTGTTGCTCTCAATACAAAGGGGCCGCTCTCCATCGCAGAGAGCGGCCCTTTTTGTTATAGATGGAGTCAGTTTTGTGAACCCAACGCATCCGGTCTGGGCGTGGAGACTGCTGACTACAGTAATCGCTTGATCAACTGCTCGACCGAAATACCTTCGGCTTCGGCTTTGAAGTTCCGAACAACGCGGTGGCGAAGAATGGGTAACGCAACCGCCCGTATGTCCTCGATGTCCGGTGAATATTTACCGTTCAGCAGCGCGTTGCATTTAGCCGCTAAGATCAATGCCTGCGATGCCCGTGGACCCGCGCCCCATTCCAGATACTGGTTTGCATCCGAAGACGCCATCTCCGTATTGGGACGGGTTTTATGGACCAGCGTAACCGCGTATTCGACCACGTTGTCGACCACCGGCACTCGACGAACCAGATGCTGAAACTCCCGGATTTCTTCGCCCGTGATCACTTGCTGTACCTGGTAGCGCTGATCGGAGGTGGTGCTTTTTACAATATCCAGCTCCGATTTGTAGGACGGGTAGTCCAGGTAGATATTGAACATGAACCGGTCCAGCTGTGCTTCCGGTAGCGGATACGTACCTTCCTGTTCAATCGGGTTTTGCGTAGCCAGCACGAAAAATGGACGGCCTAAATCGTATTTCTGGCCGGCAATGGTGACGGAGTATTCCTGCATTGCTTCGAGCAGGGCCGCCTGTGTTTTGGGCGGAGTCCGGTTGATCTCATCGGCCAGAATAATGTTCGCAAAAACCGGGCCTTTGATAAATTTGAAATTCCGTTCCTGATCGAGCGTCTCAGAACCCAGGATGTCCGAGGGCATCAGATCGGGCGTGAACTGAATGCGGTTGAAGTCAAGATCCAGTGCGCCGGCAATCGTCTGGATAAGCAGTGTTTTCGCCAGCCCCGGTACACCAACCAACAAGCAGTGCCCCTGACAGAAAATAGCCGTCAACAACAGCCGTACCGTATCATCTTGCCCAATAACAACCTTTGAAATCTCTGCTTTTAGTTTCCTGTACGAGTTAGTGAGGGCTTCCGCAGCCGCAACGTCCGATGAGTAAGGCACAATAAAGAAGTTAAAGAGTTTACGTTTACAGTTCCCGATTCCGAGCCTGGCATTGCAAGTTAACCGAAAACTGTAAACCTCAAAACGAAAAACTATTCGTTGCCGCTCCCGTTGACCGAAGCCGCACTATTCTGCGTGGTACCAAAAATGCGGCAGCTTTGAAATTCTGGATCGACCGTGATGTATACATCGGCAACCGACTTGCGAAACCACTCATCGATGGCGCGGTTCTTTTTGTTGGACAATACGATCGTTTGCAGTTTCTCGAAATCAATCTTGAAGTCGGCCGTATGGGGCGCTACTTTGCTCTTGAAGTACAACAACCGCACCGCGCTCTTACCATCTTCGGTACGATAAGGCAGCGGAACCGAAATTTTTCCTACCTGCATCGTGTCCAGCATCTGGAACATGGCGTATTCCATCGTACCGTCCATGGCCAGGCGGCTGCTTCCCGATTGTGGATCGCGAATCAGACCACCCGCATCGGCGGTAGCCTTGTCTTCCGAAACGTCGTGGGCCGCTTTGTCAAACTTGATCGAGTCCGCTGCAACCAGCGTCCGAAGGCTATCCAGAAAACGGGTTGGTCCGGTCATGTCCAGCCGGTTGTAATCCGGACGAAGCAAAATGTGCCGGGCGTGGTATTCCGCACCGCGAGTTTCCAGCAGCTGAATGAGGTGAAGACCGAAATCGGATTCAACTACGTCAGACATTTCGTTCGGTTTCAGTTTCAGGGCCGCTCCTTCGAAGGGAGCTACCATGGCCCCCCGCTTGGCAAAACCGAGGTCACCACCGTTCTGGGCAGAACCAACGTCTTCGGACGTTTCTTTCGCCAGTTTGCCGAAGTCTTCACCTGCCTGCACACGTTTTTTGATATCGAGCAATTTCTGACGCAAGACGTCTTTCTGTTCTTTGGTTGGCTTGGCAAATCGCACGATTTGACCAACTTCAACGTCGGCCGGCATGTAGGGAAGGCTGTCTCTCGGAATGGCATCGTAGAACTTCCGAACGTCGCGGGGGGTAACCTTCACGTCGGTCGTGATCTTCTGCTGCATCTTCTGCACAACTTTCTGGTCTTTTACCTGCTGACGCAATTCGCTTTTCAGCATTTCCAGACTTTTGCCGTACGCTTCGATGATGTTTTTGTCCGAACCGAACTGCTGAACCATGTACTGCATCCGCTGATCGAGTTCGCTGTCCACGATTTTTTCATCGACCACCACGGAGTCAATCTCGGCTTTCGCCAGCATCATCTTGTTGACGACCAGACTTTCCAGTAACTGACATTTCTGGGGAGGAGTCTGATTCTGACCTACATACGATTGGTAGGCCTCTTCAAGGTCGGACCGAAGCACATAATAGTTGTCGACCTTCGCAATGATTTTATTCAGGCTGACGCCTTGTCCCTGGCCGAAAACCGGTGCGGTCAGAAACCAGCCCAGTAAGGCGATGCAAGCGCTACAAATTACTTTTTTCATGATCTAAATATACGCACAGAACGTAAAACGCCCTGACTTTTAAGGAAATTTAAGAGGATGTCCACTGCGCATTGGCTGTTTGCCGCTGGCTGTTGGATACTGAACTCAGGATAAGGATTTCGTCTGTCTGCCAGTCAACGCCCAGGGCAAACAGCTGGCGTCCAATGTCCAAAATCCAGCAACTACTTCGTTAATTTCCGGATTTCGTCTTCGTTGACTTTTACCGGATACGTTTGCCGGAGCTGGGTAATCCATTGCTTTTCCAGCACGGCCTGATACTCGTTGATGACCGCACCTCGGGCTTCGGCAAATGTTTTGGCCCTGGCCTGATCAACGCGGCTGATCGTGACAGAAACGGCTTTCCCGCCCCGGTTGAAGGTTGTCGTCCCTTCTTTCCATTGATCAATGGTGTCGAGAAAGGGGTTATCGCCTTCCGCAAAAAGACCTTCCGTAACCGTTACGGCCGGTTCGCCGGAGGACAATGGCTGGCTGCTGTTCAGTGCTTTAGCGACGTCTGCTTTCGCATTTGAAAAATACTGCAACGAAATACGACGCTGGACGGCGGAATTTTTGGCGGCATCGGTTGTACGGCGGGGTGGAGACCCCTGATAATCCTTCTCCGCAATCCGGTTTAGGGAGATACCCGTCTTTACCAGGTAATTCACAACGTTCCGGATACGGCTGGCCGAAACTGAGTCGCGCTCGGTTGCATCGTGGGCCCCCGACACCTCGATCACATAGTCAGGATTGCGGGCCATCGTCACCTGCACATCATACAGACCTTGTCGCTGTTTGTCGGTCAAAAACGTTTGATTCGGATCGTACGTCAGATCAGCGGCTGACCGCTTCAGTTGATAAGGGGCTTTTCCGGCCAGCATTTCGCGCGCCTGTTTCAACAGATCGTCGTTCTGGGCCACAATGATCGTAGCGGCCGCCCGTTCGGGGAAACGGTACTTCGCCTGATTCTGGTCAAAGTACTGTCGTTGCCCCGTCGAGTCCGTCATCGAGCGTTCCCACACGTTTTGTTCCATCACCTGCGACAGCAGAACGCCATCCCGAATTTCGCTCAGCAGGGAACGGAACTCGGGTGATTTTTTGTCCAGGTTCGCTTCTTCGGTGGCGATGAGCTGATCCCCTTCAAACCGATCCAGTAACCGGCGCATCGTCGTTGTGGGCGAACCGATTGCGGTCGAAACGGGCGAAGCCGCTGCTAGGGCCGGATTGCGCTGTGGCTGCTGTTTCTGCCGTACGTAAGCGAAAAACTGGTTGATCGTCACCGGTTTCCCGGCAATCGTCAGTATTGGTTTATTCTGTAAAGTAGGATCGAGGGGTTCCGTGTAGCGCCACTGGCCGCGCAATAAAGTGCTGTCTGCTTTCGCCAGGGCTCCTTCGACAACGGCTTTATCTTCCTGAATTTGATACTCCTTTCTCAGCCGTTGAAGGGTAGCCTGCCGTAAAACATCGGCGCGGGTGTCGGTCATAACGCGTTGGCGCAGTGAAGGGGCGAGGTCAGTATACGACTCTAATCCTTTCCGGTCAATGAGCTTGATGATGTGCCAGCCGTAATTGGTTCGTACGGGTTTCGAGACATCGCCGATTTTGGTCAACGCGTAGGCCGCATCTTCAAAAGCGGGAACCTGCCTGCCCGTTTCAAAAGCAGGCAACAGACCACCATTCGTCCGGGACGTCACATCATCGGATACTTCCTGACATACCACGTCGAATAGTTCGCCTTTTTGCAGTCGGGCGTAGGCGGCATTGATCCGATCCTGAGCCGCTTTCTGACCGGCTTCATCCGCACTCGGACTCAGCCGCACCAGAATATGAGCCACCCGGAGTTTGCCGCGACTTGGCCGGCGATTAGTCACCTTGATCAGGTGATAACCCGCCCGTGACCGCACCGGCATCGAAATCTGACCCGCAGGCGTTGTGTACGCAGCCGTTTCAAGCGGATAAACCAGCGAAAAGGCCGTGAAGAAACCCAGGTCACCCCCATTGGGCGCTGTCTGGAGATCCTGAGAGTTCTCGCGGGCGAGCGAGGCAAAATCCGTACCGGCCAGCGCCTGTTTCCGAATAGATAGGGCTTTCTGGTACGCCAGAAGCGTATCGGTAGGTGCTGCGTATTCACCCACCGGGATCAGAATATGAGCCGCGTTGATCTCTTCCTGCATCCGCTGATAGGCTTCGGCGGATAGCGATTCGACCAGCACTTTGTCCGTCAAATACGACTGCGCCAGTTGCTTGCGGTAGGTGTTCATTTCCTCCCGGAAGGCCTCGGTCGTATCGCGCCCTTCTGTTTCGGCGGCCAGTACCTTCAGCTTGAGGTTGGTGTACAGGTCGAAATAATTCTTTACGTCGGTCCGTTGGGCGGAGTCGGACGAGAACTGATTTTTGGTGAACGACTGGAAAAAATCGTCCGTGGTATACGCTTTGGAACCCAGCGTCAGAATAACGGGCTGCGGGGGTGTTTGCTGAACCACGGGTGCGGTTGTTTTGCAGGCTGTTACAGCAAGTGCCAGCAAGAGACCGCCAGTAAGTTGGCGCATAGCGTCGGAATAGAAAATGGGTTTACGGGGATACGGTTATAGCGAACAAACGATAGGGTTGGTATCCCTTGTAGACTAAAAACCAAGTTTACGCTAAAAACATTCGTTATTGGTAAGCAACGATGCAGCGAAGGTCTTATTGGCGAACGGGTCGAATTTTCACGGTTTTGAGTACAATATCGTAATCGAGCCGGTAGTCGAACGCATCACGCAGGTTCCGGCCCGTGAACACGGCGGGCACATGCACGAGTCGTTGTTTTTTCTTCCGTAGATTCGCTTCGTGAAGCTCAACGCTGCTCTGGCCCAGCAGATCGTCGTCATCGAGGTGATCGACCAGTTGCAGCCCGATGCCCGAAGCCACCAGACCAGCCGCTACGTACTTTAACGGTGTCAAGACTTCCGTTGCCGTGGCGACCAGAGCGGCAGGTCCCGAAACGAGGTTATGCACCCGCCGAACCTTGTCCAGCATGTGCTTCGCCCGGTCGTAATCATCGATTTCAATGAGCACCAGCGACGCCACAATGCGTCCATTGCGGGGCAGTTCCAGGCTGATCGGCAGGGCTTTGGCCGGACCAGCCGCTTTCAGATCCAACTGCTGGCCTTTCTGCATCGATTCGACACCCCAACCGCCGTTGACCACCGAAACCGCTTTGTTGGTCGCGTCGTAGCTGGTCATCGAATAGGCCATCATCAGTTCGTCGCGTCGGCTCAGCGTTTCTTCCAGGTTGACCGCTTTCAGCGAACTAGGGGTCAATTCGGCCATGAGCGACGCTTGCCGCGAACAGCCGGTCAGCGTCGCCATACCGACTGCCAGTAGTAGTAAGTGTAACCGATTCTGCATGATGTTAGTCGATCACTTCGTCAACAACAGACTCGCCCGACGATTGGTCACCACTGGTCCACTGCCAGCGTTCGTGCAACCGGATGCGCCCATCGGGTAACCATTCGGGCGTAGACTGGCAACGGCCAGTCATCAGCTCACCTTGGGTGTTGACGTGCTGATAGCGCATATCCAGCGACTGGTCAGCCTGAACCGTGGCAATCAGAAAGCCCTTCACAATGGCACCACCGCCGTACTCGGCCCAGACGATCTGTTCCTGCTGGTGGTAGTGAAACACCGTGTCGCCACTCACCTCACCGTTGGCGGTGTTCGTGATGGATCGAAATGTTTTGTTGTCGTACATGGCATTCGCTAGTTTAACTCGTCGAGTAATTGGAAATAACGAAGTTTAGCATCGTCAATGGTTGGTAGCCCGTAAGCGGCAAAAAACGTGTCGTTGTACTGATCGGTGTTGAGTTCGTCGGTCAAATCGCGGATACAGAGGGCCAGATCCTGATACCGATCCCCCACACCCAGTCGCCCTACGTCAATAAAACCGCTGAGTGTCCAGTCGTTGAGTATCAGATTGGGCAGGCAAAAATCGCCATGTGTCACCACCAGATCGTCCTGAGCCGGTTGCTCCGCAACGAGTCGGCTTAGTATGGTCTCGGGTGTCTGTCCGCTGTTGGTTTCGTCGAAATCATCGACATCGACCAATCCATGTTGAACGCGGCTGGTTACCGCCCGAAGTTTGGTCGCTGTTCGCTGGTCAAACGGACAGGTGCGTGGGTCAAGTTCGTGCAGCGCCCGCATCGTGACCGCCAGCGTTTCGGTTAGTCGTTCGGGGTTCGTTTTCCAGCGATCATCGGATGCGGGCTGTCCCGGCAATGCCCGAATCAGCAGGTAATCCGTTTCGTCCATCCGTTCGTAAAAAACAACCTCCGGGGCGGGCAGGTAGGCGCGCAACCACGTTAGGGCTTCTGCTTCGACGTTCAACCCGCCCCACGGCTCAACGGCGTTTATCTTCAGGTAAAACGGTTCGGGCCCGTCCAGTCGGAACGTTTGGGCTGACGACATACCTAGACCTTCGGGCTGCCAGCTGGCAAACCGGATAAGTCGCTGTAACGCAGTTGGGAGGGTGTTGATCCACATCAGTCCGGTTCTAGACGAGAGGCTCCTGCTGACTCAGGCAGTGAAAACTACCCAGCCCCCACACAATATCGGTCGAGTCGATCCCCACGATCTTGCGATTCGGGAAGCACTGGCCGATGATGTCCAGCGCTGGCTGGTCGTTAGCGCACCGGAACGTGGGCACAATGACTGATTGGTTTGTAATGAGGAAGTTCGCGTACGACGCTGGAAGCCGGAGTCCATCACTAACAATCGGGTCGGGCATGGGTAGCTCAACGATGGTCAGTTGTTTGCCGTTCAGCAGACGCATCTGCTTCAGTTCATGATGAATCTCCTGAAGGAATGGGTAGTTGTCATCGTTTTTATTCGGCTCATAAGCGGCAACAACCGTGTCTTCGTTCACGAACCGAACCGTATCGTCGATGTGCCCATCGGTGTCGTCGCCAACGATGCCTTCCTCGACCCACAACACCTGCTGAACCCCGTAGTAATCGCACAGGTATTGCTCGATGTCAGCCTGGGTGAGGTGACTGTTCCGGTTCTGATTGAGCAGACAGGCCCGACTGGTCAGCACGGTTCCGGCTCCGTTGAACTCCACCGAACCCCCTTCCATGACGATTCCAGGTGTAACGTAATCAAGCTGGCGATACCGGGCAATCTCGACCGGAATCAGATCGTCGCGGTCGAAAGGCGGGTATTTGCCACCCCACGCGTTGTAACCCCAGTTCACGATCATTCGTTTTTTCGTTTCCGGATTGATCAGAAAGGCCGGGCCATGGTCGCGGCACCAAGAATCGTTGGTCGGGTGGGGCAGGAGCGTAATGCGGCTCATGTCGGCACCCGCTGCCAGCAACCGGCGTGTGGCTGCCTGGATAACGATGTCATTGTGCGCGTTTATGCAAACCGGCTCACTCTCGGCAATGGCGTTGATGAAGTTGATATAGGCCGGGAACATTAATTCCTGCCGCTCGGTGGTCCACGATGCTTCGGTATGGGGCCAGCTCAGCCAGGTTGCCGCGTGGGGATGCCATTCGGCTGGAAAGAAAAAGCCCTCACGGGCTGGAATCGAGGAAATTTCGGATGAAGAAGTCAACGGCTTAAACGTTGGTATAACAATAAATTAGCCCCTAAAGGTACGAAATTCGGACGGGTCAATGACCAGCTTTATCCACCAAATCCCGTATCGTGTCTACGGTAAGGCCGTCGAAGTTATCTATAATCAGTGATGCCCCCGAATCAGCCAGTTCCTCACGGGTATGGGTTGTGGCTACGGCGACAACGGCCATGCCTGCGCGAAGTCCCGCCTGAATACCCGCAAAGGCATCTTCAAAAACGACGCACCTTGCCGGCTCAACGCCTACTTTTTCGGCGGCTTTCAGGTAAATTTCGGGATCGGGTTTGCCGTGCCTGACCATACTGGCATCAACGATGGCATCGAAATAGGAACGAAGCAGTAAACCGTCGAGTGTAAAATGCACGTTGCTCATCGGGGCCGACGTGCCAACGGCCAGACGAACATGCTGCGCCTTCAACGCATCCAGAAAAGCCATCAGACCCGGTGCCGGCTGGAGATAAGGACGATAAAGCTCCCGGTAAATCGCTTCTTTTTCCTCCGTCAGAACGATCAGTTCGCCGGGTTCGATGGGCCGTTTGAACACATACGCCATCGCATCGGCTGATACGCGGCCGTTAATGTTCTCGACGTATTGATCGCGGGTCAACGGAAAACCTTTATCCTGGGCAAACTTGATCCAGGCATTGATATGGAAATCGGTGTTATCCACCAAAACGCCGTCCATGTCGAAGAGAACGGCAAACGTAGTGTCAGGCATGGGAAACAAATGAATGTGGCTGCAAAGAAAGCAGATTGTTGGTTAGACTGGGTCGTCCGTTGGGTAAACCGGGGGCGGTTCGGGTAGCACGTCACCCGCCAGAATGGATGCTTCGTGCAGTAATTCGGTGGCTACCAGTTCGTCCGTCACCGTTTCGATTCGTTCATCGAACAGGTCCTGCCCCTCATCGGTGGCCTTCATACCGACCAGCAGTCGCCCGACGTAAAGCAGGTTAAGCGAGAAACGCAGTTCAGGAATAATACGACTGTGGCGGGTTTGCGGTTCGTTCGGCATAGTGAACAGGTAACAACATCCGGGCGGAAAAAGTAGCCTGTACGGCCAGATTCGTGCGTAAATGCCCGGCGTAGGTCCATCTGCGCGTATCTGATTTTGGCTACGAACGTTAACCCAGATCATTACTGATACTGATGCAGGGCTTCACGAAGAAACGTTGTTAGCTTGTCAACCAGCGGTTTAGGCGTTATAACCCGTACCGAATTACCCAGCCGGGCCAGTTCATAGATCAGTTCGTTATTGACGATTATCATGAGTTTTACCCGAAATTCGTCTTCGGTATCGACCAGAATATCGTCATCCAGAAATTGGAAAAATGGTTGTGCCCGGAAATGTAGCCCCTGTTTGCGTGTGAACGACAGAATTACCTCCTGTGCGGGTTCATCATAAGCGGCTACACCCAATGCCTGATAAAAATAAGCATTGGCATCGAATGGGGGAGTGTCACAGGATTCGTCCGTTAGCTGTATGGAATCACCCATGACCCGATCCAGGCCAAACACCCGAGCTGCCTGATAATCGAGTTGCCAGCCGACTACGTACCACCGATTGCGGTGTTCCTTGATAACGTACGGAAAGAGCCGGTGCGTTTTGGTTATCTCCGTATCGAACCGCTGGTGGTCGAACTGCACAACACTTTGCTGATGAATGGCGCGCAGAAATACCTCGACCCATTCGCTGCCTTTTACGAATGGAACCGATCGCACCGGCGACCCGGTCGAAGAGGATGTGCTGGCCGTAATCGTCGGACTGACTGGAACGAAACCGGACGGCCTTGTCGATTTTGTCGACCGTACCACGCAATCCCTCGAACAGACTCAGGTGCTGAAACTGGTTGAGCGTGGCAACCGCCGTGTGCAGGGCGGTAAGGTCTTTATTGGTGAGCGCAACGGATGCCGCTAGATCGAACGGATGTGTGTAGTGATAACCCCGAAGCTGACGATTGTACTCAATGGGGGCCTCATAGTCGTCGCGCATCAGCTGTAGATCATCGCGGAGTGTGCGTTCGGAGCATTCACAGAGTCGGAGCAGATCAGCTTTTGAGACTGGTTTGCCACCCCAACTATTCAGGCGGTCATTGATTTTCTTCAGGCGTTCGTATTGATTTTTAACAACCGGCATAAAAAAGTGTGGTTAGTCGTCCGTTTCGGCAAATAGATTGCCGTGTAGGAAACCATCTTTGTCACATGATTTACCTGTGATCGGACTGCCGGATACTAAATTCAGTCACCAATAATCACGAATTAATCACAAAAAGCACGCACTTTCACGTTCGTACCCCTTTTGACCGCTATGCAGTTTAAACTCACGCTTCGTCCGACCGCCCGCCAGACGATGGTGCCCTTCAATTACGCGTATCGACTCAGCGCGTTCATCTACGCCGTACTCGCCGAAGCTGATGCCAAATACGCTACGTTCCTGCATGGACAGGGCTACGAATACTCGTCTACGCGCCGGTTCAAGCTCTTTACCTTCTCGGATTTGATCATCCCGAACGCACGTGTTGATACGAAAGCGGGGGGACTATGGGTGACGACGCCACACATCGAATGGATGGTGAGTTTCTACGTAGACAAAGCCGCCAGTACGTTTATTATGGGTCTGTTTCAGGATCAGCGTTGCGTCATTGCCACGCCGAAGCACCGCGCCAATCCAGGCCGGGCAGAGTTTATCATCGAACGCGTCGAAGCCACACCGGTGGAGATTGATACAAACACCGTTACGCTGCGGACGCTCTCGCCCGTAGTGATTGCCGAGAAAGATGAGCGTGGCATGGATCAATACCTACACCCGGCGGATACGGAGTTCGGCCCGTTACTCGTCGCGAACCTGCTGGCGAAGTACGGGAGCGTTCAGGCAGTCACGGCAGCGGGAGCGGAGCTCATGGACGAAATCGATACCGCATCAGTAATGTATCAATTACTACCTGACCGGGGACGGAATGCCGCCCAACCCAGATCAAGACTGCTGACTATAAAAGAAGGATCACGGGAAGAAACCAAAATCAAAGGCTACTATAACTTCCAGTTTGAACTAACCGGCCCACGCGAATTATTGGAATTAGCCGTGCTGGCAGGAGTTGGACGGTATAACTCGGAAGGTTTTGGCGCACTGGGGGTGGTCGAAGCGAGGTCTACTTCTTCGAAGCTTGAGCCTGCTTCTTCGTCATGAATGCTTCCCAGTCAAAATTTTTCAGGACTGTATTCATGAGGTAATCAGCCTTTGCCTTAGCGCCTTCCTCCGCCGTGTCAAATTTGCGAGCTAAGGGATGGTCGGCTGGAAGTTTATGATCAGCTTTTTTTATTACAGATGCCATGATATTGATCCGCAGAAGTATAACAAATTACAAGATAAGCATTATCATAGAACTGACCAGTCGCAATGATACTATTTGAAGTTTATACCGGTAGCGCTATGCTCAATAACGCGCTGCAAACCATCGAAGCACTGGCTAAGCAAAACATTAGTACGGTTGACGCCGATACGTTGCTTAGACTATTCAAGAATCCGTACAGTGATGGCTTACACACACTCATACGCTTGAATAAGCGATTGAAGAGCTATACGATGCTCTTCTCTAAAAATGGGCCGCTACTCAACGATAAAGAGTTCGGAGAAGCCATATATAACCAACTCATTACTGGTATTCTGGAAAACGTAGAGGATGAGGGTCCGTATACCTGCGAGCTATCGGGCTTGAAATTCAAAACCACGTTTGATGTTTTCTATGAACAGACGCTCCGCAAAGTAGGCTACCCCGCCAGCAAGATTAAAGGTAAGGATAAAACCGTCAATCGGTGTTGGTTTCCGTTGCTGGGTGGGTTAGGCTCTGACGCACAGGCATTACCACAAGCTAAGTATGCGCTTACTGTTCACCCTGTTTGCTTGGCCGTTATGCAGTTTCTGCCGTTATCTGCTGTGCTATACAAAGGGGGAATCTTATTGATTGACTCCTCAAATGAAGATCTGTCTAAACGGCTGATTGCTGATCACATAGATCTCATAAAGAGTAGAGCTACGGCAGGTTCGTCAACTTCGTCGGTTGATAATATCAAAGATTTTAACAAAGGTCATTACTTAAGTAGAGCGTTACATATTCTGGCTGATAAAGAGCGGAGTGATAAGATTACGGCTTTCAATCTTTGGAGTTTCACTAATTCAGGTACCGGGGCGAGTTGCGAAATTGACCGTATCCCAAATCAACTGATCGTTAAGCTGCTCAAGCTGTACAGAAATCCTTCGCTACGGCCAACGCTGGAAGGAATTCTAAAGAATCCAAAAATTCAATCAGACTTTCTGGATTGCCTTGAGGGGAACATTGATTTCTATGGACTTTATCCTAACAAAAATTCAGATGGCGTTTCTGTTCGATTTTACGAAGAGTATCAACGCCTAATTGGAAACGAGGATAAATTAGAATACGCCAAATACATCGCTCATCTACTCGGGAAAGAGGAATGGAGTAAAGCGCAGCATAAGTTCTTGGGAAAATCGGATGCTCCAATCAGCGATTATGCCATGTATAAAAGTATGATTTTTGAGTCGCTAGTAGGGGCTGCAAGCCGAAAAGAGTGGCATTGGGCGCACCACGTTTCGGTTCTCAATAACCCTGAAAAAATCCCAATAGATAGTACCATTAGTCGAATGTACCGGATGGTGCATTTCTATTATCTCCACTTCTTAGCATCACAGGACGATGAAAATGTATTAATGCCTTCTATTACAGATGTATCCAATTTAGCTATAGGTCAAATGGTTAATTTGTTTTTTCATTTGATAGGAGAGGACAAACGTAGCTACAGCAGCCGTTGGTTAGGTACCCGTTATCAGGAAGGCAATCCATTACCCTTATTGATTCGGGAAGGGAGTCGATTGTATGAGTTTGAAACAGTCTATTCATTGCTGTTCGATTCAGAAAATCGTCTGAACGCTTATGGGCTGCGGGATATTCTGCGGATATACCTAAACTACTACCGCAATGAGTCAACCCCTCGGTTGGATATTCAGCCAACGAATCTGCTTCCTAAGCCTAGTGTTGAGCAAAATGACTACCTGAAAAACTTCCGCCAATTTGTTGATGAATACACCCATTACTATCGTGGTGGACGAAACAAAGGTCAACTGGATGAGGAGAAATTTCGTCAGCACGTACTGGTTCCTATGCGTAGGGAAAACTTCCAAATTGCTCAATGGCTCGATTCTGTCAGGGAAAGCATGATTAAACTTGAAAAGGAGTTAAAACAGCCGTTTGCTCCGTCGATTCCATCTGAAGGACTTCTGTACGACTATATGGGTAAATATAACCCATCGTTTGCCCGATTTGCTATTGAATATCTTTTAAATCAATTCTATCACCAAGTTTCACTTTCTCTTATAACAGTTTAGTATGGCAACTCTCAACAACATTACCGGTGCATTAGTCATTGATGGCACAGCCGCCTTTTTAAATGGTGCGGGTTTAGGCGCAGGCGAAGACCGCAACAAAGTAGTCCCCAAAGTATTCGAAGAAATGGTGAATGGCCGCCGTGAAAAAGTGCCTTACGTATCGGCTCAGGCATGGCGTCGATGGCTTCGGAACACATCAAATGAGGAGAACAACTGGACACCCAGCGAATTGCAGGCAATCGGCGTTTCGAAAAAAGGAACAACGAACAAAATATCTACACAGCTCGACCCGATTGCTTTCCCGGAAGATGATCTGTTCGGCTATATGCGTAGTGGAGGCAATGATAAGTCAGGAGCGAGTGATGAAGAGGACGAAGATGAAGCGCCTACAAAAACTAAAGCGGAGAGTGTTCAACGGACATCACCGTTTAAATGCTCTGTCTTAAAGGGTATTCGTGGTAAGCGAACGCTGAACGTTGATGAGGGTTTCGTTCACCTTAAAGAAAACACGCCACTGCCGTACTCAACGCAATTTTATGCGGCTCACCTAGAGGGCTTTTTCAATCTAGAATATTATCGGCTCGGGCAATTTGACAACCTGGGTAGCAAACAGGAGTTGGCTTCCGAGACGGTCAAACAATATGCAGACCTGCTGACGAACAAACCATTAGGGGCTAAAGGCACATTCAAACGCTTCACATTACAAAACGCGGAGCAGTCACGTAAAGAGCGTGCGGCTGGTTTGTTACGTGGACTGGCATTTTTACGGGGAGGAGCCAAGCAGGCTGCATTCGGTGCAGATGTTAGCCCTAAAGTGCTGATTTTAGCCGGACTTGAATGTGCAAACCCCGTCTTTAATAATCTGTTTGAAGGTTCTGGGGAGATGCCATCTTTAAAAATAAAAGCGCTAAAACAAATCATTGAAGACTATCGAAATAAGTTGGCAACACCGGTGTATATCGGTATCCGTGAGGGGTATTTGCAAAACGAAGATGATGTAAAAGCACTTGCGGATGGTACTTCTGTTGTTGTTGGCTCGCCCATAAGCGTTGCTCAGGACTTCATAAAGGCCAATTTGACTACGACACCCAATGAATGAAGTGCTGGAAGTTCAATTTGACGGATGGACAGCAACACCACGTTTGCCCTTTGTCCTTTCTGGAAATGCGCTTTGCATGACGGTACCTTCTTATTCGTCGCTACTAGGGTTGATAGGTTGCTGTTTGGGACGTATTGTTACACATGATGAAGTACAGTTTGGATTTCATTATCAATACGTAACAGAAGCTAACGACCTGGAAACCCGCCAGCGGCTAGAATTTGATGGTAGAAGCGTAAAGCCACACGCCAAAGGTACGGATGCCTACAAACGAGAGTTTCATGTCATAGCGGCAACTGACTCGGCGGGTGATCTTCAACCTTGTTTGACTCTTTGGCTAAATCGCACCGATTGGATTGATTATTTCCGCTATCCGATTGGAACGCCTGCGCTGGGGCGCTCACAGGACTTACTGCGAATCCGCTTTGAATCAGTTCGTATTGTCGCAGTTGAGCCTATTACGCAGGCAAAAATTAGTGGATGCGCCTTACCTTTTTCATCCGGTATGCAGGTAGCCGGACAGCTAGTTCAGCTAGCCGACGCTTATGAAGAACACACGCGGGTAGGGGCAGGCCGAAAGCCAATCAATCCGCGTGTTTTCATTAATCTGGCGGCAGGCGCTGGCCAAGAAGTATCAATCGGTAATCTGTTCAGAACCGGAGAAGGTAAAAGTTTCTATCTACACAACTGGCAATGATTTAAAATGGACTTCAACATTTACAAAGCCAAAAGTGACGACCCAACGTTTACGTTATGCATGACGCTTAAGGAACATACGCGACGGGTAGTTCGGGCAGCCATTGAGTTAGTTAATCGGTTACCTTTTACGGAAGACGAGCGTAGAGAGTGGCTGAGAAAAGCTATTCGTAGTGCTGTATGGCATGACATCGGTAAAATTCACAAGGGTTTTCAGTTGAATCTTAAAAAAGGTACAACGGTCGTAAGCATTCGCCACGAACTCATTTCACTTTGGTTTTGTGAGCAGTACCTGAATCTTCCTATTGACGAATTATTCGCCATTGCTACGCATCATAAAGGAATCGTTTCAGATGGTTTCAAAAAGCTTTCTCTTTTCGAAATAGGAACCGACTTAACCTGTCATCTGGCCGATGACCCTACGTTGGTAAAGAACGCCGAAGCGATTGTGAAAGCATGGGGGGCGCTTTTCAATGATGTTTCACCAGTGACAAATAATCCTTCTCCTAACGATACCTATTCAGACGAAATTCAATTTCTTCTGATGAAGGACAGACAGCAATCACAGGCGGTAGATAGGTTGCAACTAGCTCGTATGCGTGGCTTGCTGATGGCGGCTGACCATATTGGCTCTGCAAAGACAGAAAGCGATTTGCCAGTGTGGAAACGACTTGAGTTAACCGATTTTTACCCTACTACTATAAATGATAAGAAGCAAGTCGTTCGAGTGCCTTTCAGACCATTTCAAGAGCGAATGCAGCAATACGTAGGTGACGTTATTCTGCACGCGCCGACAGGGTCGGGGAAAACGGAAGCAGCACTAAGTTGGGTGTATGCGAATCAGACAGAAAATGCCAGACTGTTTTACCTGTTGCCTTATACTGCTAGTATCAATGCTATGGTACGTAGGCTTAAGGGCGTTTATGGGAAAGACCGTGTAACAGCTCTTCACAGCAAGGCCCTTGATTTTTTCTATGAAGAGGCAATCAACGAAACAAATAATTTTCAACAAAGCGAAGAGATTGCCCGGAATAAACGGTCTGCTTCCCGCGAATTATTTTACCCTGTTAAAGTAGCTACGTTGCATCAGGTACTCAAACACGCGCTACACGGTAAAGGATGGGATATGAGTTTGTTCGACTACCAAAATGCACTGTTTATTATTGACGAATTTCATACGTACGATGCACACTTAACAGGGATGATGTTGGCAACACTTAAATGGTTGAAGCGATTCTGTTGTGCTAAAATATTGTTAATGTCAGCAACAATTCCCAAGTTTTTACTTGAGCGAATTGTCATAGAACTGTTTGATGGAGATCAATCAATGGTTGTTCGGCCCAAGTCTAAAGAGCCTGCCGATGCAGAGATTTTAAAGCGTATCCGGCACAAACTTGTTTGTTATCCTCAAAAAGCAGTTTCGAATGTATTACATCAGATTACAGCGATTCTGCAGGAAGGTAAGAAAACAGTGCTCGTTATTGTCAATAATGTAAAGTCCTGTCAGGAATTGGCAAAGGCATTTGATAGCTATGAACCTAAGCTTTTGCATGGTGGATTTCACCGGGAAGAACGTACAGAAATCGAAAAAGCTATAACGAATAAAGATAAAGCTAAACGACCTCGTTTGTTAATAGCTACCCAGGCTGTAGAGGTTAGCCTGGATATTGATTATGACATCGCATTTATTGAGAATGCACCAATAGATGCATTAATCCAACGGTTTGGTCGGGTTAATCGTGCTGGTAAACGTAAGAAGCCTTCGGAGATTCATCTCTTTGAGCAAAGCATAGGTAATACCAGACGCATCTATGATGAGGCCATTGTTAAAGAGACTTGGAGAGTCATGTTAAATCTAGACGGGAAAGAACTATCAGAGCAACATTTGGTAGAGGCTTGTGATGAAGTTTATGTAAATGGCTATACGGATGAGCAAGAACGAAATTTTCAAATCGGTTTTACTCACGACCGCATTATCAATTTTGACGCGTCTTTCCATGCAGGCGATTGGTCTGATTGGGTCGAAGAGGTTATCGATAAAAGTAATTTGAAGATTGACGTTTTGTGCGATAATCTCAGATCTACTTTCGAGAGTCGAAGAAAAGAAGGGAAATACATTGAGGCTAGCCAATTATTGGTCCAGGTATATCCGTGGGAATGTCCAAAAGAGTATCAAAGTAAATTGGAAGATAAGCAAAATACATTGGTGGCAACTAATTTAAAATATGCGCCGGGTATTGGATATCAACGTATTGAGCGTTCTCCTGATTTTAATTTCTTATAGAAACGTTAACCTTTGATCATGCATGCCAACGCGACCCTTGTAAACTACCTGCATCTCTGTCATCGTAAGCTATGGCTTCATGCTAACCAGATTCGGATGGAGCATACATCGGAGGCAGTTGCCGAAGGTAAACAACTGCACGAACACGCGTATCCGCAACGTGCCGAACGGTATCGTGAAATCATTCTCGACGGTTCTAAAATTGATTTCTACGATCCGTACGATAAGGTCGTGCATGAGATCAAGAAGTCTGATAAGCTGGAACATTCGCACATGGCGCAGGTCCAGTTCTATCTCTATCTGCTTCGCCGAAACGGCATCGAGGGGGCTACGGGGCTGATCGAATATCCGAAGCTGCGCCAGACCCAAACCGTTCGGCTGGATGACGACGACGTACCCGTTGTAGAAGCCTGGGTGGCCGACATCGAACGTATCGTGTCTTCCGACCAGTGCCCGGAACGTATCGCTAAAAGTAAATGCCGTTCGTGCAGCTATTTTGATTTTTGTTACGCCGAAGAAGAGTAGCGTATTTCCACACCAGACTATGAAACAGCCTAAATACTTATTCAACGCCGGTCGGATGAGCCGACACGACAACACGCTGAAATTCACACCGGTCGATGAGGAGGGCAATGAAGGCCAGTCGCGTCATCTGCCGATCGAACAGGTATCTGAGCTGTACGTATTCGGGAGTCTGGATGCTAATTCGGCCCTGTATAACTTCCTGGGGCAGCATGGCGTATCGGTTCATTTTTTCAATTACTACGAGCATTATACCGGTTCGTTTATGGCCCGTGAGTATCTGCTGGCGGGTAAAATGCAGGTAGAACAGACGAAGGCGTATCTATCGGCAAAGAAACGAATCGTGGTTGCGCAACGGCTGATCGAAGGGGCCGCAGCCAATATTCTGCGGGTGCTGAAATACCACACTAACCGAAACGCCGGTCGCCGTGACGAAAGCATACCGACCGCCATCGCCGTTATCGAACAATTGCTGATGTCGGTTCCGGGAACGAACGATGTTCCCATGCTGATGGGCATTGAGGGCAATATCCGGCAAACGTACTACAGCACCTTCGATACCATTGTTGGTGAAACGTTCTGCATGGATGGCCGCAGTAAACGTCCTCCCCAAAATGAGTTGAACGCGCTTATTTCGTTCGGTAACATGCTATGCTACACGGCCTGTCTGAGCACGATTTATCATACCCAACTGAATCCGACCATCAGTTTTCTGCACGAACCGGGGGCACGTCGGTATTCGCTGGCACTTGACATTGCGGAAATCTTCAAGCCCATTCTGGTCGACCGGCTCATTTTTCGGATGATCAATAAACGGCAGCTACAGCCATCGGATTTTCGGGCTGAAATTGGCGGATGTGTTATGAAAGAGGCCGCCCGGAAACGGTTCGTACAGGGCTTCGACGAACTAATGAAGGAAACAATCAAGCACCGGTCACTGGGGCGTAGTGTCAGCTACCGGCACCTGATCAAGCTGGAATGTTACAAACTACAAAAGCATTTGCTGGGGGTGGAAGAGTACCGACCCTTCAAAGCCTGGTGGTAGCTGTATAAAGAGTGAAAGAGTGAATATGCGAAAGAGCGACTATAGCCCTGAGTGATATCACCCTTTCACTCATTCACTCTTTCACTCTTTAATTATGTACGTAATTTTAGTGTACGATATGGGGCAGAAGCGGGTCGGCAAGATGCTCAAACTTTGTCGGCGGTATTTGAACTGGATTCAGAACTCCGTTTTTGAGGGTGAGTTAACGGAGGTACAGTTAAAAGAGTTACTTTACGAAGCGGGACGAATCATGAAGGATGATGAGGACAGTCTGATACTTTTCAAAAACCGCGATCAGAAGTGGCTGGAAAAACAGGTTGTGGGAGTGGAGCGGCAGTCGACGGATAATTTTTTGTAGGGGTAAGTGTCGTCAATCGACTTAAATCGTTCTTTGATCAGCTGTAACAAACGCTCATTGGTTAGGAGAAATGGTACTTATGTTGTTGATTATCAGTGTGTCGTCGATCGGCCGGGGTTTTCGTACTATTGCCGGTTGACGACTTTTTAGGTAGATTTAGGAAAAATAAACCGCGTCAGGGCTTCGCAAAGCCCTTTTTTCAGCCGTAAATTGACGGCTTCTAATCGTACCGTAGTGGAATTGAAATATCGCTGCGTTGAATCGCTCCTGCCACTGTTGCCCGCCTTCTAATCGTACCGTAGTGGAATTGAAATTTGGGGAGTACGTCCGGCCGGGCCAGTGGGGCTATGATCTTCTAATCGTACCGTAGTGGAATTGAAATCTGCCTTCACTGTTGAATAAATCAACCAGTCGCCAGTACTTCTAATCGTACCGTAGTGGAATTGAAATTTGATCAGCCCTTTACTGGATCGCATTCGCGAACTGCTTCTAATCGTACCGTAGTGGAATTGAAATATTTCCATCAGGCCAAACTATCCAAGCGGATGCAAACTTCTAATCGTACCGTAGTGGAATTGAAATACTACAGATCCGTTCAGGATGCGAACCCCTGGGAATCCTTCTAATCGTACCGTAGTGGAATTGAAATACGGTAAGCAGCCCTTGTTCCATCGTTCCTGTGCGGCTTCTAATCGTACCGTAGTGGAATTGAAATTTAGCTGCACTGCGTTCGAAAAACCCTCTACTACTCTTCTAATCGTACCGTAGTGGAATTGAAATCCAGATCCAGTCGTTTTTGATAGAAAAGCGGGGGACTTCTAATCGTACCGTAGTGGAATTGAAATCCGTAAAGCGCAGGGTAGCCGGTTCTGCGGGGTGCCCCTTCTAATCGTACCGTAGTGGAATTGAAATCCGTAAAGCGCAGGGTAGCCGGTTCTGCGGGGTGCCCCTTCTAATCGTACCGTAGTGGAATTGAAATAAGTAGATCCCGGCTGCGGTCAGGGTGCTACAACGCCTTCTAATCGTACCGTAGTGGAATTGAAATGTATCAACCGGCCGCGCTCCGCATCAATCTATTCGGCTCCTTCTAATCGTACCGTAGTGGAATTGAAATGTTGCAGGAATGATCGTGTTTTTCTGCCCTAAAACCCTTCTAATCGTACCGTAGTGGAATTGAAATATTGAGCCAATCCTGTATCTTCTTTTTGTTGGTGTCGCCTTCTAATCGTACCGTAGTGGAATTGAAATCTGGCACTATCGCAGGTCACCGTGTCCAGGCTCGCACTTCTAATCGTACCGTAGTGGAATTGAAATTTGCGGCTCAGGCGGAACGTATATCGGGATTGGAAACTTCTAATCGTACCGTAGTGGAATTGAAATACGCTATACCCTGAGTGTAGACGCTCAGCATGAAACTTCTAATCGTACCGTAGTGGAATTGAAATGAGCTGGCCGAGGATCTGG
Organism: Spirosoma agri; assembly: GCF_010747415.1. NCBI lineage: Bacteria > Pseudomonadati > Bacteroidota > Cytophagia > Cytophagales > Cytophagaceae > Spirosoma > Spirosoma agri. Next base: position 3,325,546 of record NZ_JAAGNZ010000001.1, on the reverse strand, counting down.
ACAAGATCATGGACCGGCTTCTAATCGTACCGTAGTGGAATTGAAATTTATTTGCCGCAGCCCGGCTCCGATTGCGCTTATCACTTCTAATCGTACCGTAGTGGAATTGAAATCCATTGCCAAAGACGCCTACGTGAAAGGTGGTGATGACTTCTAATCGTACCGTAGTGGAATTGAAATCCATTGCCAAAGACGCCTACGTGAAAGGTGGTGATGACTTCTAATCGTACCGTAGTGGAATTGAAATATTCCATGTGTTTTGTATCGGTGGTCATGCCGGCCCCTTCTAATCGTAACGTAGTGGAATTGAAATATCAATAAATTCATGCAGTAGTGGCTCTAGGATTGCGCTTCTAATCGTACCGTAGTGGAATTGAAATAGTTGTCGAATCATGAGTTTGGTCTCTTCCGAGTCCACTTCTAATCGTACCGTAGTGGAATTAAAATATTGAAGTTCGAATGCTGCTACAACGCTGGATTGTGCGACCGCTTTGCGTAGCTCACTTGTGATGGGTAAACAGGTGCTTGTCGATAAACACGTCGGCGTATCGCTTGCCCAATGTCTGGGCGGAAGGAGTATCGAAGTGCGTGGAGTCGCCCTTATCGGTTAGGCCGCTTGAAACAATGCAGTACGTATTGGGAACCCGACTAGGAAGTTCCAGCAAAGTATTGTTAATCGTTCCGGCATCCCGGTTTCGGTTGACGACAAAATCGCCCAGGGTTCCCGCCACAAACGGTATCGTAGGCGCATTCAGGTCCTGACGCAACCGCTGGATGAGTTCCGCCAGTTTCGGGCCATACGAACCTACCTTGTCCGGACTTGAGTCGCTCTCACCCTGATGCCAGAGAATACCCGCCAATTCGCCCTGCTCCAGCGCTTTTCTGGCTCGCCGGATGGCATCGTCGTAGGGATAGGATTGGGTTGGTTCGTAATAGGCACCGGGTTTCCAGAAATCGATTCCTGAGCCGCCAACGGCGCAGGGAATCAACCCGATGTTCTCGTCAGGAAACGCTTCGGCCAGCCGTCTGCCAAAAGCGAGTCCCGGACCAACGCCAATGACCGCTGGCTTGTCGAAATGCATCGGATCGTGGGCGGGTACCCATGTTTGTTCCTTCGTGAGCATCCAGACATGGTTCACCGGCTGCTGATCCTGTTTCTGAGGGATGCCCCGACCGGCCATGTTTGACTGACCGATGAGCAGGAATAAGCGCAGGCGGGGAGGCTTGTCCTGTTTTAACGCGGCACTTAGGAGAACGAAGGCGAAGAGGACCAGTCTGAGTGTCATGGCATAGGGTTTACCGTAAAACCAACGAGCCTCGTTATTATACTAATGATACGTATTCATTCGAGCGATCTGGCCCCTTGTCGATTGCTAGACTGCTCGACCCACCGCTGGCTGTTTCGGCCTTTGTGAACCAGCTACAGTTGTCGGTTTTACTGCAATAGTCTCGGTTTTTCGGCCAGAAACAGGAACTACAGCTGGCTTTCTGATGGGCCTGGGCTGATCAACTGCTCGACGGGCGTGTGTTTAGCAGTAACCGGAATACACGGTTGGGAGTGAGATGCAGTTAAAAAATTGTCAATGGCGACGTTGATCTAGCCAATGGCTGTCGAGGTTTCAGAATACATGGGGCAATGGTTGGCCCGCAAGCAGTGTCAAGTATGCATTAGTCAGTACCACTCCCGTAAATACCTGAACCCCAAAGAGCGTTTACGGCATCGGTGGTCAGGCTAGTCGTTTGCTGCTGTGCTCCTTCGTGACTAACTTGCCCGCTAATCAACCGTCGGGACCGCTAGTTAACGATACATTTCTTGTTAGCGATGGCTAATCCGGGTAGAGTTGACATACGCAATTAATGGCTTACGCATGCTTTTAGTCTTAACTGCGATCAATAAACAAGCGCAACGGCGTACATTTTCATGCCATTTGGAGGAACTTGAAGATGTCTTTGAGGTTCTGAATCGTATTGTCGCGCTGGGGGATACGCTGACCAAGGTTTACGTCATTGACGAGGGCAATCGCACCGATTTGCCCCCGGACGCGTTTGATGGGTCGGCTTTTTCAAGCTCGTTGCAACGAATGGAACACCAGTGGCAGCATGCTTTATGTGAGCCAGAACGTGCTCACTCGTCCGAAGATCAGGAACTGATTGGGTGGACCAAGCAACGGGAAACAATGTACCAGTCGACTATAAATACCCATCAACTGATGATTCAACGGTTGGAGAGGTTACTGCAACGGACGACGCATACACTGTACCCCGGCTCCGACACAGACCGTCTTGTTGAGCATTACCAGACCCTTATCAGTTCTTCTCAGAATCAATTAAGCAAAGCCAGACTCGGTCTTGCCACTGTGGTCAAGCGCCTACAGCAGTTAGGCCTTTAGGCTCCCTACGGGGTTACCTGCTCTCGATAGTAGCAATGATCTGATCGATAACTGCCTGTTGTTCCGTATCGCCGGACGCGGAGAGGCTGGTTAATTGCTGCTTGATTTCCTGCCACTGCGGGATGGACAGGAGGATGGCTTCAGTCGTAAATTCAACTGAATTGTCCAGGTTGGTCTGCTCAACGGGCAGCGGCTCCAGGAGCGTTTTGGCAAACTCGGACCGAAGCCGATCTTTCGCGTAGGGGACGGGGTCGAGGTTTGCGTCCTTGAGGATTTGTTTAGAATACGTTTTTGTTCTTTTCCACCACATGGCACTTCGAGAATAAACTGATAACGTAACCGTGAACAGGGCGTTATGTTAGGGAGTAGCCGGAAATAAACAGGAAGCCGAGCGGCTCACCGCCACCCCAACGGCTGCGCTTAATTCCGCTCAACAGAGTCTTTAGGTATTCAATATGTTGATAATCAGATAATTATTTTAATTTAAACTGGTACGTACCGGCCTGTAGCTGAAATTTCTGAACCTTGCCCGTTCTTTCCACCGGACGGATCGCTTTCGAACTGGATGCGAGCGGCAATCCGTTTTCGTAGATCGTTTTGCCGGGCGGCACGATCAGGGAAACCGTTGCGGTGGAGTTTGGTGGCACAACGATGTCGTACGAAAGCTCAGTAGCTGTGCGTTTCCAGGCTGAACGGATCGTTCCGTAGGGACCGGTATGGGCAACATCGACCTGATCGAGGTTGCTAACAAACATCGGTTCAAGCAGCACATTTTTGAAGCCCGGCTGAGTGGGATCGGGCTTGATACCTCCCAGGGCTTTGTAGAGCCACGCGCCAATTTCACCAAACATAATGTGGTTCATGGAAATATCGCTCTTGGCATCGATCGGCCAGTTTTCGTAGAGTGTCGTCGCTCCGTTGACAATCCACCAGCCCCAGGAAGGGAATGTTTCCTGCGAAGCGAGCGTATAGGCCTTATCGGCATGCCCGTTCTCACTCAGTGCGCCAAGAATAGCTTTCGTTCCCAGCAGTCCTACGTCCAGATGATCGTTGTCGGCCGTAACCCGCTTCGCCAGATTCGACGCTACTTTACTGTTCAGTTCATCGGGGACTAAACCCCAGTACAAGGGAACGCTCAACTCCGTTTGCAGCCCACTGCCGTAGAGCCCGGTTTCTTTATTGAGGTATTTGGCGTTAAACGCTGCTTTTATCCGTGCCGCTAATGCCGAATAGTACGAATAGTCGGTCTGTTTCCCGAGCAACTTCGCCGTTTTGGCCAGAATAGACACATCGGCAAAGTAATACGCCGACGAGGTCAGTTCGACGGGCGATTTGGATTTCACGGGCACCCAGTCACCCAGCCCCCAGCTTGTCAGTCCCGAAGGACTTTGTTCGTTGATATGGTCAACGTAGCGTTTGATGTTATCGTAGCAGTCAGCCAGTAGTTTCTTGTCGCCGTAAAACAGGTAAATGTTCCAGGGGATAATGGCAATCGTACTGGTCCAGTCCGGACCATTGCCCCATTCGTACCCCCAGCCATCGGTCGGAATAATGGACGGCAGAACGCCATTGGGCTGTTGTTCGTCGCGGTGATCGGCCAGCCATTTCTCGTAGATCGTAATACCGTCGAAATTATACAGACCCGTTTCGCTGGCAATGTGCGCGTCGCCCGTCCAGCCATTTTTTTCGCGCTGCGGGCAATCGGTGGGATAGCCAAACAGGTTCGACAGATAGGCATTGTTGGTGGCCCACCATAGCTTGTTCATGGTTGGGTTCGATGATTGAAACGTACCGATTGCGGGAACATCACTGTGCATAAAATAACCCGTCAGACTTGCCTGCGTCAGGTCAATGGGCTTGTCGCTGGTAACCTCCACATACTGAAAACCTTTGTAATTAAAGCGGGGCATAAATGTTTCCGGACCCCGACCTGCCAGCATAAAAATATCCGTCTGGAATGGATCACTTTTATCGGTGGGCCGGTAGTGAACGTCAATGTTCGACAGATCGACATGGCCATTGTCATACAGCCGTTCGCCATGTTTCAGCCGCAACGTTGTTCCCGCGCTACCCGTCACGCTGATCTGACTCACGCCGGAAATGTTTCGTCCCAAATCGAACACGTAAGTCGTGTCATTAAATTTTCGGATCGCTTTCGCCGGAATGCGTTCTACAGCCCGGATTGGATGCATGGTCTGCGCAACAATCGTTTCCGATGGTGTCGATCGGTAAATAACTTCTTTCCAGGCTTTATCGTCAAAATTGGCCGTGTTCCAGCCTGGCTGTTCTAGGCGTCCGTCATAGTGTTCAGCGGTGTAAATGCTGTTGAAAATCAGGGGGCTTAACGCTGTTTTCCAGTCTTTTCCAGACGTAACCGTCTCGATACTTCCGTCGTCGTAGGTGATCCGTAAATCCAGACAGAACGTCGGCCGACCCCGCCAGGGTGCTTCGTGAAAGTACCAGACCGCCGTTGACTGGTGGTTATACCAGCCATTGCCCAGCAATACACCAATCGCATTATTGCCGGTCTGCATCTGTGCCGTTACATCGTAGGTCACATACAGCGTACGGCGATCGAATCGGGTGTACATCGGGTCAAGGCGATGGCTACCAATTTTTTGTCCATTGATGTATAACTCATACAGACCAGCCACCGCTACGTAAGCGCGGGCGCTTCTGATTTTTTTGGCCAATTTGAAGGCTTTACGAAAGTAAGGAGCAGGCTTGATGGTGACATCCCGACTGTCGCTAATCCAGGAGCCCTGCCAATTTCTGGCATTCATCAGCCCGGTTTCGAAGCTACTTAAGGAAGCCGGTTTCGCATTTCTACCGTCTTTATCCCAGAGGTCTACCCGCCAAAAGTATTTGGTAAAGGGTTGCAGCGGTTTACCCGCGTAGGTAATCAGCGCCTGATCCGTAAGAACTTTGCCGGTTGTCCATTGATTCGCTTTGCCCTGACTCACGGCCACAGAATCTGTACCGATGTAAAGTTGATAGGCGGTTTGCCGGGCTCCCTGTCGGGTATCCGATAAGCGCCACGACAAACGGGGATTGGCCGCATCAATTCCCAATGGGTTGGTGAGGTACTCGCATTGGAGATCAGTGGGAGCAACCGAAACCTGAGCCTGAAGGGCACCGGTACGGGTCAGAAAGAGTAGAGAAAGGCTGGCGATCCGTAGAACGAACTTGAGCGAACTGGCCGGTTTTATGTCGGCTGCGTTGATACGAATCATGTACACGATACTTACATCCTGGGATTAGCTGGTAAGAAAAGACAAAATGAAGTCATGTTTACCAACCTGTACCCGAAATGTTGGCCAAATCGCGACAATTTACCCGTGAGGTAGCTGAGCTGGTCGACGCCATGATGGAACTGCGGGACTTAGTGCTGACGTATTGGCGCAGCATCGTGCTATTCTGGATGACGACGAAGCCGCTTATCAGATTTTAATGGCACTTGCCGGTCAAGCACAGAATACCAGTTGCGCCGAGTTCATAGTCTATAGCTCTCTTAGTACAACAATAAAACAAAGAAGCCCGGCACCTCATTAGGACCGGGCTTCTTTATGGCCTAAATCTGAACCGTTTCTAGGGTCTTTTAATCAATCGTAGCGTACGGCTTTCAGGGCCCACCTGCAACTGATACAAATAAACTCCGGCGGGTAGAGCACTTCCTTCCAGTTGAAGTTGATGGACTCCACTTGACTGCTCGCTGATTGCTTCCAGTTGCCTTATCTCTTGCCCTTTGGCATCTGTCAGCCGATGACGAACTGACCCGCCCAGGGGTAGTCGGTACTCAATAGTCGTCTGATCGATAAAGGGATTGGGATAGGCACGGGCCGATAGATCCGACCCCTCTCGACTTGTCGTTGATGAGACGACAGATACCGTAGCCGTAAATACTGAACCAGCCTGCGCGACAAAACCTGGCTGTAAGGTAATCGATTGACCGGCGGTGTAGTGAGCCGTAGCCCCCTGGCGGAGTTGATTGCTGGCAATAATAGCCTCAACGGCTCTCTGATCACCAGAAGTAATTGTCGATCGATCTAAGATCAAGCGTTGGGGATACTGTTGAGCGATGACTGATCCACTCATCATTAACAACCCGAGGACGGCTATCGGTGCTTTCATCAAGTAAATAGGGTATAGGGGACTGGTGAGATTGATTATCGTTTGTCGAGTAGCTGCTTGACGAGTTGCTTCAACTCGTCAAGCTCAGCTTGTTGACTCTTGGCATTCTGCTGAAGGTGTTGATTAACGATTTTCTGCTGTTGACTCTCCTTCTCCAGCTGAATACTATATAGGGTCAGTTCCTCAATCTTTTCCAGCAGTTTGGCATCCATCTTTGCGATATCAATACCCTTCTCTACTACCTCAGCCGCCGAAGGCACGCCGGGCAAGTGTTTGTTGGTCTGAATGTAAGCGCCAACCTCAGCGAGTGACTTTAAGCGATAGTTTTTATCAAATACGTAATCGCTCCAGTCTGAGGTATTCTTTACCGCTACTTTCACCTTCTCGGTCAAAATGCCTTTGCTCACAAATAGATTATAGTCTGCTGACGTCTTATCAACGCCCTGACCAATGATGATCGATTCACCGTTAATGCTCTGCAAAAACGAGCCTTTCCGCTGCCAGAGTGCATCCACAGCGCCCTCACGAGCCGAGCCGTTCATACTGCCCAGAATCACATTACCCGACCCGTCAACGGTCAGAAACTTGGCCTGACTGGTTGCACTAGCCGGCGAGTTGCTGGTCAGATTCTCTAAACGCAGGCCTGAGGTGTTAGCTGAACCCGAGACTAGATGCAGCTTCGCTGAAGGAGCGCTAGTGCCGATACCCACACTCGCATTAGCGCCCAAGACAATACTGTTACTCTGGCTGACCCGGGCTCTAGCACCGATAGCCGTGGCATTCCTCAAGTTCGGCGTTTCAGGGGTAACGTCAGCAGAAAAGCCAATGAAGACGTTCTCATCGTTGCGACTTTCCACCCCAGCATAGCGGCCAATGGCTACATTGTGGAAACCCGAGTTGTTTCGCAGTAGCGAGCCATCGCCAATGGCGGTGTTACCTATTCCAGTGGTGGTGGCGCTTCCTGAGCTATTGCCTATAAACAGATTATAACTAGCCGTCGTATTCTGCCCCCCTGCTTGTTGACCTAGAAACAGATTACTTTGTCCACTTATGTTGTTGGTGCCAGCAAGACTGCCAATGAAGACGTTAGCCTCGCCAGTCGTGTTTTGCTTTCCAGCTTGGTTACCCACAAAGACGTTTATATTACCCTCCGTATTAAACTGTCCAGCATTAGCGCCCACAAAAACATTCTCCCGGCCCGTGCGGTTTTGGACACCAGTCGAAATGCCCAGGAATGTATTTGAGCTACCTGTACCATTTAAAGCACCAGAACTATACCCCACAAAGGTATTCCCCTCCCCTGTCGTATTGCCACTTCCTGAACCATTCCCTAAAAAGACATTTCCCGCTCCAGTAGTATTACGGCGACCTACGAAAGATCCTATCATTACATTGTCTCCCCCTGTCATGGTTGAATTAGCGGTGTTAGGACCGATTAATACATTGTACTCTCCGGGACTAGTTGCATTGGGTGTCGTGGCCACGTAGTTGTTCTGAGCCAGCAGTTGGGTAGTCAACAACAGAAGAACTAAAAGGATACTTGGTTTCATAAGACTCTACGTTGGTTTACAGGGTTAAAAGGCAATCGCGAGTGAGCATGATCTATGTCACACGAACAGTCAATTAAAGGTAACCAACTGCACTTTTCTATTAGCATAGCCGGCTTCATCCGGCGAGAAATTTTACTATCCGGTGTATTTGGTTGACTCGGTACAAGGGCCGGATCAACTTCATTGAACGCCTGAAATTGAGAACTATACTCACAAAAACGCCCGGCTCAAGATGGCCAGGCGTTTTTGTAAAATAAGATTAAATATATTGTCTCTCACTTCTTGTCAACTAGCTGCTTCACCAATTGCTTTAACTCGTCAATCTCTGCCTGATGCTTCTTGTCGTTTGCCTGTAGCTGCTTCTCCAGCTGAATACTATACAGGGTCAGTTCCTCGATCTTCTCCAGCAGCTTGGCATCGGTCTTGTGCAGATCATTACCTTGTTCGACCATCTCCTTGGCCGAGGGAACGCCCGGCAGGTGCGCATGCGTCTGGATATACTGCTCAACCTGAGCCAGGGGTTGCAACGCATAACCTGGCTTGAAGACGTAATCGCTCCAATCCGAGGTGTTCTTTACGGCTACTTTCACCTTCTCGGTCAAAATACCTTTGCTCACAAACAGATTGTAGTCTGCTGGCGTCTTATCCACGCCCTGACCAATAATGATCGATTCACCGTTGGTGCTCTGCAAGAATGATCCCTTCCGCTGCCAGAGCGCATCCGTAGCACCCTCCCGAGCCGAGCCGTTTAGGCTGCCCAGAATCACATTACCACTACCGTCGACGGTAAGGAACTTGGTTTGCCCGCCGGTAGCGGTAGAACTGATGGGCAGATTCTCTAAGCGTAAACCAGACGTATTCGCTGTGCCTGTAGTGACGTGCAGCTTAGTCGTGGGCGATGTGTTACCTATGCCTACACTGGCGTTAGAAGCACCCAATATAATGCTGTTACTCTGGCTGACTTGGGCATACGGTCCGATGGCCACCGCGTGGGTGATTTCTGAATTGCCGGGGACTACATCCGCCACAAAGCCAATAAACACATTGTAGTCTCCCCGGCTATTGCCCCCCGTATACTGACCAATAGCCGTGTTGCGCTGACCGGTGGTGTTGCCCAGGAGTGATCCGTCACCGACGGCGGTGTTTCCTACGCCAGTAGTAGTAGCGCTACCCGAAGAGTTACCCACAAATAGGTTGTAGTTGCCGGTAGTATTTGCTCCGCCAGCCTGCTGACCTAAAAACATGTTACCTTGGCCGGTTGTACTGTTGAAACCTGCCTCGCTGCCTATAAACACATTGGCTATACCAGTCGTATTACTAAGGCCGGCTTTCCAACCGACAAAAACGTTTCCCACATTGCTATTTGCCGAGCTAGTACTATAACCGGCTTGATAGCCAATAAACGTATTGGCATTAGTCGTGGTTGCATTGTATCCAGCCCTATAGCCAACAAACGTATTTTCGGCCCCGGATTGATTGTAGAGTCCCGCACCAGCCCCCATAAAGGTGTTCTCAGACCCGAATAGGTTAGCCTGCCCGGCATTGTAGCCTATAAATGTATTTGCACCACCTCCCGTGTTTTGCGAGCCTGCACTGGCTCCCAAAAAGGAATTGTATACCCCCGTAGAGTTTTTGTTACCCGCGCTATCGCCAATAAAAACGTTATAGGCACCGACCATGGTTGGATTGCCTGTTTGGGGACCTACCAGCGTATTAAATGTACCAGGTGAATTAGCATTGGCCGTATTTGCAACATAGTTGGTAAGGTCTTGAGCCAATAGTGGCGTACTCAGCAGCAGGACGAACAAAAGGATACTTGGTTTCATAGGAGTCTACGTTGGTTTACAGGATTAAAAGACAATCGCGATCAAGCTCGGGAGTGGGAATATACTCTATCAGGCTGACAGTCAATTAAAGGTAACCACCTGCGCTTCTTTACTGGCAGAGTCCGGTTCGCGTTGCGTGTAATTTTACTATTCGGTATACTTGATTGATTCGGTATTAGAGCCGGATCAACTTCATTGAACGCCTAAAATTGAGACTATACTCACAAAAACGCCCGGCTCAAAACTGACCGGGCGTTTACTCTTCTATCCACACCATATTTAGACAAGGTGTCGCCGTCTATAGACGGGAATCCGGCCTAAGGTCGTCTAGGCTCGTCTATTTCCATCTAAGACTTATATCACGAGAACAATCCTTTTCTCACTCGTTGGTTAAGCCAAGTTTGACTGAAATTAAGCTGCCTAGGATGTGTTCTAATCTGTTAGACCCGTTTTGTCATTCTATTGAATTGAGTACATTGTGAGGCTAGAACTAAACCTACTATGGCACCTTTACCCAGTACTGATATTGAACTTGGCAAATGGTATCCTGCAACACTAATACCGCCTGATTTACACGAAGAGCAGTTCGGCAACGACTACTCAATGATCCTTGGCATAGACGGACATGGATCAGTTCCCGGCTGTTACTTCCTTCAAAAGGGGATGTTTTACTGGCATTGCGAACGGTATGGCGATTTCGATGACGAGGCTATTTCCGGATGGACCCGGGCTCAGGAGATCAATAATAATATTGAGTGGGAGACTGATGTTGCCAAGGATGTAAGCGGCTGGATGATCATAGCTGATGTTCCTAAAGATTTTGAAACGATTCAGACAGATGCCGTCAACTCGTTTATTGGTGGCGAACCTTCGAATGATGAGGATGACTTTGACGATCAGGATGATGACCCCTATCATCACTCCCCTGATACCTGTTAATCGAAACTTGAATTGATCAACTTCGTGAGCAAAAGGCAGTGAGCACGCAGTGAAAAACTATATGTATTGCCTGAATAATGCGCTGTTCTGTGTGAGTGTTAAGTTTTAATCCAAGACAAATCCCGATTCAATTGAACCGGGATTTGTCTACCGTTCTAACATAGCAGGAATTATGACTTCGGTCTCAGTGCCTGGTCCGCTATCGTGTACAGATTTTCAAGCTGGCCATGTTCTTCGGCGATATCCAGGTAGTTCGGGTCTTTCTGCCCTTTGCCATAGGCGTAAGCATCGAAATCATATTCAGCAGTCAACTTTGTATACAGCCAGTTCCTACGTGTCTGATGTTTGGTTTTTGTGATCGTTACGTAAGCGTCAACCAGCCGAACGAGTTTAGCTCTTGTCGTCTGCTCCTTAGCAGTTGATTCAACTAACGGAGTAGGATCTACTCCAGGCTGAACCGGAACAATATTAGCTAATACATTCGCTGACTGCTGAAAAAAGAACACAACCGAATTTAGCTTCTTTTCGATGACCTTCAATCGATTGTCGAATGATGTAAACAATTCGTTCGGTACCTGTTCCCGCTTGGCTTCGTCGTCGGCTAATTGCTGAGCCTGTTGGAGTAGCTGCTGAACTGGACTTAGTGGCTGTTCTGATGGTGTAACAGTTGAGTGATGAGCGCCGGGTGAGGGTTGCGTCAATGCTCAGCAGCGACCAACGCCCCATTCATTTGATCTGTAAAGGCTCACCAAGGAATATCCCAATTCACTAACCCGTCGACCCCGATGAAAAAAGTAACGGGCCTGGGCGGTATATTCTTTCAATGTGAGAATCCGAAGGCCATGAACGGGTGGTACGCCAAAAACCTGGGCTTACCGATCGGCGAGTACGGTACGACCTTCGAGTGGCGGCAGGCGGAGAATCCTGACCAAAAAGGCTCCACGTCCTGGTGCTCATTCCCCAAAGAGTCAGACTATGTCAAGCCATCGACCAAGCTCTTCATGATCAACTATCGGGTGGAGAACCTGGTAGCCCTAGTAGAGGAGCTAAAGCGGGATAACGTAACGATTGTGGATGAAATTGCCGAGTACGACTACGGTAAATTCGTGCATGTGCTTGATCCGGAGGGCAATATCATTGAACTTTGGGAACCTGTTAATGAGTCGGAAGTAGAATGAAGTATTTGCAACAACGATCACCGTTCGGGCTACTCCTGGTCGGTTTTATTCTGTGTAGTTTCCTTAGCGCCTGCAAGAAGCCAAGGCCAGCCGAACCAGCCCAGCCCTGTCTGTTGTCTACCCTCACGTTTTCTAGGCAGATTGATACGCCCGCTTTGACCCTTGATGGCAGCTTAACAACAACGATCGGCAGTTCGGGTACCCAGATTACGGGGTTAAGCTTTACCAATGAACTGGTTAGTTACAAGGGCCGCTATAATTTTGACGGCAACGGGCTGCCTACTTCCTTCGACGAGATTGATGAATCGGGCAAAGTACTGCAAAAGGACCTGGCTACCTTTAGCTACGAGCAGGACCCAACGGGCAAGTACCGACTCAAGACATACCGCCAGGTTTCGTACTTCAATCGGTTTCTGGTCAACGTGAACTGGTCGTTTACCTACGACAGCAACGGATTGATTAAGTACGTCTACGATCAGGAACGCCAGATGTGGTATACGCTGGAAACCAGTAGTGCCGGTAACGTGGTCACCACCCGGCACACGACCTGGACGGGTAATACGCCAGGGATGGCCAGTATACCAACGTCGGCCGCTACCTTCACCACGAAGGAAAATCCGTTTCTAATTATTCCCCTGCCGATACGCCTGCACCTGTTTTATCTGACGCAGTCCGCCTACTACCATACTCCGTTAAACTTTGAACAAATCCTCAGCCGCAACCTGATCGATACCTATACCATGGGCAATCCGGCTTATAATTCAGCCGAAACATTTACCCATACGGGCACTGGCTGGCAGTCGTCGGTCGATAATTTTTACGGGAAAGGGAAGTTTTCACTACAATATACCCTGCGTTGTCAGAACTAAAACATGGCCGCTAAACGACGGCCGCGTGGCAGGACTCCTGCGATCAGTAGGTTTACTCGTTTCATCCACAGATATCCTCACCACCATGAATTGGAAAGCTCTCCGTAAACACCAATTCTTCCTCGAAGCGCAGCTCGTCGCCAGCCAGCAGGCGCTTAAGCAACTGGAGTGTCAGAAGGCTGCCGACTTAATCAACATATCGGTCGATAGTCATTTATTGCTGAGCCTGGCCATCTGTGAGCAGATCAGCCTACACCTACTGCGGAATCTGGCCACGCTGGCCGAACTCAACCGGCTTGATAAAACAACTCCGCAGCCGCTAGCTACAGCAGGTTGTTTAAGTACTTCTTGGTCTGCTCATCCTCGAAGCTGCAAAGGTAGTCTTCCGTTGTTTTCAGACTCGTATGACCCAGCGACTGCGAAATGAACGCAACCGGCACTTCGGAGCGCAGCGGGATCGTGGCAAAGGAATGCCGGGCGGCATACGTGTTGACCTCTTCCTGAATGCCCAGTGCTTTACCCACCCGCTCCATGTACTTGTTGGTTTGTTTCAAGAGCTGGCGAATCACGGCCTTTTGCCGATGAACATTCAGGCCGGGCTCCAGAAAGGGAAATAAATAATCCGATAAGGTCTGGCTCAGATTAGCCCAGCGATTACGTATGGCCAGGCTTTCAGTGAACAGAATCGTCATGATCTTTACCTGTTTGGCCTTGCGGGTGGTGGTCTTCTTCTCGCGAATAAAGGTCAGCCAGCGTGTTACTGGACAGATCCACGTCTTTCCATCGCAGCCGGAAGATATCGGCCATGTTTACACCGTCACACAGGTAGGAAAACACCCAGAAGTCACAGACCCAGCAAAGCGTTCGGCGTTTTCAGGTATTTTCCAATGCTGATATGACAATAGAATCAAAGCCAAACCCCCAGTACTAGAAAAAGTAGATTCTTAAAGTTTGCATATATCTGACACAAATCAGGCACGCAACTTGCACAAGACCGGCTCATTCGTTAATTTTGCACCCGCATTCAATAGCTCATCTGATGGATTTCTAAACTGAGCTACTAACTGAGACAAAGGACAAAAAGACAGAGTAAAATAACTCCATAACTATCTGTAAATCAGATACATATAAAGGTCACACAGAGAGGTGTCCGAGTGGTTGAGCCTCGGTAAATCAAGTGAAGGTCCTGATAGTAAGTCACTTAGTCTAAACCTGAGACACGTAAAGGGACAGATGCCGAAGCCATACAAAGAGCCGGTTCTTTTCAATGCGAAGGGTGACTTGACTGCCCGCTGGTTTGTTTACTACTCCTACGTCAATCCCTACACTGGTAAGTTAGAGCGCATCAAGGTCTATAACGACATCAACAAGTTTAAGACCAAAAAGGAGAGGGTAGACTTTGCCCGCCTGATCATCGAAGGCATTAACGAGAAACTTAAAAACGGATACAACCCATTTGCTGAACAATCCGAGCAGATGGCGGGTGGTGTCTATACATTGAAGGAGGCCGTTGACGCATACCTGACATTAAAAACTGAACAGCTCCGTAGCAAAACCGTAACGGGCTATAAATCGATTTTGAAGCAATTCGAAAAATGGGCTTCAAATCGGTATCTCACCGACCGACCGCTTCGTGAAATGAGTCGTGAAGATATTCGGGATTATTTTAATCACGCTCGAAAAGAGAGAAACATTTCAGCTACCACTCACAACACTGATTTAACCACAATACGGGCTTTCTTTTCGTACTGGAAGGAGGAAGGTCTAATTGGTATCAATCCGGCCAATGGGGTCAAGCGACTCCGTGAAGAGGTGGCTACGCACGTAGTGTATAGCGATGATGATATCACCAAGATCACCCACTACCTGAATGAGTCGGACACGCCTAGAGCGAAACAGCTACTCCAGTTTATTCGATTCCTCTATTACACCTGCATTCGACCTAAAGAAATCCGGATGCTAAAGATTAAGGACATTCGCTTAGCAACCAATACCATATTGATTCCGGCTCTGGCCGCCAAGTCAGGCCGAAGCGAACCCGTCGATATTTCACCCGGCTTGCTCGACGTCATCAATAGTATGGACCTGACTGAAACTAATCCGGACTGGTATATTTTTGGTAATGGAGGCAAGGGCGTTGCTGGTGACTATGCCGATCCTAGGCCAGGACCGAAGCCAGTGGGCGTAAATTATTTCAGCCGCTACTACCGGGAGGTATTAAACGAGTTGAATTTTAGCGAACATCATACCATGTATGCTTGGAAGCATACCCGTAACGTTCATTTATACATGCAGGATAAGGATTTGCTACGCCTGATGCGGCATAATCGACATACAGACCCCAAAATCACTATGAAATATCTGCGAGGCCTTGGACTGCTGATCGATACCCGTCTTAATGATGAACGGAGGATTTAAGGTTTTGTCATATTCTTTTCTGGAATAGAATTTCGTTTATTCGTCAATATAACTTGCTTGAAAAAACCAATGCGGTTTAAACTGGTGGGGATTGCTTATATCTAAGGGATCTGTTGGTTGGTCTACATACTTTAACACCTTAAGATCAAAGTTGCTATTGAAGAAAGGCATCAATAAATTATTATAGAACAATCCATGTTCATCTGGCTCGTAGTAATCAATCTTACCTTGAGCCATCTTCGATGAATCGTTAGTGTCAAATGACATAAAAGTAGCCCCTAATCTATTAAGGTCTTCAGTTAATCTTTCAATCATCATAACCTTTTAAATTTACTCGTCTCCACTAAAAATCTCAAATAGAATTGCCCTACCACCTTACACTTTTAACGTGTAAGGTAGGAAAATATAAAGCCCTGACAACGTTTGCTAGTTGTCAGGGCTTTACGTATATAAAGTATCGTTTATTTTATCAGTGCTTTTAATCTCTATTACGAACGATATCCCTAGCTAGACGTAGCGCATCCAGCTGAACCTTTGCGTAATCAATCGCTTTACCGGCAATGTTTGTCATCACCTGAGCCTGTTCTTTAAAGCCGGCGTTATGTTCGACTTCATCCATAGCCCGGGTTAAGGCATCCATGAAGTTATCACAGACCTCCAGTGATTTTAGTTTAGGAATAGAGACCAGCTGCTCAACGGATGGGTTGATATCCGTATTCTGATTGACATAATCAGCTTCTTCTTCTGTTTCCAAGAACTCCTGACTAGTAAGCCGTTTAAGCATTTCGTGCTCGGTACCGTTAATTAGTCGTCGAGAGGTTTCGACGAAAACCTGATCATCTTCATATTTCCAGGTTAGCACTCTTTCAACGTGGGTGTTGCACATAAAACTCTTATTGTGCATCGTCTTCAACTGTGCTTCGAGTCGATCGTGAATAGAACGGTTGCTCATCATTAGTTAGATTTTCAGTTTAAGGACAGGTTAGTCGAATCTGCTTTGGCGTTTACCGCCAGCTGACCGAAGTGAGGGCCGGCCGGAGCCGGCACGTTCGGTGCTGCACTCATTCAACGTGGCTTTCTTGGCCAGCTTGAGGGCATACATATCGGCGTATCCTTTGTGAACCCGGGCGATCGACGACCGCTGCTGGTCCGATATAGGATCTGATCCGTCGCTGTGCACCGTAACCGGACCGTTAACCGTAATCGTTACGTTTGACACGACGATAAATTCGCTCCAGCTCGCATGAACCAGGAACGGTATTATTAATGCCATCCAGTCTTTAGTCGATTGGGACCACTGCTCTGGAAGTTGATTGTTCTGGCTGATAACATTGGTTTTGATGTCAGCCAAGATATCACTCACAGTCTTCTGCCCGATAAGATCCGTTAGCCAGCTGGCTACTACGCGCTCCAGCGTGCTGGCTAACTTGGTTTCGACGGAAAACGATTCTGGGAATTCGCCAATGCGACTCTTATAATTAGCCCGGTTGAGCCACGGAAGGGTCTGTTCGTTCATTGCTGGTGGTCGTCTTATCCGAAAAATAATTCAAGTTCTCCAGGTTGTATTTTGGGTTTGATACCGGCAAGGGTTCGTGCCAGTTGGCCATAACCCAGGTTAGGACCATATCGATGCAGCGCTGCGATTTATTGACGCCTTGTTGCATTATTTGTGAAGCCACTTTCATCTCTTCACCGGTTGGGGCAATACCGCCCGCCTTTCGAATGTTGATCAGCTCGTTGGGTACCCGGGCCCGGCGGGCAATACGGATGGGTACCCGGTCATTGGTGGCATTGTACCGGTTCGCGAGTTCAGCCCCCGACGTCGATATAAAGCCGGCCGCGTCGAGCTCTTCTTTATCCTCGGCTTCGTAGACCAAAAGTTTGCCCCCGTTCTTGCCGCCCTGGTGCTCTTCGAGTTTACTGACGGTGCTGTCGTCATCTTCTCCGTCTTCAGCTGGCGACTTCTTGCTTTTTATCTGCTTCCAGATACCCGAAATGTTAAAGCCGTTGGTTACCGTTGAGAAATCATACTCGGTCAGTTCAGCTTCTGTTTCCAGATTCTTGACTGTACCGAATAGTCGAGGCCTGGCGTAGTAGTCGGAGGTGGGTCGGCCCGTTTTGAAGTAAAGCAGCTGGCCATAATAGTTATGAATCCCATTGACGGCCGCTATTTGTGAAAGCACGACTTCCGGATCGTCATTGAATAAGGGACATAACGTATGTTTCTTTTTGAGATCCCGCTTAAACGTGTTTTCCAGAAACGGGAAGATTGCACCGTGGGTCAGCTTACCCTGTTCATTGGGTTCCAGGTGTCGGTACTGCTCCCAGTTGATCGATCGAAGCGAATTGGGTTGACCCATTCCATTGTAACCGATGTGCAAAACAATGACTTCCCCTTCGGCAATGTTCCAGGCCATGCCTTCCGCAATTTGGTCCAGCGTTTCGCCATCATTGTTAACGACTAAATCCGCCAGGGCTTCATCTTCAAGGCCGTTACCGATAATGAACTCGGCTAGCGCCGTAACGGCGGCCGTAGCCGTATCCGAATCGTCGATCGCATCTTTGAAGTTCTGGGGGAACATGTCCCCCTGGCCATACGGAAGAAAGCCCGACACCGTTGGTTTAGAGTCGACCCTCTTCTTGGCTTGTGGAGAAGCTAAAAAGCCCGACACCGTTGGTTTCGTATCGGGCTTTTTAGCTTGTTGACTGGTCTTAGATTTAGCCATGCGGCTTACTGATCGTTAGAATCTGAATCTTTGTTTTCGTCTTCTTCATCGACACCTTCATCGTCATCAGCAGGGTCGTCATCGTCGTTCTGATCGTCACTGCCAGAATCAGATGATGGTGCAGCAGCTGGAGGTGCCGGATCAGTTTGGGTGTCGGTCTGATCAGCTGGTGCGGGGGGAGCTACGGGAGGTACGGAATCAACTTTCTTTTTGCCAGTGCCCTTGTGCTTTGCTGCTGTTTTAGATTTACCAGTGCCCGGGTCTTTCGGAAGTTTGGCAACCGGTTCCTCGTAATCGGGATTCAAAATGATCACTTCGGCACGATCAGGTTTTTCCTCGAGCAATTTTATGGCAATAGCATCCGTCAGGTGTTTGGCCGAGTCGGACTCGGGACCAGCGCCCTTGTTGATGTAGACATAAGGCAGGCCGTGAACCTGAAGGAAAGCAGCATCCTTCCGGATGATGTATTTTTTTGTCTTTAAATCCATAACTCGATAGCCAAAGGTTGAAAGGTGAACCCGTAAATCGTGAAGGACATCGTTCCAGTAGGAGGGGCATGTCCGGCATCGTTCGCCAGGATCACCGGTTAGTTCGGTGTAAAAGGCCTGAACAACTGGTTTAAGGTTGTCCGATAGTGAACCCGCGTTATACCACGGGTCCACTATCGCAAATAGCTCTGCTGCTGTCATCTTACGATACCGCTAGTGCCAACCCTTCCAGATACGTTTCGGTATTGTCCACAACAGGAGGACCGGCAAGCGTATTTTTGAAGGTATAGAACGTGGTCTTCTCGTCTGGTGCCGACATCTCAATGGTATAGGCACCTTTCAGCGTGTCATCATTGGAGTCAGACGAGAGGTTCGTCATCCGAAGACCCGTTTTCCAACCGGCAATTTTAAACCGGGCCGGATTGCCGTTCTTCTTGACGATCGCGAATACATCGTTCAGATTCAGCAGGGCATCCAGTTCAGCCTCTTCATCAGCGTCAGCGGTGAACAAGATGTATCGTAACCCCTGGGGAATGGTGTTGCCGTACTCACCAGCACTGAAGCCGGCTGTTAACTGGTTCGAATAGTTTTGCCCTTTGTAGCGCAAAAGCTTTTTACCCGTTTTCAGTGACAACGTGGTGATAATCTTCTTCTGGTTCGCATCCGGCGTATGGGTATCCAGCCAGGCGAAGCGGCCAATGTAAATAGTCTCACCGATACCCTTGGCCAGTGGGGCATCGCAGTCGGTGAAGCCAAGATTTTTCTTGAGGTCTTTTGTATCGCAAGCCATGTTTAACGTAGATGCAACCTGACCCCCGGTAAGTAGGAGTCAGGTCAGGTGATAGGATTAGTAGCCGACCGAGATGTATTCCTCAATCGCTATCTGCGTATCGAGCATGTACATGGCATCCGCATACCACCGCTTTTCTTTGCGCTCGTACCACGAATCAAAGACGACCGGGTTAGTGGTCGGTGTATCGAGCGAAACCTGAAGGTTATCCCGAATGGCCAGCATCACCCGGGTTGGGTTGGTAATCGTTGTGTTGGCGCCAGATCCGAAGGTGAAGTCAGCTGCCAGGTATGTATCCACTACATCCACGATCTCCAGTCGAATGCCCATAAATTTGAGGACATCGGATCCGTCGGTCAGCAGGGCTCTATTGCTTTCCAGCTGCTTGTTGGTGACGAGCCACTGAAAGTACCCTTCATTAACATTTCGCGTAACGAAGAAGCGTTTTTCTTTGTCGGCTCTTTGCTTCATGACCAGCTTCTGGCCGTAGTAAACACCAGTCAGAATCGCATAGGCGTCATCGGGCGTAATCAGCTGGCCGGCTGTCGTCGACGCTGCGTTTTTGGCGATGACATAACGTGGTGTACGTCCCGATGCAACGGCTACAATGGCCTTTTTCCACAAACCGTTAACCTGGTTGTAGTTCTTCACATCACCGGCACCTGCTGTCAGGCTACTACCAATGATGTCCCGATCCGACAGCCAGACCATTCGTAGTAAATCTTCGGCCGATGCGGGGATCATGGCGTCGAGAATTACTTTTTCGCTATCGGTCCCTTCAATATTAGGTCGATCAGTACCAGGGCGCAGCGTACGTTCGTGAAATGTTCCGAACAGATCCGTGTAACACTGTTTCAGGGTGGCTTCTACGGCCTGTGGATCCCAGAATTTCTCTGACCGTAAAATTCTTGGATCATTGAAAACCGGATCACAACCCTGATCGCGCTGGGTAATCTTACTCGGCCGCTGCGCAAATGCGACCTGCGTCTTGGTATTGACGCCGGTTAACACCTTGAACCAATCCTCAAGATTGGTAAGCGCCATCGCTGGCAACCAGATGTATTCGGTTGCTTCTTTGGCGTTGAATGTGAGATTGTGAGGGGCTTGAATAACGGACATTGTAAATTCGTTGCTGTCTAAAGGATGACTGGATTGATGTAATTTCCGTGGCTGTGTTTACTATTGGGTGACTTCTTCGCGAGGTTTATACGCGTATTTCGCTACGTGTTCGGTGAGCACCTGATCCCGGTCAGATAACTGTGCAGTGTTAGGGGTTTTAGGCTGCCGGTTCGCCTGCGTTTGTGGATCCTGGCTGGTCAACTTTCCGAACACGGCCGTGACGCGACTTTCCAGTGCAGTGAGCTTTTTGTCCTGAGCAGATACCTGGGCCTTTAGCTCTTTATTTTCTTTGAGAATTGCGGCTACTGTGGCCGCGTCAGGCACGTCATCAGTGGCCGTGTCAACGGGGTCAGCACTGCCTTCGGTCTCCGTATCGTCTTCCTCATCCGGATCGCTTACACCAGACACTTTACCATCCTTCACTGATACGATGACGCCATCTTTTTCAAGTTCGTAATCACCATCTGGAGCGGCTTCCCCATCGATAGTGGCGTCATCGCCAATAACCGGGGTGTCTCCTGTTGAATCAGTGACCAGGGTGCGGCCATCCTTAAGCTTATTATCCAGCGCCTTAGGATCGGCACCGGCAAAAAAGGCCACAATTGACGCTGCCGCTGCCATTAGCGACTTCTTTTTCTCTGCCATTGTATTGGTTTTTAGATTGGATTGTGAACCTGTTGGCCCCTCTTCTTTGGGGGCATCGGGATTGATTTTTAAATCACCCAGACTCATCATGTACACCGGTTTCTGCTTTTTAGCGGGATCCAGTGGTGCGGTGAAGCCGGGTAAATTGGTGTTAGCCTGGGTGGCCATTGCACCTGGTAAATAGATGGCGGTTGAGAAGCCATTGTCAACCGTCTCCTGCGGATCAAGAA
The DNA here is from genome assembly GCF_010747415.1 of Spirosoma agri. Taxonomy (NCBI): domain Bacteria; kingdom Pseudomonadati; phylum Bacteroidota; class Cytophagia; order Cytophagales; family Cytophagaceae; genus Spirosoma; species Spirosoma agri. The sequence goes on along the minus strand of NZ_JAAGNZ010000001.1, from coordinate 3,304,247 downwards.
ACAGGTCATCTTCCTGAATAAGAGCGCTAACCTCTTCGATGGGTTTGGCAAACCGCTCAGCGTAGAAACCAAAAAGTTTCTGGGTTTCCTTGGCCAGTCCAGCGTTGAACTTGGCCACTTGCAGGTCGTTGCCGGCGCAGTAATCCCACGGCCGGTGGTACATCCACTCGCAGTATTTAGTGGTTTCGCGCACGGTTCCCATGGCATGAATTACCGTACCGAAGGAGGCACACTGACCGTAAGCCAGCGTGTTAATGGGTTTGCCCAAACCATAGAGATAGTCAACTATGGACCAGCCTTCGCGGCAATACCCACCGGGTGAGCAAATGGTGAGTTGGATCTGATCAAACTCACCAGCGGCCTGTATCTGTTGTTTGACCCGGTAAAGCGAAGTGGCCTCCATTTCCCACCAGATATAATCTTCAGGCAGGATGATCCCGGAAATGTTGATTTGAGCAATTTTTGCCACGGCTAGCAGGGGAGGGGATTTGTGCAGCCGTGAAGTTATATAGGGACAAATTTTGCTATATTAGCGTACCCAATTGAGGTACGCGGAAAATGACCCCCACCGAACGTCTACAAGTAGCTTACGTCCGAGTTCAGCACGGCACAACCATTACCGAAGTCATTAAAACGCTGTATGGCAACAAGCGCCGGTACCGAGAAGAAACAACCGATTTGCAGCGGGCTGAACTCTCCAGAGCACGAAAGGAGTTTTTATCCGGAATTGATGACGCCAAGCGAAATCGATATCCCCGTTTTTTTGTGGAAACTACACTGGAGTTGCGTGACTCCGTAGTTAGCTATTGCCGGTCCAACGAAATACCCATTGCCCGGTTCGTCAATTCCGCTATTCGGGAAAAACTGAACCAGGCAAAAAGTAAAGACGCTTAGTGACCATTTGGACCATCGTTAGCTTTGACAGTCAGGCAATATAACTTGATTCTTTGCCGGAAGTAGAAGCTTCAAAACCTCAATAGTATTCTGTTTTATTGTCAAAATAGAATACTATTGAGGTTTTGAGTTTACGTAAATCCATACATTTTCATTCGCAGGATTTAAAGGCTGACTGGTCTTCCCATTTTCAAAATCTTGCAACTGATATATAATGCCAGCTTTATCAAAAGCGAATAAGATTACAGCAAGATGCTTGGGTTCATATCTTCTGTTTCTTATCATAATTGTTACTCCACTTTTGTAAGACATAAGGGTAATGACAGGACCTTCATTTATTACATTACAGCCAGCCGTTGTCATTACTTCAATTATTTGATTCGCATAGTTAATAGTTTCTTCGTTTGCAGAGACCTCATATCGCACTAAGAATCTATCCTTTGGCGCTTTTGTTAGTATGTCATGCAGTGTAGACTTTTGAACTTCAGTTAAAATTCGTGGAGCCTGTTTTGCCTTAATCTCTTCTACTAGTTTGAGACGAGCCGTTTCTGCCTGTGCCTGCTTCTCCTGGGCATGTGCTAACTCTATCTGTTTGTCAGTCAGTTGCTTTTGGCCTTGTTGCGATTCATATACGTATTGTTGAATCTTAACCTCTGACTCTTGAGCTTTACTGTTTAAGAAGGCTATTTTCTGTTCAGATAGCTGCTTTTCAAGTCCTGATCGCTGATCGCTCACTTTACTCAACAGGCGATTGATGTAAAAGCCTGCGGCACCTGACGCCAATGTAAGAACCAGCACAATGACGTTGAAAATAGCATTCAAGTTATTCCAAAATTGGAGGTTCTTCTCCCTGCTGAGCAGGTCATTTAAAGAGTCTGGCTGTAGCATCTTAAGCGAGTTGGTGGCTGACTAGCCTTACAATTACTGCCAAAGTAATATATCGTTAATCTAGTAAGCAATGAATAATGGATAAATGGAAAACGAACCGAGTAAAGTGCTTGACAAAGCAGAAATAAGTACGATAAGTTTAGAAATTACCGCTTACACAAGAATAGAATATTTATACTAACTGCCCATTGGAACAACAGCTACTAAATCTTAAATGAATAAGTGTATGTGTATTTAATAATCACCTATAGCTTTGGCCATTGTCAGGTCATCGTTAACTCGATTAATGTCAGTAACGTTGACGAGTATATTCAACTTGGCAATGGCGTCAACTACTTCTAGCAAACTGTTATCATTAGACTTGGGCACACCACCGAAGGCAAAGCCCATTTGTGGTATCTGCACATCGCCAGCTTGGGGAAAGGGTCGGCCGCCACCGAGCACATTCATGGCTGACAGCTCGTCGTAAAACATGGCCGTTGCGTCGGCCGTTAGAACCGATTCGCCATTACTGAGCCGGGAGTTGATACTATCGGATTGAGCCGTACCTGGTCCCTTGATCACTGCCCCTTTACCGTCGCTGAGATAGGTACCCCCATAGGCGAAGGCCTGCTGATCGATCAGTTTCTGATTCGCTGCGGCTTTCGCCAGAATCAACAATTCGGTAATCGCTCCCAGTACTGGGTTTTCAGCAAACAACTTCAGGGCAGCCGTGCCGGCACTCGCGGTCTGAATAACATTCTCGATCGAGGCAATTCGCTTCCGTTTGCGAGCTGCTTCCTTTTCTAAGGCTTCCCGCTTTTTCTGATATTGTTCATCGATGCGGCTGCGCAGATCCGCATTGGTACCGGCTGAGCGCAGGGCGTCGGCCTGTTGCTTATCGAGAACGTTCGTCGCGGCCTTAGCCTGGTACTCATACAGCGTTGACAGGCCGCTCGATACCAGACTAGCCGTCGACAGGATCTGCTCAGCCAGTTTGGTGTTGAAATCAGTGTCGAGCTTTTCCTCCTGATCACGGAATGAGGCCTTAATCCTGGCGATTTCAGCGGTATTCTCTTTGGCCGCGACTATCTCATTGTCACGCTGTTTACGAAGTAATTCTTTACGAGCTTTTAACTCTTTGAAGGATCCGTCATTGGCCGCAATGACTTTAGCTTCAGCCAGGGCAATCGCATCCTGACGATCCCGCTCAGCTTCCTGTTGAGCCAGTTGTCGACGAGCGGCAATGGCCTTTGATTGGATCGCACTTTGCCGAACCAGTAAGTCAGATTGAAGCTGCTCATCAAGCTGACCTCGTTCACGCGCCAGGTCTTCGTCAAGTTTGAGTAACGCCAGTCCATGTTTTTCCTCCTGATCAATCTGCTTACGCTGATTATCGAGTTGAACCAGGAAGGTTTCTTTACTGAGATTGATTTCGGTCTCAAGCCGTTTACCGGCCAACTCATTCGCTCGATCAATCTGGGCCCGTTTAAAGTTTTCGTCAAGCTGCTCGGTGTCCGAATTGTACTTGGCATCGAGCAGACGAAGCCTGGCCGTTAGCTGCTGCTCATTTTTGATCGTATCGACCGCCCGGGCCTTATCAAAATCGAGCTGATCGGTTAACGCTTTTTTCTGAAGCTCTAATTCTTTCTGGCTACCCTTTTGTGCTAGTAATAATTGAGCGCTAATCCTGGATTGTTCAATCTCATTGACACGATCGGCAGTGTCTTGCGCGCTTTTTAGTTTGACTGCCGCAATGTCAACCTCGGCTTTCTTGACCAGAAGTTTACGCTGCTCTGAATTTTTACCAAGACCGACCAGATCAAGTTTTAATTGGGCCCGAATGACCGACTCTTCAAATGCTAGTGTCTCTTTACCCTGCTGTTTGGCCGTGAGTAACTTACGCTCTTCGATAGCCAGTAAGTTTTCGGCCCGTTTTTTAGCGGCCGCTTCAGCCCGATCAGCTGCGGCTTTCACCTCGGCTGCTTCCTGTTCACGAAGGGCCGACCGACGGTTCTGAATCTGCTGCGCGGTCTGGTCCGTTTCGGCTTGCGCGTTGATAACGGCCGCCTGCGCTTTTTGCAGATCTACCCGATCTGCATCCTGAAGTTCTTTTTTTGACTTCTGAAATTTAACCAGGGCATCTAGTTCCCGTTGACGTATTGATACGGTGGTATTGGCCAGATCAAGTTCAGCTTTACCAGCTTCATCCAAAAGTTTAATGCGTTCTCGTTCGGTTTTAGATCGATCTTTCGTCGACAGAAGCGCCTTGGCCACCTGAGCATTGACCCTTGCCTGTTGAGCAATTAAGCCGTCCTGCTCATCACCCAGATCCTGCATGGCCTTGGTGTAGTCAACCGCGGCTGCGGCCGCCTTTCCAACGTTGGTTGTTATCTCATCGGCCAGGTTCTTTGATCCATCAATCAGAGAATTAATTGAATCGATCGGATGAAGTAACGCTTTGCCAAAATTGACGATACTATCAAGCGGATGAGTGAAGGCATCAACAATCGCTTCACCGATGGGCGCGATGGTCTGGATCAAATTCTCAAAACCAGCCGATAGGGCGGCCGTAGCTTGCTCGACCTTATCCATGCCGGCATCCATCTTGCTCAGGAAGGCAATTAGACCCGCAATGGCCTGAAGAAGTAGCCCAATACCAATCGCCTTCAAACCCAGACCTAAACCGACAGAAGCCTTTTGAGCGCCGTTCATGCCCTCGGTCGATCCCTTTAATCCCTGAATGTACTGAGTAAGATTCTCTTTACCCTGTTTTAAACTGGCTGCCGTATCCCTGAGACGCCCCGTCCATGTGTTGTTACCAGTGATAGCCCCTTCGATGGCGCCCGCGTAATCACCCACCAGCCGGTAGGTACGACCCGTCTGAACTTCCTGCTCTTTCAGAACGTCAGTGATATCATTTATTCGGTCTTTGAGTACCCCGCCAATCTCTTCATTGTTCCGTTCAGCTTCAGATAGATTATCGAAGTCAGCGGTTAATAATGAAAGCTGCGCTCTGAGCTGGACCAGTGAGCCCGATGCGGCCTGTTGCTGGATGGTAGCGCGTTCAATCGTGCGCTCATTCTCACGGATCGACTTATTAGCCGCATTGATGGCCAAGTTTGTCTTGGTCATACCCGTGGCATACGCATCAAGCGTGATGGTACCCGCTTTATTTTCGGCCCGTAGTTTTTCCTTGTCGGCTTTTAAACCAACGACCTGCTTCCGCAAATCAATAATTTTCTTCTCAACGGCCTCTTCGTCAACCTTGACCTCAAGAATAATTTCATCCTCCTTCTCTTCTGCCATTGTGGTTTGCTTTGCCGGAAAGCTAACCACATACGACAATAACTATGAATGTGTACTTAGTTGAGGTACGCGGAAATCTGGCTTCTATGTAACTCTTAAGGATTATGTGGCTATAATGTATGTAGCTTCAAGTTTGTGTAACTACGGTTTTTTCATGTCGCGGCTTTTATAAATGCTGCAAGACCATTGTCTTTATTTTCTATGTAACTCGTTACAGTAAGAAAAACATTTACTCATCTAAATAGCCCCGCTGCAATTGTACTTATTTGAGATTTTGGAAATTTGCTCGAAGATGTTGTTACAACTTGAAGTAATACTGATAGACTTGAGGATGATCTATTGAAGAAGTTGATGATAAACAAGAAGGTGTTTGCTGGTAACGAAAATGATTATTAAAAGACAGAAACTAATAAAGAAGAAACGAAAGATGATGTTTTAGCAAGAAATGAAAAGAAACAAAAAGAAATGAAGAGAAATAAAAAGAAACAAAAAGAAATAAAAAGACATTAAGAACAATTACGAACGATGATTGTGTTATAATTGTGTTGTCAACTTGTTGTAGAGAGGTTGTTGTTTTGTTGCAGTAATGTTGTTGATTCGAAGCTGGTACTTTGAAGAATCATTACTAGTATCGAAATAATTGCATTATTCCAATTTTCAGGTTGCCATATTATTCTATCATATCTCTAACGGACTGAGTTATGAACAAAGCAAAAATGAGCGCGGGAAGCTGGAGTTTTTCCCGGCCTCAACAATCAGTACATCAGGTAACAAAGGTTTTGTGTATACCTGCCGTGAAGTCAAGTTTGGCAAGCCCAACGCCTAAGAGTGATAGGTATGCGGCCTCCGGGGTAATCAACGTTCGAAAAATGGTAGAAGATGCGGCTACCATCAGAGAAGAAAAATTAAATTCGTTTAAAGCGAATGAATCTAGTGGAGTCAGAATCAAGTCATCAGGACTATTCAATAATCGAAAAGCCGGGCGGTAACGATTTTACGTTTACTACAGCTCACGGTATAACGTATTTGGTTTACTTCACTGAAGCGGATGGCTACGTACCATCCGCTTCTTTTGTTAATGAAACTAAGATGCTTGGTTTCGGTCCAAAGAAAGGAACATACCCGATGGGAAAATCTTTGCCTGATGACCCCGAAGTGTGGCCCACCATTTTTGAAGTTCTTTATCTGTATATGACCCATAACCCTAATCGCGTTTTACTGTACGTCTGCAGTAATGAAAGCGTATGGAGACCTGGACCGGACGATAGAGATGACCGATATGCGAAGAAACGAAACGAAATATTTGGAGTTCGTTTTAACGAATGGCAAGAAACTGGCGTTATGCCAGCCGAGAACATAGGTTTTAGGCTCTACGATAATAACTATTGCGGATGCATTTTTCGGTCTGACAATCCTTATGCCGATGAGGTTAGGGCAGTCATAGATAAAACAGTCCTTGAAAAAGTATAATGAAGAAAAGCTATGATAGAGTTAGAACACAAAATTAACGATACCGATAGAGTATTAGTGATCTTGTCTAACGAAGGTTCTTTACATCCTCATCGCGTCATATCCTTTCGTGGGGAGATCGAGATGTATAACAAGGTTACTGACTACGAAACTCTCCTTTATACTATTGAGGAGGCTAAAAATCAGTTAGTTAAGTCTTGGCTTCAATAAGGCATTATGTTTTCAAATATTTACAGCAAACTTATTCTTCTAATACGCAATCAAAATGAGTGAACAGGGAATCCCTGGTTGATAATTTGATACCTTGTTGAGGTAGTAATACCCATCATTTAAATCGATGGATCCAGCACGTACAGCCCTGAGTCGAACCGGGGCATACATGTCGAGCGACGCAAATTGCCAGGGTTTGAGGTAGGCCGGTACCGTCAGTTGTCTCGGTCGAAGAAGGATTCGTCGAAGACCGCCAAAATATTGCTGGATGATGGTTTTCTCCAAACTCGTCAGGCCGGCCGGACGATCAAAAGCCAGTGAAAAATTATTCTCGCTAAGTTTGATAGGCTGCTGACGAGCATGCCACCAACAGGGCGTTAACTGAATCACCGTCTTTACTGTAATTAAATCGGGCGTTACCTCGTTAACTGTTGCGTTTATTGGCTTTGATGGTTCGGCCAGCAGCAATCGAGGTGCTGTTGATTTGGATGACACCTGTAAGTTCGAGCCGGAGCCGGTCACGGATCGGGTTTCAATGAAGGGTGGTGAGCCGAAGCCAGGTACATTATTTGTCGAAGGGACTACCGCCGAGAAGGGCATCTCGAAAAGAGTCGTTTCGAGTGGTATGTTTTTCGCATCGCAACCGATAACACCATCACCATACCCGGCATAAATCTTTTCTTCAAGTGCTCGCCACTTCAGCAGGTTTCGTTGGCCATAAGGTTGAAGTACCACTGAAACTTCGGGTTCGTTACTCTCTTCAATACAGCTACTTAGGTCAGTTGCATTGATTTCATTAGCGAAAACGCTGTTCAGCGTTTTTAACTCGACGGTTTTGGCTACCTCATCAATGTCATAAGTAGCTGAGCACATCAACGCCAGTGATCGAAACAGATCACCACAAGTCATGTCCGGCAGATTAGGCCCAATTACCCAGGTATCGCCTTGATGAATTGCCGGATCAGGTTCGAAAGACGCCCACATCTCGGGGAGCGTCCTACTAAAATAAACGCCATAACTTGAGATATCAGTCTTTGAGTTGCCCTGCAGGCGAATACATAACTCATCACCGGCCCGGCAGTCAACCGACGTGTCCAGCGTGAGTACATCTGGATAGTCCAGGTGATCAAGGTAGCCGGCTTCAGACCAATAGGCTTCACCAACGTTGTTTCCGTTTCGCTCGACGATCAATCGGATCTCGGGAGCACCATACCGAATGAGACTGGCAAAGGTTACGCTGGACATAACTTTCACCCGCATGGCTTCGATGCATACATAGGCAGCCCGGTCAGCTTTGTACCGATCAAGCTTGCCATCCTCAAAACCATCGAGTGGTTTGTCGTCGACAGAGAATGGTAAAAGCAGGTCGATCGGGTGGCCGTTCTTGAGAACAATCGGATCCGGATTGTCCGGAACCGCTACGCGTGCATATCGATCACGTACCCACTCGTCATCATGATTAGTTGGCCGTTCATTAACGAAGGGCAAAAAGATCCGACGTATAAAGGGGTCAGTCAGCCAGTCACCCTTTGGTTTGTAGCCACACTGTTTCAGCATTTGCCGAATCAACGTGCTTAAATAAGGAGCCGGACAAATCGTGTCCTGCGCAAACACCCCACCGTCCATGGAACCATTGTCGATCAGCGGGTAAATGATACCGTCGGTCTTACCAGCAAACCGGGATACTGATTCGAGTGTCCACGGATGATCATACCGACTCAAATCAAGATCGCTTAATTTCAGGTCCGCCAGTTGTGACGTTAGATCACTGGCCGGACCAGCCAACAACACTTTCCATCCACCTTGAAATGTTTGAAGCGAAGCCATCCCGGAATGAATGACTTCGCCCTCTTCAATGACCTTGAATGGAATCAGGCGATACGGATCACGCCCGCCTGAGTCAACTTGTTCCGCGTTTTGTAATAGCGCCCTGATCGATCCAGTGTCGGGCAACGTAAATGAATTGGCATACGTAGTCTGAAGGCTCACCGGCGTCTGTAAGTCGTTCACCTGTTTATTGATGACTACATCAATTTCAGCTACCCATTGTCCAAGAAAGTAAAGCCCGTCTTCCATTATGTTTATCCTGGTACTGCCCGGTTTGTATTAATCCTTGGTCGATCGGATGCAGATAATACCTGTTGTCCTTCGAGCCCCTTCGGTGTTTGTGGAATGTAAGGTGGTTCAGGCAAACCAATACGTTTGGGCTTGGCAAACAACCACCTGACCGAGTAGCCAATCACAAGCCCCAAAATGCCAGTCACTATCTCATAGGGAATGTTTACTGTTATCATGATCGATTCAGTGAACTTTAGTTAGGCCATGCTGATGATCCAGTGGTGAGGTAATAGTTTAAAACGTCGTTTCTTGACAAGAATAGATTCAATGCCATTGTCCCACTGGAGGTACTATAGGGCTCCCAAGTTTGATTTCGAAATTGGGACGGCTTTAAGACTATTGTTTTTTTTCGCAGGCTTATTGTGATAAAATCCTGATTGGCTTCTATGCCCATAAGCTCTGAGATTGGGTAAATGGCCGATGTCGTTGAATCGGCAATGTAAATCGCGTTTTTTTGGCCCTGCCATATTACGCGGGTTGGTCTTGATGGGTTAGTTGTTTGAGCCTGGGCGCTAAATGATGCAGCCAGAATGAAGAGAGCAATGATTAACTTTTTCATGAAACTATAGATTGGTTTTAAACTTATATGCGTTGCGACTTTCGGGAAGGCAGCGTGATTGCCGTGGTGAAATTGTTGGTGTATGTCTGGTCGTCCCACAGTTGAGCATCACCCGTCGGTATGGTTACCCGAATACCCTGCACCAAATCATTATCGCTGTGGGGCAACAGGAAGATCATTACGCTTTCACGGATGGTACCAACCAGGTCGGCTTCGGCTTCGGTGAGGTTGGCTGTGTGCAGCACCATTGTTGGTGCCATTGATTTTTGCGTCTGCAACTTCAACCCGCCTTGCTCGGCAATGCCAATGGTATCGACCGACTGTCCGCGCTGGATCGAGCCTTCAAACAGCCAGCTCATCCAACCACCCTGAAGCGTTAACCAGGTAAGGTAAATACCTTTTCGCCGGCACCCGGCTTGAGTGGTTGGAGCAATGAGAACGTTAGCGCCAAAGGTCCGGTCATAGGTTGCATCAAATGTTGCCATGTGATCCTTGGGATAAAAACTAAGCTTTGATTCGTTTCTTCAGACTGATGCACATTCGCTTGAGCCGGATTACCTGAGGATGCTGTAAGATTTCGATAGCCAGATCAGGATCCTTAGTTATAAATCGCACAATGTTGGTGTCAGGTAGGTAATCAGGATCTTCTCGCTTTGCGGCCCATTCTTCCTTGGTGAGCTTTATTCCTAAAAGCCGTGCTTTGCAATGGATGGCATTCGTACTGATGTGAAGAATTTCTGATAATTTTCGAACGGGTATTTTGGTGTAATTCGCCCGTAAGAACTGCTCATCTTCAAGTGAAAAAAAGTAATCTGATTTACTCTTACGCTGCTCGTAAATCAATCGTTTTGATTCATTGGACATGGACAGGCCTAATGAGTTACCTCTTAGCCAAACATTCGATGCGTGGTTTTTTTTGAGTGCCCTGGCAATGTCCGCTTTGGATAATTTCTCCCAATTGTCCCGAAGAAACTGATCCTCATCAGGGGTCCAGGAGGAGGTGTAGACACGGTTCTTTTTTGTCAGAGCCCGGATTTGCTCTGGCGTTTTAGTCAATTTCAGATAACTGACCCTTGCAGACACGGCACCCCTTGATCGACCAAGTGCAGATCCAACCTCCGTTTTGGACATGGTAGCCCAATTGTCTTTCAAAAACTGGTCTTCTTCGGGTGTCCAGCGCGTAATTGTTTTCGTCTTCATCGTTTGTAGGGCCCCGCAAATGTCTTCTCTATTACAGCAGACTTTTCTAGACTGGGTAAATTTGAACGGTAGTGTAATCGGGGGCACTGGCCTGAGGTAAGTAGTGTGGCTGCACTTCAGAGCCTGCAACAGCTTGTAGCTTAACCGGGAAAACATTAAGCGCCCTGACTGTATTACTGAAATCCTCATCATTGTAAAAGGTGTAGTGCGTGTAGCCTGGGGGCAACGTGTTACCATTCTGATTATTCAGACTGTAATCAAGCTTAGTCATCGGACCCCCAAACGTGGCATCATTACGGGATTGCGAATACCTGGACCGAACATCCGCGTTAGCCGCATTTGTGCCCTCGATCCGAACCAGAATGACCAGATTCTCCGATACTGTGCCCGATGAGGGTAGCACCGAGTGCCAGCCTGTCGGGTGGAATACCGTCACTTTTGCGATCGTCAACGGCACGGTTTGGCTGGCCACATTTTTAAAGACAATAGGAAATTCGATGACAGCTCCGTTAGCGAAAGTGAAATAAAGCGTACCAGGCACGTCGGCCGTAATGCTATCGGCTGGCGTGTGAATTCGCGCCCTGGTATTAGGTAGCGCAGTCAGCGTAACGCCTGGCGGATAGGGCTGCTTCAGACTGAAGGAGCCCATTGTATCGGTATAGGGTTGCCGGGAATTGTCGTTGAATACTGCATCAACTGAGTAATCCTGATCTGTACCACCTTCCACATTTTCAGTAGCTCCTACGATTGCGTAATGGTCGAAAATAGCTGTGTCGGGCATATTGACAAGAGGTAGCACCCGCTCAACAAACGTACCATTGGGGAAAGTGAAACGAAGTACAACGTTCAAATCGCCCGTTATCCGACCATTGGGTAAGCTAACCGTTCCAACTGCTTCAGCACCGGTTACGGCCGACATGTTGTCAGGATACGGTTTGTTGATCGTATACGAACCAGAATCAACATATTGAAATTCTGTGTTATCTGAACGCGTGCCAACAACTCGATATGTCCCCACGCCACCTTCAGGTATGTGCAGCGGCCCTTCGCGCTTATCGATGCGATAGGACTTGACGTAAACCACGATGGAGGCATCGTAAATCTGGATAACCTTCGTGCCAGTCAAACCAAGATACGACGCCGATAGCGTTGCCCCTCTGGTATCACCGGCCGTTGCATTGACTGCAGCTGTTAAGGTGCCATCGCTGGCCCAGGTGAGCGAGAAGTCATTGCCGGTGTTTTTATTGGCAACGGCCGTAATATCTTCCGGATCACCGCTGGAATAAATCATCCAGACCTTTTGCGCAGTTGATTTGCCTTCGTTCATTCCCAGATCGCCAAGTATGTCGATCCGTTTCGGTTGACGCGCAGGCGGATTGCCCCCTTGGTCGGTCAGGCTCGGAGCCATGAACTTAATTTCATTGAACCGCACGTAATTACAGGCTCCACCAACGTTGGAGTTTTTCGACGTGACTAATTTGCCGTACCGCAATGAGCGGTAATTCCCCGCTAGATCACGCTCCAGAGGAATAACAATTTCATCCGTGGTGCGCTGCTGATTAGTGACCGTAGCCAGCACGAAATAGAATGAGCCATCGAGTGAACCAAGTATCTGGTAATCGAAGGGTAACCAGTCAGCCCCATCTGAAAAGTTATTGGGAACGATCTTAACCTGCTGTGGTATGGCCGTACCACCGTGATCGATGATGATAGAGACTGGATCGTTAACCGCTACACAAGGCGTCGTGTAGGCTGAGTCGGGGTCGCCATCTGTAAGGTGGTCAGCTACCCAGACGTTTCCAAAACCCGAATCGGGAGCGGTTACGCTTTTACCCTGCGAAATATCAATCAGGTTGCTCTGATCCAAACAGGCGTACTGGGACGTCTTAGGCGAAAGCCGCATGGCATTGGTCCCTGAAACAGGCTTAATCTCAACCGAAATCGGTCCCCCATTTTTGAACTGATTGGGCACTGAGTAAATAAAACCATAGATATGGCCGGTCGTATTAGTGACCTGCAAATCTGTACTTACATCATCACGGCCGCCGATAGTCGCTCGAACGGTAGCTGCCAGAATACCATTGATAAATATTCGAACGTAAGCGGGCGTATCGGGGTTGTTTCGATCAGCTATCCAGCCCGAGATCTGATCACAGTTTACCCCGTCCAAAGAACCGTGGTAGTCGGGAGCGGTGGGCTCAATTAGCGACCAATAGATGATATTGTCTGCTATATAGGTAACGGTGATCTCCGGGTCCGGATCTGGATCTGGCGTACTTCCGCATTTGGACAGGAAGGCACACATCAACGTTTGGATAGCCACATCTTCCTTTGCCGCCTCAAGTAGCCATTTCAACAGATTAATTTTAGCCTGATTGGTCGAAGCTTCACCAAACTTATCAATTGCTATTGTTCCGTAGTCCGCGTAGAAGGCAGCGAACCGAGCGTTGTTCTGCTTGGGGGTAATGTATGAGTCATTGTTTACACCCAGTTTTGCTTCCAGATCTGTGGCCTGTCTGGCGGCACCCCGTTGTGTTGTTGACGCGTTTGGAATGCCGCCGTTTTGCTGAATCTCATTAATCAGCTTTACCACGACTGATGCGGCAATAGGTAAGTGATTGGAAAGGGTTGCCTGCGCCCGGTCAGTGACAAGTTTCTTAGACCACTTGTTCGGGGTTGAGATGGGAGATTCGCCAACATTGGTATTGATCAAACACTTGGCTAGTACGCCATCATGAATGACCCATTGATCAGCTTCGTAAACAGCATCAGGATCAAACTCAGATACACCGTATTTAATCAGGTCAATAAGGAGCAGTCCGATTCGAAGCGCCGTATTCGCGGCATCAACAACTTCGTTTTTAACCTGCGTTGCCCGGTCGATTAAGTTTTTTAGTTTGTTAATCACGGTACAGTACGGTTAAAGGTTGCATGATCGAATCTTGACCCGAGGTAATTGTAAATATGACCTTGGCCACGTTGGCAGCCGGATTAGTGTCAATCCGAATTCGCTGGATGTAGTTGCTGTCGGTCAGAGCGCTCGTGAACGAATTGATTAGCTGATTGGCTGCGTTGTAATAGGTCACGTTCAATTGATAGCCAGGCTGTGAAGCCACTGGCAGCCACACCATAATATCCCGGTAGTAGCCACGAAAAACGATGGGGGGTGATGCTGGTACCATCCATAGCCGACCAACCGGACTCGTGTAGTCTGCTAGTGTGTATTTACCTTCCGGTGGCAAGCTGGCCGCAACAAGTCGTTTGAATGTTCCGGTGATGGCCGTTTCGCCTTCTTCAGTCACTGAGCTAAACGTTACGTCAATGACCGTTGAGAACTCGGTGTCCGGTACGCTTAGCTGATCGAGTGGGACCAGGATCGGCTTAAGGCCAAGCTGTACCCGGTTGCGAACATCGAAGGTTGCCTGCTTGGTGGCCTTGTCGACGGGTGCCCGCATCTTCGAACTGGAACCATTCGGATGCGTGACGGTGGCAACAATGAATTCCCAGTCGAAATCATTGGGTGAGCGTACCGAGCAAACAATTGGCACCATTGAAGACAGCGGTCCAGCTGGTGGCTCGGTAATGACATAGTTTGACAGGCTGGCAATTAGCTCCAGGCTGGCCGTAAACGTGCCGATGTAAATAGCAAAACCAACTGTATCAAATGACCAGGGTGCAAAGCCTTTCGCGATAACCTGAAAGGTAAATGGTGTTGAATCGGCGGGTATTGACCCATTGATGATAGGTGCTTCAAACACGCCGTAGCTATCGGTGTATAGCTCAGCTGTACCCCAAACGCTGGCCGTTATGTCATTTCCTTCAGCATCGAGCAAACGCACCTGTGCCCCTTCAACGCCGCTACCATTCGGGCGAAGGACAGTTAAATTAAAATGGTTGCTGAGTGGAAACATCTTATTTGAAGAATGTGGATTTAGCCGATTCGATAAGTATTGGCCGAATAAACGGTTTGAGGATACTCCGCACCCGATCGGGCTTCAGTGGATCCAGCACGCCACCCGAATTGAACCTGTTTGGCACCTTGATCCCATCCCGCTGAATCTTCATGGCCAGGGCGTAGGGGGGGATGCCAAGGCCGCGGATCTTGATCCACTCCCTGAGCGATTCGACCATGGCACGCGACGGCTTCTTGTTGCTCGGCCGACGTCCGTTTTGCTGCTGGTAGAAGTAAGCTTTACCCAGTATCCGGAGCGTATGAATATGACCGGACTGACTGACTTCTTTTCGAAGTGAAGCCGCTGAACGACCACTGGCCCGCATACCTCGTCGCTGCTGACCAACAACAACGGCCTCAATAAACTCATCACCCTTTTCGTCAAGGGCTTCTCCGATCGTTATAAGCGACATAAGGATACGGCCGGCGTTAAAAGGGTGAGTGTTATTTTGATGGCATCGAGGTTACGAGGGGTCAGGTTCAAACCCAGTTCAACGCGGGTGCCACTGGCTTCACCGAGTTTGGTAAGAGCCTTGAATACCCGCTGCGCTTCGATCTCCAGACCAAGCAGGTGTGATCGTCGTGCCGTGGGATCATCCGCAAATTTTGATGGGGTGCATACATCCAGAACAAGACGATGCCGATATTCGAGTGCTCCCTGACCGTCGAGGTTCCAGTCAGCTAAGAAGTAGCCCTCGTGCCAAAGAAGGTACGGCTGTGGATCGCCAGTGAAGTTTTGGGCAAGATTGATAAGGTCTTCCAATTGGCCGTAACCAAAGACCATATTGAAGCCCGCGGCCATGTCCTGTAACTTATCCAGCATACAGGGCAAGTTACAGCCGCTCTATTTTTTGGACTTGCTGCGGAGGGATTGTACCCGTTTGAGGTACGCGGATTTTACGCTCTCAGCCGCCAGCATGTACATGGCCTGATCGTAGTTGAGGTCTCGAACCTTAGTGAAAGGAATGTTGAATAGGCTTGCTAATCGAGTTGAGGTGTACTGATCGTCGAAGACTTCCAGCTTTGGCGTAAGCGCAGCAGCCATCCTTTCAAACTCGTCGGGTTCGTCCAAGCCTGCACGCTGACTCTTCCAGAAGGTGACAGTTTCAATGAATTGCGCAAAAAAAAAGCGGACGCTGCCAGGCCATCCAGACAACTAATAGTTTGAATCGATTCCCATAGCTGCTCGGTGGCTTTTTGCCGGTTGACGTATTTGTCGGTGCGCATCTTGCCCCAAAGAAAAACGGGCAATACTGTCGATGCCATAACTACCGGTTCGACTGGTTCCTTCTTCGACTGCCGGCCACGGATCACGTGACGAACATCGACCATCTGACCGAGCGTTACTTCAGTTCCAAGGTCATCCGGAAAACCAACACGTTGATCATTGATGGTTAAAAACTCCGGTGGCGTTGAAGAAATAGCTGGAGCAGTCCAGATAAAGGCCAGGTGAGAGAGTACCACTTCATCCAGATCATAAGCAACGGCACCCCGTAGTTCATCAATGGACAAGCCTGATAGTGTGCTAATTATGAACAGTGAATCTTTAGGCGCCTGTGGATCGGATAGGGTAAGAAACTGACCCAGTGACACCTCAGCCCATGATTCAGGCATACTGAAACCTAATTTATCTGCTCTAAACCGCTTCATTAAGTTGTTTGGACAAACTGAATATTCACTAAAGTGGCAAATGGTAGCGAACTTCCATTTCGCCTCTTAATGGATCAAATGATACCTCTATTTTAAATGCTTTGCTCAAACTGCTATCGGTCTCATTAGGAGCTTTAGCTATAGTCTCCCACATGTTGTTATCTGAAATGTCTGAAGATTGTCTTCCCATATCATTTAGAACCTCTTCAAGACTATATGTATAAATTTTCTCGAAACTATTTTCCGGGATTGATTTCGATAGGATGTCGAAATCATCTCCAGTATAGACCATGTAGTCAATTCCGCTTTCCATTAGCTACGTGTAGGGTTGTTCTCTTTAAAGATCAGATAAAATATTTAAGGTTTGTTTTTGTTATTACTCACCAGCTTAACGGTTGAGAAGACGATACTAATTCAAGCGGCTCCTAGCTGAATCGTTAAGGGTGCGGTTGAATCAGAAGTCATGTATGCCAATGAAAGATAGTTGTCTGATAAAGTTAGACAAATTTCCGGATATTAATTTTCCCTAAATTAGCGAAGTTGTAGTAAGAATTGGTGGCTTCTTTCTTTACTAAACCTGTTAGGTCTAATTTAAAATCGAGTAAACATGGGATTAATTACAGAGGGCGCTAAAGTTAAGCATCCAACATTTGGAGTAAGAGGAAGTGTACAGCTGCAAGGGGAGGTAGTTAATATGAGCGATGATGGCAAAATGGCTCAAGTTTCTAACCCTTTCGAAGCAGAACCAGCATGGTTGCCAGTTGATGAATTAGAACTGGCCAAAGAAGCTCCTAACTCACCTTTCACCTTGGAATAAAAAATTATTAATCATGACGATACTACAACAAATTATATGCGTAGTTTTCTAATAGGATCGTCTTGGTTTAGACTGTTAGAATTTCATGCGACCAGTGCCTCAAAAGGCCATAGTCCTGAATGATGGCTTAAAATGCAGATTTGCTAGTTCAAGATAGATTGGTGTACTTTGTAATAAGTTGGAAAGAGAAAAAGTAACGAAGTAGTACTGGAATACCACTTCGTTACTTTAACAAGGGTTGTCCTGATGAGTTAGTGGTTTAACCAATACTCCAAAAAGACGATCAGAATTTGAATCGCGTACCCTACTAACTGTCCAAGGTCGATCGGGTTCCGATTCTTACGGGAAGGCGTCTCAGAAGGGCGGCTTCTGAGGGGGCGAAGCTCGTAGCTTCGCCTTCTTCGTTTTATTTTCATTTTTTGTTTTCATCTCTGTCCTTCGGGGACAGACAAAGGTAAATTGATGCTTACTGTCAATTGTTATGTTTACGCAAAGAGTGAACTCGTGCTATAGCCGTTTGGGAACTATTTGCTTTTTCCTATTGGGCAAAGTTGAATAGTTAGAAGATTGAAAAAAATAGTAATTATTGACCAAATCTGTCCGATACTAGTCATTAAAACGGACGATCAATAGTAATAAAGTCCCGTTTCATCAGGAAAGTTAGCCACTTGGTTCCACCCAGAACAGGAACGTTGTTAGGTCTTACCAGTAAAAATTCTCCTGTATACTGTTCAGACTTAAGCATTAGGTCAAAGCTACCATTCATAAATATGTTTGTGACTCCCCTTTTGGTCCGTAGCTGATAATCCCCTATGGTTTTGTTTGCTCCATCAAAAATATGGTCAATCATTTTCAGAAAAACCTAACTAAGGTTACTTTTTCCTGAAAATAATTTCCATGTAGAGCTATTCAGTTTCTGCTTGAATAAGCATTTGTTTTGCTATTTATGAGTGATCATTTTTTCATTTTGTTGGTTGATTGTAAATGTAATGGCCTCAATTATAGAGTGTACTATATAGGCCAAAACACTTCTGAATCAGTATAGCTATTTGCACAATCGCGGACGGATCGTTTGTAAGAATAAGAATGTGGAAGCCTCAACAAATGTAAAAGCTACCTAACTCAATGAAAAGTAGGTAGCTATTGGTGTGACACTTTCCGGCACTTTCTGACACTTAGTGGTATATGATTCCTCAGTACCACGGTTTGACTCCGGTTTAAAAACTTTAGTTAATAAGCCCGTCCTGACTTCGCTTGGTAGGTTTTAACTCGACTGGTACCGCCCTGTGGCTTTGATTTCTGGGTGAAGACTGCCGATCGGATGCCATCGATGGCGTGATTCCATTCACCGATCGGTTCATTGGTTGCCTTACCACCCATCATCACCCAGGCATAGTTATTCTTTTCGGCCTTAATGTTCAGGCTGCGTTTGGTGTAGAAGACCGTATACTCCTTTAGCTTCGTGATGCCGGCATTGATCGAGCCTGGTCCTTTAACGCAGGCCTTGGCGTTAATGCCTGGCACTTTGACACCCCCCGGTTTGTAGTGGCCACGCTTCAGCTCTTCGATCGATTTGGGTTCAGCACCGTCACAGATAACCTGCACCTCGGGAGATATGCCAGTGAGTAGATACAGATCAAGTATGTCCGGATTGGTTAGATCCGTTTCGTAAAAGAGCTCATCGAGGTAGATGATGCGACCAGTAATGGCAATGTGAGTAGCAGCTGTCGGGTCGTTCGAGTAACCGAAGTCAAGTCCGACGAAGTGCTCGTCATATACTTCGGGAAACTCATCGATCTCAATCCAATCATTAAAGATGACTGATTCTTCCGATGGTTTCGGATCACCCTGGTACAACGCTTCAAACGTACCTGAGCTATCTTTCTTGATCGTCAGCATTCGTTCTTTACTGTGCTGCGCCGGCCAGAGTGCTTCGCCTTCTTTACGTTTATCATAGCTGAGCACATCCTTCGTGCGAAGTGCTGCAAAGTTGAGCAGTACCCACCCGTTCGGATTGCTCTTGGAATAGATGCCGTCACGGTGCAGGAACCGGCCGGCCGGATCGTCTTCGTGCCACCGGGTGGTCACGTACAGCATTTGACTCTTATTGTGCATCCGGGATTCGACAACCGGTACGATCCAGTCAGACCATGTCTTTTCCCGAATCTTGGGTGCTTTGGCCTCATCAGCGCCCTTGAACAAGTCATCGAGTATGATGATATCGAGCGGATCCCCAGTCAGTGGACCATTGCGACCAACGGCCTTTAGGTTACCTCGCTTGCCGACAATATCAAATTCCTGCTCGGTGCGTTTGGCTAAAACATCTTTATGCGTTGCCAGCCGGGAATCGGGGAATAAGACTTTGTATTTGTCGGATTCGATATTCTGCTGGATCTCACGACTGAACTTATGGGCCTTGGATGCCGAGAAAGAGAGTACACCGAGCCGATAGTTGGGATTTCGACCAAACAGGTAGGGGGGCAGGTTACGGGTCGACAATTCAGATTTGCCATGCTGAGGGGGGCACGTGACCATCAGTCGTTTGATCTTGCCTTCAGCGAATCGTTGCAGATGATCCGCAATGACAGTGTGAAAGTCCTGCGCATCATACCGATTGTTTACGTATTGAATGTAGTCCAGGTAGTTGCGCCTGGCTAACTCACGAACCCGTAGTTCAATCTCGATATCAAGTTCTTCGTCTTCGAATAGATCAACGTCCATCAATTTTGCTTATTCAGAACAGATTTCATCTAGTATTTCATTGAGTGCCGCTTCTTCGGCTTCTGATAGAGCTGGCCCTTCCCCAATAAAAGCTACCCCTTCAACATTCAGTACGCCTTCCATGTACTTTTTTAGTAAGTCTCTGTAGTTCATTAGTTAATGATCTTACTGTTTACCTTTTTGCTTTTTCAATTTAGCCAGTTCAGCTCGTAACTCTTCATCAGTCTTACCGATAAAACCGTTCGTTTTCACCTCACCTGAATGCGCAACTTCGGTTTTATCAACCCATCCCAGATTCTTCAATGCGAAGATGACTCCAGCTGGAGACGATGACCACAAACCCTCTTCGTAAAGCGATTCAATCACCATTAGCGCCCTTTTTATCGGGTAACTAAATGCTTCCTTCTTCGAATAATCGTGAAGTGATTTACGCGATTCGAAACCAAGATACAAGGCAAGTCTAGTCCAGGTCGGCCGTTCGGGATTACGATCCCAGATCAGCTGATCTTCCTCGACGTCGACCATTTTATTCTTTCCGGATTCGGGATCTTTCCGCTTTCGACGAACAGTCTTTGATTCGATATGTGATTCGCCTTCACACCAAACAAAATACTCCAGCACCTTAGCTTGAAAAGCTGCGGGGTCGGAGTATAAGGGTGGTCGACCGGCACTATGATTGCCAAGTCCGTATAAGTTTCCGTAAGGAGCTGCCATGCCCCGAAGTTAATTAATTTAAACGTGGATCAATAGGGGCACGAGGTAGCGTATTTGACTCATCATCATCGTCCTCAAAGTCCTCTTCAAACTCTTCATCTGTATGATGCTCATTCTCTTCACCGAACTCCATAGTTATCTCAAAAGCGCCATCATCAGCCATGAAACAAATAAAAATCGCCTTGTCTGTCGGAATGAACCGCCTTGAACGAACAAAGTAGTTCATAACATCGTCGGTCATGAACCCATCACCAGCACTTGGCAAGCCAAAGACATTAATTATAGCTTCCAAGGCATTAAGGACGCTATCAACTTCACCCTCGAAATCATCAAAGTGTTCATATCCTTTATAAATTTCTTTTGCCTTATGGTACTGATCATTATCAGTCATCTCAACATAGAGAGTCCAACCATTAGGTAGGCTCCGGTGATTGTTATGTAGGATGTCCGATACCTTCATTGTGTATTCGACTCGTAAACTTTGTCCTTCCATGTTTAATTAGGGTTTAGAATAGGGCTACAATGTAGCTAATTCGACGGAATGGCAAAACGCATTGATTTAGTGGTTGTTCTCTTAATTTAGAAATTGGGCTCTCGATTTTCGTTGATATCAGCTATTGGTGTAAGCGTTCCATACCGCAACGATGCGAACCTAGCCAGTCGATTACAGGCTCCATCATAATCCAAAAGCCAGGGGTCATCCCGATCCGTTGCTCTGGCTCCCCGAAGTTTCAGGGCGTGCAGTTCCATGGTGTGTTCATCGGCTGAACCATCTTCGTATTGAAGTCCATATTTGAAAGGACGAAATAGAAACAGAACCGCGTTCCCGTCCTGCTCCAGCTGGCTGGTTTCTTTCAGGTCTGACAACTGGGGGCGTTTGTCGAATTCTTTTCGCTTTTCCCAATCACGGCTCATTTGCGAAACGGCAACGATAACGATACCTAATTCCCGGGCTAAATTCTTCAAGGCTCGACTCATAGCGGATACCCGGTCCCGCGCGTTAGGATACCGTGGATCCTCAACCAGCTGGATGTAATCGATGACAACCATCTTGACCTTTTTTCGCCGAACCCATTCCCGGATGATATACTGAAGCTCGATCGATTCAACGGGCTTATCATGAATGTGCAGGGGCATGTCCACTAACCGACCCGTACGTTGATAAAGCGTGCTCACATCGACTGACATTGCTCGATTCAATTCCGAATTAGAGTAATCCGTTTCAGCGGCTATCAACCGGGCCATGTACTCGGCTCCGCTCATTTCAAGCGTAACGACTCCAATCGGGTTCTTCTCGATCAGACATTGATGACGAATGGCGTGAATCATAAACCCGGTTTTTCCCATGCCCGTACCAGCGGCCAGGACGATATAATTGCCGGGAGCAAACCCGCCCGTTCGTTCGTCGAGTTCTTTGACGTCGAAAAGAATCCCTTTTTTACGGCCGTCCTGTTTTTCGATGATATCGGTGAAGACTTCATTCATGTAGTCGTTCGCCGTTTTTTCCTGCATCGACGCAAGATTTCCCAAAATCGAATCAATATTCCCGGCCAGCGTACTGAGCAGCTTAAGCGGATCCGTATCGGCCTCCAATGACAAGCGCCGTAAGTCGGCACCGTATGATGCCAGGTACCGTTTGATGGCCAGCTGGAATAATAAATTACAATGCCTGTAAATTGAATTAAGATTGCCCTGGCCGGTTAATTCAGTTAGAAATACAGCATCGATTGTTTCCTCTGCCTTGTTGGCCCGAAGCCACCGGTTGATGATTACCAGATCAATCGGTTCCCCCTCCTGATAGAGCGATACAATCGCTTGGTACACGGCCTGATGCTGCCGGTTGTAAAATACCACCGGTTTCTTGATGTATTGAACCATCGTACTGGCCAACTTGGGAAAATTGATGACTGAACCCAGGACCATGGCTTCCAGTGGCTCGTCGACGTTGACCAGGTGATTGGCCATTAATTCGTGATTCATCGCGTTTGACCCGGTGCAGTGGGACGTTTAGTCGTTGATTGCTTGACCTGTTTCTGTCCGGTTAAGGTAGCTTGCCACTCCAGCCACAGTTCGTCGGTGCTCGGCAGCGTACCACGTTTGGGAAAAACGACACCCTGCCAATTGTTTTCGATGGCTTCATTCATCTGCTGGACACAAAATGCCTCATCGTATTTGGCCAGTTTGTCAAGCGACTTTTGAAGTGCCTCGGCTGACTTGCCTTTCCATTTCGGCTGACCGATTAGCTGTGACCAGACCAGTTTGAACGCATCGGTAGCAAAGGATGGAAAGGAAAAATCAACAACACCCTTATTTGTTTTCTTTGTTTTATTAGTTTGTATAGTTTTTACTGTTTTAGTTGTCCGCACTTCATCCGTAGCACTTCCGTTCGACATCCGTTCATCTTCCGCATCACTTCCGTACATCTTCCGTAAATATGCGATAGCCAGCTTTATTTTGGTTACACTTCCCTGAGACCGGGAAATGATCTCAATGATACCCCATTCAGCCAGGTCATCAATACAGTTTTTAAGTGTCTTGTCCGAGCCAATAAAGGAGCGGTCCATCGTATACTTAGTCGGCAAATCCATCAATTCGCGATTCGGCGAATAGGTCTGAACTTGATTCCTCAATTCGCATATCCATGTATAAAGCGCTAGATGATTGCCTGTGCATTTTAATTGCATAGCCTCATTTTCGTCGCTTATCATCCAGAAGACTTTTGTTAGCTCGTAGCCAGTCATAATTTAAGTGGTGAGTCAGTACGGGTAAACGTGACAACCCAGACCCAGGGGTTGCGGTCGTAGAACTCACGGCCATAGACAGCCATGAACCATTGCTTAAAGGCAACTGTCGAGCCCAGACAAAAGAAATTGCCATCCGCGTAATGATTGACGTACGCGGGAGCAAACCCGGCAATATTACACGCCGGTAATGGGGTTGGCCCTTCACACAAAGCGCCGGGCTTATCGATCGACTGGGCCCGCTCGATACCGACATCGGTAACCTTGAGCCACAAACGGGCGACCTTCTTTGGCATTGTATTCGGCGGCTGCCAGGGTTTGTTTTTATGCTGATCCGAGAAGATACCAGGCATGGTGGTGGCCTTTAGAATCAGATCCTGACTGGTAGCACCGATCGTGCTCCACTCTTCCTGAACGTATAAAAGGTCACCCCGTTTGCCGTAGGGACAATGCACTTCGGGATACTTTCGAACAGCCTCTTTACTGGTCGATTGCTCGAACGGTGGATGGTATACGTAGAACTCAAAACCTTTACGGTATTGACTGGGTGGATAAAAATCCGTCAGGTGCTTAGCCGGTTGTGGATCGAGTGGGACGCGTAACTGCGTAGCCCGCCCGTCCAGAATCGACTCAAGCTTATGTGGTGGCAAAACGATAGGCAGATGCTTCATTGATCACCGTTAAATTTGATTGGTTTAGGTAAAAAGGTCCGTAGCAATGAACTACGGACCGGTGATTTATCGATGTTGAATGATTTCGTGTACGGTTTTCACAGCCTCAATTTCAGTTTGTGCCATTTTAATGATCATATTGACTGAATTATTGATGACCTGCGCCTGGGCAACGTAAGCACTGTCCTGTTTGACCTTGGTAATGTTCTCCATCACGATATCGGCCAGACTGGTAAACCGCTGCGTCATTTCGATCTTTGGTACTTCGAACGTCTCCTGCGGTATACGGGCCGGGTATACTTCCTGCTCATCCTCTTCACAGGGAAGAAAGTCATCCAGCAACTTAATTAACTCGGAGACGGGGCGGGTGATCCACTGCCGATCGGTAGCGACCGTGCAGTAGTCTCCGTCGAAGTTATAGGTGATTATAACCGTCGGGAACGTTTTGTATAAGAAGGTTTGGCCTTTCATGGATTGAAGGCGTTCTTCGAGACGAATGGTTACTGCTTTCATGCTTTTAGGGTGCGGTTTAATACGTACTGTTTTCTTTTCAGATCAATCAACTCGGGGTATCTTAACAGCTCTTGCTGCAACTCAAGCTTTGAAGAAGCCAGATACCGGGCTATCTGCCGATCGGTAAAGCTCGTAGGGGTTTGCGTAATTTGAGATCGGTTCTCGTCGGTTCGATGTAACCCCAGACCACGCGCTTTATGGTATATACTTACTTTGGTACGGCCCAACTCCTTGCCAATCTGGTTAAGCGTTTTGGTATAGAAATTCGCTTTTATATAAGCTATTTCCTGTGCCGTGTACGAACCGACCTTTGCCAACGCCCGATCGTCGGCATGCCGAAGTTTAAGCAAACGTTCGACGGTGGCACCATATGTAAAGCCTAGCTCCTTGGCAATCAATTTGATTGGCTGGGTCTTACTTTGCTCCAGCAGGTAAGCTTCCTGCTCGGGAGTCCATCTGTACGATTTCCGGCCGTTCTTGTGGTAGCTGTGCAAGCCTAACGCGTACCGTTTAGCCTTAACTGCTCCTTTTGCGAGACCGATTTCGGTAGCTATCTGAACGTCGGTACGGTGCTGATAATTTTCTACCAGGTAAGTAAGGCGCTCTTCTGTCCATTTTATTTTTTTCATAACGCAGGCTGGCTAAGGAGTTTTTGGATCTGTTGATTTTTAACCGACTGGTAGGGTAGGCCCAACGCCCTGATCTCATCGAGGCCGGAGAAGTTTTTACTCTGATTGACCAGATCCAGTAAGTCCGGATGTTGAAAGCAGTTGCCAACAATGATTTCAGTAACCCGGATCTCATTGAAGGGATTGAAATCGTCTTCATCCTTACCGAATCCGGAGCGCAAACCAAACGAACCATCCTGAAATTCGGCTACATAGTAACAGGCGTAGCTTTCACTGTGATCCTCATTCTGATAGTGATACAGCACGATATCGCCTTCATACAAGTCCGTTTGTTCACGATCCCGTTTACCCGTATTCTGAACCAGCTCACATTCCGACATCGGCAATACCGTTCCGTCCAGTAGGGCTATTGATTCTGCCGTCAGCGCGACTAGTTCATGAAAATACATCCGACGCGATGGAGCGTGCCAAACGCGAAACTTCTTTATTGATCGCATGGCTAGGAATTGGTTTGGCTGGATTTAATCTGATGAACACGCGCCGTGATAAGACTATGCGCTTCGACGAGCGCATAGTCGCTGGTGAAGCTTAGTACTGATCCGTTCGGTAAGAGCGTATAGACCACTACGTGCTGATCAATGCCGTGGCGTTTCATGAGTGCTGACAGTTCGGTAGTAAACTGACTAATGGCTGATGGTGGGCTGTTCAGGACAGAATTTGGATCCCAGTGAATACCATCCGTTTTGATGACTTCAGAATTTGACATACCTTTATGATGTAAAATATGAACTGCACTAGCCCCGGCACCTTGCTCGGGGTTTTGTCTTTTATGGCGAATGAGTCTTACCGGTACTTCGGCATATCGGGCATGATACCGCCGGTTTCTTTCGCGGTGATCACGTTACTGATGCCCTCGTCGATTATCTCCAGCTGCTGCTGATCGACGTATTCCCCTTCCAGCATCTTACCATCCTTTGCCGGAGGTTTCAGACAGTACTGCACGCAGCCATTGATGTACTCACATTTAACAATGGCAATGCCTTCGAAGCCGGTGACCTTGCAACGGAGCTTTTGACCTAACTTAAACATAGACCTGGATTGGTTAGAATTGATAGGCTTGCTCAGAGCCCAGACTAAGAGCAGCAAAACAAACACAATAAAAAGAAGACCTTCCATGAAGTCAGTTGAACCATGACCACCAGAGTGGTGACCAGAATAGGAGCGTGCCGAGTAATATGACCAACAAAAAGAAGTGGCCAGGGTAGCGGTTAAACCAGCCCTTCAGCCCGTAGCGTAGGGCTTTCATTTTGGATTGACGGTTGACTTGTAACCCAAACCGTTTGCGTACATACTGATGGCATTTTCAATGGTAATGCCTTTGTTTCTGGCTAACCGGAGTATTCGACGGTTATGATTCGCGTCTCCCTTTGGAAGAAGTGCATGTTTGGCCAGCTCCCGTTTGGCTGCCTTCGTGGATTTACCGCTCATTTGATTCCGTGTTTAGCTTTTAGTTTTCGGACTGCTTTATCCCGATCAGCCATGTGCTTTGCCATAATGCGGTCAATGAGAACCCGCCGGTTATCGAAGGTGGCAAACTTTTTGGGTGGTGGCTTAGGATCGGATTGACCACCCTTGATGATTGTGAAGGGGTGTGACATTATGCTTGAACCGGCTTGGGTCTCCAGTCTTCCATCCATTCACATTCCTGTTCAGTGGCAACGCAGGCACCATTACACTTTTTAATAAAGGTGTCAGGGTGTATCCGGTGGAAGGCAGCAAAGTCAGCTTTGGCAATTTGTCGTAGGTTAGGTGAAACCCCTTTGTAAGCTCTTTTTAACCGTTCGTTCAATGTTTCCCCCGTTCGTGTGCCCTTTACTTGTTCTGTGCTCATATCGTGCTAGATTTGTGCCGTTATCATGCCACAAATATGTACAAGTTGTACATATTGTACAAATCTATTTTGTAAAAAAATTTACAATATGTACATATTATGTATAAAGTCTTGATATTCAATGCGTATTGATGAGAAAAAACTACAGGAAATAATAGACTTAGGATGGACTAAGAGTGGGTTTGCTAAAGAGGCTCAGATGAGCCGTGTTACCCTAGATCTTATATTGAAGTTTGGAGTCATTAATAGAACTAAGCACTGGACAGGAATACAAAAGGCCTTAAAGCTTAAGCCTGAATACCTTTCAAATCCCAATGATTTAATACTATCGAGAGATGACGACGCGGTGCCTCGTACTGGCAACGCTGTACGTGATTATATAACCAGAGTCGGAAATGAGGCCATACCGGTTGATCTGGTTGATGAAACGGAGATAACGAAAAATCAATCCGACAATGAGTATCGGGATTTAGATAATGGAATGGTCTTGATGTCCATGCCCTTGGTTCCTGAGTATGCGTATGCTAGCTACGCTCGTGGATGGAAAGATCCTGAGTATGTAGTTGAATTGCCCAGATATAATATCGTTTTACCGAAAAATGAAAAAGGTAGATTCAGGGCATTTGAAGTGTGGGGAGATAGTATGGATGATAGGAGTCGTGACGCAATTTGTCATGGAGATATAGCCATTGGTCGGTTTGTCGAGCCTGATCTTTGGAGACACAAGCTATTTATAAACGGTGGAACTGATTATGTAATCGTAACCCATGATGGCCTGATCATTAAGCGGGTTATAAAACACGACATTCAGGAGGGTATAATAACCTGTGCATCGGTCAATCCTGATAAGAATGAATATCCAGATTTCCAGGTAAGTCTTAGTGAAGTGTATGAGCTGTACTACATTAGGAAAATAGATCGGGACTGGAATCGCAGATAGTTTTATCAATACCTAACCACACCTAAACGCTTTGTCAATGGCTGAGGAAATACCCAACGATTCTTCGTTCGATTTATCGAAAATCACCACATCAGATGTGCTTTCTACACTTGATGGCATACCCTTGCCACCGACCATAAAGAAAAGCCTATGGAAATCAGTTGGGAGTTTAATAACAGGTTTGGTAGAATGGCCAGTAGCTTATTTAGAAGCAAAGACAGAGGCATTAAGAGGAGAGACGGCGGCCTTGAGCCTAATCAGACAAACGGCATCACAGGCAGTGGCCAATGAATTCGGCCAAGATAAGGGACTTATTGACCGGTCTGTTAATTATTATGGTTCAAAGCTTCTGAAAGAGCAAATCAACCGGGAAAGTATCACTAAAAAGGCAATCGAAGAGTTAACAGAAAATCCGCCCGAAAAAGATTCAACGGAAGAGATTGACTCTGATTGGCTTGATATGTTTTCTCGGATCGCTGAGACAAAGTCTAATGAGGACGTTCAGCTTTTTCTGTCAAAAATACTCGCTGGCGAAATTAGAAATCCAGGAACATTTAGCCCTAGGACAATTCAGACGCTTTCACTCCTTGACCGTAAAACGGCAGAAATATTTCAAGCATTTTGTAATGTCAGCTTCAATATACCAAGTTTAAGCGATAATATGACATTTGTTATCTGGGATCCATTTGATAAGCCCGGTATGAATGGCTTAAAGGAAATAGGTTTATCTTATGAAAACTTAACTCAACTTCAGGATTATGGGGTGGTTCAGTACGAGTTTGATTCAACTCTAAAATTTCCACTAAAGACTTTAGAACTGCCAATAATAGTAGGTAATACAAATTTAAGATTTAAGACTACTGAAGAACTACCCGAAGAGACTTTAAACTTCAATATTTTAAATTTTTCACAAGTAGGAATTGAACTAAGAAAAGTATTACATATTACAAGCAATCCTATTTATAATGAAAAATTTATCGAATGGATTATAGGTAGATTTAAATTAATACAAGTTGCGGAATAATATAATTAGTAATAAATCAATATTGCTGAAGTACTATAAGTATTAGTTTGCTAAAAAGTAAATTTTTGATTCGTATTTAAAGATGTTCTCAGACCACATAGATTATTATTATCAGGCCGTAAAGCCAAATTTTGAAGAGTATTTCGAGTTGTCAAAAACAATAAATGAAGTAGGAGGTAACCAACTTCCTGATGCTGCAATGAAATCTGCAGGTAGTTTATTCCATTTTAGAGATCATCTATTGAGCCTTTATGGAGATAGTTTTAGTAGAAAATATGTAGCATCATTGTGTAGTGACTTTGACATAGTAGGTGATGTATATAATTCTACAAAGCATAAGGAAATTTCAAGAAAAGAAAGATTAATACAAGGTTCAACTAGCATTCTTAAAGGATTTTTTGTGAGCCGTTTTAAGGATGAAATGGGGATCTATCAGGTTCATAGACCAGCGGTCTTGATTAAACCCTTAAAAGGGAAAGAGTTTGATTTTCTAAAGCCTGTAACAAATGTTTATAATTTTTGGACAAAGTTTATGTACGATAAAGGACTTCTTGAAAAAGTAGATTATTACACTTTTGAAGGCGACAGTCCAGTATCAAGGCAATCAGTTCCTAAAAGTTTAGATGGTATGAAAACTGAAATGCCAAGGTACAAGAAAGCCGAGGATTTGTTATTAATTATAAGGACGTATGATTACATAAATAATAAATTTATTTATGAATAAACTGAATGAAAAAATCTTTTGTGATAATTGATAATCTTTTAGTTCTATTAATTTTTAATCTTAAACTATATGGGATTTCGCTACCGACCTCGTTTCAAAATAGGCAATGCAACAATAAGTAAATCTGGAATTTCTTTCGGTACTGGCATAGCCGGTTTATCGTATAAAGTTGATACTAGTAAGGATACACATGCCAGCGGTACCACGGCTCCAGATCGCCCATCCATTACGGATTCGGTGATTAATATCGTCATCTTCGTAGTTAGCATTCTTGTTATCAGCTGGATCTTAGCCATTCTGTTCAATCCAGAGTGGAAATTCTTAGTGCCATTTTTCTTTATTCCGGCCATAGTACGCCCATTGTTCCGGACAAAAGTCTATGGCAAAAAAAAAGTCTACTCCACCAAACAGGATGGTCGTTACAAAAGCGGGTCAAGGGTTACCGGATCCAGCTACGTAAAAGATAAATCGGCCGTCTATGAGCTAGAACCAAACGAACTGGCCATTGGTAGGGGCGAGGGTTTTGTGAAACTGCTCATCTTTGGCTGGCTCCTGTATTCGGCTTATCCGCAGTTCAAGGCGGACTCGACGAAGTATAGTTTTGTTCGGCCTCCCTTCCAGATAAAGAATCTTACGATCGGCATGCCAATAAGCAGCCTCAAGAAGGTAGAGAAGCATAAGCCCGATTTAACTACTGATTGGCGAATAACCTACCCTAAATCTATGTACGCGGGTGAAATTGGGGAGATGGCTTACGGAATTAAAGAAGGTAGCATTGATGAAATTGAATTCAGCAAGCAGGGTGATATGGAAGCATAC
Source organism: Spirosoma agri (assembly GCF_010747415.1). Lineage (NCBI taxonomy): Bacteria > Pseudomonadati > Bacteroidota > Cytophagia > Cytophagales > Cytophagaceae > Spirosoma > Spirosoma agri. The sequence continues at coordinate 3,273,814 of NZ_JAAGNZ010000001.1, read as the reverse complement.
TCCCGTTTATTGAAGTTACTCAATGCGAAATACGGGCCAACTCGGGACTCATCGGAGTCTGCTTCAACATGGGAGAATGATTCGCTACGCTTCTCTATTAGAAAATCTGGGGCTGATGTTACGGTAGAGCTAAAGCCTAATCCGTACTATACAAAAAAACGGTAGCCAACAATGTATAAAGATGCTGTCAATCATTACTTCAATGAAGTAATGCCGGCCTATGAGCAGTATGTCAAACTGGCTACGAATGAAATTAAAAGTAAGTTGATGTTAATTAGTCTAGCTCGTCAGTCATCGTACTTGCTTTTCAATTTTAGAGAGCAGCTAATACCCCCCTATAAGAAAGAAGAGTTTGATAGGAATTATATTGCATCCTTATGCCCAGACTACCACTGGATTGGGGATGTCGCAAATGCCTTTAAGCATAGAAGCATTGGTCGTAAAGATCGAATAATCGATGACGTATCTCAAATTGAGGAAACGCTTGTCAGAACCTGCTTCATCCCTGAAGACGCTACTCCAGCTAATCCATATTACAGTATCATAGATCGGCGTGTTTTGGTTGTACCAACGGATATAGCGCTTCCAATTCGGGATCTATTGGAAATACAGACTAACGTCATAAATTTTTGGTCTGACTTTCTAGTGAGCGAAAACCTCACAAAAGAGCGATTCATTTATAAATACAGAGGGGATCGAGTATTAACGTCACAGCAAGCCGATCAAATAGAATTGAATGCGCTCATACCGGTTTCTCCAGATGGGTACGCGTCATGGACTGAAATCACCCAATTTTATGACCCCGTTTCCAAATCATTTAAAAGATGGGGTTACAGCCAGTATGGTATAGTTATTCCTGAAGAGATTTCAGAGCGGGCAGCGAATGCCAAGTTCTATTATCGTATAGCTCCTAAATCGTAATCAAATTCATCAAATAGACGAAACATCTCGTCGATCTCAGCCTGGCTAAACTGAAGGGATCGTTCGCGCGTACTCGTTGAGCATTCATCGATGAAATGAACACCTTCCGTATTTGCCACGACTTGTATATACCGGGCTAGTATGGACTTATAGTCAAATTCTGATGCTACTGTCTGTCCTTCCATTTATCCGTAAAGATTAGACAAATGTCTGGGATTACCCAAGCAAGCTATAATTCATCGCCAATGTCACCACAATAAACTATATAAGACCGGACTAATGAATAGTGGGATTCCAAACGCTGAAGTAATGGTAGAATTAATGCTTAGTCCTTATTAATGGTTAAGGAAGATTTTAATAATCTGCACAAATCCAGCACAAATTCAGCACACACCTTGCACAAGACCGGCACATTCGCTTATTTTGCACTCCGATCAGTCAGACAATATCTGAGACATAAACTGAGACATTGATATAGAAAAGCACCCCTAATAACAAATCGTAACTACTTGTAAGTCAAGTAAATGAAAAAGAGACACAGAGAGGTGTCCGAGTGGTTGAAGGAGCACGCCTGGAAAGTGTGTATGCGGGCAACCGTATCAAGGGTTCGAATCCCTTTCTCTCTGCATGAAAGCATTTTAATTAATTGATAGTCAATTAATTAAAATGCTTTTTTTTGTGATGGTTACACAAATTGTATACATCGCAGTGCTTCGATCTTTAGCCTGATGGATGGTAAAGGGCTAGTTACACTTCTTTAATTCATAGCTGAAATTACCAATATCCGATTTTGTCCTTGTGCATTGAACGGATTTTGAATTCATTCTACGCTATGGCTACTACATTTAGTAGTCGCATTTTTCTAGTTGAGCTCACCTCATTGGACCAGCGAAGCCTTACACAAAACTGATTCTAAGCCAGACGCTCCAGCGCCTAAATGCCAACAATTAATATAGCCACATGTGCAAGATTAATGGCCTAAGGGTTAGTTATGGGTTGTCCGATCATTTTATGAGCCGAGTCTATTTCGCCAATGAATAAATTTAATTTAATAAAGTTGTCTATATACATAATATGTTAACTTATTGTTTATTATATTTAATAATAATTATTTTAGTTCTAACCTATATCCGCTTATCAATCATTACGACAGCAGTTAGCTAATCACTTAGCCAGTTAGAATTATAGATAAATTCATAAACACCTAGTTATTATGAAACATCATCTACCAGTTGCCGACAGCAAAAAGCTCTGTAAAACTGCGCCTTTCCAACTCATTTCGGAACCCTACATCCGGTTAATGCTCATCATTGGATTAGTTAGTATGACGAACTTGGCCTGGAGCCAGTGTTTTACTACCTTGACGAACCAACCCTGGATTTATGGCCCATCCGTGACCGTTGGTGACTTTAACGGGGATGGGATACCTGATCTGGCCGGTGGCCAAGGGGGAGACCATATTGCTGTTCAGCTAGGAAATCAAAATGGTGGTTTCGGTGCGGTTGCTTTTTATAGTGTAGGCGATCATTACACAACTTGGGCGGAAGCCGTAGGTGACTTCAACGGGGATGGCAAACTCGACATTGCGGTTGCCTGCTTTCATTCAGGTTCGTTGTCTATCTTACTTGGCGACGGCTTGGGCGGGTTTGGAACACCGACAATCATCCCCGTGGGTGCTTCCTTGACTTCGGTAGCGGTAACTGATTTTAACAAGGATGGCAAGTTAGACTTGGTAATGGCTGATTACGCATATAATCGCGTTTCAATGATGCTGGGTGATGGACGGGGTGGATTTAATGAGTTGACTTCGATTAACTTGGATGATCCTACTAGCCCAGTGCGTGCGGTGAGCGTAGGCGACTTCAACGTTGATGGCGAGATGGATCTGGCAATCGTGCGAACAAACTCGGTTTTTGTCTCGATTATGCTTGGTAAGGGGGCTCGACAGTTCGGTGCTGCTACTAACTATTTTATCGGCAGCGCCCCCATCAGCATTGGTGTAGGGGATTTCAACCTTGATGGGAAGCAGGATCTGGCAGTAGGTCTATACTGGACACAATCGGTATCAGTTGCACTGGGCAATGGTGTGGGCGGTTTTAAAACGCCTACCCTTATTCCGGCATCCGCAGGAAGCGTATCGGTGTATGATCTGAATGCCGATGGTCGCCCTGATCTGACTACGTCCGGCGTCACGATGTTAGTCAACTGTACGGGCGTAACCAATACACCACCCCAACCGGTGGTCAATCTGACACAGGTAGCCACAGTAGACACTGCTTTTTCTTATACGGTCAATGCGTTTATCGACCAACAGACACCGAACCATTTAACGTACACCGCCAGCATCCAGCCCGCCAACGGCTTCGTCTTTGATGCTGCCACTCGAACCATAATAGGTACTCCCATTTCAAGTGGCGTGAGCAGCGTCACGATTACAGCAACGGATCCGGGCGGACTCTCGGCCAGCACTAGCTTTAGCATTACCGCTAGCCCAGCTTCTACTACCGGCCTAAGTATCGCTGGGGTTACCGGCGTGAGCTGTCTGACGATCTCGGCCTCCAAACGGCAACTCATCTTCACCCCGTACTATAGTGGCCAGAAGGCGGAACCGATTACTTTCTGGGTTGCCAACGAGATGATGTCCACCACAGCTCCGGGGCCCTATAGCCTGCAACTCTACACGGATAACCCTACCATTACCCTGATGGCTCAACAGGGAGGTCAGCCAACTACCTACCGATTCGAGTGGCTGGCCAGTTGTGGCACTACGCCACTGCCACCCACCGGGTTTGCCATCACGGGGGTCACCCCGGTGAGCTGTCAGGCTGTTTCTACCAGTGAACACCTGGTTCGTTTTACTCCTCAGTACCGTACCCAGAGCAGTGAGCCGATCAGCTTCTCGGTGGCCAATGAGCTGATGGTAACTACGGCAGTGGGGCCTTACAACCTGCGCGTTTATGCGGACAATCCAGTTGTTACGCTATGGGCTCAGCAGGGCAACGAGTCGGCTACCTATCAGTATAATTGGCTGGCTGGTTGTCAAAACGGAGCCCGTCAAGGCAGTGAATCATCCGACACATTCCGCGTAATCGTATTGGGTAATCCTGTTATTGATCAGGTCGAGATTGAGGTGCAGGGAGCGGATCAGCAACCGTTATCGTTTCAGGTGCTCAGTGAACAGGGGCAACAGCAAAGTCAGTTGCATATTCAGCAGGCGAGAGCAGTAGAACGACATAGGTTGGCTCTTGGTAACCAGGCTGGCATATATTTATTACTCGTTACTACGCCTACGCAACACAAAACGCTTAAACTGGTTAAGCACTAAGTAGCTATCATTCGAGCGGGAAGCTGCTCAACGAACATAGTTTGATCAATAAAGTACATGATAGCCCAAAACGGCCCGACTCATAAGTCGGGCCGCTTTGGGCTATCATCGGGTGGAATGTTACCCACAGTACGGTTTCAATTAGTACCAAAATTCCTTACCAAGCTCAACCATGAAAAATCTAATCAAATCGGTTTTAGTAGCCAGTGCGCTAGTTCTCGGTAACGAAGCTTATGCCCAAGTTCGCCTGGGTATCAAAGCTGGTATAAACGCATCCACTATCCATATACCTGCACTTGAGTCAGGTGTCTCGGTTGAGCCGCAAGTCGCTTTTCAGGGGGGAGTCCTCCTTGATATGCCAATGACTAAGTCCTTCTCGTTACAGCCGGCACTGCTGATTAGTACAAAGGGCAGTAAAGTCAACTCCCTCTTAATTGATGGCAATTCCGGATCGGTCATTAGTCCAATTAACAACTCAATCAAACTGGTTTACGCTGAGATTCCGGTTTTAGCGTTATTTCGAGGTCGTATCAGTCAGTCAATTCGCTTCTATGGGGGAGTTGGCCCGTATGTAGGGATTGGTTTAGGGGGTAGGTTAAGCTCTTCCTACGCCCCCATCGCTGAGCGTGATGTGGTTTTTGGTTCCGGCGATATAGGCAATAATAGCTTTAGACGGGTTGATTATGGGGCCAGCGCGGCAGCTGGTATCGAACTTAAGCGGCTCTCGGTGGGGGTTAACTATAATTATGGCCTGGTTGATCTAGGAAGTGCTTTGATTAAATCGTACCATCGAACCCTGGGAATAACCGCTGGTTTTTGGTTGGCCAAGCCCCACTTATGATTGATTTGTTCGGAGAAACAGCTGGCAGATACTTCACCAAATCCAGTAAAGAGTCAACGGGTCAAAACACGATTTTAAAGTATGGTTTTGGTCTACTTATTAGCCGTTGTCAATAGCCTATCGATCGACTCTTTCGCTTTGTGATAGGGCGCTAATTGGTCCATTCCATTACCGGCAAACCCAAGCCAGGCTTGACGGATAATTCCTTGCTGATCGATGATGTAGGTGGTCGGATAGCCCATGACCTGAAAGGAGGAAGCTATGCTACTGGATTCGGCAATAATTTTGAAACTGAACGGATGCTGCTCAAAAAACGCAGGCTTTAGCGTGGCTACTCTGTCGGTTGCAAAACCGAGAAAGAGAACGTCTTTACCCTTGTATTCCTCCACCAGCTTATTCATCGCTGGCATCTCAGCGATGCAGGGGGCACAGCTTGTAAACCAAAAATTTACCACCAATATCTTCCCCGCTAACGAGTTGGTGTCGTACGATTCACCACGTAGCGTCTGAAAAGAGGACAGGGGTGCTTTCTGGCCTTTCACACAGTTGGCCCACTCGTCATAACTCTGTTGTAGCTTTTGAGCGTTGGGGTCGAAAAGCGGAACAAGCCCGGCTTGATTGGAGGTCTTGCTCGCCGTCAAGGCTTGCCTGGTTTTATGCAGGGTTTCCCCGCATTGTTTCAGGGTGTTGTTTTGCGCATACGAGATTGGGCTCCCTGCGAGAAGCAGGCAAACCAATGTAGATACCGATACCAGTACAGGAGTGCAGAGGCAGGAACGCATAGGATAGGGATTTACGTGAATTCGTATGCCGATAACGAAGCCATCGCGTATTTCTGTCAAGTAAGATCACATTAGCAAACGATTGTTTAGTAAGCGGTTACAGGCAATTAGTGTGGGTCTGATGGAAGGCCAGTTAGTGGGGCCGTTCTGCCTCTTACGTAACTAGGACGATACCCAGTATGGCTGATCGATCAGCAAATCACTTATCTGGTTTCGCTATCAATCCAGCACTCTAGCAGACTAAAGAGTAGCTAGTTTACTGATTGAGACAATATCAAATGGAGGGCTAGTTGTTTAGTGAAAATTAGCTGACAGCTATAACCGCCGTCACTAAGAGTCTAAGTGGTAGTAGAAGGGGCTAATACGTCAAAAAGAAGAGTTAATTGTCATTAAATTAGCTTATTCATAGTAGAAATAGGTATAATCAAAGTTTATGGGTAAACCATATGACTCACTACGATGAAGACCTATAGCGTATTGATTGCCCTCTTTACCACCGTGGTGCTACTTAGCGCCTGCAAAAAGGAGGAGCCTCAAAGCCAGCCTATTGCTAATGTACTAACGAACGGAGATTTTGAGGCCACGCCCTACCAGGACTGGACAACTAATCTGGGCAAAACCTCAACCACCAAGCCAAATACGTACTCCGTCTCGTACTCAACGGAAGCCGCTTCCTCGCCGTCCCATTCCATTAAGGTGATTTGTTCGGCGGCTCCCGATGATACCACCTACCAATTCATGCAGCAGGTGCTCTACATGGGCACTACACCTATTCCGGCAGGGGCCAAACTAACCATGAAGGTCAAAATCAAGACTGTCAACGTGCAGGGAAATGGAATCTCACTAGCCCTAGGGGGCAATTTAGGTGCCAGCGCCAATTATGCACCGGCTTTTTATACATCCACCGAGGGTAAAACGTCGATTGTAGGAACCCAGGAGTTTACGGAATATTCGTTAACTTTTGACAGCTTCCCGGCCAATATGTACAGTATGTACGTCCTGTTGTTTTTCCTGCCCAAAACGACGGGGACCGCTTATTATGATGACGTATCACTCCGGGTAAACTAAGGCGGGGTTTCAATGCTGGCCTACCAATGCGTTCAGATGACCGGTCAATTTTATCGGTTACCAACAGAAGCCTACGATGGCGTACTGTTGTCTGTTTCTGGTTCGTTAAAAGCATTGCAAAATGAATGGCAGGGGCGTCTACATAAGCCGATTCGTGAATGACTGCCCACTTCGACTTATACTCGTAAAGCACCTGACAGGGTAATCCATTCAGCACCAGCGGACACGACAGAGAACGAAAATCACCCGCGGGTTTCGGGCTGTGAGGAGTTCAACGTTTGTTCGCCTTCCGTTTGGCCTTTCTTTAAAATTAGGCGAAGTTTGGCGTGAACTAATGTCAACATTGACGGGGATGTCCATTCGCCTATGCTCACCGATTTGTATTCAAGTGGGTTAGTAGACCTGCTGTTTGAGAAAAGCGACGATTTCAATGGGATCTTTGATCTGGTCGATGAGCGGTATACGCACGTCAATCGGGCGGGGGTGGCGATGCTGGGCTATCTGTCCGAACAGGCTTTTCTGGCCGATACCCTGCGTTCTCATTCGCTTCGGATCAGGTCGCTGGCAGACGAACCGCAACCTAGCCTGATCGATCGGATCAAAAGCGGATACCACCAGGAAGATCTGGAAATTAACCGACAGAATGGACAGCCATTTTGGGGCCACCTCACCATCCACGCGTTCACCACTCACGGCAGACCGTATGCCCTCATTCGGCTTGTCGACCAGGATCGGCTGCGTCAGGCCGAACGGGATCTTGAGCAGAACGTCCGTCGGTATGAAGCCATTTTCTCGAATGCCACCATCGGTATCATCGTTTGTGATCAGCACGGGCGGATTGTGTCCGTCAATCAGTTAGCCGATCAGCTGTTCGGGTACGAAACGGGCGAATTGTACGGGAAAACCATCGAACAGCTGGTGCCAACGAGCGTTAGTTCCTACCACGAAAAGTTGAGGCATTCCTTCAACGCGAATCCACAGGTGAGGTCGATGGGGCACAACCGCGATCTGCACGCCCAGCGCAACGACGGGTCGATATTTCCCGTCGAGATCAGTCTGAGCTATTTTCGGCTGGAAGATGAACTGTATGTGGTGGCGTACGTGATCGACATTACCGTAAAAAAAGCCGCTGAACGACAGCTCATCGAGCACCGCGACCACATTGAACGGCTCAATGCCGACCTGGAACAGAAAGTCGCAGACCGCACCCACGCGCTGATGAACACCCTCGACCAGCTGGAACAATCGAAGGATGAACTCAACAAAGCACTGGCGGCTGAGCGGGAGCTGGGGGAGTTGAAATCACGCTTCGTTTCGATGGCTTCCCACGAGTTTCGCACGCCCCTGACAACGGTGCTGACATCGGCCGCGCTCATCGAGAAATACCCCGCCGAAGAGCAGCAGCAAAAGCGGCAGAAACACATCAACCGGATACGCTCGTCGGTCAATCAGCTCAACGACATTCTCGAAGAGTTCCTGTCGGTGGGCAAGCTGGAAGAAGGCCGGATCGAAACGAACCCCGTTGCCGTTGACCTAACTCGTCTGGTGAACGAAACCGTGGCCGATATGCAGTCGATGCTGAAAGACGGGCAAACGATTCAAACGGTGCTTAAAAGCCCGGAGTCGGTGTGGATCGATCCGTCGCTGTTGCGAAAAATTATGATCAATCTGCTGTCCAATGCCATCAAATATTCCGGACCGGGCTCCGTCGTGACGGTAGCGTTGCAGTACGATGCTGACTGGTTGACCCTTCGCATCCGTGATCAGGGAGTGGGCATCTCGCCGGACGATCAGGAGCATCTGTTTGAACGCTTCTTTCGGGCTAAAAACGTTATGACTATTGCCGGTACGGGCCTGGGTCTGCACATTGTCAGGCGTTATGTTGACCTGATGGGCGGGCATGTCACCTTAACAAGCGAATTAAACCAGGGAACGACCGTTCTCATTACCCTTCCGTATGCAAACCATCCTGCTGATTGAAGACAACGACGATATTCGCGACAACACCGCCGAGATCCTGGAACTGACCGGTTATACCGTACTAACGGCTGAAAACGGCAAACTAGGCGTCGAAAAAGCGTTGGATACGAAACCCGATCTGGTCATCTGCGACATCATGATGCCGGTGCTCGATGGCTATGGTGTCTTGCGCATTTTCAATAAAAATCCACAATTATCGGGGGTGCCGTTCATTTTTTTGACGGCCAAAACCGAACGGTCTGAGTTTCGGAAAGGCATGGAGCTGGGGGCCGACGACTACCTGACCAAACCGTTCGATGAGTCGGAACTGCTCAGTGCCATCGAGGGACGACTGAACCGGTTTCAACATCTTCACCCTGAGCGTAACCAGGCTGAAACGCAACGTCGGGAAGAGGGGCTGACGCAGTTTCTTGTCGATGCGGCCAGGCAGGTCGGTACGCTCCAAAGCCTGTCGGCGAATCGTAAAGCGCACACCGTTCGCAAGAAGCAGTACGTGTATTCGGAGGGCGATGAACCCACGCGGCTGTATTTTCTCAAAGCGGGCAAGGTGAAGACCGTTCGCACCAATACCGACGGGAAAGAGCTGATCACGGGCCTTTATAATGCCGGAGATTTTTTCGGTTATTTTGCCTTATTGGAGAATGGCAACTACACCGATTCCGCCGTGACGCTGGAAGAAACGGAATTGATATACATCGCCAGGGAGGATTTTCAGCAACTGATACAGGCCAATCCGGCAGTTGGTCAACAGTTTATTAAGCTGCTGGCGGGACAGGTGGGCGAGCGGGAGAAGCAGTTGTTGGCAATGGCCTACAGTTCGCTCCGGCGTCGGGTGGCGAATACGCTGCTCCGGCTCCATGAGCAACAGCCCGATCAGGTGATTCAGCTTTCGCGCGACGATCTGGCCGCTACCATCGGCACCGCAACCGAATCGCTCATACGAACGTTGAGTGAGTTTAAACAGGATGGACTGATCGAGGTAATACCGTCGGGCGGTATTCGACTGCTACAACCCGATAGGCTACGACGAGCTAACTGGTAGCTTTTTAGTGTGAACGCCAGTTAATCATAAGCTGGTCAACGGGTAGTAACGCTCTCCATACAGTTTGCGAAAATAGCCGAGGTTGGCCTGGCCCAACGTTCGGCTTCGTACCATTCAGGCGCGTCGAACGCCATGCAGATATTGCGTAGGAAAGGGCGTCCCACGAGGCTGATGATCGCTACGGTAGGCATGCGGTGGTATGGCAACACGTGCCTTAGCGAAAAACCCGCATAACCGTCTGATGGGAAATGAGGGCTACCTTTGGGAATGCCCGATACCTCCCGTACGACTTTTCATTTGCTGGTTATTGTATTCGCGCAGTTTGCGGGTACGTCCCTCTGGTTTGCCGGTAATGCCGTTTTGCCCGAACTTCAATCGGTGCTACACGCGCCGGAACTGACGAGCTGGATTACATCGGCGGTGCAACTGGGCTTCATCACGGGTACGTTTCTCTATGCGCTGTTTGCTATTCCGGATCGCTTTCGGTCGACATCGGTTTTTCTGGTATCCGTATCCCTGGCGGCTGCCGTTAACCTAATCTGGCTGGTGTTCCCGCTTAACGCCGAAACGGTTCTGACAAGCCGATTCATGACCGGCTTCTTTCTGGCGGGTGTTTATCCCGTTGGGATGAAGATTGCCGCCGACCGATTCAAGACTGGCCTGGGAAGAGCGATGGGGTTTCTGGTCGGGGCCCTGGTGTTGGGCACGGCTTTTCCCTATCTGCTGCGTGGACTTGGCGGTAGCGTGCCCTATCGGACGTTGCTACTGTCAGTTAGTTTGTTGGCGATCGGTGGGGGTGTATTCCTGACGCTCCTGGTGCCCGTAACGCATACGCTTGTCCGGGGTAATCGGTTTCGGGTTCAGGCACTGGTGGCATTGGGCAAACCATCGGCTTTTCGACCGGCCATGCTGGGCTACTTCGGCCACATGTGGGAGCTGTATACGTTCTGGGCTTTTCTGCCAATCCTGATCCGTTACTACCATGAGCAACATCCTGACATTACGCTGTCGAACCCCTTATGGACGTTCGGTACGATTGCTGCGGGGGCTGTGGGCTGCGTGGGTGGCGGATTGCTTGCCTTGCGGATTGGTAGTGGGCGGGTGGCTCGTTCTTTGCTGCTGACTTCAACGTTGTGTATTCTGCTGGTTCCGTTTTCGCTGGCCCTGCCGCCTTTTCTGTTTGGTTTGTTCCTGCTGGTGTGGGGAGCGGCAGCCGCAGGCGATTCGCCCCAGTTTTCGACGTTGGTTGCCAGTCGCGCCACGAGTGAAAACCGGGGCAGTGTCCTGACACTGGTTACCTGCTTTGGTTTTTTACTGACCGTGCTGTCGATCCAGCTGATGGCCGGGTTGGCCGCTTCCGCCGGCATATCGGGCTGGCTGTTTTATAGCCTGCTGCCCGGCCCAATTGCAGGACTTTGGGCTATGCGTCGCAGCCGATAGCCAGCTTCTTGTTAACCCGATTCTCTGCCTATATCGTTACATATAGGCTTCGTCGCGTCCGGTGCGTAACCGAATGATTTTTAGGGCGTCTAGCATTTTTAATACCGGGTATGCCGGGTCGAATTCGTGCCAGCGGAAACCGCCGAAATTGGCGCGTCCGCCATATTTGTGGTGGTTGTTGTGATAGGATTCGCCCATCATCAGAAAATCGAACGGGAGCAAGTTTTTCGCCGTATCATCGACCGCAAAATTCGTGTAGCCATACCGGTGCGCGTACCAATTGATGATCGCTCCGTGAATGGGCCCCATCAGAAAATGGATCGGTAGTAGCAGAAAAAGCCAGGGCGTTGTGGCAAACTGGATATACACCAGCGTGTAGACCGTTCCCCAGGCTATCCGGACCGACCACCGACTGCCAAAATGCTCCATCCATGTCCAGTTGGGTACGCCTTTTTTGAATTTGGCCGGAATCGTATCCCGATCGTTCCTGATCTCGCTGTAGAAGAGCCGCGTCTTCCACATCATGTCGAACAGGTTCTTCGAATACTGCGGGGAATGCGGGTCGTGTTCCGTATCGGCGTGGGCGTGGTGCAACCGGTGCATGATACCGTAGGCGCGCGGACTCAGAAACGAAGAACCCTGCCCAACGAAAGTCAGCACGTAAAAAATTTTCTCCCAGCGTCGGCTCATCGTAAACATCTGATGGGCCGCGTAGCGGTGTAAGAATAAGGTCTGCATCAACACCGACAGATACCAGTGTGCTAAAAAGAACGCGAGGATGATCATAATGAATCGATAAAAACAGCCGCAAAGGTGTAGGCATCGGCTTACGCGATGCCTGATCCCGATCAGTCCGGAAGCTGACCTTTATCAGTCGATTCCAGCACCAAAAAAGTGAGTTTTAAGTATCTGGCTCTGGATGAAACCTTAACCATAAATACCCCAATATCGGGTGGAGCCTACAGGCTGCGGTTCGGCCAATTCGGTCACTACTATTCCCCTTTGTCACGAACTGCCTCCAAAATGAAGCTGGTTATAGAACTGGTTCAGGTCAGCAGGAAGCGCCATATCTATAATAAATTCAGACTCATCATGCCCGACAGGAATTGCAAACAGCCGCCTTTAATGCGGGAAAACTCACCCACTAAGGCATTGGTATGACGTTCCAGCGTTGCCGAAAGACCAAAGCGACTATTGACGCACGCTTTTTCTACGTTGATGACCGCACAATCGACTCCTTCGCAGAGTAAGTCGTGATGTAACCGATTGATTTTGAGTTGAAGCTGGTTCAAATCCTGGTAATAATCGAGGACATCGTGGCGAAGGCTACGGCAATTATACAAGTTCATTACGTCGAGCAGTAAGGTTCGGAGGTGCCCGATTTCCTCTTCCTGCTGACGAATAATTTGCTGCCAATGTTGATACGCCTGATGGCAGGAATCGGGCGTTAGTGATGACTCGGAGCGATGGGATGCTGTTGACTGATTCATGCTGGCGGAGCTAATTGGTTCTGTTGGGCGATTGCATTCAGGTGATTGCCTAGTTGAAAGACAAGATCAGGAATATCGATTGGGCCTGAGTATCGCCACATTTCAAGACCCTGCTGAAGTAGACTGAAAGCGGGTAATGAGGTAAAACAAAAACTCCGGACTATAGCTGGGTAGGCTACTTCACGAATGCGTAGGATGCGTACACTGGGGGGCAGTGCAGAGCGGGCTTTGAACAAAACCTGCTCTATATCAGCATGTTGGTTCGATTCAGCAGGAATGAACACCAATAACATCGGTGGTAGAGATGCTGATCGCAGTGATGAAGAATAGAGTCCCATGATAACAAGCCGGTTGATGGCTGCAAAGGTGGCTCATTCCGCTGTTGGCAACCGTGACGAATGTTAGGCCTCGGACTGATTTTCGTCAGCCGGACATGGTTTTCAGACTTATACCGCGACCCCGCATTATAGCCGCAAACTAGATTGGTCTTGATCTGTACGGCTTCTATCGCCAATTCTTTCGCGCACTGGCACTACCGATTGATCATTTCTGGCCCAGTGAGAACTGGGCCAGTGGAGTTGATCTAAACCTGAGTGGAATAAAAAGTATGGGCAAACCGGCCAGCGTATCAGTTCGCTGGACGGTTTCGTTGGTGGCTGGTCGGTGATCGGAAGCTGTGGATCAATGCCTAGCAGGATACCGTTCCACCGGCTCCCAGGTCAGGTTTATACCGAAAGTAGTCTTAGTGCATTTTCGATCGGGCGGTCAGCTTTATGAACAGGATTGCCGCGCTCAAAAGCCCCGTGATCCCATTTGCCAGAATAACCGGCACATCCTGACGATCGTAGGCATACACAACCCATAACGCGCTGCCAATCACGATCATCGTGTACGTTGGCGTGGACAAACTATGCGTCGATTTCGTTTTGATGATTTTGTACGCCTGTGGAAGGTAGGCCCCGGTTGTAAAGACTGTCGCTATTAAGCCAAGAATCTCAAACGCTTTCATACGAACGGGTTTAGCGGAAAAAAGTCATTATAAAAGCAGACAGGGAGTTAGCCTGCCTGCTTTCTGTCAGTTGTAAACAAAGCCAGTAATACGGCCAACCGGTATTAAGCAAAAAAACTCGGTCGTTGAAAACCGTCAGCCGGGTGCCAGCCCGAGTCACGACGGCGCAGTGCCTCCGCAATGGTAATGATGTGGTGACCCCGATTGCCCTGCTCGCTGATACTGGCGTTGTTCAATTCGTGCTGGCGATTAGGTTCCCACTCGAATAACTCGGTTTTCGCATCATAGATGCCAATGGGAATCCGACGTTTATCGGTCGATAGTTTTTGTAAGACAGTCTTTGCTTCCGAAAGCGTGGCGCTGCCAACGTGTTGGTATTGCTCTCTGAGCAGATAAATTACTGAGTACCGTTTCATTGCGTAAAGGAGTTAATGCCTCGCCTGACTAGTCTGGCGAGGCTTTTGTTGATGATTAGTTTACGGGTGTAGCCCGGAATCGGTTGATGCCGATCTCACTTGATTCGCCCGCTATTGGCGTAGGCATACGATTTTTCGATGCGCGTTCCAGTTCGCCCATTTCGTTGCTGAGCCGCGTGAGCTGGCGGGTCAACACATCAAGCTGCTGCTGTACGGCCGCCATCTTTTCCCGAATCGAATCAACGGATTTGGTCGTTGTTTCGGGCCGGTTCGTTGGGAGCCAGTTGCCACCATGAGGAGTTCCGCCCCGGGATAGTGCTTCGAACACCTCCGAATGCTGGCTAATGAATGAGCCTAAAATGTGTTTATACTGGGTGCGAAGGCGGGTGAAAGTCGCCTGTTGCTTATAATTATGTGTCAGTTCCATGGTAGATAATTGTTCGTTAAACAGGTTGCGCGAGCCGCCTGCCGAGCAACGTAGCTCGTTAAAAAATCGATGCCCTCCGCTAAAGGGACAGCTTCGATAAACCTCTTGCTCACCTTGGCAAGCGCTTCGAGAAAAGAACGCCGATATGATTAATTTGGTTTAAACGTTTCAACAAAATGGCCTCATTTAGCCTATATTCCTTTTTAAATTGTGCTAAGTTTATAAAAATAGTACAACAAATTTTACAATTTTATTGATTTTCTGAGACAAATTTCCGTTGTTCAATCGATTTAGCACAGCGCGATTATTTGAACGATTGGTTATATTATTGACTTTTTCTATGTTTGTGCCGGTATGATAAAAAAGACATCACTGAAGGATATAGCGCAGGTTGTAGGCGTTTCGACAACCCTGGTTTCGTACGTGCTGAATAATCAAAAAGAAAATCGGATCAGTAAAGAGGTAGCCCAAAAAATACGGGAGGTGGCCAAGCAACTGAATTATCAGCCCAACCAGATCGCTAAAAGTCTGAAGACGAATAAAAGCGCGACAATTGGTCTGATCGTCGCCGATATATCGAATCCGTTTTCCTCATCAGTGGCGCGTATTATCGAAGACGAAGCGGACAAACAGGCGTACACCGTGCTCTTTGGCAGCTCCGACGAGAACCCGCAAAAACTGGAAAAGCTAATCAATACGCTACTAAACCGGCAGGTCGACGGGTTGATCATTGCCGCGCCGGAAGGGGCGGAGCGGCAACTCATCGCCTTGCAGCAGCGCACACCGTTTGTGCTGATCGACCGCTACTTCCCTGACGTAAAAACCAATTATGTCGCACTAGACAATTTCCAGTCGATTTATGAAGGGGTGCAGCATCTTGTCGATTCCGGTTTTCGTCGGATCGGTATGGTCAGCTTCAAAACAAAGCTGTTTCACATCAACGAGCGCAAACGGGGTTACCGGGCTGCGCTTCAGGAAAATGACATCCCATTCGTCAAAAGTTGGTTGAAAGAACTCGAACCGGCTACGGTCAAAACGGAAATGGCCAAAGCCATCCGGTCCCTGATGGGCGGGGCACAACCCGTCGATGCGATTCTGTTCGCGTCGAATTCGCTGGCACTCTATGGATTAAAACAACTCAATGCGCTATCGATACGGGTGCCGGACGACGTAGCGGTCCTTGGTTTTGACCAGGCTGAGGCTTACGATCTGTTCCATACGCCCCTAACCTATATTCGCCAGCCTTTACTGGAAATGGGTCAACTGGCGACGAGAATTTTAGTGGATACCATTCAGAAAACTGGCACTACAACCCAGGTGAATCTGGAAAGCGAATTAGTGATCCGGGCCTCAACGCAATCAGTCGGGCTGATTCGGAAAGATGGCTAACCCCTGTCCTACGTGCCATCAACGTAGCGCAACGAATCAAGCGTTAAGGTAAATTGCATATTGAAAAAATACAACAAAAAAGCAGGACTGCGTGCCAGTGTTTAATCTATATTCTCGTAGATGCTTGGCCCAATAGCAGACTGAAAACGATCCAATCGAATCGTCGGCAACGTTCCCGGTAACGATTGCAAAGAAAAAAACCAATAAAATGTTTGTTAAGTTTAATAAATAGGTCGATATTAATAGACACAAGACTAGTTTACCAACAATAGAGAAGCAACCAATTTGTTGCTAAAGTACAAAAGGTAGTAGTACACCGTTCTCAAGTGCCATTCCAGGAATATAATTGATCTAGGCATCCTCTTTTCTTCTACTGCTGTGAATTACAAATCGCTACCCGACGAATTATTGGTCATCTACCTCAGGAACGGAGATCAACGTGCTTTTCGGGAAATTTACCAGCGATATTGGAAAAAACTGTACAGCATCGCCCGGCATAAGGTTCAGGACCTTGCGTCTGTAGAAGAGCTCGTTCAGGACATTTTCCTGCGCTTGTGGGAACGCCGGGAATCACTGCGAATCGATCGATTGGATGCCTATCTGACCACGGCTGTCCGCTATGCCATTATCAATCACTACAAAGCGACGCTGGTTCAGGAAAAATACGCCGGTCATGCGTTTGCTGCCTACACCGAAGCGTCGTTCATCACGGACGAGCAACTGGACCTGGACGAATTGATCAACGCTGTAGAGCAACATCTGAATGAGTTACCCGAGAAGACCCGCCAGATATTTCGCCTGAATCGGCTGGAATGCCAGACCGTCAAAGAAATCTCGTCCCAGTTGAACGTTCCGGAGCGGACGGTCGAATACCACATCAGCCAGGCGATCAAAACCCTTCGTCATTACCTCCGTGATTACCTGCTGGCCGGCCTGTTTATGAATCTTTTTCTGTGAGGAAGCCTCGCTGAGCATCAAACCATATCAATATATACTATAATTTTTTCGGGGAATAGCTATCTTTTTGGGTTATTATATTGTATTTTTTGACTATCCAATAAAACTATTTGCGGCACCCGGCCCACTTCGTTGACTTACCTGGTAGAAACTAGGACTACAGGTCATGAGCCGGAAGAAATTTGGGCAACTTTTACAAAAGTATCTACGCGGTGAATGTACCCCCCAGGAAAAGCAATTTGTCGAACATTGGTACGGCTTACTGGAAACGGAAACGGGTGAATCGAGGCAGGAACTTGATCCGGCTGAATTAGAAGGCCGTCTCTGGAACCAGATCCAGCAAAAAATGGAGACCGATGAAACGCCGGTTATTCCGATCCGAACCCGTAGCTACCGGTGGATTGGCATTGCAGCATCACTTCTTCTGGTCGGCATTTGGTTTTACGTGAAGCCACCTGTTGATCTACTAGTTATGCAGTCACTCTCGGCCGATACGCAAACGGACTGGACCGAGCGATCGAACCCTTCGGGCAAGCCCCTGGTCATACGCCTGGAAGACGGGAGTACCGTGCAGCTGGCGGCTCACAGTTCACTTCGGTTCCCTAACCACTTTGCCCCAGAAAAGCGAACGGTGTATTTAACGGGCGATGCGTTTTTTTCGATTCAAAAGATGTCGTCCCGCCCGTTCTATGTCCACACCGACAAGGTTGTGACCAAGGTGTTAGGGACAAGCTTCTTCGTTCGAACACAACTGGCTGATAGGCAAATACGGGTGGAGGTCGTTACGGGTCGCGTTACGGTCTATAAAGAGGGAGGGGGGAAGGAGAAGCAATCCTCACCCAACGGGGTGGTGCTCAGTCCCAATCAGATGGCCACGTTTTTCAGTAAGGAGGAACACTTCGTCACGGGACTTGTCGACGCACCCCAACTCATTCAGCCCGCCGTTCGTGACCAGACACCATTGACGTTTCAGTTCGATGATGCACCCTTGGCCGAGGTGCTGAAAACGCTCGAACAGGCGTATGGAATCAAGATTGACGTTGACAACGAGCAGCAGAAAAACTGTCCGCTTACGGCGAATCTGACCAGTCAGCCACTTTACACACAACTGGATATTATCTGCGCAGCGTTACGATCTACCTACGAAGTGCATGGAACCACAATCCTGATCAGTGGAAAAGGATGTGTGCAGTAACCGATTTAGTACCCGTCTGTTTTAACGATCCTCTTACCCCGCTAGCCTATGACCTGACTGTTTTCAATTCACCCGTTTTTTAAAAAACGCTGGCCATGCGACCAACATGAACCAGCGCTGATTTACTCCAGCTCTTATCGGACCGACTGCGAATCGTGCGCCGATAAACCGGATTATTTTGTCGATTGACCATCTAACAAAACCCTTAAAGGTATGAAAAAAAGAGAACCTGTATGTGCAGGCTACTCGCCGGGCCGCCCGGCTAATTGGCTGATGCGGCTCATGAATCGATCGCTTGCCCCACTTTTTCTGCTGGTAGCCTGTACGAGTTTTTCGTTCGCCTTCGATGGGCATGGGCAGGAATTGATGAACCGAACCGTTACGCTCAAAGTCGACAACCAGCGACTCCGGACGGTACTGTCCCAAATTGAACAGCAAACGGCTGCCCGCTTTGTCTACAGCTCGAAGTCGATCAACGTCAATCAGCCCATCACGATTGCCGTTACGGAGAAACGCCTGAACGAAGCCCTGAACGAGCTGCTTAAACCGCTGAAACTAACGTATCGACTGGTCGGCGGACAAATTGTGCTGGAAGCCGATTCCGACTCACACACCAGTATCGGCGTAGGGAGCGAAGCCGCTGACCGGGCGGTATCGGGTACGGTAACCGACGAGAAAAAAGCAGGATTGCCGGGTGTTAGTGTTGTTGTGAAAGGATCGAATCGCGGTTCGACAACGGACGCGAATGGGCAATTTAAACTAACGATACCGGATGGCAATGGCGTCGTGCTGACGTTTTCGTTTGTCGGCTACCAGAGTCAGGACGTACCCGTAAGCAGTCAGTCGAGTATCAACGTGTCGATGGTCCCCGACGTTTCCGCACTGGAAGAAGTGGTAGTGATCGGATACGGCGCTGTTCGGAAAAAAGACCTGACCGGCTCCGTTGTTCAACTCAAAGGTGAGCAACTAAAGGAAGTGCCGACGGCCAACGTGCTGGAAGCGGCTCAGGGCAAAATTGCCGGTGCCGATATTACCCGAAGCAGCGGCCAGGCGGGTGCCCGCGTGAACATCTCGATTCGCGGTAATCGCTCCATTGGCGGTAACAACTCCCCGCTGATCATCGTGGATGGCATTCAGTATAACAATCTGGAGGATATCAATTCCAACGATATTGAAACGATGGATGTGTTGAAAGATGCCTCATCGACCGCGATCTACGGGTCGCGCGGGTCGAACGGGGTTATTCTGATCACCACGAAAAAAGGTCGTTCGGGCAAGCCGGATATCTCCTTCAATGCGTACTCCGGTATTTCGCAGGCAACGATGTATCCGAAAGCGATGGACATTAACGCGTTCCGGGATTTCAAACGGGAAGCCTGGCGAGCGGGTGGTGTCTGGAAAAGTCCAGCCGATGACGCAGCTATCTTTACGAACGTGGCGGAATACGACGCCTTACAGAAAGGCGTCTGGACCGACTTTCAGGATGCGCTCATTCACAATGGCCTGCAACAGGATTACCAGGTTGGTATTCGGGCCGGCACCGATCGGTTGAAGTCATATGTATCGGTCGATTATTTTAATGAGAAAGGCATTCTGAAACTGGATGAACTGAAACGCTATACGGGACGACTCAATGTCGATTTTACGATCAACGACTGGATGAAAATCGGCCTGCAAAGTCAGCTTACGTATTATAACCAGAGCGTGCGGAGAGATCCGCTGAACCAGGCCAACAAAATCAGCCCGCTCGGTTCGCTGTATGATGCCAACGGTAATTTTAACTACATCATGCTGGATGGTCAAACGGCGAACCCACTCTCCGACGAGCAGCCGAATGTATTCAATAACACCGTGTTGACGACCCGCGTATTGACGAACGGCTACCTGGAATTAACACCCCTGAAAGGCCTGATGATCCGGAGCACGCTGGGTGTTAATCTGGCTTCTGTACGGGATGGCGCGTACTCATCGCCGAAATCCATCGACCGGTCACTCACCGGCAAATCGCTGGCGACCTATAACACCAGCAGTGGACGGAGCCTTAACTGGGAAAACGTAGTCACCTACCAGCGAACCATTGGTCAGCACGCCCTGACGCTGACCGGGATTGCCAGCTACCTGAGCAATTCATCCGACAATGCATCGGCGTCGGGTGTCAACCAGTTACTGCCGTCGCAGCTGTTTTACTCCATCGGCAGCGCCACCGAGGAAATCAAGATCAATTCGGCCTACTCGCAGAACAATCTGGTGTCCTTTGCCGGTCGGTTGAATTACGCCTTCCGCGATCGGTATCTGTTAACGGTAACGGCTCGCGAAGACGGTTCGTCGAAGCTAGCCGTGGGCAATAAATGGACGTTCTTCCCGTCGGCGGCTCTGGCGTGGCGCGTTATCGAAGAGAAGTTTATGCAGAATGTCAAAGGGCTAAGTGATCTGAAACTACGAGCCAGCTACGGGGTGGCGGGCAATGACCCATCGGGCCCCTACGCGACCCAGACAACGCTGACCCGGATCGCCTTTGGCTACGACGAAGCAGCCGCCCCCGCCTACACGTTTTCCCGGAACGTGGGCAACGCGGCCCTGGGTTGGGAGTTGTCGTACACGAAGAATATAGGGCTCGATTTTGGCTTGTTCAACGGTCGGATCAATACGTCCGTCGATTACTACGATACCCGCACGCAGGATCTGTTACTGGATCGGGGTCTGCCGCCAACGACCGGCGTAACGACGGTAAAGCAGAACATCGGCAAAACGCGCAACCGGGGCCTTGAGATCACATTGGGAAGCACCAACATCCGGACGCCAAACCTGAGCTGGACCAGTAACGTCACGTTCACAAAAAATAAGGAAGAGATTACCGAACTGGTTACGGGTAGCAACGATATTGGCAATGGCTGGTTTGTCGGTTCGCCGATCAGCGTGTATTACGATTACGAAAAACTGGGCATCTGGCAAACGTCCGAAGCGGAAGCAGCCGCAAAACTGTCGCCAACGCAACTACCGGGCGAAATCAAAGTCAGAGATCAGAACGGCGATGGCAAGATCGATGCCGTCAACGACCGGATCATTCTGGGAACACCCCGTCCCAGGTGGAGTGGTGGTTTCGATAATACCGTCAAATTCAAAGGGTTCGATCTGAACGTATTCCTCTACGCCCGCATTGGCCAGATGATCAACTCCGACCGTTCGGCCCGTTTCGATCAGCAGGGCGTTGGCAACAGTACGGCCGGTCTGGACTACTGGACGCCCGAAAATCCGACCAACGCGTATCCACGGCCCAACCGAAACGGGGGGCTGAAATACCTGTCGACCCTGGGGTACGTGGATGGCACCTTCGCCCGGATTCGGAACATTACCCTGGCCTACAACGTGCCCGTGAAGGTATTGCCAAAGGCTATCCGCGGAGTTCGGCTGTACGTAACGGGCAAGAATCTGTTCACGTTCACCAAACTAAACTACGACCCGGAGCGGGGTGGTTCGGAGAACTTCCCGATGACCAAACTCTACGTATTTGGCCTGAACGTCAATCTATAACCCAAACGCATCGAATCGATCATGAACGCATTTCTTTTAAAAACGGGGGTATTGACACTGTCGCTGCTTACCCTTTTCTCGTGCAACGATGCGCTGGAAGAATACAACCCCAGCGGGCTGACCGCCGAAACGGTGTACACCACACCCGAAGGCTTCGAAACGCTGGTCAATGCAGCTTACTCGTATCAGCGCTGGTGGTACGGGAAAGAAGAAGGCTATAACATCGCCGAAACGGGCACGGATATCTGGACGAGTGGATCGGGAGAGGTTTTCCGCGACCTGACCCAATACCTGAACCTTCAGGGAAGCAATACGGCGCTGACCAGCGAATGGCGGGAGTTTTACGCGGCCATCAATCTATGCAATGGCGGCATTAGTCGGATCGATAAAGCGGGGTTGTCGGCTACGTTACGGCCCATCCGTGAAGGGGAGCTGCGGTTCCTGCGGGCGTTTTATTACTGGCATATTGTCGAAAGCTGGGGTGGCGTTCACTTTACGACGCAGGAAACGAACGGTATTATTTCCACGGCCAACCGGACGCCTGTAGAAACGTTCTACAACCAGATTTTCGAGGACTTGAAACTAGCCGTGGCGAATCTGCCCACTACACAGCCGCAATACGGACGAGTGACGAAAGGGGCCGCTCAGGCGTTTCTGGCCCGTATGTACCTGACGCGGGGCATGAACAAAGAAGCGCTGGAGATGGCGCAGGCCGTTCTGGCGAATACGAACTACAAGCTGGAAGCCAACTACGCCGATCTGTGGAAGATGAGTAATCTGAAAACCAGAGAAGCCATCTACGTGGTGGATTACTCCGTGAATCTGGCGCTCAATGACCTGGTCAATACCACCTTCAACCCCTACGGTCACGGTCGGGGCAGCAACAACGCGCACCTGCTGTTTCTGATGAAGTACGACGACCGGCCCGGCATGACGCGTGATATCCTCAACGGACGACCGTTCAACCGGTACATGCCCACGCGTTTTCTCATGGACTTATACACAGATGACGATGCCCGTTATGAAGGGTCGTTTCAGCAGGTATGGCTGGCGAATTCAACCTCCCGGCCCGCGGGCATGAACCTGGGTGACACGGCGGTGTATTGCACCCGGAAGGAGATTCCGGATGCATTCGAGGCTACGCGAAAATACCAGACGTATGATCGGAGCAAGATTTATAACGCCAACGGAACGGTGAAAGACAACCTGCGCTATCCAACTCTGTCGAAGTTCATGGACCCCACCCGCGCCAGCCTGAACGAAGCCCAGAGTGCCCGCGATGTGTTTGTGATCCGGCTGGCCGAGGTATACCTGATTGCCGCTGAGGCTCAGATGAAACTGGGCAACTTGCAGGCTGCGGCTGACTACATTAACGTACTCCGCACCCGTGCTGCCAAAGCGGGTAAGGCAGCCGCTATGCAAATTACAGCCGCTCAGGTAACACTCGACTACATTCTGGATGAGCGTGCCCGTGAACTGGCTGGCGAGCAACTTCGCTGGTTCGACCTGAAACGTACCGGCAAACTGCTGGAACGCATTCGGGCCAACGCGCCCGACAACGCGGTCAACCTCCAGGACTTTCAGGTGTTGCGCCCGATTCCGCAAACCCAACTGGACGCCATCAGCAACAAAACGGAGTTCACGCAAAACCAGGGTTATCAGTAGGCTATAGGCTTTACCCCATCCCAATCCTTCCCCCGAAACAAGGGGAGCGGTTGTTACCTCCCCCCGTCCCCTTTCCTGAAAACAGGAAAGGGGACGGGGGGAGGTAAAGGCCAGTTAGTGATGCGCGAATAACCTGTTGACTCAACACGACTACCCACGACAAAACCGTCCATAAAAGACAATGATTAAATGGTATCGATTTCTCAGCCTTTGGCTCACCACGCTGGTTCCGTTGGCTATTCAGGCCCAGTCTACTCCCACGTACAGCTGGACAAATCTCCCGAAAATTGCCCAGCCGACGTTTCGGAAAGACACGATAACGATTCTCGCTCACGGGGCAAAATCCGATGGCATCACCTTGAATACCAAAGCGATAAACGCGGCTATAGCCGCCTGCAACCAGAAAGGAGGGGGCGTTGTGCTGGTGCCGAGCGGTTTGTGGTTGACCGGCCCGATCGAGTTGAAAAGTAACGTTAATCTGCATCTGAAAAAGGCGGCTACGTTGCTGTTCACCACCGACAAAAGTCAGTATGTACTGGTGGAAGGCGTCTATGAAGGAAAGCGGGCCGCCCGTAACCAATCGCCGGTTTCGGGTACGAATCTGGAGAATGTTGCCATCACCGGACAGGGAATCGTGGATGGAAACGGGGATGTGTGGCGGGCCGTTAACAAAGGGCAATTGACCGAAAACCAGTGGAAGGCGAAAGTGGCCTCGGGCGGGGTGCTGAAAGACGATGGCACGACTTGGTATCCCAGTGAGCAGTTCAAAAAGGTGAGCACCGAGGGCCGGAGTATGCTTCTGTCATCCGAGAAGCCGCTGGCGAGTTTTGAGGACATGAAAGACTTTCTTCGGCCAAATCTGGTGGTGCTGACCGGTTGCAAAAAGGTGCTGCTGGAAGGCGTTACGTTCCAGAATTCAGCCGCCTGGTGTATGCATCCTCTGATGTGTCAGGATCTGACGATACGGAATGTGACCACGAAAAATCCGGAATACGCCCAGAACGGTGATGGCATGGACATCGAATCCTGCAAAAATTTCCTGATCGAAGGCTGTACGCTCGATGTGGGCGATGATGCGATCTGCATAAAATCGGGCAAAGATGAAGAAGGACGCAAGCGGGGCATGCCGACCGAAAACGGCATTATCCGGAATAATACGGTTTATAATGGGCACGGAGGTTTCGTTGTCGGGAGTGAGATGAGTGGGGGAGCCCGCTACATTTTCGTGTCGAACTGTACGTTCATGGGCACCGACAAAGGCTTACGCTTCAAATCCGTACGGGGTCGGGGTGGGGTGGTTGAGCACATCTACGCCAAAGATATTTTTATGAAAGACATCGCCGGGGAAGCCATCTTCTTCGACCTGTATTACTTCGTCAAATTCGCGACCGACGGCCAGCGCGACGAACGCCCGGTTGTCAACGACGGAACGCCGATTTTTCGGGATATGAAGTTTGAAAACATCGTCTGTACCGGTGCTAAGAAAGGCGTGTTCATTCGGGGTCTGCCCGAAATGGCGGTCAAAAATATCACGATGGAAAAGATGGTGCTGGAGGCCGATAAGGGGGTGGAGCTGATCGATGCGAGTGGCATTCGGTTTACCAATGTCCGGCTCATCACCAAAAGCACGAAGCCCGTTATTCTGGTCGATAACAGCAGTAACCTGACCTTCGACACCATTCAGTACGATCCGCAGGCCAGTCTACTTTTCTCCATCAACGGTGAACGCAGTCAGGCTATTCAGGTGACGAACACCGATGTGGCTAAGGCCAAAACCAGAGCCGAGTTTAGCAAGGGGGCACTAGAAAAGAATCTGATTCTATCGTCGACTAACTAACCTACTGATCATGCGTGTATTTGGAAGAGGTGGGTTATTGTTTAGCCTGCTGCTGCTTTTCGCTTTTATCCCACCCACCAACAAGATTACTGTGTATCTGATCGGCGATTCGACGATGTCCATCAAGCAGGTGAAAGCCTACCCCGAAACGGGTTGGGGAATGCCCTTCGCCCACTTCTTCGATGAAAGCGTAACCGTCGATAACCGGGCGCAGAACGGACGAAGTACCCGAACGTTTATCGAGGAAAATCGCTGGCAACCGGTGGCCGATAACCTGCACGAAGGCGACTACGTGCTGATTCAGTTCGGGCACAACGACGAGGTGAAGACCAAGAAAAGCTACACGACCGAAGACGACTTCCGAAAAAATCTGATCCGGTTTATCACCGAAAGCCGGGCCCGAAAAGCCAATCCCGTACTCATCACACCCGTGGCCCGGCGACAATTCGATGCCGCCGGAAAAATCGAGGAAACCCATGCGGTGTACGCTGAACTGGTGCGCACTGTAGCGACGGAATACGCAACGCCACTGATCGATTTGGACCGGCAAAGTCAGCAACTCCTGCAAACGCTTGGGGCTGAAACGTCCAAGCTTCTGTATCTGCAACTGACTCCCGGCGAACACCCGAACTATCCTGAAGGTAAAGAGGACAACACGCATTTCAATGAACTCGGTGCCCGAAAAATGGCCGAGGTAGTGCTGGCCAACATAAGAAGCCTGAAACTGGAACTGGCCGATCGGATCGTAAAGCGTGAAACCAAGTAAGACAATGCGTAAACTAGTGATAACGAGTTGCCTGTTTCTGGTGGCACTCATTGCCGTTGCCCAGACCCCTCCGCCTGCCTCTCCAACGGCTCCCGCTTCGGTAACCGTGGCCCAGGATGGGAGTGGTAACTTCAAAACGATTCAGGAGGCCGTCAACAGCTTTCGCGATCATATGCAGGTGCGGGTTACGCTCTACGTCAGGAACGGTGTGTATGCCGAAAAGCTGGTCATTCCGTCCTGGAAACCAAACATCCACATCATTGGCGAAAGCAAGGAAGGGGTCATTATAACGGGCGACGATTATTCGGGCAAGGCGTTTCCGGGCGGGAAAGACTGGACGGGTGCGAGCAAATACAGCACGTATACATCGTATACGGTGTTCGTGGATGCGCCGGATACGATACTGGAAAATCTGACGATCCGAAACACGGCGGGTCGCGTAGGGCAAGCAGTGGCGCTGCACGTCGATGGCGACCGGTTCGTGTGCAAAAACTGCCAGTTGCTGGGGAATCAGGATACGCTCTATGCGGCCGCCGAAGGCAGTCGGCAGTATTACGAAAACTGTTTTATCGAAGGAACCACCGATTTCATTTTTGGTAAGTCGATCGCTGTTTTTCAGTCCTGCACGATCAAAAGCCTGTCCGACTCGTTCATCACAGCGGCTGCTACGCCTGATTACCAGACCTACGGATTTGTTTTTCTGGACTGCAACCTGATTGCTGATTCCGCTGCTCAAAAAGTCTACCTGGGGCGACCCTGGCGGTACAAAGCCAAAACGATTTTTATCCGGACCGAGATGGGAAGTCACGTTCTGCCCGCCGGTTGGGACAACTGGGGTAATGCAGCGAACGAGCAAACGGTAGTCTACGCCGAACAGGGCAGCACCGGACCGGGTGGAAATCCGTCGAAGCGAGCCGCGTGGTCGAAACAGTTGTCGGCCAAAGAGGCTCAACGCTACACCGTAAAAACCATCTTCTCCGAAAAATCGGCCTGGTCACCTGCTGCCAACTAAGTTTGTTTGTATGAATTCGATTCCGTTAGCTGGACTTCTTTTCGTTTCGATACTGCCCGTTGTCGCACAGACTACCCGGTTGAAACCTGTTTCCCCAACGCCGTCGGTGTCGACCGTGTGGGTTTCCGATCAGGGCAATGGCACGTACAAGAACCCCGTTCTGAACGCCGATTATTCGGACCCGGATGTGTGCCGCGCCGGCAACGATTTTTACCTGGTGTCGTCCAGCTTCGACGCCATTCCGGGCCTGCCTGTTTTGCACTCGAACGATCTGGTCAACTGGACTCTGATCGGTCACGCGCTGAAACGACAGCCGCCGATTGAACACTTCGAGAAAACGCAGCACGGCAACGGGGTATGGGCACCGGCCATTCGCTATCACAACAACGAGTTTTATATTTACTATCCTGACCCTGACTTTGGCATTTACCTGACCAAAGCGACCGATCCGGCGGGTCCGTGGTCGGAGCCGATCCTGGTCGAAGGAGGGAAAGGACTTATCGATCCCTGCCCACTTTGGGACGACAATGGCGATGTGTATCTGGTCCACGGATGGGCTGGCAGCCGGGCTGGTATCAAAAGTATTCTCACCGTTAAAAAGCTGAATGCCGCCGGTACGAAGGTGCTGGATGAAGGCGTCGTTGTGTATGACGGTCACGAAACGGACCCAACCATCGAGGGGCCAAAAGCCTACAAGCGCAATGGGTTCTACTACCTGTTTGCGCCAGCGGGTGGTGTTTCGACGGGCTGGCAACTGGTGTTACGGTCAAAAAACATCTATGGCCCTTATGAGCGGAAAGTCGTGATGGATCAGGGGAAAAGCTCCATCAACGGGCCGCATCAGGGCGCGTGGGTGACCACAAACTCGGTCAACGGAAAACCCGGTGAAGACTGGTTTCTTCATTTTCAGGACAAAGAGGCCTACGGTCGGGTGGTACATCTGCAACCCATGAAGTGGGTCAACGACTGGCCGGTCATCGGCGCAGACCCCGATGGCGATGGTAAAGGAGAACCGGTGCTGACGTACAAAAAACCGACCGTTGGCCCGGCAACTAGTGGCCCGGTGAAGGCTGGCAAATCCTATCCGATGGCTACCCCCGCCGAATCCGATGAGTTCAATAGCCTAAAACTTGGCCTGCAATGGCAGTGGCAGGCGAATCCAAAAGGCATCTGGCATACGGTCGGCCGGCGATCCGGGAGTGATACGGGGTTTCTGCGATTGTATTCCTACAAAGCACCGGAAGACGCGAAAAATAATTGGGAGGTGCCAAATCTGCTGATGCAGAAATTTCCCGCCGAAACCTTCATGGCTACCACCAAGGTGCTGTTCAAGCCGAATCCAAAACTGGAGAATGAAAAGGCGGGACTGATTATCATGGGATTAAGCTACGCCAACCTGTTCCTGAAAAGTAATAAGGAAGGATTGGCGCTGGTGTATGGGGTCTGTAAAAAAGCCGCTGACGGAAAAGCAGAAGCCGAAACGGTCATCACCCGAATCAATCCGGGTACGCCGGTTTACCTGCGCGTTACCGTGACGAACGGGGCAAAATGCCAGTTCAGTTACAGCCTGGACGGACTGAGTTTTACCAAA
The DNA here is from genome assembly GCF_010747415.1 of Spirosoma agri. Lineage (NCBI taxonomy): Bacteria > Pseudomonadati > Bacteroidota > Cytophagia > Cytophagales > Cytophagaceae > Spirosoma > Spirosoma agri. The sequence continues at coordinate 3,245,130 of NZ_JAAGNZ010000001.1, read as the reverse complement.
ACTGGCGATGAATTTCAGGCCGAAGTAGGCCGCTGGATTGGGGCTAAAATGGGCATCTTTTGCACCCGCACCACGCAGATCAATGACTCAGGCTACGCCGACTTCGACTGGTTCCGGGTGGAAGCGGTAGCCAATGCACAGCCCTGATCACCACACGTTTAGTCAGATCAAAAACAATGTATCGAATGAGACGAACCGTACGTGCCGCGACGCTTCTACTGACCCTACTGACGCCTGCTGCCTGGGCACAACCCGCCGAAAAAACAGGTATGTCCGACAAACCCTGGTCGGTTCGGATGGCCGATTCGGATCGGATGCGCAATCCGAAAGGGTGGATGCTCGACTTTTCCAAAGCGCCCCGCTGGAATTACTGTCATGGTCTGGTATGCAGCGCGCTCGAACAGGTGTGGAAAGAATCGAGTGATGAGACCTACTACGCCTACATCAAGGAATATGCCGACGATATGATCAATCCGGACGGCACGATAAAGACCTACACGCTGGAGCAGTATAACATCGATGCGGTCAACTCCGGCAAGTTCCTGTTTGCCCTGTACGAGAAAACACATGACCCGAAATACGAGAAAGCCATCCGGTTGCTGCGGAGCCAGATGCTGACCCATCCGCGCACCAGCGAAGGCGGTTTCTGGCACAAAAAGCATTATCCGCATCAGATGTGGCTCGATGGGTTGTACATGGCCTCGCCATTTCTGGCCCAGTATGCGCAGATCTTCCAGGAGCCCGCGCTGTTCGCCGACGTCGCCAATCAGATTCAGCTCATCGACAAGCATAACAAAGACCCGAAAACGGGTTTGTATTATCACGGTTGGGACGAAAGCAAAGAGCAGCGGTGGGCTAATAAGGAAACCGGCAAATCGCCACACGTCTGGGGGCGCGGTATGGGCTGGTACGCCATGACGTTAGTAGATGTACTCGATTATTTTCCGACCGACCACCCGCAACGAAAGCAGATTGTCGCCATCACGAATCAACTGGCCCAAACGCTGGCTACCTATCAGGACCCCAAAACGGGTCTCTGGTATCAGGTGATGGATGTCGGCAAACAGGATGGCAATTACCTGGAATCGTCAGCCTCCACGATGTTCGTTTATTTCCTGATCAAAGCGGCTAAGAAGGGCTATATTGACCAAAAATACGCGACTGTAGCCCGAAAAGGATACGAGGGTATTTTGACCCATTTTATCAAAACGGAGCCTTCGGGGCAAGTCACCATTACGGATGCCTGCGCCGGTGCTGGTTTGGGGGGTACGCCTTACCGGGATGGTACATACGAGTACTATTGCCAGGAAGCCAAACGGGATAACGACCCCAAATCTGTTGGGCCGTTTATCATGCTGGCGCTTGAGTTTGAAGAAACGAAGCGAAAAAAAGAATAAAAACCTGCTTGTCGAATGAGCAAGCTCAATGCACAACCGCGCTATAAAAACAACGTGTCAAAACGCATGAACAGGAATCTCGTCAGTAGTCTAGTTACGGTCCTCGGGTTGCTGCTTCAGCTGAACAGTACTGCACAACCCTCATCCACTAGCTACCCATCCCGGCAGTTGTTGTTGCGCGATGAGGGCCGCTCTACCTTAAACTTCGTCGATCTGGCGCATCCCGAACGAAATTACGTCGTCGCTATTCCGGCTGGTCGGGATCTGCAACTGGTAGGGCAGGGGCGGGTGATGATCGGTACCGGCAAGGGCTATGAAGAGCGGGACATTAAGACGGGAGCCAAAGTAGCCGAGCTAACGACATTCGACGGAACCATTGCCGCCCGACGCTTGCGCAATGGAAGCGTACTGCTTGTTGGGTTGAACTGGCAGGGGAAAAAAGGCATCGTGCTGCTCGAACTGGATCAGAACCAGACCGTTCAACGAACCATCAATTATCCCGATTTTACCTACGTCCGACTGATTCGGGAAACCGTCGATGGTAACTTTCTGCTTACCGCCAACGATCAGGTGTTTGAAGGAAAACCAGACGGCTCCATCGTGTGGCAGGCTCAGCTTACCAACCAGAAAAAAGCACAACATGCGTGGCAGGCCCAACGACTGGGTAACGGCTATACGCTGGTGAGTGGCGGCTACTCGGCTAATTTTCAGCGGTTCGACCGGAAAGGCGTTTGGGTAGATAGCATCAGTGGTCCGCCCATGGTAAACCCTCATTTTTTTGCTGGATTTCAGATACTGAAGAGCGGGAACTGGGTCGTCGCTAACTGGCAGGGACACGGTCCCGATCATGGGGCCAGTGGGACGCAGGTGCTGGAGTACACCCCGGCGGGCAAGCTGGTGTGGTCGTGGAAGCAGGACCCTAAAAAGCAGTCATCCATACAGGGCGTACTAGTTCTGGATGGGCTGGATCTGAACCGGCTGCACGTAGAGGACGCGCAGGGGCGACTGGTTCCGAATTGACGGGTATGTGTTCCGGTTGGCGCGCGGTCGCTGTCTTAGTTTGCGGGGAATACCCGGTTCAGGAATTCGGTGATATAGGTCAGCGTTGGCGCAAACCACGGGTTGAAAAACAGGAACGTATGGGGCGCGTCGGGAAAGGTGTGGACTTCGGAGTAGGTGCCCAGTTCATTTAGTTTTTTGATCAGATCGTCACGCCCACCGTGCATCCGATCTACCGAACTGTTCAGGAATAAAACTGGGGGTGTCTGCTTGTCGATGTGGTTGAGCGCCGAGGCTTCCTGCCACAGGTCGGGGCGTTGCGTTTTGGAATAGCCCAACCAGTACGTTGCCGCCGATGTTGACTTCGAGTCGTCACCCTCCCCCGATTCGGGATGGATAAAGGCCAGTACCCCATCAATATCGACAATGGCCTGAACGGCACTCGAAACCCCGGAATTGCCACCCGATCCGTCAAAATCTTTGTTCTGGTTCGTGGTGCCCACCAGCGCGGCCAACTGGCCACCCGCCGAAAACCCCAGCACCGCCACCCGGTTCGGGTCGATGGCGTATTGCTTTGCGTTGGCCCGAATCCAGCGAATGGCCGCTTTAACGTCATGCACGGCGGCTGGGTACAAGGCTTCGGTCGATAAGCGATACTCAACCGGGATAGCCACAAATCCGTTGGCGGCCAGTTGTCCGGCCAGTGTGTTGTTATGGGATCGATCACCCGACCGCCAGCCTCCCCCGTGAACCATGATCACCGCCGGACGAGCTTTCCCGGAAGCGGCTGGTCGAGCGTAGACATCCAGCTTAAGATTTCGCTCCGCACTGGGTGTACTGAACGTGATCGCTTTGTCGATACGGACTCCGGCTGGCAACGTTGAATCGGCCAGCGTAATGTCGGGGTGGTATTTTTTCTCGCGCAGGTAAGACCCTTGTACTGTGAACGACGTATCCTTTCCGCCAGTCGGTTTCAACTGGGCATACGTGACGGTTGCCGATAAGGCGAACACAAGAATAAGATTACTGCGCTGGCGCATGGTGATTTCGGTCGGGAGTCTTCAGAATCGCTGGCGGTTGAGTGGACCAACGGGTTGAAACCGTGATACGTTTCCGGTCTATGCTGTACATAAGAAGCATCAGCGGCTCAGTACAGCCATGCCCATCGTTTGGCCCAATCCAGCAACACGGCACTACGCCACTTGAGCACTGTTTTGCCACCTTGCTGTCTGCCATCAAAAAGCGATGGGTTATCCCGGTCGGTGTACCAGTTAGGTCCCAGTTTATAGTCCGCAGCACCCCGTTTGCCCGGCCAGTTGTTGTTCACGACGAATTTTCCGTGCTGTTGGGGGAATCCCGGAATCACTGAACGGATCGTATAGGTCAGCGTTTCGGTCTGTTTGGGAATGTACAGGATCACATAGTTACCATTGCCCAGGTAATAGCCCGGCCATTTCTGCTCGCCAATCTGGGCTTGGACGGTCATGGTAAAACAAGCCGAATCTGCCGGAATGGTTGCTTTGGGGCCTTTGAGGTGAAACTCCATGACCGAATAGACGCCTACCGTATCGGCAAGCGTGGTGCCGGTGGTAAAGATGCGCCTTGGGCTATGGTCAACTTTCTCGAAGCTGCCGCCCCAGCTTTCTTTGCCTGGATCAGTGGGGTCGCCATCCATCATATAGAGCAGGGCCGGCGTATCGCCCATTTTAATGTTGCCTTTGTAATAGTTCCTGAAGTCTTTGCCCAGGTGTCCGGCAGCGCGAATATAGCGGTCGTGGTAGGTGTGATTACGGAGGCTGTCGGGCACGCCATTATCCGAAAAGAAGCCGTTGTAAGAGCCGTTCGCTTCGATGATCCACAGGTTTGGGAAGTTCTGAGCAATGTAGGCATAGCTGTTGGCGCTCCACTTTTTATTGGGACCTCCAATCCAGTACACCCTGATCTTCGTTTGAATCGTGGGATCGTCGTGCAGTGCCTGGGCCAGGTCGTCCAGGCCGCCCCAGACCAGTACCCAGAGCGGCTGTTCGCTTATCTTTTTCGCACAGCTGATGATCCAGTCCGATCCCTCGGTGGCCGTAGTGTAGCCCTTGACCGGTGCCGCGCCCTGACGCCCCTGCTTGCACACAGTCCGTAATGCATCCGGGGTGGGATAGCCTGTCAGGTGTTGGCTCAGTTTGGGGAGGTCTTTCTCGTAGAGGTCAATCATGTCCAGCAGGTGCCGTTTGGTACCGTAGCCGTACGACGGCGATGAGACAAGACCCTCCGTCTCGAACAGATTGCTATACATCAGGAAATGGGTCATCGACTGATTATCATCCGGGTCCGTGCCCCCGATATCGGTGCTGATGAGGATGCGCGGTTTGACCGGTACCGGTTTCTGCGCCATGAGCGTAACGGGAAGCAGGGCCAGCAGGTAACTCAAAAACACGGTTTTCATAACGGCCTGACTAGGGTTTGGTTGATTCTAGGGCTGATTGTCAGAAAAGATCCTTTACAAAACAGCTGGTGATTTGCCGATAACTACGGCGGATACTGATTCTCATGATTGGTAAGGACTTCGCTGATTCAGCGGGGCAACAGGCGTTTTTTCTCATTGTTATCGGCTTGCCATTATAATCAAATCAGACAATCATAAAAAGTAGCGGCCAACAGGATGTCAGGAAATTCAGCTTTTTTTTGCCGCTCAATGATGAAAAAAGCACCTAGAAAAGTCTGACAGTCAACGGGCTACTATCCATCCACCCGTTCGCTCGCTGCTTACAGCGAGACACCCCGTTTCCAGGGAATAAAATCGTCCTGACCATGCCGGACGGCGGCCACGTCGATAATACCACTTGCTACGCCGATGATCTGTTCGAGGAGTCGTTCGCCCGCCTGCTGAATGGTTTCGTCGCCGTCGATGATGGTTCCCGTATTGATGTCGATAATATCGGGCATTCGATTGGCCAGGGTCGTGTTACTGGCAATTTTTACGACGGGGGCAATGGGGTTGCCCGTGGGGGTGCCGAGTCCCGTTGTGAACAAAACCACGGTCGCCCCCGACGCCACTTCCGCCGTTGTCGATTCAACGTCATTGCCCGGCGTACAAAGCAGATTCAGACCAGGTTTAGTGACCAGTTCCGGATAATCGAGCACCGCTACGACGGGTGACGTACCACCTTTCTTCGAAGCACCGGCTGACTTCATGGCGTCGGTTATAAGGCCGTCGCGGATATTACCCGGCGAGGGATTCATGTCAAAACCCGAGCCGGCTTCTCGGGCGCGCTGCGCATAGGTAGTCATCAAATCCCGGAATCGGCCCGCCGTTTCCGCATCGACGCTACGGTCGCACAGTTCCTGCTCCACTCCGCATAGTTCGGGGAATTCGGCCAGGATCACGGTGCCGCCCAGCGCAACCAGCAAATCCGACGCGTGGCCCAGTGCGGGATTCGCCGAAATACCCGAAAACCCATCCGACCCCCCACATTCCAGGCCGATGGTCAACTTGCTCAGTGGAGCGGGCTGCCGCACACAGGCGTTGGCCTGCATCAGCCCGGCGAAGGTTTGCCGTAAGGCCTGACTGATCAGGGATTCTTCGGTGCCGATGGTTTGCTGCTCCAGCACAAACAAGGGCTTATCGAAGTGCGGATCTCGCTCGCCAATCGCGTCCTGCAACAGGCCCACCTGAGCGTTCTGACACCCAAGGCTCAACACCGTGGCACCCGCTACGTTCGGGTGGGTTATGTAGCCCGCCAGCAGTCCGCAGAGTGCCTGAGCATCCTGCCGGGTACCCCCGCAACCGCCTTCATGCGTGAGGAACTTCACCCCATCGACGTTTGGAAACAGACGCAGTGGCCTTCGACTATCGGACGATTGTTCGGTAGGTTCCAGATCCGCCCGTAGCACGTCTTCTACGGTGCGCCCTGCCTGTACCATCGCCATCAATTCCCGCGTTTGGTGCTGATACGAACGGTGTCGTCCGTAGCCAAGATCATCGATCAGTGCCGTCTGCAATACCTCGATATTTCTGTTCTCGCAGAAGACAAGCGGTACCACGAGCCAGTAGTTAGCCGTTCCGACCCGCCCATCCGACCGATGGTAGCCCATAAACGATCGGTGCTGCCATTGATCAACGGCGGGTGGCGTCCACGAATACGTGGACCGATGCACATCGAAGCGGTTGGTGGCGTGTATGACATTGAACGTAGTCAAACGACCGCCTGCCGGTATGAGCTGCTTTGCCTGGCCAACTAGCACCCCGTACATAGTGATCGCGTCCCCACTGGCCAAATCGTGAATAGCGAGTTTGTGCTTGGCCGGAATGGCTTCCGTTACGAGCAGTGTTGCCTCATCGTAGTAGACCCGATCACCCGGTTCTAAATCTATAAGCGCGACCAGTACGGAATCGTCGGGATGTATTTTTAAGACGGTCTGTTTCATCTGGCAACGACTTGATACGGCTCGAACTGGGAACGAATGGTGGACAGTGCCCCCTGTTCGATCAGGTGAGTTAGGTAGGTCGCAACAGCCGCCGAAAAGCCCGGCAACTGGCTTAAATCGTGCCCCCAGAGCGTCGTATTCTGAAGAACTGTCTGAGTCACTTCCGAAGGAGTCAGCCGCGCCCATAGGTCAGCGAAATACCCCGCCTGATCATCGTGAATCGGATATGTCTCTCCATTGCGGTCGCCGTACCAAATTCCATCCTGCCGCACCGTAGCGCGCATGAACAGCAGGTAAGCGGCAAAACCAAGGGCGATGTAACGAGGTGTAGCCTGTAATGTCTCGTAGTAGCGAAGCAGTACCGAGACATTCCGCATCTGCATTTTCATGGAATAGTGCATCGTGATGGCCAGCCAGCGGTGTTCGACGAACGGATTTCGGAAGCGGTCCAGTACCTGAAAACCAAAGCGCTGTGCCGTTTTTACGTCGACTGCGTACGGTATACCGGGAATCAGTTCGGCCAGCATCATCGTTTGAATGAACGCAGCCAGTCGATTGTCGTCCATTGCTTCCCGCACCGTATCGAAGCCACTCAAAAAAGCCAGCCCGCAGCTGAGCGTATGCGTACCGTTGAGCAGGCGCAGTTTCAACTCGCGGAAAAGATCAATGTTGGGGCGGATCACTACGCTTTCGTCAGCCTGCTCGAAGGATAGTACCTGTTGCACACGCTCATCGCCTTCGATGGCCCACAGACTATACACTTCCGAAACCGTCAGCAACTCATCGGTATAGCCAAGCTGTTCGCTCAGGGCGCGCTGTGTGGCCGGGTCCGGACGACCGGGTACGATACGATCGACCAGGGAATTACAGCAGGTATTGGCTGTTTCGATCCAGTCGATAAACTCGCTTTCCAGCGCATTCCGGTGCGCCAGTTCGAGTAGAATGGCTTCCAGTCTGGTGCCATTGTCAGGAATAAGCTCGGTGGGTACGATCACGAGTCCCTTGCCGGGGTCACCATCGAAGGCCAGATACCGCGCGTAGAGTACGGCCAGTAACTTGCCGGGATAGGATAGGGGTGGGGCCTGCCGAATGTCATCCTGCACCAGTTGAATACCCACTTCGGTCGTATTTGAAATCACGATCTGAAGATCAGGACTGGCGGCAAGCGTCAGGATGTCTTCCCAATCCTGTTTGGCGGATAAGACCCGGCTGATGGCCGAACAGACTATAGTTTCCTCGACAAGCTGCTGGTCTTCTACCCCCCGAATGCAGAGCGTATACAGATTGTCCTGTTGGTGAAACGCATTCATATCACCCCCGTCCGTCGATTTCACGACAACAATCCGACCGTTGAAAATCCCCTGCCGGTTTGCCTTGTCGATCAGATAATCGGGGAGGCCGCGCAGCAGAACACTCGTTCCAAACTGGAGTACCCGCTCCGGCAGATGGGCCAGCGGCAAGGTCGGGATGCGTATCATTGCCCGCGAGTCGATGAGCGGTAACGTTTGTCTGGATAAAGAATTCATTGGCTATACGTACGTTAATCAGGCAAGCCCTGCTGGGCCGTCAATCGAATAGAATCGTAGACTGGATGTTGCCCGAATTGTCTTTTTCACGGAGAGTCCATTCCCCGGCGATTGCGTTCACTGGTGTGTTGCCTGATTAAGTTTAGGGCGTTTGGGGTTGATCGGGAAATGTTTGCCGCTATTTATTCACGCAAACGTTATCGGGAACGTTGCCACCCTTACCTTTAGCCAGTCCGATTGGTATAATGAGTAAGTTGTCAGTCGTTTGTTCTTATGATCAGAACGGCTGAGTCGTTTGCTTGCTTTTTGCATTTTACCGGGATACGATTTTGGAGGCCATTACGATAAAAGATATTGCCCGTGCGCTAAATCTCTCGACGTCGACTGTCTCGCGCGCCCTGCGGGATAGCTACGAAATCAATCCGGAGACGAAGCGACTGGTGATCGAGTATGCTGAGCGGCTCAATTACCGACCCAATCCGATTGCCCTTAGCCTGAAAGAAAACCGCAGCCGGGTTATCGGGGTCATTGTTCCGCAGATTGCCAATAATTTCTTCTCGAACGTGATCAACGGCATCGAAGCCATCGCCTACAGCCGGGGCTATTACGTCATTATCTTTCAAAGCCACGAATCCTACGAACGGGAACTTGCTACGGTGCAGCAGGTCGTTGATCGAAAAGCGGACGGTTTGCTGATTTCGCTTTCCAGCAGTACATCAGACGTGTCGCATTTGCGGCTTTTACAGGAGAAAAAGCTACCCATCGTTTTGTTCGACCGTGTCTCGTCTGAACTGGCTATTCCGAGCGTAACCGCCGATAATTTCGGGGGTGCTTTTGCGGCTACCGAACACCTGATCCTGACCGGGCGACGACGCATTGCTCACGTAACGATACCACCCTATATCTCCATCACGCAGGAACGCCTGGCCGGGTATCGGGCCGCCCTGGAGAAGTATGGCATTGCCTACGATGAACAGCTGGTTCGGTATGCCAGCTTTGGGGAGAGTGAAATAGGGCCGATCATCGACGAGTTGCTAACGCAGTCACCCGACGCTTTTTTTGCCGCCAGCGACCGGTTAGCCATTGGCTGTCTGGCTGCCCTGAAAAAGCGGAACATTGCCATTCCTGAGGCTGTATCCCTTATCGGGTTTACCAATACGCCCCTGGCCGACCTGCTGGCCCCGCCGATGAGTACGGTCGAGCAGCCCGCGCTGGAGATTGGCCAGACGGCTGCGGGACACCTCATCGACCTGATTGAAGGCAAATCCGGCCAGCTCAACTCGGAAACGGTCCGAATCCCGACCCGACTGATCCTGCGAGCGTCTTCCTGATCGCCAGGTTGTCCAGAAAAGTTCTGCTTTCACCCGTCAACGCAGTAAACGGGCCGTCGCGAGTTCTACTGACCACTCGAATGGAGGAGGCTATTGATCGACTGTGGCTTACGAAAAGCCGGCAGGTCTGCGTTGGTGGCTGCTTTGGCAATGGGTATGCGATGCGGGAATCCCGGACACGAAATCAGTCCTCCATGCCTTAACGAGATGACTGCCTTTGCGCCCGAAATGGGAAAAGGAGCGATCTTGTCATGGCCGCCAGGCAGTATTGGCAGTCGGCACAAACGACGGATTGGGGACAGGATAGCGGCCGTATAAACAGCTGGTAATGTGGTAAAAAAACACGGCTCACCAGCGTGGACAGGCGTTCTCAACATGGAGAACTATAGGGGGTATACTCGATAAGTAAAATAACATAAGCGCCAGTCAGGCGTTGACAGAGTAGGATCATAGTCTATTTCGGTTGATCCACTGGCCGAAAAGCCATTGTTTATTGTCAGGTTAGTTGATCACTCTTTGCGCGGTTATATGGTTGGTAAATTATGTCGTAATGCTCTGCTAGTTAGTTTTTTAGTACTCGTTTTGCCGGTGTTGTCAACGGCGCAGGATACGGCCCGAATCGTCAGTAGAGCCGAAAGTATACCGGATACATTACTCTTTAAGATACAAAAGGCGCAGTCGGTTATCAGTGAACTGAAATCGGCCAATAAAAAGCGGTTTGGGATTGAGCGCATACGCACCGGGTTGGCCGATGTAAAGGCGAATGTCGATCCTGTTGCGGCCGATGTGCTCACGAATGGAAAAACGATCGATGCCAAAAGCCTGTCCAATTACGGCTTGATACTGAATGGCGCCCTCGGAAAGCTGACCGACTGGCGAACGGTTCTGTCCAAATCGAACAACGATTTACAAAACACGCTCAATCAGGTGTTGGCCCTGAGCTCTGATTCGTTGCTGACGGTAGCCGGGAACGATACAACGGAGAAAAAGCTTTACGCCGATCAGTTGGGCAATCTTAAAGTACAGTTGCAGGAGGCTGGTACGCGTACCAGTGCCCAACTGGATTCCGTGAGCCGTTTACTGGCTGACGTTTCTGGTACGTATTTGCGGGTCAGCAACGTACAGGCGAACATCAATGAGCGGTTGCAAAAGTCGACGGAAAGCGCGTTTCAGCGTGAGTCGCCCTTTCTGTGGAATGCACCGGCCTCCCTCAATGTCAATCAGCTGGGCACCGCTTTCACGTCGAGTTTTCAGGGACAGGATCAGATTCTCAGGTACTTTTTTACCTCTAACTGGGATGACCGGTTTCTATTGCTATTGGTAGCGGGTTTGTTCTTCGTGTGGGTATTTACGAATCTCAAAAAAGCGAATGAACCTGTATTGCGTCAGAAATTGGGACCGATTCATGTCGATGCCCTCAGACCCGTACCGGTGGTTGCCTCTTTACTGGTACTGCTCAACTTAACCCCCTTATTTGAGCCTAACTCACCGTCGCTGTATGTCGAGATCACCCAGTTTTTGCTGCTGGCCATTCTAACGGTTCAACTATGGACGCGGTTCTCCAGGCATGATAAATGGATGTGGTCACTGACGGCAGCCTTATTCATTACCCTTATTGTCATCAATGCAACGGTCAGCGTTTCTGTCTTCATGCGGCTTGGACTGATGGCGCTCAACGCGGCCTTTTTATACGTCGGGTTTGTCTTTTTCCATCAATTTCCCCACCGTCATATCAGCAAACGTATTCTCGGACCAGTCAGTAAACTGTGCCTGGCGTTGCAGGTACTGGCCATTCTGCTGAACATTTTTGGCCGGATTACGCTGGCGAAGACGTTCACCATCACCGCTGTCGTTGGCCTGATCCAACTCACCAGCCTGGGGGTATTTATCGAGATTGTACTGGAAGCGCTGGAGTTGCAGATAAAAATCAGTGCCTGTTCGGAAGGGCTTTTCTCCCGGGTGAACGTAAACCATACACGCCGGTCGTTCAAAAAAGGTCTGGCTTTTGTGGCTATCAGCTTGTGGCTGCTCGTCTTTTTTATAAACCTGGGCGTTGCCGATAGCTTATTCAACCTGGCGTATCAATTTCTGTCCAGACCGCGCTCATTCGGCAGCATCAGCTTTACCTTGAGCAACGTGCTGTCCTTTTCGGTCATTATCTATCTGTCGAGCCTGTTACAGCGGAACATCGGGTTGCTGTTCGGTGAAAGCCAGCTACCAAACGCGGACGATAATGAGTCGGTGGGACAGATCAGTTCGGTGCTGGCGCTGGTTCGACTGGTCATCATCATTGCCGGACTATTGCTGGCTATTGCGGCCTCGGGCGTTTCGATCGACAAATTTACGGTCGTACTGGGGGCGCTCAGCGTAGGTATTGGCCTGGGTATGCAAAACATCGTCAGCAACTTTGTGTCAGGTATCATTCTGATTTTCGAGAAACCGTTCCAGATTGGCGATTATGTCGAGCTGGCCGACCGGAAAGGGCGTATCCAGACGATCGGTATTCGTTCCAGCAAAATGGTAACCATACAGGGCTCCGAAGTGATCATTCCCAACAGCGACCTGTTGTCGAATCGACTGGTCAACTGGACGTCGGGGGAAACCTACCTGAAAACCGAGCTTACCCTGAAACTGAGCGCGGATACGGATCTTCAGGCTGTCCGGCAGCTGATAACCGATGAAGTCAGTAAGCTGGAAGCGGCCATTGTCAACAAAGCACCTGAGATACTGCTTACGGCGATCAGCGCGGATAGCGTCGAGCTGAAAGTGCTGGTGTTCATCCGCAGCATTTACGCAGAGGCTGGCATAAAAAGTCAGCTGTTGCAGCATCTGCTCGCGAAATTCAGAGAAGAAAACGTAAAAATTATGTAGATCGGGATGTGGTTCCGGACGACGACCGCTACGTTATCTTTGCGAACACGACCTGTATACGCATCTCACGAGTATTGGACTAACGTACATGAAAAAAATAGCCTTTATTGTTCAGCGGTATGGCGAAGAAGTTAACGGTGGCGCTGAGTATTATTGCCGCATACTGGCCGAACGACTGACCGGTACCTACGAAGTCGACGTATTGACCAGTTGCGCGCTGGAGTACGTCACCTGGGCCAACTGGTATCCGGCGGCTACTACTACGATCAATGGGGTGAACGTGCACCGGTTCCCGACAGAGTATGAGCGGCAGGCGAAGGATCATTTGCAGTATGAAACGGAGCGGAAAATCAAGAAATGGTCGCGACCCGAAGAATGGCAGGGAATGGGCTGGCTGAAAATGTGGGGACGCGCGCTGGTTGGCAAAACGGTTCGGCGATACAGTCTGATGTGGGCGCAGCACCAGGGCCCCTACACGCCCGATCTGATCACGTATCTGAAACGGAACCACCGCCAGTATGACGCCCTTATCTTCATCACTTACCTCTATTACCCGACGATTGCCGGGATGAACGTAGCACCCCGAAAGTCGATTTTTATTCCGACGGCGCACGACGAAATTCCGATTTACCTGCCCGGATTCCGGTCATTATTTCGCAAACCACGTGCCATTTTATACCTCACATCCGCCGAAAAACGCTTTGTTCAGCAACTGTTTCACAACCAGCCCATCTACAGCGACATCGCGGGTGTCGGCATCGACACGACCGAAGCCCCTGCCGATGCGGCCGATACGGTGCTGAAGCTGACGGCCAATGAACCGTACCTGATCTACATCGGTCGAATCGATAAAGCGAAAGGCTGTGAGATGCTGTTCGATTATTTTATTCAGTATAAGGAGATGCACCCGTCGAGTCTGAAGCTGGTGCTGGTTGGGCAGACATTCATGCCGATTCCTGATCACCCCGATTTTGTATCGGCCGGGTTTGTCGACGAAGGCGTGAAGGTTTCGCTCCTGAAAGGGGCGAAGGCGCTGGTCATCCCGTCACAGCATGAGAGCCTGTCGATGGTTACGCTGGAAAGTTTCGCTCACGGCATCCCGGTGATTGCCAACGAAAAATGCGAAGTGCTCAAAGACCACATTGAGCTTAGTCAGGGCGGTCTGTTATTCTCGGATTACGGTAGTTTTGAAAACGACGTTCAGCAGCTCCTGGCCCAGAATCCGGAGCCAATGGCCGAGAATGCCCGGTCCTACGTCGAGCAGAATTACACGTGGGATAAGGTGCTGGCCCGGTTCAGCAAAGCCGTTGATTATGTGTCGAACCGGGCCTAAGCGACTCGTCAGCTACCTTACTGCACTAACTCCTGCATCATGTTCAGGCGTTTGTATACGCTGTCCTCGCTGTTGATCAGATCATAGTGATTGCCCCGTTCGATGATTTCTCCGCCCTCCATGATCAGGATCTCGTCCGCTTCCTTGATGGTGCTCAGACGGTGGGCAATCACCAGCGTCGTGCGACCTTCCATCAGGTTGTTCAGCGCTTCCTGCACTGATTTCTCCGATTCGATATCCAAGGCCGAAGTAGCCTCGTCCAGAATAAGGATAGAGGGCCTTTTGAACACCGCCCGCGCAATGCTCAACCGTTGCCGCTGACCACCGCTCAGGCGAATACCCCGGTCGCCGATCACGGTATTATAACCGTCTTCGGTTTCCATGATGAAGGCGTGCGCATTGGCCACTTTGGCCGCTTCGATCACGTCATCCATGCTGGCATCGGGCTTTCCGAGGGCGATATTGTTAAAGATGGTGTCATGGAACAGAATGATCTCCTGCGTCACAAAACTCATCTGTTTCCGCAACGACTCCATCGAATAATCCCGGACATCGATACCATCCAGTTTGACGCTGCCCTGCGTGGCCTCATAAAAACGAGGAATCAAGTCAGCAATGGTCGATTTTCCGACGCCGGAAGGCCCCACCAGGGCAATTTTCTTGCCTTTGGCTATCCGGAAGTTGATGGTCTTCAGGACGGGTTTATCGCCATACTGGAAGCTTACATTCTCAAAAACAATATCCCGGCGGAAACTGTCCAGCACCCTGGCGTCCGGCTTGTCTTCGATTTCGATGGGCTTATCCAGTAGTTCCAGAATGCGTTCGCCCGCAGCCTGGCCCTGCTGAATGTTTGTCAGGGCAACGACGATCGCTTTCGCGGGCCGGATCACCTGCGAAAAAATGGCGATGAACGTAATGAATGACCCCGCCTGCAAATTATTATCCTTGGTCAGCACCAGACCGCCCCCGTAGACCAGAATACAGGCCACGATGAACACACCCGATGCCTCTGAAAAAGCGGGGGCCAATTCGCGTCGTTTGAAACTCTCCAGACTCGCCTGCCGGTAAAAATCGTTTTCCCGGCTGAAGCGTTTAAGCACAAAATCAGTGGCGTTGAACGACCGTAGAATACGCATCCCGAGCAGCGTTTCGTCCATGATGGTCAGCATTCGGCCCATTGATGATTGTACGTCCTGAGCCTCTTTCTTGAGCTTTTTCGTTACGGCTGCAATGCCAACCGCCGAGATCGGAATGATGATGAGGGTGAACAGCGTCAGCTTGACCGATATTGCGAAAAGGGCAATGAAGTAGCCGATGAATACGTAGGGCTCCTTGAACACAACTTCAATGGAACTCCCGGCTACACTCTCAATGGCATAGACATCCCCATTGAGCCGGGACAGTAGATCGCCCTTGTGCTCTTTGGTAAAATAGCCCAGGTGCAGGTGGTTGATCTTGGCAAACAAAGCCTCCCGGAGTCGTTTGACCAGCAAGGTTCGCGCCCTGAGCAGACACTGCTGAGCCAGAAACCGGAACAGGTTGGTGAGAATAACGGCCACCACGATCATGCCCGCCAGAAAGTAAAGCGCGTAGATCGGCTTCGTGGTTTTGAACTGGTAAATCTGGCTGTAAAACAGATCCTTAAAGTACGATGGCGTAGGCTGAAAATCCGGCACCGATGCATACTTGGCGGCATCGGCTGTATTGACAGGATCGAACAGAAAGTTAAGCAACGGAATGATCAACGCAAATTGAAAGACGTTGAAGAAGACCGCAATGAGCGTAAAGATGAAAAAGGGGATAACAAATTTGTTGTAAGGCTTGGCATAAGCCATCAGCCGTCTATAAATCTTCATTCGTTGTTAATACCTGGAACGGATACGTCTGCCTCGACGAGAACAGAATCGTCCACAGAATTAGTGAAAATTACTTAGAGCATTGAGTGATACACATCAATGTATTTTTTGGCCGAATCCTCCCAATTGAAGGTTGCGCTGTAGGCTTTGAGCGCTTCTTCCATCTGGCTGCCGGCACGCTGATACCGCTGCATGCCGTCTGTGAAGTCTTCATGCATCTTGTCGAAATCGTGAAAGTAGAACGCGAAATCCTTACCTATTTCGGGCAGGGCCGTATACTTCGAGAGAAATACGGGTTTCCCGACAGACATCGCTTCGGTAACCGGAAGTCCGAACCCTTCGGCCAGAGACGGCATCACAACGGCCTGACAATTATGGTAGTACCACGATTTTTCCTCTTCCGTAATTTCATTCACCAGATGCATCCGATCTTCCACCTGTAGATCAGAAGCATGTTGCTGAAGAAAACTGGCATACTCTTTATCTTCGTGACGACCGGCCAGAATCAGCTCAAGGGACGGGTTCTGTTGTAACAAAGGTAAGATACGATGCTGATTTTTTTTGCGGACAATGGCCCCTACGTTGAACAAAAAGGGAATGCGCGGCCGATAAGAACGGTCTTTCAGAACGGGCTGGTGCAACCGATTCGTACCATTGTAAATAACGTGAACCGGCTTACCGCCCGTGTCACAATGCGTCAGCACATCATTCCGGGTGAATTCAGAGATACAAACGATGGCATCACACCGATCGATGTTCTGCTGCACATGACTCAGGTATCGCTCTTTTTTATGCTCGGCCTTATCTTCGTGCAAAAAATTAAGATCGTGGATGGTCAGGAGCACCTTGATTTTTCGGTTTCGACGAGGCAGATATTGCGAACTCTGGTAGGTACTGTGCCAGATTTGGTACTGGCTGACCGACGGCATAAGAAATTTCTGTAGCGAATGCTGCGGGATGCAGGTTGTCAGCGGGTTGAACGTCTTTCGGACATGATCTGGAACAAATACGGACAGCTGCTCCGGGCTCTTGTGCTGCTGAAGACTTTGTCCCAGATTGAGGCAGTAATGGTACAGTCCTGTATTGACGTACTTCATTCTCTCGCAATCAAAGATGATACGAATCATACTAAAGTCCTCCTAACGTTGTTTAACTAATGTAAAAATTCAAAAACTCACTCGACAGGGAGTAAGTTACTATACTTTACTGAAAGGATTCACAAAAGTACCATTTGGTTGGAAAGTAAGTCTGTCTTCAGGTAAAGAGTCCTGTTAAAACTACTCAATGGGTAGCAGGCGATGCAGCGAAGGGCTTGGTACAGGTAATTACAAACCGATGCGCCCAAGTGTTGCAGAAAACGAAAAAAAACGAGTTTCCGGCTCGTTTACCCATTTTTCCCAGGCATATGTCCCGTATTATACTTGATTGTGACCTAATGAAATTCCCGCATTCTGGCCTTTATCAGTATTGCCAGAATCTTGGTCAACACGTTAACGAACGGCTGGCTGACATGAATCAGCCGTTGATGAAGATGTACCTCCCCCGTCGGAAAAAACTGACGCTACCCTACGAACCATACCATCTGGTGGAGCATAAATGGCACAAGTTCATTCAGCCCTTCCTGTTCGATTGCCGGGTGTGGCATGCACCGTTTCAGTCGGGACGGATTTTGCCGGACAAAAGCCGGTTCCCTCACCTCAGGGTCGTACTCACCATACACGACTTAAATGTTCTGCACGAAGGCAAACCGGAACCTGTTCAGCGCAAGAGTCTGGCGCACACGCAGTCGCTGATCGATCGAAGCGACGCAATCGTCTGTATCTCTGAATTCACGAAGAATGATCTGCTGGCCCATTGCAGCATCGGCAACAAGCCCGTTTATGTCATTCACAACGGCGTCAACAAACTGGCCGAAACCGCCGAAGACGTGGTTGCTTACCAGCCAACTCGCGAGTTTCTGTTGGGCATTGGCTACGTAAATCAGAAAAAAAATTTTCACGTTCTGCTGCCCTTACTGCAATCGAATCCCGATCTGGAACTGATCATTATCGGTCATCATGATAACCCCGATTACGTAAACCAAATGAGACGCCAGGCGCAACAGCTTGGTGTTGAGAAGCGGCTCCACCTGCCCGGCACAGTTTCGGAACCGGATAAAGCCTGGTATCTGCGGCACTGCAAAGCACTGCTTCACCCGTCGCTCGCCGAGGGGTTTGGCTTGCCGGTTATCGAAGCCATGCAGTTCGGCAAACCCGTTTTCCTTTCGACGCTCACGTCCCTGCCTGAAATCGGCGGTGAGGCTGCGTTCTATTTTCCCAGCTTTGAGGCAAGCGTTATTCAGGACGTGTATAGCGCCGGAATGAACGCGTACGAATCAGCGGAACGCAAGGACGCAATCCGGAAAAATGCCGCCCGGTTCGATTGGAAAACGAGCGCCTGTCAGTACATATCGGTCTATCAGTCGCTTGGCTGATACGAAGAAAAGCGGCTCTGGCCCTGTTTTATGAGCGGGAGATTTCCTGTTGACTGATTCCAGCAGGGCTAGGCCACCGAAGTCATCAAACGCTGAACAGAATGGGTTAGATACTGACAAACCAACTGATGGTTGTCCAATACTGGTGCGCTTTACTGGGCTGGTTAAACTCGTTGACGCGGTACTCGAAGCCCAGTTCAATCTGGTTATCATCGGTTGCATTATAACCCAGGGCCGTCGACGCCCGTATTTCCAGGTCAGGTCCTGCGGCAGACCAGATGCCAAGGTATTCGTTCTGGAGTTTTACGTACAGTTCCTTGGGGTCGATCTGTCTGCCACTCAACGCCCTTTCCAGCCCGAGTCGGTATCGAAGCCTGATCTCGGTCGGGTCCGTTTTGCGGAACGTTTCGTCGATAACGAGTCGATGCGCAACCGTAATTGGGTTAAGGTCATTGACCCAGTTGGCCTGCTGAATGAACCGATGAACCAATTGATTATCTTCGAGCCGGATCAGATAGCCACCGCCCAGGGTCGAGTTAATGGACACTTTTTTGGTGAGCACCAGCCCCAGATCCGTTCGTTCATACCGGAACGAGCCCTTTCCCGATTCACGTTGCGTTCGTTCCGAAATGATCTGGCGGGATTCCAGTTTGACATTGAGTTTTACGTCGTTGCTCAGGGAGAAATTGATATTGGCCTGGGGCAGCGTGCCCGCCATATACCGATCCTGCGAAAATGCCGACAGGACACCTGCCATCAACAGGGAAACAAAAATTAAAATTTTGCCCATCAGTACATCAGGTTGTTCGTGTTCCGCTGGACCAGTTGCCGAACCTGCACAACCGCTCCAGTTCGTTCACAGAGTACTTCGTAGTAGTTGGCAGAACGATTTTTTCGGGCGTTCAGGGTCAACTCGTACCGAACCTGAACCAAGGCCGGAACCGCATCCGTTTGAATGGCCGTTTTTAGATCAGCCAGGCTAGCCGTCCATTGCTGTTGCGTTCTAACGACGGAAAACCTGTCGAATTTCTGGTTCAACTGATCCGTTAGTTTTGTCCTGGTTTTAGCCGGAATCTGGTTGTAACGGATTAGCATTTCAACATCCTGAATAGTCCCCGACGTGTCGAATTCAACGCTGTACTGGTTTCCCCTGAACTTCAGCTTCGCTTCGATCGACCTTCCTGTCAGGCTTTCTTCGCCATACCAGTGCACGGTTGTTTTCGCAAACACATCATCGATAAAGCGGGCGGCCTTGGGCGGTACGGCACTCGATTTGATCCGGTATTCCCGTTCGTATTTTTGCTGCCCCTGACAGGGCCGGCTCAGGAACAGGGCCAGAAGGGGCGGAGCCAGCCAAAAAAGAGGATTTATACGTGCCATGATCTGGGAGTGGTAGTGTCCATATGTAAGCGGTAGCCCGGCAATTAAGTTGAGCAGCCACCTGTGAGGCCGATAGTCGGTAAGCGGCCATGGAACGCCTGCGTTAGCGGAGAAGCTACTAGACTATACCTTCCCACGTTGGCTGAAATCCGCCGGATACCCGTAAGCCTGTTCTGATCTGTGATCAAGCTCCTTCCCGTGTACCGAACAGCCACGGTAGTTTTAGTGAGCCTGCGCTAAGAAAACCTAGTTAAAAAGATGAGTAAATTTGATGTCAATCGTCAATGAATTAGCCTATTGGATGCCGCCAGGACCGGCTTTGTACGTTTTGCCGGTAATGCGAATCGGTTGACATGGAAACCTTGTCAACCGATTCGCAATGGGATTAGCTACAAACAGGTTACCAGAGCCGTCCAGCCGGTTTGATGACTGGCCCCCAGTCCCCGCGACGTATCACCATCAAAATGCTCGTAGAAAAGGACCAGATTCCGGAAGTTCGGATCGTCAGCGTAGATGAACTCCTCGCCATTGAGCGGGCGCCGTCCCTGGGCATCCGGACGGAAAATTTGCCACAGCCGTTCCGATAAAAACGCGGCTGCATCGTTGAGCGTCCCGTGGTTGTCGCTTCCGAATGGTAAGGCTACCTGCACGGCTGTACCGTGATAGTTGCCAAACTCTTCCAGTGCCTTAACAATAAAATAGTTCATCGGCCACCAGACCGGACCTCGCCAGTTAGAATTACCCCCGTACATGGACGAATCGGATTCGCCGGGCGTGTAATGGATCTGGTGTTTGGTTCCTTTGATCTTTAAGGAATACGCCTTTTCGTAGACCTTGGAGAGGGATCGGATACCACCCGGAGCCAGTAGTTCGTCTTCGGAGAAAATAAACGTAGCCATACGGGCAAGCTGGTCAGCCGACAAGAGGCTAAATAAGATGGAGTCCTTGTTGTCGTTTTCTTCCAGCACGCAATAGCAGGGATTTTTCGAGAGCGGATTGGCCTGATAGTCTTGAATCTTTTGGTAGAAGGTCGGCAGGGATTGAGCAATTTCCCGTTTCAGCGACATGACCGCAAAGAGCGGGGATAGACCGACCATAGACCGGAGCATAATGGGAATGGCTTTCCCGCTTGGCAAATGCAGTACATCATACGCAAAACCGTTGTTACTGTCGGGGTCCTCGTCGTCAATCCACAGCTTGGCCACGGTTTGGAGCGCGTTGTTGATGCGGATGTAATAATCGAAATAATAACAACTCAGGGGCTCATAGGTAAGCGGGTCCTGCTGGGCCAGCTCGACGCAGATGCGCATCATATACAGCGTATAGGTAGCCATCCAGGCTGTCGCATCCGCCTGATCCAGGGAACCACCCGCCGGAATGTCATCACTACGGTCGAACAGGCTGATGTTATCCAGCCCCAGGAAGCCCCCCTGAAACATCCCTTCCTGTTTACCTCCCAGCTGACTGTTCCACCATTCGTAATTGGGGCGAAGGCGCTTGAACATGGTAGACAGAAACTCGTAATCTTTTTTGCCCGTCATAATCAGCTCCTGACTGTAAAACAACCAGCTGATGGCTGCCCGTAGGGGAGGGTTGTTGGCCGAGAAATCCCACTCGTAAGCGGGTAGCCGCCCGTCCGGTGCCTGGTAGCGCGTATCAGCGTGCAGGTACAACTGGTGCTTGGCAAATTCAAGGTCGATCGAAGCCAGGGCAATCGCCTGAAAAGCCTGATCCCAGGCGGCAAACCACGGGTACTCCCACTTGTCGGGCATGACCATGATATGCTCGGCATCCAGGTGTTGCCAATCGGCGTTGCGACCCCGCCACCGTTCGCTGGGCGGGATCGGATCGCCGGGGTCCCCCTCCAGCCACCGCCTGACATTGTAATGGTAGTATTGTTTCGACCACAGCAGCCCAGCCCAGGCCTGCCGTTTCACCAGCGCATCGTCCGCTGAGTCCTGGGTCGTCAGTGGAGCATAAAAAGCATCGGCTTCCTGCTGGCGAACGTTATAGACTTCGTCAAAATCGGGTCCGAGTGGGTCGGCCAGTTCCGCCTGATGAAGCCGGAGTTTGATGTCTATCGTCTGACCAGCCGCCAGCGTCAGCGCGTACACGGGTGCACATTTAGTGCCTGTTGGCTGCTGATCAAACGGGGCCAGTTGACCCGTTGTGACTGCATCGTGAAAGGCATCCTTAACGAACGGTGATTCATTGGGATGACCAAACACGCGCTCTTTGTTCGTCGTATTTTCGGTCATCAGCACCGCGTCAGCCGCCTGAAAGCTCAGGGTGTAGCCACCGAGCCGCTCATGAATCGCTTTGACCTGATGCCGTCCGTCCTGACCGGAATCAACCCGTTCAATATGGGGTTGGGTGGCTTCTTCGCTAAACGACCAGCGGTTGCGAAACCAGAGCGTTGGCAACACATGCAGCGGGGCCGCTTTATCGGACCGATTCGTGATGGTAAGGCGAATCAGGATGTCATCCGGATCGTTCTTGGCGTAGTCGATCACCACGTCGAAGTACTTATTTTTCGCGAACAGATTCGTGTCAAGCAGTTCGTACTCCCGTTCCGTTATTTTCCGGCGCTTGTTCTGACTGACCAGTTTTTTGTAGGGGAAGGCCGTCTGTGGATACTTGTAAAGCATCCGCATGTAACTGTGCGTGGGCGTGTTGTCCAAGTAATAGTAGAGTTCCTTAACGTCCTCACCATGATTGCCCTCCTCATTGGACAGGCCAAAGAGCCGCTCTTTCAGAAAATCATCCTGACCGTTCCAAAGGGCCAGAGCAAAACAAAGCGTCTGCGTATCGTCGGAGATGCCGCCCAGCCCGTCTTCCCCCCAGCGGTAGGTTCGCATACGGGCGTGTTCATGAGGAAATGCCGTCCAGGCATCACCTTCGGCCGTATAATCTTCCCGTACGGTTCCCCACTGGCGTTCACTCAGGTAAGGCCCAAATTTATACCAGTTTTCCTGCTGGCTCCATTGCCGGTCCAGTCGTTGTTGTTCGTTCGTATTGTTGTTAGACATGCTCATTTTTCGCGCTACCAGACACAATGACGTGTTCTACTGACCTGCACACGGTCGGCGGGGTTGGTCGATGGCTGGTTATGGACAATTGTTGGATAAGGCTACGAGGCAGCTTGTTGGAGTTGGGGCAGTACATGCGCTCCGAAGTCATCAATGAACCGCTGCTGCTGCCGATTGACATTATGGAGCGAAAGCTGCGAAAAGCCTAACGAGAGATACCCCGACAGCCAGTCCGCATGTTGGTTAAGGTCTGATGATATGTTGATCAGCTTGGTGACTGTGGCTGCGTCAACGATTTCGCCGGCATCGTCGAACTGGCTAGGCATCCGTAACTCGGTCATGACGCTGTTCGGATAAACATTCCCCCGCCATTGCTCGAAAGCGCCACTTTTGGCTTTTTCCTTATCTGGGTCGTAGGAGAGCTGGACCTTAAGGAACATCGGTTTCCCCGAGCCGCCACCCCGGCGGAAGGCATCGACCACCTCGCGTAATTCATCCAGCGGACGTGAGGTCGTTATCAGGGCATCAGCCCAGCCACCGACCCATTCGGCGGTTTTGCTGGTTACAGCCGCGCCAACGATGAGCGGTTTGATGGTTGGTCGGGTATACAGCTTAGCTTCGTCAACCGTCACCAGGCCCCGGTGCGTTACGGTTTCGCCGTCCCATAGCGCCCGAATAATCGCGACGCACTCCTTCAGACGGGCATTTCGATCCGCTTTGGCTGGCCACTGCCCGCCTGTAATGTGTTCGTTGAGGGTTTGTCCCGTTCCCACCGCGATCCAGAAACGCTCCGGAAACATCTCGGCCAGCGTAGCGGCTGCCTGAGCGATGATGGCCGGATGATAACGCTGACCCGGCGCATTAACAACGCCGAAGCTGAGCGATGTCGCCTGCAAAGCCGCCCCCAGCCAACTCCAGGCGAAACCACTCTCTCCCTGTTTCTCACTCCAGGGGTGAAAATGATCGGAGCAGGTTCCGCCGGTGAAGCCAGCTTGCTCAGCCTGTTGAACGTAGGATAGTAACTCACTGGGTTTAAACTGTTCGTGAGAAGCGTGGTAGCCAATTTTAATCATTCTTTAATGTTAGTTTAATCTATAAAGAAATGATCGCTGTAAATGTTTGACTGCTCAGTCAGTTTTTCTAGCAAAAGAAGATAAGTACAATCATTCCCTACAATAAGAAAAGGCTTACGTATATTCCCTCAGGGCGGGCTTCGTATATATACTCACGTGAGATTTGCCGATCCGGTGTCAGGATGACAATAGATTATCAAATTACCGGCTGCTCAATCGTCTCTGCATCCAACGGCGTTGATTCGCTCACGTTGGGACAAGTTGACCAGTCGTAGCTTCGACGGTATAGTAAACGGAGTTTGGCTGGAAGACGGGTTCCAACTGGATAGCTATACGCGATTTGGGGGTAACACAAAACAACACCGCTACACCTAGTTGACAATACGAATCGAAAGCAGATAGCCCTGGTGCTCAAGGACATCCGGCGAAAAGGGTAGACTTAAATTAAATAATAAGTAATCATTTTCTTATTATGATGTGTTTGTATTATCAATTTGTCATTAGTTACGTCTTAAGAGATGCTAACCTTCAGCCAGCTACCGTTTAGTAGATTTAGATTGTATAGGCCCTGCGTAAACCAAGTACTTATGTATACGATATTGGAAAAACGTAAGTAAAAAAGTAGGAAAATATGTAAAACGTGATTTCTACATATGAAGCGTTACTATAGAGTATATGAAATGCAGAAATCATAAAATTTTGGCTGTTGTTGCCGGTATTTTTATTCAGTACATAAAATTTATCTTTGTTACTATACTCATTGTTAACCTACTACGCTCATTACGCTCTTCTCCCTTATGAAACGCAAGATTCTTTCGGATAACATAACCTATACAAACCAGCCTATAAAGTCAACAACTGATAATTTTGAAGCACTTTATAAACAATATGTGGGTAAAGTGTACCAGAAATGCTTATCCATGACTAAAGATAGTGAAGCCGCCCAGGACTTCACGCAGGATATTTTTCTGAAAGCTTACGACAAATTTGATACGTTCCAGAACCGGTCGACCTTTTCAACCTGGCTTTATTCGATTTCGCACAATTACTGCCTGGACCAGATCCGACACGGCAAACGGGTAAACCTGGAATCACTAACCGATGATGTCGCTACTGAATTAGCGGAGCAGGATCCCTCGGCTTCGGATGAGCTCCGGCTTCAGGCGCTCGAAAGTATGGTGAATCGGTTGCCGGCACAGGAAGTTACCTTGCTGCGTCTCAAGCACGAGCAGGGCTTATCGATCAAAGAAATTTCGGTACTCTACAATATTAAGGAGTGCGCCGTGAAGATGCGGTTGAAACGTTCCCGCGATAAACTGAACAAGCTGTACAATCGTCAGGAAGGCTGATTGATGGGCGTGTCAACACCCGAAAACAGTACTATACTGGTGAGCCCAGGGTGGTACTGTTTTTTTTTGACTACTCATGCGTAGACAGGACTGACTCCGGTATACCTTGATGGGCGGGGGTATACAAGCTGGGATTAAGCAGAAAACCCTGCCCTTGCTTCGTTTCTCAGCAAGTATACGTTTCTTTGCTGACGTGACCCGTAAAGGCTGGACAGCGCTGCATTCAGGTCTTGTTTCCGCCGTTCATCCGGGTGCGTTACTACCCACCGGCCAGGTGATTGCCTGGTTGTACAAAACGGGTAGCTGACGCGCTGACTGAACGGATACCCATCCGTTCTCCCTATGTATCTTTCGTGTCTATGGCTACTTCCGTACCTGTCTATCAACTAACGTCCTTTCCCCGGCATGAGCCCAATACGCTGTTCCACATGACACGGTTGGAAAGGCTTGTGGAGGAGTTTAAACGAATTGGTGACTCGCATTCCCATACATTTTATCTGGTGATGTGGATCACAAACGGGACCGGTACGCACACCATCGATTTTAAAACGTACGACGTAATGCCGTACCAGCTTTATTTTCTTACTCCCGGACAGGTTCATAATTGGGAACTATCAGCAGATATTCGAGGCTATAATCTTTTCTTCGACGCAAATTTTATGCGTAGCCGCTTTGGTAATCGGCTGCATCAGTACCCTTTTTATCACTCCCATCAGCATCTTCCGGTATTGAAGGCAGCCGACCGGCGGCACTTGTTCGACGAGTTGTTTACGAATGCGTATGATGAATATGAGCATCCGCAGCCTAACCGGGCCGATGTCTTTTTGTCCTATTTGCATATCCTGCTGGAAACGGCAAATCGGCTCTACAACCAGCAGCGGCCAGGAACCGACACGCAATTGTACGATCACATTCGCCAGTACGAAGAGCTGATCGAGAATCAGTTCTTGACCGTTCGGGAAGTGAGCGCCTATGCCGATCAGATGAACCTGACACCGAACTACCTCAATCACATTTGCAAGAAAGTCCTGGGCAAAACGGCCAGCCAGTTAGTACACGAACGTCAGGTTGTCGAAGCACAGCGATTGCTTACCCACACCGCGCAATCGGTCAAAGAGATTGGCTTCGCGCTGGGCTTCGACGATCCGTCTTATTTCGTTCGATTCTTCAAAAAGCATACGAACAGAACCCCGCTCGATTTCCGCCAGACCCTAACGGCTCATCGTTGATTTGTACCATAGTTAGCTTGGTCTGTCTTTCTATCCGGAAAGGTCAGTGCTTACCTTTGTGCTAGCCAACGAGTGAGCTTCATACTCGCCCGGTGAGCCGAGACACCACGTACTAACCGGTCCATAACCATGCTAGCCGACAGTCGATTATACAGTATATTGTTCAACAAATGCCCCCGTTGTCATCAGGGCGATTTTTTCGTAACCAAAAGTGCATTCAGTCGTCATTTTGATCAGATGCATGATCGCTGCCCGCATTGCGGGGAAAACTTCTCACCCGAACCCGGTTTCTATTGGGCCTCTATGTTTGTCAGTTATGCGCTGTTTACCATCTGGACACTACTTACGTTCTTTATCGTAGTCAGTTGGCTCAACGTCGATCTTGATTACTATTTGCTGGGATTGATTCCGTCGATAATTATACTTACCCCTTACTTTTTTCGGGTAGCGCGCCGAACCTGGCTTACGCTGTTCGTGGCACCAAGGCCGGTTCACAAACAAGTATCACAGGAGTAAACAGGAAGATACGGACTAGTACCGAATCGGTGGCTGGTGACCTGGTTGCCGTTCACAACGCATAATAGTCCTTCCACATAACAAGTAGTGAGACTCTTTGCAAAAGCCCTTAGCTTACAAAGCGAAAGGTCTTTTATTGAGGGTCTCACTACTTGTTTGTAGTAAAAGAAAGCTAATTTAGTGACAAAATTAGCGATTGACCGGATTAGTGCATCGCCGGAAAAATAGTAGTCGTTTCTGTAGGACGCACTTGCATCATATACGTACTGTTATACCTTTTAGTCGCTTTTGCATCTATTCAACTAAAATTTATTGGCACTTTGTCTATTAGTATGATGATTTAGTTTTTATTTGTTTATTTAAAGTTGAATATGGTAAATTATCTAATTGGTGTTGGTATACTATGCCAATTGCTATTAATGGTCAATTACGGTCAACGTGCTGCTGAGAAGGAGTCAACGATGCGCGACCGAATCGAATACATTGCCATTGCTCTGGTTTATGGCGCAATGGGTACCATATTGGTGATTGGCATGATCAAATATTCTCTTTTTCAGGGGCAGAAATAAATCAAACCGTTCAGGTAAGAACGACTACAGTCTACAGCCAAAAGGCGGATCGAGTGATCCGCCTTTTGGCTGTAGACTGTAGGCATTACCAAGCGTTACTGCGCGACGGAGGTCGAATAGAGCTGGTTGAACAGTAACTTGAAAGTACCCTGCGCCTGAGCGCGGAACGTAATTTCGGGGCCGAATGCGTATAACTTGCCCGAGCCCACGGGAGCCATGAAGGCGGCAACGCCATCCTGCAGATACGACTGTCCCCACGCCCAGCCGCTGCGCAGTGGCTTGCTGGTTGAGAACCAGGCCAGCGGTTTGACAATGCCTTTGGCAACCGCATCGGGAGCCAGCCTAAAGACGGGACTGGCGTCGAAATAAACATCCGTCTGCGTGGGCATACCCCAGGTGGCCTGTTGGGTCGAGTCCAGACTCACGCGCAGAATACTGCCGGGAATGTAGTATTTCTCGGCGGGTAGCGGCCGCTCCTGACCCGTATTGGTCATTTCGACCAGGGCATTTTTAACGGGTAACCCCAGGTGATAGGCCAGATTGGTACTGCTGCCGATGGTGACGACATTACCACCCGCTTCGAGGAATTTTTTCAGCTGCGGAATCGACTTGTCGGCGGTGATTTTGCCGACCCAGGGGCGATATTCTGCGGGGAGCTCTTCAGCTTTAGGCTCCCGGCCAAACCCTTCGCCTTCGCCCCGGTTGCCACCACCCGCGTTTCCTATGCCCGGAATAGCCCGCGTCACAAACACAATGACATCGTATTTTTTCTTGAGATCGCCCGCGTCAATATCCTGCGCGTAGATAACGCTCATCGGGAAATGATACTGTTCCATCAGCCAGCGAACCCAGCCCGATGGCATCGATCCGCCGTAGGTATCCCATAACGCAATGCGCATCGGCGCAACTTTGACCAACGCACCCGCTGGCCGTTTGGCTACACCTAGCACCGTAAGTCCGAGCGCGTTGGCCGATTTGTCCAGTGCGGATTTGGCTTTGGCCGATGCCGGAATAAAGAACGAGCCTGCCTCCACCGCGTTTTTACCCGATACACCCGACGGTAACCGGAAAACCTCAACGCCTGATTTGAGCAGATCATTGACGGCGATAAACGCATTGTTCGCTTTGGCGTTCAGCACGTAACCACCAGCCGCCGACGCGTCCATGTGTCCCTTCGGATGCTGGAGTTCACCATACGGCAGTTTTTTAAACGGGCCCTCAAACGCGTCCTGAATGCGGTCGAATTGAACGTTCATCTGGTAGGCCAGCGTCCAGCCAGCGGCATCATAAGGCCGGATCGGCGGGCCACCCGGATACGGAAAGTCATTCGGGTGATCTTGTGGTTCGAACATGTCGATGAGGTGCGGCCGGAACGCCTGATCGGTCTTGACGACGTATGAACCGGCGGGATACTTCTTACCGGCTACCGTGAAATCGGCCGTTGCTTCCTGAACGAGAATCCCCGTTTTGATCAGCGCATTGACGAATTTAACCGCTGTCGCCATGTCGGTCTGGGTCGACGGGATGATGAACCCGCGTGGGTCGCGCAACTGTGGATCTTTCAACACAGCGTCGTAATATTTGACCGGAATGCCACCCCCGCGCGTGTTGCCGCTGGCCGATTCGCCACTTGCGGAACGACCAGCCGAATCGGGTTTCGCTTTTTTCAGATCGGCCTGATACGCCTGATTGATGGCTTCGATCCGTTTGGGCGAAAAGGTCCAGTAATCACTGCTGCCCCGCTCAATGGAGTTCTTCCCCATCCGGTAGATGTTGTACAGGATTTCGTCGCGGTGTCGGGCTGCATAGTCGAGGGTCGCGTAGTTGAGCGAAATCGAGTAATCGATCGACTGCTTGAAATGCCACGTTTGCGGGGTTACCGGGAACGGTGTATTCCCGTTCGGGATCAGACGCTGTGGCACGAGCGGAACGGTTTCGGGCGTTGGATTGCCAATGATTTCGGTGAGCAAACCGATCATGTTATGGAAGTGCGTCGTCGTACGGAGTCCCCCGTTATACCAGGTCGAAAATACGGACCCGCCCAACCGCGTGAAGCCGGGTTTGTTCTCGGCATTGAGCCGGTTGATCATCGCAGCACCGAGCGCATCGATACCTGTGATCATCAGCGGATCGAACACGTAGTTGAACGGATCGCGGTAGGGTGGACCAGCCAGCACCGAACCCGCCGGACCGCGCTGGTGGTGGTTGTACATGATCTGCGGAATCCACTCGACGAACAGCTGACGACCGATGTTCTGTGATTCCTTCATGTTCATGATGAAGAAATCGCGGTTGTTGTCGTGGCCTACGTATTTCTGATACAGCCGGGGCAAATTGTCGAGCGACCGTTTTTCGGGCTTCGGCTCGCGCATGTACCAATTACTCACGATTTCCTGCCCATCGGGGTTGGCATGGGTTAGCAGGATCACCACATTGTCCAGAATCCGCATCGTTTCGGGGTCTTTACGGCTCACCAGTTGCCAGGCTGTTTCGATGAGCTGGTGCGTACCAACGGTTTCGGTCGCGTGCAGCCCACCATCGATCCAGACGATGGCTTTACCTTCGGCTGACATCGCGCGGGCCTGCTCTTCCGTCAGTCCTTCGGCGCGGGCCATCTTCTGGGATATTTCCTTGTAGCGGTCGAGCTTCTTGATGTTTTCCGGCGAGGAAACGATCATCATAAATTGATGACGCCCTTCTTCGGTTAGCCCGATATCGACCAGTTTGGTGCGGTCGGACGCGGCCAGTTTCTTAAAATAAGCTTCGGTCTGGGTAAACGTGGCCAGCTGATAATCGTCGCCGATGCTGAAGCCAAAGTGCTCTTTAGGTGATGGAAGTGTCTGCGACCAGCCGGTTGTCTGCATGAGCAGCAGCAGGACGGTGGCGAATCGGAAAAATTGGGCCATAACAACGTGAACAAGTTTAAGAGGATTACGAATGGCGATAGCCGTATTTGACGGGGAGAACGGACGTGGAATTCTTGGGCATTATTTCCTCGTATTACTTCTCGTTAAAGTCCAATAAGTGCAAATCAGGCCAGTATCGCCTATAAACTTAAAGAAGAAAGTGGCAGAATACGCTACCGGGTGCGCATTGATTTGCCAAAAAAAATACCGGCACAAAAACGGCTAAATCAATTTGTGACCTAATTAAGTAACGAGTTTGATTAAATCCATAAACCCAACTAGTATAGGGGGATATAGGCAAGTATGGCAGTTGAATATTTGGCAAGAACTCCGCCGTTCATCATAATTGTTTGGTAATTAATTGTCCTGCTAACCAATTTTGGCCATCTTCGCGTTGCCCAAATCAATATGACTGATTTAGGCGGGCAAAAAGCAAATTATTTATATTCATCATCACATGAAGAGAAGAGATTTCATTCACCTGTCTGGTGTGGGAATGGGAGCCTTACTAACCGCTGGCATTCCGGGGTCCGGGGTTCCGGTTTTTGGTAATTCAGTGCCGCCCGAGTACCTGCTTGAGCCCGGCGTGGATGTGGCGACAAAAAAACGCTTTGCGGATATTGCACTGAATGCGGCCAAAAGCAAAGGAGCCACCTACACCGATGTTCGGATCGGGCGGTATCTGCAACAGTACACGTTTACCCGTGAGATGAAGGTTCAGAACATTGTCAGTGCTGAATCGTTCGGAGTGGGTGTCCGCGTTATTGCCAATGGCACCTGGGGTTTTGCTGCCACCAGCGACGTTACGCCTGATGCCATTGCCCGCTGCGCCGAAACCGCCGTTGCCATTGCCAAAGCAAACGCCAAGATCCAGGCCGAACCGGTCGTGCTGGCCCCGCAAAAGGGGGTTGGCGAAGTGAGCTGGAAAACGCCGATCAAGAAAAATGGGTTCGAAGTCCCGGTAAAGGAGAAAATCGACCTGCTCATGAAGGTGAATGGCGAGGCCATGAAAAATGGAGCGGCCTTCGTTACATCAAATCTCTTCCTGGTCAATGAACAGAAGTACTTTGCCTCGACCGATGGCTCTTACATCGATCAGGACGTACACCGCATCTGGCCAACGTTTACCGTTACGGCGCTGAACAAGGCTGCGGGCGAATTTAAAACCCGCGATGCGCTCAGCTCACCGATGGGCATGGGCTACGAATACCTCGACGGGCTGGCGTCCGAAAAAATTGCCGCGCCCAATGGACTGGTCGGCTACCGGAACTCCTACGACATGGTGGAAGATGCGATTCTGGCGGCTAAACAGGCCAAGGAAAAACTGACGGCCAAAACGGTTCAGCCGGGTAAATACGATCTGGTCCTTGATCCAAACCACCTGGGCCTGACGATCCACGAATCGGTGGGTCACCCGCTTGAACTCGACCGCGTGCTGGGTTACGAAGCCAACTACGCCGGAACGAGCTTTGCCACGCTCGACAAGTGGAAAACCAAGACGTTCAATTACGGTAGTAAGCTGGTCAACATCGTTGCCGATAAAAAGCAGGTCGGTTCGCTGGGTGCTGTCGGCTACGACGACGAGGGTGTCCCCTGCAAAGAGTGGAATCTGATCAAAGATGGTATTCTGGTAAACTACCAGGCTATTCGCGACCAAGCGGCTATTCTAGGCGAAAAAGAATCGAACGGCTGCTGCTACGCCGACAACTGGAATTCGGTGCAGTTCCAGCGGATGCCGAACGTATCGCTGAAACACGGTGACGAAAAACGGTCCGTCTTCGACATGATCAAGGGCGTCGAGAAAGGCATTTACATTATTGGCCGGGGTTCGTATTCAATCGATCAGCAGCGGTATAATTTCCAGTTCGGTGGCCAGCTCTTCTACGAGATCAAGAACGGCGAAATCGTTGGGATGCTCGACGATGTGGCGTACCAGTCGAACACGCAGGAGTTCTGGAATTCGTGCGCTCAGCTTTGCGACAAAGATGACTACCGCATGTTCGGTTCATTCTTCGACGGAAAAGGACAGCCGTCGCAGGTCAGCGCCGTTTCCCACGGCAGCGCAACGACCCGCTTCAACGGCGTCAACGTGATCAATACCGGACGGAAAATATAACAGCCATTCAATAGACTTGGTGTAAGGCGGGTGGAAACCCGCGCTGGCTGGCTACGAATCGCGGGTTTCCACCCGCTTTACTGATGACCACTCGCGCTGCACCAGGTCTGATGACAATCAATCACTAAAACATGGCGATCTTAACCAAAGACGAAGCAAAAAAGATCATCGATAAAGTGCTCTCGTACTCGAAAGCCGACGAGATGAGCGCCAACCTGTCGGGCGGACGGCTGGGAAACATCCGGTACGCTCGTAGTGCGGTCTCGACCAGTGGCGAAAGCACGAACCTGTCGCTGGCGGTAACCGCTGTGTTCGGGAAACGCACCGGTACCGCGACGGTCAACGAGTTTGACGATGCGTCGCTGGAAAAAACGGTTCGGCGGGCCGAGGAAGTAGCCCGGCTGGCTCCCGAAAATCCGGAATATGTACCCATGCTGGGGCCGCAAACGTATCTGGCCGTGGAACCGTACGCGGAAAGCACCGCCAAAATGAATCCGGACTTCCGGGCGCAGGCCACCTTCGATAGTATCGATCCCTGCCGGAAAAAGAACCTGTCGGCGGCCGGTTACATGGAGGACTCGACCCGGTTTACGGCCATTGGTAATACTAAAGGTCTGTCAGCCTACAACCGGGAAACATCGGTCGAATTTTCGGTTACGGTGCGCACCGCCGATGGACTCGGCTCCGGCTATGCCACCCGTGACGTAACCGACGTGTCGAAGTTAAATACCAAAGACGCGACCGAAATCGCGATTCAGAAAGCACTGGCGTCGACTACGGCCCGTGCGCTGGAACCGGGTAAGTATACGGTCATTCTGGAACCAGCCGCGCTGTTAGCTAATGTGGATGCGTCGCTTCTGGCGGCCATGATGGGTTCGCTGGATGCTCGGAGTGCCGAAGAGGGTCGTAGTTTTCTGAGCAAAAAAGGCGGAGGTACGCGCCTGGGCGAAAAGCTGTTCGACGAGCGCGTCACCATTTACTCCGATCCAACCAACCCCGAAGTACCAGCATCACCGTTTGGTGGCGGAGGGGGCGGTGGCGGACAGGGCCGGTTCAACGGCGGTAGCGACGGTCGTCCGCAGGAGAAAGTGACCTGGATCGAGAAAGGAGTGGTCAAAAACTTGTCGTACTCGCGCTACTGGGCCGAGAAAAAAGGCGTGAAGGCCATTCCACCTCCGGCCAACTTCATCATGGAAGGTGGTACGCAATCGCTGGCCGACATGATCAAGAGTACGGAGAAAGGGATCCTGGTCACGCGTTTCTGGTACATCCGCCCCGTCGATCCGCAAACGCTGTTATATACAGGCCTGACCCGCGACGGAACGTTCTATATAGAAAACGGTCAGATAAAATTCCCCGTCAAGAATTTTCGTTTTAATGAAAGCCCGATCATCATGCTTAACAACATTGAAGCGTTGGGCAAACCCGTTCGCATGGGTGGGAATCTGGTGCCGCCGTTAAAAATCCGGGACTTCACCTTTACGAGCCTGTCGGACGCCGTCTAGTTTTCGTAAACTCGGAGAATATCTAGCTCTTCAAGGAGAAATGCTTTGTGTTCTTTGTGCCCTCTTTACAACCTCTGTGTTTAAAACAATTTTCAATGAATCGTCGAGATTTTAATCAACTGTTAGGTATGGGAGCCGCTGGCATTATGATGCCCGCCCTGCCCGCCTTTTCGCGCACGATCGCACCCGAAGCGCTGCTGGAACCTGGCCTGGATGTGGCCGTAAAAAAACGGCTGGCCGATGCCGCGCTGAATGCCGCCAAAGCGAAAGGGGCAACCTATGCCGACGTACGCATTGGCCGTTACCTGAATCAGTTCGTCCTCACGCGCGAAAACAAAGTGCAGGGAATCATCAATTCCGAATCGTTCGGGGTGGGCGTTCGGGTGATCGCCAACGGTTGCTGGGGGTTTGCGTCGGTCGGCGATGCCCGCGATGAATCCGTGGTTGCCAAAGCCGCCGAAACCGCCGTTGCCATTGCCAAAGCGAACGCCCGTCTCCTGACGGAACCCGTACAGCTAGCCCCGCAGAAGGGCTTCGGCGAAGTAAGCTGGAAAGCGCCCATCAAGAAGAATGCCTTCGAAGTACCCATCAAGGAGAAAGTCGATCTGCTGCTGTCATGCAACGCTGCGGCCATGCAGAACGGCGCTAACTTCGTGAACAACGTACTGTTCCAGGTCAACGAGCAGAAGTATTTTGCCTCGACCGATGGCACCTATGCCGACCAGGATATTCACCGGATCGGGCCGAGCTTTACCGTGACCGCCGTTGATCCGCAGAACGGTCGGTTTGCCACCCGCAATTCGCTGAGTGCGCCGATGGGGATGGGGTACGAATACCTGCAAGTCAACCCAAGCGATAAACTCTCCGGCATCACGACCCGCTACAACAAGGGCTACGACATGCTGGAAGATATTACCGCTGCCGCTAAACAGGCGAAAGAAAAACTATCGGCCAAGTCGGTTGAAGCGGGCAAATATGACCTGGTCCTTGATCCCTCGCACCTGTGGCTGACGATTCACGAATCGGTGGGTCACCCGCTTGAACTCGACCGCGTGCTGGGCTACGAAGCTAACTACGCGGGTACGTCGTTTGTGACCCTCGACAAGTGGAAAACCAAGTCATTCAACTACGGCAGTAAAGAAGTGAATCTGGTTGCCGACAAAACGCAGGTGGGTTCACTGGGCGCGGTTGGCTGGGATGATGAAGGCGTGAAAACCAAGAAATGGGATCTCGTGAAAGATGGTATTCTGGTGAACTACCAGGCCATTCGGGATCAGGTGCACATTCTGGGCGAAAAGGAATCGCAGGGATGCTGCTACGCCGACAACTGGAGTTCGGTACAGTTTCAGCGGATGGCTAACGTCTCGCTGGAAGCGGGCAAAACACCGTTGTCGGTTGCAAACATGATCAAAGATGTCAAGAAAGGCGTGTACATCATCGGTGACGGCTCGTTCTCGATCGACCAGCAACGGTACAACTTCCAGTTCGGCGGGCAATTGTTCTACGAGATCAAGAATGGTGAGATTGTCGGTATGCTCAAAGACGTATCGTATCAGGCCAATACGAAAGAGTTCTGGAACTCCTGTGCGGCTGTCTGCGACGAGAGCGATTACCGGCTGGGTGGTGCGTTCAACGACGGAAAAGGACAGCCATCGCAGTCGAGCGCAGTTTCGCACGGCAGCGCAACGGCCCGCTTCAACGGTGTCAATGTGATCAACACTGCTCGTAAAATTGGGTAACGGCGGGGCTGGCTACTCAGAAACGCACGCCTGAACGATGCGGTGGCGATCACCCCGTTGATCCCGCGCATCTGATGAATGAATCACCACTTAATTACCAAACTAAACGAATGGCCATTCTAACAAAAGACGAAGCCAAAACGATAATTGATAAGGTGTTGGGCTATTCCAAAGCCGATGAAACCAGTGTCAGCGTCAATGGCGGCAGAACGGGAAATATTCGGTATGCCCGGAATTCCGTTTCGACCAGTGGCGAAACCAATAACCTGTCGGTAGCGGTCACGGCGGTATACGGCAAACGGTCCGGTACGGCAACGATCAATGAACTGGACGATGCGTCGCTGGAAAAAACGGTTCGCCGGGCTGAAGAAATTGCCCGGTTAGCGCCCGAAAACCCGGAGTACATGACCATGCTGGGGCCGCAGAAATACCTGGACACGAACACCTACGCGGAGAGTACGGCCAAAATAGACCCCAACTTCCGGGCGCAGGCCGCTTTCGACAGCATCGACCCCTGCCGGAAGAAAAACCTGACGGCGGCTGGTTATATGGAAGATACGACCGGCTTCGTTGCTATCGGCAACAGCAAAGGCTTATTCGGCTATAACCGGGCAACCAGCGTCGATTTTTCCATTACCGTTCGTACGGCCGATGGACTGGGTTCGGGCTATGCCAATCCGGATGTCAATGACGTGAGCAAGCTCAACACGAAAGCAACCACCGAAATCGCCATGCAGAAAGCGCTGGCCTCGGCGAGTGCCCGCGCGCTGGAACCGGGTAAGTACACCGTGATTCTGGAACCCACGGCGTCGGTTGAGTTATTGCAGAACATGATGCGCAGCATGGATGGTCGGAGTGCCGACGAAGGCCGTAGCTTCCTGAGTAAAAAAGGGGGTGGCACGCGGTTGGGCGAAAAACTGTTCGATGAGCGCGTGACCATCATTACCGATCCCCTGAATGCAGACCTTCCGCTACCGGCGTTTGGCGGTGGCGGGGGTGGCCGTTTCGGTGGTGGCGGTGGCGAAGGCGTTCCCCAGGAAAAAATGACCTGGATCGAGAATGGCGTCGTCAAGAATATGTTTTTTTCGCGCTTCTGGGCCCAAAAGAAAGGCGTTGCACCCGTTCCGGCACCAGCTGGTTTCATTTTGCAGGGTGGTACGCAATCGTTGGCCGACATGATCAAGAGTACCGATAAAGGGATTCTGGTCACGCGCTTCTGGTACATCCGCGCCGTTGATCCGCAAACCCAGTTGTATACGGGCCTGACCCGCGACGGAACGTTCTATATCGAAAACGGCCAGATCAAGTTCCCCGTAAAGAATTTTCGCTTCAACGAAAGCCCGGTCATCATGCTCAATAACGTCGAAGCGTTGGGCAAACCGGTTCGGGCGGGGGGCAACCTGATTCCACCGATGAAGATTCGTGACTTTACCTTCACAAGCCTGTCGGACGCCGTATAGCAAGCAGTTTATAGCAGAATCGCTGTCTGCTGAACGGGCAGCGATCCTGCCGTAAGCAGGACTATCAACTACCAACCTAAAATTAATTCTACCTTGAACCGCCGAAACTTTAACCAGCTACTGGGCCTGGGAACTGCCGGGATCATGTTACCAAACCTTCCGGCTTTTTCCCGTACCGTTAGTGCTGAAGCCTTGCTCGAACCGGGCGTCGATGTGGCCACCAAAAAACGCCTGGCCGACGCTGCCCTCAATGCCGCTAAAAGTAAAGGAGCTACTTATACCGATGTTCGGATCGGCCGTTACCTGAATCAGTACGTGATCACCCGCGAAGACAAAGTACAGAACATCGTCAATACCGAATCGTATGGTGTGGGTGTGCGGGTCATTGCCGATGGGTGCTGGGGATTTTCCGCCGTTGTGGATGCCAAAAGCGAAGCCGATACGGCCAAAGCCGCCGAAAAAGCCGTTGCCATTGCCAAAGCGAATGCCAAATTGATGAAGCAGCCGGTTCAACTGGCTCCGCAGAAAGGGTATGGCGAAGTAAGCTGGAAGGCACCTATTCAGAAAAATGCCTTCGAAGTACCTATTAAAGAAAAGGTTGACTTATTATTGTCCGTAAACGGTGCCGCGCTGAAAAACGGCGCGAACTACGTCAACTCGGTGCTGTTCATGGTCAATGAGCAGAAGTATTTTGCTTCGACCGACGGCACCTACGCCGACCAGGATATTCACCGGATATGGCCGATTTTCAACGTCACGGCGATTGATCCTAAAACCGGAAAATTCGAAACGCGGAACGCCCTGAGTGCACCGGTCGGTATGGGTTACGAATATCTACAGGCCAATCCTGCCGACAAGGTAACGGGCGTGACAACCCGCTACAACAAAGGATACGACATGCTCGAAGACGCAACGGCAGCCGCCAAACAGGCACGGGCGAAGCATACCGCCAAGTCGGTTGAAGCGGGCAAGTATGACCTGGTTCTCGATCCGTCGCACCTGTGGCTGACGATTCACGAATCGGTGGGCCACCCCCTCGAACTCGACCGCGTGCTGGGCTACGAAGCTAACTTTGCCGGCACGAGCTTTGCCACGCTGGATAAATGGCAGAGCAAAAATTTCAACTACGGCAGCAAACAGGTCAACCTCTTTGCCGATAAAACGCAGGTGGGTTCACTGGGCGCGGTTGGCTGGGACGACGAAGGGGTGAAAACCAAGCAGTGGGATCTGGTGAAAGACGGAACGCTGGTGAACTATCAGGCCATTCGGGATCAGGTACACATCATCGGCGAGAACGAATCGCAGGGTTGCTGCTACGCCGATAGCTGGGGTTCAGTACAGTTTCAGCGGATGGCCAACGTCTCACTGGCGGCTGGTAAAACGCCCTTGTCGGTCGCGAACATGATCAAGGACGTGAAAAAAGGTATCTACATCATTGGCGATGGCTCGTTCTCGATCGATCAGCAGCGGTACAATTTTCAGTTTGGTGGCCAGCTCTTCTACGAAATCAAAGATGGGCAGATTGCGGGTATGTTGAAAGATGTGGCGTACCAGTCGAACACGCAGGAGTTCTGGAATTCGTGCGTAGCCGTTTGCGACGAGAGCGATTACCGGCTGGGCGGATCGTTTTTCGACGGGAAAGGGCAGCCGCCCCAATCGAGCGCCGTATCGCACGGGAGCTCAACTACCCGGTTCAATGGCGTCAACGTGATCAATACCGCCCGTAAAATCTAATCCCAGCTATGGCAATCATACTCACCGAAGCAGAAGCCAAGGCACTGCTTACCAAAGTTCTGAGCTACTCAAAGGCGGACGAATGCGAAGTCAATATTCTCGGCGAAGAACGCGGCAATTTACGGTACGCTCGTAATGAGGTATCAACCAGCGGCTCCACGACAAACCAGAATTTACAGGTTCAGTCTGCGTTTGGTAAAAAAGTAGGTACGGCTACCATCGACGAATTCGACGATGCGTCGCTCGAAAAAGTGGTTCGTCGGGCCGAGGAGCTGGCTCGGCTTGCCCCCGAAAATCCGGAACACGTGGGTGTGCTGGGTCCTCAGCAATACCTGAAAGCGACTGGATTTACGGACGCAACGGCCAACATCACCCCCGATACGCGGGCCGATGCCGTTGCCAAAAGTCTGCAACTGTCGCGTGATCAGAAACTGACAGCGGCTGGCTTTTTGCAGGATTCTCATGGCTATACCGCGATGATGAACTCCAAAGGGTT
This sequence comes from Spirosoma agri, assembly GCF_010747415.1. Classification (NCBI taxonomy): domain Bacteria; kingdom Pseudomonadati; phylum Bacteroidota; class Cytophagia; order Cytophagales; family Cytophagaceae; genus Spirosoma; species Spirosoma agri. The sequence goes on along the minus strand of NZ_JAAGNZ010000001.1, from coordinate 3,205,824 downwards.
GTTCGCGTATTACCCCAGCACGAATGTCAACTTCTCACTTACCGTCCGCACCGACGATGGGAAAGGGTCCGGCTATGTCGCTCGTGGTTACACGGACTTTACGAAATTAGACACCGCTGCGGCTACGCGCATTGCCATCCAGAAAGCACAGGGCTCGGCCGAAGCGCGGGCGATTGAGCCGGGTAAATACACCGTTATTCTGGAACCCACAGCCGCGGCCGTCCTGCTGGAGAATATCTATTTCAATTTGGACGCCCGCAGTGCCGATGAAGGCCGGTCGTACTTCAGCAAAGTGGGGGGCAAATCGCGATTAGGCGATAAAATTGTCGACGAACGCGTAACGATCTATTCCGATCCGACGAACGCTGAATTGCCCGCATCGCCCTGGTCGGGGGACGGCCGTCCGCAGGAGAAAACGATGTGGATCGAAAAAGGCGTGGTCAAAAATCTGTCGTATTCCCGCTACTGGGCGCAGAAGACCGGCAAAAAAGCCATTCCAGGGCCTAACAACGTAATCATGCTGGGTGGCAACGCGTCGCTGGAGGAAATGATCAAGTCAACCCAGCGCGGGATTCTGGTTACGAAACTCTGGTACATCCGCGAAGTAGACCCGCAAACCATCCTCCTGACGGGCCTCACCCGCGACGGCACGTTCTACATCGAAAACGGTAAAATCAAGCACCCGGTCAAGAATTTTCGGTTCAATGAAAGCCCGATCATCATGCTTAACAACCTGGAATCGCTGGGTAAACCCGAGCGCGTCGTAAGTACGGAAACCGATCAGAATTACTTAGTGCCTCCCATGAAAATTCGCGAATTTACGTTCACGAGTTTGTCGGACGCGGTATAGAGTTTTGATTCTTCCGGATGCTTATCGTCCGCTTCCCGTACCGACTTTCTGGAAAGTTTTCGGGTAAAAATAAGGATGTTCAAGTGCCTGACCGGTGTTCATGCCGCTAGGTTCGCAACTTTGTTGGACGTGAACCGGAAATAGTTTGCTTTTTCGTTGGAGTTGAGGTGGCAAACCCGACTCCAACGAAATTTTCGTAACTTCATCAGTCGATAAACGTTGCTGAATAGACTCGAAAGCGGCCTTGTCGCCTTGTCAGAGTCTACCAAGGCCAAATTAATTAGCAGGCTGATGCGAATCGACAGCGTAAAAATACGGTAGTGTTCCTTGCCCACGTTTGACGGCAGGACCCAACTCAAAGACTTCTCTCAACAAACCACGTTTGAAACCGTTTATTTTCACCCGACTTCAATATACCTCCGGCGACTGGGATACTGACCAGCGAATGCCGTCCAACCTACTGCATTCATTGGTAGAGTACACGACTATTCCGGTTGATCAGAAGGAAAAAGTGGTGCAACTGAGCACACCTGATCTGTTCAAAAGTCCATTCTGTTACCTGAGTGGGCATAAGCTGGTCGAGTTTTCGGCGCAGGAGCGGGAACATTTCAAGCGGTACGTTCAGAACGGGGGCTTTGTGTTCGTCGATGATTGCAACCACGACATTGATGCGCTCTTTGCCCGATCCTTCGAGCAGGAAATGGCTCGTACGTTTGGACCGAAAGCACTCCAGAAGATCCCGAACAATCATCCGCTCTACACCTGCTTTTTCAAATTTGAAGAAGGGCCGCCGACCACCTCATTCGAGCTGAACGGCTGGGGCGATGACCTCGTGCATGATTACCTCAAAGCCATCACCATCAACGGTCGAATCGCCGTGTTATACAGTAACAAGGATTACGGCTGCGAGTGGGATTACGACTTTCGAAACAAGCGTTTTCTGGCCGAAGATAATACGAAGTTTGGCATAAACATCATAACCTACGCGCTGACAGCATGAGTGATATGGGCCTATAGTATATGATGTACAGCCCAACCCCGTAATCCGTACGTAATACAACCCGTATCGTACATAATACACCCCGCTCTACAACCTGAACCATACAATTTTGGAATCAACAGACCTAACCAAATACAAAACGCTGGTAGCGCAACTGCCCCAGCTACGAAACGAGATTGGCAAAGTGATCATCGGACAACAGGACGTTATCAATGAAGTGCTGATTGCGCTTCTGGCGGGTGGTCACTGCTTGTTGGAAGGCGTGCCGGGTCTTGCCAAAACATTGATGGTCAAGACGATGTCGGATGCCTTGGCTATGCGCTTCAAGCGGATTCAGTTCACGCCCGATCTGATGCCCGGCGATATTGTCGGTACGGAGATTCTGGAAGAAGACCACGAAACGGGTAAGAAATTCTTCCAGTTCAACAAAGGACCCCTGTTTGCCAACGTCGTACTGGCCGATGAGATCAACCGGACTCCGCCCAAAACGCAGGCGGCTATGCTCGAAGCGATGCAGGAATACAAGGTGACCTACGGCGGTAATGACTACCCGCTGCCGCGCCCATTCCTGATCATCGCTACCCAGAACCCCATCGAACAGGCGGGTACGTATCCGTTGCCCGAAGCCCAGCTCGACCGGTTTCTGCTCTACATCAAGCTAAGTTACCCAACGGAACAGGAAGAGCTTATCGTCCTGAAAAGTACGACGGGAACAAACCGCCCCGTGCTGAAAACGGTACTCTCCGACGAAGACATCCTGAATCTGCAAAGCCTGACCCGGCAAGTCCACATCAGCGACGAACTGATCGAATACATCAACCGGCTTGTTCGGGCCACGCGCCCCCAGGATACGCCATCGGCTTTCGTGAAGCAGTGGTGCGAATGGGGTGCCGGGCCACGTGCCGGTCAGGCGCTGGTGTTGTGTGCCAAAGCCCGCGCGGTGCTGAATGAGCGGTTCTCGGTCATCCCTGACGATATTCAGACCTTGGCCTATCCCGTGTTTCGCCATCGAATTGCGCTGAATTTTCGTGCCGACTCGGAAGGAATTACGACGGATAAGGTGATTACCGAACTTCTCAAAAGCGTAAAATAGACTACAGCCTCGTCGAGAGTACCGCAGATCCGTTTGCGTGTTCTTCGTACGACCTGTATGGGCATAATCCGACAACCATCGAGAGGGGCACGGCTGGTTTCTTCCCCGTGCTGTACGCTCAACGAGCCGCAAGTGCGGTTCCTCTCTGTTCATGACCAATGGCTACATTAACCGCTGATCTAATCCGATTAAATAACCTCCAACTGGCCAGCAAACTTGTCAGTGATGAGCTGATGCTGGGTATTCAGACGAGTCGACGGTCGGGTGTCGGAACGGAATTCGAACAGTATCGGCATTACGAACCCGGCGACGATCCCAAGCGCATCGACTGGAAACTGTTTGCCCGGAGTGCGCAGTACCTGGTTCGAGAATCGGCCACGGAGAGTAACCAACAAGTCCGGCTACTGCTGGATCTGTCGGGGTCGATGAACTACGCCGAAGCGGGTGTCAGCCGGTTGAATTACGCTAAAATTCTGCTGGCGTCGCTGGCGTATCTGGGCTACCGGCAAAATGACCAGTTGAGTTTATACGGCCTGCAAAACGGCGTCGTGCAACCCCTGGTCCCGGCGGGCAAGCAGGCCTTTCTGAAAATCGTAGGAACGATGGAAGCCGCTGAAGCGTCGGGCGCGTGGACAATCAACCAACCCTCGTTTCCGGAGTTTAGCCGTAAACAGGCCGAGCTGCTGATTATAGTATCGGACTTTTTGCAGGTGGGCGATGAGTGGCTCCACCTGATCCGGAGCGTGGCCGGACCGCGTCGGGAGATTGTGATTTTTCAGATCCTGGGTGATCAGGAACTTGACTTTAACCTGAGTGGCTTCTACCGATTTCAGGATTTGGAAACAGGCCGCGAGATCGAGCTTCAGGCGGATGCGGTTCGGGACACCGTTCGGCAGGCGGCTGTCGATTACCTGGCGAAACTCGATGACGCCCTGCGGATTCCGCACGTTCGGCTCATTCGTGTTCGGTTAAGCGACCCGATCGGCCAGGTGTTGACTGGATTTCTAACCGGCAAACGATTATGATAATGGATGCTGAATAGGGAGCGTTGGCCTTTATGGCTAACCTCCCGAATGCAGATCCAACGTCCTATACTCATCATCGAACTGATAAATGACTTTCGTAGAACCGTATTTACTGTGGGGTGCGCTGGCGGTAATGATTCCGATTATCATCCATTTCTGGCATCAGAAAAAAGGGAAACCATTGGCGTGGGCTGCTACGCAATGGCTGGTGGAGAAGGACCAGCAACAGCAGCGCGGTCTCAAACTCGACAACCTGCTTCTGTTGGTTCTGCGGTGTCTGTTGTTGGTTGTACTGGCGTTTTTGTTGAGCCAGCCCGTGCTGACGCTGAAAACCAAAGCCGATCATCAGGCTATTCATCTCATTCAGCCCAGCGCACTGGTGACTACCAATTTTCGGTTTGAACTGGAAGAGGCCGCCAAACGAGGGGAGAAGCTGTACTGGATCAACGAAATGGCCGCATCCGTCGAGAAGCCCGGTGAACTGCCCGACAAACAGACGTTCACCCCCTTGCTGCTTCAATCGGCCATCGACAAGCTGCGTCAGGAAAATACTGAGCTACACCTGTACGTGCTGAATAACGAAGCACTGGCTACGGTGCCGTCGATTTACGTGCCATCTCAGTATCATGTACATGCCCTCGCTGATTCAACCCGGAAACCGCGTGCCTACCTGGCGACGAAAGGCAACAAACGGTTGTTCATCAATCAGGCGGGGCGACTGACGAGCGGGGAAGGCCCCGATCCGGCCATTGTTTTTCAGTCGGCAGCCGCGCATAGCGGGCGATTGACCGTACTGCTCGATTACCGAACTAAACGCGAACAGCAGACGGTCGAAGCCGCGCTGAAAGCCCTGTCCGACGTGTATGATCTGGATCTGGTGATCGACCATAACAAGATCGCATCGACTACCTATGACTGGGTGCTGACCGATCAGGAACCGGCTAAGCCCGCTGGTCAAACGCTATACATCGTTTCGGGTAAATCGGGTTATCCGGTAGTGCCTAACGTGCTGTATTATCCCTACTCGTTTACGCCACAAACGGATGAGCGGGTGGCAAACGGACAATTGCCCGAATGGCTGGGGGAGCAGTTGATTCAGCATTATGGCTTGCAGGCCAGTTCATTACCGCTTAGTCAGCAGGAGCTAAACGCATTGTTCGTCGTGTCGAGCCGGTCCGACCACAAACCGCAAACCGTGGTCCATAACGCAATTCTATTGCTATTTGTCGTCCTGCTCATCGCCGAACGCTGGATCGCATTAACCAAGAACGCATGACAGATCCCAAAAAAGTCCTCGCATCGGTCAGCACCCAGCTGTACGCCAATGGCCTGTTGCGCAGTCTGGTGCTGGCTGCTTCGGCCTATATTATCACCATTACGTTTACCCGGTCGATCCCGCTGGCTTCACTGGCTGGTTTGGTGGGATTGGGCGTAGGCATCTATCTGGCGAAGCTCTACCAGAACAAGAAACCGCAGGCTATTAGACTGATTCACCAGACGGTTGGCGATGCCGAATATAGTCTGCCGTTGCTGGATAAAGAGCCGCTTAACGTGGCCGAACAACTCCAGTTGGAGCGGCTCTACGACCGCATTCGGGAAGCCCGGATACCCACGGTTATTTTTTCGCAGCTGGGTCTATACGGCTTCGTGCTGTTGGTGGCGGTGGGTATTCATGTCGGCTATCCACTGCTACAACGTCCGGCAGCAGTGCCCCCCGAACAGCGTAGGGAAACGGCTGCGGTGGCATCGGTAGAAAAGCCAGTTGCGCCCTCGTTTCGGTCGGCTCAGTTGCGCATTCAGCCACCTGCCTACACCCGACTGCCAGTCCGGTCGTCCTCCGATTTGAACGCGTCGGCCGTCAATGGCTCTAGGCTGACGTGGCAGCTAGTCTTCAGCGATACGCGGAATCTGTCGGTTCGGCTGGTGAGTAATCGGGGTGTTGAGGTTCGGTTCAAACCGTCGGGCAACGGATTTACGTACGAGGATCGCCTGATCAGTTCGGGCTTGTACGCCATTAAAGCCTACTGGTCGGGCCTGAAGGGGAACGATTCGCTGGTCTATCAATCCGATTTTTACCGGCTTGAAGCCCAACCCGATCTGGCCCCGAAAATCGTTCCCGAGTCAAAGGAACTCTACCGATACCATTACCTGAAAGACCCGAAAACGATTGGTCTGTCGGCGACGATCTCCGATGATTTTACCGTGTCGCAGGCGTTCATCGTGGCCACTTTGGCGCGTGGATCGGGTGAGAATGTCAAGTTCCGGGAGGTGAAGATGCCGCTGGAAAGGACTAATTTCAAGGAAGCTAGGCTGACTAAGCAGATCGATCTGAAAGCCCTGAATTTCACGCCCGGCGATGAACTGTACTACTACTGGGCCGCTTTCGACAATCGGCAGCCGGAGCCTAATTACACCAAATCGGATACCTATTTCCTGGTTTACAAAGACACGACGAACGTAGAAGAAGGGCAACTGGCAACAATGGCCGTGAACATTATGCCCGAGTACTTCCGGAGCCAGCGGCAGATCATCATCGACACGGAACGGCTGATTGCCAAACGCAAAACGCAGGGCAATAGCCATACGTTCAAGAGCACCTCCAACGAAATCGGGTTCGACCAGAAAGCCCTGCGACTGCGTTACGGCCAGTTTTTGGGTGAGGAGTTTGAGAAATCCATCGGTGGCGGTGGCCCTCCGCCCTTACCGACCAACAGCGACGGCGCGGTGGTGTCTGGTATGGCCGCCATCCAGGCGTATATGCACAAACACGATGAGGGTGAGGGTGAACACACCGCAGCGCCCCAGCCGGAAGCGCACAGTGCCGATGACGGACACAACCACGGCGGGGGCGGTCATGCCGACGATGGGAAAGATCCGCTGGCCGCGCTGATGGAGCAGTACGTTCACAACCACGACGATGCCGAAACGAACACGTTCCACGAGCAATCGACCCGCAGCCTGTTGAAAATGGCACTGGAGCAGATGTGGCAGTCGGAGCTACACCTGCGACTCTACGAACCCGAAAAAGCGTTGCCGTTCGAGAAAAAAGCACTGGAATACCTGAAGTTATCGCAGCAAAAAGCGCGTTCGTTCGTCAAGAAAACCGGCTTCGACCCACCCCCGATCAAAGAGCTGGAAACCCGCCTGACGGGTGAACTGAAAAACGTGAACGCCAGTGCTACGCAGCACCGAACGTATGATCAAACCCGGCTTGACCTGCTGGTGGGCGAAGTACTGGGCTTTTTGTCGCTGGAAAAACTTAGTCCGGCGCAGCGGCAGACGGTGCAGCAACTGGGAAATGCGCTGGCCGACGGTGTCGTAAACAGCGGTCTGACAAACTGGTCCGTGTTGACGGGCTTGCAGAAACTGGCGGGGGGTAAACCGCTTACCGACGCAGATAAAAAACAACTGAAGACCAAACTGTACGCGCTGGCCGGAACGACACGGCAAACCAGCCGGTCCTACACCAGTGAACGAAAACTTGAACGGTCATTCTGGCACCATTTGCAATGATTTCATTCCATTTCGACCGATCAGACCCACTTAACTGGCTCATTCTGGCACTCGTAGCCATCCTTGTTATTGTACAGGTGTGGCTCACCGTGCGTAACGAATCGCTGACGGCACAACGCAAAACAGTTCGGCTGGTCCTGAACGTGCTGCTGAGTTTGATACTGCTGGGCTACGTGCTGCAACCGACCTGGACCCGATCGACCAACTCGACCCATGCGTTGCTGGCAGGTAATGAGGTTCCGGATACGTTTCGGCAGAAGATCAGCGATAGCCTGAACCTGCGCGAAGTCATTACCCCCCGGACATTCAATGGCGACCGGTTCGATTCGGTGACGCTCGTTGGACAGGATTTTTCGCCTGAACTGCTGAGTCGGCTGAGTCGGCAGGCGGTGCGCTGGGTGCCTTATCATACCCCCGACCAGGTGCAGGCGATCCATTGGAAGGGTATTGTCCAGAAAGGAGAGATGCAGCAGGTGAGTGGCACCATCCAGTCGGCCAAGAAGCAGCGCATCAAGCTGATGTACGCCCGGCAGACGCTCGATAGTGTCGACGTGCCGGAAGGACTATCGCCGTTTACGCTCCAGTTTCCGGCGTTCACACTGGGCCGTACCGAAACTGAGCTGGTTTTGAACCAGACGACACTGGACACCATTCGGTTTTTTGTCCGGCCCATGAAACCACTGGCGTATCAATTCATCCTGGGGACGCCTGATTTTGAAAGTAAAACGCTGGCGGACTGGTTGGGTAAAAACGGAAACTCGGTTCAGATTACGGCCACCCTTTCCAAGGATGTGAGCAATCGACTAACGATCAACCGGGCTTCGGCGAAACCCGATGTGATCATCACCGATCCGAGCAATGCGGCCAATGCAGTAGTCAAGCGGGCGGTTGCCGACGGAAAGGCCGTTCTATTCATCAACCTGACTAATCCTGAAGCCGACTGTCGACTGATCAACCAGGCGCTCGGTAGTCGATTGCAGGTTCGTAAGGTGTCGAACGAGCCTCTGCTGCCGGTTGTCGATGGGTTGAATGCGCTGCCGTACGCGTTGTCGCCCGTGCCGATTCAGACCGATATTCCGGGCTATCCGGTTGCCATACAGCAGACTACGGGTAAAATTGGCGTGAGCCTGTTGAATGAAACGTTTCCCCTGAAACTCAGTGGCGACAGCCTGGCCTATAACCGGGTGTGGAGTGCTATTCTGGCCCGCCTTCAGCCTTCGTCCATAAACAGTGCCGAAATCGACGCACCGGTCTTTGCGGGCGTTCGTGCGGAAATTCGGGTCAATAATCTACCGAAACGACCCCCAACGGCTCGCTTGAGTAACGACACCGTGGCGTTGACGTACTCGCCCATCAATGCGTTATCGGCGGAAGGGCGGTTTGTGGAAAGTCGAACCGGTTGGTTTCCGATTCTGGACTCACTGGCGACCTACGTTGACGGAAACAGCTTCCCGACTATTGCCAAAAGCCAGTTGGTTCGTGCCTATACCGAAGCCCACGCTACGGACCAAACCGGGCGGATCATCGCAGCCTGGCAGACGGAAAACCGCCTTCCGAACTGGGCGTGGTTACTGCTTTTCGTTGCCTGCCTGACCAGCCTGTGGGTCGAGCCTAAACTTGGCTCGTAGTTTAGCGTTTATACGGTGGGAAGTTCCTGTGAAATCAATGGAAGCCCGAATCAGGAGACTTATCGATAAACCCGAACGCTATGTGGACCGAACAGGACAACCAACTCACGCGCGATTTTACCTTTACCGACTTTTCGGAGGCCTTTGCGTTTATGACCCGTGTGGCGCTCATCGCCGAGAAGATGGACCATCATCCGTGGTGGTCGAACGTTTATAACAAGGTGACCATCAAATTGGCTACGCACGATGCGGGCAATACCGTGACCGAAAAAGACCGGAAACTGGCTGCGGCAATCGATAAATTGAGCGTGGGCGAAGCCGGGTAACGCTTTCTGCGCTTACTTTTACCGATTCGTGCACAGAAGCGAGGTGATGATCGTGGGTTTTCACGGCCAATACCATCATATCGACATGCCCTTCTGCGCGCAAGGCTATGGAGAAAGTAGGCGTCTCGGCTCCGTTGGGTCGTCGGGTTTGGGTCATGCAGTTCGTTTATCTGGCGGTGAGCTGTCTGCTGGTGTGGCTGATCGTTGAACTACCTGAAAACAACGACTGGCTAACCGGAACAGTTGCCCGCTTTTATGGGCAGCGCCAGCGCCTGGGTGGAACGACCGACCGGCAAAGCCGGGAGCGGGAAGGCTATAAAACCGCTTACACCTATACGACGCTCATCAAACAGCACGTCAAGCCCACCGATTACTTTCTGATTCCGCCACAGCGCTACCTTATCCGAAATGCCTATAAGCTGGGCGCTGCGGATGGGTACGTCTGGCTATACCCCAGCGTTTTGTATTATCATCTGGGAAAGGCGGTTCACCTGCTCGACATGACCGGCCCTGACACAACCTGGCATTGGGCGACTCATACGTTTTGGGTTCAAAATAAGCAACTGGTTTTGCTCAGACTTACCGCTGAAAACCGGCAGGCCGTGTTCACTGAATTCCGGAAATACGACCCCCAATTTTTTGCCTATACTCCCGAACAGGCCCGACGATATTATTATTCCCAAAAATGAGTTTATCGCTGGCTTTCGTGATCAGTGCTCAGTTCCTGATCGGGTTTGGAATTTGTACCCGACTACGATGCGTTACGAACGGGTTGAGTCTGATCGGTCTATCCACGTTGGTCGGTCAGGGAGTTAGTTCGGTATTGCCGTTCGTGATCGAGTTTGCGCATCTCCCCATTGCCCGAACCCCTGTGTTTACTGGCCTGGGATTGATGGCGGTCGTATCGCTGGTGTTATTGCGTGGGCAGGGCGGCTATCTACGCCGAGTATTTAGCTGGCAACACCTGTCGTTGCGACTCTATGAACTACCCTTTCTGGGCTTCTGGAGCTATTTGTTGGTCATCAGTGCCTGGAAATGCGCGTGGTTTCCGAATACACCCTTCGACATGATTGTGGGCCCCGATCTCGTCGCTACGTTTGCCGTCAGCGAGCACACGCTGGCCTCATCGGTGTTTACGGAGCATTTGCCATCGGTGTCGGTGTTTAGCAATCAGCCGTTCTACGCGCCGTTCACCGCTATGCAGCAACTTATCTACCTGTTGGCGGCTCAGGATGCTGGTCCATTTATGTTCGGAAAGATCTGGCTTACCGGGCTGGTCATCAGCTTCGGCCTGTTCCTGTACGCCGAGCTTCGCGAGCGAATACACCCGATGGTAGCCGGTACGCTGATGACGCTATTGGCTTGTACGCCCGAACTGTTCGCCTACACGTTTCTGGTGCAGACGGATTGGGCCAATGCGGCATTTTTTGTAGCGGGCGTACTGTTGCTGTATCGCTACGTCGAATCGGATCGACCGGGGGCGTTGGTTGGGAGCGCGTTATTACTGGCCATCGCCTGCTGGACCCGTACCGAAACGATCTTTTTTGTGCCCATTGGATCGCTGGTTGTACTGGCCTGTTCTGCCGGTTCGATTTATCCGTATGCCGTATCTTGGAGATACGGCATACGGATAAATCGAACCGGTAACTCTAAACACGTTGACCCTGATGACCGATTTCCAAGATACGACATACGAGCCAGAAAAACCGGCAGAACGCTAGTGAAGGGATTTATGCTGGCATCTGGTTATTCATTAGTTTGCCTGATACCGGTCCTGTTCTGGAATTACGGTTTCCTACGTGGGTACGTCCCCTTGCCACCTCATGCCAGGCTCGGCGTATTTCATGGGCTGTCAGACGGCTACTGGACTACACTCATGGCTGTCTTTGCCGGTATGAATAAGCAGGTCGTTTTCAACGCTGACTACTGGCATTATGCCGTTCCGGTCTTTCTGGTTGTGACCAGTCTGAATCTCCTTGTTTTCCGGGATAAACGCGGGTTGATGTTCCTGGGCTGGCTTGTCGGTATTTATGTTCTGTTCGGCTTCATGATTCTGCACGTCGATGGGGCCAACATTGCGTTCACCTTTCGGCGGGGCTTTTTCAAATTACTTTTTCTGATGTATGCTTACCTCGGCACAACCACGTTGATGCATTGGCTGTCTGGCTGGTTGTACAAATGGGAGGGACGCACCACAATAGTACAACCGCGCTAAGGGACCACCGGAAACGCGACAATGCGCAGCTTGGTACAGCCGTAGGGAATGAGCGTGATTGTTTCGGGCTTGTCACTGACTTCGCCCTTATAAACACCATCGCGTGGCGTAACGGGTTGCCGGGCTACTCCCTCCACGATTTTCCAGCTCGGAATCTGCCGCCCGGTGGTTTTGATTTCAATGGGCGCATTGGCTTCGTTCCAGACAAAATTAGCGGAGATGGGTTTCAGGCTTACGGTTGTGTTCTTCACCGGATCGGTGACCAGAGCCTTGGGTAGCCCGTAATTCCATTGCCCGCCTTGCCCCGATGATTTTGGCTGATACTCGTAGTAATTACCCTCTTCTTTGATCGACTTTTCAGTGATGTCGGACTCCACTTTCAGGGCATACACCAAGGGCCCCCGCTCGATGGTGCGTGAGTTCTTGGCCCAGTTGGAGGTCCTGACCTGCATCGGTAGTTGAAGCGTTACTTTATCACCGTCTTTCCAGGCCCGGTTCAGGCTAACCACCTGCCCGCCTTTGTCCGAACGAAGTTTGGCACCGTTTAGGAGGATGGTTGCTTCGGTACACCAGCCCGGTATCCGTAACGCAAGCGGGAATGTGGTGGGTTTGGGAAGGCTGATTGTAAAATTGATCTGATCGTCAAACGGGTAGCTGGTCGATTCCTGAATGGTTACGGTCGTGCCATCGGCGACGTTGGCCGTTACTGTGTTCGGCGCGTATTCCAGTGCAGCCAGCCCGTTACCGGATGCGTACCAAAGATGCGATACGTACTTCGTCCAGCCCTGGTGCATGTTGGCGGTGCAGCAGGTGTACCCCGCATACGGCCCAAACACATTGGTCATCCCCCGGTCGAACGGCAGCGAAAAATCATACACACCCCGTGAAATCTGTACCTGATTGGCAATCTGAAAATACTGCCGGGAATGGTAATCGTCGGTGGTTTGGGTCGGTAATGCGTTGAATGTCATGCGTTCGAGGACGTCCATGTACCACGGGTCGCCCGTGACGCCGATGATTTCTTCCAGCGAGAACATGGTTTCAACGATGGCGCACAGTTCGACGCCCTGCGTGGGTTCGTTGCCGTGCAGGTCCTCATCGCCCGAAAACATGCCGTGCGGTAAACCGTGGAGCGTCATCAGATCGTTGAAGCCGGTTTTTACGGCGGTGAGGTACGTTGCCTCTTTTTTGCCCCGGTAATATTCGGCGGGGAGTTTCAGGCCCATGCCCACGTTAACCGCGTGGCGGTCCATCCAGCGCTGGTTGGTCTGGTTCACAGCTGCGCCGATTGCCCAGTTGCGGCCACCGAGCAGATCGGTCCAGTTGGTCGTCTGTTTGTACAGGGTGTCGGCCAGATCGAGCAGGAATTTGTCGCCCGTCTGGTTGTAAAGCCAGTACACCGCCATGATGTTATCGCCCCCGCGCGATTCGGCCCACTCCGACCACTTGTTGAGCGGACAGGTCTTGAGACTTTCGTGCTGATACGTAAAGTAGCGGGTCATAAACGGAATGACGCGGGCATCACGGGTCGCCGAATAATACTGCTGCAATACCTTCAGCATTACCATGCGGGGCCACCAGTCTTCACCATCGGCGCAGTCTTTCATCTTGCCGCCGTTTGCCAGTTCGGCTTTTGTGTACGCGCCAAAAAAACCATTCGGTCGTTGATGGTCAAGACTCCAGTTTATGTATTTCTGAACCTTGTCTTTCAGCGTCTTATCGTCTAGCAGGTACGCCAGCGGAACCGCTCCATCGAGCCAATAGGGTGTTTCCTCCCAGCCATCGCCTTTACCACCCAGCCAGCCGTTATCGTCCCTGATCTTCGGATAGTATTCGTCCAGATGCCCCGTCGCGCCATCGCGCATTACCTCCAGTTGGTGACGAATCCAGCCATCGGGTTTTATGGCACCAAGCGGCAGTTCTACGTATTTCTGAAGAGCCAGCGGAGCCCGGCTATTGCTGTACAAAGGTTTTCGTGGCGTTTGCGCAAAGACGGTCGTTGCGGTCAGTAAGGAAAGAAGAAGATACTTCATGGATAGGTCTGGGGAAAAGATCAGTTCGCGAATTCGGGTGACCCGGTGTCGTTTATAAGGCTAATTTGGCCGTAATCTATCCGGCTTCCCGAAGTTTTTGTGATGGAATAGGTGACGGGCGCTAACTTGCGGCATGAAATTGTACCTCGTGCCGACGCCAATCGGCAACCTCGACGACATTACGCTGCGGGCCATCAAGGTTTTGCAAAGCGTCGATGCTATTCTGGCCGAAGATACGCGCACATCGGGCGTGTTGCTCCGTCACCTAAATATCAGTAAGCCGCTCCACAGCTACCATATTTTCAACGAACACCAGACCGTGCAGCGGCTGGTGAGTCAACTGAAAGAAGGGAAAACACTGGCGCTGGTGTCGGATGCGGGAACACCCGGTATTTCCGATCCTGGGTTTCTGCTGGTCCGCGAATGCATTAAGCACGACATTCCGGTCGAGTGTCTGCCCGGTCCCACTGCTTTCGTTCCGGCGCTGGTGAACTCGGGGTTGCCTAACGACCGCTTTACGTTCGAAGGATTCTTACCGCATAAAAAAGGACGGCAGACGCGCCTTTCCGAACTGGCCGGGGAAGAGCGGACAATGGTATTTTACGAGTCGCCCCACCGGTTGCTGAAAACGCTGCAACAGTTCGCGGATGTGTTCGGCCCGGACCGCCCGGCCAGCGTGTCGCGGGAGTTGACCAAGCTGTTTGAAGAAAATCCGCGCGGGTCGTTGTCCGAACTAATTGCGTATTTTGCCCAAAAAACGATAAAAGGGGAACTGGTGGTCTGCGTTCAGGGAAAAGAACCGGCCAAAGGGAAAGCCAAACGAGTGTATGACCATGACGCGGATGACAACGAAGCGAACGAAGATGATGACGAGTAACCGGATCGCCAAACGAGTAATCGGCAGTTTTCTGCTGTTTTTTTACGTCGCCTTCATAAGTCCTCAATCGTCCGTTGCCCAGCCGTTTTCGCCCTCGTCGCAGGTGAGTCTGCTGACCTTCGGGCCGGGTGAGGAATTGTATTCGGTGTTCGGACATACCGCCATTCGGATCTACGACCCGATGCACAATATCGACCGAACCTATGGGTGGGGGGGATTTCGTTTCTCGGAGAATAACTTCTACGTGAAGTTTCTGCGGGGAACGCTCCCGTATTACATCGACGCGTATGAAATGTACCTGATGGTCTACGCCTATCAGGCTGAAAATCGCACCATCCAGGAGCAGATACTGAACCTGTCGCCGAGTCAAAAGCAACGCCTGTTCGACGTGCTGACAACGAACATGCTGCCGCAAAATGCAACCTATCAGTACAAGTTTTTCTACGACAACTGCGCCACCCGCCCCCGCGATGTGATCGCCAAAGCCTGTGGCGACAGCCTGATGATTCCGTCGCGGTCGCGCATGACCGGGAAGTCGTACCGGGACTGGATGAACGATTATCTGGGCGAGAAACCGTGGGCCAAAGTGGGTATGAACCTCGCGATCGGTAATCCCTCCGATGTACAAACCGACGGCTGGCACGCTATGTACCTGCCCGAAAACGTGCATGACCAGCTGGGAGATGCTACCCTGAAACTGGCTAATGGTCAGGTTGTTCCACTGGTGGCCCGCGATCAGACGCTGTTCAAGGCGGCAAAGACGTTCCCCCACGAACTACCCTTCATTCTGGATCCGAATGTCATCTTTACGCTATTCGGTATTCTGGTTGCCTTATTTACCCTACGTCGCTACCAAAGTGGTCGGGTAGACCGCTGGGTGGATCGCTGGCTATTTGGTATCGTTGGTTTTTTTGGCTGGTTCCTGTTTCTGTTGTGGGTGGGCACCGATCATGGTGTTACGGCCTGGAATCCGACGCTGTTTTACCTGATGCCGCTCCATCTTCCCCTGATCTACTGGGCTACCAGTGCCCACGCTACGGCCCGACGCCGGACAACCTATTTTAGCATCGTAGCGGTGTTGATCGTCGTCGGCATGGTTCTCTCGAACGTGCCGGGTGGCGTCGACGTCGTATTCCCGCTGACACTGCTTATCCGCTGCATCGTCAATATCCAGATGGTCCGGCGTGGCTATCAGACCCCTGCGCGGGTCGCCTGAGAAGTAGTTATGGGCCGACCGTCCGCGCTACAGAGTGAGGAGCATGAATGTTATCGAACAGGGATGAGTAGGCCAAAATCCGAATCAGCTTCTATCGGAAAACGGTTAGCCCTCATTCATGAAACGATTACTAGGTCTTCTCTGGCTTTTCTACATCACTGATCTCGCTGCCCAGCCAGTCGAGCGTCTCGTTAAGGTGCTCGTTACCCCCAACCATGCCGACTGGGTCTATAAAATCGGTGAGCCGGTCAAAGTCAATGTGTCCGTTTACCGGAACAACGTGCTGCTGAAAGACGCAAAACTTCGGTATGAAATTGGCCCCGAAAAGATGGAGCCGACCAAAAAGGAAACGGTAACCTTGCGCGACGGTACGCTGGCACTGGATGCCGGCACGATGAAAACGGCGGGTTTCCTGCGTTGTGTCGCTACCGTTGAACTGGATGGCAAGGAGTACCGGGGCCTGACAACGGCGGGGTTTGACCCACAATCCATCAAACCAACGGTGCCCAATCCCACCGATTTTCAGGCGTTCTGGGACAAGGCAAAAGCTGATCTGGCGGCTGTGCCCATCGATGCCCGCATGACATTGCTGCCCGACCGCTGTACGGAGCTAACGAATGTCTACGAGCTGAATCTGCAGAATATCAACAACTCCCGCTTTTACGGAATCCTATGCGTGCCGAAAAAAGAAGGTAAATATCCGGCTATTCTACGCGTGCCGGGTGCGGGTGTCCGGCCATACAACGGCATGATTGCCGAAGCGGAAAAAGGGTTCATCACGCTCGAAGTCGGTATTCATGGCGTGCCGGTCACGATGGCTCCGGTGGTATACGAAAATCTGGCCCGTGGCCCACTTAACGGCTACCCGGCGGCAAACCTCGACGACCGCGACCGTTATTATTACAAACGGGTCTATCTGGGCTGCGTGCGTGCGGTCGATTTTCTGGCTGGTTTCCCCCAATACGATGGCCAGAATCTGGCGGTTACGGGGGGTAGTCAGGGGGGCGCCCTCTCCATTGTCACGGCTGGTCTCGACCCGCGCATCAAGTGGCTGACGGCTTATTACCCGGCGCTGAGCGACGTGACCGGTTATCTCAACGGTCGTGCGGGCGGATGGCCGCACCTGTTTGCGGGCAACGATCTGGCGTATAACAACAAACCGGATCGCATCAAAACAACGGGCTACTACGACGTGGTCAATTTTGCCAGACTCGTGAACGTGCCCGGTCGGTATTCGTGGGGCTTCAACGATGAAGTCTGTCCGCCAACATCCATGTATGCCGCTTATAACGTAATTCCCGGCCCTAAAGAGCTGGATACAAGCTACAAGGACACAGGCCACTGGACCTATCCGGAGCAGACAGAAAAGATGACTAACTGGCTTCTGGCGCAGTTGAAGGGGGGTAAATAATGGAGTGGTACTGTTTCGCGTAGCGGCATGGCCGTATGTAGTTTTACTTAATTTTCCCACAGAGGCACAGAGAACACAGCGTTATCAGTTTGTAAACGTCGGTGGAAAACCTCCATGTCCTTTGTGCCTCCGTGGGAAAACAAGAAATCGATAAACGCTGACCGAAAAGTCGCTTTCCTTGATCGAACGCAACCAAATCGTTCGGAATTTCGTAAATTTAGTATGCAACTATTTGTTAACTCCGATCTCAACGATACGCTTAAAACAAGGCTCCGGCAGCAACTGCCCGCCGACATTACCATTGTCTTTCGCCATGACCTTCCGTCCGAACAGCAGCAAGCGGCTTTTCAGTCCGCCGATCTTGTGCTGGGAAATCCACCACCGGCCTGGTTTACCGAACCACTACCGAATCTGAAGTTCTGGCAGCTGGATTCGGCTGGCTTTGACGGGTATAAAAACGTGCAGCAACAGACGCTGGTTGCCAATATGGGTGACTATTTTGCCTGGCCCTGCGCGGAAACAATGGTAGCGGGCATCCTGGCTTTTTACCGGCGCATTCCGGAACTGGTCACTCTGCAAAACCAGTCCGAGTGGGTTGGGGCACCGATACGTACCCGAACGGGACTACTGCGGAACAAACGCGTCGTAATTCTGGGAACCGGTACCATCGGGCAGGCTGTACGTCAGATGCTGACCGGCTTCGACTGCGACGTCAACATGCTGGCCCGTACCGATCCCCAGGCCGATCTGCACTCCGCCGAAGAACTGAACGCTGTATTGCCGCAAACCGACATTGTGGTTAATTGCCTGCCCGGTACCGCAACCGGTTTTGTATCGGCAGATGTGATCGCAGCCATGCAGCCCGGCAGTCTCTATGCCAATGTAGGCCGGGGCAGCACAACCGACGAACCAGCCCTGGTCGAAGCACTGACGGTCGGGAAGTTAGGCGGTGCCATTCTCGACGTAACGGCCACGGAACCACTGCCGGCTGACAACCCACTCTGGACACTGCCGAACGTGCTGCTGACCCAGCATACGGGGGGCGGGCAACCCGACGAGGAAGCTGGAAAGGTCACGCAGTTTCTGCGGAATTTCGAGCGGTTCCAGGCGGGTGAGTCGCTGGAAAACGGAGTGGAATTAGAGCGGGGATATTGATGGAAAGAAGAATCGTTGACTTCGTCGTTTTAGCCGATTTTAAGCATTTAAAAGCCGATTCTTCAACTTTTTTTAGTATATTTAAGGAGTCGAACGGCGGTCATGGCGTTCGGCAAATCCCGCCTATTTATCCCGTGCAATAGTACCTATACCAATTCATGATGAACGAAGAAAATCAGGAACCGATAGACGACGAACAGTCACCGAACGACGCAGAACAGGCTGCTGAAGGCGCAGTGCCAACCGACGCTATTGGACCGGATGAACAACCGATTGACACCATCAGTGAAGTTCTGCACGACCAGACCGTCGTGTCGGGACTGTATGAAAATTATTTTCTTGATTACGCATCCTACGTTATTCTCGAACGGGCCGTACCCGCCGTTGAAGATGGGCTGAAACCCGTTCAGCGCCGGATTCTGCACGCCCTCAAAGAGATGGACGATGGCCGGTTCAATAAAGTGGCGAACGTGATCGGCCAGACGATGCAGTTTCACCCCCACGGTGATGCCTCGATCGGTGAAGCACTCGTCAACATCGGTCAGAAAGAACTGCTCTTCGACACACAGGGCAGCTGGGGCGACGTACGTACGGGCGATGGTGCGGCTGCTCCGCGTTACATTGAAGTGCGGCTCTCGAAGTTTGCTCAAGATGCCGTTTACAACGACAAAACGACCGAATGGCAACTGTCGTACGATGGTCGCAAGCGGGAGCCGGTTACCTTGCCCGTAAAATTTCCGTTGCTGCTTGCACAGGGTGTTGAAGGTATTGCCGTTGGACTCTCGACCAAAATTCTGCCGCATAACTTTAACGAACTGGTCGATGCGTCGATCAATATCCTGAAAGATAAACCCGTTTCGCTGTTCCCCGATTTTCAGACGGGTGGTCATATCGATGTCAGCAACTACAACGACGGGCATCGGGGCGGTAAGGTTCGGGTTCGGGCCAAGATTGAAGAGGTCGATAAGAAAACCCTGGCGATCCGGGACGTTCCCTTTGGCGTGACGACACCGCAACTGATCGAATCGATCGTCAAAGCCGCTGAAGTAGGTAAAATCCGGATCAAAGCCCCCAGTCGCAACGTGGCTGCGGTGGTCGATAACACCGCCAAAGACGTCGAAATTCTGGTACACCTTCAGCCCGGCGTATCGCCCGACGTGACCATTGATGCCCTCTACGCCTTCACGGATTGTGAGGTGTCGATCTCGCCCAATGCCTGCGTTATCATCGGTGACAAGCCCCATTTCGTCAGCGTAACGGACATTCTGCGCGTCAACACCCACCAAACGGTGCAGCTGTTGCAACGCGAACTGGAAATCCGGCGTAGTGAGTTAATGGAGCGGTTGCTGTATAGCTCGCTGGAGAAGATTTTCATCGAAAACCGGATCTATCGGAAGATCGAGGAGTGCGAAACGTTCGAGGCCGTGCTGGCAACGATCGACAAAGCGCTTAAGCCGTTTAAAAAGCAGTTTTACCGAGAGATCAACGAAGACGATCTGATTCGCCTAACTGAAATCAAGATTAAACGCATCTCCAAATATGATGGGTTTAAGGCGGACGAACTGATGCGCCGACTGGAGCAGGAACTGGCTGAAACCGACGATCATCTGGCCAATATCACCCGTTATGCGATTGCGTATTACAAGGATCTGCAAAAGAAATACGGCAAAGGCCGGGAGCGCAAGACCGAAATACGGGCGTTCAATACCATTGCAGCCAGCGTCGTAGCGGCAGCTAACCAGAAGCTGTATGTAGACCGGGAAGGTGGTTTTGTCGGCTATGGGTTGAAGAAGGACGAATACGTCAGTGATTGCTCCGACATCGACGATGTGATCATTTTCCGGCGCGATGCAAAGTGCATGGTGGTTAAAGTGCAGGAAAAGATATTCGTTGGCAAGGATATTGTGTACGTTTCGGTATTTAAGAAGAACGACGAACGCAAGATTTATAACCTCGTTTATCTGGATGGAAATTCGGGGATTTCGATGGCGAAACGTTTTCCCGTTACGGGCGTCACGCGGGATCGCGAATATGACCTGACGATGGGAAATCCAAAATCGAAGTTGACTTATTTCAGTGCCAACGATAATGGGGAAGCGGAGGTTATCACCATCAACCTGACGGCGCAGTCGTCGGCTAAAATCAAGCAGTTCGACTTTGATTTTGCGTCGGTTGGCATCAAAAACCGGGGGGCGCAGGGTAACATTCTGACGAAATACCCGGTGCGAAAAATTACACAGAAGTCGGGTGGCGTATCAACGCTGGGTGGCGTAGACATCTGGTACGATGATCACCTAGGCCGGCTGAACCGCGACGAACGCGGACGGCCTCTGGGCAATTTTAATGCGAAAGATAGTATTCTGGTCGTTTATAAAGACGGGCAGTATGAGTTAACCACCTTCGATCTTACCAATCGGTACGAGCCGAATGAATTAGCCATACTGACGAAATTTGACCCGGAACTGGTGCTTTCGGCCATTTATTACGAAGCGAATCAGAAAGCATGGTACGTGAAACGGTTCAAGGTTGAAACCACGTCGATCGATAAGAAATTTAGTTTCATCGGTGAAGTGAAAGGGTCTAAAAACTTAGCCATAACCGCCGACCGTTATCCACGCATTGAAATCATTCACCAGGTGAAGGAGCGGGGCCCGCTCGAGAAAATGGTGCTCGAACCGGAGGGTTTCATTGAAGTACGGGGCTGGAAAGCGTTGGGGAATAAACTGCCGTTCGCGAAGGTTAAAGAGGTGAAACTTCTGGAACCCAAAGTTGTTGTCGCGCCCGCCCAACCGAACCTGTTAACGGCTTCGATCGTAGAACCGGACGCTGCCGATGCAACGGAATCGGACGAAAAAGAGTCAATGCAATTAGGATTGTTTTCATAGACTAACCGAACCCTACAGGTCTGGATCGAGCCTGTAGGGTTTGCGAACAGTATGGAAGAAAAGCCCTTTTTAGGATTACGTACGGTCATCTACGCAGCGCCGGACCTTGCCGCGACAAAGGCGTGGTATACAAAGGCGCTGGCGAGCGAGCCCTATTTTGATGAGCCGTTTTACGTTGGGTTCAATGTGGGCGGATACGAATTGGGTCTTGATCCGAACGCGGTCGTAGCGGAAGGAAGCACGATCACGTACTGGGGTGTCGCTGCGATTCATGAAGTGCTGCATCGACTGATTAACTTAGGAGCGGTACTGCATACCGACATACAGGATGTGGGTGACGGCATCAAAACCGCAACGGTAAATGATCCATTTGGTAATGTTGTCGGATTGATCGAGAATCCACATTTTCATCTGTAGAATGAATACGACGTTGGCCACCGACTACAGTGACGATACGCCCCGCGAAGCGGTTGGTATTCGCGTGGTCAAATGGACCATTAAGTTTGCCATTGCGGTTAGCTTCAGTGGTGCCATGGTTGTGCTGATCAGCAATTGGTGGGTTGTTCATAATACACAGAATCAGATCTATTTTGACGTTCGGGAACTCCCTGCTAATGATATCGGCCTTGTACTGGGCACGAGTAAGTTTGTGCGGTCTGGTAAGGAGAACCTGTTCTTTCGCTATCGGATGGAGGCTACGGCCCGCTTGTGGAAAGAAGGAAAAGTCAAATACCTGATCCTGAGCGGCAATAACGATTCGGAGTACTACAACGAGCCGGTCGACATGCAGCGGGCACTGGTCAAGCTGGGCGTTCCGGCATCCGTGATGACCCTTGATTACGCTGGCTATCGGACGTTCGATTCCGTAGTACGCTGCAAAGACGTCTTCAATCAGGAGAAGATCACAATTATTTCGCAAAATTTCCACAACGCGCGTGCGCTCTACATCGGGAACCATGAAGGCATGGAAGCGATCGCTTTTGCCGCCCAGGATGTTCCCGACGGTTATTCACTGCGCACGCTCATTCGCGAATACCTCGCCCGCCCATACGCCCTGCTCGATGTACACCTAATACGCCCTCAGCCGGAAAAAGGCAACTGGGAGCATAAAGCAACGTACACAACCAAAAAGTAAGGAATTTTATGGTCGTAGCGCGGACGGTCGGCCGTTGCCGTGGAAACCCGCGATTTTAGCCAGTCCTAGTCAGCTATCGCAGGTTTCCACGGCAACGGCCGACCGTCCGCGCTACGACGTTACAACCGCGTTGTTGGCTGACGAACCGGAAACGAAAATAGCCCGATCTCAGCTTGAGATCGGGCTATTTGTTGCTGTAATATCAGGTCCGAGAACCCGTTACTAAGTTAGGTTTACAGGTTCAGCAGGAAACCGATGGTGAAGTTAGCATCCCAGTCGAAAACGAACTGATCACAGCCAGTAGCATCGGCAACGGCTTTGTAGATGTTCAGCCCTGCTTTCGACTTAGCGTTGTCGAGTTTATAAGCCGACGGCGCGTCCAGCACCGTGTACCGCTCTTTCCCGTTTCGAACGGCTTTGGCCAGCTCAAACGGTACGCCACCAATGATGAAGCACGTTTTCCGGTGATCTTCCGGAACTTGCTTGGCTTTGGCACTCACTTCCGAAGCAACGACTTCATCGCTAGTTCCGTTCTGGAAATACTTGGCTCCGTAGGTTTCGATGGCTTTCGTGGCACTGCCATTTTTCCAGGAAATCTTGGTGTTCCCCGAACCAATATCGACCACGAATGAATTGCTGGCGTAATCGGCAGGTAGGACTGATTTCAGACCCAGCGACCCTTCCTGCTCCGGCGTTACCGTATTGACAAAGTAGTTCAGCGATTTCAACGCTTTGATAATCTTCTGCGTGCCTTCGGCCTTCACCGCGCCCGAACTGACAACGAAATGAATGTCGCGGCCACTGACACCGAAATCGAGCATTTTGCCGATGTAGCTCTTCAAACCCGACCGGATATCATCGTCCGAAGCCATATTCTCGATAACCAGACTATTGCCAAATTCGGCTTTTTCGAGCTTCCAGTTTTTCTGGTCATCAACCCGGATAATGAATGAGTTGAAGCCACTGGCCCCTAGCTCGACAACACCTTTGAGCTTACCGTTCGTCGGTGCAGGGGGTGTGTAGGTGAATGACCGGCGAGTGCCCGAACTAGTTGCTTCATCCGATGCGCCAGACGACGAATTATCCGATGATGCGCTTGATTCCTCCGTTGAGGCTGATGAGGCCTGATCGTCTGACTTGGGTAGGGTAGCGGACTCTTCCGATTGTTTCGGCGCAATTTTGCGCAGGGCATCAGCACCGCCAAAATAGCGGAATCCGAAGAAGATGGCGGCCAGAATCAGGGCCGTGATGAGCAGCCGACCGGCTACGGTTAAACGTTGCATAGTGTTTAGCAGGGGGAAAAGTGAAGGAGTGATTGAGCGACTGAGTACCTAAATGCAGTTGAATGAGGTTCACTCCATTACTATTTCGCTCAGTCGCTCAAGGAAATTAATCGAGCAAATTCTTGTAACCAGCGTCTTTCTGGGGATTGGGCCCCGTGATGACGGGTTGCGCGGGGGCGTCAAGCTGAACCATCTTGAACTCGCCCTTATTGTAAGCGTCCAGCAGAGCTTCCCCTTTGTCGGACAGGATACCGTTCTGGATATCTACGCCATTGATAAAGTCCATCGACAGATCCATGGCCCGTTTCATTTCGCCGAGCTTCATGCTCATATCGTCCTGAATGTATTCCATCGACTGATCGAAGTAAAACTTCTTGTCGGGGTCCCCTTTGAAGATACTAACGGCGGTCTTGAGTGCGTTGGAGCTATCTTTAACGATCTGGTATTCCGTTTCTTTGAGCCGAACTTTGATCTCCGTTTCCTTGATGATGTAATCAGCGCTCTGGTTCACTTTTTCCATGAACGCCAGCACGTTTTTCATATTCCGTTGAAGCGGCAGCAACTTCTCGTTCATCTCTTGCAGACCAGCGCCTTCGATGGTTGCCAGCTGAGCCGTTTCGCGCATACCGGGCTTGTCGCTCAGGGAGTTTGCCTTGTTGGCTTCCGCGAACTTCTGCTTGATCGATTCGTTGTTTTCGCTGATCTTTTTGTTCAGTTTAACCAACTGGCCGGCCAGGATATTGATTTGCCCCTGCATCTTTTCCCGCTTCTCTTTCAGATCCTGAATGTAGATTTTCATGATCGCGATGGGATTCAACTGAATCACTGTTCCCGTAATGCTGCGCATCAGCGACTTGAACAGGAAGAATACCGCCGTCCGTACGTCGCGACTGGTGAACAGAAAAATGAGAACGCCCAGTGCACCGAGCAGCAAGCCCAGTTCAAGAATATTGGAAGTAGCGCGGATCAGGAATTCAACGATTCGGTTAAAATAAACAAGGCCCAGTCCGGCTACACCGGCCAGTGCGATCATGCCCAGAATACCTTCGGGTCGGCTCCAGAACGAACGCTTTTCCACGTCTGTCGAACCACCAAGTTGAGAAAAATCAGGAGTAGCCATTGGTTGGTTTATGGTTTGAATTTACCGTTTTTGGATCGTCTTTGAGACATTTGCTGTCCAAGGCGAAGGGTACGCTGCAAACTTGTTACGTCAAATACTGGGTTATTTTGGCAAGATCACGTTTGATCTGTTCCATAAAGTGAGCGAACGTCGTTTCGTAACTCTGGCGATTCTGCGTGATTTTCGCGCTTTGCTCATTGATGTCGCCACCAATTGCCGTCAGCCGGTCCGCGTTGGCATCGATCTTCTGCTGAATCTCGACCAACTGCTTGGCCAGCGCATCGTTTTCCGTTTGAAGTCGTTTCTGCTCATTCTGCAATCCACCGACCCGATCGGCCAGGGCCGCATCGACGCTTTTCCCGAAGGCATCGCGGTCGTTGTTCAGGGCACCGATGTACTGATTGGCCGTTTTCGTCAGCGTGCCTACATCGTTGCTGCCACCGAGCGCTTTGAAACTTGCCCAGGCCGCCTGAAACTGTTTGTCTTCGGATAAGCCCAGATTAGCCAGGCTCCGCAGTGTTTCGCGAAACTCGAAGTAATCGGGGCCCGGCGGATTGTTCTGTGCCAGCACGTTGGCCAGGTGTTCGGCAAACTTCGGGTCTACCGCCCCCGTTACTGCCGACGAAGCCGCAGGGGTAGGGGGTGTTGATACCGGAGTTTGGGCCGCAGCTGCCGGACGGGGCGTTGTGGCTGTTTGGACAGGGGGCGACCCTGCCGCAACGCCTGGTTCTTCGGCTTTCACGAAGAAGTTCAAAATTTTTTGACCAATCGATTTATCAGGTTCTGGCATAGTGTGTCTGTCATTGCGGGAGCGCCCGACCGTGGGAGGACCCGTTCGATGAATTACTGAGCAATGTTACGAGGTTCGGGTCAATCGCGCAATATGAGATTTGGCCGAACGGTTGCGGGGCCTGACAAAATGTTCCTAGACGGGCCGAATGTTAGTCGATAGGTAACGGGCCGGCAGTCTGGCGGGTTTCAGGGGTGTGGTTTGCCTTTACTGTACACATCAACTGCAAACCACAGGTTACTGTTCGTTTAGCCGGCCGTCCATTCGTTCCCGGAACTTGTCAACCTTTGGTTCCGAGACAAGATGAATGTAGAGACTGTAGGGATGCTGGCGATAATAGCCCTGATGATACCTCTCCGCCGGATAAAAGGCGGTGAACGGCACTACCTGCGTGACTATCGGAGCTTTATGATGGACCGATTCGCGCCGGATGGCGGCCTCGATCCGGGCCTTTTCCGTTGGCGTTCGGTAAAAGGCAACCGAGCGATAGTGCTTTCCCCGATCCGGTCCCTGCCTGTTTAACTCGGTGGCGTCGTGGCCCGCAAAAAAAGCATCGACCAATACATCGTACGAAATGACGGTTGGGTCGTAATAAACCTGCACCGATTCCGCGTGGCCGGTCTGGTCGGTGCCCACCTGCTCATAGGTCGGGTAGTCAAGATCACCACCGGCATAACCTGAAACGACCTGCCGAACGCCCTTTAACAACTTCATCTCTTCTTCGGTAGCCCAGAAACAGCCGCCCCCAAAAGTCGCTACCGCTTCACCGGGGCGCAGGACAGGGAGGGTTGCTAGCCGCGTGTCAACCGGGTTGGTCGCTTCAGCCGCTGCGGTAGTTGGAGTTTGGTTGCAGGCGACAAAGAGCAGATTGCCGCTTACCAGCAAACTCAGTATTATCAATGTGTTTTTCCAGTACATACGAACGTCGATCAACAACTATATAACACTGGAAGTAGCGCAGGGATTCCGAAGCGGAGCCGTAGTCATTTCTTACGTGCGTATCTTTGCCCGTATTGATTTATTGAGTCACTGGCTATGTCGCTTACAACCTTGGGTCTTGAGCTACCCACCGATCCGCGCTGGGTTAACATTGCTGAAATGAACATCGCTGACATTCTGGTCGATCACGCCTATTGTGAGCAGAAAGCCGCGTCGTCGTGCATATCGCTGATCGTTATCTACCCCGATAAAGAAGCGTTAGTTGATGCGCTGACCCCCATCGTTGCCGAAGAGTGGGGGCATTTTCACCGGGTATTGAAAGAACTGCGTAAACGGAACATTCCGCTCGGACGCCAGCGTAAGGATGAATACGTCAATCAGTTACGGTCCCGCCTGCGTCGCTCGATTGGGGACCAGAAGGAGCAGTTGATGGATAGCTTGCTGATGAATGCCCTGATCGAAGCCCGCAGCTGTGAACGCTTCAAACTTCTGTCGGAACACATCGCCGACGAAAGTCTACGGAAATTCTACCACGAGCTGATGATCTCCGAAGCCGGTCATTACCGCTGTTTCATTGAACTGGCCGAACTGTACCTGCCCGCAACGCGCGTACGGGAACGCTGGAAAGAGTTTCTGGCCGTCGAAGCCGATATTGTGGCTAAGCTGGCGGTGCGTGGCGACCGGATTCATTGAAAATAGTTGGCTGGACGCAATCTTATAAGCCGGGCACTGCCCGACAAGTCGTATCTTTACCGAGCGACTAATGAACAACAACTTTTGACATTTCTTCAGCAAACTGCTCAACGAATTTTTGACACCCATGGTCCTAGTCTTAGTGATGTATGGGTGATTTTACCAACACGCCGGGCCGTGTCCGTTTTTCTGGATGAACTGGCTGCGCTCTCCGACCGGCCCTTTCTGGCTCCTCATGCGTTAGCGGTCGATGATTTTATCACCCAGGCCGCTGGCGTCCAGCTGGTTGATTCGGTTAGTTTGCTGTTTGAACTCTACGACGTTTTTCGGGAAATCGACCCGCTGGTTGAATTTGAACAGTTTATTGGCTGGGCATCGGTGCTGCTGTCTGATTTCGACCGGATCGATCAATACCTGGTTAGCCCACACGAGTTGTTCAGTTACCTGACGGCGGCCAAAACGCTTGAACGCTGGCAGGTAACCATGCCCTCGACGGCGAAGCCAATCCTGGAGACCCCCGGCACGTCGCGGTATTTCAAACTCTTTGAGAACCTGCAGGTTGCCTATCACACGCTGCATAAACGACTCACTGATCAGGGGCTGGCGTACCGGGGCATGGCGTACCGACTGCTGGCCGAAAATGTTGAAGAATTAATCCGAAACAACCTGACTTATGAGCGCGTCTATTTTGTGGGGTTCAATGCCCTGAGCCGCGCCGAAGAGCATATTATTCGGGTGTTGGTCGAGGGAAATAAAGCCGAGCTGATGTGGGATGCCGATCAGTATTATATCCGCGACTGGGGGCAGGAAGCCGGCGAATTCCTGCGTCGATACCGCGACAATGGCTGGTTTTTCTCGAAACAGAATCGCGAAGACTTGAATCAGTTATCCAATAACATGCTCGGAACCGAGAAGAATATTCGGGTAGTGGGCGTACCGAATGCCAGTATGCAGGCAAAGGTAGCCGGAAAATTGTATAGTGACTGGCGCAGTGAAGAACGAAATGCGTCAGTTACAGCGCACTTCTCGAATCAGGGGCCCAGTGACGTGAAAAAGACGGCTATCGTACTAGCCGATGAGACGTTGCTCATGCCCGTGCTCTATGCCCTCGATGAGAGCGTCACGGACCTGAACGTGACGATGGGTTTGTCATTGCGCAGTTCGCTGTTGTTCACGCTGGTCGATACGTTGTTTGAAATGCAGCGCACCGTCCATGAGTTTCGCACGAAAGATGGTCGCAACCTGCGTATCCCCAAATACCACCACCGCCACGTCGTAAAAGTGTTGAATCATCCGTTCATGAAGCAATATGAGCGGATTCGGGCGCTTCAATGGCCGGGCGCTGTGCTGGAAACGGGAGAGGTACTGCCGCCGGAACCGTTGTTCCAGTGGATTGCCAAAACGATCGTCAAGGAACAGCGCGTATACCTGACCGAAACGGAAATGCGCGAACTGGGGCAGCACGATCCGCTGATTCAGGTTCTTTTTGCGCGTTGGCCCAATGAGGACCCCATGAAAGCCGTTCGTTGTCTCTACGACCTGATCGAACTGTTGCGCGATGTGTACCGGGCCAGTCAGGATGCCATCGAGATCGAATATTTGTACCTCTTCTTTACGCTGCTCAAGCAACTGGAAGCGACGCTGGAACGGCAAGCTGAATCGGCAAACGCCGAAACCGCCGTTACGGTGCGCAGTTTCAAGCAGTTTCTCTATGAACTGATCCGCCAAACGAGCATTCCGTTCACGAGCGAAGGCAAGAGCCAGTTGCAGATCATGGGTATGCTTGAAACCAGAGCACTTGACTTCGACCGCGTTATTGTTTTGTCTGTCAACGAAGGCATATTACCCCAGTCGCGCAAACAAAACTCGCTCATCCCGTTCGATATTGCCAGCGAACTCGGCCTGCCGACGTACCGCGATCAGGAGGCCGTCATGGCCTATCACTTTTACCGATTGCTTCAGCGGGCGAGCGACATTGTGCTGCTGCACACCACCTCCACGGATGCCTATGGCAACAGCAAGGGCGAAGCCAGTCGGTTTATCCGGCAGATTGAGCATGAACTGGTACCCCGTTCCAACGGCCTCATTCGCATCAGTCACCCAACGGTGCGCTTCGGACGAACGGGCCTTAACCAGCTGGCCGATACCGCCAATTTGAGCGTTCCAAAAACGGAAAGCGTGCGCGCTGATCTGATCAAGTTGCTGAAAACGAAAGGTTTATATCCGTCTTATCTGAACCAGTTCGTTACGTGTTCGATGCGGTTTTACTTTAGTCGCATCGTGAATATCAGCGAAGAGGAAGAAATCGAGGAAAAGATGGGAGCCGCTGAATTTGGTAGCTGGCTGCATAAAGTGCTCGAACGACTGGACGTAGAGTACCGGATGAAGGATGTGCCCATTGATGAGTCCATTGTCCGGCAACTGCTGGAAGAAGAGTTTGCCGTATCGATGAAAGGCCGCGTCATTGAGTCGGGAATGAACCTGCTGCTCTATGATCTGGCGAAAAAACTTATGCTCGATTTTTACCGGCAGCAAAGCGAACAGGTGGGCTTGACCGTTATCGGCACCGAGCAAACGCTGGAAACCTACCTGTCCGTACCCCTCGCCGATGGCGAAACGATTCGGGTACGCATTGCCGGTAAAATTGACCGGATCGAACGCTACGGCGATTTGATTCGCATTGTCGATTACAAAACGGGTAAGGTCGATCTGCCCGATAAAGCGCCCAAAGATCTGGCCGAAAAGCTCCTGAACGATGGCCGGGAAGATAAAATGAGGCAGCTGTGGCTGTATCGATACCTGGCGCTCAAAAACATTAGCGAACACGGCGGCTTACCCCGAGACAGGGCCAAGCGAAATATTTACCCGGCGGCCAATCTGCCCGTCGAAGCGGGTTTTTATTCCTTCCGGGATTTGGCCGGAGGCTTCAAATCCAACCCGGTTACGTTCGGAACGGACGACAGCCCGGCGCAGTTTATTACCGATTCCGAAGATTTGCTCCGGCAAATGGTGCAGACAATGCTCGATCCCAACGAGCCATTCCGCAAAACAGACCAGCTTGACGTGTGTCAGTACTGTGATTTTAAAGGTATCTGCGGTCGATAAAGGCAGCCCATAACGAAGTGATCAGGTTGGGGCTGCATGCAGGCGGTCAGCAGAACTGCCGCTACGCCACGCAGCGGACTTCTGTGGTTTTTGCTATTTTTTTGTGCCTGCGGCAATCCATTGTCATCGCCTGGTGCGTATGTTTGGCAGGTTATCAATGTATTAACTGACTGATTAACAGACCTTAGATGGGTAAGTATACAAAATGACCCTCTAACGCTATTTATTCGGGAAAGTTACGCGTTGGTGTACCTTTTTAGCGCCCTATTTAAACAAGACCAACGTATGAAAACCAAACTCTTTTTATTCGTATTCATAGGCTTCGTGGCATCAACGGCTATTGCGCAGAATGCACGGAACTTGACGCAGGCTATTCATTATATCAAACTGGCCAGCACGCTTCGTGAAGTCGATAAATCGCAGGAGTCAATCAATCTGCTTCTGCGGGCCATGCCAGCCGTTCAGTCGAAAAACCTGTATTGGGAAGCGATTGCCAACGAATTCCTGGGCCTGTCGTACAAGGACATCAAAGACACGACAACCGCCATACGCTACCTGGAGCGGGCGCGGAGCCAGTACGCCAAGCTGAAGTATGTAGCCAGCGGCTGGGCTGTTAACGAAATAATTCGGGATATTTCGAGCAAAAACGTCTATGCTGGTATTCAGTTTAGTGCTACGGGCGTGAAAGTCGCGATCTTTAAAACGAAGTACGAGAGCGATTTTTACGAAAAAGACATTAAATCCACCTTCGATATACCGAACGATGTGCTGGTTGCCGATGCGTCAAAATCGTTCGCGGGTGGTCAGGATGCGCTACGGATTGGCCTGGATTCAATTCGCAAGTATAATATTCCGAATGAACGTATCTTCATTGTGCTCAACAGCGATGTAAATGATGGGCTTGCCCGCTCGCCGGAGAGTAAGCGTTCGCTCTACAGACAGTTAGCGCGCGTGCTGCCTGACAACACCTTGCAGATCGATACGACACTGACCCCCGCCCGCGAAGCCCAGTTGTTTACCATCGGTGCCATCCCCCGGAAAGTATGGCCGACGACTTCTGCGCTGAATCTGGGCAGCAGCACGACCATGGGTGGTTATTTCGAAAAAAATGCCAGCCTGATGGATATTAACCAGGTCGATAAAGACTTTCACGCGATTAGCCTGCCGGTAGGTGTCAATACGCTGGTCAGCCAGATCGACAGCAAACGTTCGCTGGGCATGGAGGCTTATAAACGGGAAGCGCAGCGAGTCGTCAACGCCATTGTCGATTCCGCCTTTGCGCCCCGTTTCAAACAGAACAATTCGGGTTTACAGCAACGTCGGACGGTCGGTGTTGGGGGCGAAATTGCGCTGGCGCTGGTGACGTACCTGCACCCCGAGCGAGCTGGTACAACCGCCGTTCCGATCACGGAGCAGGATGTGGAGCAGTTTAAGCGGCAAGTATTGACCGATTACAAAAGCCTGACCCAGCCTGACTTAGGGTCGGTTGCCAATACGTCGGTACGGGCTATGGCCGAAAACGATATACGGACGTTGCAAAGCCAACTGAATGAAAAACAGCTGATTGCGGGTGCTTTGTGGCTCGAAGCCATTATGAAGGCGTATAATACAGGTTCACAGCCCAAACGATTTGTGTTTATCCGCAACTCGGGCATTGGCTGGGTAACCGGAAAATTCCTGGAAACCATCAGTGGTGAATACGAATCGACAATTGCCAAAGGCGATCTGTATACCCGGTAAGGAGTCTGGTACGAAAACGTTGACTCAACACGTCTGGAGCTGGTTGCCGTTCATCAATCAGCTTGGTGAACGGCAACCAGCTCCAGACTTTTCCAGACCAGATCACCCATCGTCTGGCAGGTCAGAAAATTGGAATCGTGGTAATGGCGGGCGAGGGCCTGACCCAGCGTTTTGACGTGGATCGGCAGCGAAATCTCGTCATGCCGCATAAACTGCATCAGATCCTGAAGGCGAATGGTCTCGGCCCGAATTCGGCTGGCAATCAGGGCCCGTTCCTCAATCTGGTACTGCCGGACACTCTCGGGAGTCATAAACTGGATACCCAATTGGATGATCGCCTGGTTCTGTTTGTAGTACTGGGGCATGTAAACGGATTTGCGCCCTTCATACGATTGCTGGTCGAAGTCGATGGCCCGAATCCGGTAGTAGGTCTCATCGAAGTCCGGGGTCACGTCGACCACAAAATTACTGGAATGCATGTCCCCGAGCAGCCGCACAAAACAGCGCTCATTGAATTTGATAAATTCCTTACACAGCCGAATGGGGTTTAAGGCGGGGTCGTTCAACTGACCGTTGAAGAACATATCACCCGGAATCCCGGCAATATGTTCCTCGACCAGCGTTTGCTGACAGGTCAGGTAGCCGATTCGGTTTGGCGATAAAAGATGCTCCAGTTCCAGCCCATAGATTCGCGATGCATCGCCCCGCTTGATGTAGAAATAATCGAAGTTATCGTTGACGAGGTTCCGAATACGTACCCGAAAGGGTTTTGTGTTCCCGTAGGTACACATGTCTACGCGGTCGATGGTCAGGTGATTGGTAATTGACAGATCGCCGTTGGCTTTCAGATGGGCGTACATGGCCTTCAGGGAAAGCTGCATTTCCTCCGCTTCGGCTGCTGAATAAAAAACCGTTTCCCAGAGTGTATCCGCGCCCCGTTTGTCATACAGCGTTACAGCGCCGTTGTAGCGAAGCAAGTCTTCGTATCGGGTAGGTAGCGTCAGTTCACGATCATACTTGATGAGGTAGGAGCGCAGCGGGTCTTTGATCGGGTAGACCAGTTTTTTCTTCGATATGACCGGCATAAGTAATGAACACAAATGTTTCCGGGCGGAAAGTACGCCATTCCTGGGTCATCGATAGGATTAAAAAGAAAAAACGCCCTCAATTCGCTAGAAGAAGGCGTTTTTTACTGGTATTTGAATACAACCTGAATTGAAAAAAACAATGTCTGCGCTAATCGTCCCGATCAGCTAGTGGATCAAAATTGGTAAATAAAAAGATTTAATACAACTATTTGGGTAAATATTAATTTTATCCGCAATAAATAAACACGGAGTACCAACGATGTTCCGGACCATACAGAAGAATGTGCCTGATAGTCAGTCGATAAGGTAGAGGAATTTTAAAAGGAGCGGCTGGCGCGAAAGAGGGCCGATCAACAGCGATACCGGTTCGGTTGCGGGACGATCAGCTGTTCGACATGGCCAGTGGTACAAAATGTTTCTGATTGAGGGGCAGGTTTTCGGCCGACCAGTCAACATCGCGCTCAAAAGCGAAGGCCCGAACCGGGCAAGTCGCAATTCGGCAGTAGTGGCAGCACTCGCTCACGCAGGGGTCCGTATGGACGAAAATTTCAACTTCACCCTGATGAAAGCCATCTTTGATCGTGTCCTCAAAATGATGCACTTCGTCGTGAACCTGCGTCAATTCCCAGTAGTAGGGCAGGGTCAGGTGGCAATCAATGTGTAGATCGGCCCCGTATTTCTGCACCCGCAGGTTATGAACGTCGATCCAGTGCTGATCTTTGTGGATATTAAGCAGGGTCACGACGCGGTAGAGCGTTGGTACATCGGTTTCATCCATCAGGCGTGCCACCGACAGGCGGATCAGCTGGAACCCGTTGTAAATGATAACGAACGACAGCAGCAGCGACAGTGCGCTATCGATCCAGCGTTCACCCGTCAGGGCAACCAGTACCACACCGATCATGACGGCAATACTGCTGAAGGTATCGGTGAGCAGATGGCGACCATCGGCGGTCATAGCCAGCGAGTCCGTCTGTTTCCCCAGGCGAATCAGCATCCAGCCGACAAAGGCGTTGGCAATGGCCGTCAGACCAACCAGGGCAACACCCCAGTCAAGATTACTGAGCACTTTCGGCTCAAAAAAACTGAGAATAGCCTGCCAGATGATAACCAGACCCGCCGACAGAATCATGGCGCCTTCGAAACCGGATGACAGAAATTCGATTTTACCGTGACCGTAGGGATGATTCTGGTCGCGGGGCTGCCCAGCGAGGTAGATGCTGTAAAAGGCAAAACCGCTGGCAATAACGTTGACGATGGATTCAACGGCATCACTCAGAATGGCCGTCGAATAGGTCAGGAAATAAGCAGTGAACTTAAGAATCAGCAGCACAATGCTAAGCCCCAGCGACACGCCCATCCAGCGGTATTTTGTGCGTTGACTGGTACTCATCGATTATTCTGGACTATGGTTCGAGCAAACAAAGGTAGCGATTCGTTGCCGGATTGTTCGTACTTTCGTCCACATGAACGAGACAGAAAACCCCTGGCAGACGCTGGAATCGTCGGTTAAATACGAAAACCCCTGGCTGTCAATCAGACACGAAGAGGTCATTACGCCCGCAGGTACGCCCGGCATTTACGGTGTCGTTAGTTTCAAAAACAAAGCTGTTGGTGTTATTCCGATTGATGCCGACGGAAATACGTATCTGGTGGGTCAGTACCGCTACCCGCTGAATGAATACTCATGGGAAATTCCGGAAGGGGGGGCACCTCTCGGCACCGATCCGCTGGAATCGGCCAAACGGGAACTCCGTGAGGAAACAGGGCTTGAAGCCAGCCAGTGGACCAAAATCGCCCGCATCCATACGTCCAATTCTGCTACCGACGAAGAGGGGTTTCTTTACATCGCCGAGGGGCTGGTCCAGGGCGATCACGAACCCGAAGAGACGGAAGATCTGCGCATCTGGAAGCTGCCACTGTCCGAAGCCGTCGAGATGGCCATAACCAGCCGCATCACCGATTCGCTTAGTGTGAGCGGCCTGTTGATCGTTGCCCGGCTGCGGGGAATTTAAACCAAGTCGGCGGTTTGTAGTTTGTACGTTGAGGTTACTCACTACCAAACAGCAGTCTGGATACCTACACATTACAAACTACAAACGCTATAACTGCTTGTGCTTTTACCAATTCTTTTAGGCTTTCTGGTCGGAGTTGCGCTGTGCCTGACATTCGGAACTGTGTTTTTTGCGCTTATTCAGAACAGTGTCGATAACGGGTTTCGCTCCGGTCTGAAAATCGTGTTCGGCGTCATAACGGGCGACACGCTCTTTGTGTTAGCGGCTCTGCTTGGAACGGCTTTTTTGCCCAAGGTGCAGGGCTTCGAGAACATAATGGCTCTTATCGGAGTGTTGTTCCTGACGGCGATGGGGCTGGTCAACATTCTGAAGGGAACCCCCCGGCTGGCGTACCCGAAGACCAGTTTTGGTAATTTTATTTATTATTTTACGACCGGCTTTTTTCTGAATGCGCTCAACCCGGTCAATTTCGTGTCGTGGGTGGCCATTGTCGCCTATATTCGCTCCCACCTGCATTACACGACGGGACAACAATACGCCTTTATGGGGGCCAGTCTGGTCGGGGTCTTCGTGACCGAAACGGCACTGGCCTATTACGCAAACCGGCTGAAGCGTTTTTTCACCCCGCGCGTCGTTAAAATCTTCAATCGCACCACGGGGGTCGTGTTCCTGATCGGAGCCGCCAACATTGCCTACAATCGACTGCTCGAACCCCTGTCAAAGGCAATGAACTGGTAGTTTTATTAAAGAGTGAAAGAGCAGATTAGCCGCTCTTTCACTCTTTTGCTTTTTCACTCGTCAAAAAGTTTTCCCACTCGCCGATCAGGTTCTTTTTGAGAACGCGCGGGAACTTGTTCTGCCCCCCCATTTTTCCCCTCGATGCCATCCAGTCGTAAAACGTTTTGGCCGGAAGAACGGTCACCGTTATTTCTTTGAGGGCGTGTTCACGTTCAACGGCGTAATCATCGTTAAGCGCTTTAAGGCGGGCATCGATCCGGTCCCGCAGATCGCTGGCATCGACGGCATCGTCGGTCCCGACGTACCAGTGGTGCGCAAACAGGGTGTCGTGGGTGACACCTGCTACGGTAAATTCCCGAACCGAAATACCCAGTTCCTGCGAAACGAGTTCAATGGCTTTGTTCATATTGTCGACCGACAAATGCTCACCACACAGGCTCAGGAAGTGTTTGGTGCGTCCCGTGATCACGATCTCTGACCGCTTCGTGCTGACAAACCGGATCGTATCGCCGATCAGGTAACGCCAGGCCCCCGAGCAGGTCGAAATCAGCAGCGCGTATTCTTTCCCTTCCTCAACCTCATCGATCATCAGCGTTTCGGGCTTTGCCACCAGTTCGCCGTCGGCGGTGAAGTTCTGCTCATTAAACGGGATAAATTCAAAAAACAGACCGTTGTTGAGCACGAGTTGCATCCCCTCGGCATTGGGATGCGTCTGGTAGGCAATGAATCCTTCCGAAGCCAGGTAAGTCTCGATGTATGTAATGGGGTGGGCGAGGAGTTTCTCGAAACCCTGCCGATACGGTTCAAACGAGACTCCGCCGTGGCAGAAAACCATCAGGTTCGGCCAGACATCGTGAATGGTTTTTACGTTATAGCGGGCAATGATTTTCTCCATCAGCAACTGAATCCAGGCCGGAACGCCAACGACGTAGCCAATGTCCCAGTTACCGGCCTGTTCGGTAATCTCATCGAGTTTGTGCGCCCAATCCCGTTCCTGCGCAATTTCCCGTCCGGGCTTATAGAATCGCTGAAACCAGAAGGGTATCTGGCTGGCCGTTATGCCGCTCAGATCACCTTCGTAGTGACCTTCCCGCACGTTCAGGTTAGTGCTGCCACCGAGCATCAGATAGCCTTTTTCGTAGAGCGTCGAGGGCAGATTCTGGTAGCGGCCCAAGGTCAGAATCTGGCGGATGCTGGATCGCTGAATGGCTTTGGACATCGATTTGGTTACGGGAATGTATTTCGAGGCCGCTTCGGAGGTGCCGGAGCTGAGCGCAAAGTACTTCACCCGGCCCGGCCAGGCAATGCTCTTCTCGCCATCCAGCGACCGTTTCCACCAGCCTTCGAACATCGAGTTATAATCGTGGATAGGGACCAGCCGCTTGTATTTTTCGTAAAACTCCTTCGGCGATCCGAACTCCGCCGAACTCAGCAACTCCTCGAAATGATAGGTCGTGCCGAATTCCGTAAAACGCGCCTTACTGACCAATTTACGAAACGCTTTACGTTGCTGCTTCAGCGGGGTCATTTTTCGCAGACGGACGG
Source organism: Spirosoma agri (assembly GCF_010747415.1). NCBI lineage: Bacteria > Pseudomonadati > Bacteroidota > Cytophagia > Cytophagales > Cytophagaceae > Spirosoma > Spirosoma agri. Next base: position 3,168,406 of record NZ_JAAGNZ010000001.1, on the reverse strand, counting down.
CATTCGTCAGGCGAATCCCGTTTTTGAGCATACTGCCTAGTAGCGCCATAGTGGTTGACTGATGACCGGCGATCCGGTCCTTATAAAAAAATTATAACTGCCAGTTTTTCAGTTCGTCCATCATCCCATACGACGTCAGGTCGTACTGACAGGGTACAACGGAGGTGTAATTTTGGGCCAGCGCGAACTCATCGGTATCTTCGGCGTGGGTGTCAAAATTGACAAAATCGCCCGCCAGCCAGAAATACCGTCGTCCGTGCGGATCACGTCGTTCGTCGAACACTTCCTGCCATTTGGCATTGGCCTGTCGGCAGATCCGGATGCCTTTTAGGGGTTCGGCGGATTTGGCCGGGAAGTTGACGTTCAGGGCCGTACCCCGCTGTAGGCCGCGTTCCAATACAGACCGGACGATAGCCAGGATATGGTCGTGCGTGTGCGAAAAATCGGCTTTGGTCGTGAAGTCGCCCAGTGAGAAACCAATGGCCGGAATGCCTTCAATGGCGGCTTCGATAGCGGCTGACATCGTGCCCGAATACAGAATGCTGATCGACGAATTGCTGCCGTGGTTGATGCCACTGACAACCAGATCGGGCGAGCGATCTTTCAGGATATGATGCTTGGCTAACTTGACGCAGTCGGCGGGCGTACCCGAGCATTCGTAGGCCGGTACGTCGCCAAAGATGTCGGAGGGGTAGAGCCGGATCGGGTTGGCAATCGTGATAGCATGGCCCATTCCCGATTGGGGGCTGTTCGGGGCCACGACGACCACCGAGCCAACTTGTTTCATTAACTCAACGAGCGTTCGAATACCATGCGCGGTGATGCCATCGTCGTTCGTTATTAAAATCAGCGGTTTTTTCTCGGCCATAAAAAGTCAATGCTCAAGGTCACCAGTCAGGGGCAAACCGGTTGAGTACCGACAGGTAAGGGCTGTCGACACGGATGCCTATTGACTGGCTGACTATATTTGCTGTAAAACTACGTAAATACGACCGAACGTGCCGTTTAAACTTCGTACCGCTACACCCACCGATATTCCGGCTATCATCCGGTTGCAGGAGCAGATCTGGGAACCAACCTACCGGGCAATCTTAACGCCGGAGCAAATCGAGTATATGTTTACGACCATGTACGCACCTGAATCGCTTCTGGACCAGATGACTACGCAACAGCAAACCTTTGTGCTGCTGGAAACGGACGGCGAAGGCCAGGACTCTGCGTTGCTCGGGTTTGCCGCTTTTGCCCCTTACGGACCAGACGACAGCGTTTTTAAACTGCATAAAATTTACGTGCTACCCGCTACGCAGGGGAGTGGCTTAGGAAAAATGCTCCTCACCGAGGTCGAAAACCGATGCCGGACGTTGGGCGGAACGGAACTGCTGCTGAATGTTAACCGGTACAACAAAGCCCGGACGTTCTACGAGAAACAGGGATTCCGGGTGGTGCGGGAAGAAGACATTGCCATCGGCCCGTACTGGATGAACGATTATGTGATGAGCAAACCGTTACTAACGCCACCAGTCAATCATTCCGAATCCGTATGACCGCTGATACCCTGGTTTCGGTTGTGGTACCGCTTTACAACGAGGCCGACAATATCCGGCCGTTGCTGGAGCGCATCCACCAGGCACTCGCACCGCTTGCCTACGAACTGATTCTGGTTGATGACGGCTCCCGCGATGCAACGGTAGCAACCGTCAGGCAATACGCCGATTCACGAACCAGACTGATCGTGCTGGCCCGGAACTACGGGCAGACAACCGCGCTGGCTGCGGGGATCGAAGCCGCTACGGGCGATTACATAGTGACGCTGGATGGTGATTTGCAGAATGATCCGGCGGATATTCCCGTCATGCTGAATCTGGCGCAAACCGGAAACTGGGACATGGTGGCGGGCAATCGGGCCAATCGGCAGGATGGTTTGCTGCTTCGCAAAGTGCCCAGCCGCATCGCCAACGCGCTGATTCGTCGGCTGACGGGCGTTTATCTACAGGATTATGGCTGTACGCTTAAAATCTTCCGGCGCGATGTGGCAAAAAAACTAGGCTTGTATGGCGAGTTGCATCGCTTCATACCCGTGCTGGCGGCCATGCAGGGCAGCCGGATGACCCAGATGGACGTTCGCCACCATCCGCGTATCCACGGCGTGTCTAAATACGGGATCGGCCGAATTGGCCCCGTTCTGAACGATCTGCTGGTTGTGCTTTTCTTGCAACGCTATTTCCGTCGACCCATGCGTCTCTTCGGGCCGCCCGCTGCCTTTTCGCTGATAAGCGGTCTGATCGTCAGTTTGTATCTGCTTGTTCAAACGCTATCTGGTGAAGCCATCAACACTGCCGGGTGGTTGACGCTCGTAGCTGTACTGGTGCTGGGCGGCTTTACGTTGCTGGCCCTGGGCTTTATCGCCGAAATGCAGATGCGAACGTATTTCGAGGGGGGGCACAAGCCCGCCTACCGGGTGCGCGAGGTAGTTCAGGGATCGTAACGTAGGGTGGGCGGAAGCCCGCTCAGTTCTGTAATTTCGCAAGTCTCGAAACTAAGCGGGCTTCCGCCCACCCTACACTAGCGCGTTAGTTTATTGCTCGATCGACGTGGAAAGGTCAGCCCGTTGGCCCCGCCGACTGACGTAACCCTGCATGGGCGAATAGCTCTGCGTTTGTTTGCCGTAGTAGCCCGTACCATCGTAGGCTCGTAAGTTCGGATCGTGTTTACAATCGTCGGAACAAGTCCCATTGTGATCCGTTCCGCAGGTATCGCACAGGGTAATGTGGTTGTTACAGGCGGGGCTGGCGCAGTTGATCATGCGGCTGGTTGGCGTGCCGCACCGATAACAGGTCGACACCACGGCTGGGTTGATCTGGTTGACGGGCACCGTTACGCGATTGTCGAACACATAACACTCTCCGTCAAAATCTTCGCCACCCGCTTCCATGCCGTATTTGATGATACCGCCGTGGAGTTGGTAGACATTCTCAAACCCCTGCGACAGGAGGTAGGCCGACGCTTTTTCGCACTTGATGCCGCCCGTGCAATACGTGATAATTTTCTTGTCGCGGAGGTGTTCGATCTCGTGCATGTGCTCGGGGAGTTCACGCAGGTTTTCCATATCGAACGTTATCGCCCCTTTGAACTTGCCGACGGCGTGTTCGTAATTCGACCGCATATCGACCAGCACAACGTCGGGATCATCTTTGAGCTTCCTGAACTCGTCCGGTTCCAGATGAATGCCCGTCTGGCGAAGTGGATCGACGGGAAAATCCGAATGGACGATCTCCGGCTTGACCCGGACGTGCAGCTTCTGAAACGTATGGCCGTCGGATTCATCAATTTTGAACTCAGTAGAGGCAAAGCGCGGATCGGCCCGTAACGTAGCCATATAGGCATCGCAATCGGCGGCTAGTCCCGATACGGTGCCGTTCAGCCCTTCCGGCGCGACAATGACGCGGCCCAGCAAATTCAGCTGAAGACACAGCAGATGATGTTCTTCCCGATATTGGTCGGGATTTTCGATGGGTGAATAGATGTAGTATAAAAGGACCCGAAATGGTTTCATTTACGAACGAGCGAAAACGTGAAGGGTGACCAGAGCGGCTAGTCAGCAGGCTATTGGCCTTCACAGCCATTGAAATTTCCTGCAAAAATAAACCCATTTTGATCAAGTTCGTTCCATAAAGGACAAACTCACTACCTCATGCACATTGCGATAACGGGAAATATTGGCGCTGGCAAAACGACACTGGCCGGGCTTTTAGCGAAACACTACGGCTGGGAGGTTTTGTATGAAGCGGTAGAAGACAATCCGTACCTGGCCGACTTTTACGACGACATGCCGAGGTGGGCCTTTAACCTTCAGATCTTTTTTCTCAACAGCCGGTTTGCGCAGATGCGCCGGGTGCTGGCCATTGCCGGAGAAGGAAGCACATCGGTTATTCAGGATCGGACGATCTACGAGGACGCGGCCATTTTCGCCCGTAATCTGCACGTGATGGGCACCATGAGTGAACGGGACTACCACACGTACCGCAATCTGTTCGACAATATGATGAGTCTGGTACGCCCACCCGATCTGATGATCTACCTGCGGGCCGATCTGCCCAAACTCCGACGCCAGATTCAGAAGCGGGACCGTTCGTTCGAGCAGGCCATCAGCGATGATTACCTGGGCAGCCTGAATCAGCTGTACGAGGCCTTTATCGGTTCGTATCAGATCGGCGACTTGTTGATCATCGATGTGAACCAGTTAGACTATACGGAACGTCCGGCCGACTTTGCCGAAATTATTCGCCGGATCGACGCCCGGTTAGCGATTTCTCCCCGTTCTTCTCGCTGACCCGTCGGACCGTCCAACTCCTCTCCCGCAACGGGAAAGGGGTTGAGGGTAATGAGAGAAGCTCACCTACGAATACCGTCTGGGGAAAATTACCTGAACACGGGTGCCAATACCTGATTGACTGTCTATCTCGAAAGACGCGTTGAGAAGTTCGCACAACTGCTTGGCAATGAGTAGACTGATTCCCTCATCGGCGGTAAAGGATTCATCCGCCAGTGATTCGGGTTGGATCAAACCCGGACCCGTATCGGTGATGGTAAACTGCCAGTGATCAGGTGACAAGGCTGGCTTAAGACTGACCGTAATACCGCCGGTCTGCGTGTATCTTAGGGCATTGAAGACTAAATTCTGGGCAATTCGGCGCACCTTCACCGGGTCTCCTTCAGCCGTGATCGGTTCGTCCGCTTCAAGGTGTAACCACAACCCCTGCTCATCGGCAATGGGGCGTACACGCTCGACCAAATCAATCAGTAGTTCAGTCACATTGAACGGTAAAATCTGCCGTTGTTCCTGATCAGCTTCGAGCCGCGAAAAATCCATCAGCTCCGTTAACAGCTGCGTAACCTGGCGAAGATTGCGCTGAAGCATCGATAACATCTGGCTGCGTTCCTCGTCCGTATTTGCCATATCCAGCAACGTAGCGGCACCCTGGATAATACCGAAATTACCCCGCAGGTCATGCGAGGTACTGCGCAGGAATTCGCCCCGTTCCCGAATTTGCTGGCGAAGCTGGCTAAGCAACTGAATGTTTTCGTTCGACTGTTCGATCTCTTTGAGCAGAAGATCCTGCTGCTGCTCAGCCTGTTTGAGGGCCGTGATGTTAACACCCGTCAATACGACACCGTGATCAAACTGAGTGACGTAGATGGCTAGCCAGCTACCCCCCGACTCGGTAGGCATATAACGTTCTTCATGATACGGTTCACTGGTTTCCCGTACCTGGCGGAGAAGGGAACGGGTGTTTTCCTGCCATAGCCGATCGGCAAACTGCGATACCGGCTGGCCGATCAACTGATCGACGGGTTTGCCCAGCAACTGAACGACTTTATCGTTGCAAACCGCGATATGAAAATCGGATAATGGATCCTGCGTATCGCTTTCTTTGAAGAAAATAATCAGCGTGGGCGAACTGTCCAGAATAGCTTGCAGATTTTCGACCGTTTCTCGTACCTTCTGTTCCGCTTCCCGCAAGTCGTCGGCCTCTTTCAGCTTGGTAATATCACGGGCAATGGCCAGCACGCCCTGTACGGAACCATCCTCACCGAATTCCGGCACCATACGGGAATAGAAGAAAATTTCGCCGGAAGGTGACGGAAATGAGTTATAATGTTCTTTGGGTTTCCCGGTGCGAAGAACGTCCTCCAGGCTATCCATATAGGCAACAGCAATGTCGCCAGGTTGCTCCATCTCAAGGTTGGTCTTTCCTAGAAGTGCGGTATTGGGTAGCCCCATTTTGCCCGCAAAAGCCTGGTTGGCAAAGATTAGTTTCAGGTTGCTGTCCCAGCGGGTGATCACATCCGGTGTATGTTCGACCAACGTTCGTAACTGGCGCTCGTTAGTCTCGATCAGCTGGCGGGCCAAAACCTGTTGCGTAACATCATTGGCGACAACGAGTACACCCGCAACTGATTTATCGGCTCCGTAGTAGGGTTCAAAGGCAAGATCGATATAAACGGTTACCCGCTTTTCCTGATGCTGGAACGTTAACGGCAACTCGTTGGCAAAAACGCGTTGTTTCGTCGTGTAGGCGCTGGTCAGGCTTGCTTCGAAGAGTTGGCCGGCCAGTTCAGGCAACGCGTCGGCAAGGGGTTTTTTCATGACCTGGGCGCGCGTACGAGCCCAGTAATCGAGCATTCGTTCGTTCGCCAGATCGATGATGAAACGAGCCCCCTTAAACATGGCAATGCCCACGGGTGCCTGACCAAAAATAGACAGCAGGCTTTGTTTGCTGGCCTCACTGTCCTGAATCCGGCCTTCGATCAGCCTTCGTTCCGTTATGTCTTCAGACGACAAAACGACGCCATCGTTTAGTTTGACCGCCGAGCATTCGTGCCACTGGTCGATGGTCTCGTCGATGTAATGCAGCGGGAACCGCTCGGATTCGCCCGTTTCGACGACCCGCTTCAGAATATCGAACAGCCCCACTTCCTTGTAGGCGCTGTTGATGGTCGAATAGCGCTTTCCCTCTAAATTGGTCTGACCAACGACTTGTTCTGTTGCATCATTAGTGAGTTGGTACACAAAGTCGATCAGTTCGCCTGATTCGTCCCGAACGCTTTCTAAAACGCTGACGCTGTTGAGCGATGAGTCGAAAATCGATTGCAGCAGGTTGTTGGTCTGCGCGAGTTCGCTCGTCCGTTCCTGAACACGCAGGTCCAGCTCCTGGTTGAGTTCCTTTTGCAGATTCACGTCGGCAGCACTGCCGATATAACCCCCAAATGTGCCATCGGGCGCGAATACGGGCTGGGCATTTTCCAGCATCCAGCGATACTCGCCGTCATATCGGCGCAGCCGATACTCAAAACTGAACGGCTGCTGACTACCGACGTGTTTGGTATGCGAATCCTGGTATAGTTTCCGGTCGTCGGGGTGCAGGTTTGGCGACCAGCCGTATTTCGTGATATCGTCGAGCGAGCGTCCCGTGTAGTCGGCCCAGACCCGGTTGATAAACGTATATTGATCATCGGGACCGGTAACCCAGATCAGGCTGGGCGCATTATCGGCAATCTGGTGGAACCAGGCTTCGCGCTCGGCCAGCAGCCGCTGCGCCCGCCGGTGTTCGGTAATGTCCTCAATAGCCAGCAAAATGGCTTCCTGCTGACGGACGACCCGCCGGGCATTCAACGAAAGCACTTTGACGTGGCTGTCAGACCCATCGCCGGACGAGTACGTGAACTCAAACCCGTGAATCTGCGTGCCGCGGGTGGCAACATCCATCAGCAACATCCGGAGTTCAGGAATGTCCCACTGGCGGGCGGCCAGTTCATACAGAAGCCGACGTTCCGTATCTTCCGCTTTCGTGCCGAACAGCCGGTAAAAGGTTTGATTCGCACTTTTGACCCGTAGGTCAGTGTCCAGCACCAGCGTGGCTTCCCGAATGGTTCCGAAGATGTCTTCGGCAAACTGGTACGCTTCCGACAGTTGATCGTTCCGCACCTGAAGCTCCTGATTGATTGTCAGCAGTTCTTCGTTGGTCGACTCGATTTCCTCCTTGCTGGTTTCGAGTTCTTCGTTAATGCTCTGCAACTCCTCATTGCTGCTGATAATCTCCTCGTTGGCCGACTGGAGTTCTTCGTTGCTGGCTTCCTGCTCTTCAATGATGGAGCGCATGTCCTCGCGCAGATTGGCCAGTTCCGTTTCCAGCTCTTTGATCCGGCGGTTGCGCGCATCGGCTGACCGGGTAACGGGCACTACCGGGGGCTCTGCTTCCTCAAAAATGATCAGGAACAGCCGCTCTTCGGTGCTGGTATTGAGTGGAACGGCTTCAACCGATACGTAGTGTACTTTGTCTTTCAGCCGCACCTCCAGTCCACTCTTGCGGACTGGCTCGCCTGATTTCTGGGCTTTATGCACGGTGTTCCGCAGTTCGAAGACCAGCGACGGACGGGCCATCTTGAGCAGGTTCAGGCTCGCCTTGCCCGGTGAGGGTTCGAGGAACAAGCCCGTTGATCCACGAAACTGGAGGATTTCCAGATCCTGGTTAACCAGCACGCAGGCGGGTACATACTGCGTTAATAACAGATTGTCAATGAGGTTATCCAAATCGTTTCCTGAGTTGGCCGACCGCTCGGCCGACAGGTTGCTCGTTTTTTGGCTGGGCAAAAGGCGGTTCGATGGCGCAGCTGACTGGCTGTCTAGTTGCCGGGGGCTCATGGTGAAGGTAGCCCGGCTGTCTACGTCATTTTTGCGGAGGAAAATTTTGTAGTTTTTTTCGATCTGCGAAAACAACGGAGCCGACGTGCCTACCGTCTCTGACTTGCCTAAAACCAGATAGCCACTGGGATTCAATGCGTAATGAAACGTAACGATGGCTTTTCGTTGCAGAGTCGTATCCAGATAGATAAGCAGATTACGGCAGCTTATTAGATCCAGGCGCGAAAAGGGCGGGTCTTTGAGCAGGTTATGGGGCGCAAATACGCACATGTCCCGAACCGACTTGTTGATGCGGAAGTGGTCATCCACTTTGGTGAAAAAGCGCTGTAACCGGGATGGTTGTACATCGATTACTTCGCCCCGGGTGTAGCTTCCCATGCGGGCCTTGGCCACCGCCGATTCGCTCAGGTCCGTGGCAAAGATCTGGACCGTCATGGTCGAGGCCCGGTCGCCCAGTACCTCCAGCAACAGCATGGCAATGGTATAGGCTTCCTGACCGGTGGAGCAGGCTGGTATCCAGATACGCAACGGTTCGCGGCTGGGTTTGTCGCGGATAAGCTGGGGAAACAGCACTTTCTGGAGGTAATCCATCGTGTCGGCATCCCGGAAAAAGCTCGTTACGTTGATCAGCAGATCATCGTAAAGCAGCGAGGCCTCTTCGGGGTGCTGACGCATATAGTCGGCATACTCAGAAAGCGTATTTAACTTGTAAAGCAGAGTCCGCCGGATGATCCGACGACGGACGGTCGTTAGCTTGTAGTGGCTGAAATCGGCCCCCACCATCCGTCTCAGCAATTGAATGATGGCCGTGAGGTCTTCGTCGGTCCTGCCTTCGGCTTCCTGTAGCTCCGCCTGTAGGGTCTGCTGGAATACCGCGGGCTGCTGGCTCAGCTGGTCTAGTTCCAGCGCAATTTCGGTGGGGGGGAGCACCCGGTCTACCACCCCTTCGGAAATGGCCGATCGGGGCATACTCAGAAAGCGGGCTGTCTCATCCTGGGCAAACGTGATGCCTCCGGCGGCTTTGATGGCGCGCAGCCCCAGCGTTCCGTCCGTGGCCGTTCCCGACAGCAATACACCAATTGATCCTGCTTTCTGCCGTTCGGCAAGGGAAAGGAAAAACTGGTCTATCGGCATGTGGATGGCCGCATTGCCCGGTTTATCGCGCGGCAGAAGCGTGAGTACACCGTCAACGGCTTCAATGTCCTGATCGGGGGGAATGACGTAGACGTGATTTGGCTCGATCCGCAGCAGGTGTTGCGCTTCCAGTACCGGCATCGTGGTACTGCGGCTCAAGATATCGGAGATATGGCTTTCAACGGTGGGGTCGAGGTGCTGAATATACACATAAGCCAACCCTGTTGTGGGGGAGAGATGACGCAGCAGTTCAGAAACGGCTTCAATACCACCCGCCGATGCGCCAATGGCAACGATAGGTATGGGCATGTTCGAGGATTGGTGTGGTATTGATGTGTTTCGTTTCTTTGGCATCTAAAGAGGATCAAAAACTTATTGGGAAGGCAATCGTTTCTTAACAATGAGACGAGGTCGTGGCCAACCATCGCAGTCGAACCAGCTTCTCCTTCTACTAAACCGAAGTTGTCTGCTTACCTAAAAGCAAGAATAACCGTCTTGTTTGTTATGTAAAAGTAACAGCTTACCCTCATATGGCAAAACGAAACATTATCGTTATAGGCGCTTCGGCTGGTGGCGTTTATGCACTCAAAGAATTGGTCGCAACGTTACCACCCGACTTCCATGCGTCACTATTTATTGTATTACACGTATCGTCTCACTCGCCGAGTTTTCTGCCTGAGATACTGACTGTGTCGGGCGCATTACCCGTTGTGCATCCGCAGGATGGGGAGGTCATTCAGACCGGTAAAATCTACGTAGCGCCCCCCGATCATCACATGCTGGTCGAACATGATCAGGTGATCGTCAAGAAAGGGCCCAAGGAAAACCGGTTTCGGCCTTCCATCGATGCGCTGTTCCGGTCGGCGGCTTACAGCTACGGGCCCAGAGTGATTGGAATCGTGCTAACGGGTATGCTAAACGACGGTACGTCAGGCATGTGGTCGGTAAAGCGGCTGGGCGGCATTGGCATCATTCAGGAACCCCGCGAAGCCATATACCCCAGTATGCCCGATAGTGTGCTGGAGTATGTCGACGTCGATTACATCGTTCCTATTTCCAAAATGGCCTTCTTACTCGAAGACCTAATTAAAGAGTCGGTCAGTGAGAAGCCGGATTTGCCCGCCAAAGAGGACGAACTCATGGTAACGGAGATTAACATTGCGGCCCAGGAAAATGCCTTCGAGCTCGGGATTCAGGACATGGGAGAGCCCACCCGTCTGACCTGTCCGGAATGTAACGGCGCCCTGGTCAGTATCAAAGAGGGAAAGATCATCCGGTATCGGTGTCACACCGGGCACGCATTTACGGCCAATGCACTGCTGGCTGAAACCACAAAATCCGTCGAGGATTCATTCTGGAAGGCAATTCGCAGCCTTGAAGAAACCGTAATGCTCCTAGAACAATCGGGTAAGCAGCTGGCAGAGGGAGGCAACACCGTGGCAGCGCAGCAGTTTATGGAGAAAGCCCGGGAGGCCCGCGAGCGGGCTAAAAAGACCCACGAATTCGTTTTTCAGCAGGAACAACTCAGTGAAGACAGCATCAAAGAGTCGAAAAGAAAACCGGGTTAACCTTGACCGGCGAGCGGAGTTCGGCCTGTGCCTTCCAAAGACCAGCGGGTATGCTGGGCGCAATTTTTTTGTCGAGTAATTTGTTGAGTTGTTCCATAACAAAGGGTTGGCATACGATCGTCCGTTGAAAGGCCCCTTTGCAATGAAATCAAAACAAATCTGCTTAGTTGAATAAACGTAAGTGAGGAAATGGGCCAGTGTTCGTACGATTAAGTGTACGGTCGGCCAGCCAAAGCGTAGACATGACTAGCGACTGATGACGCGGAGTGCATCCAGCCGTTGAATGGATTGGACCATCGACCGCACGGTGTGGTAGTTGATTTTCCAGGAATGGCTCATGTGGGTCCAGATTGGATCACCCTGTCGGGTCGTCAGCGGCCACCACTCACCAACCGAATGATTGACCAGTTTGTCCAGCACAAAGCGATGGACATTTTCGTACGCCTGCCAGTATCGCTCGTCGCCAAAGATCCGGTAGGCGTCCAGAAAGCCGATCAGTACTTCCGCTTGTTGCCAGAATTCTTTTTCCCGATCATACACCTCGCCCGCGTGCGATCCCTCAACGAAGACACCACCAAATTTCCAGTCGACGCCGTGATCAACGGCATGAGCGAATGATTTACGCAACTGATCGTGGTACACCTCGTGGGGTATTTCCAGGATCGTCAGCGCGTGCAGCAGTAGCCAGGCAAATTCGACGTTGTGGCCGTAGCTCGTATTGTCTTCGGCGGCCCGTTTGACGCCGTCGTTGGTGAAGCGGTCCCAGCCCCAGATAACGTCGAACTTAATCTGCGGGGCAACCTGCCAGTCAGTCCAGAACTGAGGTATACCCGTGCCATAGACCGGGTGCATAATCTTTTTCGTCAGCAGATCGATGACTTCCAGTAACTTCCGGCGATGAATGGATTGGCGCGTGCATTCATATAAGGTCGTGAACGCTTCCATCAGGTGCATGTGCGCATCCAGCGTTTTGCGGTCGCCCCCGGCGGAGCCCGGTCCTTTGAGCGTCCAGTCGCGAAGGAACATCTCGAAATAGCCGCCGTGGGTGGTATCGGTGGCGTATTTCTGCAACAGATCGAATACAGTTCGGGCGTATTTGATCCCGCGCAGATCGCCGGTCGCCAGCGTGTATTCGCTCAGGCAATAGATGGCGAAACTTTGTCCATAAACGATCTTCTGGTCGTTCGTTACTTCGCCCCTGCGGTTGGTCATCCAGTAAAAACCACCGTACTCTTCATCCCACATCGTGCCGATCAGGTAATCGACCCCGTGCCGGGCGAGTTCGGCCAGTGCGCCACCACCGTAGCCCGCCCGATGAGCCGACGCGTAGGTGTAGATCGAGCGTGTCTGGGCAATGAGCGACTTTTCGTCCTCGCCCGAGTCGTTGCCGTACTGATCGAAGTGGGTGACAAACCCCCCGTTCACCTCATCGATGGTTCGGGTTGTCCAGAACGGCAGTAACTCATCGATCAGATGGGTGTGCAACTCCTGAAGATGCTGATGCAGGATCTCTTTAGTCATCGGAAGAATGGCTATGGTGTAAGGCAAGGATTTCGGACAGGCTGGCCGTTCCGGTCTGGTTGCATTTCTGAACCGTTACGGCGGCTGCCAGATTCGCCAGCGTAAGGGCCTGAGCCGGTGTCGCGTCGGCGCCCCGGCAGGCCGCCCAGGCAGCAACGACGGTGTCGCCCGCGCCAACGGTATCGAGCGGACCCGTCAGCGACAATCCGTCGACTGACTGTATTTCGGTTGAATCGATGTACAGAATGCCCGACTGCCCGCGCGTAATCAGCAATGGCCCATTACTGTGCGCCCGAAAGGCGTTTCCATGCCGGATGCACCAGTCAAGGTTTGGATCATCGGGGTGGTCGATGGCCAGAAACCGGGCCAGTTCGGCTGTGTTGACTTTTAGCGTGGCCCCACAGACCTGTGTGCCAACCGTGCGCATATCAGCAATAAACCGGACGTTCGGATACCGGGCAATCAGCTCATTGAGCAACGTGACCCGTTTCTCGGTAAGCAGTGGGCTGGCGAACTGTTGATTGATAATGAGCACATCCAACTCAGTCAGCGACTGCTCCAGGCCGGTGAGGAGCGTGCTGAAAAAAGCATCGGATACGGTATTGCCCGTACCAAAATCAATCCGGTTAGTTTCCTGTCCATTCCGGCTGGGCTTGGTGTACAGGCACGTATCCCAACTGGCAGGAGCCGTGTGCAGATGGGTCGTATCGACGCCCAGCGACTGAAAGAGGTACTGCATCTCCCGCCCGAACAAATCATTGCCTACGCAGCCGATAACCTGAACCGTAGTGACCCCCAACGCCACCAGATTCTGGACCACGTTACCAGCAGCCCCCAGCGACGCTTTGGGGTGGCTGCCCCAGAACACGTCCAGCCCCGTTTCCAGTGATCGTTCGCCCGTCTCGGTTTGCAGGCCGAAGTAAAGGTCAACGGCAAAATCGCCAATGACGCCCACCCGAATGTTCGCAAACTGTTGAAACAAGGTACTGATGTGGGTAGTCGTCATCGGATCAGGGCAAGGTAAAACCAGGGTTGTATACGAAAGACAATACGATTGACTTTATAACCGGACGACATCAACGGATGATCGTAAATGTGCTTGCAACTGTTACCGATCGTATATACGCGAAAACAGAAACCATAGACTTCCCCGCATCTAGCTACCAAAAACAAATCGACAGTTCACGCTTTCATTCCGCCGTTTCGGGAGCAAACGGCTTTGGCGCCATTAGCTTCAGGAGCATAGTTACCCGCTTGTGGAAAAACTGAGCGATGGTCCTGAGCGTGAGTCTGATGGAGTGCTTGCTGGTTCGGGAGGTGGTCCGGCCTGGGGCATGATCCGCGCGCCGTCGCTATCCGAAACGGAGCCAGGCAACCCCGCGCATTATCGGGCTATAGCAAAGCTCATCCAGTCGCAGAAATGCACCTTGTTGAAGGCGGACTAATTGTAGCCGAGACACATTCTTATATGGAAATCCTGTTACCGGCTAGGCGTGTCGACTGCTGTCTTTGATGAGTTCCACAAATTGTTTCAGTTCCGCCTGATTGACGGGTTTTGTGCGGTAATCGTAAATCGACACCGTTTTGAACTGCTGTTTTTGCTGCTCCCAGTACTCTTCGGCCAAAATGATAACGGGAATCTCAGCCAGGCGGGGAGTGAGCTTGAACTGTCTGATCCAGTCAATTTCGGAACCCGAGGGAGAAATACCGTTCAGGACAATCGATGCGGGGAGGTCTGCATTGGTCTGAAGCATTTGCTCAAAGTGCGCAAACGACGTGTACCAGCGTAGTTCGAGTTCAGGAGCCCAGTTGTTCATTCCCTGTTGAAAAATAACGAAGTCGTCCTGATCTTCGTCGAGTAGCGCTACCCATTTATTCGTTGAATGCATACCAAAAAAAGATGTCCAGAAGACACGTTTGGGACATCGCTATAAATCGCTATTCTAACAAAAATGTTTGTTGTAAAGCCTGTCCGCAGCTAATTTGAGATAAGGGCAGCCGCTTGCTTATTTATCCTCTGCCTTGTTGCGAAGTGACCTGATCGCTAACCAGACTGAATTTTTCAAACTAAATCCCATTGTATGCAATCGCTTCGCTTCTTTGATGATATCGTCGATTGATGGTGTAGGTTCATGCTTACCCGTCTTCATTACTGAAATCTTACCTGTAGAAAATAATGTTTAACTGGTGCAACAATCAAGCCAATACGCTTGATGAGGTAACCAAGTTGAATCGATTGTTGGGTTTAGTTAATAGGAGTGAATTGTATTGATAAAATGGTAAATTTATGGCTATAGTAAAGATTAAGTTTACCTGTCATCGGTCTACTAAGTCGTTGTGTTAGCACTCAACTAAAATTTGTATTTATAATTAAATAAATCAGTAGTCTACTCTTATTGAACGATGACAGTTGTATTCATAATCCAATCTGTAGCAGCAGGGCTGATGAGAATGAATAAGAATCACGCTGGATCTTTTTTGGATGATCAACAAGGGCATGTAGGTTGGTTTTGCTCTTAGTTGAATGCTTCTGCTAGTTGGTCTGACCAGCGGCTTATCCGGAAAAATAATATACTGATAATTAATGAGTTATTTTGTGGTAGTGCGTCCGCCGGAATCCATCAGGTGCGTGCTGCCGTACGTCTTATCCTACTAGTGGCTTCCGCTTCTCCACCGATGAAGCCCGCCATTACTACGATCAAGGCCCGATCTCTCTGTAGTAGTGAGATCGGGCCTTGACAGTGCGTGTTTCTATAAATGACCGCTTGATGGTGTATTCTAGTTGTCGTCCTGCCTGCGTTTTTCAGTCAGCGAGCGACGATGAAAATACGTATTTTTACCTATTAGTAATCCAAACGTAAGCTATCTACCGTATATACCTTGTCTATCTCGTTATGAACCAGCCGGACTACTTAGGTAGTGCCGGCTTTTTTTGTTTATGCTACTATGAATCGGGTGATTGTATCGAGCCGATCGAACGGGTTGTATACCCACCAATGCCAATCAACGTGCGAGACCAGTAGCCGCGTTTTGATTGTACCAAAACGGACGATAATGTCCATAATCGTACAAGATAATTTCATATATAAAATATAATAATTTGGTAATCAAAGTATTATATTTTCGGTACAGTAATTGAATTGGATGAGGTGAGAGTCATGTTTGCACTATTGCGTTGATGTTCCAATTCGTCAGGCGATGAATTCAACAAAGCAGTGGAAGACCGACTTCCATCTAGGTTAAGAAAATGGAAAGCATACATAGCTCTGTGTATGCTTTTTTGTTGAGTAATAGCTGCCGGAGAAGGCCTGTCAAAAAGAGGCTGCTTCTGGCTGAACGGTGCCCGCGTAACAAGGGTAATTCCGGAAAGAACTCGCTATGTGTACCGTAGCGTGGGTGTAGAGTAACGGTGAATTAACGGGCAAATGGAATAGGCATTACCGGCCGCTCCAATCCAGTATCGTGCGAATCGTAACACCTATGCAGCCAATCGTCGCCAACAAGTTTAAACAGGGCATGAGGGCTATGGGTATGGCAATATCCATTGTGGCTTCCTGTGAATCGGCTAAAAAACCACATAATAACACGAATAACATCGGGGCGACGTAGAATGTAATAAATAGAAGGACCATATTGACTTTTTTGCTTCGTACATCCCCGCTTAAACGATAGCATTTACCAGGCTTTTTGATATCGTCGGGACTGTAAAAAGGTGCGTGTTTATCTGTTCGAAAACCCTGGTTTTATGATACTACTAGTAATAAGACTGTTGGCGGGGTGCCCGGTCATTTTTGATCGCACTTATATATCTATTTCTATCGATTAAACGTGATACATCAGACCCACTTCAGTGCGACTCACCGAATGATCAATTAGGCGTACTGATTGAGTGAAGATTACAAAATACTGCTACTTTTATACAATTAAGTGAGCATCTAACGAGATAGACGCCGTCGATGCAGCCGCTAGGGTTAAAACCTTGGCGGCTTTTCTTTTTTAGCTGGTTGGAGGATTGAACGAAGCGACACAACAGAGGCCGGAAACGGCTGTTCTGGTCCTATGGTTAGTGACAGAAAAACGCTGGCCTGCTTCGGCTAGTCGTACGTCAAACCGTGGCCTAGACTCCGGTTAATAGCCCTGCTATGAATTGTACGATGCAACCAGAGGGTGGCCGCAAATCACGTACTCGTCATAAAGCGTAGGAATTAAACAAGTGGATGTATGCCAAAGCTAGGCCATTGGTCAACCTGTTGAAAATAACCCCGTTCTAAACTGGATGCGCCCGTAAAAACTTCCAGAAACATATAGCGGCTGCCTTTACTGTCGATGAGGCCGTAAACGCTGATGTATTCAGGGGCGTTACCAATGGAGAATGTATCCAGACTAGTGGCTTTGGATGACCGATAAAATTCCTGGGCCTCCTCCGTAAATGAGCCGCAGTAGAGCAGGGTAAGCGATACGATCTGACTTGAAGACAGTTGACCCTGACAATAGTAAACCCGCTCGTCCACGATTGGGCTCGTAAAGTAACGCTTACTAACTGCCGGACGAGCTTGCTCCTGACCGATGCTGCTTGCTGTACTTCCCGGTAGCGTCTCTATTCGCTCTTTCAGTAAAAAGCTGCAAACCAGCCAAAAACCGATCCCGCCCATGCTGATCGAGATCACAAAGCTATGCGTTACCGTGTAGGTGATGTTGGTGAGCCAGGTAGACAGAACGATGGCCAGCATGAGCACACACACCCTGATTAGATAATAAGTACATAGCTCAACAAAGGACCGGCTGTCCTTGCTGTTTAATGAAACGGTACTTGTCGAGCTGCTATCCAGTATTAAATCGCTCATAATCAGAAATGACTTCTTTATTTTATTGATACGCTTTCTGCAAAAACGATTTCCTTTTACTCAAGGATAGCAGTTGATCGTATTGCTCATAAATTAAATCTACACATATGGTCATGCGTAAACTAATTGTATGTAAATACTAATATCAATAATCTTGCCAACGAAGCGTTACCGAGCTGTTCGGCTTGATTTTAGCACCAGCCAGTACCTGACTGCGCGGGTTGGCCGGTCGCCGATGCTGGTTACCATAAACCCCTGGCCGTTCTGTTCAGTAGAGGTACCCCTGCTACTTCCTTTATTGACGGTGCCTGCGCGATTACTGAAACGGCGGCTGCCCTACAAAGGAAGCTAATTATAACTGGAAAATACAATGGCTAAATCACGGTGGTACCGATTGTTACCAATCGCCTTTATTACGTATAGTCTGGCTTACCTGGACAGGGCAAATTTTGGATTTGGAGCTGCCAGTGGCATGGCGACGGACCTGCACATTACCCCGGCCATGTCGTCCCTGCTGGGGTCTCTGTTTTTTCTGGGCTATTTTTTCTTTCAGGTACCCGGTGCGGTCTATGCTGAAAACAGGAGCGCCAAGCGGCTAATCTTCTGGTCTTTAGTTCTTTGGGGTGGCCTGGCTATGGCAACGGGTATCATTAGCAATGTTAGTGCCCTGGTTGTTATCCGCTTTTTGCTTGGGGTGGTCGAGAGTGCAGTCATGCCCTCTATGTTGCTCTTCCTGAGTCGCTGGTTTACCAAGGCCGAACGGTCGCAGGCCAATACGTTTCTGATTCTGGGAAATCCGGCTACAATCCTCTGGATGTCTGTTTTGTCGGGTTATCTGATTCAGGCGGTAGGCTGGCGGTGGATGTTTATTCTGGAAGGGCTACCGGCCATTATCTGGGCTTTTTTCTGGTGGCGGCTGGTCGATGATAAGCCCGAAGATGCCAGTTGGTTGACCCCGTCCGAAAAACAGGCGCTGGATGATCAGTTACAGCGGGAACAACAGGGCATCAAACCCGTCAAAAACTACGGTGAAGCGTTCAAATCGAAAATTGTCATCCTGCTCAGTTTGCAGTATGCGTTGTGGAGTATTGGCGTCTACGGGTTTGTGATGTGGCTGCCGTCCATTCTGAATGCTGCGCCGAATATGAACATCGTCAAAACCGGCTGGTTGTCTTCAGTTCCCTATGTACTGGCTATTATTGGTATGTTGACCGCTTCCTATTACTCCGACAAAACCTTGAACCGCAAAGCCTTTGTCTGGCCTTTTTTGTTGCTGGGTGCCATCGCCTTTTACGGGTCTTATCTGGTTGGTGCGTCAAATTTCTGGCTGTCGTTTGGTCTGCTAATTATTGCGGGTGGTGCGATGTATACGCCCTATGGCCCCTTCTTTGCCATTATTCCGGAACTGCTGCCCCGCAATGTGGCCGGGGGGGCTATGGCTCTGATCAATAGTTTTGGTGCGTTGGGATCGTTCATCGGTTCCTATATCGTTGGTTATCTGAATGGCACATCCGGTGGATTTGGTGCTTCCTATCTGTTCATGGCTGGCTCTCTGTTTCTAGCCGCGCTGCTCACGCTGGTAGCGATAAAAAAGCCGTCTCCTGAGCTAATGTCCCAATCCGTTCAATCAACGTTGTCGTAAGGGAAGGAGAATAGTGAGCGGTGTTACGCGCTGCTTTCGCGATCGGTACAACAGCCAATCCGAGTGGATTGGCTGTTGTATGAACACCAGTTTTAGGGATGAACGGTAAGCGTACCCGCGCCCGCTTCTGGCTGATCCTTCCCCATCTGCTTTTGTCCGCTTGTGAACACAGGTTGTCCACAAGCGGACAGGATTATTAATCATGTTGTGCGTAAGTTTCTGATAATCAATACGCTTTATTGTTGGCACATCCTTTGGCTTATAGACAATGAACGGGTAAACAACCGGACAAGAGCACAAATCAGTTACTACCAAACACAACTACTACCATGATTACAGTAATGAGCAAATTGGCCGTATCGATCCTGATGAGCGCAGCAACGCTAGCCAATCCAACTATGCCTAAGGAGTTACCATTTGGTGCCAGTGCATTCGTTACGATCGACAACCAGATCCGTGTGTCGGTTATTAAGGCTGCTGAGGTGCCTGTTCAAATCGTGCTGCGGAACGCCGACAAAGAGGTGGTCTTCCAGAGGAGCATCAACAAGAAGGAGGCCAAGTATGCCGTGAAATTAAATGTCAATGAACTGGCCGACGGGGCCTATGAACTGGAAGTGAGGTCAGACGAGGGCAGCATCAGGAAGCAATTGAATCTGTCGACTCAGCCTGTCCAGAAAGTCAACCGCGTCGTAGCCATGCAGTAACCGCAGGTCGACCCATGCAAACACGAAAGCCCGGCAAATCGCCGGGCTTTCGTGTTTAGAATTTATTGGTTAAGAACTCAGCAGGAATGGATAATTACTAGGTTTTTCGCGCTCAAACAGGCAAATAAACGCTAAAACTGGCCCCCTGACCAGGTTGGCTGCTGGCCGTGATAGCTCCGCCGTGATTAGTCACTACTTTTTCGCAAATAGCCAGCCCAATGCCCGTGCCGGAATAATTACTTTTACTATGCAGCCGCTGGAAAATCTGGAAAATGCGGTCCAGGTACTTTTCGTCGAAGCCAATCCCATTGTCCGAAATGGTGATGCACTGATACTGTTTAGCCGCGCGGGCCGGCTTCACCGTAGGAGGGAGGTCACTCGCGGTCATCTCCCGAGCCGTTACCTGAATTCGTGGTTGCACACCATCCCGGTGAAATTTCAGGGCGTTTGAGAGTAAGTTCTGAAACAACTGACCCAGTTGTGATTTGTCCCCCTTAATAACAGGCAGGGTATCGATGTCAATGATCGCATTCGTTTCGTTAATGACCAGCTCAAGATCGGCCAGCACGATAGCGACAATCCCCGTGAGCGAAACCAGTTCGGTCGCATCCCGACGGGTGGAGATTCGGGAGAAAGATAGTAAATCCTTGATGAACAACGACATCCGGTTGGCGGATGACTGCATACGTTCCAGATAATCGATTCCATCGCCTAACTGATCGCCGTATTTACTTTTGAGCAGGTCACCAAACGACTGCACTTTGCGCAGGGGTTCCTGTAAATCGTGGGAGGCAATGTAGGCGAACTGCTGAAGGTTCTCGTTGGAGCGGGTAAAGAGCTGATTCGATTCGGCCAGTTCCTCGTTAGCCGCCATCAGTTCTTCGTTAATAGCCGCTAACTCTTCATTGCTGGCGGCCAGTTCCTGCGTACGCAACTCGACCTGCTGCTCCAGTTCCAGAGAAAGTGCCCGGTACCGTACTTCGCTTTCTTCGATCGCCCGCCGGGAATGAACCTGCCCGGTAACATCCGTTGCGACGACCAGAATGCCGGAAACGGATTTGTCGCCATCGACTTCCTGGGTCGATTCATACTGAGGTTGATAGGTAAGGTCAACAAAAATCGTCGCTAATTGATCGTGACGAACAATGTCTACCGGTACCTCTTTGGCGGTGAAAGGCACCCCTGTCGCAATCACCTCGCGAAGTAGCTGGTCGAAACCCTGTCCCGCTAGTTCAGGCAGTGCCTCTAATAAGGGTTTGCCAACAAGTTCGGCTGGTGTTCGGCCAACCAGGTCGCCGTAAAAAGGGTTAGCCATGTGGAAGGTTAAGTCCGGCTCCCGAATGATCGCGATGGCGACAGGCGACTGCTCGAACGAGTTCAGCAACTGTAACCGGCTCTCCTCGATTTGTTGCTGAACGATAACGCGTTCCGTTACGTCGATCGCAATATCCAGAATCGCGTATACCTTTCCGTTGGCATCAAAAAGCGGACTGTAGGTAATATTGTAAAAGTTATGGGTCATGACCCCGTGCTGCACGATGTTAACCTGGGTACCAAAACTTTTGTACGTCTTCCCAGATGTAAAGACATCGTCCAGGATCTGCAGAAAAGGCTGGCTATCCAGTTCCGGCATAACGTCCCGGAGGGGCTTGCCCACAATATCCGGGCCTTTGCCGACAATCTCGATGAACGCCTGGTTCGGCATATCGACGATTAAATCCCGGCCAACGAACAGACCCATGGCGGCTGGAGCGGACGTAATGACGGAGCGTAAGCGGGCTTCACTGGCTTCCACCTTTTGTCTGGCGAGCACCTGATCCGTAACGTCGACCGCCATATTCATAATGGCATACACAAGTCCCTGTTTGTCAAAGAGAGGCTTGTAGGTGAAATTGAAATAAAACGTTCTGAGTTTGCCATCGACCAGTAAGTCGCACTTATCGGCAACCGCCTGATACGGTATGCCAGAGGTGTAAACGTCGTTCAGAATTTGCAGAAAGGGTTGTTCCCGCAGTTCGGGCAGCGCTTCGGCCAGGGGTTTCCCCAACGCTGAATTCCCTTTGCCCCAAAGCGTTAGAATCGGCTCATTGGCCAGTTCGATAACCAGGTCTTTACCAACAAACAGGGCCGTGGCCACGGGTGCCTGCTCAATCAAACTTCGGAAGCGTTCGACGCTGTCCCGCAACTGCTGCTGCGTTTGTATCTCGTGCGTAACATCCTGCGTGATTCCTGAGAGACGATACGGTTGATTCTGCTGGTCGAAGTACGCTTTCCCTTTACTATGCAGCCAACACGCTCCATTAACCGGTTCCGCCAGCCGGTATCGAATAGAGAATGGAGGCTCGCACTCCGGACGAAGCGCCTGACTGATAGCAGCCTGTAGCGTTACCCTATCGTCCGGGTGAACGTGCTGGAGCACCTCCGGATACGGTACGACGGCCGGCACCGACACCCCAAGAAGCTGTTGACAACGATCATCCAAATGGACAATCTGATTGATCGGATCGAATTCCCAGGTGCCAATATCAGCTGTTTGAAGAGCACGTTTCAGTCGCTCATTTTCAGCGGCCAGGTTTGAATCAAAGGGCTGTTGATCGCCAGTCATTAACTAAAAGCAGATTTATTCCGAAATATAAGCGTTAAACTGAACAGATTGTTCACGACTGGATTTACATCCATTTTGTTTGGGGTAAGGCCTCTGTAGGAATTTCAACGGGCAGGTATACAGAAGCTTCACTGGCTAGAAAGGACTGCTCATAACGGGTAGATCGATACCTCTTAATTAATAAATTATACCCTAAAAATCGTTAGAGTGGTCATTTTCGTATAAATAGGATCATCGGTCCGGTTATGTAACAGGAAACTAACAATGGTGGATTAACTAACCAACGTTCAAGTCAATTTATATCAAATGGGAAACACTATTTCCCGGACAGGTACGATTTATGCAGGTAAGATCATGGTATTGTATTACGTGGCATGGATTTTGGTAGTTATCTGCTGGAACCGGCCAATACCAATCAATAGGGACAACAACGGATAAAATTTGGTGAATTACAGCTTCCGGCTAGCTATTTACGTAGCTCAATTTATCGCTTAACTAAACGGGTACATGGTGATCGTCGATTTTGAGGGATTTACTTCGTCTGGTGAATACAGACAGCAGAGCTATGGTGACCTGGACATAGAGTCATGTTGCGAAATACTGAGCCAGCTGGTAAAACGAGGATGGCGGCTAACAGCAGTCAACTGTTTCAGGACGGATGGCCGCAAAGGAACGGCATTGCCGATCGAAGCCTTTACCGGCGAGCCCATGAGAAACTCGATCCGCCAGTTACAGCGGGAATGGGAAAGCCTGATCGTCGCGCTTTGATACAGTTTGAGTTCGCCTGAAACCGAGTCGTTTACTGGTAGTAATGCCCCTATCGTCTAAAACCGATCGGTTGTAAATGTATAGCTCTTTCCCGTGTTATAGGCTGCCTACTCTTTTGAGCAAGAGTAGGCTCACTTATTGCTATCGGTCAAATCCTACGCCTATTTTTGGCCTAACTGAATTTATCGGCCTGATATCATTTAGATTTTTGTGTCGATGTATACCTGCATCTGTAGAAAAAATACACCCTATAATAAAAAGATTACTTTATTCTTTACTTGCACTATTTGTATAATTTATACTGTCATTTTTCTATCGTAATACTATAATCCAATAAAATCGTAGATCAGGTTACGAATAGTGCTTAACAGATAATCTACGAATAGGTAATATAGGTAAATTATAGTCAGTTTTAGTTTACAATAATAAATCTATAGTAGCTTCTTGATCGTAAACTAGCTTATACCTACTGGTAAGCACTACATCAAACGTGATGAAAAAAATTAAATTAGCGGATGAGCAACTTGTTCGTTCGTTTCAGCACACGAATTCAGCTGATAGCTTTGAAGCCCTTTACAGTCGATACGTCAGCAAAGTTTATCAAAAGTGCCTGTCTATTACCAAAGACTCCGAAGTTGCTCAGGATTACACGCAGGACATATTCCTTAAAGTGTTCAACAAACTGGACACCTTCCAGAATCAGTCTAGTTTTTCCACGTGGTTATACGCCGTTGCCCACCACTATTGCCTGGATCAGATTCGATTGGGGAAACGGTTGAGTACCGAATTATTGTCAGATGACCTGACGCACTCCGTTGCTGAAGTCGATCTGCACGACACTGTGGAGGGACGTATGCGGATACTGGAAAGCGTTCTTGGTGAACTCCCTGAGGATGAGGTAACGCTATTGCGCCTGAAACACGAGCATGGGCTATCCATTCAGGCGATCAGTCAGCAGGTTAACCTTTCGGAAAGCGCGGTTGAAATGAGGCTGAAACGGACGAGAGACAAAGTGCAACGACTGTACGCGGATCGTTTTCTGAACGAGTAAACCCGTTTTAAGGGTGATCAAGAATGGTCTGAATTCGTTGCCCGTGTTTCTGAAGTTGCAGGGTATGACTCTGTAGTCGTCGGACGGCGGCCTGGTCAACGTTTTCAGAAGAGTGTCCCGATCCAGCCATGTCGTCGAGCAACCGTTTCAGTTCCTGTATCATCTCCGTGCGAACCTGTTCCAGTTCCTGTAGTGAGCGTTGACTGGGATTGTAGCTGATACCATAATAGGCAACGGTGTAGTCCTGCTGCCTGCGCTTTGCGATGGTGTGTGACAGCGTTTCGTACAAAGACTGGAAGGTTGACACCGCTCTCTGCCAGCGTACCAACACAGAAGCCAAATCTGTCGACCGACAAACTCTACCCTTCCGGACTGGATAGTCGTAGTGACTTCGTTTCACTTTGTTTAACGTTATTGGTAAAAAAGGTACTATTTTGACTGCAAGTGATAAACAAAGTCACTATCGATGTAGTGAGAATAGTAAATTTTTTATTTTATCTTTTTATTTGGTAAGATACTAGTCTGTTTATCAGCTCATTATATTTACTGTTAGTGTTAAAAGTATCGATAAGTAATAAGAAAGCCGTAAAAGTATATTACAATAAATACTAAATTAATTTTATAGAAAAAATGGTATATATCAAGTTCTTTTAAAGAAATAATAGGCAATAAAATAGGAAATGTTACTATTTTTGTTACTAATTAATCATAAAGGTAAATAAATTAGGTTTGCCCGGTAAATTATCGCCCAATTTTTCGCTTGTTTATCATACGGTAGTTTCGACTTACGAGCTGTTTTATCAACGTTCAGTAAATGATACTTTCAGATAAATCAATTCGATGAACACATGGCCGTTAGCTAACATATCAAAGCTTTTCGGATAGAAGAACGTTAAGGGGCCATGTGCTAGCACCACATAGTGAGGTTTGGAACGCCCAGCTTCGATGGGGCTGGGCGTTTTTATGAGTTGACAGGTCCGTGCGGCAATTGATTCGATTAAAACACGGCTACTAAAGTCCCCGCTGGTTGGGTTGGGGTTGGTTCAGTCGGCTTTTTCAGTAAAGTCGGCAAACACAGCAACCGACGCTTCGCCAAACGTACAGCGGGTTGCTTTCCGTAATTTATGAATTCATAAGGAATCAGGGGCTCAGGTTTGAGTCATATCCGGTGATTACGCCCGACTTAAAGTCAGCGCGTGTATCGTTTGCCGGTCCGCTCGTTAACAGGCTAAAGGCCCGAATGTGGAGAAAATTGTAATTAATTCGAATAATTGATGTACATTAGTGGTATGAATCAAGAGACATACACCGCAATACCTGATACATCAGATACGAACTATTGGGCATTAAAGGCCGCTAGTGGCCAGGATCGCAGTCAAACGTTCGTTCCCAGGGATAAGGAGCTCCATCAGAAACTGAAAGCTCAGGCGTGGAAAGCCATCCAAACGTCACTATCGCACAGAAATAGAAAAGTAAAATATTAGGCGAGTAAGAACGAAAAATTGGCGTTCGGTACTGCATCGAGTGCTGGTTCTGTTGCGCTTGTCACTGTATACATTCTTTAAGAGGGGTCTTCGTACAACTTGTTGCGAAAACCCCTTTTGCGTATAGAAGTATCTCGAAAAAAAGACTGACGCAACGATCACCAGTTTGACTAAGCCGGTCAGTCTCTGGCGGTAGCGGATACAGTTATACATGTCTGTTCCCCAGCTAATGAAGAGGTGGTTATCTTGGTTCGTTAACGCGCGGGCGAGTATACAAGTCAGACTTCACGATTGACGTACTTAGTTGAATCGGTCGACTCCGCCTGTTCTGCAAACCAGCCGCGTGATTGTACTGCACGAACTGGTTCGCAAAAATGCTACATCGGAAGCCTGACAAAAGTTGGGCTTTTTGCTTTTGGTGAATTAGCCGATGGACCCTACTTACGCTGCGGTCCTCGTTTCGGGGCGTAACCTGATGGACGACGATCGTTGTCCATCGTTCCTGATCCACTTTTTATGGACTACAACTGAAGTCTTGGTCAATTGCTAAGGCTACAGATGCTGGTTATCTTTTACCCAATCCTGCTTAACGCCCAACCTAAATTCGCGCTGTCAACGCTACACCAGCGTCTTAATGATGTAAAGCGGGACCGGTTGAGAACAGAAAAGGCCGAACCACTTAAAAGCGATCCGGCCCACATTGTTGGATAAAACGAGATAGACTGTACACAATACGACCAATGAGGGCTCATGGTTTTAGATAAAGTTACTTATTTACTATTCGGTATATAAACAAAGGAAGCGGATTGTTTTAAAGTCATATAGAGTAACAAGTACACTAATAGGTGACTTACCCAGATTCATCGGTACGCTATGATGAGAGCCAGTTACTCATCGCTATTGGTAGCAAGAAAGAGCACTCAAGCAGTAAGGGAAAAGGATATCCGACTTCGTAGTAGTATGGCTTTACCCGTCTTGTATACATTACTGTTCCGCGCGGCCTATCTTACGGTTGGCATGCTCTTGCTCTGGATCGGCTTAAACGACTGGTTGACTGGAGCCATCTGGACCGGTATGACCCCTAGCCAATCCGCCCTGACCGTGGAGTATTGTGAGTTCAATCACGTGCACCACTTTTTTCATCAGCCCGTCAACACGTATTCCAACTTAGCGTACTTCTTCTTCGGAGTTTTCCTTGTGGGTATAGCGCAGAAAGACTACAGAAATCGACCCAGTCAGCGCGACAACCGCTTGGCGGCTTTTCCATTGCTTTCAATACTGATGGGTAGCTGCTTTCTGTACCTGAGTCTGGGAAGCGCCTTTTTTCATGCGTCACTAACGTATGTTGGTCAGCGGATTGACATGAATGCAACCTACTCCATTATGCTAACGCTGATGGGTATTGCGCTCTACCATGTCTTCGACGGTCTGACGCCGACAGAAACCCAAAAGAAAGGGTTTGTCATCGCGTTAGTAGTTCTTATTCTCGCATTCCTAAAGATAGCGTTACTTGTTCCCAGCTCCCGATTAGTGCCCGCCCTGATCCTGGGTTTGAATGGGTTAATGGTTGTCAACTACAGCCAGCACCGAAAATCGCGGTCGATCTGGTGGATTATTGGTAGTCTGGTACTGATCGTAATGGCCATAAAAATACGAACGCTGGATGTGCAGAAAGTGGGCTGCGATCCTTATTCGCTCATACAGGGGCACGCGTTATGGCATGTACTAACCGCGCTGAGCAGCTTTTGCAGTTACGCGTTCTTCCGCTTTGCAGGTACGCAACCGATTAGATAAGCGACAGCGTTTTTTGATCAGGCTGCCCGTTAAAGAATTTGTCCAAAACCGCCTGAAAGACAGGGTTGGTGTTTTCGAGTGCACTGAACAGAGTCATGCTGGATCGTAGCTTCAAATCATCGGGGCTGCCCAGAATCTGATTGGCCGTTTTTCCCTCAATGCCGAGCAGCGCGTTGCTGATTTCGATCAGTCGGCTTCCCAAAACTGGATGCGCCAGGTAGTCGCGGGCTTCCTGCCGGTCGTTTAGCGCGTAGAACCGGGCGGTCTCGCTGAAGCCCAACCCTGCAATCTGGGGAAAAATGTACCACATCCAATGACTTTGTTTTCGGCCATTCCTGATTTCGGCCAGTGCCCGCTGATAATCGCTGAACTGCGCGTCTACAAAACGCTTTAGGTTGATATCGGCTGTCATAATCACAGGATCTTTCTCGACAAACGACGGCCCCTGTCAGAAGGTTTAGAACCGCCTGATGCAGTGAGTCTTCTGCCTGAACGGCCATAAATGGGGATTTATAACGGTAAGTTTATGCAACTTGGCTCTTTCTGTCCTGTCAATATAATCGAACGCTTCGGTTCGTACACCCATGAAACGGTCGACCGAGTCTAAACTTTGCCAATTACCCAGCGCACCCTCACTTTTTCTCGATGAAATTTCTGTCTGTAGTTGCCCTTATGAATCTTGGTCTGCTGGCCAGCACAAATAAGTACGTTCCGCTTTCTGAGCAAAACAAGCCATCTTCTCAACCGGTGACGGTTAGCCTGCGAGAGGAGTTTCAGACAATTCATAGCTTCGGCGCATCCGATTGCTGGTCGGCCAAATTTATCGGGAAGTGGCAGGATGAAACCAAAAAAAAACAGATTGCCGACCTGTTATTTAGCCTCGATACCCTGGCGAATGGTCAGCCAAAGGGTATTGGTTTGTCGCTGTGGCGGGTAAATATTGGTGCCGGTAGCTACGAGCAGAAAGACAGCAGCGCCATACGGGATGAATGGCGACGCGAGGAGTGCTTTCTATCGCCCGATGGCCGGTACGACTGGACGAAGCAGGCCGGGAGTCAGTGGTTTTTGCAGGCCGCGCGCCAACGCGGTGTTCGCTATGCGTTAGGATTTACCAACTCGCCACCCGTACAGATGACCCGCAACGGAAAAGCGTTTTCGCCGGGGGGTAAAACGCTCAATCTTAAATCGGACGCGCTGGCACCGTTCGCCGATTTTCTGGTTACCGTGGCCGACCACTTTAAATTCGATTACCTGAGCCCCATCAATGAACCGCAGTGGGATTGGACGGCGGGTAAAAATGGGAAAGCGAACCAGGAAGGTTCACCCGCCGAAAATACCGATATTCTGGCCGTGACAAAGGCATTGTCGACCAAACTAGCCGCCAGTAAAGCCAAAACGATGGTTGTGACGGGTGAAGCGGGGCAACTCGATTATCTGTATGGGAAAGAAGAGAGCGGGCGTGGCAATCAGCTGGACTACTTTTTTGGCGCGAACCAAGCCGCTTCGTTTACCAAACTGCCCAACGTTGAACCCAACTGGGCGTACCACAGCTATTTTACAACCTGCCGCGATTCGGCCTTGGTCGCGATGCGTCAGCAAGTGGCTCAGCGGGCAAAATCGGTGGGTAAACCGCAGCTCTGGCAAAGTGAGTTTGGGGTTTTGGGCGACATCTGCGGGCAATACAACGGTAGCCCCCGCCACACGGACATAGACTACGGGCTGTACGTAGCCAAAGTTATTCATAACGACCTGACGGTGGCTAACGTTACCTCGTGGCAGTGGTGGCTGGCGATCAATCCGTACGACTACAGCG
Organism: Spirosoma agri; assembly: GCF_010747415.1. Taxonomy (NCBI): domain Bacteria; kingdom Pseudomonadati; phylum Bacteroidota; class Cytophagia; order Cytophagales; family Cytophagaceae; genus Spirosoma; species Spirosoma agri. The sequence goes on along the minus strand of NZ_JAAGNZ010000001.1, from coordinate 3,139,275 downwards.
ACGGACTGGTGTACATCAACGGCCCCGATGGTGGCTACAAAGAGCATAATAATGCCCGGCACGATGGGCAGGTGCTGGACTCAAAACAACTGTGGGCGTTCGGGAATTACGCCCGTTTCGTCCGGCCCGGCATGAAGCGGATTGCAGTCCGGATTGGAGCCGCCAGCAACCCGGTTGCCGAAGCCAGTCAGTGCATGGTGTCGGCCTACAAAGACCCCAGCCGCAAACAGCTGGTGCTGGTTTGTATCAACATGACGCCGACCACTATGGATTTGCCCGTTAGTGGGCTGAAAATCAGAAACGGGCAGTTCACTACCTACGCGACGACCGCGACCAAAACACTGGCTAAGGCCACCGTTGCCGCCAACCGCATTCAGCTGGAGCCGAAGTCGGTAACAACATTGGTCGGGTATTATCAGTGACCGGTTCGTATGTCAGCATCGGCATAAATGAAGATCATTCGTGCCGATGCGGGCTAGGTTGCAAATGATCGAAAACGGTCAGAACGCCGGAACGAATAGCACCGCATCGGCCACCGCTGGTCCATCGGCCTGTTTGACCGCTATGTCAACGGATGAGGTCTGGCCTTTGGGTAAGTCATACGCACCCAGCGAAACCCATTCGCCGGATGTTTGCCCGACGACAACAATATCGGCGGGTTTGATCGACAGGGATTTATTGGTTTTTCCGTCCGAAACCGTGATGCACAGCTCAGAAGCCGCTTTGGCCAACCGGGGGAAGTAGGCATAAACATGGTACGTACCCGCTTGCACGATGTCCGGGGTAAACCGAACGGAAGCAGCTTCGCCCCCCTGACCTTCGTAAATCAGGTAGGAGGGACCGTACCCGCCTTTGCTCTTGCTGTCAACCCGCCACGGACCTGTGATGGTCGTTCGCGTTTGGTCGTCATTGTCGACTAGAATTTCGGGCGTACTGCCATCCGCGAGTGGGTTTGCTTTCAGTTCCTGTTGCAGCTTGGCAACATTAACGTGTTGTACACTGGTTTTTGCATCGATGGCCATGACCGCTGCCAATGCCGTCGACTGACCCAACACCATAAATACCGGCTCCATCCGAATCGAGCCGTACGCAATGTGTGAGGCCGACAAACAAACCGGCACCAGCAGATTCCGGCATTCGCTTTCTTTAGGAATCAGGGCCCGGTAGGAGATCGGATAGGGACCAAAGCCGCCCACTTCGACGTTACCCTCGTTCTTCGCCATTTTCTTGCCGTCTTGCTCGATCACGATACGCTGAATGTTGTGCGAATCCATCGTATAAGCCGCCATGCCAACACCGTCCGTCACCACTTCTTTGCCCTGGCAGTTCGCCTGCGTCATCACGTATGCGCCCACCATCCGACGCGCTTCCCGAATGTAGAGCTGCGATGACCAGTTGCCCGTATCGGTGTACTCATCTCTGGGGTAGCCCCACTTCAGCATCTGCTCCCGAAGCGCGGGCGGAACCCGCGAATCGTGGCCGACAAAATAGAGTAAGCCTTTGGTATACAGCTCGTGGTCACGGATTATCTGCGCCCGTTTTGCGTAACTTCCATTGGGATAGTCGAAATTCATTCCGATCATATCGGTCGAAAACCCATTCCGGTTATTGATGTCGGTTTTTTTATTGGGCATGCCGCTCCAGATGAAATAGTCGTTGAGCGACTGTTTCTGGGGTTGAGCCGCCATCAGGCGTACAAGCAATTCGTACCGGGTTGAATCGTAGCCCACCGGACGGGTAATGGGCACCTGATTGGCCGGGTCTGAGGAAAGACAGATTCGGTAATTATAGGCTTGTACCTTCCCGTCACCCGTTCCGTTGGGTTCCAATTTCGCCGGGCCAACCCCCCAAACTAACCCTGATTCCGGCTGGCCGGGGGTATTGTAGGGGTCGATTCCGTCGGGAAGCTGGTGGCCGGTCATCAGCTGCACCCCACTGATGGTCTCGTTGTACTGGGCGTTAGCCTCCCGACCAACCGTGTAGGAAACTCCGGCTTTTGCCATCAGATCGCCTTCGTAGGAGCAGTCGATGAACATTTTTGCCCGGATGGTCCGTTTGGCCGACGGTTTATCCGAGTTCTCCAGCACGATCGCCTGAATCTGTCCATTGGTTTTCTTTACGCTCGAAAGCCGGTGCGAGAACAGTACGTCTACCTTGCCACGCTTAACATAGTCGTTGAATAAATCTTCGGCAACATGGGGCTCAAAAACCCACTGTTCAAATTTACCGTAGTGCTGTCCGATGCGTCGGTAATAATCGCGGGAGATACCCGTAATGGCGTATTTGTTGCCAATATCCGTCAGACCTAAACCGCCGGAGGTCATGCCACCCAGGTGCTTGCCCGGCTCGATCAGGATCACGGTTTTTCCGGCTTTTCGGGCGGTATAGGCCGCAATGACCCCGCCCGAAGTGCCCCCGTATACGCAGATGTCGACCTGCTGGGCAATGGACGTGTACAATAGGAATAGACTGAGACAAAGGGTTAGTGCGTAGCGCATAGGCTGAGTGGTAGGAGTAGCGTATTTTTTTGACAGGATCAACTAGAAGAAAAGCCTGTAGATCCCGTAATCCTACCGAAAGAAAACCGGGTCGTGGTTCTCTTTTCGGTCAAAGCGGCCAGCTGGTTTTTTTCAACGTTCGGGCCAGTAATGGTCATGCCCCCCGACACGTACTGGATCAGTAAAATAAGTTAACCCTGAAGACTGCCGGGAAGGCTATCCTCAGGGTGTAAGTCACACTTGTGTGGTTGAACCGATGCTTATTTTTTGACGCGCAACGCTGTCGACTCAAACATATTCATCAGCGATCCTTTTAGATGGTCATCGTCTACCTTCGATAGTTCAATGGGGATCTCTCCGGCCTGGGACGTATCGAAGTGAATCGTCAACTTGTCGCCGGTTTCCTCGATTTTTGTGATTGGCGTGGCCGGGCGCGTACCCGTTGGGTCTTTCAGTTCACCCGTCAGTTTTCCGTCTTTTCGGGTCAGTTCGGTAACGAATTTAGCGTCACCTTCGGGGGTGCCTACCACGGTGATCTCCCATTTGCCGGCAAAAAAATCGGTTGATGGCGTGGTGGTTTGGGAAAAGCCTTTGACGCAAACGCCCAGGATAAAAACGAACAGAAATAGACTTACTTTTTTCATTATGGTTACTGGTTTAAACGTGAACTTACTTTATTGATTGTCTTTAAGGGGCTGACGGGTAGATTGTTATCGTTTTGACGCCGTTGTTGCTGACGTTTCTTCCAGTACACGAACCGGCCCCAGCAGGCCCGACGGCAGCAACGGCGAATCTGCCTTGTAGAACGGCATGGTGGTGAATGTTATCTTGCTGGCACCGTTTGCGGGTTGGGCATCACCGATCAGGCGGTTGACCCACAGGTTCGTGACTTTTACCTGGAGCGTATTGCGACCGGTTTTCAGGGCCTCGGTGATGTCGATCCGGAACGGTTTCTTCCAGACTGTACCCACGTTTTTGCCGTTGACCACTACTTCAGCAATGTTCTTCACCTCGCCCAGATCAAGGATATACGACGCATTTCTACGCACCGCTGGCAACTCGAATGTATTGTCGTAAGCGGCTGTGCCGGAAAAGTATTTGATGCCCGGCTCGGCGTTTTCGGTTAACGACGCCAACGTGTTGACCGTAGCGCTTGGGGGAGCGCCCCGGCCTTCCTGAAAAGTAACTGTCCACGCACCGGTTACGCGGGCAACGGGCGATTCCGTAACGGCGGGTCTGGTGTACGAAGCGACTGTTGCCTTGTTGCGAAAGACAATAAAGTAGGCTTCCCACGACTCGAACGTAAGGGGAATGATCGTTCGTCCGTCTTTGATCTCGTACGATACGGTTGCAGTTTTGCCCGTCTGGGGGTTCCATAGTTCCGGTGCTTTACCCGTGATGCGGAAGCTAATGGTTGCTTCGTTCGGGCTATCACTGCGGTTATCGAGCCAGTAGAGATCGGACGGGTCGCGGTCCGTCGTCTGGCGGTGAACGTACAGGACCGTTGATTTGGCACCGGAAATGAGAACATCTTGTTGAACGCCCAGTTCGTGCAGCACCGCTTCAACCGGCTTCGTCGATACGTTCGGGCTACTCCAGATTTGATTCACCAGCGCAGTAAATTCGTTGGGTTTATCGCTCAGGCTGGGCGAACGCTCCGGTTTGACTCCAGCCACGTGCATACCGGCTTTGACCAGGTCGCCCAGTTTTTTCAACACCGGCAGCGTCATCGTCCGCGCCGACGAATCAAGCACCAGCAGGCGGTATTGCTGACCGCTTGGCGTTGTGATCTTACCGTTTTCCACGCGTAGCGTATTTTTTACCACCGACGAATTGGCGAAATCATACGCGTAGCCAGCCGGGATGGCGGGTAGTTTCTGCGCAAATGCCTGCGTGATGTTGTTGTTCTCGCCGTAGTAATACAGCACATCCACGACAGGTTTGCCCTGTTGAAGCAAAAAGCAACTCCGCCCCAGGTAATCCATCCAGGGTTTGGCCTGCTCGGCCCAGGTTTCCTGGCGGGTAAAATACTGGCCGAAGGGCCCCAGCGAAAGACCCGGTTTCTTGTCATCCAGCGGCTGATGGACTGACGTATGGATCACGAACCGGTTTAGCCCCGATGCCATTTCCAGATCGGCGGTGCGTTTGAGTTTTTCGGGGTGCCAGCTAAACGCATGCTGAATGGAGGTCATCGACTCCGCAGCCACCAGATTCTGCCCGTAGATGTGCGCTACCGAAGCGGCCTCCCGAATATCGGCTTCGCTTCGCACCTCTTCATCAGCGCCACCGGCCAGACTACCCGGCGTCCACATGGCCGACATCGGAACCTCGGCTTTGCGTTTCACATCCATACCATCGGCCAGATAGATCCGGCCGTTCTCGTGCGACTCCGTGTAACGCTTCATACCGCGGGCGTGCAGGGCATCACCGATCACCTCATAGTGGTTGTCAACGATCAGTTCACCGATGGTCTTTCTGAAATCCCACAAAAACTGCTCGCTGTCTTCGGCGCTCTTCACCACACGACCCGTCAACACCGGAAGCCAGGGCCTGAGGTCATAACCCCGTCGTTTGAGGAACTCCTCGGGCATGGCTTTGGTCCAGGTCATGTGCCCCGCTTCGTAGCTGTCCAGGACCATGTATTGCAACCCTTTCGCACCCATCTGGCCCCTGGTGGCATCCTTGTACATGTCCAGATAGGTATCGATGTATTTCCGGACTGCTACCTTATCGAGCTTATCGACTTCCAGACCCGTAGCCTCCGGCGAAGCGGGGTGATTTTTGCGGCCCGTGATCGAATACCCCAGCCGCATCACCACCCAGTCTCCCCCGGCGGGTGGCGTCCAGTTCAGCGTACCATCAGCGCTCATTTTCGACGTCAGATCCACGATGTCCTGCGTCGGGATGGCATCCGCACCGGGCTTCACCAGTGAATGCGTGCTTTCCTGCCACGGACTGAAACCGGCTTTCTGCTCGAACAAGTCTATGCGGTCCGTATTGTACAGCACCAGTTCCGCGACGGGTACGCCCTGCGGCTTACCGGGCTCCGCGCTGCCGCCCGTCATGGCCGCGAAGGCATTACCTTCGGGCTTCTCGGTCTTGAACGTAAACCGGAAGTATTTGGCCATTGTGGGCAGAATGCCCATCGTGGTTTGGGGAATGGTACTGCCCCGGATGAGGACGACATCCCGGAAGTTTACCCCGTCGTCGCTCACTTTCAGCATCCGGTTGTCGGGCATTCCTCGAAATTCGGCCAGTTCGCCCGCTGGCGCTGCCCCAACGATGGTAAACGCCTTGATCTTCTGCGGGCTGCTGAAGGCATACTGAATCCACATATCCTGTCCCACTTCCATGGGTGGCAGCAGTTTGGCATTCGCCAGGTCACCGTCGGTCAATTCGGTCAGGCTAAACGTGCCGCCACTCGATGTGATGGTCGGGTTCAGTGACGAAACCGGTTTTTCGGTCGCGGGTAGACGATAGGCAATGACGGCGGCATCGGCGTAGTAAGTGGACTCCTTACCCGCCGACTGGCTGAACGCATCGGGAGTCAGCGCCACATTCTGAAATTTACCCGTTGTGTTTGGGGGTTGAGGAAGCTTACCCGCAAACGGCTGCCCGCCCGACACCCGCGTTTCGGACCAGACGTATTTTTTCATGGCGTCGCTGGCGGGTACCCACGGGCCACCCGTTACGCTCCAGCCCGGCGACCCGGCAATGGCCATTTCGAGACCCAGTTTTTGGGCCAGATCGGTGGTGTGTTTAAACGCGTCTTTCCATTCGGGCGTCATGAACACCAGTTTTTTCGGCGTGACGGCGGGCGTAAACAGGCTGGCATCGAAGTTCTGGAAGCCGCCGATGCCGACGCGCTTCATCCATTCGAGGTCTTTCGTGATCCCGTCTTTGGTAATGTTGCCGTTCATCCAATGCCACCACACGCGGGGTTTGGCCGCGTCGGGCGGTGTCTGAAAGCCTTGCCGGAGTGCCGGCTGCTGCGCAAACGCAACCGCCGGTAACATCCAGGCCAGCAGGGTGATCTTTTTCATAGAAAAGTGGTCGTAGGGGTGTTCGGAAGGAGCGCGTACCGGCTCCAGGGGGAGAAGCCATTTTGTGCGTATTATTACTTAGCGTCGCTGAACTATATACCCCGGACCGCAGGGGTTATCGACGTGGTCTTTCTCTGTGCCCCAGCCGGCAATCCGCTAATCACCCCACATCGTTTGCGTAGCGACGCAGGATCACTGAACAACAAAGCTCTGATTGGGATTTGCCTGTACAACGAACCGTTTGGTGACTGTTTCCTGATCCGTTTTCAGCGTTAGTTGGTAGGTGCCGGTGCCTAAGTCCGAAATGTCGAATTGCTGACTCAATCCTTTTTGGAGCGCTACCGTTTTCGTATAAACTGGCTGACCACCGGCATCCAGAATCGAAAGCTGGCCTTTGGTTTGGAGGGGCTGAACATAGAGTTTGATTTTATGCTCCGTTGTCATAACCACATGGGTCTGAGCGGCTGCCGTTTTAGGCGTCGATGGATTAGCGAATGATGCAGTACCAGCAAGTAATCCGAGCATTAACACAAGTGCGTTTTTCATGGCTTTTATTTTTTTAGTATTTGATTGGTTGTTCTGATTGACCACGTTGGCCATCCAGTGAGACAAAGGTGTCATGAGCGATCTGCCCCGGAAAATCATTGTTACCGAGCACCCGGAAAAGCCGGACAACCGTGGCTTTTTTCGGGATGAATGCGCTACGTAAACTTGATGAAGTGGTGGCGGTCAATGAAAAGAACAGCCTGAGGGACTGGGTATAATCAGGACGATTCACTGCTTTAGCCGGCATGGCGGAATGCGTACGATGGGGACTGGACAACGAGTTGGGTTACTCATCCCGGAAAATCCCTCATTCAGCCGCTAACGCCCGGCGCTGGTCAATTTTCTTTTTTTGCCGACCTTCCCGCCTGGTAATTTCAACAGTAGTCAACCCCTGATTCGTTATGGCTGAGCAGTTAACTTCCGGTAAAAAATGGCAACTAGCCGTCCGACTGCTGCTGCTCTATTCGCCCCTGCTTGTTTACGTCAATCTATCCGATTCAACCTGGCAAACAAAGTCTATTATCCCGGCAGTGCCTTTTTTTCTGGGATACAGCGTCGTCGTTCTGGTGATGTATTTTATCTGGATCAACGCCACCGACTGGATTCAGCGCCAGCTATTTAACTGGTTTGATGATGATTTTTTGCAGGAATTCAGCTGGAAAGCCATCCTGACTACGATTCTGGTCTCGCTGGGACTGGCCGTCCTGTTTGTGTTTGCCTTTCAGAAAGTGCTGGGATTGAGCTTTACGCTTTTGTTCTATCTCTGGCCATCCCTTCAACCCAAGAATCCCAAGCTACCGTTTCCTCCCGAGGTGCTGGCCTACGTGGCCCGGGCGAACGTCGGTTTTTCGGTAGCGATCATGCTGTCGGCGTTTGATTTGACGATCAATGCCCGTGCGTTTCAGCAATTAAAGAACGTCCAGCTACGGGCCGAACGACTGGAAAAAGAAGCGGTACTGAGTCAGTTCGAAGCGTTGAAGAACCAACTGAGTCCCCACTTTCTGTTCAACAGTCTGAGTATCCTCACCTCGCTCATTCACGAGGATGTCGACCTGTCCGAGCAGTTTATCAAGCAATTGTCCAAAGCCTATCGGTACCTGCTGGAGCAACGGGATCAGGATATGGTGTCGCTGAAAACCGAACTCGACTTTATTCAGGCGTATACGTTTTTGCTTCAGATACGCTTTGAAAATAAGTTCGAGGTGCTTCTTGACGTGCCCGAAGCGGTGCAGAACCAGTACCGGATTGCGCCTTTATCGCTGCAACTCGTCGTCGAGAATGCCGTCAAGCACAACCGCATGTCGATTCGGGAGCGGCTTCAGGTACGGATTTATGATGACAATGAGTTCCTGATCGTCGAAAATCGGCTGCAACCCCGCGATCAGCCTGAACCCTCGACGGGCGTTGGTTTGACGAACATCAGCAATCGCTATTCCCTCCTAACCGAGCGCGAGGTCTGGTACGGTGAACAACACGGTTTATTTATCGTAAAAATCCCGCTTATCGTATGAACGTTGTCATCATCGAAGATGAAGCCCGTACCGCCCGGCAGTTGGAGCGGATGCTCAAAAAATATGACCCGACGCTGCACATCGTGGCGCAGCTGCCTTCGGTCAACGAAGCCGTGGCCTGGTTTCGCGAACAGGGTCACGGCCAACCGGGCCACCACCAGTCGTCTCCTCCCGATCTGGTCTTTATGGATATTCACCTGGAGGATGGGCTTGCTTTTACCATTTTTGAACAGACCGGGTTGACTGTTCCCGTTATTTTTACGACGGCTTACGAGGAGTACATGATCAAGGCGTTTAAGGTCAACAGCATTGATTACCTGCTCAAACCCGTTGACTACGACGAACTGGTAGCAGCATTGGAGAAGTTCAAGGCCATTCGTACGCAGCCTGGTTTGCCTGATTTAAACACCCTGCTGGCGTTGATACAAAAACCCCGTGACCCGGCCTATAAAGAACGCTTCATGGTCAGCCTGGGTACAAAAATTCGGAGTGTGGAGGTAACGGATGTCGCCTACTTTTTTTCGGAAGAGAAAGCGACGTTTCTGATCACCAGAGAAGGGTTATCACTGCCTGTTGAATACAGCCTCGATCAGGTATCGGGTATGCTCGATCCTGTTCGGTTTTTTCGCGTGAACCGTCAGTTTCTGGTGGCCAGACCTGCTATACACGCCATCCATGCCTACTCGGCGGGTAAATTAAAGCTGGACCTACTGCCTGCTTCCAGACATGAGGTGTTCGTCAGTTTGAGCCGGATCACTGAGTTCAAGGATTGGCTGGGTCGGTAATGGCCGTTCAGTCGTTAGGGAGTAACGTATACAGGGGTAGGTCCTGAAAAAGGCCCGATGCTGTAAGCCTACTAACAGCGCACAAAATGGTAGAAAAATCAGCGTTTTATCGGGACCGGGTCGGACAAATCGATCGGTCGATACCGGAGACGGTTATACCAGAAAGTTCGATCCATATCAATTATTTATATATTGTTACTAAAAAATAAATATTGGTAATATATTGGTGGGAAATTGATCGCTTAAATCCCTAAATCATTACTTAGTGGAGTCTACGCCTTTTCCCCCTAATGAAACCAAGCGATTAGACGCTTTGCATCGGTATCAAATTCTGGATACCCTGCCCGACAAGGCCTTTGATCGATTGACCGAACTGGCCTCTCTGATCTGCGAGACACCCATATCGCTCGTAACGCTGATTGATGAGAAACGGCAATGGTTCAAGTCGCAGGTAGGCGTCGAGGGAACCGAAACCAGTCGGGACATTTCGTTTTGCCAGTACGCTATTCTGGAGAGCGACATCTTCGAAGTAGAAGACACGGCTGATGATGTTCGGTTTAAGGAAAATCCGTTCGTCATCGACGAGCCGAAGGTCCGGTTTTATGCCGGTTATCCCCTGACAGATCCGGATGGGTATGCCTTGGGTACGCTATGCGTGCTGGATCGTACGCCCCGGAAACTGACCGATAATCAGCAGAAGGCGATGATCATGCTGGGCGAAATGGCAACCGCGCTCATTGTCGAGCATCGGCAAAAACAGGAATTGACCTACTTCAATAACCTGTTCACGCTGTCCAATGATTTGATCTTCGTGGCGGGTACCGACGGGTATCTCAAAAAAATAAATCCGGCCTTTCACCAGGTCGTCGGCTGGGATGAAGACTACTTGCTGACGACCTCACTTTTCGAGTTGGTCCATCCGGACGACCGGGTGGTTACCCAACAGATGATCAGTCAGGTGGCGTCTGGGACAACAACCATCAACTTTACCCACCGTTTCCGGTGTCAAAATGGAACTTACCGCCATCTGCAATGGGTCGCTACGCCCGAACCGGCAACGGGTTATCTGTTTGCCATTGCCCGTGATGTTACCGACGAAAAACAGAACGAGGCTCAACTGCATCAGTCGGAGAAGCGATTCCGCTCCTTCTTCGAGAACTCGCAGGGACTCATGTGTATTCATGATCTAGAGGGTAAATTGCTGAGCGTCAATAGCGCCGGGGCTCAGATATTGGGCTATCAGGCCGACGAGCTGGTTGGTCATCGGCTCCAGGAGATCGTTCCGCCGGAGCATCATGCGGGCTTCGACGCCTATCTGGACAGCATTCGAAAGACCGGTAAGGCGAAGGGTATTATGCATACGCTGCATAAAAACGGCTCCCTGCACATCTGGCTGTTCACCAACATTCTGGAACATGAGCTAAACGGCGACCCCTACATCATCGGGAATGCCATCGACATCACCCGGCGACACCAGCTGGAAGTCGATCTGATGTGGACCAAGCAGATGCTGGAGCAAACGAACGAAGTGGCCCGCATCGGCACCTGGGAAGCGGATTTTGCGCAGGGCACCATGTATTGGTCATCCGTGACGAAGGCAATCCATGATGTACCCGATGATTTTAAGCCCCTGCTCGATACGGGCGAAACGTTTTTCAGGGGAAAGAATTATGACCTCATTGTCGAGTCGGTCGATCGATCGATTAAGGAAGGTATTTCGTTTGACATCGAAGTGCAGATCGTTACGGCGGCTAATCGGCAGGTGTGGGTGCGCATCGTGGGAAGACCCGAGCGTGAAGGGACCGCATGCCGACGTTTGTACGGGACGTTTCAAGACATCGACGAAAAGAAAAAAGCGGAACAGGCCCTGATCAACGAGAAGTTACGACTGGCAGCTTTCGTCGAACACGCGCCGGCAGCAGTAGCCATGTTCGATAAATCACTGACGTATCTGGCGGTGAGTCAGCGTTGGCTGGATGATTACCGGCTGCTGGGCAGTGTGATCGGCCTGACACTGTATGAGGTATCACCAACGTTATCCCCCGCCTGGGCCGCCGTCTTTGACCGGTGTCTGAACGGAGCGGTGGAGAAGAACGACGAGGATGTCTGGCAACCGGATGGCTGGGATCATAAGCAGTATATCTGCTGGGAAATCAGGCCTTGGTATCAGTTCGACGGGACGATCGGTGGGGTTATGATGTTCACTCAGGACATTACCGAATCCTGTCTGCAACGAAATGAACTGACCAAAGCCAAGCAACAGGCCGAACAGGCCAGCGTGGCCAAATCCGAATTTCTGGCCAATATGAGCCACGAAATCAGAACGCCACTGAACGGCGTAATCGGGTTTACGGATCTGGTGCTGAAAACATCGCTGAATGAAACCCAGCACCAGTATCTGTCCATTGTCGACCAGTCGGCGAATGCATTACTGAGCATCATCAACGATATTCTGGATTTTTCGAAGATCGAAGCCGGTAAACTGGAGATCGCTATCGAGAAGGTCGATGTCTACGAGATCAGTAGCCAGGCCGCCGGTATCATTACGTACCAGGCTCAGAATAAGGGACTTGAGATGCTGCTGAATCTGCCCACCGATCTGCCCCGGTTTATTTATACCGATTCGGTGCGCCTGAAACAGATCCTGGTGAATCTGCTGGGCAACGCGGTCAAATTTACCGAGACTGGCGAAATTGAACTGAAGATCACGCCGTTGACCGATCCTACCCAGTCGTATGTCACCTTTCGATTCGAGGTGCGGGACACGGGAATTGGCATCAAGCCTGAGATGCAGGACCGTATCTTCGATGCGTTTTCGCAGGAGGATGCGTCCACCACGAAAAAATACGGGGGAACCGGCCTGGGGTTGACCATCTCCAATAAGCTGTTGGGGCTGATGGGAAGTCGGCTCGACCTGGTGAGTAAGCCCGGTGAAGGAAGCTGTTTTTCGTTCGATATAACCCTGCGGGCAGAGACCGGCGACCCCATCAACTGGCAGGGTATGGACCAGATCCGAAACGTGCTTATCGTCGATGATAACGAAAACAACAGGCTGATCCTGAGGCAAATGTTTTTGTTAAAACAAATCGGCGTTGATGAAGCCAGCAACGGATTTGAAGCCCTCCAGCTGCTGGCCAAGAACAAGTCGTATGACTTGATCCTGATGGATTACCACATGCCCTATATGGATGGTCTGGAAACGATCGGGAAAATCCGGGCGAACTTCGCCGATACGACCGATAAGCAAGCCATTATTCTGCTGCACAGCTCATCCGATGACGAACACCTGATGCGAGCCAGCGAAACCCTGGCGATCAGCCAGCGCCTGGTGAAACCGGTCAAAATGACGGACCTGTTCCGGACCATCTCCCGGCTGGGGCAGCACAAGGACAGCCCGGTGCCAGTGGAAATCGATAGGCCGGTCCCGATAGACACGCAGATCGTCCATGTGTTGCTGGTGGAAGATAATACCATAAACCAGTTGCTGGCCAAAACGCTCGTCAGGAAGCTGATTCCCAACGCGCAGATCATGGAGGCTATCAACGGGCAGGAAGCGGTTGATCTGTACAGCCGGCAACGGCCTGACCTGGTGCTGATGGATATTCAGATGCCGGTTATGAACGGGTACGAGGCCACCCGGCGCATCCGGGAACTGGAGCAGGATCACCACGTGCCGATCATTGCCCTGACGGCTGGCACCGTAAAAGGCGAACGGGAAAAGTGTCTGGCAGCGGGCATGGATGATTTCATCACAAAACCCATCGTTGAGCAGTCGATGGCTTTACTTGTTCAGAAATGGCTGAAACCGCAGCCTGTTGAGCCGCCCCTGCCTATAAAAGAAGAAAGCACCGACGATCACTTCGACCGGCAGGTATTGATAAATATGGTTGGGGAGGATGAGGCTGTTCTGGAGATGCTGCTGGAAGCGGCCGAAAGCGAGCTGACCAGTTCATTAGGAATGCTGCTCCAACAGGGAGAAACCTGGAATCTGACCGGGTTGAAGTCGGCGGGGCATAAGCTGCGGGGAACCGCCCTGAGTGCCGGTATGCCTACATTGGCGCAGCTAGCCTACCGACTGGAGCATCTGGACCAGTTCGAGCCTACCGTCGTGGGGGAGTTGCTGGACCAGACCCAGTCGGAAATCAATCACGTTATCGTGTTGATGACGAAAGCCCCCAGCGCAGTCTGATCAGAAACGGAAGACGGGTCAGAATCGTGTTCAGCGCAGCCGTTCACGATTCTGACCCGTCTTCCGTTTCTGGATCACGTACTGGTACTACACTAGGCATCAGGAAGGCCGTTTTCGCCGAACCTGTCGATGCATTGCTAAAGGAGATCGATCAGGATAATGAGCAAGTGAAGGACCAGGCTAGCGGCAAACGTCGGAAATATGTATTTAACGGGCAGGGCGGATAAGATTGGCACCAGCACCAGCAGGAAACCCATCATGCTGGCCAGAAACTGCCAGTCGCCACCACCATGGTAAGCCATGACCAATAGGAGCGTTGGTGAAAGAATGCAGCCCTGAATCGCCACCGCCGTTGCGGCCCAACCGATGCGGTTAAACTCCGCTTTGGCGACGTAGTTGTTGTAGGCCGTTAACCAGTTGGTTGCGGGTGTCGTGGTGTAATCAGTGGTTGAGTGAGCAAGCGTTGCCATGATTTGTACGTATTTAAATGACAACACAAACTAACCACCCGTGAGCCGGATGCCACATGATGGCAATCAGCCGGGACACTGATTCTTGTTAGCTCCTCATCCTGTCGTTCTCCAAATCCTTCCCGTCTTGCGTCCATAGATACACGCAAACACACACGAATTTTCGTAAGGCGTGGATAAAGGGTCAAGCCAGCGGGTTAGGTCATCTACTCGTCATAGCGAACGTCAAGCAGCGTAACGGTTTCGTACCAGTACGTTCGTAAGTTGCTCAGATACTGTTTCCATTCGGCAAAACTAAAGGGTTTTATCGTGAAGGAAGAGGCCCCATACGCGTAGGCCCGCTCGACCAACGCCGTGGTTTTGCTGGCTGACAGAATAACGGCGGGTAGCACCCGACCTTTGGGATGCATACGCAGCAGAGCCAGAAAGTCCAGGCCATCAACCTTGTCCTGCAAGTCGATGTCCAGTAAGACGATGCGGGGTCCTTTTCCTTTCAAATCTTCGATGTATTGTTTGGCGTCTTCAAAACTGCTTACGTGAATAAAGGTGGCTTCTTTAAAACTGATTTGTGCCGCCCGGCGCAAAATGTCAGCGATGGCGGAGTCATCATCAACCAGTAAAATCGGGAATTTATTGGGCATAGTGTGTCGATGCGTTGTCAATGGGCATTAGGACTGCTCGCTTTATCTTAACAACTACGTCAAGATGGCACCGGCTGGCGGTCGAGGTACGCCAGCCGTGAGAAGCAACTTCCGGATTCGTACTGTTCCTCATTGGGGCAGGTAAATGGTAAAGGTCGCTCCCTGTCCCGGCTTACTGCTAGCCGTGATCGCTCCCCCGTGATTATCAACCACCTTCTGACAAATGGCCAGACCAATACCGGTGCCGGCAAACTCATTCTTGCCGTGCAACCGCTGAAAGACCTGAAAAATGCGGTCCGTGTACTTGTCATCGAACCCAATGCCATTATCGATGACCTCCAGCTGGTGGTAGAACTCCGCCTGCCGGGTTGGGATCACCGATGGCGGTAATTCACTGGCCAGCAGCAGGTAGCCAACCACCTGGATCTGTGGGGTACGTCCCGTCTTATCGCGACGGCTGAATTTAATCGCGTTGGCTAACAAATTTTGAAAGAGTTGTTCCAGTTGTGACCCATCCCCCTGTACGGTGGGTAAAACGCCTATGTTTATGCTGGCCTGACTCTCCTCGATGGCAACCGACAGGTTTTCCATAGCCCGCTCGACGGTGCTGCCGAGCGCTACCGTGTCCTGGATGGCGTGGCGGGTTGAAATTCGGGAAAAGGCCAGTAAATCCTTGATCAACAGGGACATGCGGCTGGCGGCCGATTGCATCCGATCCAGATAGATCAGCTCGTCGTTCGTCGTACCTACATAACGGGTCTTGAGCAGGTCGCCAAAGGATTGAATCTTGCGCAGCGGCTCCTGCAAATCGTGGGAGGCAACGTAGGCGAACTGTTCCAGGTTCTGGTTCGAGCGGGTCAGATTTCGATTGACGTCTTCCAGTCGGGCATTGGCGGCTTCCAGTTCTTCGGTGCGTTGCTGAACCTGTTGCTCCAGAGCCAGTTGTGTGTTCCGTTGCAGCGTTACATCCTGCACCGTGCCGCTGACCTTGTACGCGATCCCGTCATCGGTAAAATAGGCCTGTCCCTGCGCGTGTAAGATTCGCTGCTGACCGGCATCCTGCGCATCTGTCGAATACTCAATGTCGTAGGTTCCATGCGAATGGGGGGCAATAGCCGATAGCATGGCGGCCTTGACCCGCTCCCGGTCGGCTTCCAGAATGGATCGGTAGGCGCGGTCAACCGTGATCACTTCCTGCTGACCGATACCCAGCCAATCGCGCAGCCGGGGCGAGTAGTCCAGGCTAACGGGGGGCAGATCAATCGTCCAGGTACCCAGTTCTGCCAGCTCGATAGCCCCTCGCAAACTGGCTTCAGCTTCCATAACCTGTTGCCTGGCTTTGACCTCGCTGGTTACGTCGATCGCGATGTCGAGAATGCCATACACTTGACCGGCCTCATCCAGCAGGGGCGTGTAGGTAATGTTGTAAAAATTGTGGGTCATGACTCCGTGCTGCACAATGTCAACCTGCGTGTCGTAGCTCTGAAACATCTTGCCGGAGGTATACACATCATCGAGAATCTGTAAAAAAGGCTGACTGGCCAGTTCGGGCATCACCTCACGCAGCGGCTTCCCGACAATGTCAGGGCCTTTGCCCACAATGTCGATAAACGCCTGATTGGGCAGGTCAATCACTAGATCCCGGCCCAGAAACAGGCCCATGGCGGCTGGAGCCGTGGCAATGACCGATCGTAACTTAGCCTCACTGGCCTCGATGGCCTGGCTGGTCACTACCTGCTCGGTGACATCATAGGCAAAAACTAAAATACCGTCGGTCTTTCCCTGCCGATCGACACTGGGTTGGTAGATAAAATCAAGGTAGACGAGACGGGGTTTGCTATCCGCATCGAGAAACGTAATGGGAACGCTTCTGCCAACAAAGGGTTGTTGGGTTGCGTACACGTTGTCCAGTAGTTCATAAAAGCCCTGGCCTGCCAGTTCGGGTAGAGCCTGCCGAATCGGCTGTTTCAGGGGATTGCGGCCACCGATCAACGTTTGATAGATGGGATTTGCCAGTTCAAACACGTGCTCGGGTCCCCGCAAAATGCAGAAAGCCGCCGGGGCCTGCATAAAAAAATTGTACAGCCCCTGTTGTTTATCCGCCGTTTGTTCGCTGAGCTGGTCGCCCTGCCCGGTGTGCTGTTTAATTCGACTGTCGAGTAGTTCGTTTTGAGCCAGCAAATTCCGTAATGCCTGCGCACTGTCGGTCGGTTCGCTGGATCTGAGTGCCGAATGCGCCGTTGGTTCAGCCTGCTTCACTTTCGCTTCAACGGTTTGCAGTAGCTCGACCAGCTGGTCGGCCAGCTCTTCCACGGTTGATAAACCCTGCCTGGCTTCGGCTACTGATCCGGCCTGATGGTGACTGATCAGATCGCGGGCGATGCGATGCAGTTGACTATGAACCTCCTCTAGTACGTACACTTCGGGAATCGCTTCGTAGTAGATCAGGGCATACCCATAAAGCCACTTGCCCACAGAACAGGCATACTGAGATAAGACGCGGGAATCAGAAGCATCACCATCGGCATAAAGAATACTTCGGAGCCGACTCTGGAACAGAAGGTGATTGGCTTTCGCCTGCTGAAAGTCGAGGACCGGAGAAGGAGTCATGAAAAAAACGGTTACTGTCTGGGCTACGTGGATAGGATGAGGAGTAAGACTGCGATAAACCCCATCGTTTATCGAATTAGTAAAAGTAATCAAGTATTTGTTTTTAGTGGGAAAGAAAATGACAACCAAACGTGGGTGAAGAACGCGGTCTTCCGGCTACTGCCCGATTTTCTTTCCCAGTCAGTTAAAATCAATGGTGGTTGGTGAACTGGTCGCCACGGGCCAGCGTCAATAGACTAGGTATAAATACTAATACGATAGGTAAGTAGATGCCGGATTGGTCCCACTGAAAATAATGTTGAGTTTGCTAGTTAGTCCGGGCTTTTTTTGTCGGGCATGGTCTGGCAACCGGGCCAAAAAATACCTCGACCAACAGCCGGTTGCGCGTCACTCGATCAACAAACGCTGGCTAACCGTGGCCGTGTCGGTGGTAACCTGAATCGTGTAGATGCCTGCCGGTAATCGACTCACGGGTACCGTTATCCGGCTGCTGGGTGCCGCAGGATAAACCATCGAATATAGTCGTTGTCCACGGCTGTTTGTAACCGTGATGGTGAAGGGGTGCAAGCCTTTGAACTGGATTTCTACGGTAGGATTCGCTCGTGTCGGATTCGGAAACACCGTCACCGTGAGCTCATCCGTTTCGGGCAGGTTGTCTAGCGACCGGATCAGGGCCGCCCGGCGTGGACTCAGTTGCAGGACCGCTCTCATCCGCTCTTTTTGCCCCTGGGTAAACAGGTTCATGCAGGCATCGGGCGAGTACATCATATAATTTTCAATCATGATTCGGTTGGGCACCGCAGCGCAGTTTGCCAGCAAATCCCGGCAAAAAACCGATTGATTTAAGTTGTCCGTTGGTGGGGTATCCTGCACATGATCATCGCCACAGGTACTATCGCCGTTGGGGTGCAACAGACCCAGCCAATGCCCGATCTCGTGGGTGAGGGTTCGCCCTAAATTGTAGGTCGAGTGCAACTGAGAAAAACCCCGGCCAAAAACCCGGTAGCTAATAATTGATCCATCGACCAGTTCATTCGTGTCCGTAGGTCCCAGCCCCTTTAGCGTGTCGGCGGAGGTTGGGAATTGAGTAAACCCCAGGTAATTATTTTGCAGGTCGGTAACCCAAATGTTGAGGTAACGGTTACTGGGCCAGTACGCGATCTGGGCCAGTAGAATGTCGCCATCGCTCCCCGTTCCCACGGTGAAGGCCGCTTGCTGGGGGTAATAATGCCGCGTAATGCCGTTGGTGGGATTGCCTTGTGGGTCTGTCTGTGCTAAAAAGAATTCGATGCCTGTATCCGCGCCAACGGGACTCGTATTGAATCCGTTGGTATTAGCTACCCGTCGAAAGTCCTCGTTCAGCACCTTGATTTGCGAGTAAACCTGTTCATCGGAAATGTTCGCATTGTTGGGACCGCCGATCCGTTGAGATGCATTGTTGTGGACGATATGAACGACAACGGGTATGCGGTAGATAGTTTCGGTGGTGGCCGACTGGCGGGCCGACTTCCCGCCCTTGCTGGCCTGTTCGATCTGGCGGTTCAACTCGGTGCGGTCAAGTTGTCGGAAGGGGTCACGTTTTTGCAGTACTTGTTCATAGTCTGCCGTGCCACAGCGGTTGACTTGACGATCATCAATCGGCTGTCCCTCAGCGATCTGAGTGAGAAAAAGCAGGCCGAAATAAATTCCGTACAGCCACGTAGGCATCCGTTTAGTTGTTCTTGCCGGTCGGAACGAAGCCATAGGAATCGAGTAGCGTCGGAAACAAGTCCGTGCCGAGTCGACGGTTGACCCAGGCCCGTTCGCGTGTGGACCTAAAGCCACTATCGGGTCCAATCACGCTTATGACAAACAAACCAGGTATTGCTGGTTTTTTACTGATTGGACCTACCCAAATAGCTCAGAAAAAACGGTCAGGATCGACTATCGATAAAACAGGTGATCCGCCCTTACGATCCGCCCAGGTGCATGGGTTAGAAAAGATTTATCCGTCTGTTCATAAAGCGAAGCCCGAGCGCCGTGTAGAGGAGTAGGGCAGAGGTTTCGTAGAGCGCTTCCAGCTGTTGGCGTTGGTAGACGCCGGATTGGTAATCAACAACCCAGTCAATCAGTGCATAGCAGTAGCCTGCGAAACACAGGAGTACGCCTATTCCTAAAAGGATCATGGTTAGCGGGTCTTTCATGCGTGTTGATGTCTAGGGACTGGTCTCGAAGCTGTATAGACAGTTAACATCCCGCATGGTTTAATGGACGCTTCTGGTAGAACGTCCGTACCGTTCGTCCGATCAAGGCATGAACCACACTATCTGGCCGTATGGGGTAACGAAACAAGCTCCCACCAGTAGCGCCGGAACGTATAAAACAGGTCCAGCCATTGGTGGTAGGTGGCGGGTTTATTCAGAAAAGAGCTGACCCCCAATGAATAGGAGCCGATAATGTCCTCAGGCAGTTGTGAACTGCTCAGGGCAATAACCGGCAGTTGCTGGAAGGAAGAATGAGCTTTTATCGTTTCCAGCAGTGCCCAGCCATCCTCTCGCCTGGGCAGGTAGAGGTCCAGTAAAATTAAACGGGGTAACTTGCCCGCTGTTGTTACACACTCGTTCAGGTAGGTTAATGCCTGGGCCGAGTGATTGACCCAGATGGCTTCGACTTCGGGAAAGCACTGCGCTAGAGCGGCCCGGATAATGAGCCAGTGGTCAGGGTTATCTTCGACGATTAATAGTGGTACACGGCTTACTTTTCGTTTCGATTGATTCGCAGGTTTGTTTACCGGTTCACTCATGTATAACAATAAATTAATGTGGGTTGAGACGATTATATACGGTCGCCTGCCTGCTTTAGATTGGTCAACGGGTGGTGCCGACTACGCGCCATGCCGAATCAGCCCGTACTGCCATTACGTATAAATACCTGTGTTATTGGTCAGCTTCGCGTAAGTTTTTACCGGATTCGAGAAACGAACGTAGGTTTAGTTCCGGAAAAACAAGGCCGACTGGCCCGAACAGTTGTCGACTGTCGTTGGTGGATGCTAAGTAAAAATGCTTAGACTACTTTCGCCTGATTAATTGATTTTTAATGCAATGCCGCCGGTTAATTTTTAAGCAGGTATTTCTGTGAATACTCGTGATAATTATCCCCTTAGTTATAGCAACGTGTTTCTGTCTGGTCTAAACGGACAACTTCAACTTAATGCTGGCGAGTCTGGTAGGCCTATACGTCTGGTTTAGGTGTCCACCCTCCGCAAGCGGTCCAAACCCGGCACTTGCTTCTTCCCATACATCCTGTTCTACCTTTAGTCTCGTAACGGCGGGCGGGTGACTGGTTTCGCGCCCAACACGAATCCAATCTTGCCCGACCAACGCTGGTTGTTGCCGCTGACTGGTTTACTCACTCGTTATGGCTTAAGACTATTCATGAAGAACGTACTGATTTCTGCCTATGCCTGCGTTCCTGATCTAGGCTCCGAAGAGGGAAACGGCTGGTTTTATTCATCCCTGATCTCGCAACAGAACTGCCGGGTGTGGTGCCTGACCCGAGATATTGGCAAGGAACGAATCGAGCAGAAATTACAGCAGGTTCCTCATCCGAACCTGAACTTTCGCTACGTACGGTTGCCCCGTTGGGCAGACAAAGCCCTCCACTACGGGCTGGTTGGCATGTACTTTCACTACATCTACTGGCAATGGGCTGCTCTTCAGGTAGCCCGCAGCCTGGCCAAAGAGCAGCCCATTGATTTGGTTCAGCACGTAAGTTATTCCAGCTTACAACTGGGTAGTTTTTTGTATAAACTTAAACTCCCGTTCATCTACGGACCCGTGGGCGGTGGCCAGGAAGCGCCCAAGGCCATGCGAGCCTATTTCAAAGGTCATTGGGCCAAAGAACAGATGCGCTCCGCCATCAGTAAGCTGCTGCTGCGCTTCAATCCCGGCTGTTATCAGTCCGTGCGGCAGGCCAGTTACGTGCTGGTGTGCAACGAAGATACCCGGCGGATGGTCCAGTCGCTGGGACGTACAACCGCGATCGGAAAAGAATTAGGGGGCGTGGGGCAGCATTTTATTCCCTCGGCACCCATTCGTCGGCCCGTTCGTTCCACGCTGGAACTTGTCTGGGTGGGCCGTTTGCTACCCCGCAAAGCCCTTGAGTTATCGCTCCACGGGTTCAGTAAAGTAGCGGCTCACTTACCTATTCACCTGACCATTGTAGGAGACGGGGAGATGGGCCAGTATGTAGCCGAATACATAGCCCAGTATGGCTTAGCGAGTCGGGTAACCTGGGTCGGTAAGGTCAGCTACGAACAGGTGAAGCACTACTACCGGCAGGCGGATGTGTTTCTCTTCACCAGCCTGCGCGATACCGGTCCTGCCCAACTCATAGAAGCGATGGCCTACTCGCTGCCCGTCGTCACTCTGGATCTACACGGGCAGGCGGAGTTGGTTGACCCAAGCAGGGGTATTCAGGTCGCGTTGACCGAGCCGGAAGCGGTGGCGCAGGGCTTGGCCAACGCAATTGAGTGGCTCTACTTCAACGAAGCGCAGCGGTTAGAAATGGGACAGAACGCGTTCCGGTTTGCCCAGCAGCAGAGCTGGGAATCGGTCGTCAGTCAGTTGGTAAAAACCTACTATTGATTGTACAGTTCCCCGTCAGTCCTAGCGGGTAGATGCCCGTACCTGGGTTGAAACCGCCCGTAGATTTTTCCAGGAACCGTTTGCCCGTTTTGGTAACCTGATGAGTTACCCCGTTTTCCTGAGTGACTTCGTGAAGTAACTACGTAGTGGTCTATCCAGAAAAAGCATGACCCCATACGCCAGTAGGATTAGTAGGCAGGTGCCAACGATAGTGATGATGATCAGTTGATTGATCGTCGGTTTGTGCACTTCTATGTAGCTCAAAACAAGCCACAAAAACGGGTAATGGATCATGTAAAGCGGATACGAAATCTCGCCTGAGAACTGACAGATTCGTTGCATAGCTGCCCTGGGATGAGCCCCGGCCCCCAGCGCAATCAGAAACGGGAAGTAGACGATGACGACCAGGGAATCGACAAACCAGTTGGTCGGTTTTGAGAAGGGAATCAAAAAGGTAACTACCAGCAACAAGCCCATCGATACAAACCCAAGCCGGGAGTTGATAAGCCAGCCCGACCGATACACCAGCATGCCGGCCAGAAACGAATAGCCAGCTCGAATGCCGCCACCCATAATGTTGTCCCCGCCAAACCCCACCCCCAAATAGGTAGACCGATGCGCTTCGTAGATCAGGCAAAGGGCCGCCAGACTTGTTAAGATCCATGTCATTTTTGGGCGTACCCTAACCAGCACGAGCGCATACAGCAGGTTCATTATATATTCCCAAAACAACGACCAGGTGGGCGGATTTAGATGGAACAGGTTGAAATATCGTTCCCGTACCAGCGGATAAGGAATCATCAGACAGGACGTGATAAACAGGGCGAGCGTTTTGTCGGCATAGACCTGATGGAGCTTGCTGAATGGATCAAATACGAATGTAAGCAAACCAATCAGGGACCCAATAATGACCAGCGGATGCAGTCGGATCAGCCTACGCTTCAGGAACGGGACCAGGCCGAGTGTCTGTAGTTTATCGTCATAGGCATAGGCGATGACAAAACCCGATAAGCAGAAAAAGAAGTCGACGGCCAGGTAGGCGTGAGCCAGGAAATTATCCCGGTAGTCGGGCGCAATGAACTCCATAAAATGAAAGATGACTACCGCTACGGCTGCAACACCCCGAAGCCCGTCTAACACGTAAAACTGGTGCTTTGCCACTGGTGGAGTCGCTACTGATTTTGTCCGGTTCATGCCTGTTTACTTACCTGAACGCAATAATACCTGTTTGTCAGTTGCCGTCAATCCATACAGGCTCAATTGAGGGGCCTTGGCGGGGAGTGCAACGTTACGATGGTAATGATCGACGGCCACCGAAGGCGTAAATCGGGTGAAACAGGTACAACGCCTTCAATGAGTCTGCCATGCGATTAAATCGTCTGCGGGTGCTGAGTAGGGTGCAACAAATAGGCGAGCAATGTATCTAAAGGAAAAATAGCTGCTCGTATGAAAATCACCAAGCTCGTCTTGTTAATAACCCTGCTGTTCCTGTCATGCCGTGTGCAGGCCCAACAAACGGCATTCACCGTGAAAGTTACCGGCCAGGGAGACCCTGTACTCTTGCTGCCCGGATTCACCTGTACCGCCGACGTATGGCAGGAAACCGTGGCCGCTCTTTCGGCCACCCACGAATGTCATGCCTTTACCTTCGCCGGGTTTGGCGGTGTTCCGCCAATCGATATGCCCTGGCTACCGACCATCAAGACACAACTGATCGACTACATCAAAACGAAGAAGCTAAAGTCGGCGACCATCATCGGCCACAGTTTAGGGGGAACGCTGGGTATGTGGCTGGTGACCTCCGAACCGGCTCTGTTCAGGAAACTCATTGCGGTCGATGCGCTGCCCTGCACGGGGGCGTTGCTGATGCCTAACGTTAACCCAAACCAGATGGTTTACGACAATCCCTTCAGCAGGCAGCAACTGGCCATGGATAGTGCTCAATTTCACCAGATGGCGCGACAGATGGCCGCCGGCATGTGTTTGACCAAAGCCAGACACGCTCAACTCGTCGATTGGATCATGAAGGCGGACCGAAAGACGTACGTGTATGGGTACGTCGATTTACTGAAGCTAGACCTGCGGGAAGACTTGGCGCACACGACGGTGCCCATGGTCATTCTGGCGGCTACCTATCCCGATCGGCAACGGGTGGAGGCAACCTGGAATCAGCAGTTGGCTAAGCTCCGGGAAAAGCGGATCTACTACGCCGACCAGTCCGCTCACTTTATTATGTATGACCAACCGGCGTGGTTTATCACCAAGATTCAGGAGAACCTTCGATAACTGATGCCGCTACAAGAGGAGGAGTTCACCCAAATCTACAACACCCATTTTGCGAAGGTGTTACGGCTTTGCAAGGGCTACGTAAATGGGGATCAGGCCACTGCGACCGATCTGGCACAGGAGGTCTTTATGAAAGTGTGGCAACATCGAACCGAATTCAGGTCGGATGCTTCGGTCAGTACGTGGACCTACAAGATAGCCGTAAACACGTGCCTGCTGCGGCTTCGAAAGGCGGCTACCAACAAAGAGGTTCAAACGGACACTCTCCCGGATCGGGCGGAGGAAAACGATGAGCTGGCTACGGAGGAGCGATTCCAGCAACTGTATGCAGGCATCTACCAACTCGACAACACTGATCGCTTGCTTATTCTGCTGGTGTTGGACGGGCTTCCTTACGAAGAAATTGCGGGCATCGTCGGCATTTCAGAAAGTCTGCTACGCGTAAAAATTCATCGAATCAAAAAAAGACTAACTAAATTGATCCAGTCATGACCGACTTTGAGCACATCCAGGCGCTTTGGAAACAGCAACCAAATACCAATCAGCCCCAGTCGGCTCTGGCGGTAATAGCCAAAGCGGAAACCAGCAGCAAACGACTACTGGCCACTCACCGGGGGACACTGTTCGTCCTGTCGGCAACCGTCCTCTTGCTGGCTGGCTATTTTTGGGTTTACGGTACGACGGCTAATCAGACGGTTTTGGTGGCTAGTCTGCTGATGATCGGCTCACTACTGGTCAGGATTGCCGTCGAATATGTCAGCTATCGCCGGTTGGCTCACCTTAAGCTACACACGGATCTACGCACTTGTTTAGCACAAACCAGGTCTTTTCACCGAGCCAGGCAACGGATTCAATTGATGTTGACACCAGTAAGTTTAAGCTGTTATGTAGTAGGCTTTATGATGCTTTTACCTTACGTTAAAGCGGGGGTAAGCGAAGGATTCTATTGGTACATTGTCTTGTCCGGATCCTTCTTTCTACTCATACTCTGCGTTATCATATACCGCCAGATTCGCGACGAGATGCGCCTTTTAGCCCAACTTGAAGAAAGCTATACAACGTTATTAGGCGATTAAACGCGAAACGCCCGGCTCAGATGAGGTCGGGCGTTTTGGGAAGTAACGATGAGAGTTGATCAAAACTACGTATCAATAGGACTCATAGCTGAAGCGCAGTGTCTCTACCAACTTGTCACTATAGGTGTAGCGTACCGTTGGCAGTTTGGCTTCGTTGTACTCGTAGCGGTAAGTTAGTCCGCCGATCGTCAGCACATTGTTGGGGCTAAGCGTATGCAGATTCTGAAAGTAGTCGTTGATCCCACCGAAGTATTTAGGAATCACGTAAACGCCATAAAAGGGATTGATTTTATCGTCGAGCGTCAGGCTGTACTGCTCCGTGTGAGAGTAAGGCACCGAGCCCTGATAACCGCTGCTGGTTGTTTTGACCGACGACAGATCAGCGCCCGAGTAGGAAAACTCGTGGGTCAGGTCAAAATTGGCTCGTTGCCCCTGTTGGTAATACACCTTCTTAAGTTCAACTGTCTGGCCGGCTGCGTTGTAGCGGGGAAAACCGACCATAGTCAGCGCATTGACCGTATTGAGAAGCCCCAAATCAATAACCGTCTGACCGGGCTGCGCATAGTTGATATAGGAATAGCGAATCCCGTTGAGCTGACCCGTTACCGAATAGCCAAACTCGTGCTGGTAGCTAACCGGCCCAAAAATACTGCCGAGCCGGGCAATCTGCTGATACTGATGCAAGACCAGTCGGTTCTGATTATCGTAGCGGTAGCTGTTCTTTTCAATCCAGGTGACCGTACTGTCGGGTGATTCGTAAGCGAGCAGGGCACTGAGCCGTCCCTGATCGTCGTAGGTAAAAGCCGTGATTTTCGCTTTTCCATCGGGCATATCCTGCGATAGGGATCTGATGCGGAGCCGATTGGTGGGCGTGGGTGTCGAAGTGGGCGTGCCAGGGCTCACCGAAGGTGAATCGGCGGGTTGACACGCTTGCAGAGAGAGCAAGATCAGACCGCAAAGGAAACAGACCAGTGAAGAAACACGCTGCATAGCACTAGATAGTGAGTGATCAGAAACCCGAGACACAGTCTTCCCGACGTTCGTCGCTGGGTTGGGGGCGTTATACCGCAAACGAGTAGAAAAGAATGAATAAACGTAATTTACTCATCGGTTCAGGCGGTCGGGCGTTGTTTTATGACACGGGCAAATCCGATCTCCGAGTGATGGTCATTCGCGAGGGCATATGACCAGATTGGCTATTTAGTAGCCATAAAAACCCCCTACGCGTTCGGTCGGAGAACCACTACGTAGGGGAAGCGCGGACAAGGTTACCAATCAAGCCCACCGTTGGCAAAGGTACAACAGGTTGTGGGCTATACAACACTAATCCATGCTCAAATTAACAATCTCTTTCGCCGAAAACACACCCGGCAGGTGGCCGTGTTGCGGGATATGAACGGCAACGCCCGCTAATGAACCAGGAAATACGAGGGAAAAGACACCTTATCACTCCGCTGACATCGATACAACTTGACTCAGCGATCAACGGGTCTGGTCAAGGCTTCCTGCCACTCAATTTCCAGCGTCCTGATGGGCGTGGATAACTCGTCGCCATCAAAGGCGTCAATTGGTAACAGGGTAAACTGCTCTGCGTCACCGAGTTCAACCTTAAGTAGTATGTAACCCTTGCCCACGATAGTGCTGAGCCGATCGAACCCCGTTTCCAACTCATCTGGCTGGAAAGAAAAAGATCGATATACGCCCCGTTGATCTAAAGCTGTAATGAATAAGATCATATCGATCGATTTAGAGTATGTGTACTTCTGGTATTTCGTTGCAGTAGTAGACCTGTGTGGTATAATTGATTGACCAACCCGCCGACCGATCACCGGATAAGGTGAAAAACGCATAGTTACCGGTGGATAAATCAGAACGCACGACTGATAAGCATCATACTAACAAGCTGATAAAATAGAGGTTTTTAGAATTTATTATTAGGTAACTAGCTGAGCAGTACGTATAATTAACCAGGAAGCTCATAAACTAAAGAAGCCCGACTGAGTCGGACTTCTAGCGAAGAGCGCACAAGCCGAATTGCCATTTCTTCATGGACAAATTCCGCTATACTCACTTCTTCTTTGGTTTACGTTTAATAATGGATAAAGATAATTTACTCAGCCCGGTCGTACATAGCAACTGATCGGGTTACTTATTGGGTTGGTTTATTAACAAAACGACAGATGTATATACGAAATAAGATTCTGATGGGATTGCGCTGGTCGAAAAAAAATAATACGTAACAGTACGCTGTCTAAACCTCCTCGTCAGTTTAACTTACTCGCAATCCATGTAAGGAGCCAATCGCTCACAAACGCGTCGCTGGCCAGCCTGCGCCTGCTCGAGTTGCCAGCGGTATTTGGTCAATTGGAGTTCAAGCCGAACGCAGCGGGACTCCCAGTTGGTCCCACGGGGTAACTCTTGAATATGAGCGTTTGTATCAATGATGGCCAGTTCAAGCCAGTCGATTCGCAGCTGATACGTTTCACGTAACCGCTCAGAATAGAGAGCGAGCATCTGGTGGTTTATTGACAATTGATTGACCGGCTTATTGAGAAGCGCCTGCCATACTTTCTCCAGTTCATCGACATGAGGACGGATCGGCTCACCATCGAAGGCTTCTGCTGGTAGTGAGAAGCATTGCCCATTATCCATAAGATCGATGTTTACCAAGACATCTCCGCTGGAAGCAATACTGTTGAGCACCTCAAAAGCAGATTCTAGTTCAGAAACCTGAAAGGAGAAGGGCTGAAAATCGCCCTTGTCATTCATTGTTACAATGAGCAGAAGCATAGAAGCATGACGATAAGTTGTTGCAAGATGTAACGTATAGGGTTACCGTTCAACTAAATTCAATGACTGAAGGGGGTTATTTAGCTAATGGAACAGATTCGGGATTATAGTAAGTTACGAAATCCGAATGAATGCGGGTGTATTTAGTAGCTTTTTTTAAATGAGCAACGCAAACAGCCCGCTGCTTTATGGTTGATTGCCTGCGTTGCCCTCCACATCCTGACTGCGGGTTGCCATCAGATACCAGTCAGGCCAGCCGAGAAAAAAGGCATCAAACTCATGGGTAGTGGTCTGGAAATAAGTCTCAACGTCGACGAGACGCAGGAGCGGTCGTACACAGGTAACAAGATACAAACCCACTGGCTAAGACGGTCAGCTGCTCATGTCGTTGCGTTGAGGTTGCCAGAAATGCGCAACTTTTGGGTAAGACCTGACAGAGGTCGCCAGGGCCCATAGATCTAGTGGAGCCAGACCGCAATAACTCGCGTCCGGCCACTGATAGCGTAACTAATTTGGATAAGTGCCTGAGAGAAAATGCCGGCTTGGTCAGGCGTTACCGATTCACTGCATTAGTTTTTAGTCAGGTAGGTTGATGCGTCCACTAAGTTGAACGCTGGATCATCCCGGAAGATGCTTTGTAACGAACCAATATGGGCTACGCCAAGGATGACGACTACTCGTTTCGCCTGTTGAGCCAACTGAGTCGTGACAATGTTGGAGTAAATTTTATAGTCCCTGTTTTTAAAGACCGATATGAGTTCGGCTCCGATGTACCTGGGGTTGACGAAAGCGGTATCGACCATAGCGTCCGGATTCGTGAAGCGGCCATTCGTTACGAGCGCCGGTGTCATGTAACGTAAATGGTACACTTTATGAATCGTCTCCGGCTGGTTCAGAAACAGAATAAAGTTGCTGAACGATAAATCACCCCGCTGAAGCTGTCCATATTTATCGTTGACCATGGTCCGGAGCTGAAGGCCTTCCTGTCTGTACAGCTCAATGTTCTGGCCGTTACTCAGGATGCTCTGTGAGGTGCCGCCCGGTGCATTGACACCAACAATCTGCTTTAGTCCCAGCGTTTTTCCTAAAACAAACCCAAGCTGATACTCTTCGGCCCGCCCGTCGGGTAGATCCGTGAGGTTAAGTTTGTTGTCAACGAATAGTTTGTAGGTACTATCCAGTTTCGGCTGATCGTCGGGTAGTCGCTCAACGAGAATTAGATCAGGCTTATAGGCCTTAAGGCGACGAACGATGCTGGCTAGTTCGGCTTGGTTTTTTGGCGAAAAGGCATCTGTATTGGGATTGTCTTTTTTATAGACTTGCTGAAGGTGGTCACAGCCAACCAACAGGATCTGGGTGGGTTCGCTCTGGGCTATACCCAAAAAGGGAAGAAGTAGTCCTGCAACGAGTACATTAAGTAATGATTTGGCACTGCGTGTAGTTGTTGGCGTTCTCATTCTTCACTGGGACACAAAGGGACAGTTAAACCAGCGGGCAGACCAGACACTAAAAAAGCACTTACTATTGATTGTAAGTGCTTGATAATAAGTTATTTGTGTGACCACGGGGAGAACACATTTACAGCATATAGCGGCACCTTTCGCACTGCAAGTTAGGGATTTAAACACATACGAACACTATTGTACAACATAGTATAGTCGATTTGTTTCAGTATTTGTTTCAGTATTCGTAGCTTTGAGAATGAACATCAGCTACAAATTTGAACTGAACTCAAAACCGGGGGCTGACGGTCGGCACACGGTATTTCTGCGCATCACAGCAAATCGGAAACTGAAGCGAATTAAAAACTGAGATAAGCAAACTTATTTTTATGAACTTACTAACACCTCATCAGAAGCAATTACAAAAGCGTAACAAGAAGATTAAAGCTCTCTACGAACGCTTAATAGGAGAGGGGGGGCAAAAGACCGCCTGTGCTCAGAAGGTGATGGAGAAATTTGGTATACGGTCTAGGGTCACCGTTTGGCAGATTGTGAAGAATGGTCTTTAGTCTGTATATAGGGACGTATAGAATCTATTCCACCCCTGATAGAGTGGCGAAATTTTGTTAAATTCTTCTTAGCTTAATTTTCAACTCTAACTTTTGCCTTTTGAGTTCGTAAGCAATAAATGGAACCCATCGTTCGAGGTGTATTAATGAACAATCGTCTTTAATATAGCTTGTGATATATTCTATTCTTTCCTCTACAAGATCCTGATCAGTATTTAATTTTAATTCCTTGATAGTATATTTAATTAGTTCAAATTCGACCTTAGTTAAGAAATTTGGTTCATCATTAGGTTTAATAAGAAAAGTATCAAAGTCTATTATAAACCAATTAGGTTTAACATTGAATGGATCCACTATGGCTTTTACATGTTTGCGCGAATTAAACTTTTTTGAAGCCAATCTAAAGTTATTCCATTCATAAGCTTTAAGTGGACTGCTAGCTCTAGGTTCAAAATGATCTACAGTAGGCTCACCATTTGTTCTGGGAATTTTTGTTGCACAATAGGCGCAAATCCATTCATAAGCTGTACGCAATTCGGGTAGAACGTCGCGCCAGTACTCCTTCCCTTTCCAGTCTTGTGTTCTTGGTTTAGGTACTAATGCCAAGAATTTACTTCCTGGTATTCTAACTTTCAAATCAAAATCATGAGGTTCTGGTTTCGCAACTATTTGTAACATAGTAAATAATAGTAATTTAATTATACTTCTACATCATATCGGCTTGCAAAGGATCGCCAACGAACCCAAAATTTATCGTGAGGAGGGAGTAATTCAAGCAATTGTTGTGTGATTCTTAAAACTTTATCTCTTGAAATATTCTCTTCCAACTGAAGCTTAACGGCTTTGCTTATTATATCCTCACTACCCAAACTTCCTCTTGGCTCTTTTAATTCGAAAATCTGCGAGGTTAGCCAAGAATCAATAGTCCCCCTTTTTTCAAAATCTATATCTTTAATAATGACCTCAGCATATCGCCTATGATTATTTTCTATTATATCCAGATGGTATAATTTATCTTTATCTTCATCAAATTGATTCTCTATAGAACTGAGAACTATAGGGGAATGGGACGAAACCATAAATTGAACTGAAAGTTCTAAGTCTAAATCCTTAAACACCTCTAAGAGCGCAGGTAAAATTCTACGTTGCCATTGAGGATGTAGGTTTATTTCAACTTCGTCAATAATAAAAACTAAATTTTTGAGTGGAGATTCCTGTATAGTAGCTGCATTAAATTTGTGTTCTTGCCAAGTCCAAACTATCAGATATGCTAAGGCTAATACTCTTTTTACTCCATCAGAGGCGTAAAGAACAGGAATTTCTCCATAAGAATGTTTAACTGTCGGAATGAGTCGGCTGTCGCGAAAAATCCTCGCTGGCTTACCTGGGGACATTTTGCCTAAATCTCCTGTGTCTGGTGGAGATAGGCGTTCTAATACTTTTATTAAAAGTTCAAAAGATTCATCATCAGCTTGTTGCCAGTTTATCCAATCTACAAGCAACCCATTGCATATTCGATTAGAATATCCCCTCGCAGAGCTTAGTACATCATCTTTATTTGAAGATATACCTTCCCATACGTCTTCTTTCCTAAAAATGATAGGCTTAATTTCTAAATTGTTTGGTGAGCTTTGAGGAGTGGAAGGATCCATAACTGCAAATAAGCCGTCAGCGCGGGCATATATGACCAAACCAGTTGCTGATGATACTTCTGTTCTTTGCCAGTTATTTGTTAACCGACTAAAGTATGCTTGGTAATATTCTGGTGTGCCATTAATGCCTTCTAGCTCAAAAGAAATTAAAGGGTTTTTATAACTGTGACCACTAAATTTACTCTCAATTTGATTTGGATAAATTGGATCACTTGTCCATGTGCCAGTAAGGGCCCACCATATTAATTCTAGAATAAAGGTCTTGCCTAAACCATTATCCCCTGTAAAAATATTAAGACCTTTCCCAAAGTTTATATCGAATTCTTGCGCAGGGCCAATATTTTCAATATGTAGTTTTTGTAGGGATCTAATTTGTTCAATAGGCGAGTCAGTAGGAACCGGAATTGAAAAATAATTCTTCAAAAGCCCCCAACTATATCTCTCATCTGACCAAAGATTACTACCCATATACTCAATGGGCAAGTTTGATTCATATTCAAATAATGCGTCTAATTCAGCATTATTAATTGAAAATTCTTGAATAAATGAATTTCCTAAAACGGAAGCATCAAGTTTTGCAAGATCCCAATCGTAGTCTCTATATAGCCAAATAGCTAAACTGTGTAATGGGATTTTCTTTCCATTTTGCAAATTATCTTGTAAGACCTTTACATAATCTTTACTCCATGACCAAAGGTCTGATTTCTTTGGATGGTTAAACGCTTGGCCAAATTTTTGGGTTCGATTGCTCTGTGAACCAGTCGAGGGGTAATTTGGCTCAAGCCAGAATTTATTTTTGTCAGACGGCCTAAATACCCTAAAGAAGTAAATACTTTCAGGTATGGGCCTATAATATCTGTTTAACAAGTCGCTTTCTAACTGACTTATCGGAAAGGAAACTGGATTACCAATAGGCAATTTATAATTTTTGCATACAAGAAATGTTATACCATAAAATGGTTGAACATTTTCTAAATCTATAAGGGCACGGTGGAGAGCATCTTGGCTAATATACATGAATTTGATTCTATAAAGATTGCAATTGATTCACTGTGTACTCACAGAATTCTTTACTTAAATCAATCCCAACTACATCACGCCCCATATTTAGAGCAACTCTGGCCGTTGTCCCGCTCCCAAGAAATGGATCTAATACCAACCCTGAATTTGGACAACCAATGCTTAAACATCTTTCAACTAGTTCATCCGGATATGGCGCCGTACCAAGATTTTGAGATTTTGGTCTAGCGGTTATAGTCCACATATCTTCCTGTTCAACCTCTTTTAAAGGCTCTCTATTGAAATAATAATCCTTATGTTTTGTCATCATAAATACAAACTCATAACTTCTTCTTGGCCTATCTCTAACCGATTCGGGCAATGCATGCTTTCTATACCAAATTATAGTACTTCTCAAAACCCACCCCCTACGAATCATTTCCGTAGCGACTCGCCATGGAATACCTATCAAAGATTTAGGTCTTATGCCAATACCCAGCCCACCACTTTTATCAACTGCTCTGAGGCCAAATCTACGTTTACTACTTTTTTTGTCTACGCCTTTCGATTCTCCTTTTCCTGAATAGTAGGTATCACCAATATTTAAGAAAAAAACACCGGAAGGTTTCATGACTCTATAAATCTCATCAAACGTCAAACAGAGATTTTCGATAAACTCGTCTACTGATTCTTCTAATCCTATCTGACCTTCATACCCATAATCTCTTAGCCAAAAATAGGGGGGAGATGTCACTACACAGTCAAATTGGTCACTTGTTAGCTGCTTTAACACCTCTTGAGAATCACCATTATAAACGGCCCAATCGTTTCCTTTACTACTTACTCCTTCGTATTTATTAATACCATCATAGGCGGAGGTACTATTTTCGTGTTCAGCGGCGATCATCAAGCATTAAATTATAAAAATCTGCTCTAAAATAGCGGTTCACGAAGGCTTTAGCGAAATATGAGTCAAATAATCTCTGTTTTTAATAAGATCTATTTTTAATCAATTATGAATCCGTTAGTTAAGAGTTTTTACTTTGAGTTACGCAATCTGGATAAATACTTGTCTTGCTAATTATTGCACTTGTAGGTAAGTTGGGTAATTTACCAGATATGTTTTCGATGCTAGCTGTGTTATAGCTAGTTCATAATGTTAGCTTTGTATCTCTGAACTTGTTACATAGCTACATGGAAAATACGAACTTATTTAATTTTATCAATTGGCTGTAAACAAAAGGTTTTGAACGAAGAAATAAGCCAGAAAATAACATGTATGTGATCTACGATAAAGTTAACGTAGCTCAGATTGATGTCATTTTGCGAAGGGATCTTCATTTAATCGATATTAGGTCTAGTATATATCCTCAATCGCATAACGAAAGCCTTATTCTTTCTAAGAGCAAGGAAGAGGCCAAATTGCTCTTTCACTTTCATGGCTTGCCAACTGATTAAGTAATTTTTAGCGATACTACAATCGCCTTTGTTTATATATGAATAAAAAGGAAATAGAAGAGGCAGAAAGGATGCTTTTCAATGTCCCAATTGGCGAAAATCCTAAAATATGGCGGTATATGGACTTTACTAAATATGTCTCAATGCTTAATAGTAGTAAACTTCATTTAACCAGATGCGATCAATTTGAAGATCAGTATGAAGGATATACTCCAAAACAGGAAGTTCTCAAGAGATTAGAAGAATTCAAAAAAGAACACACCGATAAGCATAAGTATACGCCGGAGCAATCATCAGAACTATTGAAATGGGTGTGGGAGAAGTTCCAGCGTCAGTATATATTCATTAATTGCTGGCACATGAACGAGTATGAGTCAGCAGCGATGTGGAAGTTATATGCTAAGTCTAATGAGGCAATATCTATTCAAACTACTTATGATAAATTAAGAAATGCCTTGCCGATGAGTTGTCATGTAGGCAAAGTAAAATATATCGATTATCAGGTTTATACAAAAGAAAAAGACGAAAAGACTTATAATGTAATGTTTAAGCGAAAGTCTTTTGAGCATGAAAAAGAATTGCGTGTTTGCTATGCAGATGTTTATGATTTTGAGCAGGCTATAAAAAACCCCGACTCTTTTGAGCAAGACAACCCGCGTACTTACGAACAAGTACCGATCAATTTAAGTGAGATAATTGAGGCTGTATTAATTGCCCCTGGTGCGCCAAGATGGTTCAGCGACTTAGTTGAAGACGTAACCGAGAAATTTGATTGCCATTTCCCTATTATACATTCAGACTTGAACAAGGGGCCAATTTATTGAATAGGAGTTACTCAAGCTGGATAGATACGTGTATATAAACCCAATTTATTAAACAATTAAAATGGACAATAAGTTAACTTTAATCTAGCGATAAGTGCTAATTAGTAACACTGGGAATGTATTTTGTGATATTTGTATTCCTTATAATACTTTATTTACCACGTGAATTCGATGTTATACTTCCCAAACTGTTTTGGTTTTGTAACAACAAATTCTAATTTTTTTCCATCGTCTGAGATTGTAGGTTTGTCCAACTGTGTTGCAGAATCATCGAAAAATAAATATGCTTTTGCAGATTTGCATGGTCTGTCATGCGGAAAGGAAATATTAGTCGTTACTGCTGCACATTTCCTGTCTGCTTGAATCAAGATCGACTCAATAGATTCGGTAAAGCAATTTATATATTCCATTTCAATAGTATGCTTGTGTTGTATATCTTCCTTAAGTGGTGGATGGAACATAGTAATTAGTGATATAGAACCTCCTTCGGTAACTTGCATAGGTTTACCCATATTACTTTTTATAAAGTTTACATTACCAGTACCACCAATGTTTTTATCATGTAGTGTAGTAAAATTCTTACTATATACTGTAAATAACTTCTTTTTTTTACAAACTGCTCTCTTACCCTCTTTGTCATGGATTGTAAATTCATAATCAATTGAGTGGAATTCTATTGATTTGAAAATATACTCTCTGAAAGCAACAAAACTTAGTGCTGCCAAAACAAATAATAGTAAAAAAATGTAAACTATTTTTTCATTCTGAATGGCCGTAATTATTCCCCAAATCGTTACTACTAGGCCAACAATTTCGATTGAGTTCTTCAATTTTTTGTTCATTGCAATTGACTGGCGAGGACCTTATTTTAGAAAAGAAAGTTGTCTAATAATATGTTCTAGTAACGTTATAAATTCAAACTTTACAATTAATCTACATTGGCTCAAAAATATATTTGCCCTCATGATAATGAATAAACTCTTTAAAGCAAAAAGTAAAAAGCAATTATTTTGCTAATTGATTAAACGGATTAAAAATGTACATTTGTTTGAATATACTATATTGCAAAAAAGGTTGACATTAATGAGAGTCGGCATTTCAAAAATATTGACATTCTCAATTTGGTTGCCGATGGCTAAATTTGAACCTAGCAATTAATGCGTTTTGACGTGACTTCGTTGCAGGGTTACGCCAATTAAGTAACTTTGCATATATAAAAGGTTTTAAAGAGATGGGAGATAGTAAAGAGAAAATTGGGCTGCTTATTAGAGCGGCTAGAAAGCAGAAAGGATTAACTCAGAAAGAACTAGGCGAAAAGTTGGGGTTGGCGGAATCAACTGTAACTAACTACGAGGCAGGTAAGCAGAATCTTACTCTTGACACATTAGATAAAATAGCGGAAGCACTACAAGTTAAATTAAACATATCCTTGAAATGACCTATTTTTTCGACCAAAAACATTTGATATAATAAAGGTTTTGTGTACCTTTGACTTGTCAATTAGGAACAGAAAAGGCGATATAGTACCGATGAGGTTGCCCGCTGGACGGTATGAACTGACTTGATAAGCAACAAAAAACCCCGCGCTATACTTTGGACGGCGTAGCTGCGGGGCAAGTGCCACTCTAAACGATCAGTTTATAATGAACACGGTACAAAGGTACGCGGGTAAGGGGAGAAATGCGCTCTTTCCTACACCAAAGGCCCAAAATGCGGCCAAATCCCCCCAAGAGCCGGATGCTCGGCAACTGCTTGACCTGCTGACGACGTTTTTTCGCAGTATCAAGCGGGTTACGATCACTGTCAATGTCTATTCCGAGATTAATCAGGTCGGCAACGGCAACGTCATTGATTCCTGTAACGTAAGGACTACCATTGTTCAGAAAGGAGGGCAGGGTAATGTGTAGTACATCATGCCCAATTCTTACAATGGAGGATAGTCGGCAGCCGGTATTCCCTGCTGTATCCGAAGAGTTGTATAGTGCCCAGGTTGGAGTACTGCGGGTAGTTGATGACTACTTGGATGGCAACCTGCCCATTAAGGCAATTAACAGAGTCCTTTATCACTGGCTTACCACAAATCAGCGTGATCTAAGCGCAACCTCCAATCAGAATACCCTGTACGATCTACTTGGTTTAGTCAATTTCTTAACTGACCTGCAATCGGCTCATGACGGATTACAATTCCTGATCGATTTCCAGAAAGGAGGGCAGGACCATGAATAATACCCTAAGCGTCCGCGCCCTAACTCACCGGGTTGTCACTCATGCCGCCATTCTCTGGAACGAACCCCGTTCAGAAGTCTACGCCCGAATCTACGCCAAATTGCTCTATTACTACGGCATAGATTTAGGCTCCTACCCACGGAGTAAAAACGAGTCGTTGCTCTGTGTTGCCGAACGGATTGATGTGATTGACAAGGTATATCGGTTTGCCGAAGCGGAAAACCTGTATTTACCCTTAGCGGAAAACTAGGCCATGAGAGACTTGAAAAATCTGGACGATGCGGCTTTGGCCGTGTTGTCCATAGCCCTCAATGGCTATCAGGAACACGAAAAAACTAATACGTACGTGTCTCGTATGTTTCTGGACATTAGCGAGCTACTCGTTGGTTCCATTCAGGATTTGAGCATTTGGGGCATTCGGGATTTACTGGCAAAAGAAAATAAACGACGGGCAAGAACTGTAACGGTACGGGTGGTGTCACCGACGGACTTTGAGGGTATAGGCAAGCTGGGTAAACAGGAATTGCTTGTGCTTCGGCTCATCGGCCAGGGCCAGCGGAGCGAGGATATAGTTAGACTGCTCAGCATTTCGTACCGCACACTGGCAAACCACAAGGCTCATATAGCCGCAAAGCTAGGCTTAGGCAGCGCACGGGACATACTCAAGTTTGCCATTGATAACCTGATGATCTTATGAACAAAGATAAAGGGTTATCCACTACGGCACTTGTTCGGTACATCCGTCGGCTGGATGAGTATCAGGAATGGAAGAGGTCTGTATTTATCCGGGACCGGTTTACGTGTCAAGTGTGCGGCAAACGCAATGGGCGAAAGATCATCATCGAAGCGCACCATATCAGGGAACTATCAACACTGGTAAAGACTCACGCGATTACCAGTGTTGATGAGGCTATAGCGTGCCCGGCCTTATGGCAAATTTCCAACGGGCAAACCCTGTGCCGTACCTGCCATGAACAAACGGATAGCTTTCCTAAGAACTTTGTTAAACCTGTTAAAAAGAAATATAAACAATGGGATTAAAACCAACCAATAGCTTATTCAGTCAAGAACAGGAATTGACCATTATTCAGGCTTATATAAATGGCAAAACGCTTGTAAACCTTGCTAAGCAGTATAGTTGCTCTAAAACCACTATCCATCGCATACTGGATGGAGCCGGGGTAGTTCGCCGTAAACAGAATAAATCAGCAATACCCAAAGTTCAAACATGGACTTGCGTAATAGACCCAACTCCCCTTCCTGAATGTCGATTCCCCGGCATTTATAAATTTACTAATCGCATTAACGGTAAAATTTATATTGGACAGTCCCGCAATATTCATCTAAGATACAAGGAGCATAGAAAGGACAATGTCAATTCTCACTCGACAGGACTTTCCCCCGCCTTGAAAAAGTACAGCATTGACAGCTTTAACTTTGAAGTATTAGAGCGAGTTGATAATCTAGCGAAACTTAATGAGCGCGAACAGTATTGGCTGGATTTTTACCAATCTTACAATAAGGCTAAGGGGTATAATCGGGCAAAGGTAGCCACTAATTTTGCTTTGGGTTGCAAACACTCGACAGAGGCAAATGATGCCAAAGGTGATCGACAGAGAGCTTACTACGCCTTAAATCCTAGTAAAAATATTGGACGAAAAGCATCAGAGGAAACCCGAAAAAAAATAGCAGAAGCGAGAAAGCGAAACCCATTTACAAAGGAGCAGCTTAACCAAATTTCAGCGATACGAGTAGTTAAGATGACCAAAAGAGTTGCCCAGATAAATATTGAAACATCTCAAGTAATACGGGTATGGGAAAGCGTAACGGCAATTCAGCAATCATTGGACATTCCGGCCAGCTGTATAAGATATACCTGTCGGGGCTTTTCCAGCAACAAATATGGCCGTTACGAAAAGACCACTCACGCGGGTTACAGATGGGAGTATACCGAATTGGAGTCCGGTATATATGATAAAAGCCATATAGTTAGAGTTAAGAATGTGAGAGGTAAGGGGATCGCTCAGATTGATCTAAATACCGGAGAAGTTGTGCGGATGTGG
Organism: Spirosoma agri; assembly: GCF_010747415.1. Lineage (NCBI taxonomy): Bacteria > Pseudomonadati > Bacteroidota > Cytophagia > Cytophagales > Cytophagaceae > Spirosoma > Spirosoma agri. Next base: position 3,099,972 of record NZ_JAAGNZ010000001.1, on the reverse strand, counting down.
GACAATGCACCGCAAGTAACGAAAGAACTTGGTTTGAATGCAGAGTCTATTAAAAATGCCTGTCGCGGTTTTTATGTCAATAAATCAGGCCGTCACCACAAGGTTTTGCACGCTGGCTTTAAATGGGAGTATGTCAGCTAGTGTACCTCCGATAAATAACTCCTTTATTTTCGATAGCAACAAATACTTCAACTGTCCATTCCATAGGTTGAAGTATTTGTATTGGATTCTCTATTTAGTGATAGCTATATTTTTTGAAGTAGTCAGGGTGTTACCCAGTGAATCCTTCACTGACACAACTGCTCTCGCGTCGCCTATACAACAATCATCTTTAATTCCGAAGATAACAGTGGCCACCCCTTTATCATTTGAGAGATCATTTAGTGACCTAAACTCTCCAATTGAATTTCCTGACAATGCATTAATTACTGAGAACGAAACTAGGTTGCCAACTGAAGGCTTACCTTTTTTTCTACTAACTGTAGCGGTTAGTGTAAGTTCGCTACCGAAGCTTGATTTCACCGAGAATGAGCTTAAATCAAGTTTGATTTGCGTCGGATAAGCTTTTAAAAATTTAACTGTTAACGTATCCGCAGAGGGCGTATCACCAACTTTTGCTGTTATAATTGCATCTCCTTCTATGACTCCTCCCTTTAAGCGAACGCTAGAAACTCGCTTATTTTCACCTTCCGATTTTATGATCTTTGATGGTAGTTGAATAGATCTTTTCCCGTTATCCGCGAAATAGCCTGTGGTTGTATTGATAGTTACAGTTTTATTGCTATCCGTTACATTAGCAGGAAATGTAACTTCAACCAAAGTAGATGAGCTATCATCTGCAACAATTGTTCTACTTAATGGACGCACAAATTGAACTAAATCCTTGTAGTCTACAGGTTGCAAATATTTGTCTGGATTAAAGCAACCAGTTAAAAGCAAGAATAAAAGAAGTAGTGCAGGTTTTTCTTTTTTCATCAGTTAAATAATTTAGCTATACCTCCAAATAAATCTTTTAATTCAAGATCTAGTGATAAGCCAACGTAGGGCGAAAACATAAGCTTTTTCTCTACGCTTAAAGGCTTTGTGCTTAACGCTTTGAACCAAACTCCGCCTAGAGCTAGTTTTACGACATTATTAAATCGAATGCCCAGTCCAGTCATTAGCGACTTACCAGAAAACAAATCTTCTCGTTCTCCTTGTATTGCCAATGAAGAAAGAGTTATCCCAGCCATAAAGGATAGTCGATGAGCTACTGTTTTATTTCTGATAGTACTAAAGGGTATATCTTTATTTATTTGACGAAAATTGATGTTAAAGCCTAAATAAGGAAGAATGTTTGTTGCCGCAAATGAACTTCCACCTCTGGCAACAACTATTAACCCAAAGTCTGGCACTATAGTGAGTTTGTTTCTGGTTATAAACTCAAACTGGTTGGTTGTGCCTTTAGAATATTCGGTAGTATTCACATTAACAATCTCTGAGACACTAGTTATATAGTTTGATTTTTGCTCAATCATTTCATTGAGTTTACCTGATGAGGTAATAAGTTTATTTTGAATTGTCTTATAATTATCAATTAGTTCATTTATTCTTATTTCCGGATCTATACCTTTAATAGACTTTATGTAGTCAATATAGTTGATCAGTGAATCCGTTGTTTTTATAGAAGTTAGTAAGTTTTTTTGTCTACCTAAAAGATTATTATCTTGTAAAAGATCATCAAATGGACTGAAGCTTATCAAACGTTTTCCAGATAATACTTCATCCCATTTTGTGTTTTTGCCCTTAGAGTTTGAAAGTATTTTGATGAATGAATTTTTATTTTTACAATAATATTCACTAGCAGAACAGCTCCAGTTTATAGTGAAGTTATATAATTTTTCTAAAGATGAATCAAACTTTATTGAAGCTAGTATGTCTTTGGCAAGATCAGCTTCAATCTCATGAAATCTTACAACTGAATAAATAAAAGGCTCTTTGACTACACTCAATTTTGTTTCTTTAAAAGTTTCATTTTTATCGTTTACTAAAAAACCATTTTTGAAATTGTATAAACCATAATTTTCAATACGTTCAGTGTGTTTAGTATTGGATGAACGCATTATAGTATAGTCATAAAGATATAAGTTATACCTATTGTTATTAATGAGGCTTTTATTTGCAGCATCAAGTAAAGAACCTTTATTAATAATCCACCATGTATTTTTATCATCAGTACTTAAACGGCTCTTTTGAAGATCGTTGATATGGAAAGAAGTGGTTGTATTTTCAAGGGATTTTTCAAACGTTGGTATTTGGTCTGAAGCCGTAAGCACTATTGTTCGATATAAACCAGCAATGTCATTATTGGTTTTATATCGCACTCGGTATGAATTTATTTCATTTTTAAATGATTCATACGTTATTGGTTTGAAGTTATTGCTTGGATATTTGTTAAGAAAGACATTAAAGTCTAATTCTGCTTCATTACTTTTTTCTAGCACTTCTTTCAACGTCAATTGGAAAATATCATTAAAACCATTATCGTCAGTCTTGGTTAAATCAAATTTGTAAATACTAGCAGGGTTTAATGGTGGTATTTTAGCGATGATAGTGGTGGTCTCTTTTCCATACACAACCGAAGGAAACTCTTTTATTGAGTAGAGTGGCTGTGTATAATTTCTATTGTTTTTGTAATACGCTTTCAATTCCTTAACAAAATTTTTCCTTCTACTTACTGCAACTTTGTAAGCAGTAAGATTTTCATCTGTTCTACCAGTTAATAGAAATTCCCTTTTTTTGGGTTTATCATAATTATTTAAACTTGTTTGTAAGAATTCTCTCCGCGTTAAAGGCTTAATTTTTCCGTATTTATCAAGTTCGTAAATTGATAGATCGACTGGCTTTGACTTATCTTTGTACGTAATCTTAAGGGTAAAAGGTTGATCAAACGGTATTGAGTTTTTAACATCTTTTGTAATTGAATCAAATTCCACAGCAGTCGTTGGAGCAATGAACTGCCCTAGAGCGGAAGTAGAATATAAAAAGCATATGTAAAAAAGGCTGATTTTTAAAGTAGAGGATATCTTTCTCATATTGCTATTTGCTTGAACTTTCAAATGTATTGAGAACCAGTATGATTTAAAACCGTATTTTTCACGTGTTTTATATGGTTCTAATATTTACAAGTGAAGCCTCTTCTATATAAATAGCTTATAGTGAGTACATTAAATAGTGGCCGGGAACATGCTTATTCTTAAATTAGATAACTGGCATAATGGACATAAATAGGTTAGCTGAATTAAAAATTGTGATTAGTTGAATTCAATATGTTTAGACAGATTTGTTACGATTGTTAAATGACATTAGATATTATCTTTGATTCGAAAAGCAAACGCTGTTTTCGAACGGCTTTGTTTTGGTGTGGATAGAAACGAAAAGCTCGACACAATTTGAGGTCGAGCTTTTTATATGAATATACATTGATTAGTAAGACAACTATCTGTTCGTATTGCGTAACTCCAACCTCTAAAAATTCCGATTATCTTTTCTATATCCTCGCGAGCATTTTTCATGTATATACATGAATCTCGCCAAATTGTGTAACTATAAAGGCCTTCTTAGTTGTTCAGTATCATGTTTATTTTCTTGTTCAATTTCTTGTATAAATTATAGTAGTAGTAGCAGCTATAGATGTCTGATGTACAATGCTTTACAGGGAAGTAATAAGAAATAATTCTTCTGAAAAATAGCCTCGTGAAATAAACAATTTATTGCCTTAACTATCTGATATAGAGTTAATTATTATTCTAATAGGGTACTTATAATGTAAGTATACGTAATATCTTTATAGCCTGACGGTAGTGATACCGTTCTTTCCTGATTGCCTTATGGATAAAGTACAATAGAAATGAGCGTAACTGGCGGTGGTCCCCTTAGTTTTGATTTGGCTGTGAGAGATGTGAACTACGCTTCACAACTAGATGCAGCCGAACGTCGGATGTTAGGATTTACTTCATCCACGATTCGTGAGACATCAAAAATAGACCAGCAGTTTTCCCGGCTGGGGCAATTGGCCGCTGGTTACTTTTCATTTCAAGCCCTCTCACAACTACCTGCCCAGATACTTAAAACGCGTTCCGAATTTCAAAGTTTAGAGATAGCGTTTACCACAATGCTACGCTCTAAAACGAAAGCGGAGGCATTATTAAGCGACACCCGAAACTTTGCAACCAATACCCCTTTTGGGTTAAAAGAAGCCGCCAATGGAGCTAAACAGCTACTTGCTTACGGATTTGCGGCCAAAGACCTTATCCCAACTCTTAGCCGGTTGGGGGACATATCCGCCGGATTGGGCTTACCATTGGAAAGGCTCACATTTTTGTACGGTACGACTAAAACGCAGGGGCGGCTATTCGCGCAAGACCTTAACCAGTTTGTCGGTTCTGGCATACCCCTCATAAGTGAACTGGCTAAACAGTTTGGGGTGGGTGAGGAGGCCGTTAGAAAACTAGTTGAGGAAGGTAAAGTAGGTTTTCCAGAGGTCAAGAAAGCCATTGAAAGCATGACCTCTACGGGCGGTCTGTTTGCTGGTACACTGGACGCACAAAGTAAATCACTGAACGGTCTAAGGGAGCGGCTTAGTGATGCTTACGAGGGGATGTTGAATGACATCGGAAAGCAGAATGAGGAAATCATTGGCGGGGTACTTACAACTGTTACAGAGGCCGTTCTTCACTATCAGGACTTCATTGAGATTCTGCAAGTTGTCGTAGCAACCTACGGTGCGTACAAAGCCGCTTTGCTGCTGTCAAATGTTGCCCAGCTAAAGGATATTGCTTTTACCGAAGCGCAGGCCATAGCCAAAGCACAGGCGGCAAATTCGCTCGGCTTTTTGACCCTTTCCCAGACGAAGGCGGCGGCTTCGACGGCCCTCCTTACCCGCGCTCAGGTTCTTCTCAATGGTTCCTTACTGGCAAACCCCTACGTTTTAATTGCTACCGCCTTAGCTGGTTTGGCAGCGGCCTATTTCACATTTAGAGAGGAGGCTTTAGAGGTTAAATCCGCACAGTTTTTATTGTCCGAATCCAGCAAGGGTGTGTCCACTGATCTGCGTAAACAGTCGATCGAGGTTACCAGCCTGACTGGTATTCTCAAAAATCAGAATGTTGCTGAATCAGAACGTCGGGCAGCCTACGATAAGATCAACGCCATCACACCGGACATTCTGAAAGGGCTTGACTACGAAAAAGCCAAAACAGCTGATCTCACCAAAGAAGTCAACCTGTATCTGGCCAGTCTCGAAAAGAAAATCCGGTTAGAAGCGGCCCAGGGTGCGTTGAAATCAGCCATCGAACAGGATATCGAAGCCGCTGAAAAGCTCAAAAAAGCTGAAGATGATCTGGTTCGTAAACGGGCAGATGCTAAGAAAAAGCCAACCTTACCGACTGGTCCGGATGCTCGTGGAGGTGGTGTGGGGGCGTTTCAGGATGCCAACGCAGCCCAGCGCGAACTGGAACAGGCCATTGAAACCAAGAAAAAAACGGGGGATGTCATCAACCAGATCAATGGCAACATCTCCACGTTGTACAAGGCCGGTACCAAAGATGCCATCAACGCAGAGATTCAGCGTCTGGAAACGGTTCGTGGCTCCATTGATAAACTGAGCCCAGCCTATAAAGACAATGAGATTAGGCTGGCTGAACTCACCAAACAGCGTGATGCGCTGAATTCGTCGGAGACTAAAGGCCACGCAGTTCAGGCTATTACGATTGAGTATCTGGATGCTGAGATTAAGAAGAAAAAAGAATCGCTCGATCTCAACAAAGGCGATAAAGCCAATGCCCAGATCCGCAAGGAAATTGAAACCCTTGAAGCCCAGAAACGGCGGCTGACGGGTGATAAGACCAAAGCGGAAAAAGATGCGGACAAGGTTGGTCCGTACGGATCCGTATCCTATTGGGAAAATATTTCCAAAAAGGCTCAGGAGATTCTGGATAGAACCCCCGCTGATCAGAAGGGAAAAATTGCCCAGCAGCAGGCTATCAAGCTGAACGCGGACCAGATGGCTGAAGAAGCTCGTAAGAAGATCGCAACCCGGTCGTTCGACGAGGAAATCAGCTACAAGCGTGAACAGTACGAGTTGTATCAACGCTGGGTAGATGCCTACGGTAAGCAGGCAGCCGATACCCAGTTTGCTGAACTCATCAAAAGCGGTCAGGGCTATCTCGACTACCTCAATACCCAGATTGCCGCGCTGGAAGCCAAGAAAAGCAGTGGCAAGCTATCGCCAACCGATACCAAGAATCTGAGTGGTCTGCTCGATCAGCGGAATGATATCACCGCGAAAAAATCCGGCATTGATCTGTTTCGTGAGGGACTGGAAAAAGCGCGTAATGAGTCCACCACACTGGCCGGGTACCTGAGTGTCCTCAAACAGAAACAGGAGGAACTGAATGCCAAGCCGGATACCAAAGAGTATTTTGAACTTCGTCGTCAGGTCGCTGAACAGATCGTTGGTACCCAGCAGGATCTGCGTACGCAGTTGGGCCAGTATTTGGCGGACGTGACGGGATCGGAGGAACAGCGGTTAGCCATCACCCGCAAATACGCTGATCTACGGGCTGGCCTACTGGAACAGTACCAGGGCAAGCGGACCAGTGTGGGCAAGGTAGGGGAGTACCAGGGCAAACTGGGTCAACTCAATCAGGGTGAAGCTGATGAGATAAAAGAGGTCAACGAACGGGCAGTTCAGGCATCCAAAGCCTTCAAAAAACTGGATGAGGTCATTCTTGAATCAGGCCGTGCGGCCATGAAAAAGCGGCTGGCACTCCTGAACGATGCGCTAGAAAAAGAGAAGCTACTAGCCGACACGCAGGAGTACCAGAGTAAACTCAAAGAGCGCAATGATCTACAGCTGGCCATCAAGGATGATGATCTGAGCCGGATCAATGAGTATGGTCAGCTCGTGGCTCAACTGGGTGAGGCATACATGCAGCTGGGCGGAGAAATCGGTGATGCAGGAGCGTTCATGTCTGGTTTTGCCAGTAACCTGAGCATGATAACCGCTGCCTTTAAGGAGAACATGACCGCAGCGGAGGGAATGCAGTTGATCCTGTCCGCAACAGTCAATATCGTTAGTTCGATTACGTCCGCAGCGGCCCAGCGCAAACAGGCAGAAGAGGCTTACTACGCGTCGGTCATTGCCCAGCAAAAGGAGTATAACCAGTTGCTCAATGAGCAGATTGGTATGCAGGCAGAGCAGAACGAGAACGTTTTCACGAAGGACTATGAAGGTCGGTTGAAAGATCGTTTTGCTCAGTTGCAGGGTGCGACAAAGGGCTACATGGAATCGCTCCGCAAGCTCAGTGAAGGGCAGGCTAAAACCGGTCAGCGTGATAAAGTGGACTGGGGTGCGGTGGGTAAAAATGCCGCATCCGGTGCCGCGATCGGTACCGCAATCGCGGGTCCGATCGGCACGGCCATAGGTGCCATTGCGGGGGGGCTGATTGGATTGTTTGGTGCCAAGAAAAAAGCGGACGAGTTCGCTTCGCTACTGGGTACTTATCCGGAACTGATCAGCAAGACCAAAGATGGTCAGACCGAATTCAACAAGGAGCTGGCTACCACGCTGATCAATCAGGGGCTGGTCGATGATAAAACCAAAGCCTTGCTGCAAGATACGCTCGATTGGGCTGATCAGATGGAGAAGGCCAAAGCCGCGATTAAAGAGATCGTTCGTGATCTAGTCGGTGGTCTGGGGGATAAACTGCGTGATAACCTCGTCAATGCCTTCAAAGAGGGTACCGATGCCGCGACCGCCTTTGGCAGCGCCGTAAGTGATATACTAGAAAATCTAGTTACCAAGATGCTGTTTTCTCAGGCGTTCAATGGGGTCTTAACGGACTTGCAGGAGGAAATGTCAAAATCGCTAGATACTCAAAACGGGGGCGATGGTTCCGTTATTGATGATTTTCAGCGGTTCAACGAAAACTCGAAAGAATCACTTGAGCAGTACAATCTATGGCTCAAGCAATTTCAGGATGCCGCAGCCGCATCGGGCATTAGCGTGTTGAAGCCAACAAATTCTACAACCTCAACTCCTAATTCTGTGTCAGGTGCCATCAAGAGTATCACGGAAGAAACGGCGGGAATCCTTGCAAGTCAAATCGGGGCTATCCGAATCACTCAGGCTGATACAAATCAAGCTGTGCGCGAATCACTGGTCTTTTTAAGCAACATTTCCTCAAACAGCAATTATCTATCTTATTTGAAATCAATGGACGAACGGCTTGGCAGGATAGAATCGAATGGCAAGTCAGATCCACTTAGGGCGAAAGGCGTTTAAGCACGAATAGAAAAGGTCGCACTATATTGGTTGGGCCTTTTCTATTCGTTTGAGTTACGCTACTAGGCAGATAGTTGTTTTACTAATTAATGCAAATGAATCTATTTGTATTTTTCTACAAATTTTTGCAGTAATTCTGCGAGTGAAATTCCGCCAATAACTAAACAGCCCAGTAGTATTATTTCTTTACTAAGAATAAAACTGTTACCGTCATTCAAGAGGCAATTACAATCTTTAAGGTCTGAAAGTGAGGCCCAAACGTTTATTGCGCCCATAGTTGCCAGTGCACCAAGTGCTACACTACACGCACTAAAAAAGGTAGGTTTGTATTGGGGTAGTCTGGCAGGTAAAATATAATACAGAAAAGATATTCCGGTAGTGATATAGACCATCCAAAGCCAAGTAAAGACTTCTTTCAAACGACAAAGGGTTTAGTTGTCTGGCTGTTGCTTGCTAGGCTTACCGCTAGACGAAAGCTGATTGATTGCGCCAAATATAAGACCTACGATACTACCTATGATTGCACCATATCGTAAATAATCGTCCGTTGGGTTATATGTATAAGCGAGCATGGCTATTCCGAAAGCGCCAATAAGGCTGGGCTTAGGGAGCGCAAGTAAAAAACTTAACAATGTCGCAATTGCCCTCTTTATAAATCCTAGAGAAGTTAACTCCCTTGAAAGCTCTACAATCCTCTCAGTTACGGGCAGATTATCTATATCAAAATCTTTGGAAATTTTCCTTCTTACGGCTCCCATATACTACTCATTTAGATTATGATAAAGTATATATATAACGTCTATGGCAATTTTTTGTGCTAGATAACACAATTTTTTGTAATGACAGCACAACAATAAGCTAGGCAAAGGGAATAGTAGTTACGCAACTGGCAAGATACGTGTATATACATCAATTGCAGATGTTGGTATTATAAAAAAGATAGGTCAGATTATATGGAGTTACGCAGATTGAAGAATTAGTTGTCTTACTAATCAGTACAATCACACTATTTACATTACAAGTTTAAATATGTTTTATATATTTATGATTCATTTAACTAAATATATATGAAAAAGTATTTACAGGTATTTGTTTTATCCACACTGTCAACCTTCGCTTACGCACAGGATGAAAAACCGGAAAAGCCCAAAACAAAGCTAGAGGCTTTTATGGCTCAGGACGGTACGGTGATCGTACAAGGGTTTTCGACAATCGGAAAGATGGAGGGAATGTATGGTTCGTTCTTGTCGGTCGATAGCAAAGAAATTACAGTAGCATCATCGGGTAAGAGGGAATACGGCATAACGATAGAAGTCAAGAAAAACATAGGTAGCAATTTGACAAGGGAAAGCACCTCCTATATTGATTACGACGAAATTGAATCGTTACTAAAAGGAATTGATTATATCAGCAAAATAGATAAATCCTCAACCAAACTACAGGATTTTCAAGCTGATTATAGGACTAAGGATGATTTGAAAATATCAGTATTTAGTGGGTCACTAGGCTTATTTTCCAGTTCAAAGAACAGCTCAATTTATCTCAATGTAGAGAGCGGAATTATTGGCAGGGCTACCGCTACATTCAAGCTGGAAAGTATTAACGAGTTTCGCGGTCTGATAGCAAAGGCGAAAGAGAAATTGGATAGTATCAAGTAATAAAAAAGGACGCTCTATTCTGAGCGTCCTTTTTTATTCAACATATTGCCAATTAAAGCCAGCGAAACTTAGTTTAGGCATCTTTTTTTTATTATAGTAACATTTGCCACGACAAACATTTTGTATGCTTTCTTTTTTTAACCCAAGTTCACTTTCTATGTGACTTGCAGTATCCCAAATTTTTACAACTTTCCCCGTCTCTAGATCAATTTGAGCTATCTTTTTAAATTTACCTATTGGTTCTAAAATTACTTTTGGCTTTTGGGGTCGTATTATCTTACCCTCTGTTTCATATTGCCATTTAAAGCCTTTATATGAATTAACTTTGATGTACTTTTCCCTTTCTACGCTCCAATAGTATCCTCTACAGGCTTTAGCAACCCCATGATGGTTGAATTCGGAATTGACTTTAATTTCATTAATTGAATCCCATACTTTAACGACTTCATTAGTTTCAATATTGATTTGCTGTATTTTAAGTTGAAGAATTTCTATTGCGCGTTTACGCCCCGTTGCCTGTTGTTCGGGAGTTGGGGGTTTGTTGTTTATTAGATATTTAGCGTATTGCTCAGGCGATGGTTTCCATAGTCTATTTTTTTGCCTTATGCTTTCTATAGCTTCCTCGCTCAACAAGCGGTTAGCGAATGGCCTGAATCCACCTTCAAACAATTGCTTACCAATTATTTTCATTTTTTCGAGTTGTTCTTTTGATGCCTTAAACCCTCTTTGCGAACCCGCCGTTGGGGTCAAATTATAGCCTTTTGATTTATCATAACATTGATAAAAGTCCATCCAAAACTGCTCTCTTTCATTAAGCCTAGTAAGATCATCTACCTGCTCAAGTACTTCAAAAATAAACTCGTCAAGGCCATATTTTTTTAAAGCATTGCCGAACCTTGTAGTGCTTCTTAATCTACGATGTCCACATAAACGCTTGTAAATATCACCCGCCTGACCAACATAAACCATTCCATTTGTCTTGTTAGTGAATTTATAAATGCCGGGAAAATGCAAGTCCGAACGTTTCATTTTTTTACTCCTTTCTTTTCAACTGGTTTAATAAAGTTCTTAGGAAAGCTATCCGTTTGTTCATGGCAGGTACGGCACAAGGTTTGACCGTTAGAAATCGCCCATAATTCAGCGCACTGTAACGCTTCATCAACACTGGTAATATTATATTCCCTTACCAGCTTGGATATATCTTTGAGGTGATGCGCTTCGATGATGATCTTTCGCCCATTGCGCTTGCCGCACACTTGACACGTAAACCGGTCCCGGATAAACACCGTACGTTTCCATTGTTCATACTCATCCAGCCGACGGATGTACCGAACAAGTGCCGTAGTGGATAACCCTTTATCTTTGTTCATAAGATCATCAGGTTATCAATGGCAAACTTGAGTAAATCGCGTGCGCTGCCTAAGCCTAGCTTTGCGGCTATACGGGCCTTGTGGTTTGCCAGTGTGCGGTACGAAATGCTGAGCAGTCTAACTATATCCTCGCTCCGCTGGCCCTGGCCGATGAGCCGAAGCACAAGCAATTCCTGTTTACCCAGCTTGCCTATACCCTCAAAGTCCGTCGGTGACACCACCCGTACCGTTACTGTTCTGGCCCGTCGTTTATTTTCTTTTGCCAGCAAATCCCGAATGCCCCAGATGCTCAAATCCTGAATGGAGCCAACGAGTAGCTCAACAATATCTAAAAACAAGCGGGACACGTACGTATTGGTTTTTTCGTGTTCCTGATAGCCATTGAGGGCTATGGACAACACGGCCAAAGCCGCATCGTCCAGATTTTTCAAGTCTCTCATGGCCTAGTTTTCCGAATAGGTTAGTTCAGCCGTTATGAGCGAATACAAGCGGTCTAAATGAGCGTGGCGCTCTATAGCATCCAATATGCTTTCTTTACTGGCTCTCGGTAGCTTATATACGTTGATACCGTACACATCATACAGCCGCTTGTAGAGGTAGCTATACGCCTGAGACTGGGAGGCGTTGTAATGGTCGCAATACTCATTAATGTGCCGACTGATACGCTGGCGCAAGGGAGTCAGCGAGGCTGGCTTAGCAGGAAATTTGAGTTCCGGCGTTGCTTTCAGGTGAGGGTTAACTTTTGACCGCCCTTTGGCTTGCAGGGCGTCAACGTCCGCCCGAAGTTGGGCAATCAAATTACCCTGTTCAAGCAGGGTGTGAGCCTGTTGGAGTATGACCTGTTCGACGGACAACAAAGCAGGGGTAGTAGTGGCTTGCTTTGCCTTTTGTTCCTTTCTTGCTTCAGCAAATGATTTGACTAGTATAGACTTAAATTGAACTACTCGCTTAGAATTTCGGCTTAATGTACCGATGAACAGGGCTTGATCTTCGGTTAAATAAGCTAAACTTTCAGGCCGCCCTTTGCTGGATAAGGTTTCGGTTTTTCGCGTTTCAAACGCGATTAGCCCAAATTCCGATTCTATTACATTTTGATGCGTGCGAATACTTTCAAGAAGATTCTTATGCTGAATGCCAAGTCCTTCCGCAAAATCCATACTACAAACCCTTAGTTGGTCGCCATCATTTTTTATTGATAGCAGATTTTCACCTGTTTGACTATTCATGATTTGTAGAGTGGTTATTGTTGAATAAATTCAAAGTGCAAGCCACCCGTACGCTTCCTGCTTCCATTACAAACCCGGCTTACTCTTCTAAAGTCTAAGCCTAGAATTTGAGCAGCTTCTGTTATTGAGGTATATCGAGTATTATTTGTTGTACATAAAACCGCTTTCCCTTTTTTGCCTTTGTTTGCGGCACTTATTTTTTGTTTAGTCTGAACACTTAATACCCGACCAGTTGCTGCTGCACTGATTTTCTTTCTGGCTCCCTCACTCATCACTCTGCCAGTACTAGCAAGTCGTTGCTTTTGCCTAGTGGATAAACTGATTTCGCGTTTAGAGTCACGTATCTTCTGAATAGTTTCTTCGGAATGTCGATAACCTTGCATACTCAGTCTCCATTTTTTGATTGCAGTTAACGATCTCTTGGTTCCGGCAGGGCTATTTGCAACAAGGAGGGTGTTATAATAAGGTCGCAGTTGATCTAAATAATGTTGCTCGGTACCGATGAGGTCAATTACTGAACAACGCTTTATCACTTCAAAATACAGGTCTGATAGACCGTGCTTGTTTGCGTGCCTTTGAAGAAGTATTGAGTGATGTCTATTTTTTGACAAGTCCGCTAAATGCTGACTTCTTCTTTTAGAAATATTCGTAGCACTACCTACGTAAAAGCGATTAGGGTACTTTCGGCTCCTAATACAATAGATACAGCTTATAGATTTATTCTCAAGTGATTCATACAATTCACGAGCTGACACCACGGGCAAACCTTGTTCACCCGTTGTAATGGTAATTAACTCATTCATGACCCTGCCCCCCTCTCTGCTGAAAATCAATCAGGAATTGCAGTGCCTCGTGAGCCGATTGCAGGTCAGTTAAGAAATCAACTAAGCCAAGTAGATCGTACAGGGTGTTTTGATTGGAGGTTGCGCTCAGATCACGCTGATAGGTCGTAAGCCAGTGGTAAAGGATTCTGTTAATCGGCTTAATGGGCAGGTTGCTATCCAAGTAGTCGTCAACTACCCGCAGTACGCCAACCTGGGCACTATACAGGTCCTCGGATAGGGCCGGGAATACCGGCTGCCGGCTGTCCGGCATTTGAAGGATTTGAGGGGCGTTTTGGCCCATTTGACCGGATTTTTTTGCATAGTTCTCCCGGTCGGAGTAGTTTTGCTCCGTGTTCATTATAACTTATCGGTTAGAGTGGCACTTGCCCCTTTGCTACGGTCGTCGAAAACTTAGCATTGGGGTTTTTTATGTCTTGTCAACTCAGTTCATACAGTCCAGCGGGCAACCTCCTCAGTACTATATCGCCTTTTCTGTCCCTCATTGACAATACAAATATAGAGCAAATAATTGATTATAACTAACATTAAGGGCTACATAATATTAATTATAATTAACATTTATTTTTCGGCTGGCTTTTTTAGGCTGAACGCAACCTGTAGATCATACCCCAAAGCATCAGCAATCTTGTTTATTGTGGCAAGGGTCATATTTGTTCTGCCTGTTTCAAAGTGCGTGTAAGTCGCTGTCTTAACGCCTATTATCACGGCCAATTCAGCCTGAGTTAGCCCCTTTAATTTTCGTAGCTGCTTAATGTAATCTCCTATTTCTTTGGGCGTATTCATGCTGTTGGTTTTATAACCACAAACTTACAAATTAATATTGATTATAATTAATTATTATTACCTATCGGTCAGCGTCACTTTGATTGGGTGGTAAAACACTAAGTGCCACTTCTTGCATTTACCTAAATTTTATAACTACGGCTATCATAATTACGCATTGGATCTTTTTTTATTATCTTCGTCACCTTTCGCACCTTGATAAGTATTTGACAGTGAGGTTTACTAAATGGCTATTCTATACCGTTGTAATAGGCGCATTGCCGTTCATTATTAGGTTTTTTCTATTCTCTATAAGAAGAGATGTCAGCAGTGAATACATAGTAAATATTGTTGATATGGTAACCTTCGGCTTAGTCTTACATGTTTCCAATCTCAATGATTTGGAGAATTGGCAGGCCATTGAAGAAAAAGAAAGAGTATTGTACAGAAGGATTTCTTTGCTTTTAGTTGTTATCCTATCAGTCTTACTTGGTTTTGCTTATGTGGCAGATTTAGACAAAACGGATTTATACAACAAAAGTACCATTACTAAGTATTCTGCTGCCCTTGCTTTGATTTCACTAATTTTTATATCTTCTATCTACATACGCTATAAAAATCAAGAACAAAATGACTGAAATCCGAATACTTGATATTTGCGTTCTATTAACCGGAATATTAACTCTTTATGTGTCTGGAGTAAATATTTGGCATGCAATAAGGACATCTTCTTCTCAAGAACAACTCACAGCAGAAAAAAAGAGTAGTATATATCAGTATGAAAATACATCTACTCAAGAAGGTATCAACTTACCTATGGCTAGCATCAGAACACATCTGAGCCAAGATGAAAGATCGAAAGAGCCATTTACAGAAAAATGGATACTTTCTAAGTCAAAGCTATCCCCAAGTTATCTTGCAGGTCTTGTAAAACGCGCTGAGCAGGGTGAGCAAATGGCACAAAAAGAACTATATGAACAATACTCACTACCTATGTTTATTGTTAGTATGAAAATTACCGGAAATGAAGATGTTGCTATAGATGTCGTTAAAAATTCATTCATTGTTGCGTATAATACCATTAGCGCCTTTCCCATTCAAAATATTTCTTTTAAATCTTGGTTAAAACAGATCGTTGTTAATGAGTCTAAGCTCAAGATTCGCAGTCAAAAACTAAAACCTGAAACTAAAGAATACTCTAGTTTCTTTAGTTCTATGCAGGAAAAACAAATTCAATCAACTTAAAACCGAACATATTACCATTAGTCTTATTTAACGATATAGGAATTTGTGTTTGATACAAAACCTTTTGATCCCGCCACTTTTCTCACTATTACCAGTCGCAAAATGGTTTAAATTGAAATAGCGCTTTCGTGGTAATAAAAAGGGCTTTCAGGTAGAATGCTTTCATTCTTATGCTATAATATTATTTATGCTTTATAGTTGTGTATTAGCTGTAAGATTCTATCTGAAACTGTACTCAACGTAGCCTCAATTCGCAAAAACTTTAAGACTGATTTACTTCGTAGTACCCTAAATTTATACATCTTATTGAGTAGCTTAAACAAGTTTTTCTAAATTATGATTAAAAATAATGGACGACCTTTTGAAAAGCTAGTGGCAATAATCCAAGAAGCATACAAAGACCTTCCTCAGACTAAAATATATACCAATCATAAGGTTAGGGATAGACTTGGAAAGAAGCGAGAATTTGATGTCTTTATTAATACTAATACCAATAATTTTGATTTTAATGTTGCCATCGAATGCAAAGATTATCAGAAACCAGTTTCCGTTAGCGTAATAGAAGCATTTAATAGCAAGTGTAGCACCGTAAATAATATAAATAAAAAGATAATAGTTTCATCGAAAGGCTTCCAGTTTGGCGCTGTAGATAATGCAAAATTATTTGATATAGAACTTAGGACACTATCCAGTATTAATAAAGAAAACATTGTTCTAAATCCAAAAATTCAAGAGGGATTTATGTCTATGCGACTATCTGTAATAGATTACAGATTGCATATCGATAGTTCTATATTTGGTAACATCATATTTAGTATGAGTGATTTACATAAGCTTAATCATACTTTCCTATTAAATAACAATTCCACAAATCCGGGTGCACTTATTCAAAAACAACTTAATACAACCATTATACAGCAAGAAATTTTAACGTATATGATAAAAGAGTCTATGAAGAATAAAACGAGTATATACGGCGATAACTTCTTAACAGAGATGGGTTTTGACTTTGAACCGATACAGGATAATGTACAAAGTTTGATTATAAATGGAAGAGCATTTGCTGTGACCAAAATACAGGCAAAAATAAGGTTTGAAAGTCAAACTAAATCAAAAAAGGACGCTAACGTTAGCTTCTATTTGGGAGAGAACTTATCTAAAGATGGTGAGTTATGCTCTATATCTTTTGAAGGACAAATACATCCAAGTTATTTTTATATTAGCACAAAAGGGGATAAAGAGGAACATACTTTAATCTCTGACAATAAAACTACTAAATTAAATCGTACATGGACTATTTATTTAGATGAGTAAAGGCATAATAGGGATCGATATTTAAAGGCAACTAATATGGCGTCTGGATTCATTGATATGGACTTCTGTTAATACCTACAACAAATGCCCAAACATTGATAGTGGTTGGGCATTTGTTATTTATGGTAAACTAAGCAAATTTAGGGACTCCAAGTTGCTGAGCGAACTTCGCGAATTGCTCAATCATAGCATTAACTTTCCCAATCACGTGATCGGCAGATTGAGTATTGGTATGTATATCACTAAAAGCTAGATAAATTTCTCCAGCATATTCCAAATTCAGTTCATCCAGTATTTCTTCTCGCACTGCTATCACTACGTTTTCCAGAGTACTATCATACAAACCAATAGTTGATTGATAGTCTCTGATAGCACCCCGCTGCCCCACTGATTGTGAGTCTTTACGATTCTCTGTCATCAATCTATGGGCTTCAAGGGTGAAAGCTTGGAGTTCACTAATTAACGTTTCTGCTGCTAATTTTAGCAAACTTTTCCGAAGTGGCTTTTGCTTGTTTTGCACATTCCTCAATAAATCATTTAGCTCTTTCATTTTCAATTAATTATACATCAATATACTAACAATAAGATACTTGCAATTTTCAGATTGAAAACATAATGGCGGGTGAAGCTGGCACGCTTCAATTAGGTCTTTTAGACCGCATTCGCCAGACTTTCTAGTCTATTCACAGCACTTAGAATATTATTCTTAACCATTGACGGATCATCGTCTTCGGATATTGCAAACTGCCTATGTATTTCCTCTGACATAGCTATATTACTGATGAACATGATTATATCTCTAAGTGATTCAACTCTGTTTTTATAAGGTCTGTAGTGGTCTCGATATTTGTCAGCTTCAACCATGTTTGCGCCGTGTCCAGGGTTAATCAATCTCTGATTGCGCTCAGTAAACTCTTTTTCCGCTTCATCTATTCCCGCAAGCACCTCTTTCTTTAATTGTGTAGCTTCCTGTTTGTACAGATAGGTATCATACAAAGCTTTTCTAACTACTAGGTTTAGTCCTTTGAGTTGTTGGTTCAATTCATTCATTATAAAAAATAGCTTTCGTACCACTTCGTTGCGGCAATATGAAGCTACGCATATCTTATGTGACAGCGTACCTAAATTTAGGGATCGGCAGTCGGCGGCCCTTCCTTCGCGCGAAATAATAAAGCCGCCAATATTTTAGCGGCTTCGTAAGATTTAGTTTATTCCGTTTCAATTAACTTTCACACAGTAACATTGATATAAGGTATTATCACGAAGCGCAGTGTAGGTGCCACACCAATAACCGTTGCTAAGTGATGTTACGTTGGGCTTGGACCCTTTTGCGCCATTGCAGGCATTACCCTGCGGAGTAAGTCCGGGCACATACCCCAAACTTAAAGGACAAGTAGCTCCGCAAACATTGTCGTACCATGACGATCCATTATGAGTGGGGGCTGTAATCCACATGCCCGTAATTTTAGCGGCTTGAGTTAGTGACACCCAAGCCGATCCATTGTACCCCTCAAAGTCTGCACCTGTCCATCGAATGGTTCCAGCAACGGCTGACGTTGTATTGCTAACCTGCAAATTGGCTATTTTGACCGCACCAGTATTGGTGTTAGCAATATCATTCCCTGTTAGTTGCCAGTATGATACGGCTCCGCCAGGGGCAAGTGTGAGTATCACGTTCCCTGTCGCATCAACTGACAATACCTTGCCGTTAGATGCCGACGCGGACGATGCACTAGTTAAATTGGTGAAACCTAACCCACTGGTATTTGCCTGACTGCTTTTAATAATTGTAGCTGACTGAATGATCTGAGCGTAACCAGCGGTCAAAGAGAGGTACAATAAGATAAGGTAGCTATAGATAGGTTTCATAATCTATATAATATATGAGTAGGTAAGGTAATTTAATTTTTACAACCTATTTTGATTCAATGACTTATCAATCACTGAATTTATTAAGCGCACCCTAAGAAGAAATGCCCAGCCAATACATTATTACCCCCCTCTCTTCTTACCCCCTCTAATCCAAATCCCTATCATTTATCACCACAATATCAATCTTCGTGTACCACAATTTATTTATTAACAACCTCCGCAGCTTAATCTCTTCCGGGAAACCACCATCTCCGCGTATTGTTTATCATCCAAACTTTCCTGACATTTACTTCGTTAATGATTTACCAGAACATTAGCCATACCTCTGCAAGTCACTAATCCGCGACTACTTTATCCGCATTTACTTACCTGCTAGTGGTTTTACTAACACTTCTATTATCATACCTCTATTGAGCTATGGAACAATTAAGAATTGCTGAACTTAGATATTTTTCGCGTTTCAGACGAAAAAGAGTCTTAGCCAGAAAGAAGAAAGTCTTATCGGGGGGCAAGGTGGTTTCCAGGTTAAATCGTGCTCAAAAGATAAGCCGATCAACTTTCAAGTACGATCCCAAAAAATTTGCTGAAACATTCTATCAGCAGTATGGCAAAGCGATGTCCGTGTTGGCAAATGAGTGATGGGGAATCGTAGGATAACTTTCGCCGATTTTGAGGCTTTACTCAAATTTGCTCAGGAATACCACCGCTTGAAAGATGAGCCGATTCCAAGTTTAAATAATGATAGTCGCGGTAAAATAGAATCGTGCTTAAGCACACCTTTTCAAATATTTTATGGAGCTGTTGCCTTTAAAGGACTCTTTAAGAAGGCAGCGGCTCTTTTTTATTACATCGCAAAAGGCCATCCCCTGGCTAATGGTAACAAGCGAATGGCATGTATAACGGTAGGTTTCTTTCTATTTAAAAACCACTGGTACATTGGTGCCACAAATGAGGATTTGATTAGCCTTGCCCGTTATACAGCCAACAGTCATGCTCAAGATAAAGATGAATGCATGAATCGCATTGAGCAAGTATTAAGAGAATGTGCTGAACGAATGCAGCCTAGTCCTACTAATGATTAATAACTAGAGCAGACACTTAATTAGGGGTCTGCTCTTGTTATTTTCTATCTTATCTCAAGAGTTCAGTTGTTATTAAGCTCCTTCTATGCTAAGGTCATGCTCTTTCTAGTTGCGCTTGCAATACTTCTTCGATCTTCTCTCTGTTAACTTCGGCTATTGAAAGTGCATATGTTATCCTTTTTTCTTCTTTAGGTTTAAAATAGAACTTAACTTCAATTCTTCTGCCAACTACAATTCCAACTATATCCATTTGGATTACAGATTTTTTGTAGGGTATGCTAATCGAAATACATCCCGTATTACCAGCGTAAGTAACAGGATAGACAAGTTGACCGTAGTCAGCCCTTATGCCACTATCCTTTAAAGTCACCAAAATATCTACGATGGCTGGTTTGATGACCTCAGCAAAGAGCGTTTTGCAGTCTTCCCTAAATTGTCTGTTTACTGCAATTTCTTCATCTTGCCTTGCTTTTTTGGCTTTCTGCTGATCCTCTTGAGCTTGCATATCGTTTTTTAAAAAGTCGCTTAGTGCCATAATAATATTGAAATATGTTGGTCAAATACTGATAAATGCGTGGAACCAATCCTTTTCTCTAGTAGCCCTCATAAAGCCCCTAATCGTCCGTGTTTATAATAAAC
Organism: Spirosoma agri; assembly: GCF_010747415.1. Lineage (NCBI taxonomy): Bacteria > Pseudomonadati > Bacteroidota > Cytophagia > Cytophagales > Cytophagaceae > Spirosoma > Spirosoma agri. The sequence goes on along the minus strand of NZ_JAAGNZ010000001.1, from coordinate 3,079,633 downwards.
TACCTGCTTTTGTGAAACATTTGCCCCAACGCTGTATCCGCCAAGATTCTCGCGTTGGGATTCTGTTTTTGTAATCGGGTGAGTTTCACCCGCTACCCAGTTAGGACTTTACTGACTAATCAATTGACTTACAAACCTCCTAGCGTCCTCTAATTGTGGTTCATTTTTCAAATCTTTTTCAAGCACTTCATGTACCCACTTTGGACCATGGCCGCCGACGGTTTTATCAAAACCTTCCAGTTCACCTACTTCCAATATATTAAAACCTACAGATCGACACCTATTTATTACTTCCGAAAATAATTTAGTTGCCTCGCCAGCTGGTATAAAACTTTTTCCCGCACTTTTTACCTCTGACCAAGGACTGACTTTCTTAAGAAGAAGCCGTATTGCTTCAACACTAGTTTTGGGAAAGACTCTGTTAGTTTCTTTTTCTATAATTTTATTAATGCCTGATACTACATCAGAAGTCTCTAACTCAGGCCGTTTATTTTCAATTTCACTTTTTAGCCTTTTCCAGATAGGTTCTAATCCTTCCCAATCTCCTCCCAGCCCACTGTATATTTCCCGTAAAGGACTATCGGAGTTAAGAACATCAATATCAGCAACAACTAATAGTTTTACTCCGAGCCTGACCAAAGCATTTACAATAACGGGTATCCTTTGCTTTCCACCACAATGGACAAACAGTACATCTGGCTTAACTTGCTCTTTATCATCCGTTAATGAGTCCATAACAGCCCCAAAAAATCGACAGTCTCCATCACTTTCGCAGATAATAACTTTTGAATGGAAAATGCCACTTAAAATGTTTGAATATCTCAAAAGTGGATCTCGCCAAAGCGTTTTGATAGCATCGCTATTTAATTCATTTATTTCGTTAGTATTTTGATTGCGCTCAATTCTAATAACCTTTACTCTATTAGGGCTTTTGTCTATTAATCCCTTAAGTAAATCTTCGCTATGTGTTGCTAAAAATATTTGCTTGCCGTGAGTTATATTAGCAGCTAACATTTGACCTAGTAAATAAGCCTGTGGAGGATGTAGAAAGGCCTCTGGTTCATCAATAAAAAGCAAACTCTCAAAAGCAACGAAAGCACTTAACAATACACCTACAAAGCTTCTCATCCCATCCCCTTGCCTATCAATAGTGGGAAGCATGGACAACTTTTTGATATATCCAGAAGAAACTCTATCCTCACCAGATTCTAATTCAGGAGAAACTCCAACGTGAAGAGGAATAACTTTCCCTGCGGCTCTATTTACAATCAAATCAAGGCCAAAGGCTTGTTTAAAAAATTTATTAAATTCTTTTTCAAAGGTATCGTTCAGTATAAGGAAATGATAGGGATGCGATGGGCTTTCCGTTAAAATTGAAATATTTTCGGCAGTATTCGCGATCTTCAAACGCTCTTCAGTTGTTAGCAGTTTACTAAATAGGGGAGCGAGTATGGATAGTCTATTTTCATCTTCCCAAGATCTGCTAATATTATCAGGATGAATTGCCTGACCTTTAAATCTTAAGTACTCATCCTCAGCACCTTTTTTAGCGACGCTGTTTATCAGAGTGTCTACGGATTTACTATCTCCATATTTAATTGTCTCTACTTCTGAAATTATAACTGAACGAAAGCTGTGCCCTAATAATGTATATATTTCCCTTAAGGCAAGACTTTTGCCAACGTTGTTAGGTCCTACAAACACGATTATTTGATCTTCATTAAGCGAAATTACATCCTTATTTTTAAAGACGATATTTCGTAACAAAGCCTTTGGGGTGACAGATTCTTTTTTTTGCGGTTGTGGGTGCGCTTCTAAATTATTTAAGATCGACTCCATAGGTAATGTCTTTCATTTTATTTTACATGATAAAGCCCCTACATATTACTGCAGAAACACAAACAACTTACTCCAATCTATATGTGCTTCGTAAATCTAGCAGTAAGTCCTTATCTCACCCAATTTAATATCACCTGAAACAAGTCCTTTCTCAAATTTAGGAAGCGGTATCTACTCCCCCTCATTCCGCATTGCTTCCAAGACCATTTCTGGCAGACTAAACTGCGTCCACTCCTCATAACGAGCTAGGAAAACCTGGAAAACCAAAGCATTTGTACCTGAATTCGCCGGATCGTCTTCCTGCTTTGCGTGGGTAATATTAGCAACTACGTATTGAGGCCACGAAAAAGGATCATCGGCATCATCGCCCACCCGTACACCTTGACCATATCCAAAGCGAGGCGGCTCAGGTACAACAATATCGGGGTGGATTTGTGTAGTCGTGCGGCGGCTTAAGTCGTCGTAACAGAGGAAACGCAGGTAGTATTTCATATATAGGGCGGTTTTGCATACCGTCCCAAAGTAAGGATTCTTATGTAAAAGTTGCAACATATATAGCAAAATAATATTATAGTAGCTTGCTTCTCCATAAATCACCTTTAAGGTTAGTATTCGGCATCGACAATCGGTAATTAGTGCGTCAACCAAATTTATTTTATTTGTTACTATAAATTTACTTATTTTAATACTTTACTTATTTTTAGACATTTATTTACATTTAATTAAACAAGTTAAATTACTATGAAACGCACACATCTATCTATTCTTAGGCCATTTATGTATATGGTAGGGTTACTAATTATGTTAGCTACCTGTACGCCGAACTTGACCGTACCCAATGCAAATACGCCTACCAACGCTGGTGCTCGTGTTTTATACAGGTGCGGGACGACGACACCCTTTACCTCAACAACGTATGCCTGTTATGATAACTCAGCCCTTTGGAGCACTGACTTTGAAACCACGTACTCTGATCCCCACCTCTTTGATTCACACCTAACCAACCAGGCCTACAATCTTGACAGTATTCGTATTAGCACTGACCAGGCCAGAGCAGGTTCAAAATCACTCAAATTTACTTGGGGGCAAAACCAGTATACAGGCGACGGAACAGCCAATGCCAATAACTCTACGCACAGTGAAGTCTACGTAAAATGCCCAAATCAAGGGACCAGGCAAGAAAAATGGATTGGTTTTAGTATGTATTTACCGGCGGCTAAAATGCAAAGTGATGGTACCGTCAATCTGTTTCAATGGCATGGATACTATCCTTATGCTAGTGCTCCAAACCAAGGGTGTTATCAACAAGCGCCGGTTGCTTTCGATTTGAGAAGCGATAACAAGATTTACGTTTCCACGCGCACTATAGACTCGATTGCTTGTAAATGTCCCACTCCGATTAATGATGCCACCAACAGCACGTATTATTCATTTCCACTGGCTAGTTTTGACCAATGGGTTGACATCGTGATTCACATTCGGTTTGATGATGCCGCCGACAACGCTCAAACTGGCCTTCTCGAGATTTGGCAGAATGGTAACAGGGTAGTAAACGCATCCAATGTCGATATTGGCTATCCCGATGGCGATGAGTATATTAAATTCGGCCTTTACTGCTGGCCTAGAGCTTTCGGGCAGATATACACAAAGCCTAACAAGCTCATTTATTTTGACAGTTTCAAGGACGCCAATCAGACGGGGTCGTATGCAACAGTTGCGCCTAGTAGCCCCAGCAACCCAATGAAGCCACAAGTCAACTAGTAATTTCAATTGCCTTACATCTGCCCGACTAGCCTTATCGCTGTCGGGCCTTTTTTTTCGGCAGTCAAAGTACGTGTATATACATGAATCGTTTCAGCTTACTCAACCCCAAATCAATATCATTTTTCACCACAATACATATCTCCACACACCCCAGTCGTTTTATTAACAATGTTTCGTATTAAAACTTTTTCCGGGAAACCACCATCTGCGCATGTTGTTTATCATCTAAACTTTACTGACATTTACTTCGTTAAAGTTTTTAGTTGTTATAGTTGCTACTTCGACTAACTATAGTACTGTAAAACTTTACTTCTAACCGCAAGTAGTTTTATAGCATTAGAATTATCATCATACTCCCATCTATTTGAGTCATGAATAAGCAGGATGATGTTTTCGTGCTTGAGCCTGTAGAGCCCAATAAGCAATACAGTCAACAGGTGATAGCTGGCAAGTTTAGGCCAAGCAATAAACTTGTTGTTTCGATTAACGGCCGCCGTTTTATAATTACGGTGCAGCAGGTAATGCCTTTTAATCCCACCGATCAGCAGCTTTCGCCAATTATAAAGAGGTTTCTTGCACTGAGACGTAAAAACATTGGGGGCGTATATTTACAGACGCAATCCCCAAAGCCTTTTGATTTTAAAAAACTAGCTGAACGTAGTGCAATAGTTGACGCACATATTACCCAAGGTGGTAAACTCGAAGAATTGAGTGGATTTAACTTTATTTTACCCGCCGGCCTATCCAGTAGAGCCAGAAAACAGTAAACTTACTTTTTCTACCGATTACGGAGCCAAGTATTCTTTGTATTTTGACTCAGAAGGGTATTTTGATGATACTTCATATACCAATCAAGTAATCACGGCCTATTTGATAGAGAATCAGGTAGCTACGGATAAAAATAGGCCGCCTATAGATCGCAGAATCGAGGCCACCGTAATAGATACGTTTAACTTTCTCATTGAGGCTAATAACGATACTGTTATAATATACTACTGTAGCCAATTAGAGGGAAAGCAAGCAAAGAGGTACAAATGCTTTAAACGTTGGATGGAAAAGTGGATTACATTTAGAGGTGACGATTGCGAGCTACTTTCAAATATATCAAACAAGCACCACTCATGTTGTTTGTTTTTGAAGTCACATCCGTACAGCAATGACATTAGAAGTAAGTTTGTAGAGTACAGGAATAGCAAATATTGAAAATAGGGCTAGGCTTTAAGTCTAGCCCTATTGCTAAGAAATCCCTTTCGACCGAATTGGACCAGATTTACCATTCGATTCAATATTCTCTTTGCCATTTTTCAACGGTGAGGAGGGCGCCGAAAATCGTAACCCAGCCGAAGGAACCCCGTCTGCCGGATAAAACTCCAACAAATCATACTGGCTGGGGTCAACGAGTCGAGTAGGGTTCGGCTTATCCGTGGCTTCCCCGTAATACGCGGTTCCATTGATGAGCGCTTCTCCAAACTGAGAAAGCCCCTGTTGCGCGTAAATGGCCCAATTGGAAAACCCATTACTAGCTTCGAAATACCCGGCTATATTTCCCAGTCCATTTGTTTCGGTAGCAATGAAGTGCCCGGCTGCCTTGATGGGTATATTGCTGGAAAACACGAACGCCCCAAGCCTACCCTCCGTACGGTGCGGATTGGTCGAGGAACGAACGATCAGGAAAGCAGATCCGTCGTTATTTCTATATTTAATGTATATACATGTATTTTGTCACTTGCGTAACTCCATTTAATATTGATAATCCGAATTAAGTTAGTCGTTTTTGTTAACTATTAGCCAAACCGTTGTCCTTGAGTGTATGTCAAATTTTTTCATAATTTTTTGCTGGCAGACACCTACGGCTAGACCCCTGTCGATCAGTCGTTGATACATCACTTTGATTTTTAAATTGCGCCGTTGTTTGCTCTTTTTATTAGGAGTTAATAGTCTATTCATAAAACGATAGTTGGTTTTTTTGATTATCAGTTAAGGCATTCGGATTCACCTCTACTTGTGAATCCGAATGCCTTAACTTTTTATGTCTTGCCAAATTTACAAACTACTTACAATATAAGTATAGCTTAGTATATTTACCCTGATTAAGTACCTGAAAATTAAGTCATTAAAAAGAAAAATGGGAGGTTTATTTAATGACTTATCTAGGGATTTTTTTGCGATTCCCTTAGTCGTACTGCCCTGTCTATTAGGTTGATACAGGAAGGTTTTTAGTCAAGATTTTAGACAAAAAACTACACAAGAAATTGAACAACATGATCGCTTTGAATGCCGCCAATATTCGGATTTTTTTTTGCAATGGCTGCGCCCTGCTGAGGATTGTTGATAAACCTTTTGCGCTTAGTTAGCATGGAAAAAGCAATTGTTAAAATTCCATTCAACGGCACGGCTGTTGGTACTGGTACGAATCCGGTAACGGCTGAACTGACCGGGGCTGGATTCGTACCCGGTCGGCTGGATAACCAGGCGATAGCATTCACGGAAGGCGGTCATGCGGATATCATTCCCAAGATTGTACCCTTTAATGCCAGCTTTTCCATGTCGATCTGGATAAAAGCACTGGGCCAGCCCAACGGCAGCCCATCGGCCAGCTGGCTGTTGTACAAGTTTGCAGGCTTCGAGCGGTTTCTGTTTATCGATCTGAACAGTTCGCTACTGCGGTGGAGCTATCTGGTCATCATTCAGGAGTTCGATGAGCCGGAAAAAGGGCAGGTAAGTGTATATCTGAACAGTCGGTTGGTAGGCAATAAAACGTTTCCAGCTGACTGGGGAAACCCTACCGGCTTCTGTATTGTCAACGATGGTCCGGCTTATTCGGGCTTTGTAAACCTCGAAGAATTTGCACTCTATCCGGGCGTGGTGTCCGATCTGATCCAGCCGGAAAACCCGTCGCCGGTCGGGCTGCTGGAAGTCGAATACTTCATAAACGGGAGCAAATTCAAGGATCGGGGCATCTACGTATCGTCATCGGATGGGCTGTTTGATAACCTACCGCTCAAAGATCCGCAAACGTTCGACTGGCCGGATTATCACGGTGTTGTGATGGATTTGAGTGCTCCACGCTTCGGGGCCAGAATCATTACCCTGAAATGCTTTATCAAGTCCGATGAGGGCGTTGATGAATTCATTGAGCGTATTCAGCAGTTCATTACCCAGTTCACCAAACCCGGTACGCAGCGGCTGAAAATAAATGCTCATTCGACCAAACCACTGGTCTATGAGGTCATTCTACAGAATTCGATCAACCTCAACAAGAAATTCAGGGAATCCAACATGGTCGGCACCTTCGATCTGGTTCTGATGGAGCCGGATCCGGTCAAACGTGTCCTGAATTTCGTTGGTCCCGGCACCGCTACGATCACGGTCACCTCGACCAAAGTTCTCGCCATTCACTGGGGTGATGGTACCCATACGTACGGCGTATTTGGTACAAAAGTCACAGCGACTCACACGTATTCTACCGCAGGATCCTATGACATCATTCTATCGGGTGTCATTGAGGATATCACCTACTTTTCGTCTAACGCATTGCTTGTATGGGGCAAATTGTAGTCACACGACCCGGTAAGCCTGATCTACCGCTGTTTAATCAGGAGCCTGCGCGCACAGTGAGCAGCGCCGTGCAATCCTGCAAGCTACTGAGTGAGGATGTGATCAACATGACCGTTGAGAGCGTGATACCGCTCGACTTTTCGATACGTGACAGCATTCTGGTATTCGGTACAACGTATACGCTCAACCGGCTACCAAAGTCCTACAAGGAGGGTGACCGCCGGTATAAGTATGATCTGACGTTCGAGGGACCGCAGTATAGTCTGTTGCCCGTTCTGTTTCTCAATCAGGATGCCTCTGGTTTCGCTACCGGGTCAGATTTTCCGCTAACGGGTGATCTAGGGTTTTACGCCAATGTGTTGCTAACGAACCTGAAACGGGTGTACGGCGCAACGGCGTGGAAACTAGGTACCATTCCACCGGGAACGCCAACGCTGAATCTGTCCTTCAACGCGGAGAACTCGCTGGCTGTCATTCAGAAGCTGTGTACCGAGTTCGACACTGAATTCAGTATCGTTCGGGATGGTACCGGCACCCAAACGATCAACTTTGGTAAGGTTGGGCAGATTCTGGGGCACACCTACGAGTACGGCCGTGGTAAAGGGTTGTATAATCTGAGCCGGGAATCAGTGAACAATGCAGCACTGATATCTAGGTTGTATGCCTATGGAGGGAGTAAAAACATTCCGTCCAGTTACCGCAACTTTGCGACTCGATTACGGCTCGACAACACCCTTTCCTTTCTTGAAAATGCGTCCGCAAAGGCGGCATTCGGACTGATCGAAGGTACCAAGATCTGGGAGGATATTTATCCACACCGCACCGGTACGATATCCACAGTGGGTGCCATCACCGCCAATGGAAAGACCTTCACCCTGACGGATACGAGTCTGGAATTCGATCTGTATCTGGAATCCGGACCAGCGCAGACCGTTGGCGGCAAAACCGTCAAACAGTATTCGTATCTGTTGCCGGGTGTTGCGCCGAAAATCCATTTTCAGAGTGGGGGGCTGGCTGGCTACGAGTTCGAGATCAACAAGTACGATCATACTACCAAAACGTTTACCCTGATCACTACGCAGGATGAACGTAGTATGGTCCTGCCATCGCCAACATCAACGGCATTCCAGCCTAAAGCGGGGGATACCTACATACTGGTCGATCTGATCATGCCCAGCAGCTACATCACAGCGGCTGAGGATGAGCTACGGGCTAAGGCACAGGAATACCTCAATGAGAATTCCAAACCCCGCGTTCAATACTCCCTGACGCTGGATGAAGAGTATCTGGCCAGTCAGCAGGGAACCGGCTCGATCGTCAATTTCTTTAGCCTGGGTGATTACCTGAGCATTAAAGATACTGGACTCAATATCGATGGTGCCAGCCGGGTAACCGGGTTCACCCGGAATGTCTTGTCTCCCAACAAGTACACGGTTGACATCGCTGATACCTACGAGATCACCCGTATCGAGCAGATGCTGAGTGATCAGAAAGCGATCACCACGCTGATCAAGCTGAATAATCTGTCTGATCCGGCCAGGGCGCGTTATGGCTGGCAGGCCATGCAGGAAATGCTGAACATGGTGTTCGACACGGACGATTATTTCAAGGATGGAAACATTCGCCCGAACTCGATTGCCACCAACATGATTGCCGTGGGTGCGAAGTCTCAGCAGTTCGCTATGAACTGCGTGATCGAGCCCAATTTCGAGGGAAAACCCAACGTGGTGAAGGTGAACGCTGGTAATCTGACCCATTACACGGTCGAGGAAACTATCCGGACGTGGCAGATCATCACCCAGACCACTACCATCCCGGATGATGCAGCCCGGTACATCTACGCCAAATGTAGTAAGACCAACTACAATGATGGAACGCTGATTTTCTCGACCGATCAGATCAAGCCCAATGATTCGGCTACGTACTATCATTTTTTGGTGGGTGTACTCAACTCAAAAGATGCAACGGTCAATGTTCGCTGGATCAGCCTGACGTATGGCGCCACGGCGATCAACGGCCGGTTCATCAAGACGGGTCGGATTCAGTCGTTCGATGGGACTACCTACTTTGATCTGGACCTGGGCGAAATCGGTGGTAAGATCACCTTCGTTGCAACAGACGGTTCGGTGAAACCCATTTCGGCACTAACCAAAACCACCATTGATGCCGGTATCGTTACGACCGGAGGTATTGAACTGGGCGGTGAAGGTGGGTCGATCAAAGCCGGTATAACCGGTGAGGGTACTGATGATTCAAGCGTTCGTATCTACGCCGGGTCAACCAAAAACAAGCGGCAAACTGCGGCCTTTCGAGTAACGCAGGCGGGTGAAGTCTTCGCGCGTAAACGGATCGAGCTAACCAACGAAAATAACGTTGGTCAGGCGGGTCTGGCTGGCAGTAATACAACCGCAGACGGGTTTGTTCGCATGTATGCAGGTAAACCCTATCCGGATCGGAATACGGCTCCTTTTCGGGTCAATGCCGATGGCTCAATGGTAGCTAGTTCAGGCCAGATCGCCAAATGGACTATTTCGAATACGGGGCTGATCAATAACGACGGATCTGCTTTCCTGATCGTTCGTTCCTCGACCAATCCGCACCGTACGGAGGGTAGGCTTGGGGCGTTCGTGTTTTCCAGCAATATACCCATCAAGGCAGCCGGGCACTTCATTGCTACCGAAACAGGACAGTTGGGTAATATCGCTGGCTATTTTGAAGCGGCAAATGGCGGTAAAAACTGGGCCATTTATGCGCAGGATGGCATTTCCCAACTCGGTGAAGCCCTGATCAACGGACGCCGGTACTACGGTGAAACGCTAACTGATCTGACCCGGTCAATTGATCCATCCGCGTATGATCTGATCGAGATATACCCGCAGGGGAATTCGGCCGGCATTCGATTTAGTCCACCTGGTTCACCCCTAAAAAATGGCAAAGAGGTCACGATCATTAACTGTAATGATACGAGCTCCGCGCTATTATTGCTGGATATCCTGCGCGGGTCAAACAACTGGAATTTGCCCGGTGGGGGTGTTCTGACGTTGGTTTTCTCCAACAACTTCTGGTACATCAAATCCATTCAGGACAACAACTGGGGCGAATCAGGACCGCCATTTGTGCCAGCAGTTGCAAATCCGGCACCCACGCGAGTTGGTACCATTCCTGACGTTACCATCAGCGACCGGGCCACTAAATCGTGGCAGATACCCGCCGGTATTTTCGTCGATGTTGGTGATACCCTGAGCTTTTATATCACCAGCAATCTGCCGGATGGGATCACCTTCGACGGGGGTGATCGACGACTGATTTTCGATGATTCAGCGATTAATGGTACCATTCCCATTGCGGTTAAGGTAACTGACAGCGCGAATCAGTCCGTGACCGGCAATTTTACACTGGTGCTCAACCGACCATCGCTCAATCCACCCCCAATCATTACCACGCCGTTCCCTACGCAGGTCATTGCTGGGGTAGGCGCTCGTACCATCACCGTTCCAGCGGCCAATACGTTCACTGACGTTGACGCCATGCTCTTTGATGTGGTGCTACTGATCGGTACGGGTCTGCCAGCGGGTATTACCTACAATCCGGACTCACTGACGCTTGATATCGCGGAAACAGTACGCTCAGGTAGTCTGGCCTTGAAAGTTATCGCAACCGATACGCTGGGTCAATCAACAGCCAGTCTGTTCATTCTGACCATTAACCGCAGCGTGGTCAATGTACCACCGGCCGTAGCGGTACCGATTCTGAACCAGACGCTGACGGGCATCGGTGAGCTGACCTATGATGTGCCAGCGAACACCTTCAATGATCCAGGCGATGTACTGACCATATCGGGTACCGGTCTATCTGGTGCTGCTCTGCCTGCGGGTATCACCTTCACCGCGGCTTTGCGTCGATTTGTTATTGCTTCTTCGGTTGGGGCTGGCAGCTATTCGGTCGAGGCCAAAGCGACAGATTCCGGCAATCTGTCGGTCGTGAGTGCCTTCATGATCACTGTCGTTCGTAGCGTCACCATACCAATCACGGTGAGCGATGACCCAACGGAATGGACTGAAGATCCGATCGTACCACCGACACCTGATCCGGGGGCAAGCGATCCACAGGGCGAAAAAGATGTCAAATTCTATACCTCATCATCGGGTAACGATGGTGGACCAATCTAATATGAAAAAGCTACTCGGTTTATTGCTGCTGATCAGCAGCTTTGTTCAGACCACGGCCACGGCTCAGTTCACCTACCGCCAATCGGTGGTAGGAACTGATACGCTGGTTTACCGGATTGATTTTGAGGGTAAAGCTGTGCGTGTTGCGCGGCTGCCTGCGGATGTTACCCGCTCGAAAAAGGCAATTCAGCGGCTTAACACCTACACGACTGAAGCCAAAGCGACGTTCAATACCGCGCAGTTTGGGACGGGCAAATACTTCGATCCCAACTACTTCTTTTCGATTGAATTCAATGGCAATCTGGATAACGTACCGACCAGAAAGGCGCAGGGGGTATCCATGTTTTCATCCCATGTGCAACCCAATCAGGATGAGTATAATGCGCTGCCCCAGAACCAGAAAATTTATTACGGGTTTGAGGGGTCATTGCATGGTCAGTACGAGGGGGCAAAGTACTATGAGAGTACGATAGAACAGCTCGAAGCGCAGTATAATAGCTCCATACCAAGTGGTTATTTTTATGCGGTGCCGAACATCGAAACCTCGACGGAGTGGAATCAATGGCGGTACGTCCAGCAGACGGGTCACGGGTACGACTCCTGGCAGGTTGCCCAGAATCGATCGATCAAATGCGAATCAGACGGGGTAACGCGAACGCTGGGTCAACTGTATTCATCGGGGCTATGGGACATTGAGATGACGGTGCGACGGGCAAACCGGAACGCGATTATGGCGACGATCTTTCGCGCGCGTAATACCTATTTTGCCTATGGCTCGTCGATGAAACAGGGGGAACCCCGAATCGGTGATATCGGCAACAAAAGCGTATTTATCGAGGGGACTCCCAGGCTTACCTTTATCGGTGGCAATGACGCAACCGGCACCATAACACTGAATGGCCGGACGTACACAGGCATTAATAAAAATGTCTACGGGTACGAAAATTCAATGCTGGATTACTACTACTATTTCTCATCGACCCTGAATAGTAGTGATTACCAGAGCATTTTCATTGCCAAAAATCCCGGCACCCAAACGCTCCCTTACATCTGGTCCAAACAGCTCCCTTATCATATCGTAGCCAGCGAAAAAGGGCACTGGCAGGCCAATAAGTGGAAGATGCAAAACGTACCTGGCCAGACCGATCGGGGTTCAGTCAGGATGCAGGAGCCTTTCTATGAAGGCAATTTTTACACGACGGATGGTGTCGAGGTTGGCGCGTTCATGCCCTTCGCGGAGGTTCAGGGGGTGCCCGTCGATGGCTTTAGTTACACGCCAAAAGTCTGGTTAGCGCCTTATCTGACCTATGGCGCTTATGTGGTTCATCGCTTTTTAGAGGGGTCAACGCCCGGATCAGGGTACCATTTGTTCAACGCACCCGGTCAGGCCAAGCTACCCAGTAGCCACGGCATCTATAATCACCACCTGCATACCATCACCGCCATTTTTCAGGCGCGCAATGATATGCAGCCACTCGAACGATTCTACGCCGGTTCAACACTGGTTCAGGATCCTGACGTACAGTTGCTGGAAACGGGCAGCTGGCTGAATTACAACGGCAGTGATGCCTTTGGGTTTCAGGCAGACGGGGGGCGACTGCCCCAGAAACCAGCCTACATCGTGCGTTACAAACCAACTAGTTCAGGCTGGCAGGTCTACGTTGAGGGGGGCATGAATCAGGACTGGACGGCCTCACGCATTGATCGAATTCGTTTGCCGGGGGCTCTTAATGGCAATGTGATGCGGGTCAAACTTACCGGACCATCCGTGCATGTCTACGAATTTGCTATTAGCTCAGGCGATACAGGGCAAGTCTATGAGGCTACCCAAACGATCACCACGACCGTTCCCGGTTACGGCGGTCGGCTTAATCTAAACTAATCCTCACAGATGAAAAACGTACTCAATTTACTTGTTCTACTCTGTCTGGCACTACCAGGCTTCGGGCAAAACGTAGCGAAGCCCAAAGCGATCATTTCATCTAGTCTGGGTTCCTACACCGTAACCGCTCCTGATGTACCTAAAGACTATTATGGACGTGGCGATAATGCAAGAGCTATATTTCGTGATGCAGTCTATAAAGGCGAATGGCGCTTAGTCACCGACGAAGGCTGTATCATCCCGAAGGGTACTATTCCCCCAGCGCAGAAACCAAACTGTAGTACCGTTGTCAGCTGTGACTATCAGATTGCGGTCAACTCGCCATCGGTCGGCTGTAGTGAAACCGTATTGCTTACCACGACCGCATCTGGTACGGCTGCTACAGGGTTAGCCTACACCTGGACGGGTCCGGGTGGACAAACGATAGCCGGTGATATTTTGGCAGTTGCCTCGTCAACCAACGGTGCGTTTCAGTACGTGGCCACAGTCAGCAAGGCGGGATGCACATCGAAAACCGCCGTGGCGACGCTGACCGTGACGGGCTGCCAAACCCAGACAACAGTAACGCCCTCAACGGGTGTGTACGCCTACCGGGGGGACGATTTCGACTATACGCCTTATGCTGACGCGGACCAATCGAACAAGTTTCCAGTTTTTGAGAACTCCAATATCTACGTGTCGCTGGCCCTGCGTAATCAGTTGCAGGGTGCCACGCAACCGGGTTTAGGGGGTGGAATCTATCAGATAAAAAATAAGCAGTCAGCCAATCCAGACCATGTTTTGGTAAACGTACCAAACCGCTATATCGGTGACGATAATGGCAGTCCGGACCGAAACCGTACACCAGACTTTCTAGGAACCGGGCAGGGTTTAGGGGAGTGCGTGTATGAGTCTCCCAAACCTTATTATGCGACGGGGGAAACAGGCGTAACAACGGCACCCAATATCACGCAGCCGGTTGGTACTGATCCGGGTCTGGGCTACAATCCTTTCGAACTGGGCGATGACTTCAATAATACCGGGCGGCTGCTGAAATTTGGCAAGAGCACCAATGGATTTTATACGGCTATGGGCCCAATGGCGTATGGTCAGAATCGCGTGTATCTGGGTAATGAGGTGTTGATGGAAAAATGGGGTGAGGTGTCGGGCAAAACGCTGTCGCTCCATTACCAGACCACGTTCAACAGAGCTGCTTTTTCCAGAGCGATCGACAAAGCGCAGGAGGCACCCTGTCTGTATGTACCGGGCGGTCGCAAGTTCGTCTGGTACGACGGTCCCAGCCCTTATACCAATGGCGGATTAACCGAAATCATTGCGCCAGTCAATACGGGTCCAGGCGGTAATGGTCTCAATAAGGGACTCAACGGCATGCGAGACGGGAACGTTTTTCCGACCGAGAACTGGATTGCCAACATCGGAGAAAACGGCTACGGAATCGGTTTGATTCTGTATGATAACATAATGACCAGTTACGGTTACGCTGGTGACGGTGGGGCCGATATGATCAATCCAAACAGTGGGGGTAGTTGGGGCTACATCGGCTGGAATCCGCAGGAGGTACTGGATTTTAATATTCGTTGGCGGCACCGGGTCAAACTGGTCGTGGGGACCGTTTCTGAAATCCGTCAAGAAGCTTATAGCAATCCCTACCGGCCTGCATCGACTCCAAGGTTCAAATTCAATAGAGCCGGCAGAGAAGGCTGGATTTTCAATGCCGGGGATAACGAAAACGAGAAACACACCTGGGACGATGGCTACACAGGTAATGCCCGCGCAGGCTGGAAAGTGTACTTTTCTGGGGGGGGCGATTATAGCGCGTCGATGACCTCGCCGGGGGGTATCTGGTACACCAATCAGTTTAATAAACTCTACATCCGCTATAAGTACAGTGGACGTGAAACGGAAATGGAACTGAAGTTCCAGCGTAACCGCCAGCTGCCGAACAATACCGATGTAGTCTATAACGCAGCGGGTAAAAAGTATGGCGCCGAAGAAGCTGTCAGGTACGCGAACGGCGGGGCTGACCAGGACGGACAGCGGGTCAAATTCGCTGTTATCGGTGATGGCCAGTGGCACACGGCCGTAGTGGATTTTGCCGGTCTACCCAAATGGACGGGCATTATCAGCCGGTTCGTGATCAACCCCCATTACTACGTCGGTGGCAAAACTTACCAGGATGGTGAATCGATGACAATCGACTGGATGAACACGGAAAACACGGATCCATTTCCCAACTAATCATTTCTCAATCAACCATACACTTTATAAAATTTCAGTTATGAGCTTACTAGCAGGGGTAGGAGATTTTGGTATCAATGATCTGAAAGATCAGGCCGTTGACGCAAAGAATTTAGCATTAGGAGCCGTTGAAACGATTCAGGAAGGTAAAGACCTGGGGCCGTGGAACGCACAGACCAATTCACCAGTACTAACCAACAATGCGTCAGCGGTGGTGGCTGGTGGGTATTACACAGTTACCGTAGCTGGGGTGAGCACCTTTGCCGGTGCCAATTTCCCATCTGGTCAGGCATTTGGTATCGGTGACCGAATTAAGAAAATTGGCGGTATCTGGTACCGGAGCCCGTTCATTATTAGTGCTGGGGCTGAGATCAGCACGGTCGGTGGCACCGATGCGGCCATCATGAACCGAAAGGAAACCCAGCTTGAGATCGGGAAACGGTTTCCGGTCAAGTTTTATTCGAGAAATCTGTTCGATCGGAATTCAGTCAATATTCAGCAGGGTAAAGCTATTGACGCGACCGGTCCCAGTGGCAACATTCTGACATCGACTGGCTATGCCCTTTCGGATTACATGGCTGTTTTGCCCGGTGAGCAGTACACGTTTTCGAATATGGGTGCCTTCAAAGCGGTACGGTTTGAGAGCGCCAGCCATGGCAATCTCGGTGGTCTGGTTATTCCCAACAATACCACTACGACCATCACCACACCCGCCAACTGCTACTTTATTGTTTATACGTGCAAAGCGAATGGTGAACCGTCGATTCCCGCCAATTATCAGGTCGAGAAAGGAACTGTTGCGACTGCCTACGATACCTTTAAAGCTGCGGTCGAGCAGGCCGTTGGATTGCCACTAGCCGCTAAATACATGGCTGATCAGGGGGTGATGCTGGTTGCCGGTAGTGAACCAACCTCGCTGGTGAACCGTCAGGCCGTTTCTGAAATGTTACCAACCTACAACAAGGTTGTTTCCCGAAACATGTTCAATCGGGCCGCTACCGACTTTCAGTTAAATAAATCAATCGATGCCAGTTCGACGAGCGGACAGTTTTTCAATTCGCCTGGATACTGGATATCGGGTTATATGCCCGTAAACCCTAATGAGAAGATTACCTTCAGTGGTCACGGAAACCTGAAAGCCGTACGGTTTGAGGATGCCAATCATAACAACCTGGGCGGTGCGATTCTGGCAAATAGTGTCAATACTACCGTGACCACGCCGGTCGGCTGTTCGTACATAATTTTCACCATTAAAAATTCTGGTGAGGGAAATATACCCGCAAGCTATCAGGTAGAGCGAGGCGAAACGGCTACGGCGTACATGGATTACATCCAGCAGGTTGAGGGCATTAATGGTATGCCCATTGCCCCGTACTGGCATGATCTAAATGGACTGAAGTTGCTGATTCTGGGTGATTCGATCGCTACGGTATATCCAGAGGGTGGAGGCTATTCGGCTGAATGGCCTACCTACATTCGTAAACCGTACTGGGGTAATATCTATCATGCCGCTATGTCAGGTGCGCGCATCAAGGATGATCCGGACACCCCAGGTCTGACCATTTCACCTCGTCAGCGATTAAGTGGACAGATTGATTATGCTATTGCCAATAACTGGCAGCCGGACGTGATCACGCTCTTTATTGGCACCAATGATCTGATCATTACCAATACCGGTGATTACGATACGGCAATGGGTAAAACGGATCTGGCCAGCCTTGATCGATCCAAATTGTATGAAGCCCTACGCTATGCTTATTGGAAAATTACAACCCAATGGCCCAACGCAAAGGTATTCCATGCCTTACCGCTACAACGGGCCAGCGTGACAATCGACGTTCAGAAAACCATTAAAGATGCCATCATCAAAATGGCCATCAACTACTGTGTTATCGTGATCCATGCCGATGTCGAGTCGGGCATTTCCCGCCAGTTCGAGGTCGCCAATGGGAATGGACGTTATTTGCGGGATGGCCTTCATCCAAACGATACGGGTAAAGCAAAATTAGCGGACTACTACATGCGTAAAGTAATAGCTGGTCTGCTCTAACGATAATTCATTAGTTTGTTGTTTAAAAATGCAGCAAAGCCCAGGCTACTCAGTCTGGGCTTTCTTTATCAGATGCTATGTATTCTTATATGCCGTGTACCCTATTACTGGAATCAATTGAAAACTTATTTCTATAAGTAAACTCTTGTATTCTACCTCGTCGATACTCCTGCGGTATTACTTCAACCTCTTTTTGAAATTGTTCAATTGCCTCATCCCGATCCAAGTCAAGATAAAAGAAAGTACCAGCCTGATTGCTGGTGATGGCATAACCTGTTTTATATTCTTCCATAACTACTATTATATTTAATTAAGTCTCAAAGGTAAATAGGTAAGTGAAAAGTTGATCTCTGGACCTTTAGTATAAAAGTGTTAGCCTTTTTTGTTTACAGTTAATAAAGCTTGCTTATCTACTTGAAACATTGGTCCATCACCAGTTAGCAGCCACTGGGATGAAATTCCGTAATCCCTCACCAACCATGTCAGGTAAGCTGGTTGAAATAACATGTCGGAATCATGCTCCAGTAAATAGAAATTACCCAGGTTGAGGCTGTACCGTTTAACAAAGGTGCGCTTACCCCGTATTGTCTTGCGTTTTATGAGCTCATAGATGGCCTCAAAAAAACGTTTGTGAATTTGCTGGGACTCGTGAATTATCATAGCGACATATAGATTGTTTCAGCTATGTTTCAGCATAAAAACGGAAAATCCGCCGTAACTAATTGTTAAACAGCGGATTATATAAATGTATTCGTGACCACGGGGAGATTCGAACTCCCAAGCCTTGCAGCACCACCCCCTCAAGATGGCGTGTCTACCAATTTCACCACGTGGCCATTTCCTGATTGCGGGTGCAAACATAGCTGTTTGGTCATTTTGATGCAAATTATCCGGCTTTTCTTTTTGAATTTTAGGCAAAACAGGCCGTCAACTGGACGAAATTTTGTACTTTTATTCCTCTAAATAACGTTTAAAGATTAACTAGTATGGCGCTCGAATTAGTAGGAAAACTCATAAAAGTATTGCCAGAGGTGACGGGACAAGGCAAGAATGGTGCGTGGAACAAGCAGGATTTCGTTATCGAAACACTTGATAGCCAATACCCTAAAAAAGTGTGCATGACCGCCTGGGGTGAAAAAGCAAATGACCTGAAACAGTTTGCTGACGGCGATACGCTGAAGGCAACGTTTAGCGCCGAATCACGGGAGTATAATGACCGCTGGTATACGGAACTTCGGGCGTTCCGGATCGAGATAGCCGACGGAGGAGAAGGTAGCAGTGCCGCTCCGGCCCCCGCGCGTTCGAACCCGGCCCCGCAGTCGTCACGTCCGGCGGCTCAAAGCCAGCCAGCCGCTATGCCCTTCAACACAACGTTCGATGATGAAAGCAATGACCTGCCTTTCTGATCCTGACGGGCACTGATAAACGAAAAGGGAGAAAGGAACGGATTCCTTTCTCCCTTTTTGGTGATTCGGCTGGGATTCGAACCCAGGACCCATACATTAAAAGTGTATTGCTCTACCAGCTGAGCTACCAAATCGTAATTGGTGGGCGATCGATAACAACGATAACCGTTTTTCCGAAACGCAGTGCAAAATTATAGCCTTATTTCGTTCGATGCAAGCCCTACTCCTTAAAATAAGCCTATTTTTTTGTCTGGCAGGCGCGAGTCTGTCCGCAATGGCCAGTCAGCCTGACCCAATTCATCGGGCCGATTCGCTCTTTGCTACTGGCGATCAGGCTGATGCTGCCAGACTGTATGAAACGGCAATCGCGGAGGGACAGTCGCCAACGGATGGCATGTTGCTGAAACTGGCAAGCGCGTATGAACGCCAGAATGACGTGCCGCGCCTGCTGTACTACCTACAGGTTTATTTTGATCGACACCCCGACGATACCGTTCTGCACCGGATGAACGAAGTCGCTAGGGCTAACAACCTGAATGGGTACGAGACGGACGATCTCAATTATTTTTACCTGTTCTATAAAAAATACGGTATTTATTTTCTCTTGTTTCTGCTGATTCCGGCGGGCTACGCGTTTGGTGTGCTGATCGTCAAACTGGTCCGAAAGGAGGGGGTACCTACCCGGCAAAAATGGGTCTTGCTGTTCTACCTGATTGGCCTGCTGTTGTTTGTAAACCTGCCCGAAGGGGTTCAATCAGGGATTACCAGTTCCGACCGGGTGTTTCTCCGTACGGACCCATCCGCTGCGGCACCCGTGGCGGAAGTTATTGGACGCGGGCATAAGGTGAACATCATCGGGAGCAACGATATTTACCTGCGCGTGTTCTGGCACAACGAGTTATACTACATCCGACGTGATAATGTCTGGGTAATCTGACGGGTTAGCGGCTAGGTTCGGCCTGTCCTATGGTCACTTCTTAAGGGGTGAATCCTTCTCTTTTGCCAGTGTATTGAAGACCAGTTTGTCGGCCAGCGCGGGAAGCCACTTGTTCATAAAAACGGTGAGCTTGCCCTGCGTGGTCAGAATGAGTTCCCGTTTCCGGGATTTGACCGCCCGGAGAATATGGTCCGCGCACTCTTCGGCACTCATCATGGTACCTTCGTCGCGCATGGTTTCTCCCTTTGACTGACCATGCGCGTCGAGGGCGGAAAAACGAATGTTCGACGCGGTAAAGCCGGGACAAGCCGTCAGCACGTGAACCCCGGAGTGTAACAATTCGGTTCGTACCGCTTCCAGAAAGCCGTTCATCGCAAATTTCGACGCCGAATACCCACTGCGTACCGGCAACCCCCGGTAACCGGCGATGGACGATATGCCAACGATAGACCCTTTGGTCTGCTGGATGTAGGGAAGCGCGTACCGGGTAGCGTAAACCGTACCCATAAAGTTGATATCCATCACTTTCTGGATAACCGCCGGATCGGTGTCTACCAGCATGGAGCGCATACTGATCCCCGCGTTATTGATGAGTATGTCCAGCTTACCGAAGCGGGTGATGGTCTGCTCGATGAGTTGCTTCACATCGGCCTCCTTACTGACATCGGCAAGGAGCGACAATACGGTGATACCTGCCTGTTGTAGCTCAGTGCTAACGGCTTGAAGCGCATCGGGTTTACGCGCACAAATAACAATGTTGGCCCCTTCGCGGCCAAACGCAAACGCGAGCGCCCGGCCAATGCCCGACGACGCGCCCGTAATGAGAACTACTTTATCCTTCATAATCGTACGGGCGAAGATAAGCTAATTCGGCTTACCCGCGTTTACCGAATGAGCGTTAATGGCCCTTTGAACGTCCGGGCGGTGGTTTGGATGAGGTAATAGTACGTTCCGGCCGGATCGCTGGTGCCGTTCCAGCGGAAGTTGGGGTCGGTGGAGGTGAACACCGTTCGTCCGTAGCGATTCGTGATGTTGACGGATTTAAACTGCTCGGCGCACGCGTTTTCGGGCAGATCCCTCACGGCAAAATAATCGTTATAGCCATCCCCATTTGGCGTGAAAACGTTCGGTACCTGAATATCAGCCGTAACCGGGAGGGACTTTACGTGGAAGGTGACGGTTGTGGTGTCGGTATGTTTCGGCTGACAGGATCGGTCATCGGCGATGAAGTCGATCACGAAGGTAGCCTCCGACCGTCCCGCCATGAGTTCACAGGTCGGTTTCCACGCAAAGGGTGACTGCAATGCGACGGGGCCTGTTTTGTTTGTGAAACTCATGCCAGTAGCAACATAGTCAAAACCCCGGCCAACGGCTGTCAGGCGGATGGTATCGCGGTCCGGATCGTTGCCAATGACAGTGAAGGTGCTGCCTACGGTATCGTTCGGGCCAACGGTCATCTCGACAACCGGTTGCGGTAACGTCGTTCGTATGCTCGGCGGCTGGCTGGGTAGGCCGACGGCTGCCAGATTGACGGTGACGGTATCGCGCAGATTGCCGTTACAGCGGGTATCCGTGACGATGAAATCGACCACATAGCCGGATCGGGTCGCGTCGGAGCAGACCGGTTTCCAGGTAAAGGGCTGGGCGACTTTGCCGATGCCGGTGGCCGACCCGAACGACATCCCGGCCTGCGCCAGCGAGAAACCACGTCCAACGGCCTGAATCGAGATGTTGTCGTTATCGATGTCGTTGCCAAACGCGGTAAACGTTAGCGAAGAGCCAATGGTCACCGTGCCTTTGTTATTGGCTAAATTCGTGCTCGCTGCCGGTTTATTGTTGGGTGAGGGGATGATGTTGAGCCGAATGCTGATCGTGTCGCTAAGCCCTTGTGGACAGCCTTCATCGGTGGCCCGAATCAGTAAGGTAAACGGCTGTCCATTACCCACACACCGGCCAAAGCAGAATTTCGTCCGTAACGTATCGGTCGTACTGCGGGTAAACAGATCGCCGGGGGCCAGTGTCAGGCCAGGAAGTGACCCGCTCATGTTGACGATCCGGATGCGTTGGTTGGGGTTGGGGTCGGTCACGTACAGATCGAGGCAGTTGGTGTCTTTCTCCGCAATGGTCAATACGGTTCCCTGCGTGTAGAACTTGGATTGCCCTTCGGGACGAAAGAGGAGCTTCGGCGGGTCGTTTTTGGGGCAGTCGACGACGAGCGCCTGGTAGTCGCGCCGAACCCGCCCGACCCGGACGCCTTTGCGGTATTCATCGACCTGAACCGAAAAAACGTGCAGGCCCGCCCGGTTGGGGGTTACGCTCAGCAGGCCGGTGCGGGCGTTGACCTGAAGCGGCTGCGTCCCCGGAATTTCGTTGGCGACCGAAATGCCATTGATCCACGTAACGGGCGGGTAGGGGCCGGAAAAAAAGACCGGATTGTTATTGTTGATTGCGCCGGGATTGGGTGCGGCCCGGTTGCTGAAGCCATTATAGGGGGTTACCAGGGTATACGTCAGGCTGTCACCGTCCGCGTCTTTCGCACTGAAATCGAGGCTAAAGGGCTGGCCAATGCATGCGTAATCGCCTTTGGGAATAGTAAAAACCGGCGATGAATTTTGGGTCGACAGGGCTGGGAATTCCAGGTAGAACGTTGACCCTGCATCGCCCGGTGCCTGTAGATTGATGATGTTACTGTTGCGGCAGCATCGTTCCCAGGACATATAGTATCCGGCCGCGTCGTTGAAGACGTTCGGGTCCAGATTGACATCCAGACTGTGGCGAATGAGCCGGGTACTCAGGTTGACCGTCTGGCAGGCCGAGTTTGTGTACGGAATAGATTCACTACTGATCCGGTTGAGCGGCACGTAGCCGATCAGCTGGTTGGTCCGTTTCGAAAAGATACCCACCGAGACACGACCATCATCGGCCCCCGGATCGCCATTGATCGCGTCGAAATATAAATTTAAATTGATGCGGTGCGAATACGCACTCTGCGGACCGAGATACCGTAGTTCCAGTTCGCCCCCAACAATGTGCGTAGCACGGACAACGCCACTGATAATCAGCAGTAAACTGACTATGCCTACGATCAACAAGCGTCTACGGTAAACATGCACCATAAAAGGAATACGTTAGGTAAGTAAGACCGTCCGGAAACGGATGCTTAAATTAGCGGTTTTTTGGGACACTTATGCGTAGAAAGAGTCATAAAGCACCCGAACGGTTGTACGCGGTTTTAGTCGAAGCCGTTGCAGCCGAGGGTAAATGTATCGTACGGACCGAAGAGGGGGTAATATTTGTCGAAAACCCGACGGGTGGACCGGGCGTGGCTCCCGGCGATGTTGTTGATCTGCGGGTTACGAATCGGAAGAAGCAGTACCGGGAAGCCGTTGCCGAGCGCATCCACGAGTTTTCGACGGTTAGAGCCAAGCCGTTTTGTGCCCATTTTGGCACCTGTGGAGGCTGTAAATGGCAGCATATCCAGTATGATGAACAGCTGCGCTTCAAACACCAGCAGGTTGTCGATCACTTAACGCGTATCGGTAAAGTGGACTTGCCCACTATTCGCCCGATCATGGCGGCAGAACCCACGCAGTACTACCGGAATAAACTCGAATTTACCTGCGCCGAAGGGCGATGGATTACCCACGCCGAAGCGGGTAACGATGGCTATATCGATCCCCGTGCCGTTGGTTTTCACGTGCCGGGCCGGTTCGATAAAGTGCTGCCTATCCGGCATTGCTACCTTCAGCCCGATCCGTCGAATGCCATTCGGCTGGCCGTTGCCGAGTACGCGTTTCAGCATGACATGACGCTCTATAACCTGAAAGTGCACACGGGTTTTTTGCGGACACTCATCATCCGAACCGCGTCGTCGGGGCAGCTCATGGTGACGGTGCAGGTAGCCAAGGATGAGCCGGAAAGGCTGGCTGGCTTGCTGACGTACCTGCAAACGACGTTCCCGCAGATCACGTCGCTGAACTACATTATCAACACCAAGAAAAACGACAGCTACCAGGACCAGGACGTCCTCAACTGGTCGGGAAAGCCCTACATCGAGGAGCTGATGGATGATGGGAGTAATCCCGACGGGGAGCCGCTTACCTTCCGGGTCGGTCCCAAATCATTTTACCAGACCAACGCGCAGCAGGCCTACAACCTGTACAAGGTAGCCCGCGATTGGGCGGGACTTACCGGTCGGGAACGGGTCTATGATCTCTATACCGGAACGGGAACCATTGCGCTGTTTGTCGCGCGTCGGGCAAAGCACGTGGTTGGCGTCGAATACGTCGAAGCATCCGTGGCCGATGCCCGGGTCAATGCGGAGGTGAATGGGATCACCAACACGACGTTCGTGGCGGGTGACATGCGCGACATTCTAACCGATGGCTTTTTTGATCAGCATGGTCGTCCGGATGTTGTCATCACCGATCCACCCCGCGCGGGCATGGACGAAGCCGTAACGCGTCAGCTACTCAAGGCTGCTCCCGAACGAATCGTTTATGTCAGCTGCAACACGGCTACGCAGGCTCGTGATCTGGGTATTCTGGATGAAGGGTACCGGGTGGCCGACGTTCAGCCCGTGGATATGTTCCCGCATACCCACCACGTCGAGAATGTCGTGCTGCTGGTGAAGAAGTAACGTGGACCTCCGGTCCGCATAGACTTGTATTCGTTATACGTTTGTCTATGCGGACCGGAGGTCCACGTTACGTTAAAACGGCGTTTCCTGATTTGGATCGGCGTTGCCGAAATTCGATCGGTCGTTCGCTTTACTCTTGAACACATTCCCTACTGGGGGGGCGTCGAAGCTGCTCAGCCCGTTGGTTTCGGGACTAAATCCTTGGGTTTGTACGGGTTCGAAATACGAATCCAGATCGCAGAATTTAGTGAATTTATTGATAAACCGGAGTTGGATCGTATCGAGCGCACCACTCCGGTTTTTGGCGATGATTACCTCACCGATACCCGCGGTAGAATTGCCGTTCTCATCCTGCGTAATGTTGTAGTATTCAGGACGATAGAGGAAGCAAACCATGTCGGCGTCCTGCTCGATCGATCCCGATTCACGAAGATCGGACAGCTGTGGTTTTTTGTCGCCACCGCGCGTTTCAACGGCCCGGCTCAACTGCGACAGCGCGATGACCGGCACGTTCAGCTCCTTGGCCAGGTTTTTCAACGCCCGCGAAATCGAGGCAATTTCCTGTTCGCGGTTACCCCCCCCTTTGCCCGACGTATCGCCCGACATCAGTTGAAGGTAATCGATGACGACCATCTGAATGTCGTGCTGCGCTTTCAGCCGCCGACATTTGGCCCGTAGCTCCAGAATGGACAGGGCCGGGGTATCATCGATGAAAATTGGGGCTTCGGTAAGCCGTTGAATTTTATGGTGTAACTGGGTCCATTCGTGCGGAGCCAGCGTGCCTTTCCTGATTTTTTCGGAGTCGATCTCCGCTTCCGCCGAAATAAGCCGGTTGACCAACTGCACCGACGACATCTCCAGCGAGAAAATAGCAACGGGTTTTCCGTGATCGACAGCCGCATTCCGAAGCGCCGACACCACAAATGCCGTGTTGTGCGTCACGGTCATGTCTTCGAGCAAGAACAGCCGGTTTCCGTCAATCGAAAAGCCGTAGTAGTCGTCAACTTTGTCGTATTCGACTTCAATACCGGTGACCCGCCAATTGGCACGCGCTTTAAGTGGACGGGCTTTTTTTCGTTCGATACGCACCGGAATCGAATCGAGATTACCGAAAATCCTAAGCCGATAAACGGTCGAGACGTAGCCCGTTCGAGCAATAGATGCCTGTTTCTCGTTGAGCGAACAACGGAATCCGAGCGTATCGCAGAGGAACTTGAGTTGTTCCGACAGTTCCTTATTTTTCTGCGTAATCTCGTAGCAATTAAATTCTTCCTGATAATGGCCATCGCTGTCAATGAGGCCAGCCAGCAGTTTTAGCCGGTTTTCAGTCGAATTAATCAAATACGAACGTGGAATGTGCTTGTTCTCAATGACCGATAAACCCCGCAACTGTTCCTGAACATTGAAGACGTCAGGTCGTTTCCCCGATTGAGCACCACCACGTTTTCCTGATGTGATCGCGTAATTGGCGACCCGGTTGGCCTGTTGGTACGTGACCATCTTCAGGCCAAGATCATCGGCGTATCCTTGCAGGTAATCGATGACTTCGGCGTCGGTATTCGTAATGCGGGAACTGTATGAATGACCATCACCCAGCCATAAACCAACAAAGTAGGGGTCTAGTGAGACGTTTTTCTCCGGGAAGTTTACGGCAACTTTATAGCCTTTGTAGTTCGTCTTGAACTTGCTCGACTTAGTTAAATAATCGCGGACCGTGATGTTCAGAACGTCCCCTTTTGTATGTGAGCCTTCGTTACGCGACCGCTTGAGCGAAAGAATGTGGCTTTCGTTAACACGGTAGTTGATGCCTTTATTTTGTTTGACCCAATACATTCGTTCCTGACCTCGGGCAATACTGAGAACCCGGCGGGGTGTCGAGTCGTCGCCCATGAGCAGGTCGCCCTCACAAACATCCTCAACTTTTCGCAGTGAACCGTCAAACATGAGCACTTTCGTGCCTTTACCCAGACATTTTCCCATCGCTGGCCTGGCTGCCAGGATGATCAATTCGGTTGGTTGCCAGCCCGAGGTTACCCGGTCGAGGTTGGTGAAGCCGGAAGGTACGCCGGTGAGCCCTTCCTGATTTTTCTTGGTTTCCAGTTCGTTCAGCGCCATCCGAACGATCGTGCTCATGTCGGCGTAGTTCTTCTTGATGTTCGATTCCGAAATCTTGAAGAGCGATTGCTCGGTGCGGTCGAGGAGTTCGAACACGTCGGTCGTGTCCTCGTAGGCATCGCGCAGAATCGTGGACGACATGGAGATCAGCGCCCGTTTCAGCGCCTGCTCGGAGATAACCCGGGCGTGGTACTCAATATTGGCCGCCGAATTGACCCGGAAGGTAAGCTCCGAAACGAAGCCACCGCCACCGACCAGTTCGATCTCGCCCGTTTTACGCAGTTGCTGCGTAACCGTCAGCAGGTCAATTGGATCGGAGTTACCGAACAGCGTCAGAATGGCG
The DNA here is from genome assembly GCF_010747415.1 of Spirosoma agri. Taxonomy (NCBI): domain Bacteria; kingdom Pseudomonadati; phylum Bacteroidota; class Cytophagia; order Cytophagales; family Cytophagaceae; genus Spirosoma; species Spirosoma agri. The sequence continues at coordinate 3,052,693 of NZ_JAAGNZ010000001.1, read as the reverse complement.
TTGTAAATGCGCTGGTGGGCCTCTTTGTAGAACGTTTCTGGTTTGAGGATATCAACGACCGACGAGAGCGCATCCTTTTCGATCATCAGGGCCCCTAACACGGCTTCCTCCAGATCGAGCGCCTGGGGTGGCAGTTTACCAAGCCCGGTATCGAGCCATTGATTACCGGCTTGCTGACGGCCCCCGGCAAACGTGGAGGGTTTGCGAAGGTGTTGGTTAGGGCGTGCGTTATTTTCCATCTCTTACTGCAAGTTTACGCATTCATCCCTGCATAAGGCAAGCCCCGCGTAGTTGTCGTATAGTCTATACCTGCCATTATTTGCCCGTAACATTCTGGTAATGTTGGTACTATCACGTCGAAAAAATATATCTTTTTTTAAGCAGCCAAAGAAGTGTATTTTGGCGTACATCCACCAAAAACCAGCAGATGCCTGTATGTCAGCAAGGTAGCAATTTCTTTACACAAAGCCAGCCGTTTTTATCCATTGGCTAACCCGTATAAGAAATGCAGGTACGCGAATAATTTTTCCGAAAAATGTGTTGTAGAAGAAGAGAAATCGCTTACTTTTCGGAATCACATTTTAAACGCTATTTATCATTTGGTCGAAAAAGTCATCACCCTCGACAATGTCTCGCTCATCGACTTTCTGGGTGTAGAGAACCACAACATTAAAGAAGTGGCCGCTGCGTTCCCGATGAGCAAAATTATTTCACGCGGTAACGAAATCCGCATCAAAGGCACGACGCCCGAGATCACCCGCATCAGTGATATCCTGGATTCCCTGATGGACCATTACCAGAAGTACGGCAAAATTACGCAGGAGAACGTGCAGAACTACATCAGTCATAGTGGACAGCCTCTTGGAAGTAGTGGGGGAGCACCGCCCGTGCTGCCCGATGACGATGAAGTGCTCGTATACGGCAACCGGGGCGTGGTCGTCCGCGCCAAAACCGACAACCAGAAACGACTGGTTGAAGCCGCCGAGAAGCATGATCTGGTCTTTGCCATCGGCCCCGCCGGTACGGGTAAAACCTACACCGCGGTCGCCATTGCGGTTCGGGCGCTGAAAAATAAGGAAGTTAAGAAAATCATTATTACCCGTCCCGCTGTTGAAGCCGGGGAGAATCTGGGCTTTCTGCCGGGTGATCTGAAGGAAAAAATAGATCCGTATCTGCGTCCGATCTATGACGCACTCGATGATATGATTCCGGCTGAAAAGCTGAAGTTCTACGACGAAAATCGCATTATTGAGATTGCGCCATTGGCTTACATGCGTGGCCGAACACTGAATAACGCGTTTATTCTGCTCGATGAGGCCCAGAACACGACGCCTATGCAGATGAAGATGTTCCTGACCCGGATGGGGCCGTCGTCGAAGGCCATCATTACCGGCGACCGGTCGCAGATCGACTTGCCGAACCGGCAAAAATCGGGTCTGGTTGAGTCGGTTGCTATTTTGAAATCGATTAAAGGAATCGCGTTCGTAGAACTCGACGGGCGCGATGTGGTGCGGCACCGGCTCGTGCGTGAAATTATTACAGCTTATGAAGACGCAGGGCAATAGCCTGATCAAGACGAAACGAAGAACCGACTGGCTTTGGCTGGCCGGTTCTTTTGTCTGTTTGCTGCTGTCGGCCGCGCAGGCTCAGACGGTTGACGAAACGACGCTGAAGCGATGTGGAACGAGCGATTACGAAAAAATGGTCCTACAGGTCCGTAATCCAAACCGGCTCCGGGATATCAACGAACTGAACCGCCGGATCAACGAGGCCCGAACCACCGGCAAGTCGCGTCAGGCTGCCGATGAAACCGTTTACCGCATCCCCGTTGTGGTTCATGTCGTACACAACAATGCCTCGAACGCCGTGGGGGGAAGCAACAACGCCAATATTTCCGATGAGCAGATCGCGTCGGAGATTCAGGTGCTGAATGAAGATTACCGCCGGAAGGAAGGTACGAATGGATTCAATACCAGCAGCCTTGGCGCGGACGCAAAAATCGAGTTTTTCCTGGCTACGACCGATCCGAACGGCCAGCCAACGAGCGGTATCACCCGTCACTACTACCCACAGAAAACATCGTTCGATATTTTTACCGATGATGTCTTGCTGTCCCAGATCGTTTACTGGCCCAGCGACCGCTACCTGAATATCTGGGTGACTTCCCTACAAAACAATTACCTCGGCTATACGCAGTTTCCCACGGCGGCTGATACCCTGAAAGGACTGCCCGGTGATACCAACGAGTTCGTGGATGGATCGATGATCGATTACCGGTATTTCGGCCGGAGAATCGGAACCGTAACCAGCGCATCGTATTCGCTGGGACGGACCGCCACTCACGAAATCGGGCACTGGCTCGGCCTGATCCATACCTGGGGCGACGGCGATGGGTGTGCCGAAGATTACGTGGCAGATACACCCCCGACCAAAGCCCCCAATCAGACAACGCAGTGCCGAACCACGTACTCGACTTGCGTGAACGGGGTGCAGACGCGCGACCTGACCGAAGATTATATGGATTACTCGCCCGATGCCTGCATGAACCTTTTCACGAAGGGGCAGGTCGATCGGATGCGGGCTGTGCTCCAGTTCAGTCCACGGCGGGCAAAACTGATCCGATCTGTGGCGGCTTTACCTGAAACGGAACAGCTGACGCTCACAGTCTATCCAAACCCGGCTTCGTCCAGTCCTACGGTTGATGTACAACTGAAAGGGTTTCAGTCGTTTTCGGTGGAGCTGTTCGATATGAGCGGTCGGCAGCTGCGTACCATGAGCTATACCGATGCGCCCAGCACCCGCGTTACGGTTTCCACGAATGGGCTACCGACTGGTGTGTACATTGTGCGGGTAAAAACGGGTAATGAAACGTCCAGTGCGCGCCTGCTGGTGCAATAACGGATCGATTCGGTACGATTTACGGTGGATGAATAGCGATAAACTATCGGAATAAGCGTATACTTGGCAACCGTAACCCGAACAACCCAACCTCTCTAGTATATGATCGTTGTTGTACCGATATCCGGCGCTCAGGACCTGGAGCGTGCGTTTACCATTCGCCGACTTGTCTTCGTTGAGGAACAGCATGTCCACCCTGACGAAGAGTACGACGAATTTGAGACGACCAGTACCCATTTTCTGGCCCGCGCCGACGGAGAGCCGTGCGGTACGGCCCGCTGGCGACGAACATCGAACGGGGTCAAGTTAGAGCGTTTTGCCGTTCTAGCTGACTATCGGGGAAAGGGCGTTGGCAAGGCCCTTGTTCGGACTGTTCTTGATGATGTATTCAGCCAGCAGCCCGAACCGATCGAAGGCATTTACCTGCACGCTCAGCTGACGGCTATGCCGCTTTACGCCAGTTTTGGCTTCATTCCTGTTGGGCCAATGTTCGAAGAAGCGGGCATTCAGCACTACAAAATGGTGTTACCCGGATCGGCCTACACGAAAGGATGAACCGGCAGACAACCGTGGGCAATCCGTTCGTTCGTTATGCGGCCGGACTCATTGCGGGTATTTTTCTCTATGTACAATGGCCGGAGGAGTACGCTGTTCCGCTGCTGGCGTTGAGCCTGGGCATCCTGCTGTTCGGCTGGGGGCTTCTCCGGAATAGACGTCAGGGGATTAAACCCATTCAGGTGAAACTGGGTGCGGGCGGGCTTTTTATGCTGGTTGCCCTCGGTTGGGCAATCGCGTACCAGCACACGGACAGCAACCACGTCAGCAACATCATTCATCTCCGGGACACACTACGGGCCTACGAAGGTGTGGTGGCGTCGCAGCCCGAAGAGCGCGCCAAAACCTACCGCGTTGAGCTGGAAATCAGCCGGGGAAAATGGCTGGACGAGGATTCGGCTCACCCGTGGCGACCGCTTAGTGGCCGGGTGATCGTATACCTGGATAAAGCGAATCAGCCAATGCCGCGCTACGGGGAGGTCTGGCTCGTTTCGGGTTCACCCCGGCCAATCGATCCGCCCCTGAATCCCGGTGAGTTCAATTACAAACGCTACCTTAGCTACCGAAACATCGATCACCAGCAGTACCTGCGTCCGTTTCAACGAACCGTTATTGCGTACGATCCACCGAATCCGGTAACGAAACTGGCGACGGTTGTGAACCGCTGGGCGGATAGCGTATTCACGGCGCAGGTTGGCTCCCGCACCGAATACGGGATTGTCAATGCCATGATCCTTGGCATTCGCGATGATCTGGATACGGACTTGTACCGGGCTTATTCGGCGGCCGGTGCCGTGCATGTGTTGTCCGTATCGGGGCTGCACGTGGGCATCCTGTTCGCCGTGCTGACATTGCTGCTCAGTTTTTTGGCCAAACGACCGCGCGGTAAGTTATTGATAGCGGTTCTGCAACTGGTTATTTTGTGGTTCTACGCCCTCGTGACCGGATTTTCGCCACCCGTGCTTCGGTCGGCGGGGATGTTTACACTGGTCATCCTGGCCAATGCCTTCGGTCGTCAGCAGCAGCTAATGAATACGCTGGGGGCGTCCGCTTTTTTTATTCTCTGCTTCGATCCGTATGCGCTGTTTTCGGCTGGCTTTCAGCTGTCGTATCTGGCTGTTGCCGGTATCGGTGCCTGGCAATCGTCTTTGTATCAGTCCGTTACGTTTCGCTCGGCCTGGCTGAATCGAATCTGGGAGTTGACCGCCGTAGCAATCGTCGCTCAGCTCATTACGTTTCCGCTCGGAGTTTTCTATTTCCACCAGTTTCCGACGTATTTTCTGCTGGCGAATCCAATTGTAATCGTCATGTCGGAAATCTTGCTGCCCCTGGCGATGGCCACGCTGGCGCTGAGCCGGGTGCCGTACCTGAATGATCTGCTGGGCTGGCTTTTGCAGAAAGCGGCCTGGTTGCTGAACACCGCCGTTACAAAAACGAGCGAGTTGCCGGGTGCGGCCTGGGATGGGTTATGGCTGTCGCCGATGGCCATGCTGTTGACCTATGCCCTTATCGGTTGTGGCGTCGCGTTGCTTATGACCCGTAACCGCACCTACGCGTGGGCGACCAGTTTGAGCGCCCTGCTGTTATCGGCTACACTACTTTGGAGCGAGTTTGATCAGGCGAACCAACAACGACTGGCGGTTCATTTCCTTCCGCATCGCACCGCGATCAGCCTCACCAACGGGCACACCAGCACGCTCCTGACCGACCTCGATTCGACTGACACCCGCTCATTTGATTTCTACCTCCGGAATACATTCGGGCAATGGGGCGTGTCTGACCTCACGATCACCAATGCTCGCTATGCGGGCGACGGACCGGCTGATTCGACCCGTCCAGGTCCGGCGTATTACCAAACCCGTGCGTATGCGCTGTGGGTGTGGCACGGGAAAACGCTGCTGATCGTGAATAAACTGAGCGGACGAAATCGGTGGACGCTACCGGCCGTGATCGACTACCTGATCATTCGCCGGAATGCCCTTCAGGAATGGGATCAGCTCAACGGTCGTGTGGTTGCCCGGCACATCATCTTCGACGATTCGAGCAAAACCCCACTGACCGATAAGCTTTTACAGGAGGCTAAATTGCGCGGTATCACCTGCTATTCCGTGCGGCAGATGGGCGCTTACGTGGCTGATCTGGAGTGATTTTGATCCTAGACGTAGCCAATACATTAATTGACCGCTTTACTTAGCGTATCTTTTTTAGGAGCGGGGGGGCGATACCCACCGATCTCTTTCTTCATATCCTCTTTCTTCGACTGGTAGAGCGTCCACTGCTCGGCGGTAAGAATCGTGCGCAGCTTGTCTTCTTTTTCCTCGTTCATCATCAGCATCATATCCTGAATCTGCTTGATGGTCTCGGGCGATGGGCGACCGCCACCCGAACCGACGATATCCTTGATGGCATCCTGCTGCTGACTGCCGTACTCGTTATTCAACGTCTTGACAGACTTGGCCTGTTCTTTGGTCAGGGACAGCTTTTCTTTCAGCCACTTCGTTTCCTTATTCGCCATATCACCGGCAATGTTGGGGATCGACGCCTTTTGCGGAGTGCTGGGAATACCCTGACCCATACCACCCATGCCCCCCATCCGGCCCCCCCCGTAACCACCACCACCGTAGCCCCCGTACTGACCGGCACTCGAATGGCTGATCATCAGGCCGGCAATCAGGCTTATACTGAACATAAATACGGTTAAACGAGTCTGAAGTTTCATGACGATTGCTGGCAAAACAAGTACAGGTATTGAACGGCGAAGTTCGAGAAAAAATAAAAGAAACCCATAATTCTTACGCGAATGATTCAATCTGACGACCAATGACTACGGATTGACATGGTTCGGCGGAAAGGGAGATTTGCCTAAACTTTTCTCGCATACAGTCCGTTAGCTCAGTATATGGAAACGCTCGAAAAAATCCGTAAGGCGTACACCGAGTACGTGCTTGAAAACGGGAAACAGCCCACCTCCGTCTTCCAGTTTGCCAAGAAACTGAAACTAGCCGAAGCTGACTTTTATACCGATTATGCATCCTTCGACGCCATCGAAGCGGATATCTGGCTCACGTTCTTTAACGAGGCTAAAAACACCGTTGAGGCTGACGATACCTACCAGGGCTATTCGGTCCGGGAAAAATTGCTGGCTTTTTATTACACCTGGATCGAGTTGCTGAAAGCACAGCGCAGTTTTGTTGTGTACAGCACCGGGCGGTTGCGGGAAGAAAGTAAAAGCCAGCGGGGAATGCAACCCAAATCGCAGGTCCTTCATCCGTTCAAAGACGCGTTCTTCGATTATGCCCGTGATCTGCTGGCCGAAGGACGCGAAAGTAAAGAAGTGGAGCCGCGCCCGTTTGTGACCGACCGCTATCCGAACGCCTTGTGGGCACAAACGCTCTATCTGCTTGATTTCTGGGTGCGGGATGTCAGCAAAAACTTCGAAAAAACCGATACCGCCATTGAGAAAGCCGTCAATACCGCTTTCGATCTGATCGGACGGTCACCGCTGGACACCCTGTTCGACTTCGCCAAGTTCATGTACCAGAATAAATGAGGGAATAGTGGATGAGTGATTAAGCGAATTGTTTCGCGTTTAATTGGTCGCTCAATCACTCATTCGCTCAATCACTCATCGAAAAAATGAAGACACAAAACTCCGTCCCAACGACCAAAGTTGCCCGTGCCAGCCAGTTTGTGAAGGCCGGGGTAAAGGTTGGCGGTAACTACATCAAGCATTACAGTAAAAAGCTGATCGATCCGAGCCTGTCGAAAGAGGAACTTCACAAAGACAACGCGGCCGATATTTACGACGCCCTGAGCGAGCTGAAAGGATCGGCCCTGAAAATGGCCCAGATGCTCAGTATGGACCGGGGACTGCTGCCAGTGGCGTACTCCGATAAGTTTACGATGGCGCAATATTCGGCTCCACCATTGTCGGGACCGCTGGTCGTCAAAACCTTCAAGACTTATTTTGGCAAAACACCATCGCAGTTATTCGACAAATTTTCGATCGATGCGGTCAATGCGGCCAGTATCGGGCAGGTGCACCTTGCCTGGAAGGCCGGTAAAAAACTGGCCGTCAAAGTCCAGTATCCCGGTGTGGCCGATGCGGTAAGTTCAGACCTGAAAATTGCTAAACCGCTGGCTGTTCGGTTGCTGAATCTGAACGAACGTGACATTGACCGTTACATGGGCGAGGTTGAATCGAAACTGCTCGAAGAAACGGATTATGAACTCGAACTTCGGCGATCGATCGAAATATCGGAAGCCTGCGCGCATATTCCGGGACTGGTTTTTCCGAAATACTACCCGGATTTATCGTCGAAACGAATCCTGACGATGGACTGGATCGATGGGATGCACCTGAAGGATTTCCTAAAAACGAATCCGTCGCAGGAAATTCGCAACCAGATTGGCCAGTCGTTGTGGGATTTTTACGACTTTCAGATCCATACCCTCCGGCAGGTTCACGCCGATCCGCACCCCGGTAATTTCCTGATGCGGCCCGACGGTACGCTGGGCGTCATCGATTTTGGCTGTGTGAAGGTCATTCCGGCTTTTTACTACGACAACTATTTCCGGCTCGTTAACCCGGACACGATTGACGATGACGCGCTGACGGAACAGATTTTCGAAAATCTGGAGTTTCTGACCCCGCAGGATTCGCCGAGAGAACGGGCGTTCTTCTCCGACCTGTTCAAGCAGATGATCCGGATGCTGGGCGAGCCGTTTGCGGTCGATGAGTTTGATTTTGGCGACGATTCATACTTTAACAAAGTCTACGCGTTCGCCGAAGATCTGTCGAAAGTGCAGGAATTGAAAAGCTCGAAAGTAGCCCGTGGATCGCAGGACGGTTTGTACGTCAACCGGACGTACTACGGCCTCTACGCGATGTTGAACGAGCTGAAAGCCAACGTCGTGACCACGAAACCCGAGTGGCTGCGGTCAACGAAATCAGAATTGGGACTGGTCTAATCCAGTTGATTACAAAGGTTCGATCCGGTAGATACCGTTCATAAGAAAAGTCAAAAAGCCCGCTGGTGATCTGCCAGCGGGCTTTTTGTAAGAGTTAAGGTGTCACTGCCTGATGAACGATCTTGTTCGGTCAAAATACGGTTATCAACATAAAATGGGTGAACTTTGCGTACTTGACTGGACATTATAGCTCACCGTGCCGCCGAAGCGGTTTCAACTACGATCATGTTACTCACGACCCACCCGCCCGAACCCCACGCCAAGCCCCGTTTCGATGATATTTTTATGGAACTGGCCGTCAATCTGGCCAAACGGTCACACTGTATCAAGGCGCAGGTCGGGGCAGTGCTGACCCGCGATACCCGAATCATTTCCATTGGCTACAATGGGCCACCGCCCGGCACGCACAACTGCGATGAAGAGTTTCCGGGCGTTGGGTGCCCCCGCGATTCCAAAGGCTCCTGCTCACTGGCGCTCCATGCGGAAGAAAATGCGATCCTGTACGCGGCTAAAAATGGTTCAGAAATCGAAGGGGCAACGATTTACGTTACCTTGTCGCCGTGCATCGCCTGCGCCCGGACCATCTACAGCATGAAGATCGCCCGGGTCATCTACCTGCATTCCTACGCCGAATACAAAGGCATTCCATCCGATGAAGGCGTTGATTTTCTGCGTCGGTTTGGCGTTACGGTCGATCGCTACGAACCCGGAACAGGCGTAACACTACTGGCCGAGCCGCCCCTGTCAGGCCCGGTTACCGATCAGAAAACCGCCCGAACGCCGGAACGCGATTCATCGATAGGATGAATATACTGGCACATGGCTACTTGTCGAACCGGAACGACGGGTTGTTGATCGGTAACTTTATCGGCGATTTCATCAAGGGAAATCCCGCCCATCCGCGGCACGGTCTTACCGCCGACGAAGTTGCCGGGGTGCACCTGCATCGGGCCATCGACTCGTTCACGGATGCCCACCCCGATGTGGCGGCTGTGCGGGAACTGTTGTATCCGCGCTGTCACAAGTACGCGGGTGTAGCCGTCGACGTGTTCTTCGATCATTTTCTGGCCGTTAATTTCCGGTCGTTAACCGGCGAAACACTAGCCGATTTTACCCCGTTTTTCTACGCATCGCTACAGCGGCTTGCGGACCGTTTCCCCGCTCCGGCGGTTCGCATGCTCGACTACATGGTTCGGCATGACTGGATCAGGAGTTACCAAACGATCGACGGCATCGATCAATCATTGACGGGAATCTCACGCCGAACCGTTTTCTCCTCCGGATTAGACACGGCCAGTATCGATCTGGAGCGCTATTACAACGAGATAGGTGACTACTTTGGTCGCTTCTGGCCTGAACTGGTCGACCACGTTCAGCAAACCCGAAATCGGCTTCAGAACGATCTTATTGAGTAGTCGATCGATAAGCAAGTGATTGATCACCCATTAAAAATTCTGGTGTCGGCTAGCAGGTAGTGTACGCGGCAGAAAATGATTTTTATCGGGAACGGTCTGTCCGTGAGGAAATAAAGGAAGAAATCGGAAGCCTGTCATCACCACGAATGCCATCCGGCTTTTTGATAAGGCCGTATCGGTTTAATTTTGTTCTATGAATCGGTACTTCGTTTGGTATTGCCTGGTCGCACCGGTAAGCCAAACCAGGAACCACAAACTACCACGACGTTTTGATTGCTGCCGTTGACGCCCTGTTGAAAGACATCCGAAATAAGCGGATTGCCCCGGTTTACCTGATTCATGGCGACGAGCCGTTTTACCTCGATCGCATTGCCGACGAGCTCGAAAAAGTAGCCGTTCCGGTTGCGGAGCGGGGCTTCAATCAATTCGTGCTGTTCGGAAAAGACACGGATGCCGGAGCCGTGCTGAACTACGCCCGACGCTATCCGTTCATGGCGGAGCGGCAGTTGGTGCTGGTGAAAGAAGCCCAGCAACTGAATGGCATCAACGACAAATCGACGCAGACCCTGTTCGAGGATTACGCGCTGAATCCGCTGCCCAGCACGATTCTGATGCTGTGTTACGTCAAGGAGGAAGGCAAATCGGGACTCGACGAGCGGAAATCGTGGGTAAAGGCGTTTGGCGCGAAAGGCAAGTTGCTGGGGGTTAAGAAGCTATACGACAATAAGTTGCCCGACTGGGTAGGTGAGTATTGCCGGGAGCAGGGCGCGAAAGTGAGTCCCAAAGCCTGCCAGCTGCTGGCCGATCATATTGGCAACGACCTCAAGCGGCTGGCGGGGGAGATCGACAAAATCCTGATCAATTTACACGTTGGCGAAGAGATTTCGGCGGCAACCGTTGAACGGCTCGTTGGGATCAGCAAGGAATACAACGTCTTCGAACTGCAAAAAGCACTCACCATGCGCGACGTGGTGAAGGCCAACCAGATTGTCGATTATTTTGCCCGTAATCCGAAAGACAACCCGCTGGTGGTTATCCTGGCGCAACTGTTCGGGTATTTCACCAAGGTGCTTTTAGTGCAATCGTCCAAAGATCAGACCGACAAAGGACTGGCTCCGTTGTTGGGTGTTAACCCGTTTTTTCTGAAAGACTACCTGACGGCGGCCCGTACGTTCCCGATCGCGAAAGTGGCCGATATTATTCACGAGATCCGCCGGGCCGACGCTCAGAGCAAAGGCATCGATGCGCCAACAATGACCGAAGGCGATATTCTCCGCGAGCTGGTATTCAGCGTATTGCATTGACGCCATAAGTGTAGCATGGGTTACACGGGCAGAAGCCCACGCTACGTTTTGCTACGGCTATGTCCGAATAAAATCGCGTGGCTTTAGGGGATGTCGTCCCTTTTTTCTAATATTGCAACATTGTTGCATAAGTGTAGGTTTGCCGGAACAGGTAAACCCAAGCTGGAAAAGAGGATTTGATGCGTGATGTCATAACGTTTTGTTGGGTAGCGTGGTTGATCGGCGGGATGGCTTCGGCCGGGTGGGCGCAGGCCAACGTCTGTCGGTCTTCATTGACCGGGACAATTCTGGGTCAGGATCACCGCGAACCCCTGATGGGCGCTACCGTTTATGTCCGCGAGCTGTCTGCTGGCGCGGTTGCCGATTCAACCGGTACGTTCCGGGTCAATGGACTATGCGCCGGTACGTATGCCGTTGCTATACAATTTGTTGGCTATAAGAATACGGCCGTATCGATCACGGTCGGTGCTGATTCGCTGGCCACGTTGCCGCCGATTTTGTTGATTCCCGACAGCGAAACGCTGAAGGAAGTGATCGTGACGGAGCGTCGTTCCGAAGCGCAGCAACTGCTTCAGGTGCAGACTGAACTGTCGGGCAATGCACTCGATGCCACGCGGGGCCAGTCGCTGGGGGAGAGCCTGAAAACGCTTCCCGGCCTGTATTCCATCCAGACGGGGCCATCGATTTCGAAGCCCGTTATTCACGGCTTATACAGCAACCGGATCCTGACGCTCAACAATGGTGTTCGGCAGGAAGACCAGCAATGGGGCAGTGAACACGCCCCGCAGATCGATCCGTTTCTGGCTTCCCGACTGACGGTCATCAAGGGTGCCGCCAGCATTCGCTACGGGTCCGATGCGATCGGTGGGGTGATTCTGGTCGAGCCGAAAGCCCTGCCCGCAACCCCCGGCTTTGGTGGCGAACTGAATCTGGTCGGTGGTACGAACGGGCGGCAGGGTACCCTCTCCGGGTTGATCGAACAGGCCTTCGGCAAAAAACTGGCGGGTTTAAGCTGGCGATTGCAGGGTACGATCAAGCGCGTTGGCTACGCAAAAACACCGAATTATTACCTGGAAAACAGCAGTTACCACGAAAACAACGGTTCGGGTACGATCAATTACACCCGAAAACGCGGTGGTGCCGAAGTTTTCTACAGTCAGTTTTCGACCAAAGTTGGTTTGTTCACGGGCGCGCAGGTCGGTAGTCTGACCGATTTTTATGCCGCCATTGCCCGGCCCGAACCACTGACCCAGCCCGGTTTCTCGTACGAGTTGGGTCGTCCGTATCAGCAGGTGCAGCATGAGTTGCTGAAAGTACGCGCCTTTGTCCGGTCGGAGCGGTTGGGAACGCTTACGGCCACGGTTGCCCGGCAGCAGAATGTGCGTCAGGAGTACGATCTGCAATCGTTCAGTCGCGTCACCGATCCCGAACTGTATTTAAAATTAGTGACCCAAACGGCGGATCTGGTTTGGGAACAGCCAGCGATCAAACGCGCAAACGGCGGTCAGTTTTCCGGTACGGTTGGTTTTAATGGGATTACGCAGGGCAACGTCCGCCGGTATTTATTCCTAATTCCCAATTACCGGAACTACGGGGCAGGACTGTTTGCTATCGAGCGGTATGCCCAGGATCGCTGGACGCTGGAAGGGGGAATTCGATACGATTACCGCTGGCTTCGGGCCTATTTTCTGGATGAGACGACCAATCGCACCACTGCCCGCACCCGCGACTGGAGCAACCTGACCGGTTCGCTGGGCGCTACCTACCAGGCGAATTCACAGCTAACGGTGTCGGGTAACTTCAGCACGGCCTGGCGGGCTCCGACGGTCAGCGATCTTTATTCGGACGGGCTGCACCAGAGCGCGGTGGCCTACGAGCGGGGTAATCCAAACCTGAATCCGGAACAGGCGTATAACCTGAACCTGTCGGTAGAGTATACCGGCAAACGACTCTACGCCGATCTGGGTTTTTACAACAACTGGATAACCAACTACATCTACCTGAAGCCGGACTCCGTGCCGATCATCCGGCAGCGGGGCGCGTTCCCGGCGTATTCCTACAGTCAGGTGCGGGCCACCTTTCGAGGGCTCGACGCCACTATTCGGTACAGACTTACGGATCAGCTAACCCTCACGTCGCGTACTTCGCTGCTGTTTGCCTACGACCATACGAATACCGATTACCTGGTGTATATCCCGGCCAATCACACCGATAACGGACTGCGCTACGACTGGAAAAAGACCAGTCGGGGGCGTCTCTCCGATGGATACGTCAGTGTCAGTAGCCAATACGTTGCGCGTCAGAACCGGGTGCCGGTCGTGTCGCAACGGCAGGAAAACGGGCAGATCATTTTTACGGGCGACTTTGCGCCACCACCGTCCGCCTACACGCTCGTTGGGGCCGAAGCCGGCTTTTCGTGGCGACTGGGTGCCCAGCCGTTATCGGTGATTCTGACCGGAACGAATCTGCTGAATCGCGCCTATCGGGACTACCTCGATCGCTTTCGGTATTTCGCCGATGAGCCGGGACGTAACATCATGCTGAAAGTAAAAATACCCATCACAGTTGCTCATCGCAGCTAAATGCTTCTTTATCAATCGTTTGTTTCACAATTAATTCAATGTACGTTATGCAAGTCGTAAAAAAAGTCCTGTGGATGGTGGTGCCGGTCATGCTGCTCGCCGGAGCCTGTAGTAAAGATGAACAGAATGTGGCGCCAACCGACGACAACGAAGCCATCACCACAGCCACGCTAACGCTAATCAACAAGGCCACGCCAACCGAGGTGGTAACGGCAACCATCGAAAACCTGAATACAACCGCTGATTTCAGTAAGGCTACGCTGACGCTGAAAGCCAATACGACCTATTCGGGCGTGGTGACGCTGTTCGATAAAACCAAAACGCCAACGCTCGATGCTACGGCCGAAATAAAGGAGAAAGCCAACGAGCATTTGTTCGTATATACCTATACGGCAACCACCGGTTCGCCTTCGTCGCTGACCGTCTCGATCACCGATAAAGATTCGAACCCGGCTCCCGGTCCTTACCCGATTGGCCTGACCTCGGATATGAAAACGGGAGCTGCCGGAACGGGTAAACTTAAGGTTGTGCTCCGCCACCAGCCGAACGCAAAAAATGGTACGGCTACACCCGGCTCATCGGATCTGGACACTGATTTTCCGGTGGTAATTCAGTGAACGGCTGGTCAATAGGTAACGGGGTAATCCGCCGGTATCGAATATAGATACGTGTCTGATTACTCCGTTACCCATTCATCAATTCACTTTCATGTAATTGGCTTCCGGTTGCGCATTGCTGTTGACCGGAGAGGAAACTGTCAACAGTTCATGCACATTTCGCCCGATCGTGTGAGCAATCTGGTTGAGCGGTAGATCATTACAGTCTAGGCCAAACGGATCTTCGATTTCGGCACCAATCATTTCGACACCCAGTAACGCATACGCGGCCAGTGCGCCGGCGAGGATGACGAAATACGCGTACGTGTCGACCAGTACCAACGGCATCAACAGCAGGTAGACGCTGATAAACAGCTTGATAAAGAAACTGTACGAGAACGGGATGGGTGTTTTCTTGATCCGCTCACAAGCGCCTGTTATGTCCAGGAGTGCCTGGTGATAAAGCCGGATGGTGATCAGATCAGCATCACCAACGTGTCCCTGTTGTTTCAGGATCTGAAACCGGCGCATCAGCAGCGCCGTAATCCGACCCGGAATGTGCGCGTACGACTGGAGCGATGCCGGATCCTGTCCATCCGCCAGGGCCAGCTCACTCGTGTCGACACCCGTTCGCAGATGGCCTTTGAGTGCCAGCGCAAAATTAGACAGCGTACGGGCGAAAAACAGCCGGTTTGCCGCATCGTCGTCCGGAAGAAGCGCATCGAGTAAAACCGCCAGATTCCGGCTGTAGTTGACAAGCGCACCCCATTGACGACGACCTTCCCAGAAGCGGTCGTAGGCCGTATTGGTCCGAAAGACCAGCAGCAGACTTAACAGAATACCCAGCAGCGAGAAGAAAATAGCGTCGATAGGGACCTCGATGTCAAAAAGATGCCGATCAATAACGGTGACAACCAAGCCGTAAAAAGCGACAAAAGCAACCCGGCGCAGGAGCACCTGAATGACATAGCTGGTGTGAAAATGCCGCAGTGCTTCAGCCCAGTCTTTGGTGTCGTAGATAATCATAGGCGTCAATGGATAGACGGACGATAAATGCCGGATTCGGTACGTCGATTAGTTCACCTTGACCAGATCGATCTGGAAAATAAGAATGGAATTGGCCGGGATGTTGTTCTGTTCCTGAGGGCCATACGCCAGACTCGGGGGCAGGTAAAGCGTGATGCTGCCGCCGGGCGCAACCAGCGGAATCCCTTCCTGCCAGCCCACAATCAGTTGATTCAACCCAAAGCTTATCCCCGTGCCGCTATCAAAGGTGGTGCCATTGGTTAGCTTACCTGTGTAGTTGACCGTCACGTTCGAACAGACCGTTGGTTTGGTGCCCGACCCCGGCGACTGGATGGTATAATAAAAACCCCGTTCGTCGAAGGTGGCCGCGAGTTTACCCGCGTCAATAAACTGCTTTAAGGTCGCCACTTCTTCGGAAGGAGCCTTCGTCGTAACGATTGTCGCGGTGCAGGGCGTCTGATCCGCCTGTTGGCAACTGCTGGCCAGTATCGCACCGATCAGCAACGCAAATCCATAGTTTTTACTCATTGGGGGAGCTTACCGAAGCAAGCGACTTTTTTGTTAAATAGACACTCGCCAACGCCTGATTTGATCATGAGAGCGGTTGCGGAGGAGGTGTTCCGGATAGCCCTGCGGTAGTCCGAAACGAGCCCCCTCCTGAAGCACTACGTGCGTGTAAAAAAGCGTCGTACCGAAAAGCCGTTACCCAGCGAGGCTGGGCGTGCGTCAATGACCAGATCGACCATAACCGTAAAATCGTTGTGGGTAAACTCAAAAATACGTACTCGAACCAACATAGCCGGCAACGCCACTGGAAATAATGAAAAAAAGAACCGGGCCAGCCCATGCTGAAAGCCCCGGTTTTTTGTCCGCCGGAACAAACTGTGGACCATAAATGAACCGCTATAATCCTGTAAACAAGCTGATTTGTCGTTTGATGGACCAGCACTTCGATTGGCTTAGGCGTTGGCCAAGGGGCTACGTAACCCCCGTTGTAAAATAAGGTAACTGGCGTCCTGATTCGTTACTCGTTCGCCTGCTGGTTATCTTTGCGACGGCAAAACTGCGTATACCCGAACTGCCCAATTTCCGTGGACCAACCCGACAATCGAAAAATTATTCACATTGACATGGATGCGTTTTATGCATCGGTCGAGCAGCGGGATAATGCCGAACTGCGGGGGAAGCCCGTGGCTGTGGGGGGCTCCCGGCAGCGGGGTGTGGTGGCCGCAGCCAGTTACGAAGCCCGGCAGTTTGGGGTGCGTTCGGCCATGGCCTCGTCCGTCGCGTTGCGGCAATGTCCGGAGCTTATTTTTGTGAAACCCCGCTTTGATGTTTACAAGGCTGTGTCTCAGGAGATACGCACTATTTTTTCCCAATACACGCCCCTTATCGAGCCCCTGTCGCTGGACGAAGCGTACCTGGATGTAACGCACAATCTGCAAAATAACCCATCGGCCACGCGGATTGCCCAGGCCATTAAAGAGCAGATCAAACAGGAAACCGGGCTGACCGCTTCGGCGGGGGTATCGTACAATAAATTCCTGGCAAAACTGGCCTCCGACTACCGCAAGCCCGACGGCCTGTTCGTCATCGAGCCTCAGCAGGGGAGCGCCTTTGTCGAGGGGTTGCGGGTGGGCCAGTTTCACGGTGTAGGTCGGGTGACCGCAACCCGGATGAATCAACTGGGCATCTTTACGGGACTGGATTTACGCCAGCAGAACGAAGCGTTCCTGACGAAGCATTTCGGTAAGGTTGGCGCGCATTATTATTCCATTGCCCGCGCCATCGACCATCGACCGGTGATGCCCGATCGGGTGCGTAAATCGATCGGCTCCGAAACCACGTTCGAAAACGATTTAACCGATCCGGATCAGTTAAGCGAGTCGTTACTGCCCCTGCTGGAACGCGTGTGGACCCACTGCGAAAAGACCGGCGTGATGGGGCGAACCGTGACATTGAAAGTGAAGTATGCCGACTTCCAGCAGCTCACCCGCAGTCGCACCGCAATGAATCTGATCACCGACTCCGCCGTTTTCCGGCAACTGGGGCTGGACCTGTTAAGCGCGTTGACCCCCGTGCCGAAGGGCGTTCGATTACTGGGTATTTCGTTGTCGAGCCTCCAGGATGGCGCGACGACGCCAGGCAGCCAACTGGCCTTAGATCTGTCGTTCTGATGGATTTATTCGCGGTAACGTCCGCATTGGCTGATTCAAGACGTTCGTTCGTGTACCGACGCCGTGAAAATGCACTACATGGTTAATAAATAAAAAAAAACGGTCAAGTTGGCACATGTATTGTATCAGGTATGAACAGATCGCTGCCGATCGCAGTGGTCAAAAAATGCCTGTCTGCACCGTCAGACGCGTTACGCGCCTTGCAACGGCTAGCTGTAGAAACCATCGACGGTAAGCAATCCGGTATTGGACCTGACTATCCGTTGACTACGTGGCCGGGGCAACGAACGACAGCGCGATTGGCGGCAGTCGCGAACGTACGTTGGTCCGGTCAGGTAGCCCATCCGTTCGGTATAAACGGGTCTTTGACCCACTCCCTAGTCATGCTATTGACCTTTATCTATTACCATATTCTTACCGCCGTCAGCGAGCAAATGGCCAATCGGCAGCTCGTTCCCCAGAGTAACTTCGACCAGGAAGTAGTACAGGGGGTCATTGCCGAACTGCTGGTCAACAAGTTATTGATCACGTGTACCGATAAGCGAACGGGCACTACATTTTATAAGCTGACCGAACTGGGAGAGGCTTCCCTGGAAACCTACGAACGGGAAAATCCAGCGTTAATCATCAGACGGACAGGTGGGTAGGAGCGGGGGTTTCCTTACTAGAACGGATCGCAGTATACTTGACGGACCTTATCGCGCGACCGTTTCAGTCGCATCTTGACCGCACTGATTTTCAGATGCATATGCTCGGCAATTTCCTTGATGTCGAGGCCGTCTTCGTACTTCATGCGTAGCATCAGGGCTTCATCGTTGGAAATGGATTCCATGGCTTTGTCCAGCTGCTGAAATTGACATTCCCGATTTTCCTGATCGGTCGAATCCGTGCTGCTGTAGTCCTGACCGGTTTCCAGCGAAACGATCGGATTCCGATTGGCACACCGAATCTGGTCTATGCAATAATTGTACGAAATAGAGTACAACCAGGTGGAGAAGGCCGATTTCCCGTTGAAATTGTTAAGGTTACCGTAGACGCGTAAAAATATATCGTGTGTATAATCTTCCGCTTTGGCCGAGTCTTTGATCAGCTGGAGGCACCGCTGGTACACCTTCGCCACGTAGCGCTTGTACAGGGTTTCAAAATAATCGTTCCGATGCGTTGTCAACTGCATCTGTATCAGTTCCTCATCCCTCAGTTGGCTGTTCATAAACTAGGTGTCTAGGCCGCTGATAGTCTCGACTGTGTACCGGACTGTGCGCGCCATAGCCGGTTGTTGTCGTCTAGACGAACCGCAAATCGGCATACTGGCTAGCAGATGATCAGGGGTAACAGTATCAATGAGTTATCAACGATGGTCGTGCCACCAAATTACCGTTTTTTATGTTTACCAGTATGTCTATAGAGTATTAACTTAGTAACGAATTATCAAACGGCTATACTAGCTGGTTACTGATCGATGCTCAGGACGAAAACACAGAGCACGAGCCACCCGCCGAATGCATTGCCGCCGGCCTGGCTGAAACCGCGCACCGCCACCCAGTTTAGTGGCTGCTCATCGTTTTTTTCTGGTTTGTCCGTCTTTGCGCACGCCGACGTAAAAGCCAACGCTGTTTGGGTATAGTCCGCCCGTATCGGTCGCTATGGCCGTGTTCAGCGTCAGGCCATTGAGTACGGGCAGCAGGGTTGCCACGGTCAACACGCCGGAAAACTGATGAATAGTTTCCGGAAAAGGCACTTCATACGTCCCCAGGTTTTCGCTGTAGGATGCTTTCACCTGAAACCGAAAGCGATCGAGCACATGACCCGAAAGACCAGCGTGCATTACCGCTACCCGGTTATTGTTGGTGAACCCATACCGGGGCAGATCGCTGCGACTATCGGTAGAAGGTGTAATGAAGGGTGTTCCGATGGTCATGCCGTAGCGCGACCAGCCGTCCTGGTATTGGGAATGGTTGAAGTAATTGTCGCGGCCCCGTTCGGCTTCGCTGTTGTCAATAAACAACGATCCGCCCTGATTCTCCGTAAATAAATATTCGAACAGAACCGATTCGATCTGAACCCTGTGCGGATCGAACGGCCGGAGGTTTCGGATGCGGAGACCGTTCAGGCCGTCGCGCAGGTTTGTCAGGTGGAACAGCGACCCGTCTTCGTAAATATTCTGGCGATAGGCGAAGACAGCAAATGACCGACCGGTGTATTCAAACCCCAGGTCAACCGTACCGAGGTGATTGCCGATCCGGTTCTCCCGATCGAACTGGCTGATCCGGTTGGTATCGACATTCGCACGGCCGCCCAGCGAACTGGCCGTGACCACATCGATATAATCCCGGAAGGTGGAGGGCAGGAGGTTGTTTTTGATGCGGGTATTGGGTAGCTGCGTGGTGGTACCCCCCCAGATAACCTGGTGATTCATACCCCCGTATAGTTTCACCCGCCAGTTGGGTTTACCCAGGCGAACGTACAGGGCCTTCTGGTGGAGCATGGTATTTTTCACGAACCGGTCGACCTCAAACCAGCCATGGGCGTAAAACCCTTTGATCGCTACCAGTCCTTTGCGGGGCCAGTATTGAGGCAGGCCAACCTGGAATTTAAGCATCGGCAGCGCATTGCCGGACATACTATAGGAGCCGGACGTGAGGGCTGAATCGACCAGCCCAACGACCTCGCGTCGGCGTCCGCCCCAGACTTCGACGGCCCCCAGCCGTACTTTCAGGTAGGCTTCAGGAATAAGCAGCCGAACGGTATGGCCGGCATTCAGGACACCCTCCGCCCGCCAGCCCCAGTCAACGCGCCGGTTCCTGGCCTGTAAACTATCCCGTCTGGTTCTGGGCGCGTCATGGTAATCGACGTGCATGGCATGACGCACGGTCAGCCTGGCCTGATCGATCGGAACGATGCCGTATTGATTGGCTCTGAGCCAGAACGGCGTCTGCCCCGAGGTCGAGAAATAACTACCTACTTCCGTAGCGTAGCGTAGCGGTTTGGTCGTCTGACTAAAACAGGTAGAAACGAAAAGTAAACAGGGTAACAGTAAGCGCATAGACCGCACGAAATAAATGAACTGTGGCTAGTAGTTAGATCAAAAAAGCAGATGTGGCGTCACTAGTCGAGTCACATTATTTATGCCAGTAAACACGAAGGCGTTTATAACGGCTGCTGTGGGTGGTTTTTACCGATTGTCGGTGCGTCGTTTTTGCCGGAACAACCAACACGCGCTTTCGCAACGGAGTAAGCCAACGGGCACACTATGAATTTTGGTAATTTGTAAATTTCTGATAATCAGTAATTTATGCTAGAGGAATCCTGACTTATTTTTCTACTTACAAATTGATCGGTAGGATTTTTCGAAACGCCATCAATATTGACGTACCTTTGTGCTGCGTTTCAGCGTCCGGCCAGCAGCGTCAAATTGGTTGGCTGGCAGTTGGTTAATGCCGTCATGGATGCTGTACCGAGTGGCTTCAATGATCGGATTAATTCGTAATAATCTGAACAGTAAGCCCGAAAGATAGTATACAAAAGACCGTTATCCGTTGTTATCTATTTCTCGATTAGTGCCCAGGTAGGGCCGCTGATGACAAGACCATACCTGTAGAACACGAGCATACCGGTAGCTTTATTATTTTGCATTAAGAACTCATGGTTCCAAACGACGAACTCATTCGGATCATTGATCTCCTCAACACAACCTATGAAAGTGAGGAAGCCTGGCATGGTCCATCCGTAGTTGAAGCACTGCGGGGCGTAACGCCCGACCTAGCAGGAAAACGAATCACCCCCAATACGCACTCCATTGCCGAACTGGTTTTTCACATGACCAGCTGGCGGATCTTCTGCGTCAAAAAAATGCAGGGCGATTCGGTATTCGATATTACCACCCCCGAAAAGAACTTTGGTGCGCTGCCCGAGAAAATCGACGATTTTGAGTGGGAAGCCCTCGAAATGGAATTGAGCCTGAGTCAGGAAGAACTTATCAACGAACTGGATAAGCGGGATGATGACGAGTTCCTGGAAGATATCGTGCCGGGTCGGGATTATACCTACTACGATATGTTACACGGGATCGTCAACCACGATATGTACCATACCGGTCAGATTGTCATTCTCAAAAAAGTACTGGCGTTCAAAGGAGCCGGTACGGAGTTTGCCGATGATGAGGACGAATTCGGAACATCGTACGGGAGCAGTCATGAGCAGGATGATTATTATTGATTGCTGGTAAAATGCCTGTGCCTAAACGGGCAGACAGGCGCACCGGACAATGCCTGAAACTCATTCGTTTATTGTGTTCATCCAGTACCCGAAGGCTGGCTTTTCGGAGCCCGTATCGGGTACTTAGCCGTTTATTACTTGGCGTACTGGCTTGTTAAATCCGAACCCGATACGTACGGGTGGCATCAGTTTATCAAACAGGGCCGTGCCGTGTGGGACGGTGTTCGCAACTACCAGGCCCGCAATAATCTGAAACTGATGAAGCTTGGCGATCAGGTCCTGTTCTATCACAGTGTAACGAAACCGGCCGTCGTGGGGCTGGCTACCGTGGTACGGGAACACTATCCCGACCCGACCGCGCCCGATGATCCCCGGTGGGTAGTGGTCGAACTGGAACCCGTACTGGCGTTCAGGCAACCCGTTACGCTGACGCAAATCAAAGCCGAACCCCTGCTGGGCTCTATCGGCCTTATCAACCAGTCCCGCTTATCGGTTATGCCAATCCGGACCGATGAGTTCGAGCTGATCTTAACAATGGGCCAGCTATAAACATGCCGTCAATACAACTTATCACGCCCGCCCCCTGGGCCGATTATGAACTGATCGATTCCGGGAATTTTCAGAAACTCGAACGCTTCGGCGACTTTGTGCTGGCCCGTCCCGAACCGCAGGCCATCTGGGATAAATCACTGTCGGACCGCGACTGGGAAGATCGGGCTCACGCCATTTTCCGGCGCGACCGTCAATCGCCCGAGCGGGGCGACTGGCAGACCAAACCCGAGATGCGTGACCCCTGGTACGTGTCGTTCCGGCAGGGTGGTCTGTCCCTCAAATTCAAGCTGGCCCTGACGACCTTCAAACACGTTGGTTTGTTTCCGGAGCAGTCGGATAACTGGGCGTTTATTCACGAGAAAATCAAAAAACTATCAGTGCATGTCGCCCGGCCTAACGTGGCCCGGCCCAACGTGCTGAATCTGTTTGCCTACACGGGTGGCGCGTCGCTGGCGGCCCGGCAGGCCGGTGCCGACGTTACCCACGTCGATGCGGTGAAACCCGTCATCAGCTGGGCGCGGGAGAACATGGATCACAGTGAGCTGGACAACATTCGCTGGATGGTGGAGGATGCCGTAAAATTTGTGCGTCGGGAAGGTCGCCGGGGCAATCGTTACAACGGCATTATCCTGGACCCACCCGCCTACGGTCGCGGACCCGATGGCGAAAAATGGGTGCTCGAAGAACACCTGAACGAGTTGCTGAAAGCCTGCGCGGAGCTGCTCGACCGCGAGAATTTTTTCTTCATCATCAACCTGTATTCGCTGGGTTTCTCCTCTATCTTGCTGGATAACCTGATGGGGCAAGTGTTTGGCACGGTGCCGAATCCGGAATGGGGCGAGTTAGTGGTGGAAGATAACTTCCAGAAACGCCTGCCGCTGGGCGTATTCTATCGGTTTGCATCCGTTTGAATTGCCTACTTTTGTTGGACGACGAACACGTGACCGGGTGAAGGAGCAATCAACCAATAGAATCAGTAAGCAACGACCGGCAGGTGCACCGGCAAACAACGCCGTTGTGGCCCTTGTCTGCCGGTCACTGTGGCCTGTCGCGCTCTGGCTGCTGCTCGTCACGCTCGCGTCCTGTGGCGGTGACAACCGACAGACGGCACACATTCCGGAATTTCCCAAGCCCGGCGACAGCAGCCGGACGGAGGGGGCCCTGCGGGCGCTGACACGGGCCATCAACCAGTCGTCTCCCGCGTCGGCTTATGCCAAACGGGCTGCCATTCTGCTGGCAATGGGTCGCGTCAGCGAAGCCCTGAGTGATATCGACGAGGCCATCAGCCGGAACGATAACGCGGCTTCCTATTACCTGACCCGCGCTCAGGTCCTACGGGCGCTGCAACAGCCTGACAAAGCCATTGTCAACGCCCAGCGCGCCGAAATTCTGGGGATCGATACGCCGGAACTGTACACGCTGCTGGGGGATCTGCTGCAACAGCAAAATCAGTTTCCCAAGGCGCAGCTTTACGTCACGAAAGCCCTCCAGATGGCCCCCTACGACGGGGAAGCCTATTACTTCAAAGGGCTGATGGCCGCCAAACAGGGCGATACCACGCAGGCGCTGGCCCTTTATCAGCATTCCCTTCAGCTGAAACCACGATACCTCGATACCTATAACCAACTGGCATCGGTGTATCGCTCGCTGGGTAACCGGAGTGCGGCACTGGCCTACAATGGGCAGGCGCTGCGCTATTTTCCCAACAATGCCCGGCTCTATTACGGTCGGGGTTTAATCTACCATACGGCGGGTGAACTGGATAGCGCCATGACCTGTTATCAACAAACACTGAAGGTACAGTCAGGCTACTACCAAGCGTATTTTCAAATTGGGTTGATTAATCAGAAATACCGGAATTATTTGAACGCCCTGGTCAATTATCAGCGCGTGCAGCAGCTTCGGCCCCAGTTCCCGCGTATCGATACGTACATCGGCTACTGCCACGAACAGATGGGGCAGTATGATCTGGCCATTGCCGCGTACACAAAGTCGACCACGCTCAACGCGGCTGATCGGCAGGCTGCTGCCGGTTTATGGCGTTCTCAACGGCGACAATACGCCCAAAACTCCTTATTTTTGCCCAATACCCAGGAAGAAGCCCTGCCCGCCACCCAGAATCGCGCTACCCTCGACACGACCCGTGTCCGGGTGACGACGATTCAGCCAAAGGCGCAGGTGATGACCGGTTCTGGTGATTCGCTCCGTCGAACCATCAAGCCAATAGGACAGAATTGATGAAGTATAAATGAGATGTATGATGTAGTATATAGGATGTATGGCTCGCCTGAAAAATACATCATACCGTATAGATCATACATCAGAATAAGTGGTTTACAGTTGTAGGTAAGCCGCGGGTACCCACAAATTAACTCAGTACAAAAATGATTGCGCAGGACGAACAAATCCGCGTAACGCTACCCGACGGGAGCGTTCGGCAGTATCCAAAAGGAAGCACCGGGCTGGATATTGCCACCCAAATCAGCGAAGGATTGGCCCGCAACGTGCTGGCCGCCAAAGTGAATGGGGTCATTCAGGACGCCACGCGGCCAATCGATGTGGATGCGAACATCCAGCTCCTGACCTGGAACGATCCCGAAGGCAAAGCGACCTTCTGGCACTCGTCGGCGCACTTACTCGCCGAAGCCCTTGAAGCCTTGTATCCGGGCGTCAAGTTCGGCATCGGTCCCGCCGTCGAAACCGGATTCTACTACGATGTTGACCTCAATGGTCAGCCCTTCTCGCAGGAGGATTTCAAAAAGGTGGAGGACAAAATGCTGGAACTGGCCCGTCAGAAACAGCCTTACGTCCGCACACCGATGAGCAAAGCCGATGCGATTGCCTATTTCGAGGAAAAAGGGGATCCCTATAAACTCGACCTGCTCGAAGGACTCGACGATGGCACAATCACGTTCTACAGCCAGGGCGCTTTCACCGACCTGTGCCGGGGACCGCATATCCCGAATACGAGCTTTATCAAAGCCGCCAAACTCATGAACGTGGCCGGTGCTTACTGGCGCGGTAATGAGAAAAATAAGCAGCTCACCCGGATCTACGCCGTTACGTATCCCAAGCAGAAAGAACTCGACGAATACCTGTACCTGCTCGAAGAAGCCAAAAAACGCGATCACCGTAAGCTGGGTAAGGAACTCGAACTGTTCGCCTTTTCGGAGAAAGTAGGGCAGGGGCTACCCCTGTGGCTCCCCAAAGGAACCATGCTGCGCGAGCGGCTGGAAAACTTCCTGCGAAAAGCGCAGGTACGGGCGGGCTATTTGCAGGTCGTTACTCCACACATTGGCAGCAAGCAGCTCTACGTCACATCGGGGCACTGGGATAAATACGGCGAAGATTCGTTCCAGCCGATCAAAACACCCGACCCGAACGAGGAGTTTCTGCTCAAGCCGATGAACTGCCCGCACCACTGCGAGATCTATAAAACCAAGCCGCGTTCCTACCGCGATCTGCCCCTGCGACTGGCCGAATTCGGCACCGTTTACCGCTACGAGCAGTCGGGCGAATTGCACGGACTTACCCGGGTGCGCGGCTTCACGCAGGATGATGCGCACATCTTCTGCCGGCCCGATCAGGTGAAGGAAGAGTTCATGAAAGTGATCGATCTGGTCCTGTATGTGTTCCGGTCGCTCGGCTTCAATGACTACAGCGCCCAGATTTCCCTGCGTGATCCGGAAAATAAAACGAAGTATATCGGTTCGGACGAGCTGTGGGAAAAAGCCGAAGCGGCTATCATCGAGTCGGCCGCCGAAAAAGGGTTACCAACCGTCACGGAGTTGGGCGAAGCGGCCTTCTATGGTCCCAAGCTCGACTTTATGGTCCGCGATGCCCTCGGCCGGAAATGGCAGCTCGGTACGATTCAGGTCGATTACAACCTGCCGAACCGGTTCGAACTGGAATACATCGGCGCGGATAACCAGAAGCACCGGCCCGTAATGATCCACCGGGCCCCGTTCGGGTCGATGGAGCGGTTTATCGCGATCCTGATCGAGAATTCGGCGGGTAATTTTCCGCTCTGGCTTTCGCCCGAACAGATTGCGATCCTGCCGATTTCGGAGAAATACGAAGCCTACGCCAACGAGCTGTTCTTCACGTTGCAGGAGCACGATATCCGGGGCGTCGTCGACCTGCGCGATGAGAAGATCGGTCGTAAAATCCGCGATGCGGAAGTAAATAAAGTGCCCTTCATGCTTATCGTTGGCGAGAAAGAAGCCGCCGAAGGGGCCGTGTCAGTCCGCCGAAAAGGGCAGGGCGATCTGGGGAGCATGTCCATCGATGAGTTTGTGAAAACATTCCAGGCGGAGGTGAAGATCTAAGCGCTTCAGAACGATACGATTGTCATTGGCTGCTGTGCCCGTTGTTCCGCAGGAGTCAATGACAATCGCATAAATTTATTAACGGGTTTAAACTTGCGCAGAATCAGTATTTTCAATAGTTTCCCGAACTTTTTAGAACAGCGAACGTTATCCAAGCGATTTAAAAATTAGTTACACTAAACATAATCTATGGCATTACCCCAGCGCAGACCACCCCGTCGTGTGGTTGAAGAACCGTACAAAGTTAATGAGCGCATTTTGGCCCGCGAGGTGCGGGTGGTCGGTGAAAATGTAGAGCAGGGAATCTACGATATAAATAAGGCGCAGGCGTTGGCCAAAGCGCAGAACCTCGATCTGGTTGAGGTATCTCCCAATGCGGTGCCCCCCGTCTGCCGTATCGTTGACTACTCCAAGTTCAAATACGAGCAGAAAAAGAAGCAGAAAGAAATCAAGGCGAACGCGACCAAGGTTGTTATCAAAGAAATTCGGTTCGGTCCCAATACCGACGATCATGACTTCGAATTTAAGCTCAAACATGCCGTCAACTTTCTGAAAGAAGGCGCTAAAGTGAAAGCCTACGTTCAGTTCGTTGGGCGGGCCATTGTCTTCAAAGATCGTGGTTTTCAGCTGCTGGAACGCTTTTCCAAGGGGCTCGAAGAGTTCGGTAAAGTAGAAGCGGAACCCAGGCTCGAAGGCAAGCGCATGACCATGTTCCTGGCTCCGAAGGCGGTTGTCGTTAAAAAATAACCAGCGTTGACTGGCTTTCACACTCGTTGATAACGCCCGGTTCGGCCTTACTTTAGCGCTAAAGTGAGGCCGAACCGGGCGTTATCGTTTGCTGAACAGTCTGACAGAACAAGTCGGGCTCCTGGTTCAATCAGACGAAGGCGTGGGCGCTGTCCAGCGCTGAAATTCAGTAGCTATCCATCGAATATTGGCCATTGAGTAGCTGGCATCTGATTTTTTCGTATCTTTGCGGCCTGTTTACTTAATTTTACCTACAAAGCGGTTTACTGAAATGCCAAAAGTAAAAACCAATTCGGCCGCCAAGAAGCGTTTCAAGCTGACGGGCACCGGAAAAATCAAGCGGAAGCACGCCTTCCACAGTCACATCCTGACTAAAAAGACGACCAAACAGAAACGCAATCTGGTGCACGATACGCTGGTATTCCCAGCCGATGAGCGTCGGATCAAAGCGTTGCTGAACGTCTAGGACAAAAAAGAAGAGACGCCGTTGCGTCTTGGTTTCACGTTTCACCCGATGCCTGGCCCGAAAGAGAATGAAGACTAAAGGATGAGGAATGAATAGGCACTGATCGATGATCAGTCGTTACCATTCACGGCCCCACTCTACACGTTTCTTCCGCCAGCTGTCAAAAAACAACTTAAAATATGCCACGTTCCGTCAATCACGTTGCCTCACGGGCGCGTCGGAAGAAAGTAATGAAGCTGGCCAAAGGTTATTTCGGTCGGCGTAAAAATGTTTGGACGGTTGCTAAGAACGCCGTCGAAAAAGGCTTAGGCTACGCGTATCGCGATCGCCGTGCCAAAAAGCGGGATTTCCGTGGTCTCTGGATCCAGCGTATCAACGCGGGTGCCCGGATCAATGGACTCTCGTACTCGGCGCTGATGGGTGCCCTGAACAAATCAGGCATCGAACTGAACCGCAAAGTATTGGCTGATCTGGCCATGAACCACCCGGAAGCATTTGCCGCCGTTGTGGAACAAGTGAAGTAAACAGACCTTCGACGATAAGAAGCCCCGGTGATGAGCCGGGGCTTCTTTGTTTATGGCGTTAGGCTCGGAACGATTCGGTTACCAGAGCGACTAAATACTACGTCTGGACCAGTTTCGTTTGGATACCGGCCCGTTCGCCATCGGTTTGGATGCCGAGCAGAAACACGTCGATTTCGGTTTCGCCCGCGTAAAAGACCTGCCGATCCGTTAACTCACTTTCCAGCAGCTGTTTCAGTTGTTGAAATTTTTTGGTTCGTGCCTTTTCATCATCATTATACCAGTCTTCGTCCGTGATGACGGGTTCCCAGAACTCCGCTTCCGGTATTTCGTCGACCCGAACTGCGGGCGGAAGCATCTGCCAGTCTTTAATCTGGCTAACAGTTAGCGGTTCTTTCTGGTTAAGGTAACACGTTACGAACGCAACGGGCTCGTCGGATTCGCTGGGATAGCGCAAATCGGTCAGCAAGCCAGTCAGCTGATCGGTTAGGGTTGTTTTTTCCGGGGGCTGACCACTACTTTTTGGGTCTTCGTTCGTCATAGAGTGCATACTAGTTGATGACAAAGTAACGGATCAAATTCAAGAGGTTGTCGTAAACTGTTTACTTTTAGCGTGGCGTATGACCAAATCTATTCCCGTTACTCCTAAAAACAAATAGACCATGTTAGAAACATTAATGAATCTGGTCCGGCAACACGCCGGTCCGACAATTACCAGCAACCCGGCTATTCCGAACAACCAGAGCGACAGTGTCATGCAAACGGTTGCCGGCAGCATCATGAGCGGTCTGGGTCAGCAGGCGCAGGGTGGCGGTTTGAGTGATCTGCTCGGTATGGTGGTCAACGGCGGCAATGTGCAACAAAGCCCCGTTACGGCCGGTGTTCAGGAGCACGTAGAACAGAATCTGATGCAAAAACTGGGCATTTCGCCCCAGGTAGCCATGTCGATTGCCACGGCGGTCGTACCGATGGTGCTCAGCAAACTAATGAACAAAGCATCGGATCCGAATGATTCGAGCGTAGATGGTAACTCGATCTTAGGCGCAGCCACGGGCAAACAGGGGGTTGACTGGATGGGCATGGCTGGTTCAGCGATGGCCGATGGTAAACTTGACATGAACGACCTGATGCGTGTCGCGGGTCAGCAGGGCGGTGGTAGCGGTGGACTCGGCGGTATGCTGGGTGGTCTGTTTGGCGGACGCTAAACTGGTTTATACGACGGACTGGCTCGCCAGTCCGAGAGGTCAAAAGTCCCGCCTGATCGGCCGCTTGCTGAGCGGCTGCCGGGCGGGACTCTCTGGTATCAGGCGGGACACGGATGCCCTGGTTTGTCGTGTACGTACTGTCAGAGTTTGCCCGGTAACGAGCGATCTGAACGTCATTATGGCCCATCTGGTCGACTTACTCTGACAATCTGACAGCAAAACGAACAAGTTGATGCGGCTGGCATTTGTATTGTTAGATAGGACATGTCTGTCAGTCTATATGTACAGCAAGAAGACGCTAAACTCACAATTGACTATATAACATGGGAAAGATTATTGGTATTGACTTAGGCACCACCAACTCGTGTGTGGCCGTGATGGAAGGTAACGAGCCGGTCGTGATTCCTAACTCGGAAGGAGCACGGACAACGCCGTCGGTCGTCGCGTTTATGGACAACGGCAACGGCGAGCGTAAAGTTGGTGCACCAGCCAAACGTCAGGCGATCACCAACCCGAAAAATACGATTTCCTCGATCAAGCGTTTCATGGGTAAACGCTATAATGAGGTAACCAACGAAACCAAGAACGTTGCGTACGACGTTGAAAACGGCCCTAACGGAACGCCACGCGTTCGCATCGGCGACCGTCAATATACACCCCAGGAGCTTTCGGCTCTGATTCTGCAGAAAATGAAGCAGACGGCTGAAGATTACCTGGGTCAGACCGTAACCGAAGCCGTTATCACGGTTCCGGCCTATTTTAACGATGCTGAGCGTCAGGCCACCAAAGAAGCGGGTCAGATTGCCGGTCTCGACGTGAAACGGATCATCAACGAACCAACCGCAGCCGCACTGGCGTACGGGCTGGACAAAACGAATCACGATCAGAAAATTGCCGTATTTGACCTGGGTGGCGGTACGTTCGATATTTCGATCCTGGAACTCGGTGACGGCGTATTTGAAGTAAAATCGACCGATGGGGATACCCACCTGGGCGGTGACGACTTCGATCAGGTCATTATCGACTGGCTCGCCGACGAGTTCAAAAAAGACGAAGCCATCGATCTTCGTCAGGACCCAATGGCCCTGCAACGGTTGAAAGAAGCCGCGGAAAAAGCAAAAGTTGAACTATCGAGCTCTAACTCGACGGAGATCAACCTGCCTTATATCATGCCGGTAAACGGTATTCCGAAACACCTTGTGCGGACACTGAGCCGGGCGAAATTCGAGCAGTTAGCCGATTCGCTGGTTCAGCGGAGCCTCGAACCCTGCCGTCGGGCGTTGAAAAACTCGGGCCTCTCGGCCAGCCAGATCGATGAAGTGATTCTGGTGGGTGGGTCGACCCGGATTCCGAAAGTGCAGGAAGAAGTGGAAAAACTGTTCGGTAAAAAACCGTCGAAAGCCGTTAACCCCGACGAAGCGGTAGCCATTGGTGCTGCGATTCAGGGTGGTGTCTTGACCGGTGAAGTGAAAGATGTGTTGCTGCTCGACGTTATCCCGCTGTCGCTGGGTATTGAAACCATGGGCGGTGTATTCACCAAAATGGTGGATGCCAACACAACGATTCCGAGCAAAAAAGTTGAAACCTACTCGACCGCGTCGGACAATCAGCCAAGCGTAGAGATCAACATTTTGCAGGGTGAGCGGCCAATGGCAGCTCAGAACCGTCAATTGGGCCGGTTTATCCTGTCCGACATTCCACCGGCACCGCGTGGTGTTCCTCAGATCGAGGTGACCTTCGACGTCGATGCCAACGGTATCCTGCACGTAACGGCTAAAGATAAAGGTACGGGTAAAGAGCAGAAGATCCGGATTGAAGCATCGAGCGGCTTGACCGACGCTGAAATCACCCGGATGCGCGAAGAAGCCAAAGCCAACGAAGCTGCCGATAAACTGGAGCGTGAAACGATCGAGAAAGTCAACCAGGCCGACTCGATGGTGTTCCAGACCGAGAAGCAATTGAAGGAGTACGGTGATAAACTGACGGAGCCGAACAAAACCGCCATCGAAGGTGCACTGGCCGAACTCCGTACCGCACACGGTTCCCGCGATCTGGCGGCCATTGATGCGGCTCTGGAAAAACTGAACGGCGCCTGGGCTACGGCATCGACGGATCTTTACAACGCGACCAACGGCGCGGGTGGTCCAACGGACGGAGCTGGCTTCGACGGCGGAAACGCCAATCCTGGTAATCAGGGCCAGCCAGCCGGCGACAACGTTTCGGACGTTCCGTACGAAGAAGTGAAATAAACCGGGATTGATCGGATTCGTCTGATTTCCTTGATTGTATAAAAGCCCCCGCCAGCAATAGCGGGGGCTTTTTGGTTTTGATGCATTTACCGATTCGTTAGCGGCTGTTTTCTCGACTTGGGCCTACAATCGCTCGCTAACGAATCGTAAATGATCACTCCTTCGGTGTTCCTTTCGCCAAGATCATCGTATCAGGAGTAAAAACGGGACAAAATCGCCTTACACTAGCTGGATAGCCACAAAACTTACCAGTCAGTATCAATGACGACACGACGATCGTTTTTAAAAAGTGCCGGAGGAAGTGCCGCACTGGCCACGATAGGGCCGGTTGCCATAGCCTCGACGAAGACGCCCGAAACCAGCACCGCACCGGGCGGTGATCTCTTTAAGCTGGGTATGGCCGGGTATTCCTTCGTGCACTTCAACCTGGAACAGGCACTTGAGATGATGAAGAAAACCGATGTACACTACCTGTGTATCAAGGATTTTCATCTGCCGCTGGCGAGTACGCCCGAACAGATCACCGCCTTTCACGAAAAACTGGCCCAGTCGGGCGTTACGGGCTATGCCGTTGGGCCCATCTACATGAAAACAACGCAGGAAGTCGATAATGCCTTCGCGTATGCCAAACGGGTTGGGGTAAAACTGATCATCGGGGTGCCGAACACGGAGCTGTTGCCCTACGTGGATAAGAAGGTGAAGGAATATGATTTTCGGTTCGCTATCCATAACCACGGTCCTGATATCGCGCTGTACCCCAATGCGATTTCCATCCATAATGCGATCAAAGACCTGGACCCCCGCATTGGTTTCTGCTTCGACATGGGCCACGACCGGCGCAATGGCGATGATCCGGTTGCGGATCTGCAAACCTACGCCAAACGCATTTTCGATATTCACCTCAAGAATGTTACGGCGGCTACCAAAGAAGGAAAGACCTGCGAACTGGGTCGGGGCGTTATCGACATTCCCGCCTTCGTGGATATGCTTCGTAAAGTGAAGTATGACGGAAGCTGTAGCCTGGAGTACGAAAAAGACATGAAAGATCCGCTGGCGGGTATTGCCGAATCGGTCGGTTATTTCAAAGGCGTTTGTGATGCCACCCGCAAACGGAAATCCTGATTGGGTAGCGTCGGTAATCGGGTCGTTCGGGATAGCGCTCCCGGCGCATGAGTACCAGTAAACCAATGAATCAATCTGAAAACGATGGAAAATTCACGAAGAGAGTTTATTAAAAAAGCGGCCCTGAGTACTGCCGGTCTGACGGTTGGGGGACTGGCTACGGGGATGTCAGCGAAAAGTTACGCCAAAATAATCGGGGCCAACGAACGGTTGAACGTCGCCATCGCCGGATTGGGTCGGCGACTGGAAGCCTATTACGAACCGATCTCAAAAAAGAACAGCAACGTCGAGCTGGTATACCTCTGCGACGTGATGCAGAAACAGCGGGAGTCGGCGCTTCAAAAATTCTCGAAGCACATTGACTACAAGCCAAAGCTCGAAAACGATATCCGCAAGGTCATCGCCGATAAAAATGTGGATGTGCTCATCAACGCTACCCCCGACCACTGGCATGCACCGGGAACCTGGATGGCGGTGCAGGGGGGCAAGCACGTATACGTCGAAAAACCCTGTAGCCAGAATCCGCGCGAGGGCGAACTGCTGGTCGAATTCCAGAAGAAATACAATAAGGTCGTTCAGATGGGGAACCAGCAGCGGTCGGCCCTCGAATCCATCGACATCATCAACCAGATTCATAACGGCGTGATCGGTAAGGCGTTCAAAGCCGTTGCGTTCTATGCCAACAGCCGGGGGGAGGTGCCCATCCCGAAGAAAGCGCCCGTTCCTGACGGACTGGATTGGGATCTGTTTCAGGGCCCCGCTCCCCGCACGGCCTATACCCACGACACCTGGGATTACAACTGGCATTGGTACGGCTGGCTCTACGGCACGGCAGAAAGTGGCAACAACGCGACCCACGAACTGGACGTAGCGCGCTGGGCCCTGCAGGTCGAATTTCCGGAGTATGTAACGGTCGAAGCGGCCAAGCGGTATTTCCCCGAAGATGGCTGGGCCGTCTATGATACGATGGATGCCACCTTCCGTTTCCCCGGCGATAAAATCATCAAGTGGGATGGCAAAAGCCGGAACGGGCATAAAACCTACGGCAGCGATCGGGGTACGATTATTTACGGAACCAACGGTACGGTTTACGTTGATCGGGGTGGGTATAAATTATTCAACCGCGATGGCAAGGTCATCAAAGACAGCAAGTCGACTGGCTCTGAAGGTGGAACGGCGCTCGGTGGGGGAGGAGACATGACGACTCGGCATATCCAGAATTTCTTCGAGGCTATCCGGGGAAAAGAAAAACAAAACTCGACCATTGAAGAAGGCGCTCGCAGTACGCTGCTCTGCCACCTGGCCAACATTGCGTACCGGACGAATAAGTCATTTGCCGTCGATGCCAAGAATGGCCATATCCAGGACAAAGAAGCAATGAAGCTGTGGGGACGCGACTATGAGAAAGGCTGGGAGCCTAAGCTTTAGGTAAGCCCGCATAAGCCATACGTTTCAACAAAAAGGCCCGCTAGATTACTAGCGGGCCTTTTTGTTAAAACGTTTTATCAAGTCTGAAATTTAAAATAATACCAAGTAGTATTTTATTGATTATACAAAAAGATCAAAAAAATACTACTTGGTATTATTTGCTGATTCGCGAAGCTCGGGTTAGTCAAAACGATCCTGATGGTCTGGCTATCAGTACACTATAGTAGAACGGGCGGGAAACGTGTCTTTTGGAAGGGTAAGCGAATTCCCTGATTAGCGTATGGCAATTCTTCCGCACGTGCTTAGTTTCCCGTTGGCCGCGTCGTTTTGGCTTTGGCAGTTTCTGGGTCGGTTACACCCGTTGCTCGTTCATTTTCCGGTTGCCCTACTTTGTGTCGCCCTGGTTCTGGAGGGAATCGATTGGTATCGGAAGTCGGCGGACTGGCGTTCGGGAATAACCGCTCTGGTCTGGATCGGGACGATCAGTTCGGTACTGGCCGCCAGTCTGGGGCTGCTGCTGGTCAATCAGGAAGACTATGGCGGAGCGACCGTAACGATCCATCAATGGTCGGGGCTGGCCACGGTGCTGCTGGCGGGTTGCACACTAGCCGCGCTTCGTTCCGGACACATTGTTCTTTACCGGAGCCTGTTGATTGGTACGGTGGCAGGTGTTAGTCTGGCGGGCCATTACGGAGCCAGGCTGACCCACGGCGACGACTACCTGACCAGCGTTCTGCCGGGAAACAAAGGATCGGGTGCACCGTCAACCGGAGAAACGTCGGTTGCGTTTGCCCGAATGGATGGGCCGCTGACAGATAAGCAGGTGGAGGAATTGACCGTGGAGGTCCGGTCGATTCTGGCGCATAATTGCTACAGTTGCCACAGTGCAACCAAAACTAAGGGCAATCTCCGGTTGGACAACAAGGAGCTGGTGCTGAAAGGAGGGAAGCACGGGGCCATTCTGACCGCCGGGTATCCGGAGGCCAGCGAACTCATTCGCCGGATTACGCTGCCGACCGGGGATAAAGAAGTGATGCCAACCAAAGGCAAACGGCTGAGCGAACAAGAAGTGGCTTTGCTTTCGTTCTGGATCAAACAGGGTGCTCCCTGGCCGGATGGGCCCGACAAACCCCTTTATCGTGTGGCCGCGCTGGAACCCCGTTTACCCGCCGTTCCGCCGGCCACGGTCGACATAACCCAACCCATCGATCGATTCGTATCCGCTTATTTCCAGACGAACAAGGTATCCTGGAAAGGCGTCGTAGACGACCGGACGTACATTCGGCGGGTCTATCTGGATGTTGTCGGGTTGCTGCCGTCCCCGAAGGCGATACAGACATTTATGGCCGACTCCCGGCCCGATAAACGGGAAATTCTGGTCCGCCAGTTGCTTGATCGTAACGAAGCCTACGCCCAACACTGGCTTACGTTCTGGAACGATGCGCTGCGGAATGATTATACGGGTACGGGCTACGTGACCGGTGGACGGGCGGATATGACCACCTGGCTCTATAAGTCGCTGAAAAACAACAAGCCCTACAACTGGTTCGTGCGGGAGCTGATCAGTCCGTCGAAACAATCCGCCGGTTTTATCAAAGGCATTCAGTGGCGCGGAACGATCAACGCCAGCCAGCGAACCGAAATGCAGGCGGCTCAGAACGTGGCCCAGGTGTTGCTGGGGCTTAATCTCAAATGTGCTTCCTGCCACGACAGCTTCATCAGCGACTGGAAACTGGACGACGCGTATGCGTTTGCCAACGTTTTTGCCGATAGTACGTTAGAAATAAATCGCTGCGATAAGCCGACGGGTAAACTGGCCGGGCGTCGACTGCTGTTCAAGGAATTGGGTACGATCAGCGTCGATGCACCCACGGAGCAGCGCCTTCGTGAACTGGCTGATTTCCTGGTGCAACCCAAAGACGGGCGGCTCTATCGTACGGTGGTCAATCGAATCTGGGCACAGCTGATGGGCCGGGGTATCGTGGAACCCGTCGACGCGATGGACAATGTGCCCTGGAGTCAGGACTTGCTGGACTGGCTGGCGTTTGATTTTGTGAAGAACGGCTATGATCTCAAAAAACTGATGTATGCCATTCTCACTTCCAAGACGTATCAATTGCCCTCCGTCGGGGTAAAGGATGCGGGTTTGCTGACGACACCGACGTACGTATTTGATGGAATGGTTCGGCGTCGGCTCACGGCCGAACAGTTTGCCGATGCGGTCAGTCTGTCGTTCGCGCCCATCTACCAGGATACCGCTATCGTGGATCGGTTACCCAAAACGATTCATAAGGCGATTCGTTTCACCCGTGCCGCTCTGGTCAAGAACGATCCGTTCCTGACTGCCCTGGGTCGCCCGAACCGGGAAACGGTTAGCACCAGCCGCACGTCGCAGGCCAACCTGCTACAGGCGCTCGAACTGACCAACGGCTCAACCTTCAATGAAGCCCTGAAGCGGGGGGCCGAACGCTGGAAAAAGAAGGAGCCGTCGTCGGAGCTGATCATCAACCGATTGTACTGGCAGGCATTGGGGCGGGCACCGTTACCGAAAGAAATTACCATCGCCCGGCAGCTGGTCGGCAAAACGCCCACAACGGAGGGTATCCAGGACTTGGTCTGGGCCATTACCCTCCATCCCGAATTTCAGTTGATTTATTGAGGAAAATAGTGAAAGAGTGATTGAGTGAATGAGCGATTAGGGAATATGGGTGAACGAGCGATTGGAGCACTGATGATTGACTGAACAAACAAACGCTGTACTTAATCACTCTTGCGCTCTTTCACTCGTTCGAAAAAAACGGAATCATGAAGCATACGTGGAATAGGAGGGAGTTCATGCAGAAAACCAGCGCGGCCACGCTGGCGGCTTTAGCGGCTGGTGCGCCCATACCGGCTCTGTTGTCGGGCTGTCGCCGGGAGGCAACGTCGGCGTCGATGCGGGGAACGGCGGATACGGTCATTTTGCTCTGGATGGCCGGCGGTATGGCGCATACGGAAACGTTCGATCCTAAAAAATACACCCCGTTCCAGAAAGGAATGGAAGGTAATCGGGTATTAAGTACGTTCAAATCAGTACCTACCGTGCTGGATGGCATCCACTTTTCGGACGGACTCCAGGCCATTGGGCGCGTGATGGACAAAGGCACGCTGATCCGGTCGTACGTAGCGGCTGACATGGGCCATATTCTGCATTCGCGGCACCAGTACCACTGGCATACGTGCTACGAACCCCCGCAAACGGTAGCCGTTCCGCACATCGGGGCCTGGATTGCCAAGGAATTAGGGCCGAAGAATCCGGTCATTCCCGCTTTTGTCGATATTGGTCAGCGATTTACCCTTGGCGAAGGCGAGGAGTTGAAAGCGTTTCATACCGCCGGCTTTCTGGGGAATGAATTTGGTCCGTTCTTTATTCCCGATCCCAGTCAGGGCCTGGATAGCGTCCGGCCGCCGGTTGGCATGGACGCCCGCCGGTTCGAGCGACGGAACCAGCTCTATAACGAGCTCATTAGTAGCAGTCCGGTAGGGGAGTTCGGCAGTGATTATCAGAAAGAATCGCTGAAACGATCGATGGAACAGGCGTACCGACTGCTGAACTCGCCCGAAGCGAAGGCGTTCAATTTACGCACTGAGCCGAAAGCCAGTTACGACGTGTACAATACCGGTCGTTTTGGATTGGGTTGTCTACTCGCCCGTCGGCTGACCGAACAGGGAGCCCGGTTCATTAGCGTCACGACCGAATACGAACCGTTCAAAGGGTGGGATACGCACGAGAATGGCCACTCGCGTTTGGCAAAAATGAAAAAAGAGATTGATGGGCCCGTCGCCCAGCTGATCAAGGATCTGGCCAAAACGGGTCACCTGGACCGGACGCTGGTCGTGGTGGCCAGTGAATTCAGCCGGGACATGATGGTGGAAGGTCGTCCGGACGCGAAAGTGCTCGAACAGGTCGATCAACCCGATGTGCTGTCTGATCCGAAATTTTACGGGATGCACCGGCATTTTACCGACGGCTGTTCCATGCTCCTGTTCGGCGGAGGCATGAAAAAAGGGTTCGTCTACGGAAAGACCGCCGACGAACGCCCCTGCAAAACCATTGAGAACCCCGTGCGTATCGACGGGGTCCACCAGACGATCTACCACGCGCTGGGTATCGCGCCGGATACCCAGTATGAAATCGAGAAGCGCCCTTTCTACACTACGCCCGACGGAAAAGGGCAATCCGTTCCGGCGCTTTTTGCCTAGTTGCCGGTTCGTTTTGGTTTGACCGAACGCGGTTTGGTCGCGGTGCTATCCGGGCTGGTTTGTTTTTTCATCTTCGGACTGCCCGAGCCATCGGGGGAGGCCGACCGGTTTTTGGGGGCCGTTGGCGGTACGTACATATAAGCGCGGGAGGCTCCTTCGTCGGCGATGGTCATGCTGCTGGCGTCGCTGGTTGTCGGGCGTTTCCCGTCGGTCAGGTAGCCCGAACCGGTCGAGGCTGTAGAGCCGCCACTTTTTCCGCCCGTCGTTGATTGCGCCTGCGTAGACTGGCTGATGCCAAGGGCTACGAACATACTAACGGCTGTGAGTATCGTTTTCATCGGTCTTTGTTGTTAAATGGATGTTGGCTAGTAGTTACTGGATACTGGATTTACCGATGGCCTGACTTCGCAGAGCTATTGTCCCGCGTTTACGATCGAGCCAGCGTCCAGCATATACAGGCTCTAACCAGAAAACCCCGCGTAAGTTTTTACCCGATGAAGTACGAGGAACTATTGGACAAAATTCTTGGTTTATTAGACAAAATTCTTATGTTTGTCGTATGATCGTTCAGGACCGCACCGCCCTTGTTTTCGTCGCCCTCAAAGGCGTTCCGGCCATCCGTTTCTTCGAGATCGCTGATCTGACGGGCTACAGACGCGAACAGCTGGCTGAGGTATTCGATACGTCGCTCAAAACATTCCAGCGGTACGAGCGGGAAAAAAAGAAGCTCAATCCGCAGGATAGTGAAAAGGTGCTGAAAATCATGGCTCTTTTTCAGGCGGGTGAATCGGTCTTTGGCTCGGCGGAATCGTTCCGGCGGTGGATGGATAAGCCTGCGTATGGCCTGGGTAACCAGATCCCCTTTGTGCTGCTTCACACATCGGGCGGTATTGATCTCGTAATGGATGAGGTGACCCGTATCGAGTACGGCGATCTGGCCTGACGATCGTTGACACCATCCATGTTCATTCATCGTCATTGTTGACCGCTCCAGGTCGATACCCCCGTACGGTACATGCTCGTTTATCGAATCACCAAAGCTGTTTATGCCGATCGGCTGGTAGCGTCCGGCGGGGCCGCCCGGTGGAATAGTCGTGGCCAGTTCGTGATCTACACAGCCGCTACGCGCGCGCTGGCCTGTCTCGAAAATGTGGTCCATCGGGGCGGGGAGGGGCTGCAGGAAACCTTCCGGGTGATGGTGATCGATGTACCTGATACCCTGCTTATTGACACAATCCAGGCTGAATCGCTGCCCGACGACTGGTTCGATTTCCGGCAGTACGATGCCTGTCAGCGACTGGGCGGGGAGTGGCTGCGGAGCGGTCGGTCGGCGGTGTTGCGGGTGCCCTCGGCGATCATTCCCCACGAGTCGAACTACCTGCTCAACCCGGCCCATCCCGACTTCAGCCGTATTGTGTTACAGCAGACGGAGCCGTTTCTATTCGACCCCCGAATCAAATCCTGATCAAACGTATAGACGATCCGTCGGGCTGGTACGGCCCCACCGGATCGTATGTTTTAGTTGAAACAGAATTGTATTTCGTCTGGATACTACGCGGACAGAAAATTGCCGATTTTTCGATTCGGAACGCGTTCATTTTTTGCCGATCCAGGGCAGTTCAGGCCACATATACGGGATTATTTCGCTTTTCTTCTGAAAATTTTGTATATTTGTCTATAGAGCGGCCTGCGTCTGTCAGACGAGCCGAAATAGTAATTTTCTGCGAAACTCCAACTTGAACATGGCGGAAGAAAATCCCGACCTCGAATTTCCCAGTAACATCATTCCCATCAACATTGAGGACGAAATGCGGGGTGCCTACATTGATTACTCAATGTCAGTTATCATCTCGCGGGCGCTGCCCGACGTTCGTGACGGGTTGAAACCGGTTCACCGACGGGTGTTGTTCGGAATGGCTGAACTGGGCGTTAACTATAACAAACCCCACAAGAAATCGGCCCGTATCGTTGGGGAAGTACTGGGTAAATACCACCCGCATGGTGACTCATCCGTTTACGATACCATGGTCCGGATGGCCCAGGACTGGTCGTTGCGCTATCCCCTCGTTGACGGGCAGGGTAACTTTGGGTCCATCGACGGCGATTCACCGGCGGCTATGCGGTATACCGAGGCCCGGCTGAAGCGGATTGCCGAAGAATTGCTGACCGATATTTACAAGGAAACGGTTGACTTTCAGTCGAACTTCGATGATTCGTTGCAGGAGCCAACCGTAATGCCGGGTAAACTGCCCAACCTGCTGCTTAACGGCTCGTCGGGGATCGCGGTCGGTATGGCGACCAACATGGCTCCCCATAACCTGACCGAAGTTGTCGATGGCATCATTGCCTACATGGACAACAACGAGATCACGATTGAAGACTTGATGCAATTCGTCAAAGCCCCCGATTTCCCAACGGGTGCGACGATCTACGGGATGGAAGGCGTCAAGTCCGCGTTCAAGACCGGTCGTGGCCGGGTGGTGATGCGGGCGAATGCAACCATCGAAGAAAATCGCGGCAAAACCCAGATCATCGTGACGGACGTTCCGTATATGGTCAACAAAGCGGTGATGCTCGAAAAAACGGCGGAACTGATCAACGATAAAAAGATCGAAGGCATCGCGGCTTTCCGCGATGAGTCGGACCGGGACGGACTGCGGGTCGTGTATGATCTGCGGAAGGATGCCATTCCGAACGTCGTTCTGAACAACCTGTATAAGCATACGGCCCTGCAATCCTCGTTCAGTATCAATAACGTCGCGCTCGTGAAAGGGCGGCCGATGCTGTTGAACCTGAAGGATATGATGAAGTACTACGTCGAGCACCGCTTCGAGGTAGTGACCCGCCGGACGCAGTACGAATTGCGCGAAGCCGAAAAACGGGCGCATATTTTGGAAGGGCTGCTGATTGCGCTTGATCACATCGACGCCGTTATTACCCTGATCCGGTCGTCGCGTGATTCAGAAATTGCCCGTACGGGTCTGATGACGCAGTTCTCGCTCAGCGATTTACAGGCGAAAGCGATTCTGGAAATGCGTCTGCAACGGCTTACCGGGCTGGAACGCGACAAGCTACAGGCCGAGTTCGACGAGCTGATGCGTGAAATCACGAACCTGAGAGAAATTCTGGCCAGTGAAGAACGGAAGCGGCAGGTGATCAAAGACGAACTGATCGACATCCGGGCGCGCTACGGCGACGAACGACGGACGCAGATTAATCCCCTCGGTGACGGGAACATCAGCGATCTCTCGCTGATCGCCGATGAGGACATGATCATCACCATCTCGCACGAAGGGTATATTAAACGGACACCAACCACCGAATACCGGTCGCAGAGCCGGGGTGGCGTAGGAGCGAAGGCGGCAGCGTCTAAAGAGGAAGACTTTACGGAACACCTCTTTACGGCGACCATGCACAACACCCTGCTCGCGTTCACGCAGAAAGGGCGTTTATACTGGTTACCCGTTTACGAATTGCCGGAAGGATCGCGGGTATCGAAAGGACGACCCCTAGCTAACTTCATCAATATCGAATCTGACGACAAAGTACGGGCGGTCATCAACGTAACAGACCTGAAAAACGAGGACTACATCAACAACAATTACATTGTGATGTGTACGCGTCAGGGAACGATCAAAAAGACGATGCTGGAAGCCTTCTCGCGCCCCCGTCAGAATGGCATCATTGCCATCACGATCGATGAGGACGATCAGCTGATCGGGGTTTGTCTGACCAACGGAGACAATGATATCGTCATTGCGTCGAGTGCGGGTAAAGCCGTTCGGTTCCACGAAAGTCGTGTTCGTCCGATGGGCCGCACGGCCGCCGGGGTGCGAGGCATATCCCTGGACGACGACGACACGACCGACCACGTTATCGGCATGGTTTGTATCGCGTCGACCGATGCCCAGTTACTGGTCGTTTCGGTAAATGGCTACGGCAAGCGATCCGAGATTGACGGTTATCGGATCACCAACCGGGGAGCCAAAGGTGTTGGTACGCTGAAAGTTACCGAAAAAGTAGGCCGGCTGGTGGCGGTACTCGACGTGG
The DNA here is from genome assembly GCF_010747415.1 of Spirosoma agri. NCBI lineage: Bacteria > Pseudomonadati > Bacteroidota > Cytophagia > Cytophagales > Cytophagaceae > Spirosoma > Spirosoma agri. The sequence continues at coordinate 3,010,044 of NZ_JAAGNZ010000001.1, read as the reverse complement.
AAGACAACGACGACCTGATGATCATCAACAAGTCCGGTATTGCCATCCGGACCCCGGTGAATGCGATCAGCGTTATTGGCCGCAACACGCAGGGCGTTCGGTTGATCAGTCTGCGCGACGGGGATGCCATATCGTCGGTCACAAAAATTAAACACGAGGAAGTGGATGAAGTCCCTCCGGCCGAGTCGGATGAAATAACCGAGTAACTCACTCACTGATAGTCGCTTGAGCCGCTGGCGTTGATTGGATAATCAGCCCGGCGGCTCAAACAATTTACGGGTGGTCATGCTTATACAGACAGATTCCTTAAATTCGTTCCTGAAAGATAAAACACAACCCCATTTTACACATGAAATCAGTTATTGCAGTTCTCGTCGCCTGTTGCCTGTCCGCAGGAGCCTATGCACAGAACCAGGGTGGGGCAGCTAGTACAGTGGATGCTGCCGCGATGGATGCCGTCAAGAAAGACAAGGAGAAAAGCGACAAGGATATTGCCGATGCCAAAAGTGGGGCAAAAGCCAGTACCTGGATGGATCGGGCTAAAACCTACCAGAGCATTGCGGCTCAATACATCCGAATCGACTCCAGCGCAGCGACAACAGCTTACGAAGCGTTCAAAAAAGTAATTGAACTGGACAAAGACAAAAAAGGTGGTCCGGGCAAACTAGCGAAAGAAGCGGAGGAAGCCTTGAAAGGGCAGGCTCTGTACGGCGCGTTTATGCAGCAGGGTGTGGCTAAATTCCAGGCTAAGAATTACCCGGATGCGATGAAAGCGATGACGATGGCGGGTGATATCAATCCTAAAGATACCCTCGCTCCGTTGTACACGGCCATTGCCGCCCAGCAGGTAAAAGACAACGCAACGGCTAAAACGCAACTGGAGAAATACATCGCCGGTGGTGGTAAGGATGCATCGATTTACGGATCGCTGGCCATGCTCTACAGCACGGACAACGAAGTGGACAAAGCCCTGGCTACGTTAGACAAAGGAATTGCGCTGGCACCCGGTAACAAAGACCTGTCGAACGAAAAGATCAACATTATGCTGCGTACCAACCGGATGGATGAAGCCATTAACGGGATGAAGCAGATGATCGAAAAAGATCCGAATAACGTTCAGAATATGGTTAACCTGGGCATCATTTATGATAATGCGGCCACGAAAGCCAAGGAAGAAGTTCGTAAGCTAGAAGGTGAAACCAAGAAGGGAAGTAGCGCTGGTAAGCAACTGGCTGATGCGAAAGGATTGCTGGAAACGTATAACAGCGAAGTTACCCGGCTGAGTGGGTTGATCAAAAAGCAGCCCAAGAGTGCCGAGCTAAAGCGTCAGCTGGCTGACGTACAGAAAAAAGCGACTGACCAGAAGGCTGAGATTGCTAAACTGGACGCATCTGCTAAAGAAGCTGCCACAAGCACAACATCGGCCGATTCAGAAAAGAAGTTAGCCGAATTCAAACAGAAGCAAATGGAGCAAACGAACCTGGCAAAGGAGTACTACACCAAAGCCCTGGCCGTTGAACCCAATAACTACGATGCTAACTTTAACCTAGGCGTTTATTACTATAATGAAGGCGCTGAGTTGAACAAGCAACTGGCCGATATGGACGTTAAAGAGTATCAGGCTAAAGGCAAAGAAGTTGAGGGTAAAGTCTGTGGTCGTTTCAAGAAAGCGTTACCTTATTTCACGAAAGCAAAGTCAGTGAAAGAAGAGCCAGAACTGACGGACAACCTGACGAATCTTCAGAACATTTTGAAGCAGTACGAAGAGAAGAAAGTAGTCTGCGTCGATTAAGATAAATAGGGTCGGTACCGAAGAGCCGACCCTATTTAGTAACTACCTTACTTAACATAATATAAATTATATAACAAAAGTATTCCTGTACATGGCAGGCTTATCAAGCAGGTATCCACGTGGAACACTAAAGTATTGCTTTACAAGGAGTTAGGGTATATAGGGTGCGAAAAATGCCTTGATTGAGTTTAAATGCATCTTTTTCGTCAGTCTACCGAAGAGTAATAAACCGCTTTATCATAGAATGGCTAGACGAACGAATGAATTAAATTGTTCGCTACTACTCAATGACTTGCTATTTGACGTCGAGAACACTGGTTAAACGCGCACTCGAAAAGGGACATAAAATCTATTCCGTTTCATAAGTGCTGTCCAACTAATGCTGACGTCGACTGCTTAAAATTTTTACGATGGTATCGCTCGTTTCACACGTAGTTTGCAAGCCCAGTGCTATCTTAGTAGCCAGCTGACTGGTTTGGAACATGACTTCAAAGGACCGGTTTTTCAATGAGTAGGATTCCCTTTTATTTATTAAATTAAATCTAATCAAATTCAGCACGGCTGGTATTCGAGCTAATTTCTTTAAGTCATTCTGTTGATCAGTGGTTAGTAATCTGTCGCTGAAAAATTAGAAAAGCAGGCGCATGATAAAGTCGTGGCTGAGCCCATGCTGCCTATTATATAGAAGCAGACAGGTTAGTACTAGATGAAAAAAAACATCGTGTATAACGAAGTTACGCTACTACAAAGACATTTATCGTGTTGATCATGTGCTGGTAAAAACAAAAGAAATAACCCGAACTGAGTAAGTTTGGCTAAACGGTTGGGGTGTATTCCCGAAATGATCCATCTGTGTAAAAGATCAGTATCCGCTCCACCTTCTTCTCCACTAAAGGTAAGCCGACTGATTGTTCGGCAGAATTATCAGATGAGGATGTTGGTTGAGCGGGTGCACTCGGTGGAATTTCAGTACGCTGGCTACGAACACCTATAGGCTGTGGGGCCGGGTAGGTAAACCCTTCCATCCGATCCTGGTCCGGCGTACGTGTTACACTCCTGGCAGTGTAACCGGTTGGAATTGGTTGGCTACTAGTTTGATTGTCTTCTTCCATAATCCATTCGTAACCAAGTTCTGGAAAGCGACGGATTATTTTCTGAATGATATCGAAACTGGGTCGATTTCGGCCGGAGAGAATATGAGAAATGCTGGATCGTTGAACACCGATCTCGTCCGCGAAATAAGAAGGCGACAGATTCTTGTCGATCAGTATCTGTTTAATTTTGTCATTAATAGTCATTGGCTTCCGTTGAATCATAGTATATACAAAGATAAACTTAAATCTATATACAAAAATTGTATATGTAAATTTTACAAAAAAAATAGCCAATTGATATAAATCAATTGGCTATTTTTTACTATTGTATATTTGTATTAATGTAAATAACACACGGTTTTAAACCGATACGTTATTCTCACGGAGTGCATCATTCAACGATGTTTTTAAATCGGTGGATTCTTTGCGCTGCCCGATGATGATTGCACAAGGAACATGAAATTCACCTGCCGGAAACTGTTTAGCATAGCTACCGGGGATAACTACTGAATTAGCAGGAACAAATCCTTTGTATTCGACGGGCTTAGTACCTGTAACATCGATAATTTTAGACGAGCCAGTAATGGTGACCCCCGCTCCTAACACCGCTCGCTTGCCAATATGAGCCCCCTCGACAACTATGCAACGGGAACCAACAAAAGCGCCATCCTCAATAATGACGGGTGCTGCTTGCGGTGGTTCCAGAACGCCACCAATACCAACTCCCCCGCTGAGGTGAACGTCTTTACCAATTTGGGCGCAGCTGCCTACCGTCGCCCAGGTGTCAACCATGGTACGCTCATCGACATAAGCACCAATGTTTACATAAGAAGGCATGAGAATGACACCAGGCGCCTGGAACGATCCATAACGAGCTACAGCTGGCGGAACCACCCGTACCTTAGCATCGGCAAAATTCGTCTTCAAAGGAATTTTGTCATGAAAAGAAAAAATTCCTACTTCCTCGGCTTTCATTTGCTGACTAATGAAATAAAGAAGTATGGATTTTTTTACCCACTCATTGACTGTCCATTCGCCATTTTCCTCAACCGGAGGATTAGCCACCCGAAGTTCTCCCCTATCTAATTGACTTATTACTTCTTTAATTATCTGAATGGATTTTGGCTCCTTTAATAAGTCTCTATTTGCCCAAATGGCTTCAATTGTGGTATTCATTTAATTAGAGTAAAAGTTTATATGTAATAGTATAAGTGCCTCACAAACAGGCATATAGTGTTATTAACAGAATTATATTTTGTATTTCATTGATATTATAAATAGCTACTTTTTTGCTGCTTCAAAGATAAGGATAAGACACGTATAGTTTAAATATAGGCCAACTTTTTTTCCCAGCAGACATATTGATATTACCACAGACAGTGTGTAGTAGTATCAACACATTCTATATAGAGCATGAATAATGCCATGGTGTTGATTGCCGAATACTAGTCTATGAAACCAGTAACAGCTCTACCCCTTCTTATTGATGTGCAGCGATTTTCAATCGATAATTAGCAGTGTTTAATCATGCTCCATTTGATTGATAATAGCGTGTGTATATCAGATCATTGCCTGGTTTTCTACTCCTGGCTATAACTAGAGAGCTACGTAGTCTCTTTAAGACATCCTGATTTCTATATGGTAAAGCGGTTTTATAGTGTTTAAAAAATGGATTACCGCTTGCTGGTTGGCCAGTAAAGCGATGCACTGAATGAGTAAGAGAATACTATGTATAGAGAAAAAGTTTAGGCAGAATTGTAGAACAAACTAACCAGTTGTGAGCACTTTGTGTAAAGCTACACTCTTACTTTCTCACTAATCATATAGAGTTAGAAGACATGTGAAAATGTGAAACTGGTATTAGTAGGTATCAATATAGATAATAAGAGTCATGCTATCTAGGCAAATTATACTAAAATTTAGCAAATACTATGTTCATTAAAATTATTTAGTAAAAACGTACATATACGTTAGCAAAACGATATAATTAGGCTAAACTGTTAGTAATTTTTGCGGATAAGCCTAACTTGTACTAGCAAAATAACAGATTTTAGCTAATTATTACTATAAATACTAAAGTATTTTTCCATTCTTACTAAAACCTTCTCTCCTATTACTAAAGATACATTTTTTATAGTGCTCCTGTATTAATGCGTATATTTGAACCGAAAACAAACCAATTTTTAGTTCATGGAAAAAATACGCGTTGCCATCAATGGCTTCGGTCGGATCGGACGGCTTTCGTTCAGACAGTTACTTGCCAAAGAAAACATCGAAGTTGTTGCCATCAATGATTTAACAGATAATGCAACCTTAGCACACCTGTTAAAATATGACTCAGTTCATGGTCGGTTTTCAGGCGAAGTTCAGTCAGACACAGAAAGCATCACTGTAAACGGAACACGAATTCATGCTTATGCAGAACGTGACCCTAAGAATCTACCCTGGAAAGAACTAAACGTCGATGTTGTTCTGGAATCAACGGGCCGGTTCGTAGACGAAGCAGGTGCAGGCCAACACCTCACCGCAGGTGCTAAGAAGGTTGTCATTTCCGCCCCTGCTAAAGGCAATATCCCGACCGTAGTACTAGGCGTCAATGACGATACACTAACGGGCGAAGAGACGATCGTCTCCAACGCTTCCTGCACAACCAACTGCCTGGCTCCAATGGCCAAAGTGCTGGATGATGTTTTCGGTATCGAAAAAGGATATATGACGACGATCCACGCCTACACGGCTGATCAGAATCTACAGGATGCTCCCCACTCCGATCTACGTCGCGCACGAGCAGCTGCTTTATCGATCGTTCCAACCTCGACGGGAGCGGCTAAAGCTGTCGGTCTGGTTCTGCCTCAGCTAAAAGGCAAACTGGACGGTAACGCCCTGCGCGTTCCAACGCCGGATGGTTCATTGACCGATCTAACGGTCGTATTAAAACGGGAAGTTACGGTTGAGGAAATCAACAACGCCATCAAGGAAGCATCGGAAACAACCCTAAAAGGATACCTGGAATACACCACTGACGAAATCGTTTCGATCGATATTGTTGGTAATCCACACTCGTGTATTTTCGATTCGAAACTAACGGCGGCAAACGGTAATCTGGCCAAAGTTGTCGGCTGGTACGATAATGAGTTTGGTTATTCTAGCCGTGTTGCCGATCTGATTACAAAGCTGTTTAAGTAGTACAATTGTAAATCATTTTATCAATGTTAACAAAGTAAATTTAAATACATTGGTAAATAGTATTAGTTTACACAGTTGACTTAGAGTTTACAAATGGGTGTGGTTTACAAAACTGCACCCATTTTACATTGTAAATAGTTAATTGTAAATCCTTTATCGAAGAAGAGTTGCTCATAGGTCGTCTTTATCCCTAAGTGAATTTCGTTAAGTGACGACGTATATAAATCAGTTGTATATTGTAAATCGACACAGTTGGCCGATTTAACTTGTTCCACACTGTACGCAAATAATTCGGGGCTGTCTGTTTTCAGATGGAGGGTTCCTCCCGGTTTAAGTAACCGTTTATACAGCGCCAAGAAGTGCGGATGCGTGAGTCGATGTTTCTCCTGTCTGGGCCTGGCGTGAGGGTCGGGGAAGGTAACCCAAATTTCGCTGACCTCCCCCTCGTTAAAAAACTCCTCGATGTATTTAATATCCGTCCGCAAGAAAGCGACATTGGTAAGTCCTTTCCGTTCGGCAATTTTAGACCCTCTGGCAATTCGATCGCCTTTGATGTCGACACCAATAAAATTGGTTGCCGGAAAGGCACTCGCTAAGCCAATCGTATACTCTCCTTTACCACAGGCCAGTTCCAGCACAATCGGGTTATCGTTCTTGAAATACTCGGAAAGCCAGTTACCTTTTATTGTTTTGTAAAGCGGTTTACCAACTTCAATAACGTTTATGCTTTCTATGTTGTGTAGAAAGAAATCATGTTTGCGACGCGTCACTGTTATAATTCGATTAATTCGGCGATGTGATAATTACTACCCGTAATGACGATCAGGTCGTCGGGCGTTGATTGATGTAAAGCGGCTGACAGGGCTGCATTGACGTCGGCGTAGGTGGTGCCGATCCGGCCTAGTTCGGCGGCTTCTGCCTGGAGCGTAACCGCCGGAAGTGACCGGGGCGAGTCGGCCTGACAGAAATAATAGACTGCCGATTCGGGCAGACTACCCAACACGTTCGTCCGGTTTTTGTCGGCAACGAGTCCGATAACGATTCGTAAGGTTGCGAACGGGATGGCGTGTACGGTTGCGAATAGAGCCTCCAGACCAGGCTGATTATGGGCCGTATCGGCAATGACTAGGGGCTGCTGCCGGATCGTCTGGAAGCGTCCTTTTAAACCCGTCAGCGAAACAACGGATCGTAATCCCTTCTTAACAGCCGCCGGAGACACGGGTAAACCAGCCTGCAACACCTCAACCGTGGTTAGTACGGTTACCGCATTCTGCTGCTGATAGCCGCCTAGCAGGTCAAGCGACAGCGTTTGTGTCGCCCCGTTTGCCGACTGAACCGTTATTGACCGGACACCATTCGACAGCCCGGTATCGGCAACGGTGTAGGTTTGGTCGGCAAAAACGATGGGAGAAGTTAGCAAATTAGCAATCTCTCTGAAGACGGGCATAGTCTCGGCCTGGGTCTCTCCGACGATCACGGGCACATGCGCTTTAGTAATTCCCGCTTTCTCCCGGGCGATCTCGGGTAATGTGTTCCCCAGTATGTCGGTATGATCGAGACCGATGTTGGTGATGACGGAGGCCAGTGGTGTGATGACATTCGTCGAGTCCAGCCGCCCACCCAAGCCCACTTCGATAATGGCGATGTCGGGTTGCTGACGCGCAAAATAAGCAAACGCCATGGCCACCGTCACTTCAAAAAACGAGGGCTCTATGGATTCGATCAAAGCCTGGTTTTCGGTCACGAACGCAGCCACATCGGATTCAGCAATGGGCACACCGTTGAGCCGGATTCGCTCGGTAAACGATTTGAGATGGGGCGATGTGTACAACCCAACCCGGTAGCCGGCCGACTGGTAAACAGCGGCCAGCATGTGCGAGGTACTACCCTTCCCATTCGTGCCGGCTACGTGAATGCTGTTGAACTGGTGCTGCGGATTACCCAGCGCTTCGCACAACCGGAGAGTATTGTCTAAACCAGGCTTGAGCGCTTTGGGGCCAATCCGGTGAAAAACGGGGAGCCGACTGTACAGATAGTCGAGTGCTTCCTGGTACTGCATTTATTTAGACGTAATAATAAAGGTAATTGTTCCGGTCGATGTGGGGGGCGTCGCGCTGCCTTTGGGCCGGAGCCGCAACCGTTGAACCGCTTTCCGGTACACTTCAACGACGGACGGGCTAACCGTTGTTTGCTGGGTTTGCACGCGGGTTATTTCACCCTCGCCATCGACGGTAATTTTAAAGACGATCTTTCCCGTCTCGTCCGAATCATCATTGACACTTGGGCGACCCGCCATCGACCAGCCCGATACGTCGAAGGCAACCCCCGTAGCGGACCCGCCGGGCGTACCGTATAAGCTCTTGGCGTCGATTTTACCGTTGGGATTTCCTTTATCACCTACCCCACTGGCATCATCACCATTGTTGTTGCCGCCCGTACCGGAGGCCTTCCCGACCGTACCGTTAGACCCTCCGCCACCCGACGATTTTTTAAAGAGCGCATCGTTGTTAACCGTCTCTACCTTTTTCGGCGGGGCCGGTGGCGCTACTTTTTCGGCGGGGGCCGCTTTAGCCGTTTCGACTCGTTTGGGTTCGGGCCGTTCGGGCGTGGTTACCGGGCTTTCCGCTTTGCTGGCAATGAGTGGTTTTTCGGTAGCGGTTTTCGCCGGTTTGGCCTCCTCCACCTTCGGCGTTGGCGTCGGGCGTGTTTTTTCCAGCCGGGGCGTGGTCGTCACTTTCGGGTTCGGCCGTTTCTCCGCAGCTTTTACATCCACGGGATTAGGTGAATCCGATGCCTTGTTGTAGGTCTGGATTCGGCCGCTCCCCCGGGCGTCGGTCCCGAAATTGACCTCCACAAATTCGATCGGGGGCGGATTCGGAATAGTTTGCGACAGATGAACGAGCAATAAAATAGCCACCAGGAGCACGTTGATAATAACGGCCCCCGCCAGCGACTTTACCCGAATGTCGTCTTCGTTCTCGAACGTAATACGGTTCATGGAATAGGGATTATTTGTTGAGACTATAACGCAGCAAGTGACGGCTTCGTTTATTGATCGATACATACGTGTACTTTTTGACCGTATTTACGATGTACGCGGTGCTGACCGGGCAACGTACTGGTGACTACGCTTGCGCTATACATCCGGTTACTTCTGTACATGCGCGCTCGAAAACACGTCAATAAACAAAGTAACATAAAATCTGCGACAGATGACCGACGGTGTCGCGTTTCAATGGTTATGTTTGCACCCTGGATGGTTTGATGTCCACTTGTCTTATGCCCGTTCTCCAGCCTATTGTTAATCTCGCCGAACTGCTTAGCCAGAAAGGAATCACCGACGTGGTTGTGGCACCCGGTTCCCGATCCGCCCCCCTGACGCTGGCCGTGGCCCGGCATCCCCGCCTGCGGGTACGCGTCATGGCCGACGAACGATCGGCTGGTTTTGTAGCCCTCGGTATGGCCCAGCAAAGCCGGAATCCGGTCGTGCTGATCTGTACCTCCGGTAGTGCTGTCTACAATCTGGCCCCGGCAGTGGTCGAAGCTTATTTCCAGCAGGTGCCGCTCCTGATCCTGACCGCCGACCGACCGCACGAATGGCTGCATCAGCAGGATGGGCAAACGATCAATCAGACCAGCCTCTTCGGGTCGCACGTAAAGCGGAGCTATGACCTCCCCGCCGATTATAGCCATGCCGATGCCCGCTGGTTTATCGAGCGTTCCGTCAACGAAGCCGTTACGCTGTGCCGGTCAGCCGCGCCGGGACCGGTCCACATCAATGTGCCCCTCCGGGAACCCTTCTATCCGACCGCCGATGAGCCGGTCCGTCCGGAGCCGGTTCGGGTCATTGACACACTCCCCGCTCAGCCTACCCTGTCGCCCGAAAGCTGGCATGGCCTCCTCAACGAATGGGATCAGTACGAACGTATTCTGCTGGCCGTGGGCCAGATTCCCCACGATCCGGCCCTGCTGACTGTTCTTCGGAAAATCAGCGAGGAGTTCATGATTCCGATCGTCGGGGAGATTACCAGCAATACATTTCAGAACAACCTGTTCATTACTCATACGGATACGTTCCTGACAGGGATGGATGACGCTTTCGGCGAGTCGCTCCGCCCCGATCTGCTCCTGACGATCGGCAATTCGTTCCTGACCCGGAACCTGAAAACGTTTTTCCGGCGCTTTCCGGCCCGTCGCCACTGGCACATTCAGCCGACGACCGACCGCATCAACGATTCCTTTCAATCCCTAACAACGATCATTCCGTCGGAACCACTCGCTTTTCTGGAGAAACTGTTCGCGGATCTGGACTACCAGCAGTTTTTGCAGGGCGACGATGCCGATGACACCAGCGCGTTTCTGAATCGCTGGCAAACGGCCGACCGGCAGGCAGCCCGACTCGTTCGGCAGACGGTAAGCGGTGACGATACCCGGCTAACGGACTGGTCGGCGGTACAGTTGATTCTGGATCAATTGCCCGGTCCGTCCGTGTTGCAACTGGCCAACAGCATGCCCGTCCGCTACGCGAACCTGTGTGGCGTCGACGAAGCGCAACAACTTCGTGTTTTTGCGAACCGGGGGGTGAGCGGTATCGATGGGTGCCTGAGCACGGCCGTTGGGGCTGCCCTGATGACGGATAAGCTCGTTACGCTGCTCATTGGCGATGTCGCCTTTTTTTACGACCGGAACGCCCTGTGGTCAGCGCCGATCCCGCCGAATCTCCGCATCGTGCTCCTCAACAACGACGGCGGGCACATTTTCCGGATCATCGACGGACCCAGCCGCCAGCCCGAACTCGAAACCTATTTTGAAACCCCCCACGGCTATACCGCCCGAAATACCGCAGATGACGCCCGAATCGAGTACACGATCTGTAACACGCTGGAGCAGCTACAATCGCTCCTACCCGATTTTTTTGCGGTAAGTCAACGGGCCAAACTCCTGGAGCTATCGACCGATAAGCGGGTCAATCACCAACAGTTCCTCACCTACAAAGCAAAAAGCAGCACGATCGGCAGTCAACGATAACGATCGTTATCGTTGACTGCCGATCGTGCTGCCTACGCCAGGTGACTCATTTGCCTAGTCGTCGAAAAACGTAAACGTATTCGTTTACGTCTCGGCAAAAACCGGTCAAAGAGCCCTCATCGCGCCCTGCCTGGCGCTAGTCAAACCAATACGTACCAACATCAACCAACCCGAAACAAGGACGGGGTCAGTTTGACGTGCTTCCTAAAGAAATTCGTGAAATGGGCGGGTTCTTCGAAACCCAGGCTGTAACTAATCTCGGCAATAGTCCAGTTGGTATGCTTTAATAGGGCTTTGGCTTCGCTGGCGATTCGGTCGGCAATGTGTTCGGTCGTTGTTTTTCCCGTGGTTTCCCGCAAAGCCCGGTTCAGATGATTGACATGGACGGCCAGCCGGCTCGCATAATCCGTGGCCGAACGCAGCGTGAACCGGTAGGCGGGCGACTCGATCGGGAACTGGCGTTCCAGCAGCTCGGTAAAAATAGCGGTGATCCGGGCATTAGCGTCGGGATGCTGGTAAAGCGTTTCGGAGGGCTCCAGCTTCAGTGCATAGTGAATCAGTTCATCGACGTAATTCCGGATCAGGTCGTATTTGAATCGATAGTTCGAGTTGATCTCATCGATCATCTTCTGAAAAATAACGCTCACGTGGGCATCCTGCTCATCGGTGAGTAGGTAAGCCGGCTTGCCACCGACGGCAAACATCGGGAGTTCATGCAGGCTCCCCCGAATTTTCTCCGTAAAGAAAGCCTCTTTGAAAATGCAGAAGAAGCCCGTTGTCTCGCCGGTGGCCACCTCCCGGACTGATTCCCAGGTGTAGGGCACCTGCGGGTTGAAAAACATCAGGGTGGAACCGTCTATCTCAATACTCTTATCAGCATAATGATAAACGTTCCTGCCCCGCATCAGGCTAACTTTATAAAAATCCCGACGGCTGTACCGGATGGGTGTGCTGTGTGGCCCTATGCAATCGTCCAGCCGGAATACATTAAAATGACCGATATCCTGCTGGAGATTATCGGGTAACCAGTTCAACTTCCGCTGGTAAAACTCTTCGATCGACTCGGTCTGTGGCATCCGGCAAAGGTACCGGATCCAAACAACTCGTCAAACAAGGGGGGCGTGGCAGCCATTCATAACGCATCGTAACTGAACACGGCCGTTCCCCGCTCTACGCTACGCCTATCGGCAACGGGCGGCCCGTTCGGAACGGGCCTGCTGATCGCCCGCCAGTTCGCCCCGTTGCCAGGCGGCACACGCCCCCGCTTTGTTGCCAGCGGCCAGTTCGGCCTTACCCAGGTAGTAGTAGAGCTGATCGACGGAGGCATCGAGTTTTTCGACCTGCCGCCATTCGGTCAATGCCTTATCTGCCTGTTGCTGATTCAGGTAATACAACCCAAGCGTACGGTGTGCCCAGGCATTGGCATTGTCCAGTCGCAGGGATTCCTGCACGAGCGGGAGCGCGTCCGCTGGTCGGTTGAGCATCAACAGCAAATACGCTTTGTTGTTCAGGTAATAGGGTTGATCTGGATTGGCCGTCAGGGCACGATCCACCGCAACCAGTGCCTCGGCGTAGTTGCCCGCCCGTGCCAGCAGCAGGCTCTGGTTGTTCAGCGCAGCATCCTGTTTCGGATTGATCCGGAGTGCCTTTTCGATGTCTTCCCGAGCGGGCTCAAACGCTTTCTGGCTAAAATACAACGCCCCCCGGTTGGTCAGTGCTTCAACATTATCGGCCTTCAACTGAATAGCCCGGTCGTAAGCGGCCTGGGCCTGGGCCGTGTTCGCCAGCCGAACGTAGGCATCACCCAGCCGGGTCTGGTAATAGGTCGAGTCTTGGTATTCGGTACGAATGCGTTGCAGATCCGAGAGGCTCCCGGCGGCATCACCGGTTTCGAGCCGTACCTCCGCGCGGTTCAGGTAGGCAGCACCAAAATCGGGATCGGCCTGGATGGCCCGGGAATAGTCGGCCAATGCGCCTTCCGGATCATCATTGCGAAATTTGGCCAGACCACGATTGTTGAACGCATCGGCAAAATCGGGCTTTTTGTCCAGTGCTTCCGTGTAATAGCGAATCGCTTCCCGGTACTCCCGTTTCTGCAACTGGACATTGCCCCGCAGAAAAAACTGGGCCGCTTCGTCGGTGTCTTTCGTACAGGAAAAAACAAGGAGCAGCAGGACAAATACGGCCGCATGACCACGAACTGGCCACGAGTGACCCGTGAAGTTCCTTACCTTTGTCCAATACAGTTTCCTCAAAGCAGTTCTCATTTTAATTCGTCAGTTGACAATGCGTTTCGTTCAGGATGTTCCCCATGCTCAGTTCAAAATTGGCCTCTTTGCCTGGAACAGCAAATATATTGTGAAGATCGAAGCCGGTCCTTACGAGCAGACGTATAAAATCAGCGAGATGGACCTGACCGATCCCGACGACGTGCCGACGATGCTCGATGAAGCGTTTCTGGCCACGGTGGCGCACCGGTTCCAGCAAATGGACATCGACTGGCAGGCCACCGGCGAACGAAACGGCGTCCTATAAATTGAGTGAACGAGTGAATGGCGATTGCGTGATCGGTAACCTGGTTTTACGGCTGAGGGGCATGACTCGCTCAGGCAAGAATCACCCAATCGCCATTCACTCGTTCACTCATTCGCCAATCGCTCCATTAACTCGTTGGTTTATCGGGGACGGGAGCTGATGCGTGGAATTCGGTGTAAATACGGTGCATGTAGTCATCCAGGAGTTGCTGGATTCGGGCGGGGTCATTCGAGCGAACGATCAGCCCGACGTGATGTTCCCGGTTCATGCGCCACCAGATTTCGGAATCCGTGAAGCGGGATTGGTCCGGCCATTGCTGACGCGCCAGCGACACGATCAGTCCGGCAAACTGCGGCCGATCGGCAGGCACCTGATACGGTTCATTCCGGGCAACGGCATTTTCCAGAATAGCCCACTCCCGCCAAAGGTTGATACCCGATGCGGCTTCGACCATTTCGGCGATGTGGGCACCCCCTACCCGCGATGCAGTTTCCAGAAAATAGACTTCTCCGTCGTGGTCGCCGATAATGTATTCGGAGTGCGACGCGCTATGCCGCATGCCAAACGCGTTCATCACACGCGCGTTCATGGCATAGAGCGATTCGATCTCGGGCGCATCGGGGGGTAGATTCACGGTCCGGAAAACACCGCCCCCGTGGGCTACTTCCATGGGCGTGGCCAGATACTTGCTGGCCCGCGTAAACACAACCCGACTCTCGTACGACAGCGAATCGACGTGATAGACCCGCCCCGGCCTGAACTGTTCGATCAAAAACTCGTGTCGCCGGTCACCCAGGGCGTGAATCACCGACCAGGCTTGGTCCAGCGAATGCACTTTCTGAATGCCGGTCGCCGACGCTTCCGACCGGGGTTTGATGAGCCAGGGTGCTTCGGTTGATTGCAGGAACTGGGTGATCGTTTCATCATGAAAGAGCGGACTGAAGGCCGGAACCCGAATACCATCCGACGAGGCCCGCATGCGCATGGCCAGTTTATCCCGAAAAAAACGGGCGGTGGTCTGTCCCATGCCCGGAATGCGGAACGTTTCCCGGACCAGCGCGCCTTTTTCTACGTCGAAATCGTCCAGCGCCACCACCCGATCGATTTTGCGCGAACGCATGGCATGGGCGAGTCCCGCAATCATCTGGTCTAAACTTTCCGACGAATTACTGGGCGATGGCAGAAAGAAAAACTCATCGATGGCGTCGCGGGGCCAGTCTTTGTCGGCTAGTTTCTGATCCGTCAGCAAATAGACCGTGTTGCCCAGCGCTTTGCAGGCTCGCATAAATTCCTCTCCCTTGAAGTAGGTAGCGATGCACAGGAAAGATAATGAACGCATGTGGTATAGAGATTGGGTGAAAGGGCGAATAGCGAACGAGTGAATGATTGGCGATTGGTGGACGAGTGATTGGTTAGCAGTCAATAATTCTCTATTTGCTTAGTTGCACGAGTACTCTTTCGCCATTCGCTCGTTCACTTTTTCGCCAAATTACCCAATTAACCCGTTACACGCCCCCTACTGTTTGCAGATAATTTATCAACAGGCGGATGCCAAAGCCCGTAGCATTTTTCTGGGAACCGAATTCCGTATCAGCGAAGGCAGTTCCGGCAATGTCGAGGTGCGCCCAGGCGGGGTGGTTCTCGGTGAACACTTCCAGAAACTTGGCGGCACTAATGGACCCGGCAACGGGCTTACCGCTGAAGTTTTTCAGGTCGGCCACGTCTGATTTGATATCCTCTTTGTACACATCCCAGACGGGCATGCGCCAGACGCGTTCGCCCGTTCGATTACCGGCGGCAGCCAGTTGAGCGGCCAGTTCATCGTTGGGCGTAAACAGGCCAGCCGCGTGATAGCCCAGAGCCGCAATCACGCTGCCGGTCAGGGTAGCGAGATCGATCAGTACGTCGGGCTGGAAGTTGCGAACCATGTACCCCAGGCCATCGGCCAGAATAACCCGTCCCTCGGCGTCGGTGTCGATAATTTCGATGGTCTTCCCACTGTAAGCCGTAATGACATCACCGGGTTTGGTCGAACGCCCGTCTACATTATTTTCCGTAGACGGCACAATGCCGATCAGATGCACGGGCAGGTTTAGCTTCGCAGCTGCCTCAACGGTTCCCAGCACGGCAGCCGCGCCACCCATGTCGCTCTTCATCAGGTGCATATTGGTCGAGGTCTTGATCGATATGCCCCCCGTATCAAAGGTGACGCCTTTCCCGACCAGCCCCACCTTGGGTATCGGCTGACCGGACGGTTGAACCGACAGATCTGGTTTATACTCCGCAATGATCAGCACCGGTGGCGTATCGCTGCCCTGGCTCACGCTGAGCAACGCGCCGAGGCCCTGCCGCTCCAGTTCGGCCTTGTCCAGAATGGTCACTGAGTAGCCATGTTTCTGCCCCGATTGGGTGGTCCAGTCGGCCAGCGTCTGCGGATTTTTGTAATTAGCCGGGGCATTCATCAGATCGAGCATTTCGCGCTGGGTCTGCGCAATGGCGTCGGCCTGCGTCAACGCGCGACTCGCCGACGCCATTGATTCGCCGGTTACCCGGATCGTCAACTGCCCATCGGCGGCATAAAATGCCGGAGCTTCGCCTTTATCGGTCTGGTAAAGCCGCAGGTCGTACCCCCCCGCCCGGATGCCGAGCACGACGAACTCGACAACCTCGCCACTGAATGCCGTCAGATCGACGCTGACCTGTTGGGGAAATTTCGCTTTCTGGGTGAAAAACAGCTTCCGGAATGCCTTTAGCCACTCGATCGAGCCGGGTGCCTTTCCCAGTCCCAGCAGGTACGTACGCTGGCCACCGGGTTGATAGATGGGCAAAACGTCGTGGAGGTCTGCGTTGAAATCGGTCTGTAGCACCGACGCCGGTACCCCCAGCCGCTCGGCCTGTTCGCGAAGCCATTCAGCTAACTCGTCGGTTTTTACAACCGGAATAATCTGCACAGGCGATGAAATGGCCTGTGTTTGAAGAATAATCTGCATATCAATCTATAACTATACGGACGAACGCCCCATCGTCGGTTTACGATTTGGCGACCTGGTCAAGCCGACCTGGTCGGCTTGACCAGGTCAGTAGAACAGCCACTCAACCGCTTTCGGAAACTCATGTCCCCAGAATGATTCACTGTGTCGCCCGTTGGGATCAACCGCTAAGGTACTCGTTATATTGTTCGTATCGGGCGACTGAGTCAGTGAATCGATCAGCTTCGTTAGGCTGGAAACCATCGATTTCGATTCGTCCCCCCCGCCAAAAACATACACTTTTGTATCAGGCTCCACCCGGCAGCGGGCCGCGTCGGCAAAAACGGTTTTAGCGATCCACAACGATGGCGAAAAAACCAGCCATCGACCAAAAGTACGCGGATGCAGCAACCCACCGTACAAACTGATCAGCCCACCCAGCGAACTTCCCCCAATTCCCGTATGAAAGGCGTCTGTCTTTGTCCGAAACGTCTGGTCGATCTGCGGCTTTAGCGTATGGACAACAAAATCGAGATAGTTCCGGCCATCACCGGTTCCGGCCAGCGTACGATCCAGGGTAAACTCCTGAAGACGACTGTCTTCTCCATGATCAATGGCAACGACAATCAGTTCGTGGTGATGCCGGGAAGCCAGCACGGCCAGCCGTCGATCAATTTCCCAGCTGCCGTAGCCAGACCCTGCCCCAATCAAGTTCTGCCCGTCGCTGAGGTATAAAACGGGGTACCGTTTATCGGAATACTCGTAATCGTGGGGAAGCAGCACGCGCACCCGGCGTTCAGTCTGGCGTTGCGGCCTGGGAAAATCAGCCACCATCAAATCCAGTTTCGGCAGCAGGTCCGGGTTGTACGACCGGCCGAACCACCGCCAGTGGGGCACCCGATCACGCCTAATTCCGGTCTCTTGCTGACTGATTCGGTTCGGAGGCACCTCACCCGCTTCGTCGAGTTCGACGTGGTCCCAGCCACCCCGCGTGTATTTGTAGTCCAGCACGTCGGGCAATGCCACATCGGCCGGAAAATCAAGCGCATAATGGCCCAAACTGGATGGTTCCGGACCAGGTTGGTTTCGGACTGGATGGTCTGCTGTTACCGGCCACAGCCGGAAGGCTTCTACGTCCGGATACCAATCGCAGAAATTACCGGACAAGTAAACCGGTCGATCATCCAGAACGGGGGTAGTCAGTTCAAAGCGTAGCGTTGATGGCATTAATTCAGTTGATGAAGAAACAAAGGTACGTCAGACCTCGATTTTATAAACGAAAACAGGCCGAACGAGCGGTCCGGCCTGTTTCAAGAATGGCAACAAAAGACGTTACTTGATGAACAACCACTTGTTATACAAGGCTTTTTGGGCGTCCGTCTGATTAGGAAGTGGTTCAAGCCGATAGCTAACCAGTGGGTTTTGGGTCAGCGTAATCGATACTTCGCGCAGCAGGCCCGCCCGGTTGACGAGCACTTTCAGCACGTCACCCACCCGCCGACCGCTGACGAATCGCAGCAGATCGTCACCGACCCGAATATCGTCTACCGAGATGATCTCGTCGCCCACGTTCAGCCCGTCCGTATAAGCCGCTGAGCCACGCCGAACGCTGGTTACCGTCGCTTTGCCGTTGGCCGGACTCGTCGATGCGCCCAGAAAGCCGTCCTGTGTTTTGCTGGCTACGTTCGTTAGTTTGAGGCCAACCGGTTCAAAGTACGCGTTGTAATTGATCGGGTTAGCGGAGTTTACCGCCGTCGTGAAGAAATCGTCCAGCTTCCGACCGGCGATCTGTTCAGCCGCCCGCCGGAATTCCTCGTCCGTAAAACCGCGTTTCTGCTTCTTGTAGTATTCGGAGTAAAGAAACCGCATCAGATCGTCCAGGCTGCGTTCGCCATTGCTGCCCGCCAGAATAGCCAGGTTCAGTAACGTGCCCAATACGCTGCCTTTGCTGTAGTACGAAATTGTGGTATTGGACGAATTTTCGTTCGGGCGGTAGCCTTTGATCCACGCATCCCAGCTCGACTCAGCCGCCGACTGAACCCGGTTGCCTGGTTGATTTTCAATCGTACCGATGTCGTTGCCGACAATGGTCAGGTAAGCCTCGGGCGTGTGGAAACCGGCCCGGCGCAGAATATTGTCTTCGTAGAACGATGTGCACCCTTCCGACAGCCAGAGCATGTGGGTGTAGTTCTCGTTCTCGTAGTCGAACGGCCCGAGCGCCACCGGACGAATCCGTTTCACGTTCCAGAGGTGGAAATACTCGTGGGCCACCAGCGTCAGGAAGTTCTTGTAGTTCGTCTCGGTCGAATAGGCCGTCCGGTACGTTTCAAGCGTGGTCGAATTCAGGTGCTCCAGGCCACCGCCCCCCTGCGGAATGTGATGAACAATGAACGTGTAGTGCTTACAGGGATGCTCACCCACAACGGTAGCGGCTGCCTCGCAAACCCGCTTGTAGTCAGCCGACAGGCGCTTTTCGTCATAGTACACATCCCCGAACATGGCGACGGTATGCGGCACGTTGGCAGCGGTAAACGTAAACAGGCGCTGATTCCCGATCTCGATCGGCGAATCGACCAGCAGATCGTAGTCGGCCGCTTCGTACGTATACTCGGCTCCGGAGACGGGTTCGAGCCCGGTCGTGACGGTTTTCCACGCTTTATAGGGCTGTACAACAACCCGGTGCGGCTGACCTTTCAGGGCGTCGTGGTACATGAACATACTAGCGGGGGTGACGTACCCATGATCGACATCGACAAAACTGGTTCGCACCGTCAGTTCGTTGGCGTATACCCGGTAACGGATCGTCAGGTTATCATCCGCGGTGGTTACCCGCCAGGTATTTTTACGAATTTTTTCGCTCGGTACGGGTTTGCCCCCAACCATCGCCGTGAACGCTTCCACGTTTTTGGCGTATTCCCGGATCAGATACGACCCCGGCGTCCAGACCGGCATCTTGATATCGATGTAGCCATTCTTTTTGGCATTGGTCGCCGTAGCGACGTTTTTCAGCTGCATTTCCACCTCGAAGTAGTGCGTCTGCGGTTCGGGCATCGACAGCACATAGGTGATGGATGGCGAGGCTGCGGGTGGGTCTTCGTCTTTACCAATCGGCGGGGTTGCCGTGGCGGAAAAAGCAACAAAAAATGTCCAGACAGTAAGTAAATACAGGAGCCGGGCGTTTTTTTTCATACGGAAACAGGAATACCTTCGTTTTTTGTCCAGATTTGACCGGATATTTGTCAATTACCGGCGAAGCTACGACGCATTCCAAGCATTCACAACCGTTCATTTCGTTTATGCCCTATTCAATCACCCAACTGGGTCAACGTCAGACGTTCCGATTTTCTCCGGACTGGCGGCCGTTTTCCCTGATTCTTGGGTTGCTTATTGTGCTGTCGGCGCAGGCCCAGCGAACCCAGAGTTACGCAGAACCCGATTACCACTACCGGAATGGTATGGAGCTGTTCGAGAAAAATAATTACGCGGCTGCCCGCTACGAATTCCGGCAGTATCTCGAACCCCGGCGCGGTGATGGCACCCGTACGCTGCTCAACACCACCGATCAGAACGCGGTCGAGGCCGAGTACTACATTGCCCTGACCAGTCTCTATATCGACGAACCGGGCGCGGAAGTGCTGGTCGACCGGTTTGTGAAGGACCACAGCCAGCACCCGAAAGCCGGGCAGTTGTATGGGGATCTGGGCACGTATTACTTCACTCGTCAGGATTACGCCAAGGCGATCAACTTTCTCGAAAAGGCTGTGGCGCAGGGCGGAGCGAACACGAAATTCAAGTACCAGCTGGCCCTCTCCTACTACAACACGCAGGACCTACAGCGGGCCTTACCGCTGCTGAACGAGGTGAAACGCGACCCAAACTCAACGGATGCACCAGCGGCCTCGTACTACGCGGGGGTCATCAATTTCCGGAATAAGAACTTTACCGAAGCCGTAACCGATTTCCGGCGCGTTGAATCAAACCCGCTGTATAAGGATCAGGTGCCGAACTGGATCGCGCAGGCTTTCTATCGCCAACGCCGGTTCGATGAGCTGCTGGCCTACACCGAACCGCTACTTCGCCGGAACACGGGGGGCAACTTTAGCGAGGTCGCCCTGTTTACGGCGGAGGTATATTACCAACAGAACCAGTTCGCCAAAGCGATCCCGTACTACAAACAGTACATCACGGCAGCCGGGACCAAAGCACCAGGAGCCGTTAAATTCCGGTATGGGCAGTCGCTGTTCCGCACGGGTGCCTATGCCGATGCCATTACGCAGTTAAAAACACTGGCGGGGGGCAAGGACACGACGGCGCAGTACGCGGCTTATACGCTCGGGGTCAGCTACCTGCAAACGCAGAATCCCACCTACGCCCTGAACGCGTTCGATCAGGCGGGGCGGCTGTCGTTTAACCGCGCCATTCAGGAAGAAGCCCGCTTCAACCATGCCAAGTTACAACTGGATCAGAACAATGGGGCCGATGCCGTTAAAGAACTTACGGCTTTCCTGAAGCAGTATCCGGACAGTAAATTCGAAAACGAAGCGAATGAACTGGTCGGTGAAGCGTATTTCGCATCGAATAATTACCCGGCGGCCATTGCCTACATCGAGGGACTGAAACGACGGACCCCTAAAATCAACGCCACCTACCAACGCCTGACCTACAGCCAGGGGGTGAGTGATTTTAACGCCGAACGCTACCCGCAGGCCGTGGCAAACCTCGACAAATCATTGAAATTTCCGGTGGATACCGATCTTCAGCAGGCTGCTCAATTCTGGAAAGCCGAAGCCTACTCGGCCGGAAAACAATACGATACGGCGATTCCTCTCTACGCCAGCATCACGAAAGGTCCGGGCGAGTATGCCAGCAAAAGTTTATACGGACTCGGCTACGCGTATTTCAATAAAAAGGACTACGGCCGGGCGCAGACCTACTTCCGCGATTTTGTGAGCCGGGGCAGTAACGCCGACGGATCGGCCCAGGTGCAGGACGCAACGGTGCGGCTGGCCGATTCGTATTTCGCGACCAAGCAGTACGAAAACGCCATGCGGTACTACGATCAGGCGATTGCCCAGAATGCCCCGGACAAGGATTATGCGTCTTACCAGAAAGCGGTCATTCTGAGTTACGTCGGCCGGGATAGCGAAGCCAAAGCGCAGTTCGATCAGGTGCAGCGGCAATACCCGAACTCGCGTTTTGTCGATGAATCGTTGTTTCAGACGGCAAACGTCGACTTCGAAAAGGGTGCTTATCAGGTGGCTATCCGGGGGTTCTCGAAGCTGATCGATAGCAAGCCGACCAGTAAACTGATTCCGGCGGCTCTGCTGAAACGGGCCATCGCCTACGGCAATATCCAGCAGTACGATCCCGCTGTGGCCGACTACAAACGCATCCTGGCCGATTTTGGCGAATCCGATCAGGCGCAAAGTGCCCTGCTGGGTATCCAGAACACGCTCAACGACGCGGGTCGGCCCGAAGAGTTCTCACAGGTGCTGGGCCAGTACAAAAAGGCCAATCCGGCGAGCAGTGACGTAGAGCGGGTTCAGTTCGAGAATGCCAAAGACATTTATTCGAATCAGAAGTATCCGCAGGCGATCCAGTCCCTGCTGGCGTTCATGCAGGAGTATCCGGCCAGTCCGAACACGAACGAAGCCCGTTATTACCTGGCCGAATCCTACCGGCAGACCAGCGATGTGGCCAATGCCCTTCGGTATTATAACCTGATCATTGCCGACAACAAATCTGATTTTCTGATCCGGGCGGCTACCCGCGCGGCAGACCTGGAAAGTAAGCAGAAGAACTACCCGCGTGCCATCCGGAATTACCAGGTCATCCTGTCAAAAGCGGGCAGCAAAGCCGAACAGGTAGCGGCCCAGCTCGGTCTGATGGATACGTATTTTGCGATTCCGAAGCCTGATTCAGCGGCCTCCGTTGCCCGCGAAGTCGTTGCCGCTGGCAACGTGGTGCCGGGCGCGCAGAACCGGGCGCAGTTGATGCTGGGTAAAGTGGCGTTCAGCAAAGGGGACTATAAAACGGCGCAGGCTGATTTCGAAAAAACGATTGCGCTGGCCAAAGACGTCAACGGCGCTGAAGCGCAGTATTACCTCGGCGAAATTCTGTACAAGCAGAAGAAATACAAGGAGTCCGTGACTACCCTGCTGAAGTTCAACGAGCAGTTCAGCGAGTTTGAATACTGGAAGGGAAAAGCCTTTATGCTCGTGTCTGATAATAACGTAGCACTGGATGAAACGGCCCAGGCTAAAGCGGTGCTGAATTCCATTATCGAAAACTCATCCGACCAAACCATTATCGCCGAAGCCAAACAGAAGTTGGCGGTCCTGGAGTCGAAAAATTAATTTCGGCTTGTAGGCCGTGGGCGATACGGGAATGCCGTCTTCTGCGGAGTAACGTATCGCCTACAGCCTGAAGCCTACATGAACCGTATGATTCATCCAACCCGTTCCCTACTCACGCTTTCCTTTCTTTCCCTGACTGTCCCGCTTTTGGCGCAGCAGCCAAAGCCAACGCGGCCGGTCAAAGAAGGCGAAGTGGATAATCAGGAAATTACCGTCGAAAAGAGCCGGAAGATCGAGCTTCCACCCGCCAATCGATTATTCAATAAAGTTCCTTCGGTGAAATCGTCGGCCGAACAACGGAAACTCACCTATGAGTTTGAAGACCGCAAGCTGACCGTCGGTGATCCCCGGATTACGCCTGGTGTACTCGCTCCGGCTACCACCCAGCCCGACGATTCACCCGTCTACAGCAACTACGTGAAGCTGGGGGCGGGTAACTACAGCTCGTTCTTGGGCGAAGGCTTCGTGGGCATCAATAACCTCTCGAACTTATCGCTCGAAGGTAACGTCCGTCATCTGTCGTCCGGAATTGGCCCCGTCGATGGCAAAAACTCAGCCCAGAGCGATACCCGCGTGAAGATTACGGGGAAATACCTGACCGACGCCTTTAAGCTCCAGGCCGATCTGGGATACGACCGGAATGCCTATAACTTTTATGGTTACAGCCGCGAATTTGCGAACTCGTCGGCGTTTAATCCCGACCTTATCAAACAAAACCTGAATACCCTTAACCTGAAGCTGGGTATCGAAAACGCCAATACCGAGAATGCCATTGATTACTCCCTGCGTACGGGGATTACCTCCCTGCGCGACCGGTTCAATGCGTCGGAAACGGACTGGGGCACGAACTTCAACGGATCGCTGGGCATCACAGACAACGTCTTCGCGCTGGTGGCAGCTGATGCCTACGTGACCCAACGTTCGGACGGCACCATCGTGGATAACCGAAACCTGTTTCGGGTGAAGCCAACGTTTAAGTACACGTCCTCCCTGTTTACCATAACGGCGGGGCTCAATGCCGTCAACCAAACCGATCAGCGGCAAGGCATTAACAACACAAGAGCGTTTCCGGTCCTCGATATCGATGTTGTTCCGGTAGCCAACATCCATTTCTTTGCCGGTCTGGATGGAGATATCAACCGAAACACATTACGCTCATTACTAAGCGAAAACAAGTGGTTAGCTCCACAAGTACTTTTAGTTAACACTGTTAAGTCGCTGGATATCTACGGGGGTTCAAAAGGAGCGCTCGGTGGCGGATTCTCGTACGAAGGCAAAGTGTCCTACGCCAGTTATCGGGACTTCTCTACCTTTAACAACACGTTTCCGGATTCGACCAAGTTCTTTGTGCTCTACGATGGCGGTATTTCCCGGGTGTTGACGATTTCGGGGCAGCTTGCTTACGCCCGAAAGGACAAATTCCGCTCCACGCTGAAAGGAGACTTCTTTCGCTACGGGTTAGACCGCCTGGCAGAAGCCTGGGGCCGTCCGCAGTTCGCGGGGACGTGGACAAACTCGTACATTCTGAATAAAAAGCTGTTCGTCACCGCTGATTTATATTTCTATCAGGGCATCAAGAACTCAAACGTTACATCCAATACGGTCTACACCCTAAAACCGATCTACGACGCCAACATCAAAATTGACTATTTCCTGGGCAAACAGGTCTCTGCGTTTGTCTCGTTAAATAATATCTTTAACCAGAAGTACGAGCGTTATTTGTATTATCAGTCGCAAGGCCTTAACTTTCTCGGAGGAATTAGTTATTCCTTCTGACATCCAACGACGCGATATCCATGGCTTCCGTTAATGAGTACCTTAAAAAGTTGCTGTACCAGTACGACTGTGTCGTCATACCCGAGTTGGGAGCCTTCCTAACCCACTACCAGGCAGCATCCTTCACGGAAACCAGTGGTCTATACCTTCCACCGCGGAAACGAGTTGCGTTCAACGAAGCACTAAGGCTCGACGATGGTATTCTGGCAAATTATATCATGCTGCACGAGCCGGTTACCCGCGACGGTGCCCAGCGACATATCAGCTTATTCGTTACCGAACTGCGTCAACAGATTGCCCAAAACGGTCGTTTCGAGCTGGATGGTATCGGTACGTTTACCCTAAATGACGAAGATCGGCTTCAGTTTGATCCGAACTTACGGCACAACTTTTACGGCGAAGCCTACGGGATGAGTGCTATCTCTGCCCAACTGGTCAATCGGGTGCCACACCTCGAACCCGCTCTCGACGCGGTACCGGTTACGGCACTGGGTCCTGTTCTGCGGGATGAACACACCTATCTGGAACCCCTACGTCCCACTCGCTCTTACTGGCGTGTAGCCGCAACAGCCCTACTCGTTGGGTCGCTGGGTCTGATCAGCTATTTTTCGGTTGTTAAACCGGGTCAGTCTCTGCAAAGCAGCCTTGACCCAGCTAACCTGTTTCGGGTTCCGGCGTCATACGTTACCAGTTCAGCGACGGTAGCCGAGCCAGAAAAACCGATTGTCGTTGCTCCGCCGGTAAGCGTACCCGCGGCAACGGTGCCAGTGGCTAAACCAACACCTGCCCCTGTTCAGCCGGTTGTTGTCCCTGCACCCGTTTTGGAAAAGAAACCACAACTCGAGCAGCCCGTTAGCCAGCCAGCCGTTGCGGCCGAACCGGTACGAACTACGCCTTATTTTACGGTTATTGCCGGTAGTTTTTCCAGCAAACGAAATGCGCTCCGGCTACGCTCGCAACTGAAAAAAGCGGGATACGCTGATGCGTACGTTATTTTTCCAACCCAGAAAGGCCAGCTATTTAAAGTAGCGGCTGCGGGTTCGGCCAGTCGTGAAGAAGCCGTTGCTAACATGCAAGCTGTCGGTGGCATTGCAGGTGCAGAAACCTGGATCTATAAAAATTAGACAGTGTCTTTCTCACGAGTCAACAAAGAAGGCCACCTACCCGGGTGGCCTTCTTTGTTGACTGGCTAGTTTACTGGCTTCTATTTACCCAGAGCTGAACATAACGAAGGCCCCCGCTTTCGCAGGAGCCTTTTGTCACACACAAACAGGATGGTTAGCCAAGATACGTTTTCAACGCCTTTGACCGGGAGGTATGGCGAAGACGACGAATGGCCTTTTCTTTTATCTGCCGAACCCGTTCACGGGTCAGGTTAAATTTTTCGCCGATTTCTTCGAGCGTCATAGCGTGCTCGCCGTTCAAACCGAAGTAAAGCGTAATCACATCGGCTTCGCGCTGGGTCAATGTCGACAACGCCCGTTGTACTTCCTTCCGCAGCGAATCGTTGATCAGCCCGGAATCGGGTTTGTCTTCGCCATCGTTTTCGAGTACGTCAAGCAAGCTGTTTTCTTCACCCTGTACGAATGGCGCATCCATCGATACGTGGCGACCCGAAATCTTTAACGTATCGACGACCTCAGCCGCTGAAATTTCGAGCACGGCAGCCAGTTCCTCAGGGGATGGCTCGCGTTCAAATTTCTGCTCAAGGTCAGAAAACGTTTTCGAGATCTTGTTCAGGGAGCCCACCCGGTTCAGCGGCAGACGAACAATACGGGACTGTTCAGCCAGCGCCTGCAGAATCGACTGACGAATCCACCAAACGGCGTACGAAATAAATTTAAAGCCACGCGTTTCATCGAAGCGTTGAGCGGCTTTGATCAGACCCAGGTTTCCTTCATTGATCAAATCGCCCAATGAGAGCCCCTGGTTCTGATATTGTTTAGCTACAGATACGACGAAACGTAAGTTAGCCTTTGTCAACCGTTCCAGCGATAATTGATCACCTTCCCGTATTTTCTGGGCTAGCGTTACTTCCTCATCGGGCGTAAGCAAATCTACCTTACCAATTTCCTGCAAGTACTTGTCTAACGACTGGCTCTCGCGGTTGGTAATCTGTTTTGAAATTTTTAGCTGTCTCATGATACGTTGCCCCGAGTCGGGTGGCTATATAACGCTAACGTTTGACGTTGCATTACACAAAAAAGTAACAATCACTTATGCGTTTTTGTTCTCCGGCTTCGGCAGAAGAACTTTCCGTGACAAGCGGTACTTTCCGGTCTTTTTATCCACGTCAATCAGCTTTACCGTCACCTCTTCCCCTACCTGCAACACACCGTCCATCGTCTCCAGACGTTCCCACTTGATCTCGGAAATGTGCAAAAGACCGTCTTTACCCGGCATAAATTCAACGAACGCGCCGAACGGCTGGATTGTCTTCACTTTGCCGACATATGTCTCGCCAACTTCCGGTACAGCAACAATGCCCTTCACGCGTGAAACGGCTTTGTCCATACTTTCTTTGTTGGTCGCAAAAATACTAACCCAGCCCGCATTGTCGTGTTCATCGATGTTGACAACGGCTCCTGAATCTTTCTGAATGTCCTGCACCACTTTACCACCGGGCCCGATAACGGCACCGATCTGGTTGGTGTCGATCTTGATAACGATGGCACGTGGCGCATGCGCTTTCAAATCCGAACGAACGTCGGCAATCCCTTTGGCCATCTCGCCAAGGATGTGCAATCGGCCGCGACGAGCCTGCTCGAGCGCCTGCCCCAGCACGTCATACGATAGCCCGTCTACTTTCAGGTCCATCTGGCAAGCGACGATACCCCGTTCGGTTCCGGTCACTTTGAAATCCATATCGCCGAGGTGATCTTCGTCGCCGAGGATGTCCGACAGGATAGCGTATTTCGCACCCGCACTGGATGGTGCGTCCGAAATCAGCCCCATCGCGATACCGGCAACGGGCGCTTTGATTTTGATACCAGCGTCCATCAGCGCCATCGTTCCGGCACAAACGGTTGCCATCGACGAGGAGCCATTGGATTCGAGAATATCCGATACGATACGGATCGTGTATGGGTTCTCGGATTCGGATGGCAACACTTTCTTCAGCGAGCGGTGCGCCAGGTTACCATGACCAATTTCCCGACGACCAGCCCCCCGGTTGGGTTTTACTTCACCCGTCGAAAAACCAGGGAAGTTATAGTGCAGCAGGAATTTATTATAGCCCTGATACATCGCCTGGTCAACGATTTGTTCGTCGACTTTCGTGCCAAGGGTTACGGTCGTTAACGATTGCGTTTCACCGCGCGTGAACAAGGCCGATCCGTGTGGACCCGGCAAATAACCCGCTTCGGCCGATATGGCGCGGATCTGATCGAGTTGGCGACCATCTAACCGAACGCGCTCATCGAGCACCAACCGGCGGGAAGCCTCCCATTCCAGATCGTGAAAATACGTTTTAATTAGACCTACGTTCACCACCGCATCGTCGGGGAACGTAGCCAGATACTCTTCCCGAACGGCTTTGAAGCCTTCCGAACGCCCCTTTTTGCTTGGATTCTGCCGGCGGGCTACCTCGTATATTTTATCGTAGCAATAAGCCCGAACAGCCGCCCGAAGTTCTTCGTCGTGCGTTTCGTGATTGTAGTCACGTTTTACCGTCTTGCCAACTTTTGCTTCTAATTCTTTCTGAGCCTGACACTGCACTTTGATGGCTTCGTGCGCGACTTTGATAGCCTCCACGACTTCGGCTTCCGAGCATTCACTCATTTCGCCTTCCACCATACAGATATCCTTTTCCGTAGCGGCAACGATCAGATCGAGCGTAGCCCGGTCCAGTTCAGCCGTTTTCGGATTAATTTTGTACTGGCCATCGATTTTAGCCACCCGTACTTCAGAAATTGGTCCGTTGAAGGGAATATCGGATACGGCCAGCGCAGCCGATGCCGCCAGGGCTGCCAATGCATCCGGCTGAACCTCGGGGTCAGCCGAAATCAACGTGATCATGACCTGTGTATCCGCGTGGTAATTGTCCGGAAAAATAGGCCGCAGCGCGCGGTCAACCAGGCGGCTGATCAGGATTTCGTGATCGCCCAGGCGACCTTCCCGACGCTGGAAACTACCGGGAATCCGGCCAGCCGATGCAAATTTTTCCTGGTAATCAACCGACAGGGGTAAGAAATCGACACCTTCTTTGGCATCTTTATTTGATACGACCGTAGCTAACAGCATGGTGTCGCCCAGGCGCACAACCACTGCTCCGTCGGCCTGTCTGGCCAGTTTGCCGGTCTCAATGGTAATTTCCCGCCCGTCGGGCAGCGCAACGGATTGCGTGGTGATTTCAAACATACAATAGATTTTGAATACTCTCTCTTACAGCTTTACCGCTATGTCAGACCAGGATACTCCTCGTCTGTCCTTAAAACCTCTCTTTTAAACTCCGTCTCAACCTGCGTTCACCTTACCCGGCAGCGTTTCCTGAAGAAACCACAAAAATGAGGGAATCTACTGGTCAGCAGATTCCCTTTTTTAGACGCGGTCCGATTATTTTCTCAGACCAAGTGCGGCCAGAATGGCCCGGTATCGTGTGATCTCTTTCTGTTGGAGGTAGTTCAGCAGACGCCGACGCTTACCAACTAATTTCAAAAGACCCAATTGGGTGCCGTAATCGTGCTTGTGAACTTTCAGGTGCTCGGTCAGGTGACTGATCCGGAACGTGAACAGCGCGATCTGGGATTCGGCCGACCCGGTGTCCGCTGCACTTTTGGCGTGGCCCGAGGTGGAGAAGATCTCCTGTTTTTTTTCGGTCGTTAGATACATCTTCAGACAGCTAATTAATTAATGAAAAATTGAATTTGGGTGCAAATATACGGAAATTTATGATTAGTCGGTTGTTTTTCGTAATCCGCCGGGCAGGAAATCGGCCCGATGACTGATCAACCGGCAACCGACGATTTGTTCCGGTAGGCGGTCCATTTGCGCTTCAGGCGCTCCCAGGCAATGATGTACACGTCTTTATCGAATAACCGGGAATCGTAGCGGGCGCGCTGCATAAGAAATAAACCGACCGGAAACAGGACCAGATTCGCCATCCACGCACCGACGGGTACCGGCAGCAGCCCATCTTTTGCGTACTTATCGCCCGTCAGCGTCAGGATATAGAGGAAAATAAAGAACACGATCGACACCAGAACCGGCAGGCCGAACCCGCCTTTCTTGATAATGGCCCCCATCGACGCCCCAATCAGGAACATGACGAAGATGGAAATGGACTGCGTAAATTTATGATGGCTCTCCAGCTGGTATTTCCAGACGTTTTTTTCTTTCTCGGTCAGGTAAGACACGTTCGAGGTGGCATACGACAGGATATTCTGCGCCTGACTCATAGCGGCCTGAGCGAGTTCGGGTTTGGCAATTTTCTGTTTTCGGACCAGCGAATCGATCCATTTACCGTCCTTCACCAGCTTCTGGGCGGTGGTCGTACCGGCTTTAAACTGATAATTGTAGTACTGGCGCGATGTACTGGCAACGCTCAGGCTCGTATTTTTGTAGTCTTTTTGCAGCGAATCGGTCAGCGCCGAGAGCTGCTTCAGGTCTTTCATGTACTCATGGTACTCGAACTGATTCTCGTCGGTCCGCTTAATACCGAATGACTCCATACTAATGATCAGCCGGTAGTCTTTGAAGCCATTGCGAACAAACTCCGCTCCCTTACCGGGTGCGCCGTTGCTGGCATACGTTACCGTGCTGTTGCCCGAATATTCCTGGTAGTCATTGCCGTTGAAGAGTTGAAAGACGAGGTACGTCCGGTCTTTGTCCGTATACATCCGCCCCGAATCGGCGAGAATAATTTCGCGATTACCCGTTTCAAGGCCATTGGTGGGATGCTTATAGATGACCAGCCCCTTCAGCAGGTCGCCCGTTGTACTCTCTTTGCCGGTCTTGATCTTTTTGTCGACCTTGATACTATAGCCAGGCAGGTCGTTGTAAAAAATACCTTCTTTCAGGCTGAGCGTGGCTTTGGCGGTTTTTATATCGTACAGCAGACTGTAGCCTTTGAGGTTAGCCCAGGGCGACACCGTGTTGTTGAACCAGAAGGAGAAAGCGCTGATTCCGACGGCAACCACGAGCAGCGGACGCATGGCCCGGGTCAACGAAATGCCGGCACTTTTGAGGGCAGTCAATTCGAAAAACTCACCGAGGTTACCGAACGTCATGAGTGACGACAGCAGTACCGCCAGCGGAAGCGCGGTTGGAATCGTTAAGAGCGCAAAATAAAAGAGAAGGCGGCCGAAGGTAGCCAGATCGAGGTCTTTCGAAACGAACTCGTCGATGTAGAACATCAGGAGCCGCATCAGAAAGATAAAGATAACGACGCCCAGTGTGAGAACAAACGGCCCCCAGAACGAGCCGAGTACTAACTTATCTATTTTTTTCATTCTACTGTACCGCCTGAGCGGTCCCGAATGTACCAGAAAACAGCCAGGCGATTACCCCATGACCCCGTATAGTATACAATCGGGACCACCTGTGGAGTTCATTTGTCGATCGTTAATTAACAACTATTAACTACCCACAATTTCCTTTAGCTTATCCATCAGGCCGTCCCAAAGATCCTGGAGTTCGTCTTCGTCCGTGGTCGAGGAGTAATCGGTTATGCGGAGGAAGGTTGACTGGGTAAGTTCGGATTGATCGACCCGAAAATCGACATAGTTGTTATCTGATCCGTTCTCAGCGGTTTCTAGAAACTCGAAGCGAACACCTTTATTCTGGCGCATCGATACCTGGCGGGCGATGTGACTCTCGTTGTCCCATTGAAAATCGAACCGTTGCTCTGGCATCGTGTTCACCTTGTTAGCAAACCACTGCGATAAGCCAGAGGCCGTGCTAATGTAAGGAAACAGCATTTTGGGGGATGCCCGGAGTTCGTATTCGGCAACGAATTTAATTTTTTCCATAGTACTTCGTTAGGAAAAGGAATGGGGACTATAAATCGGAATGTCAGTTCGTTAGAACCAAATCGATGGAATCAAGCAACCCCGTCTGAGCAAAGGTAAACGATTTTTTTTGCGAAAGTCAACGCACTTTTTTGCGTCAGGCCAATTTTTTCGTACTTTTGTGGAATCAATCCCGGCGGGGTAGCTCAGATGGTTAGAGCGTAGGATTCATAACCCTAAGGTCGGCAGTTCGATCCTGCTCCCCGCTACTCAGACTCTACGTGAGTCCAGCACGAAACCCGCCCTAAAGGCGGGTTTTTGGCGTTTAGGGCTTTTCTTCTGCCTTTCTGACCCTGGTTTATACAGCGGTATGCCTGCGATCTCTGCTTGACCGGAACGCCTGAACTGGGCGTATTCTACGTAAAAAAACGTCGATCAATGAGGCCGTGTCATCGGCACAAAACACCAGACACATTCACTACCAATTGATCGTACGGACTCGAATCTACCCGATTTTTCGCACTCGATCTCACTTCCGCTACCAGAAAAATCCAAGGCATTACCGGATAATCGATCAATCACGTAGTCCCTCAGCGCCCATAATCAGCGTGAATTCAGCTTTTGGATCAGACCGATGGGTAGCCTCACCCGTTAACGGTATGGATGAAATAGCGAGTTTTTACGTAGTAATACGGTTAATTTCAGAGCGTATTTGTCCGTTTAACTAATCTGGAAGCACATTAAGTATACGAGTAGTAAACAAGTGCAGTACGCTTTGTCCGTAAGGGGTAGGCTTACACCCAAATCTGATGAAGTAATCGTTGTCCTTTACACGAATTCAACCCACACCTTTATGAATCAGCACACTCTGAATCAGTTGCTTCAGGAAAAACAACGACTCGAAGCCACGATTACAGCCAATTGTCGATCGGCGGCTACAGCGGAAGCGTTGCTACGAACAATTGTCCCAAGTGCTTCGCCAACCAGTACCGACACTAGCTCCAGTGAGCTGATTCGCCAGTACATCTACGATCAGAACCGGGCTGGTCACGCATTTATCGCTGAATACAATCAGGTATTGGGAAAGCTGCGACGAGTGTGATTCCTGTCTGTTCGCCCGTCTGCACGTTTGATGGGGTAAAGCCATACCCTGGTTTGCTCCCTTTCAGTGGGGATTTCTCAGAGAAGGTGTAGCGTGCCACGCTAGCGTATTTACACAACAGCGACTGACCCCGTTGATGGCGACGAAGCTGGCGATATGGAAGTACAACTGCGTGCTCCGCTTTACTGATACACGCGGACATACTCCACGTCCATACGCCGTGGCCAGATGGTTTCGTCAACGCCTTTCTGACCACCCCAATTGCCCCCAACGGCCACGTTCAGGATCAGGAAAAAAGGCTGATCGAACGGCCATTGCGCTTCGGCAGCGCCAAGATCGGCTTTCCGGACACTATAGTATTTCTGGTCATCGACGAAAAAATCAATCTGGTCAGCCGTCCATTCGATGGCATATAGATGAAACGCGGTCGTTACATCACTGATCGTAACAGCCTTGCCCTTTTCCGTTTTTTTCGCGTGGTTGTACGCTTCCGTATGGACGGTGCCGTGAATGACGCCCTCGTCAAATCCCACGTGTTCCATGATGTCAATCTCACCGCACATCGGCCAGCCAGTCGTTGCACTCGCCTTGCCCAGCATCCAGATAGCAGGCCAGGTGCCCCGTCCGGCGGGAAGCTTGGCTTTTGCTTCGATTCGACCGTATGTCCAGGTCGTTTTTCCCTGCGTCACTAATCGGGCCGACGTATAGTCCTTGCCCTGGAATGGTTCTTTTCTGGCTTCGATGACCAGTTTTCCATTTTCGACCCGTGCATTGTCAAGGCGTCTGGCCGTATAAAACTGGCGCTCGTTGTTGCCCCAGCCGTTACCACCCACCTCATACGCCCATTTCGTCGAGTCAGGAAGGCCCGCTTTATCGAACTCATCAGCCCATACCAGCTTTCGTTTTGCTGCGGACTTGGTTAATACGATCCCATCCGGACTTTTACAGGCCAGTGAAACGACCAGTGCCCCCATCAGTAGCGTCAATAGATACTTCATTACCGGTATAATTTCACTAGTTAGCCGATCTGATCAGTTACTTATTCACGACTTGCCGAACGCCCACGTCAGAAAATCGGGCATGATCTGGCTCCAGGTGTCCTGGTTATGTTTACCCCCGACGATCTCGACGTACCGGATGTCTGTTTCCTGGCTAGCGGTGCGATGCCAGCGGTATCCTTTTTTAACCAGTTCATCGATCAGGTCGGTCGTGTCTTCGATGGAATCGATAATGCCGTTGTTGTTCCGATCGCTGGTTTCGTCTTCGGTACCGGTCTCGAACCAGAATTTCAAACTCTGGTGATGCCCGCCTTTACGAACAAGATCGTGCATGATGCGGTCGGTTTCGTCGCGGTAACCGTCTTCCGTGCTTTTGCTCCGCCACCAGAACGAACCCGAAAATACACCTGCCCGACTGAATTTATCGGGATGATGAAAGACGATGTCAAAAGCGGATAATCCACCCAGCGAAAAACCAGCAAAGACCGATTGGGTGGGTTCACTACTGACCCGGTAGCGTTTTTTTATGTACGGTAACAATTCGGTCAGCACAAAATCGGTGTACAACCCGGCTTTGCTCCCCCGGTTCATGTAATCGGCGCGGGCTGCGGTGCCATATTCCTGGATCCGATCGCCGGCATAAATGGCTACCAGCACAAAAGGCTGGATAGCCTGTTTCTGGTAGAGTGAATCCAGCACACTGGTCAGTCGAAGCTTAGCCAGATCCTGGCCGTCGTTCAGGTACAGCACGGGATAGGTTCGATCGGACGACTCGTAATCAGGTGGTAGGATAATGTCCAGTCGAACCGAACGGCGGAGTGGAACAGACACTAACGAATCATCGGGACGAAGCGTTACGGTAGGTGACTCGGCAGGAGAAGAGGCCGGAAAATGAACAGCCATAAGCGCAAAAAATGTCAGGAGTAATGGGATCACAACGTGCAAAGTAGGGATTTTTTCTGCTTACGGCGGTCTATTTTTGTCGATACGAGCTATTTACTCTATTTTTCACCCGAAAAACAGGTCACTTCTAAACAACTAGTACGGTGCAGCAAGATTATCGAAAATGGTACTCTCACCACCTCGGTCGCGATATTGAGATGCTGGTTTACGGCAACTGGGGGTATCCCGTCA
This sequence comes from Spirosoma agri, assembly GCF_010747415.1. Lineage (NCBI taxonomy): Bacteria > Pseudomonadati > Bacteroidota > Cytophagia > Cytophagales > Cytophagaceae > Spirosoma > Spirosoma agri. The sequence goes on along the minus strand of NZ_JAAGNZ010000001.1, from coordinate 2,975,127 downwards.
TCCTGTTCCCAACCTCCATGGGGCATTATTACGAGTACAAAGATTTTGGCCTGACCGATACGGCCCGCTGGTTTGTGGAAACGGGCAAAGTAAAGTTATACTGTATCGGCAGTATCGACCGGGATAGCTGGTACGCCAAGCACCTGCACCCCGGCACCCGCATCTGGAACCACGTTCTCTACGATCGCTTTCTGCACGAGGAACTGGTACCGGGCATTCAGCGGGAGTGTAACGTCAAGAAGATCGGCGTATCCGGTGCATCGTTCGGTGGCTACCACGCGCTGAATTTTGCGTTTCGCCATCCCGAGCAGGTAGGCCATTTGCTGACAATGGGCGCAGCTTTCAATATTCGGTCGTTTCTCGGTGGGTATTACGATGAGAATGTCTATTATAACAATCCACCCGACTTTTTACCCAATGCGCAGAACAACGAGTTTTACCACATGAACATCGTGCTGGGAACATCGGAATATGATTTCTGCAAAGACGATAATTACACCATGTCGGGCATTCTGAGCCGGAAAGGAATCCGTCACCAACTCGATGTATCGCCCTGGGGTAATCACGACTGGCCGGTCTGGAAAGACCAATTCCCACGCTACCTGAGTCAGATTTAACGGCTAGCGCTTTCTAACGACGGGTTAACGGCAACGAATCTGGCAATTGGCTGGCTCGCATACCGTTTGACCGGTTCAATTGCCCTACATCAATGCAGTTTTTGGGCGATCGGGATACCCATAGCGGGCTATCTTTTCACCAGCCAGGTTAATAAATTTCTGCCCTACCGGTCATCGCCTAAGCACTTCCCGCCGTATTGGACTGCAACGCCTGACGGATAATGGCAGTCCAGTAAGCAATGCGTTTTGTATCGTCAGCCAGTAGCGTAATCAGCGCAAAAATTGGTTGTACCTGTTCGGTCCAGGGTTGAGCTTCCAGTCTAACCATCAGCTGGTATACGTCAGTCTGCAAGTGCTCGAGCCGGGCAAGCGACCAGCACGTTGACCGAACAAGGGGGCTGGTGACTGGGCGGTATTCGACGGACTGGAGCGACGTTATCACGGTATCCAGCTTCCCGTACCAATGGTGCAATTGCTCCAGCGCTTGCAACCAGCTGGCAACGGTTTGTTCGAGCTTACTCTGTGGATCAATATCCATAATCCCGTTGAAAAAACAAGCCGGTACTGACTGACCATCCGGAAGTTATGCTCTCGTTCTGAGCAACTTGGCGAATAAGCCACGGTTTGTGACATGTCGAATCAACGGGAAAAGGAAAACATTGTTTGTGTACACTTACCTAAATGTAGGAACGGAGGTATCTATAGCGGGCACCTTGACCGTCTGACCCACCCGGCAAAAACCCGGCCCTGATTTGATCGGATCAAGGCCGGGTTTTTGCCGGGTGATTCTAGTAGATGACGACCGGGAGGTTACTGGCGATCAATAGGACTCGTAGTCAAAGCGCAGCACATCTGTGGTCGACGAACTATTGGGGAAAGTCGTAACCTTGGTACGCTCAGTGGGCAGGTTCGCAGCATTATACTGATACTGATACCTGATCGTTTCGGCTGTGTAGCCCGAAGGGGGTGTTTCAGTGAGTACATTATTCTGGCTCAGTGTCAGCACACTGTCCGTGCCGCCGAACAGCGCGCCGGGTGTCGATGGGCCGGATAAAATGTTGACAAAGCCACTGGCCGCCGAAGGAATGACAAATAAGCCGTAGAACGGATTTATCTTATCATCGTGCGTATAATCGGCGCTATGTACGCCGGGAAAGCCCACACTGGTCCCGGGTGGCATTCCCTGATAGGTAATGCCGGTTCCGCCGATGGTTTGGGTCAGGTTTTTGCCCGTGAACGTAAACTGAAGATTTCCCCTAATGCTGAAGCGAGGATGGCTATACACCGCAGAAGCGGAAGCTAACCGGTTATCACTGTTGTAGGTATAGGACCAGGTCAAGCCATTCGTGTAGGCAATACTGGATACCTGCCCGGCTCCATTGTACGCATACGCGTAGTTCTCGACGGGGCCACTGACAACTCCGCCAGCGGGACGGGGGGAGGGGACCGCTATGCGTTGAAGTTGGATGAGTCGATTCTGTGCATCATAGCGAAAGTTACTGTAGTAAATGGTCACCATGCTGCTATCGGGCGGCTGGAAGCTAACCAGGGAGCTGAGTCGGCCCTGTGGATCGTACCGGAACGCGGTGATGCGCACGACGTTATTGGCCAGTTCCTCCGTCAACGATTTTACGCGTAACCGAGCGGGTGTTGAGCCGGGTGTGATATCGGGAAAGCGATGATCAAAACAGGAGACCAGTCCCCCGGCCAGCAGGCAGAAAGTCAGAAAAAGAGCGAGACGTGCGTTCATGGTTATGGATGATTGATGGATTTGGTTACAGACTGCCCTAAACCTACAAAACAGTTACGCAGCTGGATCGTGGATGACCTGAAACTGGTAGAATTTGTCCCTATTCTGTAAGCAGTTGTCGGCAGTTGCTTCGGGCGGGTACTGAACCAGAGCCTTACGTTCGCGCTGGCCAGACCACCAAGATGCTCCTTGCTGGCCTTGCGGTAGACGACACGCACGGGGAATATGCCGGTTGAAAACCAGCACTGATTTTGATCGAACCTGTAAGAACAATCGGGAAACTACGTAAGTTTACCCTCCTAAAGAGCACAGATTCAACCATTTGGTTTGCCACTGTTGTACTCTCATCACGCCAATTGAACCTAACTAACTGATTATGAGCAAGAAAACTAAGATTGGTATTTTATTCGGCCAGGAAAACACATTTCCGCAAGCTTTTGTCGACCGTGTCAATGAGAAACAAAGCAAATTTCCCGCGGAATTTGTTCGTATCGATCAGGTGGAACAGAGTGTTCCCACCGATTATGCGGTCATCATCGACCGTATCTCGCAGGATGTACCCTTCTATAAAGCGTTTCTCAAAAACGCAGCCTTAACGGGTACTGCCGTTGTCAACAACCCATTCTGGTGGAGCGCCGACGAGAAGTTTTTTAACAACGCACTGGCCGTACAACTGGGTGTTCCGGTTCCGAAAACGATTCTGCTGCCTTCCAAAGAGCGCCCCGACGATACGAATCATAATTCGTTCCGCAATCTGCAAAACATGGACTGGGACGCAATCTTCAACCATATTGGCTTTCCCGCGTTCATGAAACCCCACGCGGGCGGTGGCTGGAAAAGCGTGTATAAAGTGGATAATCCCGATCAGATGTTCAAAGCCTACGACGAAACCGGTCAACTGGTGATGCTCTATCAGGAAGCAATCGACTTTACGGATTATTTCCGGTGCTATTGCATTGGCGGCAAAGAGGTGCGCATCATGCCGTATGAACCGCGCAACCCGCATCACCTGCGGTATGCCGCCGAGATGCAGACGACCGGCGACGCGGGCAAGAAACTGCTCAAGAAAATGACCGAGTACGTGCTCAAACTGAATCATGGCCTGGGTTACGACTTTAACACGGTCGAATTTGCGGTTCGTGACGGTATCCCCATTGCCATTGATTTCTGCAATCCGGCTCCCGATGCCGACATTCATTCGGTTGGTCAGGAAAATTTTGACTGGGTTGTCGAAGCAGCCGCGACCATGGCTATCGATCGCGCCCAGAAGGCCCAAACGGGTAAGGACAATCTGACCTGGGGTACGTTCGTCCGGGGGTCTATTGCCGGACCCGTCGCTGTACCCTCAACGGAAGCAAAGGCTGAAGCCCCGAAGGCAACCAAAACACCGAAGGCTGCCGTAGCCGAAGAAAAACCAAAGAAAGGTAAGAAAACGAAGGAGTAACCAAGCCAAGCCATCAATGCTCGCCCGCAAAGCCATACACCGCTATGGCTTTGCGGGCGTATGGGTAGTTGCACTTATTGATAGTCCATTGTAGTCGAGTACATGAAAAAAAAGTTATTAGTCGCGTTCGTTTTCGGTTGTTTGTTCGTTTTCTCAGCCTGTAGCCCACCGTCAACCCCGCCCAAACCCGTCTTGATCAGTTCCAGTCAACTTGTTTTCTATACGAACGCGGTTCTCCGGCTGCTCACATCAACCAACGACTCCCTTACCTATCAACCGGCTGATTATCAAGTAAGCGTAAATCGGATCGTTTACCAGACAACGCTCACGGATGGGACAACCATCACCGCATCGGGCATTGTCTACCTGCCCAACCAGCTCGACTCGACCAGTAACCGGTACCCGCTCCTCAGCTTTCAGCATCCCACGGCTTTTTCGAATACAGAAGTACCTTCGGGGACTAACTTTGGCGCAGCCAGCTTTTCGTATCCCCTCTACTTTGCTACCCACGGCTACATCGTTGCCTGTCCGGATTACATCGGCTATGGTGCAGCCGATCACGTTCCGCACAACTACGAGCACCGCCAGACACTCGCCCAGGCAACGGTCGATATGATGCTGGCAACGAAGGCTTTTCTGGCCCAGAAAGGTGTTCCGTGGACCAATCAGTTATTTTTGGCGGGCTATTCCGAAGGCGGTTTTGCTACGCTGTCGGCTCAGCAACTGCTGGAAGAAAAATACGGCCAGGAGCTTCCCTTGAGCGGGTCGAGCTGCGGAGCGGGTCCCTATGCCATGTCCGACTTTTTCCGGTACGTGACGCAGAATACAACCGTGGGCGGGATTGCCAACTACATCTATGCCTGGGAAACCCTAAGTTACAACCGTATTTATGGCCTGAACAAACCCGTCAGTTACTACTTCAAAGCGCCTTATGCGGAGCAGATTACGCAGTCGCTCGACAGCACCCGGTCAATTACGGCCAGTTTTGATCAACTGTGTACGGACGAGTTTCGGGCTGACGTGCGTAACCCGTTGTCACCCTTCGGAAAAGCGCTAGCCGATAATGACCTGACGACCTGGCACACCGCCACCGCGACCCAGCTTATTCATAGTCAGCAGGACGAAATCATTCCGTTTCTCACGTCCCAGCAAACGTATACCGCCATGCGGCAGCGTGGATCAGCAAACCTCCATTTGGTAGCTATTCCCAGTGGCTCGCACGTACCAACGGAGGTCTTGTTTATGCGCCGGTCGCTGGACTGGTTCGAGCAGCTTAAAAAGTAGCGGATCGCTTCCAACCCGCTGCCTGTCAATGGACTCATTACCAGAAACCAACCACCTGACCATGCGTTCTCGTCTTCTCCTATGCCTCGTGCTGGTAAGTGCAGCCTGCCAGCAGTCCGATCCCGTTTCGCCGGACACCCTTACGGGTCGATGGGTCGAACGAACAATGCGGCAGGACACACTCAGTTTCAATATCGACCACACGGGGTCTCCCCTACCCGACTGGCTTACCGTAAACCGGGGTAAAGAACGAAACGCTACCGGTGATCTGCTTCCCAAAATTGGCAGCGGCATTTATAGCTACCAGGTGCAGGGAAACCGAATTTTTGTTCGAAGCATGCTATCTAGTTCATCGCTAAGCGCGGATTATGCGATCGATCGAAAAGGTGATTTACTGACGGTTGACAATTTCTTCGAACTGGGCTTCCGGCAGTCGCCCACTGCCACCCGAACATTGGTACGGCTCCCCTAGCTGTTCGTCGTACTCATCAGTGTTTGGGCAATTTCTCCCGTCGATCCAGTTCCTGTAATACATCAGCCATCGTGCGGAATCGGTTGGCATCGCCAATGAAGCTCAGCCCTGACATGATGAGGGCAAACCCGCCCGTACTCACCCAAAACCAAGGATCTTCGTTGACTTCCTTCATTTTTGATCCGTGCAGCAACACGGCCAGTCCGCTGCCCAGGAGCATCGCTCCACTGCCACCCATCCACCAGTATTTGGCAATCAATTTTTTTTCGTTCGGCGTTCGCATGTTCGGTTATTGTTTATTTTGCGTTCATCATGAAAAACCATCGTTCGCGCTTTGAGTTTATAAAAAACCAGTATATTACCTCCTAGTCGATTATTTAACGGTCCGCAGCTCAACGCACCAAAAGACTCATTTTTACGCAGCAAGACTAACCCATTGATATTAACCCCTTTCGCTAATGCCCGTATTTACTCTCGGAATCGAAGAAGAATTTCAAACGATTGATCCTGCAACCGGCGAGTTACGCTCCCACATGTCAAAGATTGTTGATGGTGGACAAATCGTTCTTCAGGAACGCGTAAAAGCGGAGATGCACCAGGCCGTTGTTGAAGTAGGCACCAACATCTGTCATAACATTCAGGATGCGCGCCAAGAGGTAACGTACCTCCGCAAAATGATCATTGAGCTGGCTGATAAGCAGAACCTGAAGATTGCTGCGGCCGGTACGCACCCGTTTTCGGACTGGCAGGAACAGCTCATCACGCCCAACGAGCGGTACGACCGGCTTATTGATGAACTGCGTGATGTTGCCCGGTCCAACCTCATATTTGGTCTGCACGTGCACGTGGGCATCGAAAACCGGAACGAAGGTATTCAGATCATGAACGCCGTGCGTTACTTTCTTCCCCATGTGTACGCGCTCTCAACCAATTCACCGTTCTGGCGGGGTCGCAACACGGGCTTCAAATCGTACCGGTCGAAGGTGTTCGACAAGTTTCCCCGCACGGGCATTCCCGATTATTTCTCGTCGGCGGCCGAATATGATGAGTACATCGCGCTGCTCGTGAAGACCAACTGCATCGACAATGGCAAAAAGATATGGTGGGATATTCGGCTGCACCCCTTCTTCGACACCATTGAGTTTCGGATTTGCGACGTGCCGATGCGGATCGACGAAACGATCTGTCTGGCCGCGATCATGCAGGCGCTGGTTGCTAAAATTTACAAGCTGCACAAACAGAATTTGAATTTCCGGCCCTACCGTCGGATACTGATCAACGAGAACAAATGGCGGGCCGCTCGCTACGGCATTGAGGGGAAACTCATTGATTTCGGCAAGCAGGAAGAAGTGCCAACCCATCATCTGATCCACGAATTACTCAGCTTTATCGACGATGTGGTTGACGAACTAGGCAGCCGGGCGGAATGCGAATACGTGCTAAAAATCCTGGAAATGGGCACGGGCGCAGACCGCCAACTCGCTGTTTTCCAACAACACAACGACCTCAAGCGGGTCGTCGATTACATAGTTGAGGAAACTTCTTTTGGCATAAACTAGTTTTTTCCTGAACGGTCTGCGTCAACCTATCGCAACCTATCACTATGAGCTTAACAAAAATCGCCGTACTGGACATGAATAACAACCACGCCAACGAAGGCATGCGTTGTATTCTGCATCTTATCCGAAGCGTCCAGGGCAACGACCAGGCCGAACTGGCTTTCGATGTGTTTAACGTTCGGGCGGGTACTGAAATTCCCGGTCTGGATTACGATATTTATATTTCGTCCGGGGGACCGGGCAGCCCGCTGGCCTCTGAGGAAGCGTGGGAAAAACCGTATTTCAACCTGATCGACCAGCTATTTGCCTGGAACCGGAAAAACGATCGCAAGAAGTTCGTGTTCCTGATCTGTCATTCATTCCAGCTAACCGTCCGGCATCTGGAATTAGGCTTTCTCAGCAAACGCAAATCAACGTCATTCGGCATTTTCCCCATTCACCAGACGGACGATGGCTGTGCAGATGCCGTTTTCCAGGGGTTACCCGAACCGTTCTACGCGGTTGATTCGCGAGATTATCAGATCACCGAACCCAACCTGGATCGCATGAACGAGATGGGTGCGTCGATTCTGTGCCTGGAGAAAATCCGGCCCCACGTGCCGCTCGACCGCGCCGTTATGGCCATTCGTTTTTCACCCGAAATTGTGGGTACTCAGTTTCATCCCGAAGCGGACAACGAGGGTATGTTGCGCTACTTCCTGACCGATGAGAAACGGAATCAGATCGTAACCAACTTCGGACAGGAGAAATACGACGAAATGGTCGCCTATTTGCAGGACCCGGACAAAATTGCGCTAACGGAGTCCGTTATTCTCCCCGGTTTTCTGCGTCAGGCCATTGCGGCCCTGTCGCTCTCCGATCAATTTGTCGAACTGAATTAAGGGGTCTGACAGGATTTTCTGGCTTGCGAGTCGCTACATGGCGGCACTTTTCTCAACGTAAATACGGAAGATCCTGTCAGAAAATGACTCGTTCAGGTCCAGGTAAAATCTGTCATTCTGTTTAAAAAGAACTATGATTCAGTCAGTTCGCCAAGCCTACAATCAAGCCTTCAGCCCGGAACGTTACCGGGCTTTTTTGGACAAAATCGATACGGACCTGCCCGGTCAACTGGATTTCCGCGTGGCCGAGACGCCCGTTTTTGTTCCAAAAATCTTAACCGATAAATTGCTGTCCGCGTGCGATGCGATCGTGGATGTCATCACGCGCGACGACTTTAAAACCCTGACGGAACAGGCCATTCCGGAGGGTCAGCGAGTACCCAATGAGGATGACCACACGCAATTTCTCGCGGTCGATTTTGCGGTCTGCACCGATGAAAACATGGAGCTAACCCCACAACTCATCGAATTACAGGGATTCCCGTCTTTATACGCGTTTCAGCCCTACCTGGCCGACCAATTCCGGGCCGCATTCCCGATACCGGATCAGCTGTCTCATCTATTTACCGTCTCCACGAATGACGAGTATCTGGATCGGCTCCGGCAGATGATCGTCGGCGACTGCCATCCGGACGAGGTTATCCTGCTGGAAATTTACCCGGAAAAGCAGAAAACACGCGTCGATTTTGCTGTAACCGAACGGTATCTCGGCGTTGCGCCCGTTTGCCTGACGAAGATAAAAAAAGAGGGTCGGCAGTTGTTTTACGAAAAAGATGGCCAATTAATCCGGATCAAGCGAATTTATAACCGCCTGATTTTCGATGATTTACAGAACTTTCCTGATCTTCAGACCGACTTTCACCTCACCGATGATGTCGATGTGGAATGGGTTGGGCACCCGAACTGGTTTTTCCGGATCAGTAAATACACATTACCTTTCATAAAAAGTCCCTATGTACCAGCCAGTTATTTCCTGTCTGACCTGACTGAGTATCCGGCGGATCTGGAGAACTACGTGCTGAAACCCCTGTTCTCCTTTGCGGGCAGTGGCGTTAAACTGCACATTACAGCGGCTGATCTCGACGCGATTCCTGCGGATCAACGAACCGGTTATCTGATCCAGCGGAAAGTCAAGTACGAACCAGTTGTTCAGGCACCCGACGGGCTCATCAAGGCCGAAATCCGGATGTTGTTTATCTGGCCAAAAGGCGATGCAAAACCAACGCTGCTCACGAATTTGAGCCGTCTGAGCCGGGGTGAAATGATCGGCGTTCGGTTCAATAAAGACTTCGACTGGGTTGGCGGAACGGTCTGCTTTTTTGAAAAGTGATTGTTGATTAGTAGGGTGTTATGATAAATGGGTAGATGGTCTGAATCGTAGTAGACCATCTACCCATTTATCATAACACCCTATTTACTGAGGCTTCACGGTGCTTGATACGCCGTATCTTGGAGATACGGCGTATCAAGCACCGTGAAGCCTCTATTTACTACCAAAGATCAGGTTGTAGCCGATGTATGGGTAGAACCGGACCATTTTGCCGTCCCAGTAATAATTGTTTCGATAGAGAAACCCGTAAACGCCAAGATCGAAGGCGTGACGACGACGATCGAGCCGAAAAGCAAACGATACCGTGGCGCGTTCGCCGTTGTCGTCATAGCCGTAATAGTTTTTCCCCAGGTTAATCCGGTTGTCGCTCAGCAACGTCAGACCCGGTAATACTTTTTGGACAACACCCACGGTCATAAACGACTGATCGGGCACGCGCTGATCGGTAAAGGGGGTAGGATACGCCGACGACCAGTACTCATATACCCGCTGGCTTCCCCGGTTTACAAGTCCGTAGCCGATGGTAACATTCCGCTGGCTGTTCCCGATGGAAGCCAATGCCTGAAACGTCCACACACCCGGACGATAAAAGTCGCGGTTCGTAGACGGCTGGTAAGTTACGTTAAGTCCCGCCCGCAACGCCTGACCGATTGGCGCACTTAGCTTCGATGTCAACCGCATTCGGTTCAACACAGGATTGCGGATCGATTCGATTCCGGAATAACCCAACCACGGGAGTGGTGCTACAAAACTGGCACCAACGCTCCAGAAACGGGTAATCCCGTACTGAAACTCGTTCACCAAGAGCCAGGTGTTCCGGTAATAAAAGCGCCCTTTTTCGGGATTGTAGGCCGTTTGGCCAACCAGCAGCCAGGGAGAGAACCGATTTTTGAACAGCCGCGCCGAATCGATAGGCAGCCGGGTCCCGATCCGTACCGAATCGACGTGATCGAGCAGTTCCGGCTCAAAATACGTGAGTTGCCCATTCCGCTTTCGCACCGTAATCATCGTGCTATCTTTCCGAACAAAGCGGCCTTCTATCCGTGAGCTGTCTTTAAACACAAAGACCGAATACAGCGCCGTTGTCGGGGTTTGGTTGACCGGGCGGGGTCGAATAGGCATAACACCAATCAACTGATCCGATTCAATAAAGGTCAGGTCACCACCAGCTTTCCGGACGGTGATCAGCAGACTATCCTGGCGAATGAGCTGCCCGCGAACCACCGAACCGTCGCGCAGCAGCAGAAACGATTGTTTACGGGCCATGTCTTCAGCCGTAATTTTGACCCGTTGTGCCCAACAGATCGCCGGGAAAAGTGTCAGCAGGAGAAGAACTGTTTTCATGATCCGGGGTGTTAGGATGAAGAGGCTTAACGTTTATAGTAGTATGCAAACGGTGACACACCGACAGTTATTTTTTCAGCACATAGCACAGACCTCCGATTTCCCGTTAGGGTTGGAAATCGAGCGTTCAGAAGGTGTATTTATTTATTCAACGGCGGGCAAACCGTACATGGACCTGATTTCGGGTATTGGCGTCAGTAACGTCGGCCACCGGCATCCGCGCGTATTGGAAGCGATTCAGAACCAGCTGGATAAATACCTCCACCTGATGGTCTACGGGGAGTACGTACAAACCCCGCAAACGTTGCTGGCCCATGCTCTGTCGGAAACGTTGCCCACCGGTCTGGATTCGGTTTACTTCACCAATTCGGGGACGGAGGCCGTTGAGGGAGCGATGAAAGTAGCCAAACGCTTTACGGGCCGGACCGAGATCATAAGCTGTTTTAACGCGTACCACGGTTCAACGCAGGGCGCGCTGTCGCTGTCGGGTGACGAAAATTTTAAGCGTAATTACCGACCCCTTCTGCCCGATATACGGCATATACACCCCGGCCATTGGGCTGACATCGAGAAAATTACCACACGAACGGCAGCTGTCATCATGGAAGTGATCGGGGGCGAAGCGGGGATTCGGGTTCACGATGCCGCTTACTTACAGGCGGTTCGCCAACGATGCACGGATGTTGGCGCGTTACTGGTGTTTGACGAAATTCAGACCGGTTTCGGACGGACGGGCACATTCTGGGCCTTCGAAGCCGTCGGGGCTGTACCCGATATCCTGCTGTGTGCGAAAGGCATGGGGGGCGGGATGCCGATCGGTGCGTTTATCAGCTCAGAAGCGGTGATGAGCGTACTCAAAAACAACCCGATTCTGGGCCATATCACCACGTTTGGCGGTCATCCGGTGTCGTGCGCAGCCTCGCTGGCAACCCTAACGGTGATTAAAGAGGAGAAACTTCACGAAGCCGCCGAAGCGAAAGGCCAGTTGTTCCGGCAGTTGCTAAAGCATCCCGCCATTCGGGAAGTACGGGGCAAAGGATTGATGCTGGCCGTTGAATTTGCGTCGTTTGATGTGTTGAAACCCGTTATTGACCGGGCCATTGACAAGGGCGTCATCACCGACTGGTTCCTGTTTTGTAACAACTCGATGCGCATTGCCCCACCGCTGATCATCACGGACGAGCAAATTCGGGAAGCGTGTGCGGTACTTTTATCGGTACTGGATAGCTGACGCTTACGGGAAAACGACGGACAGTGTGCCAACGACCAGCGCTAGGCTAAAAATAATCAACAGACCGATCAGCACGGTTTTCAGTAAGCTACCGGGGTCTTTGGTGGATTGATTGGCCATACGTGTTTGCAACTTGGTGAAGGTTCTTACACAAAGATGCAAAAAGTTTCGTTAAGTGCATTTGTGCCTGCGGCTTCATTGACTGGCCCTGAATTTAGGTAGTGCGGGTTCCCACAGCAACGGCCGACCACCCGCACTACCCAAGTCCCTGAATCTAAATCAAGACGAATGCGGATTCCCACGGCAACGGCCGACCGTTCGCACTACCCAGATTACAATGGAATGTTGCCGTGTTTTTTCTTTGGCATGGCGGCTACCTTGTTTTCCAGCATACCAAACGCCCGGATCAATTTCTGGCGCGTCTGATCGGGCCTGATCACTTCGTCGATGTAGCCCCGATGCGCAGCCCGGTACGGGTTGGCAAACTTCTCAGTGTATTCCTGCACTTTCTCCTGAAGTTTGGCCTGCGGGTCTTCGGCTTCCGCAATTTCGCGTTTGAATATAATTTCGGCGGCCCCGCTGGCTCCCATAACGGCGATTTCGGCGGTAGGCCAGGCGTAGTTAAGGTCGGCACCGATATGCTTCGAGTTCATGACGTCGTAGGCACCGCCGTAGGCTTTACGCGTAATGACCGTGACGCGGGGAACGGTAGCTTCGCAAAAAGCGAACAGCAACTTGGCTCCGTTCGTAATAATGCCATTCCACTCCTGATCGGTACCGGGCAAAAAGCCGGGAACGTCTTCGAGCACCAGCAGCGGCACGTTAAAGCAATCGCAGAACCGCACAAAACGGGCCGCTTTAGTACTGGCGTTGATGTCGAGTACGCCCGCCAGCACCGAGGGCTGGTTGCCAACGACGCCAATGCTGCGCCCCCCGATCCGGGCAAAACCAACAACAATATTTTCGGCGTAGTTTTTATGCACTTCCATAAAACTAGCGGTATCGACCAGTTCCTCGATTACGTCGCGCATGTCGTAAGGCTGGTTCGGATTGCCGGGAATGATCGTGTTCAGCCCCGGTCGTGACTCATCCTGTGCCTCGTAGGGAAGCAGCGCGGGATCATCTTCGCAATTCTGCGGAATATAGCTAAGGAGTCGCTTAATATCCTGAATACAAGCCAGTTCGTTCGCACAGGCGAAGTGCGTAACACCCGATTTGGTGCTGTGGGTGCTGGCTCCGCCCAGTTCTTCGGCGGTAACGGTTTCGTGCGTAACGGTCTTGACCACGTTCGGGCCGGTCACGAACATATAGCTCGTATGCTCGACCATGAAAATAAAATCGGTGATCGCCGGACTGTATACAGCACCACCTGCGCAGGGGCCCATAATGGCCGATAGTTGCGGAATTACGCCCGAAGCCTTGGTGTTTCGGTAGAAAATATCGGCATACCCCGCCAGCGACAGTACTCCCTCCTGAATACGGGCACCACCGGAGTCGTTCAATCCGATCAGGGGAGCGCCATTTTGCAGCGCCAGATCCATGAGTTTACAAATCTTCTCGGCGTGTGTTTCTGACAGCGCACCGCCAAAGACCGTAAAATCCTGGGCGAAAACGTAGGTTAGCCGCCCATTGACCGTACCATACCCCGTGACGACCCCATCACCGAGATAATGTTCTTTGTCGAGGCCAAAATCGCGGGTCCGGTGCATGACGAACTTGCCGATTTCTTCGAACGATCCTTCATCGACAAGCAGAGCAATGCGTTCACGAGCCGTGAGCTTCCCTTTTGCGTGTTGCGCGTCGATGCGCTTCTGGCCGCCACCAAGTTCAGCTTCCGCGTGCTTTTGGGCCAGTATATTGGTTTTGGTAGGGTCTGCGGTCGATGAAAAGTCAGGGTCGGGTCGGGTTTCAGTCTGCATGAGGGTTGGTCTTAGCGAAAGCGAATCAGGCAAAGTTAAATTTTCTTCCCGAATCCTACGGGTTAGATTGCGTTTGTCCGTGGAATAAACCTGCATTCGTTTTTACCTATGGCCGATTCGAATCAGGCTATTGAGCTTTCAGGCTTTTTCGCCGACATTTGTCGAAATCACTAGTCGTTCGATCTGTGCGGAACCGTTTCCTGGGACTGATTGTCTTACTTTTTCTTTCCCGCTGGGCCGGGGCTCAGACGCTCGGTGGACAGCGCGTTTTTTCATTCCTGGACCTGCCAACACACGCCCGGGTTGCCGCGCTGGGCGGGCAGGTGGCAACGGCGACACAACCGGATGGTGCCTATCACCTCAACAACCCCGCCCTGGCCGACTCCATCAACGACAACCAACTGGCGATCAGCCTGATGCCATATCTGGCCGCGGCTAAGTATTACACCCTGCAATACGGATTGCCTTTTGGGTCAAAAGAACCGGACCGGCATTCCCGCTGGGCTGCGGGTTTGCAATACCTCAGCTACGGTCAGTTTGACCTCACCGACCCGGCGGGCAACTCATTGGGCACCTTCTCCGCCAACGACTACGCCCTGAGCCTGACCCACGCCCGCACGGAAGGCAATTTTACGCTGGGCGCTACGATTAAGGCCGTTGGATCAAGCATCGAGACGTATTCAGCCTTCGGGATTCTGGCCGATCTGGGCGGGGTCTGGCGGCACCCCAAACAGGAATTAACCATTGGCCTGGTCGCTAAAAACGTCGGGTATTTACTCAAAAATTATGGTCCGGCCGATGCGGATCTGCCCTTCGATTTGCAGGCCGGGTTGACGGTCAAACCCAGACACGCCCCCATCCGGTTAACGGTGACGGCTCATCATCTCCAACGGTTCGACATTAGCTACAACGACCCCAACCTGACTGTCCGGTATGATCTGAATGGCAACCTTATTCCGCAGACGACGAGCGTACCGGAAAAGATTGCCCGCCATTTGAGCGTTGGGGCCGAACTGCTCGTCAGCCGGTACGTGCATCTGCTGGTTGGCTACAATCATCAGAAACGGCAGGAAGGCAAACTGACGACGGGCAGCGGGGGCGCGGGTATTTCATTCGGCGCTTCGGTGCAGGCGCGGGGCTTCCAGCTCACCTACGCCCGTTTTTCATCGGTGCCTACCGCCGGAACCAGTCAGTTGTCCATGCGTATCGACCTGGACCGGTTCGTCAAGTAGCGCGAGCGCCAGTCAAGTCGTTTTTGATCGAATTTGATAAGCTCATGGCTATGGGGCGGGCAGCGTGCGAAACCGAATCGTGCCGCTCACGGCCCAAACGGCACGATTCCCAAAAAATCACGTGTCTTTCGCACATTTTCGCGTTTCCTGTGTTTCTTTGACGGGGTTGCAGAAGCTACTCCGTTTTTTCGATGACTGAAATACTCAAAGACCTTACACCTCGGCAAATTGTTGCAGAGTTAGACCAGTACATTATCGGCCAGAATGATGCCAAGCGCAACGTGGCCATTGCCCTGCGTAATCGCTGGCGTCGCATGAACAGCACCGCCGACATGCAGCGCGAGATCACGCCCAACAATATTCTGATGATTGGGGCAACGGGCGTCGGTAAGACCGAAATTGCCCGACGACTCGCTAAGATTGCGGATGCACCGTTCATTAAGGTCGAAGCCTCGAAGTTTACGGAAGTCGGCTACGTCGGTCGCGATGTCGAAAGCATGGTACGCGACCTGGTCGAGCAGTCGGTCAATATGGTGCGTGCGGCCAAGAAAGAAGCGGTTCAGGTAAAGGCGCAGCAACTCGCAGAGGACGCTATTCTGGACATTTTGATTCCGCCCGTGAAGCCAGTCCTGGGTCAGGTGGGTTCCGAGACCGACGGGAAAGACGCTGACGCCGAATTGAATGAGCGCACCCGCGAACGATTCCGCGAGAAAATCCGCTCCGGCGAAATGGACGACCGGAAAATTGATATCGACGTTCAGCAAAGCCAGACTCCGAATATTGGTGTTATGGGTGGTGCTGTCGACGATCTTTCCATGATGAACATTCAGGAAATGATCGGCGGTATGATGCCTAAACGCGGCAAAAAACGTAAAGTGACCATCGCCGAAGCCCGCACGATTCTGCTGGAAGAAGAAGCCGCCAAGCTGATCGATATGGACGAAGTGAAGGAAGAAGCGATCCGAAAAGCCGAAGATGCCGGGATCATTTTCATCGACGAGATCGACAAAGTTGCTTCGTCCCGCTCCGGCAACGGTGGTGGTGGGCCGGATGTTAGCCGCGAGGGCGTTCAGCGCGATTTACTGCCGATCGTGGAAGGTAGTGCGGTGAATACCAAGTATGGTGTTATCCATACCGATCACATCCTGTTTATCGCGGCTGGTGCGTTTCACGTAACCAAACCCAGCGATCTAATTCCGGAATTGCAGGGCCGTTTCCCAATTCGGGTGGAGTTGCAAAGTTTGTCGGAAGATGATTTCTACCACATTCTGAAGGAGCCCAAAAACGCCCTGACCAAGCAATACGTAGCTATGCTAGCCGCTGAACAGGTCGAGCTGACGTTTCAGGATGATGCCCTTCGCGAGCTGGCCCACATTGCATTCGAAGTGAATGCGGAAGTTGAAAATATCGGTGCCCGGCGGTTGCAAACCGTACTCAGCCATCTGATGAATGACTTCATGTTCGATATTCCAGACGTAATCGGTGCCAATGCGCACGTCGTGGTTACGAAGGAGCTGGTCAACGAAAAACTAAACGGCCTGGTCCAGAACCGCGATTTGAGCCAATATATTTTGTAGTGGGTGCTGCCTGCCGACCTCCCCAACCTCAACCCCTCTCCCACAACGGCGGACCGCCCGAAACGGGAGAGGGGGCTTTTTTTTCGATACCCTGTCCCCTCACGACAAAACGACTTTTTTGCATCATGTAGCCCCTCTCCTGTTTTGGGCGGCCTGCCGTTGCGGGGAGGGCCGGGCGGTGAGGGTAAACGGGTCAGTTACGCGACGACAATGCGCACCAGTTGCCCAATGGCGTGGTCCGTATCAGCCCGTTTGCGGTCGGGTGGATCAAAGCGATTGAATGGGCGAAGTTCCAGAACGAATGTCTGTTCAACGGTTTCCTCATCAATGGGCGTGTACAGTTGGTAACCCAGCACATGAACGGGAATCAGGCCATGCTGACGCTTGAAACGCGCTAGAATAGTCGCCAAAAATGCCTCCACCTCGCTGGGTGAAACACCATCGGCGGGTACGAACCGCACGTCAGCCCGATTTCGGTCCACGATTGTCTGTTCATCGGGATTGAAATGTCCCTCACAACTGGAGAACGTGCGAACGAGACCCGAAGCGTTCAGGGCATCCACCAAAGGCCGGATTTTGGGTTCAATTGCGTCGATCATGGTTCCCCATCGACTAGCGCCATTTCGTCAGCTTCGCTCATAGGGCGATGGCCGGTCTTTTGCCGTTGGCGCCAGAACCAGCCCAGATACAGGACGGCAACCAAGGCTAGTCCGCCCGACACGATAAACGACGCGTCGATTCCCGCTTCCCCCACCAGGTGATTGAGCAACCACCCCGACACCACCGCCCCCAGACCAATACCAGCTTCAAGGGCAATATACATGGTCGCCATAGCGCGTCCACGGGTCTTTTCGTCGCTCAGATCGGCGGTCCAGGCCTGGATGGTTGGAGAGTTCATCCCCCACGACATGCCGTAAAAAATAGCGGCCGTCCAGAACCAGATGAGCGCATGGCTGTCCAGTGGATCAGTGAGCGTCAACAGGACCATCGAAAAGGCCAGCACAACCGTGGAGATGAACAGAATCGGGACTCGTCCGTACCGATCCGATGTTTTGCTGAACAGCAGCCGAACGCCAAGCGAGGCAATGGTATAGACCGTAAAAAACAAGCCTTTGTTGGCAATACCAAGCGACGAACTCACCGTCGAAATGACCGTCAATATCACGCCCGATGAAAACGATTGCAGCAGCAGAACGATGAACGGCGGCAACGCCTGCTTATCAAAAATTTCCTCCTTTTTCAGGCGCAGTAACCTAAACCGAAAGGGCTGTTTAGTAACCAGCGTTTCGGGCAGTTGAAGCAGGATAAGAATGGATAGTAACGCAAAGGCGGATGACGTCCAGAACATAACATTCATGGAGTAGTCATCAGCTAACCAGCTCCCAATGGCGGGACCCAGCGACATACCGATGGCTGTAAACAGGCCCAATGTTCCCATAGCCTCGCCCCTGCGATTGGCCGGAACCACATCAGCAACGTAGGCCGAGGTAGCCGTCGGCTTTGTTCCCGTCGAGAAACCATGGATGAGCCGAAGGGCCAGGAAGCCCCAGACCGTGATGAGATACGGATATAAAAAGCCACAGAAAAAGCAGACAATCGACCCGAAGGCCATGACGGGAACACGGCCGACTGTATCCGTGATTTTTCCGCTGAATGGACGCGAAACGCCCGCCGTGAAAGTAAACAGCGCAATGATAAGACCCACATATTCCCGCCCACCCAGTTTCGTCAGGTAATCGGGTAGCTCAGGGATCATCATCTGAAAGCTGGCCGAAAACAGAAAGTTACTGGCGCACAGTAACCAGAACGAGAGCGAGTACAGGGAAGTGCCGCCCGAGGTTTGACGGTCTACAATGGAACGGGTAATGGACAAGTCGGCTATTTGTTGTTGGGTACAGCAAAGGTAGCCGGTTCTCCTGAACCATGCGTACCGAACCCTAAAACACCGCCTTTATTTTGGCTCGGGCGTGGTGTTGCCGCCATCCAGCACAAACCGCCACTGGCCGTTTCGCTGGCGTTTCCAGACGGTGACGTAAACGCCATACTGTGCGTTCAAAGCTCCTTTTCCATCTTTTCTGGTCAGCGTCCATTGGCCAAACGTGTATCCCAACTCCCCCGAATGAGCGGCATCGGCCTTCAGCACCTGCCAGGTCAGCACGGGTCCTTTGGCGGGCAACCGACTCATCTGTACCCGCAACGAATCGAACCCAACCGTTGGCGCAGCCCCGTCATTCATCCGGATCACGTCGTCGGCGGCATAAGCCGTAAACGCTTTCGCCATTCCCTGTTTTTCGGACATCACGCTGAATCGCTGGTCGGCTTCACGAATTTCGTCAATGGCTTTCTGCCGAAGCAGGCTGGTCGAGTTCATCTCGCGGGGACTGTCGACCCGTGAACGACACGCACCCGTCAGCGCGAGCAGGAAAAGAAATAAGCGTAGCTGTTTCATATTACTCTACATAAGTACGGTAGCCTGAACGGATTGTCTGGCTTAGCCAAACCAGCTTCTCTTTAGTTGGGATGAGTACGATACAGACATAAAAATAGTGGGCGAAACACAATTGTTTCACCCACCGGGAATGTATTCACAGCAAATTAATCGTCTACCGACAATTACCAGTGCCCACCCGCTCAACGCGGTATGCTTACGATGTCGATTCGCTGGCGGCCTGCGCGGCTTTTTTCTCTTTGCGCCAGGCACGGCCTTTGTGAATCAACTCATAGGTGACGGGCAGAATCAGCAGCGACAGCACGGTACAGGTCATCAGGCCACCAATCATCACGATCGCTAGCGGTTTCTGCGTTTCCGAACCAATCCCCGTACTCAGCGCAGCCGGCAGCAGACCCAGCGACGCCATCAGGGCGGTCATCACAACGGGGCGAACCCGCGTCTGCGCCCCTTCGCGCACCGCCTGCACAAGCGGTATCTTATTATGCAGATTTTCTTTGAATCGGTTGATCAGAATAACCCCATCCTGTACCGAAACACCGAACAGGCAGATAAAACCAACCCCCGCCGAGATACTGAAGTTGATACCCGTCAGCCAGAGCGCCAGAATACCGCCAATCAGTGCGAAGGGCACGTTCAGGATAATCAGCGTAGCATCCAGCGCACTGCCGAACGTGAAAAGCAGAATGAGGAAGATGATCGTGATACTGATCGGCACCACAATCGACAGCTGCCGTTCGGCCCGCGTCTGGTTCTCAAACTCACCCGCCCAGCGCATCTGAAAGCCGTCGGGCAGTTTCACCCGCTGGCCTACTTTCTGCTGAGCCTCGGCAATGGTACTACCCAGATCACGGCCCCGTACGGAGAATTTGATGGCAATGAATCGGGCGTTGTTCTCCCGGTAAATAAACGCCGGTCCAGAGCGCGTACCGATGTCAGCCAGCTCTTTGAGCGGAATTTTGCTGCCGGAACGCGTCGGCACTAACAGGTTCTCAATCAGTTGGGGCGAATACCGGAACCGTTCGTCGTACCGAACCTTAATATCGAACCGGCGCTCGCCTTCGTAGTATTGCGTTACGGTCTTGCCACCGATAGCCGTTTCAATGACCGACTGCGCCACATCGGTGGGCACGTTATACAACGCCATTTTCTGCTGATCGAGCTGAATCCGAAATTCCGGCTGGCCCAGGTTCCGGAAGACGCCCAGGTCACTGACGCCCGGAATCGTTTTCATCACGTTGAATACCTGCGTGGCTTCCCGGTCGAGTACGTTTAGGTCCTGCCCAACTATCTTGATCGCCATCGAGCCTTTCACCCCCGACACGGCTTCTTCGACGTTGTCCGAAATGGGCTGCGAAAAGTTAAAGGAAACGCCTTTGAACCGGGCGAGTTTCTGCTGCATCTCCGCCACCAGTTCGTCCTTGGTCACGTTCCGCTTCCACTCTTCTTTCGGGTACAGATCGACGAAAAATTCGTTGTTGAAGAATCCGGTGGGGTCCGTGCCGTCGTTGGGTCGGCCCGTTTGCGAAATGACACCCCGCACCTCCGGAAACTCATCGAAAACCGCTCTGAATTTGCGGGTGTAGGCGTAGCTTTCATCGAGCGAGACCGAATACGGCAAACTGGCCCGAACATAAATGGACCCTTCGTTGAGCTGCGGCAAAAACTCGGAACCGATGTGAAACATGAACAGATAGAGCGCGAACGCCAGTCCGCCGAGCGCAATGCCGATGATGGTGCGCGGTTTCCGGATCGCCCAGGCCAGCGCCGGAACGTAGCCTTTTTCGAGCCCTTCGACAATCGGGTTATGCCGCTCCCGCACGTTCTTTTTCAACAGAATGCTGCACAGCAACGGAATCAGCGTCAGGCTGACGATCAGCGAACCCAGCAGCGCAAAGCCAATGGTCCAGGCCAGCGGACTGAACAGCTTCCCTTCTACTTTCTGGAAGCTAAAAATAGGCAGCAACGCGGTAATAATGATGAGCTTGGAGGTGAAAATGGATTTACCCAGTTCCGTTGCGGTATTGGTCAGCCAGCTTAGTTTGGCCCGCCCGTTAAACTTGGTCATGCCCAATTTCTCGGCTCGTACGGCCAGCATCACGAAGATCCCCTCGACCATGACGACGGCTCCGTCGATAATAATGCCAAAATCCAATGCCCCGATACTCAACAGGTTAGCCGTCATACCGCGCAGACGCAGACAGATAAAGGCGAACAATAACGCCAGCGGAATTACGATGGCAACGGTTACGGTCGTGCGCCAGTCGGCCAGGAAAACCAACAGGATCACCGTGACCAGGAAAATACCCATACCCACGTTTTCACCCACGGTATGCAGGGTGTAGTTGTTGAGCGTCGTGCGGTCGTAGAACGTTTTGATGCGCACGTCTTTGGGCAGAATCTGGTTGTTCAGCTCGTCGATCTTCGCTTTCAGGGCCGGAATAACGTCGTTGGGATTCTCGCCCTTCCGCATTACCACGATACACTCCACCACGTCGTCCTGCTTGTCGCGGCCCACAATACCCAGTCGCGGTTGAAACGACTCACGCACCGTCGCTACGTCGCGCACCCGAACGGGAGCCCCGTTGACGTTATCGATGATGATTCCGGCCACATCCTCGGGTTTGGTCAGTAGCCCGATACCCCGCACCACCAGCGCCTGGTTGCCCTGTTTGATAACATCCCCGCCAACGTTGATGTTGCTCTGCTGAATCGCCTGATCGACATCCAGCGCGGTGAACCCGTAATTGGCCAACAGCGTCGGGTTCAGGCTCACCTCGATGGTTTTTACCTTGCCGCCGAAACTCACCACATCGGCAATACCAGGTACACTTTTGATCTGCCGTTCGATGACCCAATCCTGAAGGGTCTTCAGCTCGGTGATGTCCTTCGTCTTGCTTTCAAGCGTAAAGCGGTAGATTTCGCCGGTTGGTCCGTAGGGCGGTTCGATCTCCGCCGATACCCCATCGGGCAGATCGACACCGGCAATGCGGTTAGCTACGTTGGTCTGAGCGGTGAAGTTATCGACCCCGTCCTCAAAAATCATCGTCACCACTGACAGGCCAAAGAGCGACACCGACCGTAATGTGCTTTTGCGAGGCACGGAATTCAGTTCAGTTTCGAGCGGTAGCGTGACAAACCGTTCGACCTCTTCCGCCGACCGCCCCGGCCATTGCGTGATAACAATGACGTTGGTGTTGGTAACGTCAGGGAACGTCTCTACGGGTGTATTCAGGAAGCTAACCACGCCGGCCACAACAATGAGGCCAATCGTAAAGAATATAGTGAGCCGATTGGTCAGGGCAAAGCTGATCAGGCCGCGAATGAATTTATTCATGAATTAATCAGTCAAATCGTTGTATAACAGCAAGCTACCTTCCGTCACGACGACATCACCGGGTTTGAGATTTCCGCCCTCCACGAAGGCATAACGGGTCGTGTTCTTCACCACCTTCACCTCTCTGGCGTCGTATTTGTTGGGGGCGGTCTGCACAATAACGTAGTAGTGGTCCCGGTCGAACACGACGGCTTTCTGCGCCACGGCCAGCGCCGGACCCGTACCCGATGTGCCCGCGTTTGGCAAGTGAACGTGGATCGTCGCGAACATGTCGGGCTTGAGCAAACCCTCTTTGTTATCGAGTACAATCCGCACTTTCAGCACCCGCGCCTGCTCATCGAGTACGCTACTGACATTGCTGATTACCCCCTTGAACGTTTTGTCGGGATAGGCCAGCACCTGAATATCGACAGCCTGATTCTGCTTGATTTCCGGAATGTCCTGCTCGTATACATTGGCCAGCACCCAGATTTTTTGCAGGCTGGAAATCGTATACAGGGGGTCCTGATTATCGGCCCGCAAATCCTGACCGGTATTCACGTTCTTCTCCACGATAAAGCCCGTGATGGGTGCTTTCACGGTGAAATAGGGCTGCCCCGTTCCGGCTGTACTACCGCCGTATACGCGAAGGATATTCGTGGATTTCCCCAGTTCGTCCTGTGCCTTTTTCAGGTTGCTTTGGGCGGTCAGGTAATCCGTTTGGGAAGCAAAGCCTGCTTTAAACTGCGCTTCGACGTTTTTGAAGGTCTGTTTGGCAACGTCCAGATCGGACTTGTCCGCCTGGTAGTCATTAGTATAGTTCGAAATGTCCCCCGAGCGAATTACCGCCAGGTCCTGCCCCTTCTGGACGTAAGCCCCCAGCGATGCCGTTGTTTTTTCGACGTTTCCGCTCACCAGCGGAAACACGCGCACCACGTTATCCTGATCGAAGGTCACCGTCCCGTTCAGGGTTAGTTCATCTTCCGGGTTCATACGCCGGACCGAGTCAGTCAGGTAACTACTGGATGAGTCGGCGGCAGACGTTGGTACTTTTTCCTCGGTATTTTTGTGCCCACAAGCCGCCACGAACAGGCCAGCGGCTGCTATACAAAGCAATGATTTCATAAATTGACGAGATTAGAATCTAAAAGAATCGGGTGGCCGTGGTGAAGTTGAGCAGTTGCTGCGACTGAAACAGGTTGTTGCGCAGATTGATCAGGTTAAGCTGGGCTTGCTGGTAGGTCCGGATTTTGTCCAGGTAGTCCAGCAGACCAATGGTGCGGGCGTTGTAGCTGCGCGTTGCTTCGACCGAAATATTCTGCAACCGGTTGATATAGTCGGCGGGCAGCGTGTTGAACTGGTCATAGTACGTACTCAGCTTATCGTAGGCGTTCAGGACATCGCTCTGTACGATCGTTTGCTGATTATCGAGCCCGGCCTGTGCACTTTTGACGCTCAGTTCAGCCGCTTTGATCGCGCCCTGGTTGCGGTTTCGAATGGGCAGGTCCATCGCGGTATACAGACCCGTAAAATTATTAAAGGCGTTCCCGTATTTGTCGAACGTGAAACCCACCAGCAGATCGGGGGTCCGACGGGCTTTTTCCAGACTCAGGCTCCGCTGGGCATAGGTCGTTTGCTCCTGCGCAATACCCGCGTCGGGGCGATTGTGCAGGGCCGAATCGATGGCGACGCTGATCGGTGGCAAGGGGGGCGTTACCACGGGCACCTCGGTGGGCAAAATAAACTGGTTACCGACCTGCCGAAGCAGTACGCGCAGGGTTGCCTGTTCATCGGCGATCTGCGTCCGGTAGTCGGCGATGGATGCTTTCAGATCCCGCAGGGCGGCTTCCAGTCGGGTCACCTCGTAGGGCGCGACACCACCGGTGCGCTGAGCGATCCGGTACGATTCAATCAGCTGCTGCTGCCGACTTTGCTCCTGCTGGAGTAGTTCTAACGCCTGAAGGTCGTAGAATAGATTGGCGTATGTGGCATGGAGTTGAAAGCGCAACGTGCGCAGCACATCACGGAAAGCCAGGTTCGCCAGCGCCCGATTACTTTCGGCCACCGCAACCAACTTGCTGCGTTTGCCGGCCAGCATCAGCAGTTGCTGTACCTGAATGGTCATCCCTCCTTTGTTGAACTGGCTATTGGCCACGTCAGCTGCCGAGTTCTGACCGTACTGAAAGAATTTACCCGTTTGCGGATTGAAGAAGTTGGTTTGAAATTGTACGTTGGGATTGTAGCGCAACCCGGCCTGAATCACATTCGCTTCGGCCGCGCTGATCTGGTAACGCTGGGCCAGCAACTGGAAATTTCGCTCCAGAAACTGCTGCTCAAGCTGGGGTAACGTCTGGCGTAATGTATCAGGCGCAGCACCGGCTGACTGGGCCAACCCTTTTGGCGCAACCATCGACCAACTCACCAGCAATACGGCTATTAATTTTTCAGTGATTTTACGGTACTTCATAATGAACAAGAACTTACACCGGGAAAAGAGCGTGTGATAAGGGCCGCAAGTAGCAGGGCACTCGTTAATTCGTAATTAAACGGCGATTAACTACCTGTTAAAAATACTTAGAAATCCTCCGCTATGTTTAGTAATTATTCCTTGAAAATTTATTTCTTTTTAGGTAATCTATTTGTTATTTAGGCATAATAACACATTACAATAAATCCTAATTTTACATATTACACTTCCAAATTATTTATTATTAATATTATACTCATTTAGCATACAAATTACAATAGATTAAGGATTGCTTTTCGACTAGGTTATGTTCCAGGAATAATCCTGACAATTACTCAACGCATGGCCTGATACGCCCGTTTATTCTGCTACGCTTCTGCCACCGGATTTTCTTTTTTATAGTAACTTGCCGCCCAAAAGGACAAAAACGGCGACTTGGATTAGCCGTAAAGCCTAACTTGTTTATTTTTTATGTCGCGTAACCTCAAAATTGGCCTGTTTCTCACCGTTTCAATCCTGCTGACGACGTTCACGTTTTACTTCTGGCAGATTTTTAAAAGTCCGAATCTTCAGGTGCGAGAGAACGACAAAACATTCGCGCTGCTTATTCCGAGGGGTGCCACGTTTGAATCGGTTATGGATACGCTCAAAACGCATGATGTCCTTAATGATGAAATGTCATTCCGGTTCCTGGCCAAGCTGATGAAGTACCCGGAGCGAGTTAAAGAAGGTCGTTATGAGATCAAACCGCGTATGGGGAACCGGGCGGCCCTAGTCAAACTCCGCAGCGGTGATCAGGATGCTATGCCGGTTACGTTCAATACCGTTCGTATGAAGAGCGACCTGATTCAACGACTGGGCAGTAAATTCGAATTTGGGCCCAAAGCCCTCGGCAGCCTGCTCAATGACCCGGCCACGTGCGAAAAGTTCGGGTTCGACACCACGACCATCGTCTGTTTATTTCTACCCAATACCTACGAATTCTTCTGGACCATAAAACCCGAAGCCTTTCTGGAGCGGATGGGTGCCGAATACAAAAAATTCTGGACACCCGAGCGTCAGGCGAAAGCCAAAGCACTGGGGTTGACTCAGACGCAAACGCAGGTGCTGGCCTCTATCGTAGCCGCCGAAACCAACAAGCGTGACGAGCAGCCGCGCGTGGCGGGTGTTTATCTGAACCGGCTTAAACAAGGCATCAAGCTCGAAGCCGATCCAACGGTTATTTTTGCCCTGCGCGATTTCGGCATCCGGCGCTTACTGAACCGTCAGTTAGCCGTCGATTCGCCCTACAACACCTATCGGTATACCGGTTTGCCACCGGGGCCTATCAATCTGCCAGCCCCCGCCACGATCGATGCCGTTCTGAATGCCGAGCAACACGATTACCTCTATTTTGTCGTTAACGCCAGCTTCAACGGCTATCATACGTTTTCGAAAACGCTGTCAGAGCATCTGGCAAATGCTCGCTTGTACCAGCAGGCACTGACCCGTATGAAGATTATGAAATAGCCTTTTAGGTAACTAAAAGGTAAACTATTTGGTAATTTATATAATTACTAATTACCTTACCTTTTAGTTTGTTTCATAAAGCCAGCTCTCCATGCTTATTCACGATGTTACGGGTATTCGCGTTCGTTATCATGACACGGACCAGATGGGTATCGTTTATTACGGCAATTATGCGCGTTTTTACGAGGTCGGGCGGGTTGAAGCGCTCAGGCAGCTGGGCATAGACTATAAATCGATCGAAGCGCGGGGTATCGGCATGCCCGTCTACGACATGTGTTCGCGCTTTATCCGGCCCGCCAAATACGACGACCTGCTCACCATACGGGTTACCGTTCCGCAGTTACCCAATACCCGTATCCTGTTCCGATACGAAATTTTCAATCAGGATGGTCAACTCCTGAATACGGGCGAAACCACGCTTATTTTTCTTAAATCGGACACAGGCCGCCCGTGCCGGGCTCCGGATGATTTAGTAGCGATCACAAAACCTTTTTTTGAGTAACCGGTTAAGAAACGGTCAATCAGTCGGTAAATTAGCCTGTTAATCAACCAGTGCGGATCGTATTTCCGGTTGATTTGCCGCGTCACTACACACCGACTCCTGTATGATCGAAAAACTATTGAGCTTAGAAGCGTTGCGCGGTACGCGCGTATGGCTCCGCGAACATAAACCATTTAATTCGAAGCGGAGCTGGTATGAGTTTCTAAAAAAGATGGGGGTAAAGATTACGGAGAATGATACAAGTGAGCGGGCAGCGTCGGTATCGTACAGCCTGATTTTGTCGGTTTTTCCCACGGTTATTTTTCTATTTACATTAATCCCGTACATCCCCGTCCCCAAGCTGGAAGACCAGATTATGGGGTTCCTGACGGAGGTGTTACCGGGTGACACGTTCAGTTCGGTCGAGACAACGATCCGCGACATCATTAGCCGTCCGCGGGGGGGTGTTCTTTCATTTGGTTTTATTCTGGCTCTTTATTCAGCGACCAGTGGCGTTGTTGCCCTCATGAATGCGTTCAACTCCTCCAATGAAACGCAGGACAGGCGGGGCTTTTTCAAGGTGAGAGCCGTTGCCATCGGTCTGACCTTTATTCTGGCCGTTGCCCTTATTCTGGCCATCGTTGTTCTGATTGTTGGCGGTATCGTCAGCGATTACCTGCTCCACTTTGGTATTTTAAACAACGTCATCTTTGTTAATCTCTTAGCACTGGGACGGTATATCATTGTCTTTGCGGTGTTTGTGGCGGCTGTCTCGGTCATCTATCACTTCGGACCCGATGTCCGGATGAAATGGGCGTTCGTCACACCGGGGGCTGTTACGGCGTCGGTCCTGATTGTGCTGACGACCCTTGGCTTCTCGTATTACGTATCCAACTTCGGTTCTTACAATAAGGTCTACGGCTCTATCGGCACGCTCATTGCGCTAATGATCTGGATCAACCTGATTTCGCTGTTACTGATTCTCGGTTTTGAGATGAACGTTGCCCTCTATGACCTTGAAGGGGACCGCAATCCGAATGTCAGCGAAAAAACAACGAACGCCACTCCCAGCACATAAGGTGGCGTTTGCTCACCCTAACCCCTCTATAGAAGCACCCCGGCGAACGACAGTTGCTGTCCTCAGTTCTCTGTGCCGGTCGACTCAGGCGAAGAACCGGGCCATCTGCACGAGTTCACCGGTCGATCAATCAGCGTAAGTCCGTTTGCTCAAAAATTTCGGATTCGGTAACTAAAGGATTGTAGTATTGTAGAGCGTCTAATTAACCTTTTCGTCTAATTTTTTAGTTCTGCCGTTCTATCAACTGATCAGCCCGTATGATTTCAGTTACTGGCCAATCGAATCCGCTGCCAATGAGTCCTTATCTAAATCAGATAAAGCCGTGGGTGAGCGTTATTTGCACCAGCTATAATCACGAAGCCTATGTCGAGCAGGCCCTCCAGTCCGTCGTTGATCAGACCTACCCCAATGTCGAACTGATCGTTATCGATAATGGCAGCACGGATGGGTCAGCGGATGTCATTACCCGATTTGTGAGTCGCCATCCGGCCGTGCGTTTCCTCCCCAATCCGACCAATCTCGGTTTAAACCGGGCGTTCAATCAGGGTCTTGCCCTGGCTGGTGGTCGTTATATTATCGATCTGTCGGCTGATGATGTGCTCCTGCCAAACCGGATCTCACTACAGGCAGACCTGTTTGAAGAACTCGCCGGTCCTTACGCCGTTGTCTTTTCCAATGCAGCTTACATCGACGAGCAGGGCACCGAAACGGCCCTTCATTACCCCGTCGATGAGCATGGTCATACCCGTGTCAAAGTCCCCTCCGGCGATGTCTTCCGAAACATTCTGGAGTCCTATTTTATTTGTACGCCAACAATGATGATGCGCCGGGATGTACTGAATGAACTCGGTGGGTACGACGAGACACTTTCTTTTGAGGATTTTGACTTCTGGGTGCGCTCTTCACGGCACTATCACTACGCTTACCTCGACGAGGTGTTAACGCAGAAGCGTCGGCTGGCCGACTCCATGCAGTCGCAGGTGATCATGCCGGGTAATCAGCTACTGCGTTCGTCCCTGGCCGTTTGTTACAAAGCCTTCGATCGCTGCACGGCCCCTTCCGACTATAAGGCACTGGCCAAGCGTATTCGAAAACTTATCCGAAAAGCGTTTTACACCGAACAGTTCGATTTAGCGATCCAGTTCGGCCAGTTATTGCAGTATATAGAACCGCCGGGTGTGCTAACTACACTGATTCTGAGCCTTAGCCACCTTCATCTGCCAATCAATAGCCTGTATCGTCATTACCTCAAATGGCGTCGGTCACCGCAGTCACCGTATCCACAGGTGAAACTGGTTTAGCTAGTTTTCAGTTTATTGTTTTCGGTTAGACGTTGCCCGAGATTGATCCGGATACGTTTACGAACTGAACCCAAAAATCGAAAACCGGACATCCCATGCCTGCTGAATTTATTAAACTATATCCTCAAAATCCTGACCCCCGACGCCTTGAATCGATCGTTACTGCGTTGCGGAATGGGGCGGTGATTATCTATCCAACGGACACGATCTACGGAATGGGCTGCGACATCCACAATGCCCGCGCCGTCGAACGGGTTGCCCGTATCAAGGGGATCAAACCGACCAAAAATGACTTCTCATTCATCTGTTATGACCTAAGTCACATCGCCGATTACGCGCGGGTCAGCAATCAGGCGTTCAAGCTGATGAAAAAGCTCTTGCCTGGCCCCTTCACGTTCATTCTGGAAGCAAGCGGCAGTGTACCTAAGCTCCTCAATACCAACAAGAAAACGGTAGGTATTCGGGTGCCGGACAATAGCATTCCCCGCCAGATTGTCCACCTGCTCGGCAACCCGATTATCACGACATCCATCCGCGATGAAGATGAAATAATCGAGTATTCGACCGACCCGGAACTGATTTTCGAGAAGTTTCAGCACCAGGTCGATATCGTGATCGATGGTGGCTACGGCGGCAATATTCCATCAACAATCGTTGATGCAACAGATGATGATTTTTCAATAATTCGCCAGGGCTTAGGAGAGCTTCTGCTTTGAAAAGTTACAAGAAGCATCTATACTTGCATTGTTAGGTCTGACTGCACCCTGTGCAGCCAACCCGTGGTGTCTTGAATTTTCTCTTAACTTAGTTGATTAACATGCGTTTTTCCCTGGCCGCTCTAACACTGCTGGCTCTTAGCCATCTCACTGGCTGCTCTTCCGAATCAAAACAGGAACGTCCAACTCAAACCGGCAAAATTACGGCGGAAGCATCGGCTGAACCGGCTGCTACCAAGACCGATTCAACCGAAAAACCGGCAACGGATGCGTCGGCAACGGCCGCTGCGTCGACAGGAAACGCTAACACACCATCTAGTGGCGACTCGTCGCTCGATTCGATGACGTATGCGCCAAGCGGGGCACTGCTACCCAAGTACCGTATCTTTGCGTATTACGGGAATCCGCACTCCAAGAAAATGGGGATTCTGGGAAAATACCCTAAAGATGAAATGTTAGAACGGCTGGATCGCGAAATCAAGAACTGGGAGAAAGCCGATCCGTCGACGCCCATCCAGCCTGCCTTGCATTTAGTGGCGATATCGGCTCAGGGCGCGCCGGGCAAAGATGGCGGCTACCGCATGCGGATGTCCGATAAAACGATCAAGAAAGTCCTGAAATGGGGCAACGATCACAAGTCGATCGTGTTTCTGGACATTCAGCGAGGTCATGCTCCCCTTGGCCCGGAAATGAAGTTCCTGGAAAAATACCTTAAACTACCGTTCGTCCATCTGGGTATCGATCCCGAATTTTCGATGGTGACCGGTGCGAAACCGGGTACGAAAATTGGCAGCTACGATGCCGCCGATGTAAACCAGGCCGTACAGTTTCTGAGCAAGGTGGTGAAAGAAAATAATATTCCCCCCAAGGTGCTGGTCGTTCACCGCTTTACGCAGGGCATGATCAAGAACTACAAGAATATCAAACTCGACCCTAATGTTCAGATCGTTATGGATATGGATGGCTGGGGCCCGCCGGTACTCAAAAAAGATTCGTACCGCGCTTATATTGAGAAAGAACCGGTTCAGTATACAGGATTCAAACTGTTTTACGACAACGATTTCCGCAAGCCGGGCTCTCGCATTATGACCCCGGCAGAAGTGCTGGCCCTAACGCCTAAGCCGATGTACATTCAGTATCAGTAGTACATTCATTAATGTCAGACGCCCCGAAAGCATAGTGCTTTCGGGGCGTTTTTTTTAGCCCGTTTCTATGCACTAAAAGGGTTAGATCATCCCGTTTGTGTGTTCCATTTTGTCGGGTATAGCCTGATGAACGCGCCACTGTTCAGTGATCTTTCCCGCGCTCAATCGCAGGATATCATAGAACACGGTCGGTTTGCCAGTTAGCTCACCGCTTGCCTGAACAACAACGAAGTTACCGTCGCCAATGATCCGGTGTACCGTCTTGATGGCCATGGATTCCTGGTGCAGATACGCCCGCAAACCTGCTATACCATTTGCGATGTCGGGGTCATGCTGAATCAGATCAACGGCCACGTACGCAGCCAGCTGATCAACCTGTCGATCAATCCAAATGTGCTGATAATAGGCAGCAATCAAGGTTTTGTTCGGTTCGGTTGGTTCGTCACGATCGGCGTCAACGGGTCCGTCCATCATAGCATTGCCATTCCGGGAATTACCATTCCGGGAATGGCCATTCCGGGAAATTTCAGGTTGATCCTGCACCACATCCCAATGCTCGATAACCTGTCCATGCTGAAAGCGAAACAGATCAACAACCACCTTCTGCACCCCACCCCAGTCGAAGCAGATGTTCGTGACGACATACTCACCTTCCGCGATCAGCCGCATGAATGGCTTCGACGTAACCACGGGTTTGGGCATCTGCTTGAAGGCGGCAAGGGCTTCCAACAGACCCGCTTTACCGGGCTTTCCCATCGGGCTATGCTGGATATACGCGTCCGCAATGATTTCCTCGGCGAAAGCCATATCCCCCTGCCCCATCACGCGTCGATAAAAATCACGAATAATGGCCTTGTTTACGCTATGTTGTTCCATTGTTGATTCACAGTTAAAAATTGATTAGGCCCTCGTTGTTGAACACAACCCTGACCGGCAAGCGACGAAGCATACCGGCCAGTCATGAAAGGTCACAATTTCATGGGCGTCAACGCAAACTAAAAAGTAGGGATTTGGTCAGAAACGTGTTCCTGACCGATTGATTGGGGCGCAGCAAAACGATCTACTTACGTAGATTACGATTTTGGCGCCAGGGCGCAATATGGAGCGGTTGTGATATTCAGTGCGGCAAATATAACAATCAGGAAAACACAACGAGCATAAAGGACACGGAGAAACATATCGTTGTGACCATCGCGCTCCTTTGGTGCTCGTTGTGTCCCTACTTTTTTAGAATTCTCCTTCCCCGCCTTCTTTCGCTTTCTTCTTGGCCTGGCGCAGCCGATAGCTCAGGGTCAGGTTGAACTGGCGAACCCGGTATTGGGAACTGTTTTCCGCGTAAAAATTCTCCCCCTCCGTAACGGACCGGAAGCGACGGGAATTGAACACATCGAGTACGTTCAGGGTAAGCGTACCGTTGTTGTTGAACAGGTCCCGGCTAATGGACAAATCGAGTGTAGCCAGTGCTTTGCGTTGTCCCTGTGGCGTTTTCTGGGGGGCTTCGTAATTACCGCGTAGCTGAATATCCGTCGATCTGGGGAGCGTAAACCGGGAAATCATCCGGGTAAACCAGCTGTAGGTATCACTCTGGTAGTTGACATCGAGGTTACCCCCATTGGTTATAGCCCGGAAAAAGTTGACACTGCCATCCAGTTTCCACCAGGTAGACAGCGCGTATGAACCGGAAAATTCGGCTCCGTACGACTGTTCGCTGGCCAGATTTTCGGGTCGGGTCGCAGCATAACCCTGTTCGTTGACCCGCCGGATCGACAATATTTTGTCGGTGGTATGCCGGTAGTAAACCGACGAACTGATGGACCCTTTGTTCATGTATTTGATGTGGCCCATTTCAAACGCATTCGTGAATTCAGGGTTCAGGTTCGGGTTGCCACTCCAGAAATTCCGGTTATCGCTAAAGGTCGAAAACGGGCTCAGATCGTTGTATTGCGGACGACGAATCCGGCGGCTGTAGCTCAGTTGCACCGCATGCTGCCGGGGAAGATCGTAGGTTACGTGCACGCTCGGGAACAGGTTCGCATAGTGGCGCGGATTGACATCGTTGGTTTGCCGAAGCGTCGTCGTCACGTCGGTCAGCTCGGCCCGTAGTCCCGCCTGATAGGACAGTTTACGCGTTTTGTTGCCGATTATGCCATAGACGGCATTGATTCGCTCCTCGTACAGAAAATCGTTCGTGAGGCCCGGCAGGGGGAGGTAGAGACCATTATCGGCCCGTTGAGTGACGGAATAATCATTGGTCATGTCGCGCGAGCTGCTGCGCAGTCCCGCTTCCACTTTCCCGTTCTTACTGAACGGACGGATGTAATCGATTTGCACCAGGAACTGTTTTTCCGTTTCATCGTTGAGCGATCGTTGCAGCGTTGGCACGCTACTGGCCGTAATGCCATCGGCCTGGTAGGTCTGCTGGTTGAAATACTGATCGGAGCTTTCCCAGTTGTCCAGGTAGCGCACATCGGCAGTCAGTTCATGGCCTTCGCGGGCGAACGTTCGTTTATACGTCAGCGCATATTCTGAGTTCGGCTCCGTTTCGGTTTCATCCTGCGTACGGAGGGTCGTACTGCGCAGGTTATTGGTCGAGAACTGATAATCCCGGTACAGAATATCGGCATACCGTTTTCCCTTGCTCAGTCGGTAGGTGTACGAAGCCGTCAGGACGTTTTTAGGGTTGAAGAAGTAATCAAGACCAGCCCGCGCGTTATTGTTCAGCCCCTCCAGGCGATTGGTCGAATTCTGTTGCGTGATAAACGTCGTATCGTTCCGGTATAACTCCTGATACAATGAACTGCGGCCGGGCGTGTTCCGGTATGAGGTCGTGTAATTGACAAAGAAGTTCAAGTTTTTCCGGCGGTAGTTTACGTTGGCCGCCAGGCCAAAATTGGCGGGATAGCCCGTTATCAGATCGAACGAGCCATTGATGCCCTCCCGCTGTTCTTTTTTCAACACGATATTGATCACCCCGCCCATCCCCTCGGCTTCGTAGCGGGCCGATGGGTTCGTAATCACTTCCACCCGCTCAATGCTGCTGCCCTGCAACTGCTGCAAGCCGCTGCCTCCCCGCAGACTCACCAGCCCCGAGGGTTTTCCATCGATCAAAATCCGCACGCTGTTGCTGCCCCGCAGGCTTACGTTTCCTTCGGCATCGACCGCTACCGACGGCACGTTGCTCAAAATATCGACGGCGGTTCCACCGGCATTGGCCAGATCTTTACCAACATTGAAAATCCGTTTGTCCAGCGACAATTCCATCTGGCTTCGCTCACCTTTTACGACCACCTCATCCAGTCGTTTGGTACTGGTCTTAAGCACGAGCTTTCCTAAATCGACCGTCTTATCCACTACCTGCACGGTCGGTATCCGGCGATCCTGGTACGATACGACGCTGATTTTCATCCAGAACGTACCGGGCTTACTGCGCAGTTCGAACGTCCCGGTTTCGTCCGACAGCGTACCTGTTACCAGCGTCGAATCCGACTTTTTATGCAACGAAACGGTCCCAAAGGGTATTGGCTTGTTTTGCTCGTCGATCAGTACCCCTTTTATCGATGCCGGCTGATCGGTTTTGGATTGGGCAATAGTTAACAGAGGAAAAAGCAACAGAACCAGTAAATTTATTTTCATGAGGTAAAGAGGTAAGCTTAATCGTTTAAAGGCACAGGCAAACGCAACAACGACTTTAGGTACTAATAGGCAGGTTTTCCAAAATATACTGATCGACCCGGCTGATTTATCGAAATTATTCGGCCAGTTCCAGCTCAACACAATGGCTGGGTGTTCTCCCGTTCACGAAATGCCTGAAAACAAAAAGGGCCTGATCATCGATCAGGCCCTTTTTGCAACGAAAAGTAGTCAATTAACGATTCTCAACCAGTGCTTTAAACTCATCAACCGTTACATCCTGCGATGCGATGGTCAACTGCGTTTTTGCATATTCAATGATTTTATCGTCAAAAACCCGGTTGAACGTGCTTGTGTAGTTCTGTCCGTTGTTCTTCTCGTCCATCAGATAATTCCGGGCGATCCGATCAATGGTTTGGTTCATCTCTTCATTTTCACCACCGGCAAAACCGAACTGCTCGCGAACCATCTGGCGGGTTACGTCCAGGACTTCTTCGAACTCAACTTTGATGTCACCTTTGTCAGCAATCTTGTTTTTGATGAGCTGGAGCTTTACCGACTTCGTAAAATCTTCGTACTGCTCGTCGATCTGCTCGGGCGTAAATTTACCTTCGTTTACTTCCAGCAGCCAGTTTTTCAGGAACTCGTCCGGCAACAGAATCGGCGTGGTGTCGAGCAGTGCTTTTTCGATGTCTAACCGCAGCAACTGATCCGATTCGCGACCGTAGTTGCTTTTGATGATCTCAGCCACCTTGACGCGGAACTGCTCCTCGTTATCAACAGCACCAACACCCAGTACTTTATCGAAAAACTCCTGATTGATTTCAGCCGGTTCGTTCCGGGTAATGTCGTCGACCTCGAATGTAAACTCACCGGTCAGGTTCGCTACGTCTTCTTTCGGAGCACCGGTTGCATTGGCACGGGCTTTCTCATCCGGGAAGGCGTCTTCCAGTACGAACGTAACTACATCGCCTTTTTTCTTGCCAACGAACTGACCTTTTGCTTCTTCAGCCATCTGGTTCATCGGGAAAGCAGTTTTAGCCGAGAACGGTTCACCTTCAGCCGGAGCATTGACCTGTTTCAGTTCACCGTAAATCGTATCGCCGTCGGCCACTTCGTCACCGTGACCGTGGGCATGAAAACGCTGTTGCAGATCCGAGATCGTCGAGTTTATTTCGTCTTCGCCGGCCTGAATGTCGTATTTTGTAACGCTGGGCAGTTCACTGAAGTCGATGTCAAACTCCGACGCCAGACCGAGCGTATAGCTGAACGCAAAGTCGCTCTGGTTATCCCAGTCGATCGCATCGGCCTTATCGCGATCCGGTACGGGATCACCAACGACCTGAAGCTTGTTTTCGCGAATATATTGGCTAACCGTTTTGCTCAGCATCGAGTTGATTTCTTCC
Source organism: Spirosoma agri (assembly GCF_010747415.1). Lineage (NCBI taxonomy): Bacteria > Pseudomonadati > Bacteroidota > Cytophagia > Cytophagales > Cytophagaceae > Spirosoma > Spirosoma agri. Next base: position 2,938,989 of record NZ_JAAGNZ010000001.1, on the reverse strand, counting down.
ACCAGGATGCTTTTACCGTACATTTTCTGCACGAGCGAAGCGGGAACATGGCCGGGGCGGAAACCTTTCAACTGAACCTTACGACCATAGTCTTTTAGTTTCTTATCAACTTCGGGTTTGTAGTCGGCTGGGGTCAGGGTAATTTTCAGCGAAGCGTTGGTGTCGCTTGCTTTTTCTAAGGTAATATCCACGTTTGTATCGGTTTAAAATGGAGAATGAGCGAAGGAATGATTGAGCGAATGTTAGTCAATGCGACAAAATACAATTCACTCATTCACTCGTTCACTCATTCAAAACTTAGTACGGGCGGAGGGACTCGAACCCCCATGCCTTGCGGCACCAGATCCTAAGTCTGGCACGTCTACCAATTTCGCCACGCCCGCGGCTTATGAAGTTGACACATCTAGTGCTGAATCTCCGGTTAATGTTGCCATCTTCCCGGTTTGTCTTCATCGGCCAAACCCGTCAACTCGTCTTTTGGAGGTGCAAAAGTACGAAAGGATTTTAATTCTCCAAGGATTTTTTGCGAGAATTTATTTTTAGTGAATACTCCGCCATTTTTAGATTATTATTTTGTTATCTTGGTAGTACGAGTACAACCGATAGGCCATTACCTGCAAAGACGCCAACCATGATGAATGCCACTGCCGAACCTGCCATTGATTTAGCGCTGGAGCGTCAGGAAATCCTGAAACGCTACCGACGCCTGCTGCGGGCGGCTAAGCCAATGTTAAAGGGCGATGACGCCAAACTGATCAAAAAAGCATTTAACACGTCAGCCGAAGCGCATAAAAATATGCGTCGGCGGTCGGGTGAACCGTACATCTACCATCCGCTGGCCGTTGCCCAGATTGCGGTTGAAGAAATTGGCTTGGGCACAACCAGCATCGTTGCCGCCCTGCTTCATGACGTGGTTGAGGATACCGACACGACCATCGCCGATATCGAACGGGGATTTGGCGTCAAAGTCGCCAGGATCATTGATGGGCTGACCAAAATTTCAGGAATCTTCGAATATGGTACGTCGCAGCAGGCGGAAAATTTCCGCAAAATGCTGCTGACCCTCTCCGACGATGTTCGGGTGATTCTGGTCAAACTCGCCGACCGGTTACACAACATGCGGACGCTGGACTCGATGCCCCGCGATAAACAGTTGAAGATTGCCTCCGAGACGATCTACATCTACGCGCCCCTCGCCCACCGGCTGGGTTTGTATGCGATCAAATCCGAACTGGAGGACCTGTATCTGAAACACGTCGAACCGGAAGCCTACAAGGATATCGCCAAGAAATTGCGCGAAACCCGGGTAGCCCGCGATCGGTTCATCGGCCGGTTCATCGAACCCATCGAAAAAGACCTGGTCGAGACGAAGATCAAGTACATTATTAAAGGTCGTCCCAAGTCCATTTATTCGATCTGGACGAAGCTGAACAAGTCGCAGAAGCCGTTCGAGGAAATTTATGATCTGTTCGCCGTGCGGATCATTCTGAACGTACCACCAGAAGAGGAAAAAGCAGCCTGTTGGCGGGCTTATTCGATCGTTACCGATCACTACAAACCCAATCCCGACCGGCTCAAAGACTGGATCAGCACCCCCCGTACCAACGGCTACGAATCGCTGCATACCACCGTTATGAGTCGCTCGGGCCAGTGGGTCGAAGTGCAGATCCGGACCGAACGGATGAACGAAATTGCCGAAAAAGGGTACGCGGCTCACTGGAAATATAAAGGAAACGACACACAAACCGGCGCGGGCATCGAAGCCTGGATCAGTCAGGTGCGTGATATGATCGAGTCGGCGGGTTCGGGCGACAAAAAAGCCGCGATCGAGTTTGTCGATGATTTCCGGAGTAACCTGTACAGTGAAGAAGTATTTGTCTTCACGCCCAAAGGGGATCTGAAAGTGCTGCAACGGGGCGCAACGGCGCTTGATTTCGCCTTCGATATTCACACGCAGATTGGCGCGCGCTGCATGGCCGCCAAGGTCAACAATACGCTGGTGCCGCTGAGTCACGTGCTGCAAAATGGCGATCAGGTCGAGGTGATTACCTCCAATCGGCAGAAACCGAGTGAAGACTGGCTGCGTTTTGTGGTCACCTCGAAAGCCAAGACCAAGATCAAGGATCTGATCAAGGAAGACAATAAACGGTTTGTGACCGATGGCCGCGATCTGGTGCAGAAGAAGCTGCGGGTGCTGCGAACGGAGATGTCCAATGAGATCATCAACCAGCTCCGGGCTTATTTCGGATCAAAAACGACCGACGATTTTTTCTACCGCGTTGGTAAAGGTCACATCGATGTTCAGGAACTGAAGAAGTTCAAATCCGACAAGGAAGCGAAGGAAAATCGCCTGAACAAACTGAATACGGACGCCATTCAGGACGGAAAGTCGTTTACCAAAGAGCTTAAGAAAATTCACGGCGAACGGGCTGATGCCGATATGCTCCTAATTGGCGAGGACATGGACCGCATCGATTATACGCTTTCCAAGTGTTGTAACCCCATTTCGGGCGACGATGTGTTTGGCTTTGTGACCATCAACGACGGTATCAAAATTCACCGGGTGACCTGTCCGAACGCCGTTGAGCTGATGTCGAACCACGGCAACCGCATCATCAAGGCGAAATGGACCTCCCAAAAAGAACTGGCGTTTCTGGCGGGGCTGCGCATCACCGGAACGGATCGCGTGGGTCTGGTGAACGACGTAACGCGGGTGATCAGCAATGAACTGCACATCAACATGCGGTCGGTGACGATTGACTCGACAGACGGAATTTTCGAGGGCAACATCCGGCTTTATGTTCATGACACCGGCCACCTCGAAACCCTGATGCGCAAGTTAGAGCGCGTGCAGGGCGTATTTGAGGTCGTGCGGTTCGACTCCTGAGTCCGTTTATGGGTGTGTTCGTCGTTTATTGTTACCCAATGGTGAGCAAACAACAAACGACGAACGACAAACTATAAACTTTAACCTCTATTTTTGCACTCTCAATAATCGGAACGGATATGGCTGCGCCGAAACTATCAAACTTAGAATCTGCCCGAACGATTTTTACAGCTTACCTAGAGAACAAGGGGCTGCGGAAAACGCCGGAACGATTTGCTATTCTGGAAGAGATCTACAATCGACAGGACCACTTTGACGTGGATGAGTTGTACATCTCGATGAAGAACAAGAACTATCGCGTGAGCCGGGCAACCGTCTACAATACGCTGGATGTACTTGTCGACTGCGACCTGGTGACCAAACATCAGTTTGGCCGCAATCTGGCCCAGTACGAAAAATCGTATGGCTACCGCCAGCACGATCACCTGATCTGTACGGATTGCCACAAGGTCATGGAGTTCTGCGATCCACGGGTGCAGAACATACAGAGCATGGTTGGTGATATGCTGAAATTCAACGTCATTCACCACTCGCTGATCTTTTATGGAGCCTGTGCCCGCGACCTTTGCGAAAACAGGCAACAAACTCCCAAAGACGCGCAAGGCATTCAGATTCCCGTTGAAGGCTAGTTACTGTCCGGGTACGACCAACAAGTACGTTTGTTAGCCGTACCCAGACGGTAGCCAGTGGCTCGTGATTATTGTGATTAGTATGGTACTTCGCTCGGTTGGCCGTTCCTTGAATCCTTGTGCCAATATCGGTTTAAACGACTGGCCAACGGATGCGCCGATACGTCTTACTAATCCTCGTTCAGCCAGTTGAGCTGAACCATTTTGTTTGGAAGGAGTCGGCTTATGGACTCAGATTTGGGCATACCACAGCCGTCCTTCTCTTTACTGACCGCAAACGCTTAGGCGAGCGAGATTCAAATTCATTTTTATAATGGTAGACGTTTTATTAGGCCTCCAGTGGGGCGACGAAGGCAAAGGGAAAATCGTGGACGTGCTGGCACCGCAATACCAGGTTGTATCCCGGTTTCAGGGTGGACCGAACGCTGGTCACACGCTCGAATTCAACGGATTCAAACACGTTTTGCATCAGATTCCGTCCGGCATATTCCGGGACGATATCCTGAATATTATCGGCAATGGCGTCGTTCTGGACCCTATCGTTTTCAAAAAAGAGATCGATGGGCTGGCTAAATACAATCTGGCTTTAACGAAAAACCTTCAGATCTCGAAAAAAGCGTCGATCATTATTCCTACCCACCGGTTGCTGGATGCGGCTTACGAACACGCCAAGGGCGCATCGAAAATCGGGTCAACGCTCCGGGGTATCGGTCCAACGTATCAGGATAAAGTAGCCCGGCAGGGTTTACGCGTTGGCGATATTCTGTCGCCGAATTTTCAGGAGAAATACGAAAAACTGGTTGCCATTCATAAAGTCATTCTGGAGCAGAACAGCTTCGATTATGCCTCTGTATTGCCACAGGCGGAAACGGAATTTTTCGCAGCGGTGGAGTTCATGATGCAATTCCAACTGACCGACAGTGAATACGAAATCAACCAGGCGCTGACCGATGGTCGCAAAGTGCTGGCCGAAGGAGCGCAGGGCTCACTACTCGATATCGATTTTGGTTCTTACCCCTTCGTTACCTCCTCGAACACTATGGCGGCTGGTGCCTGCACGGGCCTTGGTATCGCCCCGCGTCAGATCGGTGAGGTATTCGGCATCTTCAAAGCCTACTGCACACGGGTTGGAAGCGGTCCCTTCCCTACGGAATTGTCGAATGAAACGGGTGAGCTGATTCGGAAAGAAGGCCGCGAATTTGGGGCAACAACCGGTCGTCCGCGTCGGTGCGGCTGGCTCGACATGCCCGCGCTTAAATACGCGATCATGATCAATGGCGTGACGCAGCTGGTCATGATGAAAGTAGACGTCCTGAACAGCTTCGACGAGATTCAGGTCTGTACGCATTACCAGCTACCCGATGGTACAGTGACCGAACGCTTGCCCTACGATCTTTGCGACACCGAGGTTACGCCGATCTATAAATCGTTCAAAGGCTGGCGGACTGATCTGGCGGCTATTCATTCGTTCGACGAAATGCCGGCTGAACTGGCGGCTTACGTCAACTACCTGGAAGAATCGCTGGCGCTGCCGATCAGCTTTATTTCGACCAGTCCTGATCGTGAAGCCATTATCTATCGTCAGGCGGTAGGCATGGTCTAGCTCGAACGGCATACCGCTGCTATTCCGATTTGCCAGCCCTTTCTATACGCAGGGGCTGGCTTTTTTTGTGTAATTTTGAGTACTAAAACTGGCCCGTTCCCTGCCAATGGCACTACTTAACCCATCCGATTCCTTTTTTGACCGCCGGGGTTTTCTCAAGAAAAGCTCACTGGCTACGCTCACCACCTTGATCGGCGCTGACATTGCGTTTGCCGACAAGCTACCGCAGCATTACCTGCCACTGGTCGTTGACGTTGATCCAATGGCCGACAAGAACAAGGGGCTTGTGGTGCTGAACGATAAGCCCTGGAATGTGGAAACGCCCGCCCACCTGCTGGACGACGCTGTTACCCCCGCCGACAAGCTGTTCATTCGCAACAATGGTCTGGCTCCTGCAACGGTCGATCCAACGACCTGGACGCTTACCATTAACGGTGAATCGGTTAAACAGGCGAAGACCTACAAACTGGATGACTTAAAGAAACGCTTTAAGCACTATACCTACCAGCTGGTTCTCGAATGTGCGGGCAATGGACGGGCGGGCTATCTCCCCAAAACGGCGGGTAATCAATGGACTGACGGGGGCGTTGGCTGCGCCGAATGGACCGGGGTTCGGTTGAAGGACATTCTGGCCGACGTAGGTATCAAAGAGGATGCCGTCTACATTGGCTATTACGGAAAAGATCTGCACCTCAGCCTGGACCCAAAGAAAGAGGTTATATCGCGGGGTGTACCAATGCGGAAAGCCCTCGAAGACGAAACGCTGATCGCCTGGGCAATGAACGGGCAGCCCATTCCGCTCGTGCACGGGGCTCCGCTCCGACTCGTTGTCGGTGGATGGCCGGCCTCTACGTCGGGGAAGTGGCTGCACACAATTGCTATCCGCAACAAAGTACACGACGGGGCAAAAATGACGGGCAAGAGCTACCGAGTTCCGATCAATCCGGTTGAGCCCGGCGTCGATCCACCCGAAGATCAGTTCCGGATTATTGAATCCATGCCCGTCAAGTCGCTGATTACGTTTCCGCAAACGGGGGCTATGCTCACCAAGGAACAAACGCTTACCCTGCGCGGGCATGCGTGGGCGGGTGACCGGTCGGTTAGCGAGGTATCCGTTTCGTACGATTTCGGCGCGACCTGGCAGAAAGCGAACCTGAAACCGGCCAAAAACCGACTGGCCTGGCAACACTGGACAGCCGAGGTCAAACTCCCCAAACCGGGCTACTACGAAATCTGGGCGCGGGCGACCGACAATGCGGGCGTTTCGCAGCCGATGGTCATGCCCCAATGGAATCCCGAAGGCTATTGCAACAACGCCTGTCATCGAATTGCGGTTAAAGTTGGCTAACATGAACAGAACGATAACGTTGATCGCGCTAGGTATCGCCCTGGCACTCTTGCTTCTGGCAACGACGCAGTCAGGTTCCGGTCTTTTTGCGAAGGGTCAGGACCTGTCCGCAAGCCAAATAGGACCGGTGGGTATCGATTCGGTAAAAACCGATCCGGAAACTGGTCTGGCAGTCGATGAGCAGCTTACGCTCGTGAAGGGGCAGTGTACGGCCTGTCACTCCAGCAAGCTGATTCTGCAAAGTCATTTTTCGCGGGACAAATGGATTGAACGCATCCGATGGATGCAACGCACCCAGAAACTTTGGGATCTGGGCGAATCTGAACCACCGATTCTCGCCTACCTCGTCAAACATTATGGTCCCATTGAACGCCCGTTCGACGGTCGGCGCGAACCATTGAAGAACGTCAAATGGCATACGGTGGAAACCGGTCATTAATTTATCCGCCAATGTCAGCAACAAATTTTTATCAGACGCTGTATCAGAATGACCAGCTATTCTGGGTGGCGGGTGAGTCGTGGACAGTTGACAGCGGGTTATCGACAGCCCCTGAACCTGCGAACGAACACCCCGTTGAACCGGTCGACCAGTTGGAACCGACCGACGTGGCTACCCTGTCTGACAATCTCGATTTACTGGCTGAACTCGATGCACTGGCTGCGGCTCCGATCAAACAGTCCGTAGAGATTGTAACGTTGGCTACCCAAATCGATAGTCCGGTTGCCCTCATTCCGGAGCCGGAACCAGTCGCCCTAATCGCTACGCCGGAGCCCTTACCCGAAGCGGCACCCCGCCCCACTACGCCATCGATTACCCCACCTAGTCAGCAAGTTCGCATGCCCCAGTTGAACCATAAAGTGCTGTTACTAGCCGATGAAGAACTTGACCCCAGCAATCTGCTCTTTCTGGAGAAAATTCTGAAAGCGGTCAACCTCAATATCGACGGTGTCGACTTGCTGAATCTTCATGGTGCCCGCGATCTTGATTTTGCCGAGCTTGTTCAGGATAAGAAAATTCACCACTTCATCACGTTTGGGGTTCCGTTCAGCCGCATCAACCTCGACATTGCCATGGACCGCTACCAGCCTATTCGTTTTTTCGGCATCACGTTTCTGATGGCCGACTCACTACCGACGATCGAAGCCGACCAAAATTTAAAGAAGCGGTTGTGGGGCTCCCTGCAACGGGTGTTTTTACAGCGTTAAGTCGGTCAGCCAACGTCAGGATGTCTGATCGGCTCAGCCTGGCCCAGCCAAACCAGCTAGTCTATTTATTGGTAGCGTACTCGTTGTATGTCCGATCGTCCGCCATACGACAAAGCTGTTTTATACCTTTCATCGTTCCGCAAGGTTCTTACCAGAGATTCCGTTTATCATTCTTCACGCTCTATAATCGGCTCTTGGTTGTAGTATTGGGGCACATTTGCCGGTATATGACCGTTTTTCTAGTACCAACCTGTCCCGATTGGCCCTTCGCAGGGCTTACCTAATGACGTTCATTAAACGCCTTCGCTCACTGTTTGCCTCCATGCCCGCGATTGCTCTGCCTATCGCGGCACCTGCTACATCTCCCTTTCCTGACGCGGATTCTGTACTTCAACTGGTGAACGAACCTGATTCCTACAACCTAACCACCTTGTTACCCGCCACTGAATCACTTCCCCGTTGGCTCACCGATGAAGAAGCCCTGCGCGATGAGGGGGTTCTGTTCGGCATAGCCGACGCCCAGCCAGACGAGAAAGTGGCCGAAATACGGGCGTATTTTGATCCGTACACGGTTCCACTGGCGCAATTGAAGGACCGCTATACCGATGAGATTCAGACCCTGGATCAGTTGATTAGCCAGCGGGAAAACCGGCTGGCTATCGTTCGTGATCAGATCAGGAGTCTGGCCAATTGGCAACCGGAGCCGAGCGATCTGATTCGGACCACCGTTAGCCTTGTCCTGACGGTTGTCATGAGCGTCGGTAATTTCTACCTGATCGACGAAACGCTACAACCGGCTTACCCAAATCGCTGGATTGCGATAGGCGTGTTTCTGGCCGGGATGTTCAATTTATTCGGCCGCACGTCGTTTTTTTACGAGGAAGGCACGCGTCTAACTGGTCGCCGACTGGTTGAAGAGACAGGACTACCGCTTGCCGCTTCGCTGTTTGTGCTGGCGCAGGCCTTGAAAACACAGCCGGTATGGCAGGCAGGAGCGATTTTCGTATTCGTGTTTTTCCTCTTCCTGCTGGCGGGGAAGCTGTTCCTAAGTACACTGACGCTCCTGCAAAAAGGAATCAGCACAATTGAGTTGAACCGTCAAATGGTTCGGGATAAGCAGCAAACTATACCCCATTGGGAAGCGGAACGTGAACGGCTCGAACGCGAGATCAATGCCATCCGGGTACAGAAGCGGCCCGTTGTTGCCGCTCAGAACCAGGTCGAAGCCGATTTGACTCGATTGAACGCCCGACGCGATCAGCTTGTTAACTTATTTCTAAGTGAGTACGAACTCGCCCGCAGCCTGCGCAACCGACTCACGGAGCAACAGCGGGAATTACTCATGAACTAGTGTCAGGTACGGCTGACGGCTACTTTCAGTGCATCAGCCGTAACACTTGATTTAGTATTCATACGTTATTAGTGCCTATGGAACCAACGAACAATCCTGACTTTCAGCATGGCTATTCAAGCGGTGTTGAGGGTGTTAATCGGGAAACCTACGAAGGGTATCTGTCGAGTCAGGTCAATAAAGACTGGCTTCAGGAACGAATTCAGGAGAAGCGAACAGAAGTGACCGATGCGGAACGCCAGTTGACAGAAGCCACTGAATCGCGTCGCACGGCTTATGCCGAATTACAGAATCACGCGCTTCAGGTCGAACGCCTGGACAAACAGGTCAAACAACGAGAAGCCGACCGCCAGGTGCTGGAAACGGATCGCGACAAGCTGCGCGAACGCCGGACGAAAGCCGCACCCGATTACTCACTATTGGCCGGATTGCTGTTTCTGGTCGCGGGGATTTCCTTTCTGGCGGGTGACCTGATTATTTCGCACGAGATCGTGGCCTACGCGCTCAACATCCGCAATCCAAACGAAGCCTGGGCCTTTGCAGTTGGTCTGGCGATGGTGTCGATTCTGTTAAAGCCGGCTTATGATCGACTGATCGAAAAACCCTACCAGGAAAATCCTGAGAAAAATCACAAGACATACGAGCGTTTCAAGATCGCGCTGGCCATTTTTTCGGTCCTGACGCTGGCCGTACTGGGCTGGTTCCGGTATGAAGCGTACCGTACCGACCAGCTCAAATCGGCCATCAATAAATCAGTCCGGCAGCTCCAGTTGAATACGGACCCGACAGCCGCCACGCAGACGCTGAGTCCCGCGACGCTGAATCAGATCGAGAAGCAGCTCAACGAGTCGAGCGAGTTAAATCTGGCGCTGGTGAACAGTCCGTGGGCGTTACTGTCCTTCGTCCTGAGTGGCATTCTGTTCGCATTGGCCGGGGCCGTTTGTCTGGGTATTGCGCTGCCCGTGTTATCCGCATTCTGGTTCCGATGGCTCCAGGCCGACATCAAAATCTGGAAACTACGTCGCCGGATCAAACGACTCGACAAAGAGATTGAGCCACTGGATGCGCAACTGGCCGAACAACGCACCCGGCAGAACGTGCTGCAACACAATCTTGACCTGCTGCCCGCACTGGACGAATTAAAAGAAAACCGGCAGACGGCCATCGCCGACCTCAATGAACTGTTAGCTGAGCTGAAACTGGCGCAGACGGATAGTCGCATCAGTAACTTCAACGATGGGTATGGCCAGGGTGAAGCGACCCGTACGGTTTTGAACGACGACGAGCAACGGCAACTCCGGAAGGAAATGTTATCACTCCATAACGGCAGTCAGGCTACCGGTAGCCACCGAACGAGTGAACCCCGCCCGAACGGAACGCCCCCCGACAAAGGCATGAACGGCAAACCGCCGGGGTTACGCCCCTACCAGACCGTTCGTAAATTCCTGTCGGACGATATGGGCTAGTATCTGTTTCGTCTCGGTTGCCATTGTCGTGCGGCAGGAAAGCCGTAAGGCCATAACGATACCGTCTTTTTGTTCTGAGTTGACTACAGAAACGGGTTAGTGAGATTGCCGATAGCGACTCCCTAACCCGTTTCTGTTGACTTTTTATACACAGCCAATCGGCTACGAAAGATTCCACCGCACACTTACCTCCGAAATGGAACCAATAAAATTTTACATCGTCGACGTTTTTGCGGCCAACAAATACGAAGGGAATCAGCTGGCCGTTTTTTTAGATCTCGACAAGCGACTGTCGGACGAGCAGATGCAGCAGCTGGCCCGGGAGATCAATTTTGCCGAAACGACTTTTGTTACAGCGATTAAGGCCGATCAGCGGTTTGTTGTCAGGATCTTTACGCCCGAACACGAGGTTCCCTTTGCGGGTCATCCGTCCATTGGTACGAGCTACGTGATTTCGAAATTTCTTCTGTCAACCGTCCCGTCGACACTCACGCTGGAATTAGCGCACAGCGACATTGCTATTACTATTCTAGCACCGAACAATGTAGACGAAAGTGTCTTCTTCATGCGCCAGGCTCAGCCTGAATTCAGGGAAACTTTTTCCCACGAAGAAATTAGCAAAGCACTCGGCATAGCCTTAACTCAGCTTGACGTATCCCTGCCTGTTCAGGAAGTGAGCACCGGCTTGCCCTACATCCTGATTCCCCTGGCCAGTCTATCGGCCATGGAAGGGCTTGACCTCACGGATCAGGGGGTAAAAGACTTCTTACTATCAAAATATAAATACAGAACCAACAGCAAAACCGGGCATTCGACGTCTCTGTTTTTCTTTACCAAAGAAGCGTACGAAGCCGGTAATACCTACAACACACGCATGCTGTTGATTGAAAATAATAAGCTATCCGAAGATGCCGCAACGGGTAGCGCCAATGGGTGCTTTCTCGCGTATCTGCTGAACTACGAGAATAGTACAATCAAGGCAACGGTAGAGCAGGGATTTCAACTAGGCCGGAAATCGTACCTGTATCTCGATGGCGAGGTAGCGAACAACAACTACGTCATCAACGTGGGGGGCCAAACGCAATTAGTTTCGGAAGGAATCTGGTACGTGTGACCGGAAGCGTGGTTTCCACCAGACAATCGGTTATTATAAAACCACGCCGGCCACCAGGCCACCTACCACAATCACGAAAGGCGGAATTCGGGTGTAGAGCAACACACCCATCGTTATCAATACAACGGCGACCGAGGGCCAGTGGGGTGCCATCGGCTGGAAAAGCACAATCGCTGCGGCCGCCGTTAAACCCGTACTGGCGGCATTAACGCCATCCAGCGAGGCTCGCACAACCCGGTAGCGTTTGAGCTGCTCCCAGAAGCGGTAAACGAAGAAGATCAGAAAGGTGCCGGGCAGAAAAATACCGGCGGTAGAAACAAAGCTTCCCCAGAACTGGCCCGTGAAGCCAGCGTCGCGCATCGATAAGGCACCAATGTAGGAAGCAAAGCAAAAGACCGGGCCCGGTAACGCCTGTACCAACCCAAGTCCCGACAGAAACTCTTCGCGGGTGAGGTAGTGCTTGAAGGCGACAAACTCGTTGTAGAGCATGGGCGTCAGGACTTGCCCACCTCCGAAAACGAGGCTACCATTTCGGTAGAAGTTCTCAAACAAACGAACGGGCAACGACTGCGTAACAGCTCCGAGTCCGGCGGCCCCAATGAGCACCCCCAGCCACAAAAAGAAGTTGGACCACTGAACTTGCAGCGGCTTTTTTTCCATGCGCTCCTGCTTCTGGTAGGTCAATGCCGTTACCAGCCCTCCGGCCACGATGACGACCGGGGTCATGACCGGCGACCGAAACACGTAGGCTACCAGTGCAGCCGTGATGGCCAGCGCCAGGCTGACCTGATCTTTGATCACTTTCTGACCGATTCGATAGCCAGCCACGATCAAAAAGCCGACGGCCATGGGCTGGATAAACCGGGCAAATCGAAGCGAGAGATTATGCTGTTCCAGATAAAACATGCCCATCCCAACGGCGGTCATGATGCTGACAGCGGGCAATACCCAGATCAGCAGCGTTATATAGGCTAGATTAGGACCCCCTATTTTGAACCCAACCGCCGTGATGGTCTGCGTCGAAGTCGGACCGGGAAGAATCTGACAGAGTGCATTCAGCTCCATCAACTCCGATTCCGTCAGGTACCGTCTTTTCTGGACAAATCGCTCATACAACATCGCCAGATGTACCTGCGGCCCGCCGAAGGTAGTTAGTGACAGAATCAGCACATCTTTGAGAAAAATAAGATAGCGAATTCGTCGAACGGGCTTGACAGGTGTCAGGTAAGGCAACATAGTGAGCAGAGAAGCGAACGAAGCGGGGCATTTATCCCGTAGCCGGGCGCTGGCCGAATCAGGTCAGCAGCGCGTTGGTCCGGCAACGGGTATAAAGTTCAGTCGGGATGTAACAGATTTTATCCGGATTGAAACCGGCGAAGGACAACGACGTACGGTTACGCTTTCTTAAGTCCCAATTCCATCAGCCGTTCGTTCAGAAAATCGCCCGCCGTCATATCCACATAAATTTTGGGATGATCAGCGTCGACACAACTCGCCAGACTCGTCAGATCCATGTCGGCACGGGGGTGCATGAAGAACGGGATCGAGTAGCGGGACTGGTTCATCTTTTCGCGGGGGGGATTTACCACCTGATGGATCGTAGACTTCAACTTATGATTCGTCAGCCGGTCGAGCATATCGCCAACGTTGACAACCACCTGATCGGGTAACGCCGTGATACCAATCCATTTCCCATCGCGCCGAAGCACTTCCAGCCCATCGGCCGAAGCCCCCATCAGCAGGGTAATGAGGTTTATATCGCCGTGCGCAGCGGCACGAACAGCGCCGTCGGGTGTTTTTTCGGGATCAAGCGGAAAGTAATGCAGTGCCCGCAGGATACTATCGCCGTTTTTCACTTTGTCGTCAAAGTACGTCTCGGGTAGTTCGAGATAGAGCGCAATGGCGCGGAGGAGTTGCTTACCAGCGCGCTCCAGGGTTTGATATGCCTTGACGGTAGCCTCGCTGAAGTCCGGATATTCGGCCGGGAATACATTCGCAGGCATGTCCCCTTCTGGCTCGGGCTGGCCAATGTGGTAGAATTCTTTTAAGTCAGCGACCTTAAAGCCCTTTGCCGTTTCTTTACCCTTACCGATATAGCCCCGCTGGCCGTTCAGCTCCGGGTGTTCGTACTGTTTCTTAAGCTCATCAGGGGCCGAAAAGAACGCTTGGGCTGATGAATAAAGACGCTGCGTGAGGTCATCGGTAAGCCCGTGGTTCCGGATGGCGACGAAGCCAATCTGATTAAACGCCCGACCCAGATCCTGCACAAAGCGGGCTTTGCGTTCAGGATCGCCCGAGGTAAAATCAGCCAAATCTAACGACGGAATTTCGTCGTATAACTCTTGTGATGACATAGACTAAACTGTTTTCACAAAGCTACGAAAGTTTACGCAATCTGTCCATTAATCCAGCGACTGAACCAACCTTCAGCGGTGTCCGGATTAGCGGGCTAACCCTTATAAACCAGCATAGTTATGTGTTTCAGCAAATAGCCAGTACAAGTGACGGGCAACGCTGTTTTGGCGTGCTCAGAATCAGCAAGTGTGTGAAGGCAGGTGGGGAGAGCCGATGCCAGGTCGTGACAACCGTTTGTGATTTGTAGGGCTCAGTATCAGCTGCTACAAATCACAAACGAGTCAATTAAGCGCCGAAGTTCTTGCTGATTTTATTCCAGTCATAGACGTTCCAGGCGGCCGTTACGTATTCGGGACGACGGTTCTGGTATTTCAGGTAATAGGCATGCTCCCAAACGTCGAGCCCCATGATCGGCGTACCTTTTTTCTCGGCCAGCGCCATCAGTGGGTTATCCTGGTTAGGTGTTGACACGATTTCGACCTCATTGCCCGTTTTGATCAGCCATACCCAGCCCGAGCCGAAGCGACCCGTTGCCGCTTTTGCCCATTCGGTTTTGAAATTATCGAACGAGGTATACTTCTTGTTGATCGCATCAGCCAGTGCCCCTTTTGGCGCACCGCCCCCGTTTGGTCCGAGAATGTTCCAGAAGAACGTATGATTCCAGTGTCCACCGGCATTGTTGCGCACGGCGGCCGGCGTACTGCTCGATACGCTCTTGACCAAAGCCTCAATATCCATTTTGGCCATGTCGGTGCCGGCTACGGCCTTATTCAGGTTATCTACGTAGGCTTTGTGGTGCTTGTCATGGTGGATCTCCATCGTCATTTTATCGATGTGCGGTTCCAGCGCACCTGCATCAAACGGCAGGGGGGCCAGTTTGAAGGGACCTTCGGCCTGCATTGGCGAAAAGCCAAATGAGCGGAAAGCAACTAAACCGGCCGAAGCACCAAAGGCCAATTTCAAAAACTCGGAGCGATTCATGCGAATGTTGGTTTGTAGGGAACTTGTTAACGTATTTACCAATACAACCCGCCACTATGACAGATGTTCAGCGAACCTAACGGTATAATCGCAAAGAACGAAATATTTCCGGGAAAATATCGGGCACTCATCTACGAGCGCTCCCGAACCCATAAATTCCTGACTCGTATCGGGAAATACCCGTACAATTGACAGCGCAAGTTAGCCAGTGCTACAAAAAAAAGCACCGCTTCCGGTGCTTTTTCGTCAATCATAAGCGATTCGGCTTAGAATACTTCGTCCGAGCGTAACCTCGTCGGCGTATTCAAGATCGCCCCCAATGGGAACGCCCCTGGCAATGGTCGAGATTTTAAGATTGAAAGGCCGGAGTTTCTTTTGCAGGTAGAACGCGGTCGTATCACCTTCCATCGTTGGGCTGATCGCCAGAATGATTTCGCGCACCTGCTCCCGTTCGTCTCCGCTCAATCGTGTAACCAGCGAATCGATTTGCAGGTCGCTGGGGCCGATACCCTCAACGGGGGAAATAATACCCCCCAACACATGGTACAGGCCTTTGTACTGAGCCGTATTCTCAATGGCCAGTACATCGCGGGTATCCTCAACAACGCAGATCAGAGACTGGTCACGTTTTGTGCTGGCGCAGATCGTACAGAGATCATGGTCCGACAGGTTATAGCACTTGCGGCAGTATTTCACCTGTGTTCGCATAGCCGTCAGGCTCTGGGCCAAGGCTTCGGTTTGCTCTTCATCGCGTTTGATCAGGTGCAACACCAGCCGGAGAGCGGTCTTTTTTCCGATTCCCGGCAGTTTCGACACTTCGTTTACCGCGTCCTCTATAAGCTTGGATGGATACTCCAACAGAATGATAAATTATAAATGATGAATTAGGAATGATAGCCGGGCGCTATGTGTCCGAGGTTGCGGTTACGAACCTACGCATTCACAGTGCGTCATTTATCATTCGGCGTAACCACTAGTTCAGCACTTCGGCCGAGATGCCCCGCCGGCAGATTTCATTGCGCATGGGCACAAGCTCTTCCCACGAACCGTTTTTGACAGCGCACTTTCCCTTATAATGGATCAACAGTGTACACTGTTCAGCCTGTTCAGGCGTGTGCTGACAGACATCCATCAACGTGTCGATTACGTGATCGAAGGTGTTCACCTCGTCATTGAAGACGACAAGGTTATGAACGTCGGTTTCAATGACTTCTTCGAGCACGGCGACATTGGTTTCTTCAAAAGGCTGCATGGGCTGTAAATGGTATTTATTCAACAAATTTACGGGAAAATAGCCGCTTTTAAAAGCTGTTGTCCGGCTTTAGAATAACCTCATTTTACCCGAAAAAGTTGCCTGACTCGCCACGAATACCACCCCTGCGTTCGGGATGTGGACGGTCTGTTTCAGGATGTTGATGGCCATTTTCACCTCGCTTCCGGCCCTGCCGTACGCGGCTTGTTGACTTGATAAGCCCCTTCCCTGTTACGTGGCCATTCGAACAGTACCATTTTTCCTCATTCGGTAAAGTTCGGCAACCCGTTCCCACCGATTCATCGACAGATCAATCAACGCGATGAAACAGGGTCGGCGAACCAGACTAGTAAAAAACGCTCCTGTCTTCCTTTTTAAACAGAGCGAACGCATCGTTTGCCGTACCCTCTGCCGTTGGTGGAGACGTTCCTATTCGTCAATCTTTACCAAAAAGAGCTATGAAACCGTCAAGACGTAACTTCTTACAGTCGCTGGGTGTCGGCGTCGCCAGTTTGGGGGTAACTCACCAAGCCGACGCTGCCGGTTTGCGACCACCCAAAGTAGCCAAACCATCGGCAGATGATCAAGTTTTGTTCGTGGGTGACACGATCGGGATTGCCAACACCGAACACGGGAAAGTCAGGGGTTTTATTCTGCGCGGTGTCCACCAGTTTCTGGGCATACCCTACGGAGCCGACACGTCGGGGAAGAATCGGTTCATGCCCCCACAAAAACCAGCGGCCTGGACCGATATTCGACCTACGCTCTGGTGGGGCAACTCCGCGCCCCAAATCATGGAAAAACGGTACGCCAATGTCTACGCTTCCTTCGTTGACCACTGGAACTACGACGACGTTTCGGAAGACTGCCTGAAACTCAATGTGTGGACACCCGCCGTGGATTCCCAAAAACGCCCGGTCGTTGTCTGGTTACACGGCGGTGGCTTCGTCAATGGCAATGCGATCGAACAGGACGGGTATCATGGCGAAAACCTGGCCCGACTGGGCAATATCGTTTTCTGTTCGATCAACCACCGGCTCGGTGCCCTGGGCTATACGGACCTGAAAGCCGCTGGCGGCCGGGACGCGGGACCGTACGCAGCATCCGGCAATGTGGGCAATCTGGATATGGTCGCTGCCCTCGAATGGGTCAAAACCAATATCGCCAATTTTGGTGGAGACCCCAACAACGTAACCATTATCGGCCAGTCGGGTGGCGGGGCCAAAGTGACCACGCTCATGAACATGCCTTCGGCCAAAGGGCTGTTTCACAAGGCAGTAGCGCTGAGCGGAAGTTCGCTGGCAGGCGTCAATAAGGAGTATGCCGAAAAACTCGGCATGAAGGTGCTGGAAGAAGCGGGGCTTAAACCCGGCGAAATCGACAAGCTTCAGCAGATTCCGTGGCGACAGTATATTGACATTGCCAATCGCGCCGTCGAGAAAATGGCCGACGAAGCGAAACGGCTGAACCTGCAACGGGGTGGCTACTCACCCGTAGGCGATGGCACCTACCTGGCCGACGGCGCTTTTTTCAGCGACCCGGCTCATTTTTCTGCCGACATTCCGCTCCTCATCTGCTCCACGTTTCATGAGCAAAACCCGGACCGAACGGATGCCAGTCTGGAAAGCATTTCGCTGGCCGACGTCAAAGAAAAGATCAAATCCCGCTTTGGCGACAAAACGGACGAAATTGTAGAGGCTTACGCAAAAAACTTTCCCAAGGCGCGTCCCATTGAGATTTGGGCGCTGATCGTTTCTAACCGGAAAAATGTTGTGGCCACCGCCAATGCCAAGGCTTCGCAGCAAAAAGCGCCCGTTTATGTCGCGTGGTTTGGTTGGCAGCCTCCCCTGTTCGACGGTCGAATGCGTGCGTTCCACTGCGACGATATTTGCTTCTGGTTCTATAACACGGATTTGATGCTTACGCACACGGGCGGGGGCAAACGACCAAGGGCGTTGTCGGACAAAATGGCTCACTCTTTTCTGAACTTTGCAAAAACCGGCAATCCGAACGGCGGGGGGTTACCAACCTGGAAACCGTACACCAGCCAGCATGGGGAAACCATGATCCTGGATGATTCCCCCGCGTTGGTGAACGACCCTGATCGTGAGGCCCGAAAAACACTAGCCTAGTCTGCTATAAAGCCAAGCCTTCCAGAGCCATCCTTAATCCCTGATATGGCGGACCATTGGTAAAAGAAATAGGGCCATTCCGGACGGGAATAAACCGTTCAGAATGGCCCTACAAATTTAGTAGCCAGTCGATTATTTCTTGTCGATGCGGTACAAGCGACCCTGATCCGTTATGGCGTACAGCGCACCGTCATTGCCCTGGGTTATGTCCCGAAAGCGCTGATACTCATCGGCCAGTAACCGTTCTTCACCCACTACTTTATCGTTGTCAATGATAAGTCGCAGCACGTGCATGCCACTCAGCGAGCCGATGAAGAGGTTATTCTTCCACTCTGGAATACGATCGCTGGTGTAGAACGTCATGCCACTCGGCGACACGACAGGGTCCCAGTAGTAAACGGGCTGTTCGAGCCCTTCTTTTTGCTGAATGCCCTCGCCCACTTTTTCACCGCTGTATTCGATGCCATAGGTGATTGTCGGCCAGCCGTAATTCTTACCGGGTTTGATGTGGTTGAGTTCATCGCCCCCCCTTGGTCCGAATTCAGCCTCCCACAGATCGCCCGTTACCGGATGAAACGCAAGACTCTGCACGTTCCGGTGTCCGTAGGAATACAATTCAGGCCGGGCACCCGCTTGTCCTTCAAATGGGTTGCCGGGCGCGGGTTTGCCCTCTTTCGTAATGCGAATGACCTTTCCCAACCCCGAATTGATCGACTGTGCCTGCGGGCGGGTTACCAGATCCGACCGTTCGCCCGTGCTAATCATCAGGTTACCGTCTTTATCGACCAAAATCCGTCCGCCGTAGTGCAAATTCCCGTTATATGCCGGTGTGGCCCGGTAAATAACGGTTGCCCCTTCGATCTTTTTCTCATCGGCAGACAATTTTCCTTTGGCTACCGACGTCAGATTGCCGTCGGGACGGGGTTCGGAAAACACCCAGTATACCATGCGGTTCGTCGCAAACTGGGGATCAACCCGAATGCCCAGCAAGCCACCCTGGCCCGATGAATTAACTTTAGGAATACCCGCGATCGGCTCCCCGACTTTGCCCGCTGCGGTGACGATGCGCATCGCTCCTTCCCGCTCGGTAACGAGCAGTCGCCCGTCGGGTAAACTGGTGATTCCCCAGGGGCTCTTCAACGCTTCGGTCAGGACCTTACCTTCGTAGCTGGTCGCTGATTTGACCCCGGCGATTCGGGTCTGACCCGGAAAAGCAGGCTTGTAAGCGGAATTGGGTTCTTTGGTTTCTACCGAAGCAAGGCCACCTGCTCCCGACGAAGCGGTTGTTTTTTCGGACGACGTACTTTGCCCGCAGGAGGCAAACGCCAGCGAGGTGCCAGCCAACACCATCAGAATTCTGTTCTTCATGATTCGTTCAGTTAGTTACCCGTTCGGATACGCAGCATTCGCCAGCTACCCTTAACGACTGCACAAAGATACCACGCTTGAGCGGATGAAGAACGGGTTCGTCCGCTTTCAGACCATCAATTCATAAGCGATCCGCCCAAACAAGTGCCTACACGTGGATCGCAGCGAAGCAGGGTAGCCGTACTTACGCTAATAATCACTTATCTCTTTGACCGATTAATCGCATTACTCGTTATATTCGCCCAACTATAACGATATACATCAAGATATCTTCCTTTGTCTGAATCTGTATGCTCAACGCTACCCTTCTTTGGTTAAGCTTAACAACCCATGTTCCTACCGACACCATTCCCACCCCCGATACATTACAGGCCAGAGAGCTGACGGAAGTTGTCATCTCGGCCTCGCGCGCGTCAGAATCCATCCTGCGTTCGCCGGTTAGCATTGATGTGCTGGATGCCCGACGCATCCGATTGTCGGCTCAGCCCTCCTACTTCGACGCCATCGAAACGATCAAGGGCGTTCAACTGCTGACCTCCAGCCTGGGGTTTAAAGTTTATAATACCCGTGGATTTGCCGCAACGACCAACGTTCGCTTTGTCCAGCTCGTCGATGGCCGGGATAATCAGGCGCCCCACATCGGCGCACCCATTGCCAGCGCGATGGCACCCTCCGATCTGGACATTCAGCGCGTCGAACTCGTGCCGGGTGTCGCGTCGGCCCTCTACGGCATGAATGCGCTGAACGGCCTGGTCAATATACTAACCCGTAATCCATTCGATTCGGAAGGCTTGAGCATTGGTCAGAAAACGGGTCTCAACCATGTGGGGGATGCGACTGTATCGTCCAAGCTTTATTCGGAGACCAGCATCCGGTATGCTCATCGACTGGGCAACCGATTTGCGTTCAAGGTGAATCTGGTTTATCAGGGGGGGTACGACTGGGTAGCCGGAAACCGGGACGACCTGAACCCGAATGGTAACGCGTCTTTAAGTTTGTTCGGCGCGGATAATCCCGCGTATGATCCCGTTAACGGCTACGGTAACGAAGCGGCCAACCGGCGGACACTCACGTTGGGCGGCAAACGATACAGCATTGGCCGAACGGGGTACTACGAAGCGGAGGCTACCGACTATGGCCTGAAGAACCTGCGGGGTGATTTGTCGCTTCATTACCGATTCTCACCAACGGTCGAACTGGCTTATACCTACCAGGGCGCTATGCTGAACAATGTCTATCAGCGCACGAACCGCTTTCGGCTCGAAAACTACCGGCTCGATCAGCATAGTCTGACGCTCACAACGCCCTCCATTCAACTCCGTGCCTACCGAAGCCACGAAAACACGGGCGAATCCTATAATATCCGATCGATGGCCGAAAACATCGATAAGTCGTTTAAAACCGATAATCAGTGGTTTACCGATTTTACCGGCCAGTTTAACAAGGACACACAGGCTGGTATAGCCGTACCGGATGCGCTCAGAGATGCCCGGTCTGTTGCCGATCAGGGAAGGCCAGTACCCGGTACGCCGGCGTTTAACGACCTGATTGCGAAGCTTCGTGACATTAACAACTGGGACATTGGCGCGGCCCTGCGGGTACAGTCCTGGATGTATCACGTTGAGGGGCAGGTCGAACCGACGCGGGTGTTGTGGAAACAGTTTCGGGAGCAGACAGGTCTGACGATTCAGGCTGGGTTCGATTTTCGGCGGTACGTCGTGTTTCCCGATGGTAACTATTTTATCAATCCGACGGAGTCGGGTAAAAACCTGGTTTACGGCAAAACGGGGGGATTTGTTCAGCTAAGCCGGACGTTTTTCGACAACAAACTAAAGGTAGCCGGTTCACTGCGTCTCGACAAAAACTACTACTTTGCGGCCCGGCTTAATCCCCGGCTTTCGGTCGTGTATTCGCCAACGGATAATCATAACATCCGCGTTTCCTACCAGAATGGGTACCGGTTCCCCTCTCTGTTCGAAGGCTTCACCAACATCAACTCGGGGGGGGTGAAACGCGTGGGTGGCCTGCCGATCATGTCGCAGGGCATCTACGAAAACGCGTACCTCGTCACCTCCATCAACGCCTTCCAGGCGGCTATCACCACGGATGTGAACACGAACAAACTGACAACGGATCAGGCCATTCAGAAAAACAAGGGACTTCTTAAAAAAAGCCCCTACACCTACCTGAAGCCCGAGCAGGTTGCTAGTTTCGAAATCGGTTACAAGGGACTGCTGTTCAAGCAACGGCTTTTTGTCGATGTCGATGCGTACTACATGGCTTATAAAAACTTCATCGCGCAGGTAAACGCCAACCTGGCCAGAGGCACAAACCCTGACTCTTTGGTGTATTATTTTTCGGCTTCGACCACCCAGGATCGGTATCGGCTCTGGACCAACTCACAAACCAAGGTGTTCAATTACGGGGCCAGTCTGGGGCTTCGTTACAGCCTGACAACGGATTGGTCGGTAGGTGGCAACGCGTCGTTTGCCCAACTCGACCGGGCCGAAAACGGCGACGGACTGGAGAGTGCCTTCAATACCCCCCGCTGGATTACGAATCTGACTGTGTCGAACGGCAATGTCTGGCGAGGCATTGGCTTTTCAGTGAACTACAAGCATCAGGACGCGTTTTTGTGGCAGTCGGAGTTAGCGACGGGTACGGTTTCGGCGATCAACACGCTGGATGCGCAGGTCAGTTACCGGCTTCCTAAACTAAATCTGCTGGTGAAGGCGGGGGGCACGAACCTGCTCAATCAATACTATTACACCTTTATTGGTGGTCCTTCGGTGGGCGGACTTTACTACACGAATGTAGTGTGGGAATGGGGCAAGTAAAAGGGATTACCTTTTCGACTGCGGTAGCCAGAGACGGTCTTCATTTGCCAACACTGCCTACTGTACAGATCGACCTGGCAGGCTCCCACTCCCCCGCACAAAGGAAGAAATCGACGGGGTTGTCAACGAAAAAAAATGACGATCAATCATCCACCACGCCAACGGGGTCTTTTTGAGCGGATAAACACATACCCCGGCCCGATTGCGGCTGGGGTTTATTTTTATGCGTAAATTGCGGTGTTACTCAGGAAAATTGGGCGCTGTTTAAGCCAAAAATCAGCCAATTGCGGACGGTATTGCGCAGAATCAGTGCTTTTTAAACGCCTTTCTCTTAGCCTGGGGAGCCTCGTTTTACCCAAAAAGTTGCTTTACTCTTCATGAATACCACCGTTGCGTTAGTCATTCTGATTGCCTATTTCGGGATGTTGATTGCCGTCTCGTTCTACACGGCCCGGGGAGCCGACACCAACACATTTTTTACCGCTAACCGGCAGTCTCCGTGGTGGTTGGTCGCTTTTGGTATGATCGGCACGTCCTTGTCGGGGGTTACGTTTATTTCCGTACCAGGAGCCGTGGGCAAGATCGGCTTTTCGTATTTCCAGGTGGTGCTGGGCTACATCATCGGTTACCTGGTCATCGGGTCCGTCCTGATGCCGCTCTACTACCGGCTGAACCTGATTTCTATTTACGGGTACCTCGAAAAACGATTTGGCTTCTGGTCCTACAAAACCGGTGCGGGCTTTTTCCTGCTGTCAAGAACGGTGGGGTCGGCCGTGCGGCTCTACGTGGCGGCTGGTGTTTTGCAGATTGCTCTTTTCACTCCGCTGGGCGTTCCGTTTGAGATTTCCGTACTGATCACCATCGGCCTGATCTGGATTTATACGTTCAAAGGGGGGGTTAAAACCATCATCGTGACCGACACGCTCCAGACCGTATTTCTGGTAACGGCCGTTATTCTGACGATCTATCTGATCTCGAACGAATTAAACCTCTCATTCGGCGGCCTGGTGAAGACCGTTAACGATAGCCCCATGTCACAGATTTTCTACTGGGAGGGCAACGACGCCAAGAATTTTTTTAAACAGTTTATTTCCGGAGCCTTCATCGCCATTGTGATGACGGGGCTGGATCAGGATCTGATGCAGAAAAACCTGACCTGCAAAAACATTGGCGAAGCCCAGAAAAACATGT
The DNA here is from genome assembly GCF_010747415.1 of Spirosoma agri. NCBI lineage: Bacteria > Pseudomonadati > Bacteroidota > Cytophagia > Cytophagales > Cytophagaceae > Spirosoma > Spirosoma agri. Next base: position 2,915,269 of record NZ_JAAGNZ010000001.1, on the reverse strand, counting down.
TCTGGTTCACCTGTACGTTGGTTGTCGTCAATTTTCTGTTTTTGAGTTTAGGGGTTTTGCTGTACGAATACGCGCGTCAGGAAGGTATTGCCATTCCCGCCCGCACCGACGATCTGTACCCGTTACTGGCGCTCAATCATTTGGGTTTGCTGGTTGCCATCACCTTTCTGCTCGGCATCACAGCCGCCACCTACGCCAGCGCCGACTCCGCTCTGACCGCACTGACGACCTCCTTTTGTATCGACTTCATGAATGTCGAAAAACGCCCGGAAGCCGAGCGGTCCAGGATTAAACACATCGTACACATTGGGTTTTCGCTACTGTTCTACGTTGTGATCATTGTGTTCCGGCAGCTCAACAGCAAAGAAGTCATTACCGCAGTATTTGATATTGCGGGCTATACCTATGGCCCGCTGCTCGGTCTGTATGCCTTCGGCATTTTTAGCAAACGCCCGGTCATCGATCGATTTGTGCCGTATATCTGCTTGGTATCGCCCGTATTCACGTACATTGTCAACGAAAACTCAGCCGCCTGGTTTAATGGCTATCAGTTCGGTTTCGAACGATTACTTCTCAATGGCCTATTCACATTCGTAGGCTTGTTAGCAATCTCAAAATCAGTGCAAAAACCAGAACCGATAACGGCATAGGTGCTCTATTTACTCTTTCTGCGTTATGAAATTTACTCATTGCCTCTTTAGTATACTCCTAGCCATTCAGCTTTCGGCTACGGCGCAGTTCCGGTTTTCGCCCGAAAAGCCCCAGGTCGGGCAAACGGTGTCCTTTACGTATACGCCCCAATCGACGCCCCTGGCTACAGATAGCACGCTTGAAGGTCGCTTTGTGTTTTATGGTGCACCGAATGCCATGCACCTCAGTCGCCCCACGACCGCAACGCTAGCCCACCAGGGTAATGCGTTCGTTGGGCACCTGTTCGTTCCGTTAAGGGGGGCAACGGGTATCATGATGGCGTTTCGGAACAGTAAACAACCCAAACGCATTGACCTGAACAAAGGACAGCTGTATGTCATCCCGATCAGTGATGCCAACGGTCAGACCGTTCCGCACGCGATAGCCGGGCAATCATCGGTATTTACGCGCAGTCATTTTCTGTACGAACTCGGCAGTCGTCCCGATCAGAATCGGGTCGTTTCGTTATACACGATCGAGTTTCAGCAGAACCCGACGCTTTACCCGATGTATTGGTCAGATTTTCTGGCGGCCCAGATCAAGCAGAAGAAACCCGGTTACGGACCGAAGGTAAAACTGGGCATTGATACGTATCTGGCATCCCGCCCGACACCTACGGCAACGGAGCTAACCGAAGCCGCTGCGCTCTACGAAAGCATGGGCGATTTTCCCAAAGCGACAGCCCTGCGCGAACGCATGAAAACGCTGGACCCCGCTGGTTCGCTGGTGCAGAAAGACCGGGCGGCCTCCATTCGGAACGAAACCGACTGGACACGCAAAAAGGCAGCGTACCAGGCTTACCAGCAGGAGTTCCCCAATTCATCCTACACGCCCGCATTGACGGTTATGATGACGGATGGATACTTTAAAAACAATGACATCAAGGGATTACTTCCCTTCGTCGAAAAGCAACCCGTAGCGCACACGGATGTACTGATGCTGAACACCATGGCCTTTCAGTTGGCCGATGAACGACGGTCGTTACCCGAAGCGGAACAACTGGTCAAACGGGCGATGACTGTGCTGAAAACGCAGCCTAAACCTGGCGACGTTACGGGAAACTGGGACGCGGAAAAGCAGGTTCGGCAGCGACAGCTCATGAACACGTATGCCCGTGTGCTCGAACAGCAGGGTAAGTACGCCGAAGCCTATACCGCTTATCAGGATGTGATGGTGCCGGATGACGTGGAAAACAGCGACCCACGTACCAACGAACGCTATTTCCTGTGCGCCCTCCAGGCCAATCATGCGGCCGATGCCCAGCCAATGGCGGAAGCGGCTATCCAGGTCGGCAGAGCGACTCCCCGTCTGAAAACCGTTTTGCGCGACTGGTATGCCAAACAGCCCGGTAACACAGCGGCCAAAGCAGACACGTACCTAGCCAGCCTGGAAGCTGACATACGGGCCGATCAGCGCGACGAACTGCAACAGGTGCTGATTAATGAACCAGCTCCCGCTTTTTCAATGACCGATTTACAGGGGAGAACGATTTCGTCGGCGGCTTTACGGGGTAAAGTGATTGTACTCGATTTTTGGGCAACCTGGTGCGGTCCCTGTATTGCGTCGTTTCCGGCTATGAAACAAGCGCAATCGAAGTTTCAAAACGACCCGAACGTGCAGTTTTTGTTTGTCAACACGCGGGAAGGCGGTCCCTTGCAGCGGGTCCATAACTTCATGAACAGGCAACCGTATAGCACGTATGGCTTTATGGTCCCGGTTGACGCGAACCAGCGCGTATCCAAAGCCTACAAGGTTCAGGGCATACCCACAAAGGTTGTTATTGGACCCAATGGGCGCGTTCGGTATCGGCAGATCGGCTACTCCGGCGACCCGGAAGCGACGGTCAATGAGCTAACGCTGGTGGTGGAAATGCTAAAGGATGGCAAGTAAATAATTTCGACAGATCAACCATTCCGCTCATTCATGTAGTTTACGATGGCAATAGGCAAAACAATCAGACTGTTTTTGATAGAGGGCGATCCTAATGGACGAATGAGTTGTGAATTATCAAACTGGACGGGAAAAGCATTTAAAATACCAAGAACAAAGGTTAAAGATTGTATAGATAGAAAAGAGCTAAAAGGAACTGGAGTCTATCTCTTATTCGGTAGAAATGAGCAAGGCAATGAATTAGTGTATATAGGCGAAGCTGAAGTTGTACTGGATCGACTCAACCAACACTTATCGCAGAAAGATTTTTGGCACGAAACAATCGTATTTACGAGTAAGGATGAAAATCTGAATAAAGCCCACATCAAATTTCTCGAGAGTAGACTATATGAACTGGCAAAGTCAGCTAAACGATAAACGGTCCTTAACGAAAATACACCGACTAAATCTGCAATATCCGAGCCCGACCAAGCAGAAATGCAAGAGTTTATAGACAATATTCGTCTGCTCCTCAACACATTAGGTCACAGAGTTTTAGAAGAGAAAAGAGAATCAAATGCACCTTATGAGCAGACAAAACAGTCTTTTCTCTTAAAAGGGCCGAGGGGTGTAGACGCGCAGGGAGAGCCAACGGCAGAAGGTTTCGTTGTTTTCCAGGGCTCGAAGGCATCTGTTGCAGCCGTGGCTTCTTGTTCTGATACCTTGAAGCAATTACGCACCAAGTTGGTAGCAGAGGGGAAACTGGTGCAGAAAGACGAAGCATTCGTATTTACAGAAGATTTTTTCTTTAGCAGTCCTTCGACAGCAGCATCAGTAGTCTTAGGACGAAGCGCAAATGGACAGATGGAGTGGAAAACATTCAATGGAATCGCTTTAAAACAGTACGAATCTATTTCAAATTAAGCAGGGCAGTCAAGATGCAGACGGCTACTTTTTGACATGCCGACGAAGCTGCCCTTACTTCCATTCTCGCAGCTACTTTGTTAGCCGGCCCCTGTTTTAGACTATGTTAGCCTTATCGATTACTTAGTATGACCATTCGACTCGCTACGCTTGCCGATCTTCCGGCTTTGCTAAACCTGCTTAAACGCATCATTCCGCTCATGCGCGAAGGTGGGAACTTCCAGTGGGACGATCACTATCCCAACGAAACCGTTTTCCGTCAGGATATGGCCAAGGATCAACTTTGGGTAGCGGAGATAGACGGTCAGCTGGCGGGGGTAGCGGCCCTGACGGAAGACCAGGAACCCGAATACGCGCAGGTGGGATTCGATCTTACCCAACGGGCTATCGTGACCCACCGGCTCGCCGTTGACCCTACCTTTCGCGGACAAGGGGTAGCGGCTGCTTTACTGAATCAGGCCGAGCAACTTGCCGTTGAACGCGGTGTCCGTTTTCTTCGCATCGACACGAATTCGGAGAATCAGGCAACCCAGAAACTCTTCCCGAAATTAGGCTATACCTACGCCGGAGAAATTACGCTCAGCTTCCGGCCAGGACTGCGCTTTGTCGCGTACGAAAAAAAGCTGTAAGGCAGCCGCCGGTAATCCGTCAGGCTGGGTACGTCCGGACTCTTACGGACTGGTCAATCGCTGATCCGGACGTACCTGTGCGGGTAAGGTTTAGCGCTACCTGTCTTTCTTGCTGGCCCGGTTGGCTTGCTTGATCGTCTGTTCAATCATATCCCATTGGTCAGTCGTCACGTTTTCCAGGTGGTTAAACTCCCCAGCCGCCAGCACTTCACCCCCGTCGATGGTTATGCTCTCGCCCGTGATATAGCCGGAATAATCCGACAGCAGAAAAGCGGCCAGATTTGCCAGTTCGCCATGTTCACCGACGCGGTGGAGTGGGATCCGGCTAGTTGGGTCCATCATACTCGCCAGAGGTTCGGGAAACAGTCGGTCCCAGGCCCCTTTCGTTGGAAACGGACCGGGCGCAATAGCGTTGAGCCGGATGCCGTATTTGCCCCACTCAGCCGCCAGCGATTTGGTCATGATCAGCGCCCCGCCTTTCGCCACGGCGGATGGCACTACATAGCCCGAACCCGTTGTAGCATAGGTGGTTGAGATATTCAAAACCGTACCGGGAATTTTGTTTTCGATCCAGTATTTGCCGACTGCCAGCGTAAAATAATACGTACCCCGCAAGACAATATCGACGATGGTATCGAAGGCTTTGTAAGACAGTCGTTCGGTTGGGCTGATGAAGTTACCCGCCGAGTTGTTGAGCAACCCATCGATCTTACCAAATCTCGCCAGGGTTTCGGCAATCACCTGTTCAATTTCCGCCGGATTCCGGACGTCACAGGCTACCGCCAGCACCTGACCGTTCGTCTCGGCCATCAGTTCCTGCGCCGTTTCGTCGAGGACAGCCTGCCGACGACTGCAAATCGTCACGTTCGCTCCGAGTTGCAGTAAATACCGACTGATCGACTTGCCGAGTCCGGTGCCGCCACCGGTAACAATAATGGTTTTGCCCTGCATGGCTCCCTCCCGGAGCATTCCTGTTGTGTTCATAGCTTTACGCGTGATAGGGCAATTGAGTGATTTGTGATTGAGTGAAAAGCGAAAGAGTGATTGAGTGAACGAAATCCAACGCTGACTAGATAATGATAGTCAATCACAAATCGCTCAATCACTCTTTCGCTCTTTCACCCGTTTAGTAACCCCGGTTTGTCTTTTTGTTAAATTCAGCCTTGCGCTTTTCCATTGTGGCCTGAATGGCTTCGCTAAAATCGTCGGATTGGAGTTGCGATGAATTCCAGACAGCCACGTATTGCAAACCATCCTCAATGGATTTGTTCAGGCTGTAGTTGAGCACCCGCTTGGCTCCCTGTACGGCCGTGGCCGGATTTTCGGCAATCTGTCTGGCCAGCGTAGCGGCTGCGTCGAAAAGCAGATCAGGGGTATCGTAGACGTGGTTTACCAACCCAATTCGTTCGGCAAAGGCTGCATCGTAGTCAGCGCCCGTAAACGCCATTTCGCGGGTGAAGCCCTGCCCGATAATGGGCGGTAGAAACTGCAAACCACCAATATCGGGCGTGATGGCCAACTTCGCTTCGCGCAGGCTGAATGTTGCCTCGCGCGAACAGAGTCGAATGTCGGCAGCCGCGATCATATTGACGCCCCCGCCAATGCACCAGCCGTGGACAGCGGCAATCACGGGTTTGGGCGACTCGTGCATTTTCTGAAAGCCCAGCTGCATCTGCCGAATCTGGGCCATCAGATCGGCGCGCTGGTGCGCCACCACAGCCCCGGTCGTCATGGCAGCTAGTTTAGGCATCATCTGCGGCAGATTCAGGCCGTAGCTGTAGTGATCACCACTCCCCCGGAAAACAATACACCGAATGTCGTGCATCCGGTTGATTTCGTCCATTGCCCTGGGCAGTTCGTCCCAAAACTCCGGACCCATCGCATTCCCCTTGCCCGGACCCAGTAATGTAACGGTCATGACGCCACCCGATTCGGTAAGGGATAGGGATTTATAAATAGAGTCCATATTAATAGTATGCTTGCATACGGTTCGCCTAAAGATAGTAGGATTACAAGAAATAATTATTTTACATACAAATAGTGAGTAAATAAAGATAATACATACATTTAAGGGTTAAATTGATTGTAGACGATACTTGGCCAGTTAATGAAAGGAACGAACCTGGGCGAATTTGAAGAACTGGTCCTGCTGACCATTGCGGCTCTCGTTAGCGATGCCTACAGCGTTGCTATTTGTGATGAGCTGGAAAAATATACTGGGCGGTCTGCCAAGTTAGGCGTCGTTCATGCGGTATTAAATCGGCTGGAAGAGAAAGGACTGGTAAAAAGCCAGTTGGGCGAATCGACCAGTGCGAGGGGTGGCAAACGAAAGCGCTATTATGAGGTAACACACGCGGGTAAAGTGGCACTGCTAAAGGCCAAAGAAATACGCGAAGCGCTCTGGCGCATCATTCCTGGCTTTAATCTGGAAGGCTCGTTATGAAAACCGTTAACAACCGAAATGTCGGACCACGAAATGTCGGGCCACAAAACCCAGAACCACCGCAGCCACCTCGCTGGGCGCAGCGTCTGCTTGCCTGGTATTGTCGGCCCGACTTACTCGAAGATTTGCAGGGCGATCTGCATGAATACTTTGAGCGTAATCTGAAAACCAAAGGCTCCCGACGGGCACGACTGATCTATTGCCTCGATGCGCTGAAGTTTTTCCGCTTGTATACCATCCGCAAACCCGATTTTCTGAACCTGTTCATCCACTGGATCATGATTGGCAGCTACCTCAAAACCTCCCGGCGCAGCCTGGTGCGCAACAAATTATTTTCCTTTATCAACATTTTCGGCCTGGCCGTCAGTATGTCGGTGGGGCTGCTCATCATTGCGCTGACTACCGATTTACGGTCGTACGATGATTTTCAGGTCAAGAAAGACCGAACGTACCGCGTCATCACGACGTATAAGAATCTGGATCAACCGGCGGTTGATTTAGCCTCTACATCGATCAAGGTCGGCAAAACGGTTCAGAAAACAGTGGCTGGTGTAGAAGACCTGACGATTCTTCGCAACGGCTTTTCGGGGGATGCTCACGTGGGCGAAACGGTCATACCACTGAATGCCCTGTGGGCCGACCGTTCGTTTTTCAAGGTGTTTACCTTCCCCCTGCTGGCTGGTGATCCGGCAACGGCCTTGAAAGAACCGTACTCGCTGGTATTAGCCGAAAAAACGGCCCGTAAGCTGTTCGGAGATATAAACCCACTTGGTAAATTCGTTCGGTTCGATACCCTGAATTACGTTGTGACCGGCGTGGCAAACGATGTTCCCAAACGCTCGCATCTACGGTTCGACGCGCTCGTTTCGTTCGCTACGGCAGAGGCCCAATTCGCCAAAACAGATCCCAATTTCTACAGCTGGGAGAATGTGTGGCAGAATTATGTATACCTCGTTTTACCCGAAACCAGTAATCCAAAATCGGTACAGACCGCGCTGGCGAACTTGAATACCCAGGAAAATGCGGCTCTGAAGAATAGATCGTTTACGGTAACCCTCCAGCCGTTAAAAGAAGCGGCCCTGGGGCGGAAACTCGACAACGCCATTGGGCCGACCATGCCGCCTATTGTCGTCTGGATTTTGGGCGGACTGGCCTTCGTCGTCATCCTTTCCGCCTGTTTTAATTACACCAACCTGTCCATCGCCCGGTCGCTCCGGCGCTCGCGGGAGGTGGGCATCCGCAAACTGGTGGGTGCCCTGAAAAGCCACGTGCTGGGGCAGTTTATGGCCGAATCGGTACTCATTTCTCTGATGGCGCTGTTTTTTTCATTTTGCCTGTTCTTAGTCTTGAGAACCCAGTTTCTTGCCCTTGACCCACGCATTGGCACCCTCGTCACGCTCGAATTATCGCCCCGTATCATCCTTTACTTCATCACCCTGGCTATCGGCGTTGGGCTGGCTGCCGGTTTTTTACCCGCCTTGTTTTTTGCCCGCATCAACGCCCTCCAGGTGCTTAAAGACGTAACGGCTATAAGTCTGTTTCGCCATATTAGCACACGTAAGGCGTTGATTGTCATTCAGTATACCCTTTCGCTGGTCTTCATTGCCACAACGTTGATCGGGTACAGCCAGTATCGGGGCTTTATCGCCTTCGATCTGGGCTTCACGACCGAGAACATTCTGAATATTCGTTTACAGGGAAACAAAGGAAACCTGCTGTCAAAAAAACTGGCGGAAATTCCCGCCGTGCGCGCCGTTTCCCAATCCATGATGATAACCAGTCTGGGCAGTATTCATGGCACCACCATGAAATACCAGGATCCGAATGATTCGGCAATGGTTTGGCTTAATCAGGTCGACGAACAGTACTTGCCCGTCCACAACCACAAATTGCTCGCCGGAAGAAATTTCACCCTACGCCCCAAGAAAGGCGAAGAGCGCGAAGTCATTGTGAATGAACAGGTTTTGAAACGGTTCAATATTGCGCAAGGAAATCCCGAAAAAGCCCTGGGTCAGTTTGTGACAGCAGACGGTCAAAAGCTGGCTATCGTGGGTGTTCTCAACGATTTCCACTACGGCAGTGTGGATCGAAAGATTGAACCGGTCATCTTCCGCTATTCATCCGAAGAACCCTGGGGCTACCTGAACGTCAAGATTGCCGCCACCGATTTACCGGCTACCATGGCGAGCATTGACAATGCCTGGCGAACAATTGACAAGGTTCATCCGCTGGATGCCAAATTCTACGACGATCAGCTTGAGGAAGCTTACAGCCAGTTCTCGGTGGTGCTCAAAGTAATCGGCTTCATTGCGTTTCTGGCCATCTGCATTGCCTCACTAGGCTTATTTGGCATGGTTGTGTTCACCACCGAAACCCGCTTGAAGGAAATCAGCATTCGTAAGGTGCTGGGTGCCAGTGAAAGCGGTTTGATCTATCTATTGAGCCGTGGCTTTTTGGGAATGCTTGCCGTGGCTACGTGCGTTGCCCTACCAGTCACCTACTTCTTTTTCGACCGCGTCGTTTTGACCAACTTTGCCTATCATCAGCCCATCGGTTTAAGCAATCTGTTGTTGGGTGTAGCGATCGTTATGGCCCTGGCTTTCCTGCTGATTGGCTCGCAAACGGTAAGAGCTGCCCGAAAAAATCCGGCCACCGTGCTCAAGAGTGAATAGACCGCGCCCCTACCCGGTCATTCGGATCGTGTAGGGGCCGGTAAACTTGATTTTGCCGTTTAACTGAAGCCGCTTGACCGTGATGGTTTCATTGAGGGTCATGGTGTGCCCAGTGTTGACTTTAACGTATTCATTCGCGAACGGAACCCGGCCAACCGTCCACATGGATCGGTCCATCCAATTACCCGAGGCCAGTGTTTCGACGGTATCCGAAAACAGCGATACCGTCGGAAATTCCCGAAATAACAGATTGCTGGTTGTAGTGGGGGGCGAGCCAAACCAATCGTTCAGCACGTCGGTGTAAATGCGCCGGAAATCGATTTGCATATTGATTTCCTTATTACCTGACTGCCCTGTCAGGTTCGCCAGATCGGGGTTCTGACCGATAGTCTGGTGTTTCACATTTTTTCCAAACACAAACATCGGAGCGGCCACGCCATGATCGGTCCCTTTGGAGTTGTTTGAATTGGCGCGTCGGCCAAATTCGGAGAAGGTCATTCCCACCACCCGATCGTCGGTACCCTGTAATTTTAAATCCTGCTGAAACGTAGCAATGGCCGTCGACAGTTTGCCCAGCAACGTGGCATGTTCGCCCTGTGTTACGTCACTGCTGTCCACCTGGCCCGAATGGGTATCGAATCCGCTCAGGGAGACAAAATAGATTTTCGTTTTCAGACCGCCGTGAATCAGGCGGGCCACGATCTTTAACTGATCGGCCAGCGAATTTTTAGCGGTCGAGGCCGGGTAGGTTGCCAGATTTTTACCCGCATCAGCCGCCCGTTTGATCTCGGCTGCGTAGCCCACCGACAACGATTGTTGTTTCCGAATGAACGAAATCAGATCACCCGCATCGCAGCAGGGAAGGTCGCCCGGCGATGTAGCATCCCCCGATCCAACCAGCTGATAGAAGCTATTGGGGTCGCTCAACGCAATACCCATCGACTGCTGGCTCCCGAGCAGGGCCGTTGAGGTCAGGTACCCGATCTGAATGGCCAGCGGATCTTCCATTTGCGCATTGGGATAGCCAGCCGGATAACCGGGGAACTGTCCTTCGAGATACCGACCGGCCCAACCCGATGTTGAGGTCTGGTTCGCATCAACGGCGGTCATCCAGATGTCGGTCGACCGGTAATGCGACTGATCGGGATTCGGATACGACACGGAATGAACGATCGATAGTTTCCCGTCATTATACAGATCGCGCATACCGGTCATGGCCGGGTGCAGGCCCGTAGCCGGATTGCCGTCCAGCGCTAAAATCTTGTTCTGCGGAATCGCAATGTTCGACCGCAGCGCGTTGTACGTGGATAACTGATCAACGGGAATGACCGTATTGAGGCCGTCGTTGCCGCCGTTCAGGTAAACGATAACCAGCACGCGGTCGCCGGTAACCGCCGTAGTGTTTAACAGCGACTGAACCAGCACCGACTGCCGGTTCATGGCCTTCAGTCCGAAACCATCCAACAGCACGGGCAGAACACTCGCGGATGCCGCCGTTAGGAAATCTCTGCGTTTCATAGAATAGCGTGCGTTATACCGTAGCCGTTAAAAAATATGGTATTCAGCCATGCGAAGCATGTATTTCATCAGGTTCTGCAAACGCCACGTCACCGCGTTTTTTTTGTTCGTATCGGTCGGCGCATTTCGATACGCGTTCCATTCGAATGTCCACGACGTGCGCGGAATGCCCTGCATCATGATCGTATCGATCAGGAAATCTTTCTGGGATTGCAACAGCTCAATAGCGAACAGGTTTTTCGAGAACCCGGCCTGCACATCTGCACAGGAGATAGCGGGTGTTCCGGCGGTATCGGCGAAATTAGGCTGTAACGAAGTGGCCCAGGCCAAGAGGTCGATGCCCATTTTGTACCCAGGTTTCACTTCAAGCCACCGCCAGATATACGCATCGGTATAGTCACTTCGCAGGGCAATGGTAGTGGTATTCATCCAGATTTTCGAATAGCCTGTCTGGTAATACGCTTCGTACCCAAACACAGACGGCTGATCGATGAGGGCCATCTGTAGATCGCGCATCCGCCAGTACATGAAGCTAAAGTACTTATTGAAGGCTGCATAATCGGTAGTCATGTCGGGCACGGGCTGATTGAAAAACCGCATGGCCCCAACAGCCATATCAGCCGGTGATTTGACGATAGCGCCTTTGTTGGCGTCGTCGAAGAAGATCTGGCTCGTCAGTAGTTTAACGATGACCGGCTGGATGGCGTAGTTATTGCCGGCACTCGAAAAGAATTGCGCCAGCGGGATAATGACGTTATCTTCAATCGTTTGCGTAATGTTGGGATTAACATACCAGCGATACAGCTTCCGGCAAATAAACCGGGGGGTTTGTGGGTGGTTCAGGAGCATCGTCACCAGATCGTCCAGCTCGGCATCACCCGCCGTCACCGTTGCCGATGGATCTGTCGCCCGGCCCGTAATCACGGTCGAATTGTACCGGGCCGAAAACGTCTTGTTGGTCGAATCGTGCTTGCTGTTGACAAACTTTGTCGCAAAGCTCGTTGACCCTCGCACCCAGTAGTTTGTATATTTCCAGCCGGTTAGCACTCGGGCGGCTGCTTTTACGTCGTCTTCGGTGTAATTTTTATTTCCTGCGAAGTCAACGGCTCCCACCGTAAACAATTCCTGAAGTTCGCGGGCATAGTTTTCATTCGGCTTCCCCACTTCGTTCTCGTCGCCATTGAGATAGCGCAACATGGCGGGCTCCTTGCTGATCTTCGTCACCAGCGTGCGGAAATTGCCCAGCGCGTTATTGCGCAACAGCAGCAGGTACTGATTGACAAAGCGGTAATCATCAACCACTTCGCGGGTTGCCACGAAATGATTTTGCCAGAAAAGCGTGAGTTTATCGAGCAGACTCGGCGGGGCCGTCTGCGACGTCATCAACCCCAGCCACCAGTAGCGCAGGTAATGCCCAAAGTCGAAATTGCGATCCCCGTTGAATGGCTTATCCAGGTAGGTTTGTCCGGCCGTCGGTTCGGTGGCATCTATATCGACCGGCGGTGGCGGAGCATAATTAGCATTATTGATCAGCTGTTGTACTGCCTGGGTGGCCGTCAATCCGGTAAAACTAGTGATTTCAGCCTGCGTAGGGCCAAAGGTGGCCCGTCGGAGCAGATGGGCAGCCTGAGCAGTTGTTAACGCTGGTGCGTACGTGTCCAGATAGGGCATTCGGTCAACATGGGTTAGTTACGGCAGCTACGTATAACGTGCCAACATTCGGAGCCCGCTACCGTTTACACTATAAAAATCTTCATTACCAGGTAAATAACCAAATTACAGACAACTTTTATTCTACTATTATTCTCTTTTTGTTTACTGCGTGTATAAAACTGGAGCCGAGATTACTTATCCGCCGTCATCCATTTCAGCCCAGCGAATACCCGTTCGACTGCGGTGGTAACAGCGTCAATCCGGCATATCGGAATGATTGCGACCGATTAATGGTTCATCAGGTGCGCGCTGTCTTTCGCGTTTTTTTGACAGGAAGAGAATCTGCCAACCCATCTCTCAGACGACTATGATGCATTTCGATACCCTCGCCCTCCGCGCTACCCATCAGCCCGATCCGACTACCGGGGCCGTTGTTCCACCTATATACCTGTCTACTACGTTTGCCCGTAATGAAACCAACGAGTTACCCGCTGGCTACACCTATACCCGGCCTAATAACCCAACGCGGGAAGCCCTGGAGAAAGCCCTGGCGGCACTCGAAGGCGGAGCGGTCGGCATGGCCTTCTCATCCGGTCAGGCGGCCGCAATGACCCTATTTCAGGCACTGAGTCCCGGTGATCATGTCGTTCTCTCAGCCGATGCCTACTACGGCACGCCCGCGCTGCTCGAACAGGTGTTTCATCCGTGGGGACTAACGTATACGCGGGTGGACATGCGCAATCTGGATGCTGTCCAGCAGGCTATCCACGGGAATACGCGCGTTGTGTGGTGCGAAACACCGTCGAACCCGATGCTGTCGATTACCGATTTGCTAACAGTGAGTCGCCTGGCTCATGAGGCCGGGGCCATCTGCGTTTGTGACAACACATGGGCTACCCCTGTACTCCAGCGCCCGTTCGACTTCAACTGCGATGTGGTGATGCACTCAACGACCAAATACCTCAGCGGCCACAGCGACGTATTGGGGGGTGCGTTGATTTTTAAGCGCGATACCGAATTTGCGCAACGAATCCGGCTCTTGCAGGGGCTATCCGGAGCCGTGCCCTCTCCCTTCGACTGCTGGCTCGTCAGCCGAGGGATTAAGACGCTGGGCGTACGGATACGGGCGCAGACGGTTACCGCCCAGGCTGTTGCCGAATTTCTGAACGGTCATTATGGGGTCGAAAAGGTACACTATCCAGGTTTGCTCAATCATCCCGATCGCGCATTAATTCAACAGCAAATGAATGCCCCCGGCGCTATGCTGTCGGTGCAGATAAACGGGGGAGCCGCAGAAGCCATCCGGTTTCTCGGAAAGCTGAAACTGTTCACACGGGCAACGAGTCTGGGCGGAGTCGAAAGCCTGATCGAACACCGGGCCAGCGTCGAAGGGCCAACCTCCGCAACACCCCAAAACCTGTTGCGCCTGTCGATTGGCCTGGAACATGCCGATGATCTAATCGCTGATCTGGCCCAGGCTCTGGCCGACTAACCCGCTATTTTTCCGGTTTGCCTGGCACGATTGGCGGTAAACCGGGACGTTGCCGGTTTGGCTCTATACGTTGCCAGGATGGCGGATAGACTTGTTGCATGAAAAAATGTTCGGACGAATCCGGGACTTTCACCGGCATATTATCCAGCGTAGCCCGTACGACATTGTTCGGATCGCGATGGTCCCGGTAGAACGAATTACCCGGCCGAGCAATGGGCATGGTGCCGGAAAACGGTATACCCGGTATCGAATCGGGCCGGGCTGTTGATACCGGTAGCTGAGCGCTTGCGTGAGCGGCACTGAACAGTAAAACGGGTAGAATTAGCTTCATAGCATTCGTTCGTTACAGAAAGCAAGATAATCAACAGACCCATAATCAGGCACATACGTTGCAAGTAAACCATCTGAATTTATTTAGAAACTAAACGCTTAACACGGTGGTTCATCCTGCATAAGAACCTACTTAAGCAATGAAAATCGCCTTAATTTCTACCTCGTCGCGCAAAAACAGCAATTCTCTGCGCTTCGTCAACTACATCCGGCACCTGCTGGCTGACGATGGGCAACACGAGGTTTCACTGGTTAATTTTGAAAACTACGATATTCCATACGTGGGTCAAGGCTCTGTCAAGAGAGAAACGCTCACGCCTTTTGAGGAGGAGTTGATTAATGCCTGGGAACCAGCCGATCTGGTTCTGTTTGCCATGCCCGAATACAACTGGACCGCGCCCCCTCAGGCTACCAATACAATCCACCAGATGGGCGTTCCTTCGTTCAAGCACCTGTTCGACAACAAGGTATTTGCGATGGTCGGCATCTCGAACGGTCGGGGTGGTCGCCAGCCAGCGCTGGATATGACCACGGTTGTCAACAAGACGATTAGTTTTACGAACAGTTATTCGATTGTGTCGCCCAAGTTATACGAGTCGCACGAAACCGATAAGAATCTGGACGAACAGGGTCATTTCGTTGGTAACGAAGTTTACGAGCGGACAGCCAAAGCCTTTTTGCAGTATACGCTTACTGTAGCGCAGCGCTGGATCGTTACCGAACCCGTAGAAAAAGTCTGATCGTAATCACATTACCGTCAACCAAAAAAACAGGCAGGCATCCATCGAGATACCTGCCTGTTTTTTTGGTTGACAATTCGGAAACGCTAATTCGTCAATTCTTTTTGATAGAGTCCAATCAGCGTATCGACGGCATAGTCGATTTCATCCGTGGTGTTGTATTTACCGAACGAGAAACGAACGTAGCCCCGGTCTGCGTCCAGTCCCGGCAATGCCGCTAGTACATGCGAACCGACATTCGAACCACTGGAGCAGGCCGAACCTCCCGAAGCCGAGATCCGGGCAATGTCCAGACTGAACAGCAGCATATCGCTCATGTCGGACGCGGGCAAGCTCACGTTCAGAACGGTGTATAAACTTCCCTCGACATTAGCCGAATCGCCATTGAACTGCACATCCGGCATACTGGCGCGCAACCGATCGATCATTCGCTGTTTTAGGGACGTGATATGTTGCCGGTGCTCCTCCATGTCCCGATAGGCGATTTCCAGTGCTTTGGCCAGCCCAACAATGCCGTATACATTTTCGGTGCCACCCCGCATATTACGTTCCTGCGCCCCACCATGAACGAACGGATTAATTTTTGCGCGTTCGGCGTTGACGTACAGAAAACCGACGCCCTTGGGCCCGTGAAATTTATGCGCCGAGCCAACAATGAAGTCAACCGGCAGTTGTTGCAGATCGTGCCGAAAATGGCCCATCGTCTGAACCGTATCCGAGTGAAAAATAGCGTCGTATTCCCGACAAATTGCACCCGCCTGACTCAGATTCAACAGATTGCCGATCTCGTTGTTACCGTGCATCAAGGACACCAGCGAACGGCCAGAACCCGTATTTTTATTCGTTTGCAGGAGCGTTTCCAGATGCGCCAGATCGATGTGTCCTTTGCTGTCGATGTTTACCATACTCAGTCGAATCGACCCTCGCTTGGCCAGATGCTCCAGCGTGTGCAATACGGCATGGTGTTCCAGTGGCGATGTGATCGTGTGCGTCAACCCGTACGTTTCGATACTGCTTCGAATGGCCGTGTTGTCTGCTTCGGTGCCACCCGACGTAAAGAAGATTTCGGCAGGCGACGTATTCAGCAAACCGGCAACCGTTTTGCGTGCCTTTTCTATCGCCGTACGTACCATCCGACCGTGGCTGTGGATGGACGACGGATTGCCAAACTGCTCCGTCATGAGCGGCAGCATGGCCTCTAAAACTTCAGGAGCAAGCCGGGTGGTGGCGGCATTATCGAGGTATACAGCAGCGGGTGGTGTCATTGGTTATGCGTTATTCTGGCAGCTTTCAATCGGACAAAGGTACGCTGAACGGCTGTAATGACGAAACACAATCCGAATCTCCGACGTTCTCTTCCCAGTGTTAATCTGCATACAATGGATTTTTCTCAGGCCACTGGCCTCATTTACGCCGAACTATCAACCTGGATTCGTGCCGCCATTCGGTATACGCCCAAGCTGGCCGCTGCCATCTTGCTGCTGGTCATTTTCACGTTCCTGTCGCGCTGGCTGAGCAAATGGGTGGTAAGTGGTCTTGACCGGGTTAGTAGTAATGTTTCGCTCATCAACCTGACCGGTGCCCTGAGCCGCGTGCTGATTCTGGCCGTTGGGTTGTTTGTAGCGCTGGGCGTACTGGGACTCGACAAGACCGTAACGTCATTGCTTGCGGGGGCCGGGGTCATTGCCCTAGCTGTCGGTTTTGCGTTTCAGGACCTGACGGCCAATTTCATTTCGGGGGCCATGATCGCGATTGCCCGTCCAGTTCAGGTCGGTGACATCGTTGACACAAATGGGTATACGGGCAAGGTGCTGGACATCAAGCTTCGGTCCATCGTTATCGATAACGGACAGGGGCAGACGGTCGAGATCCCGAGTAAAGATGTCTTTCAAAAACCCATCAAGAACTACTCCCGGCTTGGCCAGCGACGGATCGAGGTAGCAGCTGGTGTCTCGTATATCGATGATTTGGCAAAGGCGCAGCAGGTTGCTAAAGAGGCCGTTAGTCTGTTGCCGTTCGTGCTGGCCGAACGTCCGGTCGATCTGCATTACCGGACGTTCGCCGATGCCAACATTCAGTTTGTCCTCTGGTTCTGGATCAGTAATACCACAAACCCACAGGCGGCCCTCAGTGATGCGATTATGGCGATCAAACGGGCATTCGACGACAACCAGATCCTGATCGTTTTTGCCGGCCAAACGTTCGATTTGAAACAAAAACTTTCGTCCCCGGCACCAGAGCCAGCAGCGCCCTAATCGACAATTCAGGCACCAAAATTTACCCCCAAATTGGCGCTAACAAAAGGATTTAGACAGGCCACCAAGAAAGTTTAGACAAAATCGTGCCGCGAACAACTTATTTAAGCTAGTTATGGTTCAATAAGAAACGGTCTTATTTACCAATACCTGCACTTAAGCTCGTTCGATCTCAAAAGGGCATCATTCTCGACCTATCATCATCATGTTTATCACATGATAAGCCCGCGAGAACAAACATAAACTATGGAAACGTTCAGTAAAAAGGAAAAAGAAAAGCAAAGACAAAAAAAGAAAAAAGATAAACAGGAAAAGCGGGAAGACCGTAAAGCGAATGCCCAAAAGGGCCAGGCTCTCGATCAGATGTTAGCTTACGTAGATGAAAACGGCAACATTACATCTACCCCTCCTGATCCCAGAAGAAAGCGGCAAATCAATGAAGAGGACATCCAGATTGGGGTTTCCAAACAGGAAAATGACTCCTCGCCAGAGGTTCCTCGCCAAGGCATAGTGACTTTCTTCAATGCCTCCAAAGGCTACGGTTTCATCAGAGACCTTCAGAGTCAAGACAGCATTTTTGTGCACATAAATGCGCTGACAGAACCAATCAACGAACAAGACAAGGTCAGTTTTTCTGTCACCCGGACCCCCAAAGGGCCAAATGCCGTTGACGTAAAGAAAACGGTCGCATAAGTCCGTCGTTCAACCGACTTGTCCTGAGTTCATACGAACCCGTCAGTACTCCCTAATCGGCAGGCAGTTCATTCATTTCCCTACGCTAACTGGCGTAGGGCTGGTTGCGGTTCTATTTTATCAATCAGCTTATGAGCAAACCCATTTATACATCCATCCCGCCTACTACAGATAATGTGTATTGGATGCTCAAATTTTCGGATGGTAAAACGAGTATTTATATTCCTCGTGATAAGGTACTTGATCGGCAACTGAAGATAAAGTTTCAGGCAGAAGTCGCTTCCAGAACGTCTGTTCGCCGGAAAAAAGGCTAACCGACATTAGTTTCGGCAAATAAACCCGATTCGACGTTTGAGCAAACTATGCAGCTGGCAATGACCAGAGCATATTCTGCTCAAACTTTTTTTTGTAAGTAGCGTGGGCGGAAGCCCGCGAAGTAGAAGCAACTAACAATATCTTTCCTCGTTCGCGGGCTTCCGCCCGCCTTATTTACTATAAATGATACAAGTTATTTTATGAAAAATATGATTAGTTTAGCCTGTAGTTGATCATCTACTTAATTGGTAATACAGGTATGAAAAAGGCTGTATTAGTTCTCTTCTCCGTATTTATCGGCACTACTGTTTCTTTAGCGCAACAACACCGTGGTTATACGCCTATGCCAGTGTATATACCTGTCAATCAGACGCCCGCTGTCAATTACCAATACCATGACGGAACGGCTTTTCTTCGGGATGGGACTCGATTGACGGGGCGGTTTCAGTACAATGGGCGATCAGTTTTTACGTATAGAGCCAGTAGTCAGGCCCCCCGAAAGCGAATAGGTCTTTCCATGATCAGGCAATTGACACTGGCTGGCGCTGACACACTCGTGAACAGCCGGACGGATTCGACGCTATTTGTTCGACTGGGCAACCGATTGTATCGACAATTAACCGGTGGACTGACGATGGTACTGGATCGCCGACTTGTTGTTGACGAAGAGCGGGGGAAACTAGGCGGGAAGATATACGTGCTTGATGAAGCCGGCGATCTGCACACATTTCACTCCCTACAGAAGCTCAACAAATGGTTCTACGCCTTCCGCGAACAGTCGGGCAAGAAACTACCAGACAGTTATTTAAACGAAAGTGAGATTGTGAAGGCGGTTGCTCGGATCAACGAAGAATGAACAAAAAAGGGCCCTCCATAATAGGAAAGGCCCTTTTTTGTGACAGTACCGTACCTATTCTTTTTTGTACTGCTGAATGATCTTGTAAAGCGCTTTTTGTTTTTCCAACTCGGGGAAGAACTCAAACAATTGAACGTGCGCATCGTAATCGAGCGATAAGGCAGCTTCCAGTTGCAGCAACGACTCCCGATAGTAGCCTGCGTGAATCAGATACACTGCCGACCGGTAATACAGATCGGCTTCTTTCGGCATGTCGTCAATGCCCGACTGAATGATCTCGTTTGCTTTCAGAAAGTCGCCCTGATCGAACGGCACCAGTGACCAGGTCAGGTACACATCCGGGTTTTCGGCATCTACCTCGGCGGCTTTTTCGAAGGCTTCAATGCTCGACAGCACATTGCCGATTTTATACTCCGTTTCAGCCAACGCGAGATAATACTCTCCGTTCTGATCGCTCAGCTTAACGGCTTTTTGCAGAAATTGCAGCGCTTCGTACCACTTCCCCGATTCGCTCAGGCAAACACCAATGCCATACCAGGCTTCGTCCCACAGGTTGTCCAGTTTGATCGCTTCGCGGTATTCCTTGATGGCTTCGGGCAGACGATCCTGCTTTTCGAGGCTGGCCCCGAGGTGGCAATACGTATCAGCCGTCGCTTCTTCGTACTTCAGCGTTTCCCGATAGCAGACTTCCGCTTTCTCGAATAACCCCAGATTCATGTATGTGTTGCCCAGATTGAAATGAGCGGACGCGAAATCATCTTTGATGATGATCGCATAATCGTACGCTTCAGCCGCTTCGGCGTATCGGGCCAGCTTACTGTAGGCGATCCCGATGTTGTACCAGGCATTGTACGAATAAGGATCCTTGTCGATCAACTGCTGGTAATACGTGAGGCTATTCTCCAGCTCCCCCGTCACATCCAGGCAGAATGCCAGCTCGTACAGCGCGTTTTCGTTGTTGATATTCAGCGCAATCGACTTTTTGTACTGCGTGATCGCTTCGTCATATTTGCCCCAGTTCTGGTAGCTTTGCCCTAACTGAAATAAAATGTCTTCTTTTTCTTCGGCCCGGTCGAGTAACTCTTCCAGCACGTGTATCGATTCTTCGTAGCGACCGGCCATATTCAGTACAGACCCCTGCATAAACGGCACGTCAAGGTCACCCGGATTAAATAATGAAGCCCGTTCCAGTAATTCCAGCGACTCATCAAATCGTTGAAAATTCGCCAGAATCTGGGCTTTGTCGAGCATAAGTTCCAGCGCATACGGGAAGTTTTCCAGACCGGATTCGGCGGCTTTAAGCGCCTTGTCTAAATCACCATGATTAAGGTAATGCTCAACCATTTGTTCATAGACGTCCAGGTCGAAAAACTGGCTTTGCTGCTGATCCAGCATTTGCTCAAAACGCCGGATTGATTCTTTAATATCGCCTTCTCGTTCTTCGAACTCTTGCTCCATGCTATTGCCTTCAAAAATGTTGGGCGGATAGGGGCCGCACCAATGGTGCGATTTATCCTTTGGCAGTGAAATATAAACTCAAAAAAGCAGAACTCCAATCCCAAACCTGAAAATTTTAGAACCGTTCGAGCAGCATCAAACGGCCCTTCCTGATCCCGTTTAGGTCTGTTGAAACGCGTCTGCCACGCGTTTCAGTGTCTTACTCAATGGTCGGTACTGAAAACCAAGCACCTGCTTAATTTGTAGTCCATCATACGCATACATCGAACTCGACGAACGGGCCGTCTCCCTGGTGATAAGCGGTTGTTTTCCTAAAACCCGTGCTCGAATGGCCTCCAACGGCCAGAGTAATCGGGTTAGTGTTGGCGACACCCGCTTCGTTGGTGGCCGTTTGCCTAGTTCGGCTGCTATCTGTTCTAACAAGGAACGGTACGGAATGGTGCCCCCATTCAGGATGAACCGCCGGGCCGTCACCTCAGCCTGCATCAGACTAACCAGCGCATCGGTCACATCGAGCACGTCTACGTAGTTCACCAGCCCCGCCGGGTAAAACGGACGTTCATCGTGCACGTACTTGATGAGTTGCAGGCTGCTCCGATTCCAGTCACCGGCCCCGAGCACGATGGACGGGTTGACCATCACCGCGTTAAGTCCTTCGGCGACACCGCGCCATACTTCCAATTCTGCGCGGTACTTGGTTTTGGCGTAGGTCGAATTATTCGGTGATTCTTCCCACTTCTGCGTTTCATCGACATGGATCAAGTCACTGGTTTTTCCTCCCTTCGAAACCGGACGCCCGATAGCCGCCACCGAACTAACGAAGCCCAGTTTTCGAACACCCGCGTTCAGGCAGACATTCACCACATTAGCCGTTCCTTCGACGTTAATGCGCTCCATCTGGTCACGGTCCTTTGGCACGAACGACACAATAGCCGCAGCATGAATGACATCGGTTTGGGGGTGAATGGCGGCTTCGAGCGATGGAATATCCAGAATGTCGCCTGCGTACCAGGTAATCTGGTCGGCGACATCGGCGGCCATACCATACCCACTGTCGGGGCGTTTCAGAGCCGAAACCGGTTGACCCTCAGCCAGATACCGACGGGCGATGTGTGAGCCAATAAAACCAGTCGCGCCGGTAATGAAAACCGGATTACGTAATGATGATGCCATTCAAAATTCGTTCAAGCGTTTGAAAGCCGGGAGCCTGCCGGGTGTGTCTGCTACCATGATCGTCAGCATGTTCGACACGTTATATCGTTTACACCTCATTAGCATCGGATCGAATACATTCGGGTTATAATTAACATAACAGGGTTAATTTCGACCCAGTTCAGGAAATTATTTGTGTTTGGCGCGTTGTTCTCCATAGTAACCCGGCTTGTCTCTCTTTTCGTAAACATAACAAGGTTCGGGCTTGAATTGCTAATTTTGCGGTCAAATAAGCTGTTCGTGGTTTTTAGGGCGCGGTCAAACCCGAATCCCAGAAACAATAAGCCACCGCATCGGCGGCCCACCAACAACAAACTCGATTCCATGTCTATCGAAAACCCACAACGCTATACCGTTACGGCGGCCCTCATCTACGCCAACGGGCCGATTCACATCGGCCACATTGCCGGTTGTTACCTGCCCGCCGATATCTACGTGCGCTACCTGCGCTCAACGGGCAAGGATGTAGCCTTCATCAGTGGCACCGATGAGCACGGTGTCCCCATCACGATCAAAGCCAAAAAAGAAGGAATCACGCCTAAGGAGGTCGTCGACAAATATTACGGTCAGATCAAGCAGGCATTCAGCGACTTCGGCATTTCGTTCGATATCTACTCGCGCACTTCGAATCCGATTCATCACGAAACGTCGCAGGAGTTTTTCACGAACCTCTACGACAAAGGCGATTTTGACGAAGAGGTTACCGAACAATACTTTGACGAAGTAGCCGGGCAGTTTCTGGCCGATCGCTATATCGTCGGCACGTGTCCGGTCTGCGGCAATCCCAACGCCTACGGTGACCAGTGCGAACGCTGCGGCACTGCCCTCAGCCCCACCGAACTCATCGAACCCCACTCGACGCTATCGGGTTCAAAACCCGTCATGCGGGCTACCAAGAACTGGTTTCTTCCGCTCGACCGGATGCAGCCGAAGATCGAAGAATACGTGAACAGCCATACCGAGTGGAAAACGAACGTATTCGGGCAATGTCAGTCGTGGCTGAAAGAAGGGCTACGTCCCCGCGCCATGACCCGCGATCTCGATTGGGGCATCAAAGTCCCCCTACCCAATGCGGATGGTAAAGTCCTGTATGTCTGGTTCGACGCGCCCATTGGCTACATCTCGATGACCAAGGAATGGGCCGAGCAACAGGGACGCGACTGGGAACTGTACTGGCGCGATAAAGACACCAAGCTCGTTCACTTCATCGGCAAAGACAACATCGTCTTCCACTGCATTATTTTCCCGGCCATGCTGATGGCCGAAGGGAGCTACATTCTGGCCGATAACGTGCCCGCCAACGAATTCATGAACCTCGAAGGCAACAAAATCAGCACATCGCGCAACTGGGCCGTCTGGCTCCATGAGTATCTGGAGGAATTGCCCGATAAGCAGGATGTGTTACGGTACGTTCTGGCGGCCAATGCGCCCGAAACCAAAGACAGTGAATTTACGTGGAAAGATTTCCAATCGCGGAACAACAACGAACTCGTCGCTGTATTTGGCAATTTCGTGAACCGGGCCGTTGTGCTGACGCATAAATTCTGTGACGGAAACGTCCCTCCTAGTTACGGGCTGACTGATTACGATCAGCAGGTATTGGACGAACTGGCTCAGTTTCCCGACCGCATTGGTCAGGCGATTGCCAACTATAAATTCCGTGAAGCATTGGGCCATTTGATGGATTTGGCCCGTCTGGGCAATAAGTATCTGGCCGAAACCGAGCCGTGGAAAGTCGTCAAAACCGACCAGTTACGGACAAACACGATTCTGAACATCGCCCTGCAAATCTCGGCGAATCTAAGTATCGTCTGCGAACCTTTTCTGCCCTTCACGTCGGAAAAACTAAGAAACCAGCTCAATATCACCGAGTCGTTCAACTGGACGAACGCGGGTCGTGCTGACCTGCTCGTTGAAGGCCACGCTTTAGGCAAAGCCCCCGCTGGTCCGGGAGACCTGCTGTTCGCTAAAATTGAAGACGATGAAATTAACAAACAGGTTCAGAAATTACTGAATGCCAAACGCATGAATGAATTAGAAACGAAGACGGTACCGGCTCTCCGGACTGAAATTACCTACGACGATTTTGCCAAAATGGACATCCGGATCGGCACCATAACTGAAGCGGAACGAGTACCCAAGAGTGATAAACTACTAAAATTGAAAGTAGACGACGGCTTGGGTGGCCGTCAGATTCTGAGCGGCATTGCCAAACATTTTACACCCGAAGAGATCATTGGCAAACAGGTAACGTTCCTGGCGAATCTGGCCCCGCGCAAGATGATGGGTTTCGAGTCGCAGGGTATGATCCTGATGGCCGAAGACCGCGACGGCAAACTAGCCCTGATCGCTCCCCCCGATTCGGTCTGGAACGGCGGAACCGTGTCGTAACCGGCTCCAGCGCAGCTACTTAAAAGCCGGGTGCAATTACGTATCCGGCTTTCTGCTGAACTAGTTCCGCATCACCGTTCGTTGTGTAGTTAGTTGCAAAACAATATATTTGACTTAAATACACGATAGTTATGGAAGTCCAACAAAAGAAGGAATTAACGCCCGAGGCAATGGTTGCTTGGCTTCTGGAACGGCAGGAGTACAAAAAAAAGACACAGCTACAGTTCGAGAAAGACTGTGAGTCAGGAAAAATAAAGAAACTGCTGAAGCATGCCAAACCCGCTTTCTGATAGGTATACTCCGTTCAAGCTAGACGATGATTACGTTTTTGTTACCGATGATGGCAGAACCTATTCTGTGTCATTTGTAGAACAACCATTCTTTAATAGAAGCGATTTTATCTTTTCAGATAGCACCTTCGAAGTTTTTCTTAGGCTCGAGAAAAGCCCACCAGCCTATTTCACGGATCCTAAAATAGGCGCTACAGTAACGGCTATTCTTCAAAATTTCATTGAGAAAGACCCGTCGCGCATTGTTTTCTTCACTTGTGATACGGCAGATGGTAGACAATTGGCCCGTTTTCGAAAGTTCTCGTCCTGGTTCAGCGAAAATAGCGATGGTAACTACTTCAAACTGGAAGACAGCGTTACCTATTTAGCTTTGGATAAGCAATTTCTCATAACGCTGATTATGCGGAATGACAATCAGAACATTGTCGACATCGTTTCATCCTTTGTTCAATTAACGAACGTCCTTCGCTTGCGTAAATAAGTTACCCCTTAATAGCATGGTCTGTTTTCACGTCCTGGCCTGACCAGATTTTTTTAGACGTCCAGTCTTCGCCCGTTGCCAGCCAGAACGGGTCTGTTGCGGGTAAACCCAGCGGCAGAAACGCCACCGAACATAAGTACAGACTCCCGGTCGAAATGTAGGTTTCACCAATACTGGGCTGATGACCGCAGAGCCCAATCTGTAGCCATCCTTTCGGGTCGAATGTTCCGGAAACGTCCATCGTCCGGTGAATGACCGCCGTTAGTGCCGCCCGAACCTGACCGGGCGACAGATCAGATGGAAGGTTGTTCTGCAACGTCAGTTGCGATAGCAGCTGAAAAGCGCCACATCGATACGCCAGCGACCGCCCGAATGCCGCAAAGGAACCATCCGGATTGATTAACCGCTCCTGCACTATACCATAGCGCTGAGCACGAACCAACAGCGGTTCATACAGATTTTGATCCGCTTTTTTGGCCTCAACCAGTGTTCTCACGACATCCAGCAGCATCGGCTGGATCACGTAACTGTTGTAGTAATCCCAGTGAAAATCAGGCCCGTCGCCGTAGACCCCGTCCCCTTTATACCAGGCCTGGTGCTGTCGGATCGCATAATCCATTCGTAGCTCGTCGCCCGAACCCGTAAATTTCAATAAAGCTGCTTCAACCATCGCGCTGAACAGAAGCCAGTTGCTGTAACCCGGTTTAATGGACCGAGTCGCCTGCAAGGCTTTGACCAGATTGGTTTGTTCTTCAGCACTCAGCGCACTCCACAACTTAGGAGCCCGAAGCAGGCCGTGGGCCAGAAAAGCCGCATCAACCAGCGGTTGGCCCCCTTTCGTAAAATTCAGGTAATCGGGTGCCTGCGGGTTAACGGCATTGGCAATGCTTTTCCAGGTAAGGTCGAAATAGCGTTGCCGCGTTCGTCCCTCCGGCGTATCTTCGACCTCCAGCTGAAGCCACGGAGCCAGTCCGGCTACCGTTCGACCGAGTGCTTCCAGATGGGATACAGCCAGACGTCCCTCCTGCTGGCCAGGTACGGATTCGACGGGCATATCCATTTTTAACCGATTCTGGGCCAGGGCCGTCAATACCGGTTCGGCCACTTTCAGCAGGGTGCGTAGCCAGTAGGCCCGGTCATCGTCAGTAGCGCCGGTAACGGCTACTAGTGTCGAATCAGTTGCCGCCACCCGTCCTGCCTGTAAACTCACCGGCAGTGCAGCAACCAACCGGGCAAACGTACGCCGTTTCATTGTCATATCGCATAAATAGCTTCCCCCTTTCTTTTCGGCGCTATCTTGGCCAAAAATAAGCGTATTCGGTTAGTTCTGTATACGTTCGAGGGGTTAAATAACCAGCGTGAATTCCATTTCTGGCTGAAACGTTCGACGGCGAAACACTGTTACCTGATTAAACTCGCCATTTTATTGTCCGTGAACCAAGAACAGAAAAGTGCCGATTCGTCGGCCGGCCGGATTTTCGATCTGGCCATTCTACGTCGGCTATACTCGTTTGTTAAGCCTTACCAAAGCCGTTTCTATCTTCTGATTGGTGTTATCTTGCTGTCGGCCTGTCTGGCTCCCTTAGCACCGCTACTGATACGCTATACGATCGACAACGTGATTTCGGCGGGTGATTATCAACGCCTGACGCTGATGCTGGTCCTCATGATCGGCGTGCTGGTCGTACAGGCGCTCGTTCAATTTTCCAACACGTACCTTTCCGGTTGGCTGGGGCAATACATCATCCGCGACATTCGGGTACAGCTCTATCGAAAGATTCTTCAGCTACGGCTAAAGTTCTTCGACAATACGCCTATCGGTCGTCTGGTAACCCGTTCAATCTCAGACGTTGAAACACTGGCCGATGTATTCAGTGAGGGCATGGCCGCCATTGCGGGCGATATTCTGCAACTGGTCCTGATTATTGGTGTGATGTTCTATACCGACTGGCGGCTGGCAGCAATCAGCCTGTCGACCATCCCGCTGATGCTGATCAGTACGTACATCTTCAAGGAAAAAATCAAGACTTCCTTCAATGAGGTTCGGACCGCCGTTGCTAACCTGAATTCGTTTGTACAGGAGCACATTACGGGGATGAACATCGTCCAGATTTTCGGCAGCGAAAAA
Source organism: Spirosoma agri (assembly GCF_010747415.1). NCBI lineage: Bacteria > Pseudomonadati > Bacteroidota > Cytophagia > Cytophagales > Cytophagaceae > Spirosoma > Spirosoma agri. Next base: position 2,888,230 of record NZ_JAAGNZ010000001.1, on the reverse strand, counting down.
ATTGAAGCAGAGAAATTTCGTAGCATCAATGATGAGCATCGGGCGGCAAACATTCGCTCGATTTGGTACTACTCTGTTTATTACCCCGTTGCCGATATTATCTCCGCCGTGGCCGTTGGGCTCGTGGTCTGGTACGGCGCGAAGCAAATCATCAGTGCTGACATCACCTTCGGGACCGTTACGGCTTTTGTCATGTTCATCAACTTGTTTTTTCGTCCGATCCGGATGCTGGCCGACCGCTTCAATACGCTTCAAATGGGAATCGTGAGCACCGACCGGATTATCAAGCTTTTGGACAGCGATGAGTTTACGATCAATAATGGCAACTACGCACCAACCACTATCGACGGCAAGGTTGAATTTGATAACGTCTGGTTTGCCTACAACAATGAAGACTGGGTACTTCGCGACATTTCGTTCCGGGCCAATGCGGGCGAAACCATTGCCTTCGTTGGTGCTACGGGCGCGGGTAAATCGTCAATCATCAACCTGCTGAGTCGGTTCTATGACATCAACAAAGGCGATATTAAAATCGATGGCGTCGACGTTCACGATTACGAACTGGGTCATCTGCGCCGAAACATCGGTGTTGTCTTACAGGATGTTTTTCTCTTCTCGGATACCATCGAAAATAACATTACGCTGGGTGACAAACGCATCAGCCGCGAGAAAATGGTGGAGGCCGCCAAACTGGTGGGTGTTCATGAGTTTATCGAACGGCTGCCGGGTGGCTACGACTATAACGTCATGGAACGGGGCTCTACCCTGTCCGTCGGTCAACGTCAACTGATCTCGTTCGTGCGGGCAATGGTCCAGGACCCAAAAATTATTGTACTCGATGAAGCCACGTCTTCTGTCGATACGGAGACGGAAGAAATGATCCAGAACGCCATCGACAAGCTGATGAAAGGTCGTACGGCCATCGTCATTGCGCACCGATTATCGACGATCCAGAAAGCGCACAATATCATCGTTGTCGACAAAGGACGGATCGTTGAACAGGGCAACCATGAGGAGTTGCTTCAACGCGAAGGTTTTTACGCGAATTTGTACCGCATGCAGTACAAAGAAGTCGTGTAAAGCACGGACAGCGACAAACAGGATGGCCTGACTTATCACTAAAGTCAGGCCATCCCGTTTATAGTAAACGCTATAGTGTTGATTACGACTTTAGTGCTTCCTCTTCTTCATCTAATCCCGCACCCGTTACCCCCTCGGTGATGACCTTGTGCCCGGACACGTTGGGGGTGTCGTTTGTCGGACCGGGGCCGCTGCCATCAAGCGCATACGCGATGGAGTCGGCAAGCTTATCGGGAACAATTTTGGCCGGTTCGTCTGGTTGATCGACCGCTTTCGGATACAAGTCGCCGGCTTGCTGATCAATCACTTCTTCGTCAGCGTTTGGATCATTATCCATAACCGATGGCACTTTGCTGGAACTGCTACCGGTAGAATCAGTTGAATCTTGAGTGAAGTATCGCATGGCTCTCGATGAGTTAATTCCTCTCTATAACCCGCAAACGAGGGCGGCTGTTTTACGATCCCCGCTATTCTTCCAGCAGCTTACTGACCAGTATCTTGTCGATACGGCTCTTGTCCATGTCGATGATCTCAAACCGGTATGCCTGCCAGACGAAGGATTCGCCCGTTTGGGGAATGTCTTTTAAAATATGCAGCGCGAAACCACCGAGGGTATCAAATCCGGTGAGATCCCGACGGGCCTGCGTCGTAATGTTGATGGAAAAGTAGGAGATAAAATCTTCAAACGGCAATTGTGCATCGATCAGGTAGGTGCCATCTTCGCGGGCACGGATCTCATAATCGGAGTGGGAATCGTCGTTGATATCGCCCACCAGCACGTCCAGGATATCATTCAGGGTAACGATGCCCAGCACCCCCCCATATTCATCGACAATCATACCGACGTACTGCTTCCGTTCCCGAAAACGCTCCAGCACCTGATAGGCGCGGTTGTTTTCCGGCACGAACAACGCTTCCCGCTTAATGTCGTTTAGCCGGGTCAGTTCGCTATCCAGGTCATTACCCAGAAAATCCTTCGTGTAGATCAGGCCGACAACATCGTCTACGCTTCCATCGCAAAGCGGAAAAACCGAATGGCGATATTCCAGAATTTTAGCCCGGTTCTCGGCCAGTTCATCGTCCAGATCGAGGTAAACAATCTCCTGACGGTTTGTCATCAGCGATGTAATTTTGCGATCGCCGAGCTGAAAGACATTCTGAACAATCTCCTGTTCAATTTCCTCAATGGCCCCACCCGAGGTGCCCTCCTGAATCAGGCTTTTGATTTCCTCTTCCGTAACGGCACTTTCGTTGGGCTTAATATTCAGTACTTTCAGGAGCAAATCACTTGAAACCGTCAGCAAGGCAATGAACGGTGATGTAATCCGGGACAGCAGCATCATGGGCGCGGCCATTGTTTTGGCGATCCCTTCCGGGTTGGACAACCCAATGCGTTTCGGCACTAATTCGCCAAATACCAGCGAGAGGTAAGTAAGCAGCAACAATACCAGAACAACGGCAATCGAATGCGCGTAGGGACGAATGAGATCAACCTGCGCCACGAAGTTCTGGAAATCGTCGGTCAGTTTATCACCCGAAAAAATACCGAGCAAAATGCCGATCAGCGTGATACCAATCTGTACGGTCGACAGGAACCGGTTCGGTGAATTCGCCAGATCGAGCGCTACCTGCGCCTGACGGTCTCCGTTTTTGGCGGCTGCTTCCAGCTTCGATCTACGGGATGAAACGAGCGCGATTTCAGACATGGAGAACACCCCATTCAGAATCGTCAGCAATAGAATTATAAGGATTTCCACAAAGGGGAATGGTTGGCTTGCGCAAAAATAGTAAACGGAAACTGTTTATAATGGTTAAGTCGTGCAACAGACCGTTGGTTTTTGCTATTTTTACCCTTCCATCTGCATAATGCTTCAATGATTATTTTCATTAACGACCGCCCAATCCGGCTCGTTGGCTCAAAAGCCGCTTCACAACTGACCAACTCGTTAAAACGCGATACGTTCGTAGATTTTGACAAGATTGTCGATGCCCGTCTCGAGGTGTTGAAAGCGGATGTATTGCAGGGTCATCTTCTGGTGCTCAATACAACCCCGGCAACGGTTGAAAAAATTCTGGTTCTCCTTCAGAAAACCAGCACCACACCCCTGCTGTCGATAACGCTGGGATGCATTGACAAAAGCGCCTGCGAAGATGCGATCAAGAAGCCATTCAAGATCATTAAAGCGGCTGGTGGTGTTGTTTTTAAAGGAAACAAAATGCTGTTGATGTTTCGCCGGGGCGTCTGGGATTTGCCTAAAGGTAAGTTGGACGACGGTGAATCGTCGCGTCAGGGAGCGGCTCGCGAGGTTGAGGAAGAAACGGGAGTGCGCCCGTCGGTTGGCGAACGCATCTGCACGACCTGGCACACCTACGCGCTCAATGGAAACCGAATTCTGAAACGCACGAAATGGTATCGGATGGGTGTCGTCGACGATCGGCGCATGGCTCCCCAAGCCGACGAAGGCATTGAGAAGCTGGCCTGGCTCGACCCGAAACAAACGAAGCTGGCCCTAACCAATTCGTTCAGTTCCATTCGCTACGTGATCGATTCCGTGAATCAGGAATTAGACCAGTCGGTTAATAAATAAGCGCGCTGGCTAGACCGGCTGGTTCGTCAGCTTGTACGGCAAAAATTCGTCGACCTGCTTGCCGTAGCGATGCAGGTCGCGAATGATGCTCGAACTGATGGGGGCCAAATGGGGCGATGTGATCAGGAAAACCGTCTCGACCTCTTCGTACACGTAACGGTTCACCTGTGATATGCCGTTTTCGTATTCAAAATCGGTCGTATTCCGCAAGCCCCGCAGCAGAAATGTAGCCCCTTCGCTTCGGGCAACGTTCGCCGTCAGGTCGTCGTAGCTGATAACGCGAACAGCCGGGTACTTTTTGAAGGCTTCTTCAATCAGGGGGATCATCTGGTCAAGCGGAAAATAACGCTCTTTTCGGGCGTTACGACCGATGCCGATAATCACCTCATCGAACAGCCGAAGTCCGCGTAAGACAATGTCTTCGTGTCCTTTAGTGAACGGATCGAAGGAACCCGGAAACAAAGCAATTGTGTTCATAGCAGATGAATGAGTGGTCCAGCGAAAGGTCTTGGTTACTTTGGGGCACAAGTTCGCTTCATTCTGCCAATAAAGAAAGGCCGTACAGACTCAAATATCGATGTTCGAGCAGTTCGTCGAATTCCTCAGTCAGCCTTAGGCCAGCTGGTTTCTGCCCGAAAGTCAGGTTCGGCAGGAACCGATTCAGTTCCGTATAGGCTTCGGCGAACGGCGTAATTTCACCGTACAGAAACACGTTAATGGCTTCCGGATTCAGATTCTGTTCGCTGAATACATACAGTATGTAGTAGACCAGATCCTGCACATTTTTGTACCCGAACCGATTGCTGTACTGCAACTGATGTCCACTGCGGTACAAAACAGAAACAAATTCATCCTCAAAATAAAGCCAGACATTCTGGGGCGTTAGCGACAGCCGATCCAGCTCAGCCGTGGCCTGAATCAATGAACCCATCTGGTGAATAAACGTCGACGGTTGCAGCGGATACGCACCCGAAAAGAAATCGACCAGCTGGTGTTCGAGGTTAAAAATTGACAGGAATCCCTCGCTGTCGTGCGCATAGGACTGCGCAAATTCGTGGGCGGGCAGATCGTTGCCTCGCATGAATGTCAGGTAGCTGCTGGCGTACTCTTTCCGGAAAAGCGGTTTCGGTATCAGCGTAAAAGACGGCGAATTGACACAGATACGAACCTCCTGCCAGGGACCAGCCGACAACACCGGATGATCCCGGAAAACATCCGGCAGCCGATCGGTCAATGGCCGGTCAGTCAGCAGCGACGGGAACGTGTACTCCTCCAGGAAGCACCCCTGGCGACGTGAATCCTGCACCAGAAACCGAAATCGATCATGCCCAACTTCCAGACATAGAATTGATTTATCCGTCTTCTCTGGATCGAACGAGTTAGAACGAATGGTTACGGTTGGCGTTAAGGTCACGGTGGTTTGCACGGATTCTTGGCAACGGCTAATTGGATAACTAAACTAAAAAGACAATCGGAATAGGTGTAGATAATAACGTCACAAGCTCGTAACAGTTCATATCTTTCTTCGATCGATAACAAACTGGCTAACTTATCGGGTCAGTGCATATAGCCGTGCAGCTCAAAGACGTCGTCCAGCGAGTTGCAGTGACGAAACAAAGCGTGAACTTCGTCGGCTGGCAAGGCTTTTATTTCGTCGAACTGCATAAACCGAACGTCGTCAATGAGCTGATTCATAAGGCCCATTTCCGGATCGATCCCCAATCGCAGCAATCCAGTCCTGACCTGAGCGACAAAGAACAACTCAACGGCGTGGAGTGGCTTTGCGATAACTTCATTCACGAACAGAAGGTCACCTACCGATACCGTCAGCCCCGTTTCTTCGGCAAACTCACGAATTAACGCATCAGGCGCCTTTTCGCCAAATTCTACGCCCCCACCCGGCGGACTCCAGAATGTGTTGGCCGGACCAATATTCCGGTGGCGCACCATTAACAGGCGGTCTCCATCCCGACACAGTCCGCAAACCCGCAGTCGCAGGCGGTTTCCGTATAATCGCGATACCTCTTCGTTCGGTGCATCCATCGCCTAAGCAGCCGTGAGGTTTTTGCGCGGTCAGGCAGGTTTACCGACTGCGTTTCATCACATCCATCAACCGGGGACGCGAAGGTAAGGAATTTATAGTGGCGGAAACAGGGTGTATGCGCAGAACGGCCGGTTTCAGGACGAGCGGTCATACGATCATACACCCTGCTTTTTGTGTTAGTACGGACTTCCCGAAATATAGCTTTCGAGCGAATCGATCCGGGTTTTCTGATCGCGGATAATCGCCGTCACCACGTCATTGATCGAAATGATACCACTCAATTCGCCATTGTCCATAACGGGTAAGTGCCGGATGTGGCGGTCCGACATGATGACCATACATTCTTCCAGCGTTTGTTCGGGCTCGATCGTAATCACCTGCGCCGTCATAACCTCGGAAACCCGCGTATCGTCCGAATGACGATCTTTCAGGATAACCTTGCGGGCATAATCCCGTTCGGAGAAAATACCGGTCAGTTTCTCGTCGTCGACAACCAGCACAGCCCCAATGTTTTTCTCGGCCATGAGTTTTAAGGCGCCCAGTACGGTTTCATCGGACGGAACGGAATAAAGGGCGTTAATTGCTTTTCCCTGGAGAATGTGACGTATTTTCATGTGGGTGAAGGAGTTAGTGCTGCGGTGAAGATAACAAAAAAGCCAGAAGGAGGAAATGAATGAGGCTAAAGAAGTAAAAAATAGCAAAAAATAGGACTGTTTAAAGCTTCGTTTAGCTCGAAAATCACCTTTCAATTTTGCCTCTTTTTTCGTAAATTAGATGCATGAATGATACCCAAACGGCTGCGCAGTTGCTGGCCAAACGCTTTCCCTACAAACCGACGAGTGGGCAACAGCAGTTTTTTGAGCAGATTGGTGCGTTCATCGCCCGCGAAGAATTTGAGCACTACCGCGACTGTTTTTTGCTGCGGGGTTACGCCGGAACCGGCAAAACGACCCTCGTCGGCACCCTTATCAAAATACTCCCCCGCTTTGGGTATAAATCGATTCTGCTGGCGCCTACCGGTCGGGCTGCGAAAGTAATGTTCAATTATGCCAAGAAACCGGCCCAGACGATTCACCGCAAAATTTATCGGCAGGTAGCCGAGCCGGGCTCAGGAACGCTGGCGTTTCAGCGGCAGAAAAATTACCACGAAGACACGCTCTTTATCGTCGATGAAGCCTCGATGATATCCGACGAAGCAGACTTTGGCGGTAAGGGGTTGCTCACTGATCTGATCGATTTTGTTTTTGAAAACCCCGGCAATAAACTGATGCTCATCGGCGACACGGCGCAGCTACCCCCCATTGGGCGGGAATTGAGCCCGGCGCTCGATCGTAACTTTCTCTCCAGTGCGTTCGACATGACCGTCTATGAGCAGGAACTCACCGAGGTGATGCGGCAGGAAGAAGAATCGGGCATTCTCTACAATGCGACCAGTCTGCGATTGTTGCTCGACGATCCTCAGCCAACGCCTAAGGCCGTGGGTTTCGATGCGCTGCTGAACGATTCGGGGGGGGCGGATCAGGCCGATTCCCCGGCCATTCAGTTGAATGTTCGGTCATTCAGCGACATTTATAAAATGCCACTTATGAAGCTCGAAGACGGCATCCGGTACGCCTATGATAAATATGGGCGTGAGAATACGGCTATTCTTTGTCGCTCCAATAAAACGGCGGTGCAGTACAACCAGTTCGTCCGGCGCATGATCGACCAGTGCGAAGAAGAACTCGACGCGGGTGACATGCTGATGATTGCCCGGAATAATTATACTATTCTGGATGACGATTCACCGGCTGGATTTCTGGCTAACGGCGAATTTGCCGAAGTGCTGAAGATTCGCAACAAGGAAGAGATGCACGGTTTCCGGTTTGCGACGGTCAATCTGCGGCTGGTCGATTACGAGGAACAGCCTGATTTTGAGGCTAAAATTCTGCTTGACACGCTGCATACGCCCGTACCATCGCTCGCATCGGACCAGCACAAAGCGCTCTATGAAAGCGTTTCAAAGGATTATTTCTACATCAAGAGCAAGAAAGAACGCGCCGAAGCGATTCGGCGCGACCCTTATTTGAATGCGTTGCAGGTAAAGTTTGCCTATGCGCTGACGTGTCATAAAGCACAGGGCGGCCAGTGGAGCGCGGTCTTTATCGATCAGGGATTTCTGCCGGACGGGCAGGTCAACAACGAATTTGTCCGCTGGCTCTACACCGCGCTGACCCGCGCCACCGACGAAGCCTTTCTCATGAATTTCAACGCGCAGTTCTTTGGTTAAAACCCAATGGCCCGAAATTCGGTTTATGTAGTCAGTTTACGGCCTTTTCTGGTGGCTGTAACGTATACACAATAAACGTACGAATTATGTCCATCGAATGGATCATGAGTGCCTGCATTGGCGTTGGACTGGCGGCCTGCTGCGGCTTTCGGGTGTTTGTTCCGTTGCTGATCGCCAGCGTAGCTACCAAGCTAGGCTTCATTGGCACGGTAACGGGCTTCGAATGGCTCAGTGACTGGCCCGCTTTATTTGGGCTGGCCATCGCTACTATCTTTGAAATTGGCGCCTATTACATTCCCTGGCTCGACAATATCCTGGATACCATAGCCACGCCTTTATCCATCATCGCCGGTACGATACTGAGCACATCTTTTTTGCACATCGATAACTCCGTGATCCACTGGGGACTTGGCCTGATGCTGGGTGGCAGTTCTGCCGGGATCGTTCAGGCGGGAACCAGTCTGCTCCGGCTCGGCTCCAGTGCCACAACGGGTGGAGTTGCCAATCCAATCGTTGCGACCGGCGAAAATGCCGCGTCGGTTGGTTTATCGCTCTTCACGATCTTTTTGCCGCTGGTTGCCGTCGTGATCATTGGCGCGGTGCTGATCTTCATTATTGGGCGACTGCTGGCTAAACGAAAAGTTTGGTTCAGCCGGGCTTCTTCCAAACAGGCCGGTAACCCTATTACGCAGATTCCACGGAGTAGCAACGGTCGGGCGTAAGCACCAGAGCGAATTTGTTACCTCGCCACAAAAAATGGGCTACTCCTTCCAGAGCAGCCCATTTTTTGTACACTGTAGTTGAACTGTTCGATTACAGGACTTACAACGTTGCGACGGTCCGACGAACGAAGGCGGTCAGTTCAGCACCGGTCAGCATGTTCTGCGACAGCAAGGCAAGGTCATACACCTGCTTGACCAGCGACTTCTGCGTATCAGCATCCGTCTCTGCCAGAATCTTCCCGATCAGCGCGTGATTGGCGTTTACCACTACATTGTAGCTCACGGGTAAGTTACCATAGAACGACTGCTCACCCGACAGAGCCGACATGTCTTTCATCCGGCGCATAAACTCAGGCATCGTGATGGTAACCGGAAGTTCATCGACGGGCTGCGCTTCAATACTCACGTTCAGCATCTTGTTGTCCAGCACCTGATCAAACACATCTTTCAGCTTGGTTTTATCATCTTCCGACAAGACGCTTTCGTTGTTGAGTCCTTTGTCGATCAGTTTGTCGAGCGTATCGGCATCAACCCGCTGGAAATTCACCTTGTCGAGCTTCTGTTCGAGCGCATTGATAAAGTGTGCATCGATCACGTTATCCATCAGCAGCACATCGTAACCACGCCGACGGGCCGATTCGATGTAAGCATCCTGCTGCTTGCGATCAGTCGTGTACAAGGCTACCAGCGTGTTGTTCTTGTCAGTCTGGTTGGCCTGCACTTTCTCACGGTACTCATCGAGGGTAGCGTATTCGCCCTCCGTGTTTTTGAGCAAGACGAAGTTTTTCGCTTTTTCCCAGAATTTATCGTCACTCAGGATACCGTATTTGATGAACAGACCGATATCGTCGAACTTCTCTTCAAAGCCCTTCCGATCCGAATTGAACAGATCATTCAGTTTATCAGCTACTTTCCGGGTGATGTAGCCGTTGATTTTCTTAACGTTCGAATCCGCTTGCAGGAAGCTACGTGATACGTTGAGCGGAATATCCGGCGAGTCGATCACGCCGTGCAGCATCATCAGGAAGTCAGGAACGACGTCTTTTACCTCATCCGTAATGAATACCTGCCGGCTGTAGAGCTGAATCTTCTCACGCTGAAACCGCAGTTCGTTTTTGACGCGAGGGAAGTACAGAATACCCGTCAGATTAAATGGATAATCGACGTTGAGGTGAATCCAGAATAGCGGCTCCTCACCCATCGGATACAATTCCCGGTAGAATGCCTTGTAATCCTCGTCGGTCAGATCGGAGGGCGATTTTGTCCAGATGGGCGCTGTGTTATTCACAACTTTGCCATCGAACTCAACCGGTATAGGCAGGAAACGGGCGTACTTGTCCAGAATGCTCTGTAGCCGGCCTTTGTTGAGGAACTCTTCCGAATCGGGGGCCACGTGCAGAATAACGTCTGAACCCCGTTCCGTACGTTCGGCGGGTGTCAGTTCAAACTCCGTCGAACCATCACAGATCCAGCGGGCTGCTTCCGCATTATCGCGATAGGATTTGGTGACAATCTCAACTTTTTCGGCAACCATAAAGGCCGAATAGAACCCTAAGCCGAAATGTCCGATAATCTGCCCCTTGTCGTCGGTTTTGTCCTTATATTTTTCCAGAAAATCGGACGCGCCCGAGAACGCAATCTGATTGATATATTTCTTAATTTCGTCGGCGGTCATACCGATCCCGTTGTCGCTGATCGTGATCGTTTTGGCTTCTTCATCGAGCGAAACCGTTACTTTCAAGTCGCCGAGTTCGCCCCCAAATTCGCCGAACGACGCCAGCTGGCGTAATTTCTGCGTAGCATCAACGGCATTCGATACTAATTCACGCAGGAAAATCTCGTGGTCGGAATAGAGAAATTTCTTGATAATCGGGAAGATATTCTCGGTATGGATCGAAATCTGCCCTTTTTCGTTTTGAACGGCTTCCATGTTGTCTTGTTTAATGTACTAAATGAGTTTAACCGGGCGGCTTCAAATCCCGTTCCAATAGCCATCTGGCTGACAGATTGACAGATTTTTGTCCACGCCCTTCCACCTGACTGCAACCTTTTGGGTCAATAAGGAGTCTACTAGGAAAACGACAGCAATGCGAACACTCTTCTTTTTACTACTGGTCGGTGGGTTAAGTTGCCGGAACGAAAAGGCGGCTGATCAGGAGCCCAGCCAGACGGAACCCGCGTTCATTTACGCCAATAATCTGGCTTCGGACGGCTGTGAAGAGTTTGTCCGGCTCGATCACGGGAATCCGTCTACCGATGTGATGTATAAACCAACGGTGACTTCATTACCCATTTTACAGAATGCACTTCGTACTCTTCCAACTGGTACGGGCTCGCTTGAACATCCGGTCATCATTCGCTTCAGGGAGACAGGCAATCAGGTTAGTCTGCAATGCGGCTGGGGAAGTCGCCCGACAATCGGCGAGATCGAGATTTTATCGATCGACAAACGCTGATGCGCTCAATTGAACAGCCGACTACCATTGATTGTTGTTCGGACGTATGACGACACACACCTACACAGACATTACGCTATCGGATCTCACGTTGCTCCGCCAACAATCGAACGCAGTCGTTGTCGATGTGCGGGATGAATGGGAATTCGACGAATTCAATCTGGGCGGCATCAATGTTCCACTCGCTGACATTCGGTCACGTAAAGCAGAACTCGTTCCGTTTGATACGATTATCGTCATTTGCACGAACGGCATTCGCAGTCGGGTGGCAGCAAAAGATTTGTTACGGCAGCCGGAGCTACAAAACAAGACAATCTATCACTTGCACGGCGGTGTTATCGAAGCCGAAGACTGAATTGATATAGGATGTATGATGTAGTCTATATGGTATGAAGTCGTACATACTACATCTTACATAGACGCCAGTCCCTAGGTCATGATCGTGAACCCTGGCTTTGCAGCTAGCTTATCCTGATGAGGCAACTGAATCTGTAGAATATCGTGAACATTGACCCGAATCAGTTTGGCCAGTTGATTGAGTGGCAAATCATTTCGTTCGAGTCCGAAAGGTTCTTCAATCTCTTCACCGATCATTTCCAGACCAACCAGAATATAAGACGTGAGTAACACAGCCGGAATCGTCAGGTAGCCATAAGCCGTAATGATCGTAAACGGCAGTATCCCCACGTAAATCATGATAAACAGCTTGATGAACAAATTGTAAGAGAACGGGATTGGGGTACTCTTAATCCGCTCACAAACACCGCAAACGTCCATCAACGTGGTCAGGCGCTGGTTCAGGTTAATGTGCTGCGATTCAGAGAGCCGCCCTTCCCGGTACAGAATCTCCGTCCGCACCCACAGCTGGTTCGACACGCCAGCGGGTTTATGGTCGAAGTTACTCAGACTGCGTTTTTCGCCCTCTTCAACGATGTCCAGTTCATCTACGCCCGGCACTTCCCGTAAATGATTTTTGAGAGCGAAGGGAAAATTGGAAATGGCCTTGGCATAAAAGGCACGGCTATCGGTGTCGCCCTCCGGTAAAACCGCATTGAAGTAGATCGCGAGGTTCCGACAGTTGTTGACCAGTGTTCCCCATATCTGCCGACCTTCGTAAAAACGATCGTAGGCGGTATTGGTGCGAAAGATCAGCAACAAGCTCAGGAGGATACCCATTGCCTGCAGAAAGGAACTGGGTGTATCCTTTAATCGAAAATCGATAAAATTAAGCTCACCCACCGTCACTAGTGTCGCATACAGGCCAACGAAAACTAACCGACGAAGTAGCGCTATAGCCGTAGGACCCGTATGAAAATGCCAGATTGCCGGTAGCCAGTCCTTTGTTTTATAAATGATCATTCACCAAAAAAGTAACGTGCCTGTGTGTAAACTAGGTTAGTAACCCGTTATTGGTTTAAATAGTTACGGCTCCCTCGAAAACCCGCTGGGCCGGCCCAATCAGGTGTATGCCCTCGAAACTACCGTCGGCCTGCGCTCTGAATGATACACGTAGATTCCCGCCTACGGTCCGGATAGCGATCGGACCGGGCATGTGCAGCTGCTGATGTGCCACCAGGGCAACCGCCGTTACGCCCGTACCGCAGGAGTAGGTTTCGTCTTCGACACCCCGTTCATACGTCCGTACGAATACGGTATGATCATCAACGATTTGCGCAAAATTCACATTGGTACCAGCCGGTTGAAAGGTCGAACTGTACCGGATTGCGCGTCCTTCCGCGACAACATCCAGCGATTCGAGATCATCAACAAACCGGACAACGTGGGGCGACCCGGTGTTCAGGAATGTCAGTCCATCGCGGTTGTCGATACCCGTCACGTTACTCATCTTCAGGGAAATAGTACCGTCACGGACAACGGCCAGATGTTCGCCATCTACGGCCAGAAAGCGCGTTTCACTGGCGAACAGGCCCAGATCATGGGCAAACCGGACAATACAGCGGCCTCCGTTACCGCACATGCTTCCTTCGGCACCGTCGGCATTGAAATAGACCATTTTGAAATCATACGCGGGATCGTTCCGGAGCAGGATCAGGCCGTCGGCACCGATACCGAAACGGCGATGACACAATCGTTCGATATACGCCTGATCGGAAGCCGGAAACGTACCCGCCCGATCATCGATCAGGACAAAGTCGTTGCCGGTACCCTGGTATTTGAAGAAAGTCATAAGTTGATCGCAACGGGCTCCGGCCATTGCCGATAAAGATAGCCGCGACAGCCGGAGCCTGTTGCGGTACATACAAAAAAAGCCACCCTGTTCAGGCAGCTTTTAAACGAATCGTAGGTTGTGCTAGGCGATTAAGCTGCAGTAACTTTTGGCTTACGCTCTTTGAGACGTGCTGCTTTACCCTGACGACCACGCAGGAAGAATAACCGTGCGCGACGTACTTTACCCATACGAACCACATCAATTTTGTCGATATTCGGCGACAGGACCGGGAAGATCCGTTCTACACCAATACCATTCGATACTTTGCGGACAGTAAAGGTCTCACCAGCACTGCTTGGGTTCCGGCGTTGAATCACCGTGCCCGTAAACACCTGGATACGCTCTTTATTGCCTTCGCGGATTTTGACGTGTACGTTCACCGTATCGCCCGCCCGGAACGTGGGCAACTCGGCGCGACGCTGCGCGTTGTCTGCCTCCACTAATTTGATTAACTCGCTCATGACTGTATATAGATCGCCAGAAAAGTATTTGCGAAATGAGCCGCAAAGATAGTAAATTTCTCAGTAGTTGAAAATACTTTTGCGAAATTACCCCGTGAAACCGACGCCGACCCGATGAAAATACTGAATGCTGACCAGATTCGTGCCCTCGATCAATCGACAATCCAAAACGAGCCTATTGCGCCCATCAACCTCATGGAGCGGGCCGCTCTGGCGTTTGTCGACTGGTTTGTCGATCATTTTTCGGATAAAAAGACGACTAAAATCTTCTGTGGACTGGGCAATAACGGCGGTGACGGGTTAGCCATTGCCCGTCTTCTTCTGGAACGTGACTACCCGATTGAGATATACGTTGTCCGCTACGCACCCCGCGAGTCCGATGACTTCATGCATAACCATCGGCGTCTCAAACTCGTCACAGACAGTGTTCGTTACATCGAGTCGTCAGATGATATTCCCTCCATTCGTCATAACGAAGTTGTGATCGACGCCATTCTTGGCTCCGGCCTGTCGCGCCCGACCGAAGGCATTGTCAAGAGCACCATTGAAGCCATCAACCGCGCTCCGGCTATGGTTGTAGCGGTCGATATCGCCAGTGGTCTGTATACCGACCAGCCCAATACGTCAACGGATGTCATCATTGAGCCTGACTACACCATTTCGTTCCAGTTACCGAAATTAGCGTTCATTCTTCCTAAGAACGGTCGTTACGTGGGTGAGTGGCAAATCGTGAATATCCGGCTGCACAAACGCTATATCGATCTGGCTCCTACGCCCTATTACTACACCCAGGCACGGGATGCGCGCCTGTTACTCCGTAAACGGGACCGATTTTCGAACAAAGGGTCGTTTGGCCACGCGCTACTTCTGGTGGGCAGCTACGGAAAAATAGGCGCTGCGGTTTTGTCAGCACGGGCCTGTTTACGGTCAGGTGTGGGCTTGCTGACGGTACAGGTCCCGGCCTGTGGCTACGCAATTCTGCAAACAGCCGTACCCGAAGCCATGTGCCTTCCCGACACAGATGAGCACTATTTAACGGGCCAGAGTGCCGTCGACAGTCTGCCCCCCGCCACGTTCTCAACGCTGGGTATTGGCCCCGGTATCGGCAAAAATCCGGGCACGCTCACAATGCTGCGGAATCTACTTCCAACGCTGGAGAAACCTATTGTGATCGACGCCGATGCGCTGAACCTGCTGTCCGAGCATCGCGATCTGCTCGATAAGCTGCCCAGAAACAGCATTTTAACGCCCCACCCGAAAGAGTTTGAACGCCTTACCCAGCCGTGGGCTAACGATTACCAGAAACTGGATAGTCTCCGCGATTTTGCGAAGAAATACAAAGTCGTTGTTGTCCTGAAAGGTGCTTATTCAGCCGTAGCCACGCCCGATGGTGATATCCACTTCAACTCAACCGGTAACCCCGGCCTGAGCACTGGTGGTACAGGCGACGTGCTGACGGGTATTCTGACGGCGTTACTTGCTCAGGGTTATGATCCAATCGAAGCTGCGGTTCTAGGTGTTTTTGCGCATGGTTTGGCGGGAGACAAGGCCGCTGAAAAGCGCGGACCTGTCGGCATGACGGCTTCGGATGTCATTGATGCGTTAAGCTGGACCTAATTTTGTAGAAATTAAGTAACATTGTCGTGTAGTATATTCTACAGCTATACGATAATGTTACTCAATATTCATTTTCAGTTGCTACCGATTAATAAACATAGTGCCAACTTTTTACTGGCCAGATCAGGTAGTTATACGCAAGGTGTAAAATCCGGGTTTCCGCTCTATTCTGTCGAGTAGCATGGCCTTAAATTTGTAGCGTTTTTGGCAGCTTATCCCTTAGCTATTTATGAAACATACAACACAACGCGACTGGCGTGTAAGTCGCCCCGCACGAAGATCACGAGTCATCTTCGATCAAACCACCGCTCTGGGTGGCTTAACAGTAGCGTTGTTCGCCTATATCATTTATCACTTTGTTTATCCACTAGTCTCAAAAGGATTACTCTGGTAAATCAATTCTTCCAACAAAAAATCCCGCCAGTTCAGCTGACGGGATTTTTTGTTGATAACGTCACGCCTACTGCATCAACTGATAGGTTGCGAATGCGGAAATATAGGCCACAACCATCATGTAGATCAGTTGTACCGCAGGCCATTTCCAGCTCCTGGTTTCACGCTGGGTGGCTGCCAGTGTACTCATACACATCATCGCAAACACATAAAAGACCAGCAACGACCACGCCAGTGCGGGCGTATACATGGGTCCGCCCGTCTCGGGATTACGCTCCTGTTTCAATCGCTCCCGGATCGTAACCCCTTCGTCATCACCGGTTCCAATGCTATAAATGGTGGCCATTGTACCCACGAACACTTCGCGGGCAGCAAATGAACTGATCAGGGCAATACCTATTTTCCAGTCGTAGCCAAGCGGTTTGATAACGGGCTCTATGAAGTGACCAAAGTGGCCGGCATACGACGCTTCGAGCCGTTCTGACGCAACGAGATTAGCCAGCGTATCATCCGTCAGGGTTGGGTTTTGTTGTCGGGTATGGGCCTCAGCCTGTTGCATTGCATCGCCGGGACCATAGCTGGCCAGTACCCACAGCACGATAGAGATCGCCAGAATGACACGCCCTGCCTCCCAGACAAAGGACCGTACGCTTTCCCAAACGCTGATACCGACGTGATTCCAGCGGGGTAGTTTGAACGTTGGCAACTCCATAATAAAGAAACTGCGTTCTCGACTCCGCAACACCAGTTTCAATATGTAAGCGGCAACCAGGGCGCTGATCAGGCCCAACAGGTACAATGCCATTAGGGCGAGCCCCTGTAGATTGAACAGACCTAATATGCGCTGATTAGGTACGACAAGGGCAATCAAAATGGTGTAAATGGGCAGTCGGGCGGAGCAGCTCATCAGGGGCGTCACCAGAATGGTGATCAGCCGATCCCGCTTCGTACCGATACTGCGCGTGGCTATAATGGCTGGTACGGCGCAGGCAACCCCCGAAATTAGGGGAACCACGCTCCGACCGTTCAGGCCGAACTTGCGCATGATACGATCCATGATGACCATTACCCTCGACATATAGCCCGATTCTTCGAGAAGGGCGACGAGTAGAAACAGGAAAGCGATTTGCGGAATAAAGACCAAAATACCACCAATACCCGCCAGGATTCCATCGGTCAGTAAATCGGTGAGCGGCCCCGCAGGAAGGCTTTCTTTCAATTGACCATTGATCCACGCGACGCCCGTGTCGATGGCATCCATGAACGGCTGGGCCCATGCAAAAATGGCCTGGAAGATCAACAGGAGCACAAAACCGAAAATGGCGTACCCCCAAACCGGGTGTAACAAAACCCGGTCCAGCTTCTGACTCCAGGTTGGTTGATTAGCCGGCCGCTGATCGGTAACGGTTTCGGCCACAACGGTAGCAATGCGTTTGTAACGCGTGATCGTTTCCTCGGCCTGAAACGTCGGTTCACTAAACTGATATTTGCTGATGAGGGCATCCAGACCTGCCTGCTGCTGCCGGTTCAGGAACGAAAATCCGTCGTGCTGGATAATGTATTGTAAGGCCAGGTAATTATTGTCAAGCTTATACTGTTCTTTCGTATCCGTAATGAGCGCCGTTGCTCCCTCGGCGGGGTCGAAGAAAAGCTTGCCAGCTACGGTAGGTGACTGAAGTTGATTAAGAACGGCCTTGACAAGCTGGTCAATACCCTCACCCACGCGCGCATTGATCCGCACAACCGGTACACCCAGCCGCATGGCCAGTCGCACGGCATTGATTTCTTTGGCCTGCTGACGGGCAACATCCAGCATATTCAAGGCCAGTATCACCGGAACACCCAGATCGGCGACTTGCGTAAAGAGCAGTAAATTGCGGTGAAGATTGGAGGCATCAACAACGACGATAGCAACGTCCGGATAATCGGGATGGGCAGGATTAGCCAGTATATCGGTGACCAGCTGCTCGTCTAATGACTTAGGGTAAATCGAATAAACACCGGGCAGATCAACAACGGTGGCTGTGGTATGGGCGTCGATCGGCCAGGAACCGGATTTTTTATCGACCGTAACGCCGGGAAAATTACCGGTTTTTTGACGTAGTCCGGTCAGTTGGTTGAACAGTGACGATTTACCGGCATTCGGATTTCCAATAAGGGCTATTACAGGGGAACTCAACTGGTTATGGGTTGTGGTTTGTCGGTTATGGCCACACTCTACAGGCAGACCACAACGGACAAACTAGTCAATTAAAATCGTAGCAGCTTCGGACTTGCGCATGGCCAGACAATAACCGGATACATTCAGACAGATCGGGTCACCCAGTGGTGCTTTGCCGCTTAGACAAACTTCAGCGCCTGGCAAACAGCCCATTTCAAGCAGTTTGAGGGATAACAACTGGTTATCGAACGATTGAATGGTACCTCGCTCGCCAACTTTCAGATCAGCCACGCTGCGCTTGCTCATGGTAATGCCGCTCTTATTTAGATTCAGTTTAATTAACGCAAGATTACAACGGAAAGTTGTTGGATGCAAGGAAGAACGGCAAAGAAATTCCTAGCCGATCAGGTCCCAGCCGAATCGGATGATCGTCGCCGTGATAATCAGTAGAAAGAAGACACGGATAAACTGATTCCCTTTCAGGATAGCTAGTCGTGCACCCAGAAACGCGCCGGATAGGTTGGCCAGGGCCATCGGAAAGGCAACGGCGTAAAGGATTTTACCCTCGTTTACAAAGAACAACGTGCTGGCCAGATTCGTAGCCGCGTTGACCAGCTTGGCATGAGCGCTGGCCTTCAGAAAATCAAACCCGATCAGCGTAATGAACCCCAGGACAAGAAAACTTCCGGTTCCCGGCCCGAAAAAGCCGTCATAAAAGCCAATACAGGCCCCCATAGTCCACATGCGTAGGCGCTGCTGGCGGGCGGAGACATACTGCTGCGTTACCTGCCCGAACTCTTTTTTGATTAGCGTGTAGATGAACACAGCCACCAGAATGACCAGCGCCACTGGTTTCATGAAGCTGTTGGGTACGCGGGTAAGCGTCAGCGAGCCCAGCCACGACGCGGCAAACGCAATCGCCATCATCGGCGCAATGAAACGACCGATAACAACAACCCGTCGGCTGTATTGAAACGCACCCATCAGACTCCCGGCCAGTGATGGTATTTTTGTCGATGCAATCAGCGTTGGTACCGGATACTGAGGCAGCGTAAAGAGAATAGCGGGCGTTTGGATTAATCCACCCCCACCGATTATAGCATCGACAAAACCAGCCAGGAACGAAAAAGCGCAGAGAATCAGCGTAGTAGAACTATCCATTCGTATAAATAAGACTTGCGGTACGGCATTATGCCTGAGCAACGCTCCCGTAGTGGGGTAACTTCTTCCGGCATCGTGTTCACATTCAGAGACAAACCGACTGACAGGGCCAACCGGACGCGCAAAAATGGAATGCTGACTTTCAGAAGACGATCAGAATGCAAAACTATTTCTTTTTCGCATCAGCATTGCACCGTAAATTTGCAGCATTAAAAAAGCGGGCATGGCAGAATCAGTACGACAGTTGAGTGCATTGATGCGGAAGGAATTTCTGCTGGAGTGGCGGCAACGCTACGCGCTCAACGGGATGCTGCTGTACATTGTCGGGGCCGTTTTTGTGTGTTATTTAAGTTTCAATGCGCGACGTGGTCAGCTGACGCCGATCGTTTGGAATACATTGTTCTGGATTATTCTGTTGTTTACGGCCATCAACGCCATTGCCAAGAGTTTTGTGCAGGAGCGCGCGGGGCGGCAGCTGTATTATTATATACTGGCGAGTCCGCAGCAGATCATCCTGTCGAAGATTCTGTACAATACGGTGCTGATGCTGGTGCTGGCCTTGTTGGGCTTCGGGGTGTACGCCTTTGTGCTGGGCAATCCGGTCGATGATGTTCCGTTATATCTGTTGACCCTCATTCTGGGTGCTATTGGCTTTGCAGCCTCCCTGACGCTGGTTTCGGGCATCGCCAGCAAGGCCGAAAATCCGGCGACGCTGATGGCAGTATTGAGTTTCCCTATCATTCTGCCGCTGCTGCTGATGCTGCTTAAACTGTCAAAAAACGCACTCGACGGCCTTGACCGAAGCGCAAGCTGGGATGAGATCGGAACGGTGCTGGCCATCGATGTTATTGTCGTAACCTTATCGTTGTTGCTGTTCCCATTTTTGTGGCGGAGCTAACCTGTGACGCGGACGGTCCGCCGTTGCGGTAAAAAACCGCTCGTTTACCAATTAAAGGCGGGTTTCCACCCGCGTTACCTATGAAAAAGAATTGGTGGAAAGTCCTTTCGGTCCTGATTCTGACCTATGTTGTCTTACAGGGTTTGCTGGGCGTTGTTCCTCGGCAGCCCATCCTGAACGAGAGTATCCGAAACGTTTATTTCCACGTTCCGCTCTGGTTCGGCATGATCATCCTGCTCCTGACGTCAGCCGTCTATTCCATTCGCTACCTGCGCAGTGGTCGTTTCGACGATGACCTCGTTGCGGTCGAGTTTGCCAACACTGCCATTCTATACGGGTTGTTGGGTTGTCTGACAGGCTCGATCTGGGCTAATTTCACCTGGGGCGAACCCTGGCCTAACGACCCAAAGCTGAACAGCGTTGCCGTGGGTATGCTCATGTACCTGGCTTATTTGATTTTGCGGGGTTCCTTCGATGATGAGCAACGACGCGCCCGCATTTCGGCGGTTTATAATATTTTCGCGTTCGCCGTCTTTATTCCTCTCATCTTTATCGTGCCTCGGCTGAACGATTCGCTACATCCCGGCAACGGAGGTAACCCGGCCTTCGGAAAGTACGATATGGATAATAGCCTCCGTATGGTGTTCTATCCGGCCATTATTGGGTTTACGCTGCTGGGTGTCTGGATCACGGAACTGCGCGTCAGGCTCCGTCGGATAAAAGTTGCTTTGGACGATTAATTCTGTGGGACCAAACCGGAATGATTCGTCTTCTTTTTGCGTTAATTCTTAGACTTATTTCTCTTATTCAAATGGGACTGTCTTTTTTGACAAAAGCACCACTGGCGGCCTTGCTTCTTCTCAGCCAGCAACTTATGGCTCAACAACCGGTTTCGAACGGCGTTGAGATGGCCGATAAGCTCCGGGCTGATGGTAAGATCTGGGTAGTTGTGGCGGTCATTGCGGCCATATTTGCGGGTATTATTATTTATCTGGTTCGTCTCGACCGGCAGATTGGCAAATTGGAAAAGGAAGTAAAGCAGACCGGAACACCCGCGCAGAAGAACGATTACAGCCTGTAGTTTGTGGCTTACCTCAGTAAACTGTACACCAATTAACCAACATGAAACTCTCTCACATTTTCGGTATCGTCGTCATTGCACTGGCTATCGGTATCATCGTAGCAACGGCGGGCGACGCCAGTTCATACGTCACCTTCAAGCAGGCTTCTGAACTCGCGCAGGACGGCGACGAAAAAATGATTCACGTCGTGGGTAAGGTGCAGAAAGATGCACAGGGTCGTGTCACCGATATGCTCTATGATCCGGCTATCGACCCGAACCACTTTGAATTTACGCTGATCGATAACGAAAATCACCCGCAAAAAGTCGTTTACAATAGCCCTAAGCCGCAGGATTTCGAGCGTTCGGAGCAGATTGTCGTGATCGGTGCCATGCAGGGTGATCATTTCCAGTGCAACAAAATTCTGCTCAAATGCCCTTCGAAGTACCAGGAGAACAAGCTGGAAACGACGGAGCACGAAGCCAAAACAGCGCAATTATGAAAGAAGCGACTTAATGAAAACGCAGAGAATGTGTTCATTCCGTCGCCTTTTAGTTCTTTCTACTCTTAGTCAATGATACATACTACAGTCGGGCAACTCGGCCACTTTTTCGTCATTCTGTCATTTGTTACAGCGCTGGTAGCGACGGTAGCCTATTTTCTCTCCTCGCTCGGTCGTCGGGCCAGTGTAGAAGTGGTATCGATCGAAGAGCCACAACTTGCGTATGCAGGAGAGTCCACATTCGGAGGAAAAACGGCGAAGCGAAAAGCACCCGCCCAACTGAGCCGCTCCGGGTCGCAGGCTAATCAGAAGCCAGCCAAGGACGACTGGAAAACGCTGGCGCGCTGGTCATTCTGCCTACACGCCCTGGCGGTGTTCGGTGTTGGAGCCAGCCTGTATTACATCATTTACAATCACTATTTCGAATACCACTACGCCTGGAGCCACTCGTCGCTGGCCCTGCCGGTGCAATACATGATTTCGTGCTTCTGGGAAGGGCAGGAAGGATCGTTTCTGCTCTGGCTTTTCTGGGATGCGGTGCTGGGTGTCATTCTGATCACTACCAGCCGGAGTGCGATAGGCAAACAATGGGAGGCCCCCATGATGACTGTTTTTGCGCTCGTTCAGGCGTTTCTGGCCTCTATGATCCTGGGCGTTGTATTCGGCGACACGTTCAAGCTTGGCTCCTCGCCTTTCCTGCTGCTGACCGAAGCCATGCCGGACGCTCCGATCTTCACCGCTGATCCTACGTTTGTACCCAAAGACGGGAACGGCCTGAATCCGCTGCTTCAGAACTACTGGATGGTCATTCACCCGCCAACGCTTTTTCTGGGCTTTGCCTTGACACTCGTCCCGTTTGCGTATTGCATTGCTGGCTTATGGCGCAACCAACCCCTCGAATGGATTCGTCCGGCGTTACCCTGGACGCTGTTTGGAGCTATGATTTTGGGTATCGGCATCATGATGGGTGGTTACTGGGCTTACGAAACGCTAAATTTCGGCGGTTACTGGAACTGGGACCCGGTCGAAAATGCCGTTTTTGTCCCCTGGCTGGTCATGGTAGGTGCCCTGCATACGATGCTGATCGCCAAACGCAGTTCAACGGGCCTGAAAACGACCATTATCCTGACGATTGCGACGTTCCTGCTGATCTTGTACTCCACTTTCCTGACGCGAAGCGGTATTCTGGGCAACGCATCCGTTCACTCATTCACTGATCTAGGCCTATCCGGTCAGTTGCTGGTTTACTTGCTGGCGTTCGTCGTGCTGGCCGTTGTACTGGCGGCCCGTAAGTGGAAATACATTCCGACCGATGAGCAGGAAGCCTCCGTGTATACTAAAGAATTCTGGTTGTTTATCGGTGCTACGGTGCTGTGTTTATCAGCCTTTCAGATTATTGCAACAACGTCCATTCCGGTTTACAACAAGATTCTGGAAAGCTTCGGCAAAATATCGAATCTGGCCTTACCAGCCGATCAGATTGCTCACTACAACAAATTCCAGGTCTGGTTCTTCGTCGTGATTGCGTTGCTGACGGGCGTTGGGCAGTTTATGTGGTGGCGCAGGCTGGACAACAAAAAGTGGGACGCACTCATTACGCCGGGCATCATAACGCTGCTTGTCAGCGCGGGTCTGATCGCGTTCGGGTCCATCAAGAATCCGGTATACATGATTCTGCTCGTAGCCGCCGTGTTTGCGCTCGTCACCAATGGCACTATCCTGCTGGGAATTATTCGCGGTAATTACCGTTTCTCGGGCGGTGCGATCGCTCACATTGGTCTGGCGTTGATGCTGATTGGTATTTTGTATTCGGCCGGGTTCTCGAAAGTTATTTCGATCAATACCAGTGGTCTACTGATCTCAAAGCAGGACGAATTCACGAAGAACGATAATAAAGAAAACAAAGAGAATACGCTTTTGTGGTTGAATCAGCCCGAGCGTATGGGCACGTATCAGATCACCTATCGTGGTCAGCGCATCGAAGCGCGTGATGTACCGGGCTATATTCCGCGCAAAGATGTGATGGTCATCGAGGGTGATTATCATGGCATTGCCCAGAAGAATATTGAACAGAACGGCAAAGTTTACCACAAGAAAGGAGACACTCTCGCGCTCTATCCGGAGAACACCTATTACGAAGTGGAGTACCGCGAACCCAGCGGGAAAGTGTTCAGCCTATTCCCTCGTGCGCAGGTTAACGAACGGATGGGGCTGCTGGCTTCGCCCGATACCCGTCACAAAGCGGATCGTGATATTTACACGTACGTCAACTCGGTGCCTGATCCGAGTGCTGAAAACAAATGGGAAAAGACCGAAACGTATAGCGTGGCTATTAAAGATACCTTTTTCCTGAATGACTACGTAGCTATTCTGGACGATGTCGTCCGGACGAATGAGGTGGAAGGGATGGAAATTAGTGCCAGCGACGCAGCCATACGGGCACGGGTACGGGTAATGAGCAAAAACGGCGAGCAGACATTAAATCCCGCGTTTGTTATCAAAAACCGGATGGTCGCTCACCCTGCCGAAGTAAGTGACGAGCTAGGCGTGCGCATTCAGTTGAACGAGATCGACCCGCAAACCGGTAAGTTTACATTCGCCGTTAACCGGACGCAGCGTGACTACATCGTAATGAAAGCCTTCGAAAAACCGCTCATCAACGTACTCTGGATCGGTACCCTGATCGTTGTCCTGGGCTTTCTGATTGCTATCGTCCGCCGGTATCGTGAGTTTAGAAAGATGCGGGATAAGATGATCTGATGAAACTGAAACTTTCTGAAATACTGCTTCTTTCGGGTGGTGCCGGATTCCTGATTCTTTGGATTGCCGAATACCAGCGCACAACCTTTACGGAGAGTTATTGGTTATTGATGCTGTGTCTGGGTTGTTTGCTGGCGTTTCAGTACGTTAAGAACAAACGACTCGAACGCGAAAAAGCAATCTCGCCCACCATTAAACAGATGGTGGAAGATCGGAAGAAAAAGAAGAAATAGGGTCTGGTTTGTAGTGTTGTAGACCGCTAGCTGGCTCTTTGTTTGCGGTTCAGGAGTCTTTTATCACTCCACCCAGCCACAAACGAGCACTAACGAATGGAGGCTGCTTGCTGAACGGTGCTCGATAGGCCATATCTTGGGAGATGGTCTATCGAGCACCGTTCAGCAAGCAGCCTCAACAAATGACCGAAACGACTAACCGAAATTCGATTGGAACCCTACGCGTTACTTTTTGGTGCCTTACTCGCGCTTGTGCTGGCGGGCTTTTTCTCAGCCGTCGAAATGGCATACGTGTCGGTCAATCGACTCTATTTCGAGCTACACAGTAAGCAGGGCCCCCTGAGCGAGAAACTAGTATCCGGTTTTCTGAAAAATCCAATTCTGTTCGTCGGTACTACGCTTACGGGCAATACGCTTTTTCTGGTCCTTTACGCGGTACTGGGCGTTACGGCGCTGAATCCATTGCTGATGGCCATTTTGCCCGAATCCTGGGCTGACCACCAGTTTGTGTTTATTACGATTGAAACGATCGTTCTGACCATCGTTTTTCTTCCCCTCGCCGATTACCTACCCAAGAGTTTAGCCCTTATTCATCCCGACCGGTTTCTGGAAGCACTCGCAGTGCCATTGTGGGTTATCTACAAAGCCATCGCTCCGCTGGTCCGCGTTTTGGTTGGAGTAGCCCGGTTTCTGATCCGATTCATGTTAGGTAACCGAAACCCGGAGATCCGTCCGGTCTTTGGTCTGACCGATCTTAACCATTATCTCCAGCAACTGAATCAGAAAACCGATAAGGAAGAAGATCTGGAGATCGATACGCAGATTTTCAACAACGCCATTGAGTTTCGCGATGTGCGCGTACGTGACTGCCTGGTTCCCCGTACTGAAATCAATGCCATTGAGGTTGATGATAGCGTAGAGGAGCTTCGGCAGGCTTTTCAGGACAGTGGTCACTCAAAAATTATCATCTACCGCGATACGATCGATGATGTTATTGGCTATTGTCATGCGCTGGCGTTGTTCCAGAAACCCGCTACGGTCGAGGAAATTATAACGCCCATCATCACGATTCCCGAAACGATGCCCGCTCAGGACCTGTTGCTGCGCTTTCTGTCCGAGCGAAAAAGCCTGGCACTGGTTGTCGATGAGTTCGGCGGCACGGCCGGAATTGTTAGTCTGGAGGATATGGTCGAGCAGATTTTTGGTGAGATTCAGGATGAATACGACACCAATGAAGACTGGACCGAGCAGCAACTCGATGACCATACCTGGCTGCTGAGCGCCCGACACGAAATCGACGACCTCAACACAACCTACGGCTGGTCCATTCCCGAAGGCAGTTACGATACGCTCGGCGGATTGATTCTGGCAACGAACGAAGACCTTCCCCACGTTGGTGAGATCATCGAATTATCACCCTTTACGTTTACGATTGTGTCTATGGATGGCACACGAATCGATACCGTCAAAGTTCATTTGAACCAAAATTTGGCGGATTAAAAGGCTCGCCTTTTTTTCAAAAGCCGAATCACCACTACTTTTGGGGCGTAGGTTCAGCCGCAAAGAAAATGTCTGGGTTCGGCGGCCTACTTTTGAATCAATTACTTCTTGCACCTGTGAATTCATTATCGACTCAACAGACCGTTGCACGACACCTGCTTGCCGTGCGGGCCGTCCGGTTACAACCCGATTCACCATTTACCTGGAGTTCAGGCTGGAAATCGCCCATCTACTGCGACAATCGCGTTACGCTGGCCTATCCGGAAGTACGCACGTTTATTAAAAATGCCCTCGCAGACCGGATTCGGCAGGAATTTCCTTCGGCCGACGTTATTGCCGGTGTCGCTACGGCGGGGATTCCGCAGGGTGTTCTCGTGGCAGATGTGCTCGACCTCCCCTATTGCTATGTCCGGCCCGAGCCCAAAGCACACGGTATGGGCAAACAAATTGAAGGGTATCTAGAGGCAGGACAGCGGGTCGTCGTCATTGAAGACCTGATTTCGACCGGCGGTAGTTCGCTCAAAGTAGTGGATGCCTTACGGGGTGCCGGAGCTGAGGTTTTGGGCATGGCGGCCATTTTCACCTATGATTTTCCACTGGCGGCCCAGAATTTTGCCAGCAAGAATGTGCCGCTGGTCTGTCTAAGCGATTATAATGTGTTACTGGCAGAAGCCCAGTCGCTCGACTATATTTCAGCCGATGCGCTGGATTCGCTCGCTGCCTGGCGCGAAAATCCAGCCGAATGGGGAAAATAATGGTTTATAGTTTGTGGTTTGTTTTTATAGCCTGCATCAAGCCACGACAAACCACAAACTAAACCACAACTATGGCCACCATTACCGCCCGGATTGAACGGACATCCTACGAAACCCACCTATCAACCAGTTCACAGGTTATTGTTGTCGACGAACCGCACGACGTAGGCGGTCAGGATCGGGGTATGCACCCCGGCGAACTACTGGCCGGGGCGCTTGCTTCCTGCACCGTTATCACAGTACGCATGTACGCAGACCGTAAAGAATTACCGCTCGATTCAGTTGTTGCGCACGTAGACTACACGTATGATCCCGCTCAGAAGCAGGCGCTTTTTTCCACAAAGCTTATCCTTAACGGCGATCTCAGCGAAGAACAACGTATTCGACTGTTCGAAATAGCTGATCGTTGCCCAATACATAAAGCGCTGGCTAACCCAAGTACGTTTGAAACGACACTCGTCGACGGATCAGGAACAGACCACTGTCCGGCTACTGCCGTTAATCTAGAAACCGAAGAGCCACGTTCGTAAGTTTATATCAGGAGCAATACCCCATTCAGGGTCTAGTCAGGTAGCATCGACTTCATATCTGACGCGTGAGTCGGGTAAGCAAACAGCATCTGACCCAGCGCGGTGGCCGTAATCTGGTGCTTCATCGCCAGCGCAAACAGATTTATGACTTCCTCATTGCCGGAACCCAGCAGATGCGCCCCTATGACCTGGTCGGTTTCTTCGTCTACCAGCGTTTTAAATCCCGAAAATGGCTCGTTAATGCGCTGACTGACATACCAGTCGGTGGTTTCCTGAAAGAGAACCTTTATTTTGCGTCCCTGCTTAGTAGCCTGTTCTTCGGTTAAACCGATTGAAGCCAGCGGAGGCACCGTAAAGACGGTTGACGGCACCGCATCATTAACGTAGGTTCGGTTGTTTCCATTGAGGATATTGCTGGCTACGATCTTACCTTCGTACGAGGCTAATGGCGTGAGCGGCAGTCCTTTATCAGCCACATCTCCGCAGGCATAAACCGCTGGGTTCGATACACTTTGCAGGTATTCATCCACGGCTATGCCCTTTTTAGTTAGCTCAACGTTCCCTTTCGCCAAATCCAACTCAGCGACATCAGCCACCCGCCCTGCTGCATGAACGACTAGCCTGGCTGATACCTGATGGTTCGATCCATCGCGTTCATACTGAACGGTCAACGCACCGGATTCTCCCTTAATAGCCGTCACTTTCGCTTCCAGCACGATAAAAATACCAATGGCGCGCATCGCTTTGACCAAGAGTGCCACCACATCGGCGTCGAACTCTTCCAGTGGTCGTTTACCCTGATGAAGAATAACTACCTTAGCGCCAGCGCGGGCGGCAATGTGCGCGAATTCGAAAGCGATGTAACCTCCGCCAATCATAACGATCTCTTCAGGCAACTCGGCCAGTTCCATGAACCCGGTACTGTCCGTGAGGAGTTCTTCGCCGGGAATGTCCAGCGGCTTTGGGCGTAGGCCGGTTGCAATCACGATCTGGTTCGCCTGTAGATCGTCGTTACCCACCCGAATTGTCGTTTCGGACAAGAACGTAGCCGCACCATGAAACAGGTGAATGCCCTGATCGGCAAATTTCTTTTCGGTGTTCTCCGGAATGGGTTCGGTGAATGTTTTCTTATAGTTGATCAGATCGGCCCAGTTGATAGTGGCCGAACTCGTAATCCCTTTCCCAACCAGTTGGCTCGACCGGGCCACGATTTCAGCAGCACCGACCAAGATTTTTTTGGGATCGCATCCCCGCTGAGAGCACGTACCACCAAAGGGCAACTTATCAATGATGGCAACGGATTTTCCAGCTTCACGGGCTGCTTCCGCTACAGTTTTACCGGCCGATCCAGTACCGATAACAATAAGGTCGAATGATTGCATAGAAAGGGTGCATGACTGTTTGCTCCTCTATAACACCAATCCGAATCAATCGTCTAAAAAGAAAACTGGGTAATCAGGTTCTGCGCCCAATTACCCAGTTGCCAGTTTATCTTTATCACCTACGCTACGGCTTCGTATAATTCCTCACGTTGGGCTTTTACCCGTTCGTCGGTGAGATACTCGTCGTACGTCATCAATTTATCGAGGATGCCGGCTGGCGTAATTTCAATCACGCGGGTAGCAACCGTCTGCACGAACTGGTGATCGTGCGAGGTGAACAAAATTGGCCCTTTAAAATCAATTAAGCCGTTGTTGAGCGATTCGATGGATTCGAGGTCAAGGTGGTTGGTTGGCTCATCGAGCAGCAGCACATTGGCCCCCGACAGCATCATTCTCGACAGCATGCACCGTACTTTTTCACCCCCGCTCAACACGGTCGCTTTCTTCAGCGATTCTTCACCGGAAAAGAGCATCCGACCCAGAAACCCACGAATAAAACTCTCGTCTTTCTCCACCGAATACTGCCGCAGCCAATCCACCAGATTTAGATCCGTCTGGAAAAATTTCTCCTTCTCGGCATCCGTCGGGAAATACGACATCGTAATCGTAATCCCCCACCGGAAGGTACCAGAATCGGCTTTACGCTCGCCCGCCAAAATGTCGAGCAGGGCCGAAACCGCCAGTCCATCGCGGCTGTAGAGGAAAACCTTATCCCCCCGGTTCACCGTAAAGGACATGTTCTCGAACAGTTTCGTGCCGTCCTCGGCCGTGTATGTCAGGTTTTCGACGGTTAAAATCTGGTCGCCGGGTTCGCGTTCAGGCTTAAAATTAACGTATGGATATTTGCGCGATGACGGCTGAATATCATCGATGGTTAGTTTTTCGAGCAATTTAGCGCGGCTGGTTGCCTGTTTCGATTTCGACGCGTTAGCCGAGAATCGACGGATAAATTCTTCGAGTTCCTTGCGCTTATCTTCCGTTTTCTTGTTCTGATCCTGACGCTGTTTCAACGCCAGTTGACTCGACTCATACCAGAATGAATAGTTCCCGGCGAAGAGTTTAACCTTACTGAAATCGACATCGACGATCTGTGTGCACACCTGATCCAAGAAGTGACGATCGTGGGATACAACGATAACAGTGTTGCTGAAATTCGCCAGAAAGTTTTCCAGCCAGCTCACCGATTCCACATCGAGGTTGTTAGTCGGCTCATCGAGCAGTAGCACATCGGGGCTACCGAACAGGGCCTGCGCCAACAGCACACGTACTTTCTCCGAGCCGTTAATGTCCGACATCAGGGAGTAATGGAGGTCTTCTTTGATGCCCAGACCGGACAGCAAGCTAGCCGCGTCTGATTCGGCATCCCAGCCGTTCATTTCCGCAAATTCGGCTTCGAGTTCGGCGGCTTTCTCGCCATCGGCATCGGTAAACTCTTCTTTG
This sequence comes from Spirosoma agri, assembly GCF_010747415.1. Taxonomy (NCBI): domain Bacteria; kingdom Pseudomonadati; phylum Bacteroidota; class Cytophagia; order Cytophagales; family Cytophagaceae; genus Spirosoma; species Spirosoma agri. Next base: position 2,857,987 of record NZ_JAAGNZ010000001.1, on the reverse strand, counting down.
GCGTAGAGAATATCTTTCTCCTGCATGATGTCATACAGGCGTTTGTTGCCGATGATGACCGTTTGCAATACCGTATAGTCGTCGTAGGCAGACTGATTCTGGTTCAGCACCGACATCCGTTCGCCGGGGGTCATGACTACGGAACCTGTTTGCGGTTCTATTTCACCCGACAGGATTTTGAGGAACGTGGATTTACCGGCACCATTGGCTCCAATTACGCCGTAGCAGTTGCCAGACGTAAATTTTATGGTGACGTCGTCAAATAAAACCCGCTTCCCGTAGCGGAGGGAGACGTTTTGTACCGATATCATGGGTTGATTTGTGTTCAGATTGAACAACAAAGGTACGAAAATTTACCGGTAAAAAGGAGTCCTGCCGACAAGCGGTCAAATGTGCCCCTTGGCTGGGTTTTCTGTTCACCCTGCGCCTAAAATCCGTACTTTTATCCGCATTTCAACCTGTAAATTCCCATGCTTCAAGCTGCCACGCTGACGTTTCTGAGTGACCTGAAAGCCAATAATAATAAAGTCTGGTTCGACGAAAATCGGACGACTTATGAAGCCGCCCGTGCTGATTTCATCCGGTTTATCGGCCAACTGATCGATGGGCTGAATACCATCGACCCGGCCATTGCCCAAACGCCCTTGCAGCCCAAGGGTTGCATTTTCGCATCAATCGGGATGTTCGTTTTTCGGCCAACAAGTCGCCCTACAAAACCAATTTCGGAGCGTGGTTCAATAAAGGCGGAAAGAAACTGGAATCGGCCGGATACTATTTCAATCTGGAGCCAGGTCGGAGTTTTATCGCGGGTGGTCTGTACATGCCCGATGCTACGGTACTGGCCACTGTCCGTCAGGAAATTGACTACAATTTTGACGAATTTGAGAGCTTGCTAACAGCCCCGGCCTTCGCCGGTTATTTTGGGGAGCTTAACCGCGACGGAGCCCTGAAACGTCCACCCAAAGGGTACACAGCCGATAATCCAGCCATCGAGTACTTAAAACTCAAAAGCCTTACGGTAACCCATAGCCTGACCGATGCAGCTTTGACCAAACCGACACTGGCAAAACAAGTTCTCGATGGCTTTGCGACCCTACATCCGTTGGTGACCTACCTGAATCGGGCTGTAGGATAATCGTAAGGCAGGCCGCGTTATAGGGTCAGATGCACCGATTGAACGGATTCGCCGTAAAAAACGGTGGCCTGCCGGTCGAAGTCTTCGGTAGAATCGGTGGTCAGAAACATCCGGCGACCGTGTTGGCTGCATTGACCTTCGATCTCCGGATGGCGATTCAAGTAATCGGCCAGGCTGTCGGCGACAATACCACCCTGGCTTAAAATCGTTGTATTGGGGGGAGCAAACTGTCTTATTTTGTCGATCAGCAACGGGTAGTGCGTACAGGCTAGGAGGATCGTGTCAATGGCGGGCGACTTGGTCATCAACCGGTCAATGTGTTGGTTGACAAAGTAGTCGGCCCCCGGACTGGCATACTCGCCATTTTCGACCAGTGGTACCCACATTGGGCAAGCTTCCTGCGTAACCTGCAAGTCCGGAAAGAACTTGTCGATCTCCACTACGTATGATTCGGACGTAACGGTTCCGCGTGTGGCCAGAATCCCGACATGACCACTCGTTGAATAATGGCCAATCACTTCGGTTGTGGGTCGGATTACGCCCAGCACGCGCCTATCCGGACCATCCAGTCCGGGCACCAGCGTGGGCAAATCGAGTTGCTGAATATTGCGCAGTGCTTTGGCTGACGCGGTATTACAGGCCAGAATCACCAATCGACAGCCCTTGTCAAACAGATGATTGACACATTCGAGCGTGTAGTGATACACCGTATCGAATGAGCGTGTGCCGTACGGGGTTCGGGCGTTGTCGCCCAAATAAACGTAATCGTACTGGGGAAGTTTGCGAACGAGTTCGCGTAACACGGTCAGGCCACCATAACCCGAATCAAATACACCGATTGGTTGCGACAATACACTCATTAGTACTTGCTGGCTTTCTTTTTAGCCTCGGACAGTAATCCATCCAACGCCTTTCTGTCGTACACGGTTCCCCGCAAAATGACCGTATTAATCGCCTGGGTAGCGTCGATTGCGGCTACGGGATTCCGGTCGAGCAACAGGATATCGGCACTTTTTCCGGCGGCAATACTCCCATACAAATCCGATTTACGTAGAAATTCCGGTCCCGGAATAATGGCCGACTGTAGGGCCTGCAAGGGCGTCAGGCCCGCTTTCACGAAGTAGCTAAGCTCCTGGTGTAGACCAAGCCCCGGATACACGTACGAGTTTAAAAAACCAGCATCGGTTCCGGCCATAATCGTCACGCCCGCCTTGTGAAGCAACGGCAGCAAGGCACTCGTTTTTTCGTACACCGCGTGCCGCTCGGCGATGGCCTCGGGTCCGTCTTTAGCTACCCGATTGACGCGCCAGGCATACGTATTCTTCAGACCCGGACCGATATACTGCAGATACGTATCGTTCTGGTGATTATCCTGATCCAGAAACGCTATGGTCCGGCTGATATTCAGCGTTGGCACCACATACGTCCCGTTTTTAGCCATACGCCGGTAGACGGGTAAGGCCGTCGCTTCGTCGAAACTCTGCATGACCATCGGCGAAGCCAGACGAGCGGTCAATTGCCCGGCCCTTACCTTTTCGGCGACTTCTTTATCCCGCGTTGACCCCGCTTTGAACACGTAGCTCATATGCTCGACCGATCCCAATCCTGCCGACGTAACCTGATCCATCGTGAGGGCAAAGGGTACATGCCCGGAGGTTTTCATTCCCCGTTTTTTGGCTTCCTGCAAGATGTAGAGGTAAATATCAGGCGTAATAGTGTTGTCGGTGATCTTCACAAAATCGACCTTCATCCGCTGTAGCGAGTCGAGCATTTTGTCAACTTCAGCATTCGTACTGACTTCAATATCACCGACCCAGCTCGATTTATAGCCTTCCAATTTAGGCCCGGAGGTAAACAGCGTAGGGCCGGCCAGCTCGCCTTTCGCAATCTGCTCACGCCATTGTAGAACAGATGAACTCAGGTCGGCCGCTGCGTCGCGAATGCCCGTAATGCCGTGCGCAATGTACAGAGGCAGCAGGTTTTTATTCTCCTCGATAAGCGTATCGCCCCCACCAAAATGGACGTGCATATCCCACAGACCCGGAATAATATACTTCCCCGTTGCATCAATGACCGTTTTCGCCTTAAAATCGGCGAGCCGCGACTCATCGAAAACGCCTACGATGGTCTTGCCGCGGGTGGCGATTAGTTTTTTCGTCTGGATCGTCCCGGTTCTTACGTCGATTAGATTTCCCGATTTGATCAGTACATCGACAGTTTGCTTCTGAGCGATGGACATTTCAGCGGTTGCCAACAGGAAAAGCAGGTTAAGAAGAAAGTTTTTCATGATGTAGATCGATGTGATAGGGACTTATAATTTTGACAATTACAGTCAATAAAACATATGCCGTATCTTGGAGATACGGCATATGTTTTATTGACTGTAATTGTTTACCTAACCCAGCAGTTCTTTCCCCTGCGCCAGAGCCGCATCCAGTCCCGACGAATCGGTGCCGCCAGCGGTTGCAAAGAAAGGCTGACCACCGCCACCGCCTTTGATATGTTTAGCCAGTTCTTTCACGACCTGCCCCGCATTGAGGTTCTTGCCCTGAATCAGCGAATCGGGTAGCATCACGGCAAGTTGTGGTTTTCCGTTGATATCAGCGCCAAGCACCACAGCCAGGTTATCGACTTTCGCTTTCAGATCGTAAGCCAGTTGCTTGAGGGCATCAGCCGACGGAACGTCGACCCGCTCGACCAAGCGCGAATGGCCCGGTCCGCCATTCGGGTTGATGGTTTCAACTTTATCAAGAAGCTGATTTTTCAACTGCTGTACTTTCTCGTTCTGCAACGCTTCTACCTGTTTTTGCAAAGCCGTCCGTTCGTCAAGTAGCGACTGTACAGCTTTCACAACATCTTTGGGCGCTTTCAGCAATTCTTTCAGTTCGCTGACAAGCGCCATCTGCTCGTTCACCAGGGCTTCCGCACCGGCTGACGTTTTGGCTTCGATCCGCCGAACACCCGTCGATACGGAGCCTTCGCCCGTGAACTTGAACAGACCAATATGGCCGGTTGCCGGAACGTGCGTACCCCCGCAAAGCTCGACCGAATAACTCGGATCGAACGTGATGACGCGCACAAAATCACCATATTTCTCCCCGAACAAGGCCGTTGCACCCAAGGCTTTCGCTTCCCCTATTGGCACGTTTCGCTTCTCGTCCAGCTTAATGTCTTCGCGTATTTTCTCGTTTACGATACGCTCTACCTCCGCCAGTTGCTCATCCGAAACCTTCGTGAAGTGCGAGAAGTCGAATCGCAGAGCGTCAGGACCTACATACGATCCTTTCTGTGCGATGTGTGGACCCAGTACGTCACGCAAGGCCGAATGCAGCAGGTGCGTCGCCGTATGGTTACTACTTGTCAACCCACGACGGGCCGTATTGATAGCCGCATAAACTGATTCGGTTTGAGCGATTAAATCATCGATTTCATCCGAATCAGCGACAATATGAATGGTCAGATCATTCTCCTTCTTGGTGTCAAGCACAGGCAGCGTTCCGATCTGATCCGGACCGACGAAAAGCGTCAACAAACCCGTATCGCCGATTTGACCACCTGATTCCGCGTAGAATGGCGTTTTATCAAGCACGATCTGCACCTGGGTCCCCTGTTTATTGCGAATCTTTCGGTACTTCACAATATGCGCATACGCTTCCGGTTGATCGTAGCCAACGAATTCAACCTGATCGGTCTCTGCCAGCTCAATCCAGTCACCAGCCGATGACGTTGCGTCTTTGCGCGAACGGGTTTTCTGCTCCTGAAGCGATTTCTGAAAACCAGCTTCATCGATGGTCAGCCCTTTTTCGCGAGCGATCAGGGCAGTTAGGTCAGCGGGAAAGCCAAACGTATCGTTTAGTTCAAAAACGGTTTCGCCCGGAATTTCAGTCTTACTATCGGTTGTCAACTGACCAATGATCTGATCGAGACGACCCAGTCCCGATCCTAATGTCCGCAGGAAGGCGATTTCTTCCTCCCGAATGACCGTGGCCACGAAATCACGCTGGGCGTTCAGTTCGGGAAACACATCGGCAAACTGCATCGCCAGCGTCGGCACGAGTTTGGTCATGAACGGTTCGTTCAGGTTCAGATACGAATAGCCGTACCTAATGGCCCGACGCAAAATCCGCCGGATGACGTAACCCGCCTTCGCGTTCGACGGCACCAGCCCGTCAGCAATCGCAAAGGATACCGCCCGGATGTGATCGGCAATGACGCGCATAGCCACATCCGATGAACGGTCCGGCGCTCCGGCCATTGTGCCGCCGTATGGCTTACCCGACAATTCTTCGATAACGTGGATCGTCCCCGAAAAAACGTCGGTATCGTAGTTTGATTTTTTGCCCTGGATAGCCATGCACAGTCGCTCGAAACCCATGCCCGTATCGACGTGCCGGGCGGGCAGTGGCTCCAGCGAACTATCGGCCTTGCGGTTGAACTGCATGAACACCAGGTTCCAGATTTCGACAACCTGCGGGTGATCGGCGTTTACCAGTTCCTTACCGGGTTTTTCGGCCACTTCTTCGGCGGAACGAAGGTCAACGTGGATTTCCGAACAGGGGCCGCAGGGACCCGTATCGCCCATTTCCCAGAAGTTATCCTTCTTGTTGCCGTAGATGATGCGATCTTCACCGACGATAGGCTTCCAGAGATCGAACGCTTCCTGATCGAATGGAACGTTATCTCTCTCATCTCCCTGAAACACAGAGACATAGAGCCGATCTTTCGGTAACTTATAGACTTCCGTCAGCAGTTCCCAGGCCCATTGAATCGCTTCTTTTTTGAAATAATCCCCAAACGACCAGTTGCCGAGCATCTCGAACATGGTGTGGTGATAGGTATCGAACCCAACGTCTTCGAGGTCGTTGTGCTTACCCGACACGCGCAAACATTTCTGCGTATCGGCCACCCGCTTCGACGGGGGCGTACCATTGCCGAGGAAAAAATCCTTGAATTGGGCCATACCCGAATTGTTAAACATCAGCGTCGGGTCGTTTTTGGCGACAATCGAAGCCGAAGGGACAATCAGGTGTTGCTTAGAGCGGAAGAAGTCGAGAAAATGCCGACGTATTTCGTGGGAAGTCATTATGGTAGTCATTAGTCGACAGGCGATAGTCAACTTGATCACACTACGCTACGAACGAACGGCTACCGATCCTTGACTACCAACTGAGTTGCAAAATTACGCCAAAACTTGCAGGTTTAACCGAACATCAGCAAGTTTGTCGTATGGAAGGCACGGGTAAGCTTTATTATGGCATTAAGGAAGTGGCAGATCTGTTTGGGATTAACGCGTCCAAATTGCGCTATTACGAAAAGGAGTTTCCAACGCTTCAGCCCAAGAAAAATCGTTCCGGCGACCGGGTCTATACCCAGGCGGACATCGACCACCTGACCGAAATTCTGGACCTGATTGATCGTCAGAAATATACGCTGCCCGGTGCCCGCGAATTCCTCAAAGAACGGGAGGCCCGCCGACGGGAGAATGCCCGCTACATTGCCAAACTTCAAAAAATAAAGTCGTTCATGGAGAAGATGCGGGCCGGTTTAGACCTGCCACAACCTCCACCAAGTGACAGTGTATCCGAGTCTGAATAGCCGTAAAGATTGATTGACGTTACCGGCTAAAGCGCCTTCATAAAAGCCACCAGCGCAGCCTGTTCTCCTTTCGTCAAGTTTAACTTTGCATCGGGTAAGGTCTGATTAGACACGTGAATGCCCAGCCCATTGCCCCCGCCCTGCTCATAAAAATCAACAACCTGATCCAGCGTTCGGTAGACGCCATTGTGCATGTACGGAGCCGTTTTCGCCACGTGCCGGACGGTGGGCGTTTTGAACGCGTGTTTTTGAGGTTCCATGTCCGTTGTACCGAATTTACCAATGTCGGCATCGAGTCGGTTGTTAGCCGTCGTCGCTGGTATACCCAGCACCTCACTTTCAGTTTTAGCGAACATGGGCGGGACCGTGCCGTTGAAGAGCGGGAAGAAATGACAGGTCGCGCATTGGCCTTTGCCCATAAATAGGTTAAAGCCGTGTTTCTCTTCTGCCGTCAGCAGGGTGGCCTGTTCACGACGGTCATTGCTCCGAAGGTAACGGTCTAGCCGGGAGTCGAGACTCGTCAGCGAACGAACGTAGCTGGCCAGTGCATTTTTGACGGTATGCTCGCTGATACCGGCTTTGTAAGCCTTGGCGAACCGGGTACGGTACTCGTCCCGCTGTTGCAGCGCCCGAACCGCGACGGGTAATGAACCGTGCATTTCGGTCTCGTTAGCAATCACGTCACTCGCCTGATCCTCCAGAAAGGCAACCCGCGAATCCATGAACTGCACCGCCTGCAGCGACGTGTTCAGGAGCGTGGGCGTGTTCCGACGGATGCGATTCCCATCCAGCCCCAGACTCGTTGTTTCACCGTCCGTAAACGCCCGGTCAGGCTGGTGACAGGTCGCGCAGCTACGACCGGCATTACCGGAAAGAATTGGGTCAAAAAACAGCAGTTTTCCCAACGCAACCCGGTCAGCGGTGGGTCGATCATCGGTCGAGTTGACAAAGAAACCCGCATCGAAGGCATCGGAATCGTTCAGCGTTCGGGCGGCAGCGGACAGGAAACGACTCTCCTGAAAGACCGGAATATTGAGCGTTTTCTGCGCATCCAGCAACAGACTACTGAGCACATTGGCTTGCTGGTTGATAAACGCAAGCCGGTCGAAGCGGTTAAAATCAGGAGCCCGCTTTAGGGTAGCAATCGCGTTCGTAATGGTTCCGTCCAGTTGCTTCGCTAACGCCGGATCGCGGTCTGCCAGATCATAAAAACTAACGTGCTGCCGAATACTTTCCAGCACCTGAACCGCTTCGGGCAGTGAGTGGTGACTAATGGGCGAATCGAATCCTGTAATACCCAGTGCAATAAGTCGGAACACTTCCAGTCGCATCGCATCGAACACATGACTGTCGGTCATTTCGTTCGATGCCGCCACTTTGGTCAACCGCCCTACGTTCGATACCAACACTGCGACCTGCTGTACCAATTCGGCGTTTTGGGCCGGGTCATAGGGAAACAGTTGTTCTTCCAGCACCTGCAACCCTTCGGGCTGTTCCACCTTTTTGTCGGCTTCGTCTACTTCGGCCAGATTCGGTCCGTTGATACTTTTGGCCGTTTCGGGGTTATAAAGTTCAGTCAGAAATTCGACCCGCTTATACCGCAGTCGCGCTTGCCGAAAGGCGGCTTGCAGAATCGGCGCCGGACGTTTTTCGATGATTACCCGCTGCAACTGCCGGGCTGCCGAATCAAGTTGCGCAATGTCCGCTACGTATTGCGCGTGAACCCGTTGCAGCGGCACCGGTTGGGGACGTGTCAGCACGTAGACACCAACAAGCACCAAAACGAATGTCGTTACCGCAGCGACCCACCAGCTAGTTGGTCCGGTCGATTTTCTGGTTCGCGATGGACGACACTTTTCAGAAATCATAGTACTGGTATGGTCTAAAATCAGATACAGAAGCAAAAAACCTGACCAGAACGAATCCGGTCAGGCGACGTAACCTGTCGAATCAGCCTCTACCGGGCTAACCCTTTGATGATCACAATCTGGCTGGCCTGGCTTTCGTCCGGACGTTTCGACCCGCCATCTACTTTTTTGTATTTGGCATCCGTCCAGGTGTGCGATTGCAAGCCCACGGAAAACGTGTTCGGTACGCCAATAGCATCCGAAATATCGATCATACCACTGATTTCCCACGAACCTACTTTCGACTGACCACCCACGTTGTATTTGGCGGCATCGGCTTCCGTCCGGCGGTGATCAATCATCAGCACGGGCTTGAGGTCGCCGGTTTTCAGGTTGTACTGGTACAGATACGCATCGTGCGTTTCGTCGCCGTAGCCGTTCGGATCTTCCTGAATATACGCGTAGTTTTCGGTGATAGTGATGTTGTCCGGATCCTGGAATGTTTTGGCCACACCAGCCCGATCGTCACCATCGAGCAGCACTTCCAGCGACCCTTTGGTTGGGTCTGCTGCGTCGAGCGTCACTCGGTAAACGCGGCCGTATTTCGAGCGCGAATAATCGGCGTTGACACCGCTGTTCCCCTGTCCGGTCACGGTAAAATACACCTCACGGGCTTTAGCGGCATCGCTTCCTTTACCGTAGTCAACATCTTCAACGCGGCCAAACTTGATGGCTTTCAGGTCGTTGACCTTCCCGTTGATCTGGGCACCCGTCAGTGTTTTGTGCGCATCGATTTTTACGAACTCAACCGGGTATTTCGTCCCGACTTTCATGTCCATTTCTCGCTGATTACCGTCCGTACGCTTCAGCATGTAAAGCGTCCCGTTTTCCAGATCACCGACCGTGTTGGCAACGTACATCGCCACCTGCCCACCGTAGGTATCGGAGTCGTCGTCACCGATAACGATAACCGTTTTGCCCGAATAAGCTGTTTTGGGTAGCGGAACGGCATTTTCAGCACTCCACCGACCGAGCCCGGCTACCTCTTTCGAGATACTGGCCGAGCCAACATCCCCGTACGGATTGAGGGCGTGCGTTCTGGACTCCTGACCGCTCTCACCACAGGTCAGAAAGGTTGGTCCGAAGCCGTGGATCTCGGGCGTCGCCATCGTCGCCGAACAAAGCCGCCAGACACCACCGTCGGAGTTGAGCAGGTATTCCCCTTTGACGGGTTTGAAAGTCTTGTCCAACATCAGCCGGGATACGGCGAAGTTGTCTTCATTGTTGACCAGCATGGTGTAGGTGCCGTCGGTATTTTTCAGGATACCCGCCCCATCCGCCGAACCGCCAAAAATATACCCCGGCGATTGGTCCAGTTTATCGTCGCTGCTGATCAGCGAATAGATCTCAAGATTTTCGAAGCCAGCCTGTTTCTTCGCCAGTACGGGCGTAACCGACTGGTTTTTAAGAACAACATCCGATACGGCGACGGTCGGATTTTCTTCGCTTTTACACCCGGCTACGGCAAAAATGACGGCTAGCGTTGACGCAGACAACAGGTTTTTAGGAGTGATCATGACTCAGTAAATGAACAGTAAAATTCGTCTACAAAGGAACCACTCAGACGTTACCCGAATGTGAAGCAACTGTTAACAGTATGCTATCATTAAAATGACATTAAAGACAGGCCGGGTCTTTACCGTTCGATGGCTACTGTTTTTAAAGCGCCACTGGCTTTTCACAACAGAAATCAGTAAGCTTGCAAAGTAAACACTTTAGCCTTATTTGTTTATAAAAAAGCTTTTACGTTCGTGCCCACCGATACTCACTATCAACTTGCGCTAACCCTCGTACCGGGTGTTGGCAGCATCCTTATCCGACAATTAATTAGTTATTGTGGCTCGGCACCCGACGTGTTCCGGTCGCCGTTGGCACGCCTGATGAAAGTACCCGGCATTGGCGAAGTCACGGCCCGCGCTATTCTGAAGCCCGGTATTCTCGACGAAGCCCAGCAACTCGCCGATCGTATGGCAAAGCTGGGAGCCACCGCCTTATTTTATACCGACAAAGCCTACCCAGCCCGTCTCAAAAGCTTGTACGATGCCCCGGCTCTGCTGTATTTTAAAGGGTCGGGCGATCTGAACGCTTCCCGTACGATTGGGCTCGTGGGAACCCGACAGGCAACCGAATACGGACGACGCGTTACCAGCGACATCATCGAGGCCGTTGTGCCGTATGGGGCGACGATTATTAGCGGACTTGCCTACGGAATCGACATTGCCGCCCACCGGGCCAGTCTAACCAACGGCTTACCAACCATTGGTGTGATGGCGAGCGGTCTGGACATTATTTATCCTAATGTACACCAGAAAACTGCGCAGGAAATGCAGGTGATGGGTGGTCTGCTTACCGAAAGTCAGCCGGGTACGAAACCAGACGCTCACCTGTTTCCGGCCCGCAACCGAATTATTGCGGGTTTAAGCGATGCGGTCGTGGTCGTTGAAGCAGCCGCGAAAGGGGGAGCGCTCATTACCGCCGAATACGCTAACAATTATCACCGCGAGGTTTTTGCCGTGCCGGGACAGTTGAACCAGGCTTTTTCGGCGGGTTGCAACAAACTCATTCGCGAAAACAAAGCCCAGATTTACACCAGTCCCAAAGACATTATTGAAGCCCTCAACTGGGACCGCGCGGACACGACAACAGCGCCTTCCGGTCTACGCGCGAAACAGCCGTTGTCCCTGCCGGTTGACATTACGGAGGAAGAAAGCCAGATTATCGCCTTACTGCGGCAAGCCAGTGACCTGCACATCGATGAGCTGAGCTGGAAGAGTCAGATACCCATGGGCAAACTGGCCTCTCTCCTGCTCACGCTGGAGTTTCAGGGTTTTGTGCGATCGTTGCCGGGGAAGAAATACGCGGTCGTCTACGTTTGACACATCCGGCCACAACGAAAGGTAGGGCAGGCAATTAATTAATTAATCAGTCAGTAAAGAAAACCCAGAAAGCGTGCATTTTTCGCTTGGTATCCCGAATCCGGTTTTACTTTTGTTCTGAACTCTTCTTACGTCCTCATCTTAACCCGTATGCCTATCTTTCGATGCGTACTCCCCGCTTGTTTACTCATTTTCACAACGCTCTCATTATCTGCGCAGGATGCAGCAAAAACATCGGGCAACCCCGTTTTTCCGGGTTGGTACGCCGACCCCGAAGGTGTGATTTTCAAAAACCAGTATTGGATATATCCAACGTATTCAGCCCCTTACGAGAAGCAGGTGTTTTTTGACGCCTTCTCATCGCCCGATCTGGTCACCTGGACCAAGCACAGCCGCATCCTTGACTCGACAGCCGTAAAATGGGCGAAGAAGGCCATGTGGGCTCCGGCCATTATCGAAAAAGACGGTAAGTATTTTCTCTTCTTCGGCGCAAACGATATTCATGACGACAAAAAGGAAGTGGGTGGCGTCGGTGTGACTGTTGCCGATAATCCAGCGGGTCCCTTTCGGGACTACCTCAACAAACCGCTCATCGGGCAGATTCACAATGGCGCTCAACCCATCGATCAGTTTGTATTCAAGGATAAAGACGGTCAGTATTATATGCTGTACGGCGGCTGGGGCCATTGCAACATTGCCCGCCTGAAAGACGATTTTACTGGTTTTCTGCCATTCCCGGATGGTACGCTGTTCCGGGAAATAACCCCAAAAAGCTACGTTGAAGGGCCTACGATGTTTATCCGAAATGGTAAATACTATTTCATGTGGTCGGAAGGCGGCTGGACGGGGCCCAACTACTCTGTAGCGTACGCCGTAGCCGATTCGCCATTCGGTCCGTTCGAGCGGGTCGGTAAAATTCTACAGCAGGACCCGGCGGTGGCAAGGGGCGCCGGTCACCATTCAGTGATTCAGGTTCCGGGCACGGACGAATGGTATATTGTTTACCACCGCCGACCGCTCACTGAAACCGATGGAAACCACCGCGAAACCTGCATCGATCACCTGTATTTCGATGAGAAAGGAGCGATCAAACCCGTAAAAATCACGACTGGTGGCGTGGAAGCGCGATCGCTTCTTAAAAAATAAAGTTAAAAACGGGCTCGGGGAGGGACGTTCGATACGTCGTATCTTGGAGATACGGCGTATCGAACGTCCCTCCCCGAGCCCGTTTTTAGATTAACAAGTAGCCCGTTTACTTCAACCACAGTTTTAGCTTGCCACCGGTTGTGTATACGAGCTTCCCGTTCAATCGGGTTTTTGCCGCATCAACCAGCGTATTGATGGTTACAACGTGCGCATTCTGGATCACAACCGAGTCGCAGGGAAACGGAACCCGACCGCACGTCCAGGTTGCGGTATCTGTCCAGAGATTCGACCCCGTACTTTGACACGTTGCACTGGGCGTAAAACCGAACACATGGGTGTTGGTATTAATCGAAATTTTGCCCGAATCAGTAAATCGGGACCATTCATTACCCACCGCCGAAACAGGGGTCAGAAAGGTTGTACCGGGTGTAGCAATGGCAGGCCGACTTCGAAAGGGAATCTGTCCGGTATTCGACGCAAAATTATACTCACCCCAGCCCGTCGCTTCGTGTCCATACAAAAAAGCACCGTACCAGGCATACCAGAACTTAGCCTGGTCGTAGGCGTTGGCTGAGGAATTTGTTGTGATCGATAACACCCGGAAACCGATCATAGTCTGATACATCCTGAGCTTTTCCGCTTTCGTTTGCCAGTCAGCCGGATTCTGGAAATTACCCTCAGTGATCAGGTAACTCTCTGACAGATAGAAATCAGAATTATTCAGAACAGTAGCAACCGCCGATGGATTGTAGGAAGGGTCGGATTGATTACCAAACACATGATCGGGGTTCCAGCCATTGGCAATAACGGGCAAACCCTGAGTATGGGCGTAAGCGACTACATCGTTCTGGCGTTGTCGGCTTACGAGGTAATCATAGCCAAAATCATCGAGAAAAACCCCATCGGCACCCGTTGATTTCCAAAGGGCAATGCGGTTTTGAATGTCACCAATTGACAGATTCTGCGTACTCACGCCCAAATCAATATACCCGAAGAATTTGGTATTTGCCGTCGATGACTGAGCCATAATAGCCTGTGTGTTGGCATGATCGGGATGACTGGTAAACTCCAGTCCGTCGCCCAGCACAACGTAGGCATATTGCCCAAATTCAGCGGCAGCCCCGGCCACTGAAAATGTACCATTGATACCAGACGGATAGGCGTAATAAATCAGCAGTGACTTTGGCGTCAGTTGGGCCAGCGCGGGGAGTGACAGGAGCCCGCAGAGTATCCATAAGTAGACTCGTTCCATAGACTTATGTGGATTAGTTATTCGGTATCAACTAAATTATGTACCTTTAGCTATTATCCAACTAAAGGAATAAATTTAAATTAAACAAGTCAGAGCAATGGGAAAAGGCGATGTGAAATCACGCAAAGGAAAAATTTCAATGGGCTCTTACGGTAAAACACGCCCCCGGAAACCGGATAAAGTAGCGGCTCCCAAACCAGCACCGACAGAACCTGCCGCCTAACAACGGTCAGCACAATAAAAAACCGACTGGGTCGGCGCACTGGAAAAGTTTTCCAATGCGCCGACCCAGTCGGTTTCAGGACAATCACGCTGATGGATGAACTAGCTGTTCACTGGCTGTCAGCGTGTTTTCGCTTTAGGGGTTTTCGCGGGTTGGACGATCGACTCAGGCGCAGTGGGCACGTTCGGCTCAGGCACTATTGCCGGTTCGGTACGTCGGCCACGACCTTCCCGAAACGCGACGAACCCGATCAGGCCAATCAACAGTACATTGCAGATCAGATCGATCATATCACCGGTTTTGGCCAGTGGCGGTTCAAACCGAAACTCGATGGTATGTTTTCCGGCCGGTACCCGCATAGCGCGTAGGGCATAGTTCGCACGAAGGTGAGGAGCTGGTTTGCCATCGATAAACGCCTGCCAGTCTTCATGCCCCCGGTAATACACTTCCGAGAAAACAACCAGCCCATCGCGTACGGCATTCGCCTGATAGATCAGCTTGTCCGGTCGGTAGCTCGTCAGTGAAATCGTACTGCCGGTATGATCCATTTTGGCGGGTAAATTTCCTAGCTCCGTTGCAAACCGCTTATCTACAACTGCCGAATCACGCGTGCTGAGCGTTTTCATAACGGCCATTTCGGCATCGGCGTCGGCCACCTGCTGAACGGTTCCAACAAACCAGGCTGCGCCCAGCACCGCCGGATTTGGCAACGCCATAGGGGCTGTCGGAGCCTGCTGCGGATTGGCCGGATCGGTTTCCCCCGGTCTGATCACATACTTCGCATTCAGCATGTTCACGATGTTCAGGAAATTAGGCTGAAAAGCATACGTTATCAGTTCATTGTAACGACGCAGGCGGGTCGTGTTATAACCACCGATGGACCGGTGAAAATACGACGCCCGGTTGCTTTCCATGAACGATTCCGTCTGATCCAGCACCCGGAACCCAAGGGACTTATCCTGCAATATCTGCTCATCGGCGGGTGTCGGTTCAAAAATAGTGGCTACCTGCGCTTTGGGCACGAAATCGGCATTGTTCAGGAATCGCTTATCGACCGAAAACAGGTCAAACACAACAACGGCCAGCAATATGGGATACAAGATGCCCGCCTTGATTTTGTTCGTCAGGTATAACCACAAGGCCCCGGCGACCAGCAAAATCAGCATAACCGACCGGAACGCATCGGCGCGCAGCATACTTTGCCGATCGCTAATGAGAGCCGCCTGGAAATCCTTCGCTGCGTCGCCAAAGTAACGGGATAACAGATCGAGATCATTCGGCTTCTGAAAGGAAAAGAACGATCCACCCAGCACGGCCAGCACAAGCGCAACACCCGCCGTCAATCCCAGACTGATCAGCAACGGTTGCCGCAATTGAGCCAGGGTTGGTTTTTCGTTGATGATCGTCTGAATACCTAACGCAGCCCCGGCAGCCAGAAATAATTGCGCCAGGCAGAGGGCCATGGTCATCGCGCGAAACTTGTTCAGGTAAGGCAGGTAATCGAACAGCAATTCATTGAAGAACAGCAGGTTTTTACCCCAGGCAAGCATAATCATCAGCACAGCTGCGCTCAGCAGCCACCACCGGATAGACCCACGAATGACGAACATACCCAGCACAAACAGAAACAGTAGTGCTGCGCCTGCGTAGGCAGGACCGCCCAAAATAGGCTGGTCACCCCAGTAGGTCGGCGCACCCAGTTCGGCCATTTGCTTAGCCGCCGACGGATCGACACCCCGGCTTGTCATGGTTTTGTAGAACTCCGAATCGGTCGTTAGCCCGCCAGCCGAGCCGCCCCCATACACATTGGGCACGAGCAACGTCAGCGCTTCGGCTTTGCCATAGCTGTACAGAAAGGCATAATCTTTGTCCAGTCCCCCTTTCGATTCGCTGCTAGGAGCTTTTCCATCGGGGTTGGTGGTTTTAGCGGTTAGCTCCGACTTGCCCCGGATCGTTTCTTTCGTGTATTGATTCAGAATGAGTAGCCGTTTCCCGAAACTGCCAGCCGCCAGTCCACCCGCGATCGCCAGCGTTACCAGACCTAAGGCCAGCTGACGGGTTTTACCGGCCCGAATCAGCGCAATACCTTCGATGAGCACGTACAGACCGATGGTCATGAACAGGTAATAGGTAATCTGGATATGATTGGCGCCAAACTCCATACACAGGAAAAACCCCATCAGGGCCGCACCAAGCCAGTATCGTCCGCGCAGGGCGAGTATAACCCCCGCCAGCATCCCGGCCCCGTAGCCCATAGCAAAGAGCTTGGAAACGTGACCCGCTTCGAGGCTCACGATACCGAAGGTACCAAAGCCATAAGCCGCTGCACCGAGCACCGATAGCCAGGGATTACACCCTAACACGACCAGCAGGATGTACATGCTCAGCATGACGACGAAAATGATACTGGCCGTATTGGGCAAGACATTGACGACGGCCATTACGGCTTTGTAAACCAGAATATAGGGGTAATTGAAGTCGATCATATACCCTGGCATACCGCTGAAAACGGCATCGGTCCAGAGCGGTTTTTCGCCCGTTGCTTTCGTAATCTCACGAATCTCACGCGCGGAGGCCGACGCCTGCTGCACATCAGCCATTGACAGGGTTTTTCCCGACATCACGGGCGAGAAATAAATAATAGCCAGCACCAGAAGGCCCAACACGGCAATCAAGTGCGGAAGAAGGCTGTTCCGCCGGTGCGGTTGCAAAAGGGAAGGTTGGTTCATAAAGTCAACTAAGTACGTAGCCCAAAGATACGGCTTTGTCTGTAAACGCTGGGCAGTGAAACCGGATTGTTGTTTGTCTCCTCATTCAACAGGTAGCTTTCGGCCAATCAATCGGAAGTCAACGCGGAGAAAAAGGGCATCGGGATGGTTGATACGAAAGCGGGCTACGGCCCAAGTCACCAGCATACGAATCAATTGGCCTGCTAAAAAACGGGCCTGCGTCGATCAGATACCCTAGTTTTCGTAGTTTCACTACGCTAGTTCACACAGCCTTGGAAAAATCCACCCTAAAAAAAACGGTCTGTCGAACCGTATCCCTGACCGACGCTGAATGGACGGCCTTTGCCGACTGCTGGCATCCTGTCCGTTACAAGCGCAAAACACTACTGACCAGTGCCGGCGACATCGAGCAATTTCTTTATTTCGTTGAGGAAGGCGTTCAGCGGGCCTTTTACCTGGGCGATGACTTAGCGGAGACAACGCTGGTGTTTTCGTACACCGGCACTTTCTCGGGCGTGGTCGATTCATTTCAGTTGCAGCAGCCCTCCCGTTACTACCTCGAAACCCTAACGACCAGCCAGTTACTCCGAATTTCGTATCCCGACTTTGCCCGGTTGCTCGACACCTACCCTGCCCTTGAGCGCTGGGTCCGACTGGCTACGGCACAGGCTCTATCGGGCGCTTTGGAACGGCAGATCGAACTGGCAACCTGCGGGGCGGAAGAGAAATTCCGCATCCTCCTGACCCGAAGCCCACACGTATTACAGCTGATTCCGCAGAAATACCTGGCTTCGTACCTAGGTATCGACCCTACCACATTCAGCAAGCTATTGAAGTCGGTTCGGCTATAGATCAGCCGGCTGTGTTCGCTGTTATTGCTTCCAATAGTTTATTGACAGACGTCCGAAAATCTTGGTGTAGACCAAGATTTTTTCTCCATCGGCGCACTACGTTTGTGTTCTAAATCGACCGATTATGGCACGCGTTACTAGTACAACCTTACTGACTCAATTACAGAACGATGTGCTGGACATTCAGCGAATTGTTGAGCAGGAGTTCAGTCCTTTATCGAATACTCAATTGCTTGAGTCAGCGATGCCCACGCAGTGGAGTATCGCGCAATGCCTTGACCACCTCAATAGTTATGGGCTATATTATCTGCCGCTGATGGAGCGCGCTATTCAAACGGCCGAAGCCACGAACCTCGCAGCGAAGACCGTTTTTACGAGTAGCTGGCTCGGCAACTATTTCGCCACATCCATGCGCCCCGATGCTAACGGGCGTATCCGGCTTAAATCGAAAGCCGTTAAAAACCATACCCCCGCTGATCAACTAAATGCACAAAACGTACTGAACGAATTTCTTCGGCAACAGGCGCAGTTAGAAACGCTGCTTGATCGCGCGAAAGCGGTTGATCTGGCCGGTTCACGTATTCCCATTTCGATTGCCCGCTGGATCAAACTGAGCCTGGGTGATACGTTTCGTTTTTTGATTGCTCACGAGCAGCGGCATGTGTTGCAGGCGCAGCGCGTTCTGAAAGCGTTAGTTATTCCCACGACAACAACGCCCCTTACTGAGCCGTACGCCAGCTGAACGACACTCACTTTTGCGCCCACTCACAGGCGTTTCGCCGTTCGCTAAAGACTTTAGCAACCGAATTGGCTGCCTGAATACATTTGGGTGTCTTCAAACATAAACACCATGGCTGCCAGCAACTTCCAGATCGAATCTTACCAGGTATTCGTTACCCAAAACGTTTCCAGCTTTACCCGAACGATAAAACTCGTTAGTCCCGACCTCTCGCACGGCATTCGCGTGCGCGCTACATTATTTTTTCAGGAATCGAGTTTGTTTCAGAAATGGAATGGCATTGGTAAAGCCACAAACGTTGGCGGTACGAACTTTGACGGGAGCGACTTTCAGATTGTCTGCAATCCGGCCCTGTTCGATGGATTTTACCAGGTTCTTGTCTCGGAAAAACCGGTGTACCTGGCCTATATTTACGAAAACTGGCCCGACGAGCCCAACGGAACAACGAAGCTGATTCGGCAAGTCACGTTAAAAACTGATTCAGAGCTACCTGGCGACTTCGAATCATAAAAAAACACCGGGCTGGCCGTGAGCAGTTAGCCTAAGCCGACCCTGGCGCATCAGAACAACAACGTTCCTTCTGAACCAGCTTATAAAAGCATAAGCCGATTACCAATGGGGTAATCGGCTTACAAAGCTTATTCATCTGTGGTTTATACCGACAGAATATCCTTTTCTTTAGCAACAAATACGTCGTCAACTCGCGCGATAAAGGCGTTGGTCAATTGCTGAACGCGCTCTTCACCCTGCTTCACGGCATCTTCCGAAACGCCGTCTTTCACCAGTTTGCGAATATCGTCGTTTGTGTCCTTGCGAATATTACGGACATTGACTTTTGCCGTTTCAACTTCCTGTTTCACCTTTTTGACCAGATCTCGACGACGTTCTTCGGTCAGCGGGGGAATGCTCAGCCGGATCTGTTCGCCATCGTTGTTTGGATTCAGGCCAAGATTGGAGTTGCGGATTGCCTTTTCAACCTCTCCGATGAGTTTTTTCTCGAAGGGTTTGATAACGATCGTCCGGGCGTCGGGGGTATTGACCGATGCTACCGTGTGCAACGGCGACAGCATTCCGTAATATTCGATCTGTATGCCGTCGAGCATCCCGGCGTTCGCTTTTCCGGCGCGGATCTTGGTCAATTCGATGGCTAAGTGCTTGAGCGCTTTTTCCATCGTATCTTTTGCATCGTCGAGGTATAGCTCGATCTCTTCCATTTTTGTTCGGATTGAATGATTGAGTTAGTAAGTACCAGGCGCGAGCGTATTACTTACCGACTCAGCTACAGAATAACTAAATCGCCCAATTTATACTGTTTCTTCGGGTAATTTGGCCGTAATCAGGGTGCCAATGTCTTCGCCCTGAACGAGCCGGAGCAGACTGCCAGTCTCATTCATATTGAAAACGATAATCGGCAGGTTATTTTCCTGGCAGAGCGTGAAGGCCGTGAGGTCCATAACGCTCAGTTTCTTTTCGTAAACGTCGTCGAATGTAATCGTCGTATACCGGGTGGCTGTTTTATCCTTCATCGGATCAGCGGTATAGACGCCGTCAACTTTGGTTCCTTTGAGTACGACATCGGCTTCAACCTCAATGGCCCGCAGAGCCGCCGTTGAATCGGTCGTGAAATACGGGTTACCCGTTCCGGCGCCGAAGATGACAACCCGGTTTTTCTCCAGGTGGCGTACGGCCCGGCGACGAACATACGGCTCGCAAACCTGCTCCATTTTGATGGCCGACATCACGCGGGTGTACAGGCCATGCTTTTCGAGCGAGCTCTGAATGGCCATGGCGTTGATAACCGTTGCCAGCATACCCATGTAATCGCCCTGAACGCGGTCGATCCCAGACCGTTCACCCGACACGCCCCGGAAGATATTACCCCCACCGATCACAATGGCAACCTGAACGCCCATGTCTACTACCTGCTTGATTTCGCGGCTGTATTTTTCCAGCACATTCGGGTCGATATTGTACCCGTTTGGGCCTGCCAATGCCTCTCCGCTCAGTTTGAGCAGAATACGTTTATAGTGCGTCGAAGGTGTCATGAGGAGCTATTTTGCGTGCAAAGATAAGAAAAAAAGGGCGCAAGCCGGAAAGAAGCTACGCGGGGAACCGGGCTTTCAACGGTTTCTTTTATCCGCTGGTACACCGCTTTTCCTTCTTTTTACTTAAAATTCAATCAGTATCTGCCCTTTCTCCACGCGATCGCCTTTATTGATCCGGATGGCTTTGATCGTGCCTTCACCAGTGGCTTTCAGGAGGTTCTCCATCTTCATGGCTTCCAGAATCAGCAGGCTGTCGCCCTTATTGACCGTGTCGCCGGGATTGACCATAATACCGACGATCAGGCCGGGCATGGGCGCCTTCAGGTCATTAACTTTTGCCGTAGCTACGCTGGACATGCCCATTTTTTCGAGTAACAGGTCGAACCGGTCCTTTACCTGAACCTCGTGCACATGCCCGTTTAGTTTGAGCCGCACGGTTTTATCGGCCTGGTTCACTTCCAGCACCTCAGCAGTATAGGATCGATTCTGGTGCAGAATATGAAACGTACGGTCCGACAAGTTTACAAGATCCCAGTCAAACGCTTGGCCATTCAGGGTGGGTCCGGACGCGGGAAATTCAATGGTAAATGGTTTGTCGTTATGGGTTACCTGATACATGCGGTTTCTTCGTTTCGCCGGGTTAACGGGCAGCGCTCAATTGTGTACCTCGCTAACCTTGTCGCAATATAAGCGGCATTTGCGAAGCGTCAAGCTTTGTTAATGAGCCAGATGCCCAAAAGACAGATGCCCATTCCGGCAAACTGCATGGCATAAACCGTCTCGCCATCCAACACGCCCCAGAGCAGGGCCACGCCGGGCATCAGATACGTAACCGACGAGGCAAATAACGGCGATGCCAATTGCATGATCCGGTTGAAAATTACCGACATAACGCCCGACCCTAGAACACCCAGACAAATAAGGGTAGCCAGCGAAAAGGCCGAAGTCGATGCCGTTAGCCGGGTAAAGAAATCGGTCGTCAGCAGGATCAACAGAGCCAGTGGCCCAATCCAGGCGAACAACCACGCCGTGGATACCAGGGCGGGCATGTGGTTTAGATACCGGCCAATGATGTTGATGTTCGTCCCGTAGCACAGGGTAGCCAGCACGATCAACAGCGCGTAGCCATTAATGGCAAACGAACCGGTGGCACTGAAGAAGATCAGCAAAATAGACCCACTTAACCCCAGCAGTATGCCCACTACCTGCCAGACGCGCAGAACACGGCCGAAGAACAAGACCCCGATCAGTAGCGTAAATAACGGACTGAGGGCGTTCAGCGCTCCGGCCAGCGAACTGTTCAGGTGCGCTCCGGCTTCGGCAAACAGAAAAGCGGGAATCAGAAAGCCAAACAACCCGGCGCATAACAGGGCCACCCAACGGGCACGAACCGACTGCCGAATTTCCGCAGACCGGGACTGAACTCCCAGAAATGGACTGAAGAAAAGAAACGCAAAGAAAATACGCCCTGCCGCTACCTGCTCTGGCGGAAAAGCCACTAAACTACGCTTGATGAGAATAAACGAACTGCCCCAGACCATCGCTAAAACGAACAGTAAAATCCAGGCTAGTAGCGGATGTTTCTGGGGAATGACAACTGATTCCTGAGTAGATGCTGGCGTCATAGACAACTGATATGAATGGGGCAAGTAAACGTTAACCGGAACGCCCTGTACTATCAGTAAGTTCGGCAGTTTAACCAGGCAAATTCCTCTTAACCTGGCTATACCACGCTGTTTTTCCCTAAAAACAACCGAAAGGGTTATCTTTGGCGTTCACGCTGATCGTAAATCGGTCAGTCAATCAACCTCTACAATGCTCAACGATCACCAGCCCGATCTGGCTCCAATTACCCGCCATTTGCGGGCCATGTTTGGTTCACGATTACTCATTGCAGCCGTTAACCACCTCCACGTTTTCGACCACCTAAGCGACGGTCCTTTGTCGATAACTCAGTTGAGCGAACGAATTCAGCTTCAGGAGCGTCCGGCAATGGTTCTTTTCCCTGCCTTATGCGCCATGGATTTGCTGAGTTACACAGACGGGCTGCTGGCGATCACTGATCTTGGTCGCTATCTGGTTCAGGCACAGACGCCTAATTTGACGGGCTATGTGGGTCTGGAAAAAGACGACGCTGGCGTTATCGAGATGGTCAATCGACTCAAGAACGACGGCCCTCTCGACGCGTCGCAGGGTATTTCGTTCGTCAAAGAAGGCGAAGGGCCGTCACCCATGGATGATCTGGAACTAGCCCGGAGCCTTACGCTCGGCTTATCAGGTCGTGCCCGCCGGTTATCTCCAATCGTAGCGGCTAACCTGTCCAGACGGGAAGGACATCTGCTGGATGTGGCGGGAGGAACGGGCTTTTACACGTACGAGTGGCTACTAAAAAACCCATCGTCGACGGCTACTATACTCGACCGGCCAGCGGTACTGTCGGTTGCGGCTGAACTACTGGACGAATTAGTCAAGAGTGATCGTGCGGGTGCAGCGACGCTCCGCGACCGGGTAACGTTTTTGCCGGGGGATATGCTAACCGATGCGCTTCCTCAAACCGATCTATTACTGGCAGCGAGTCTTTTTCATGACTGGCCCACGCCGACCTGTCAGATGCTGGCGAATCGGTTTGCCGCATCCCTGCGTCCGGGCGGTGAACTCTGGGTCCACGACGCGTTTCTGAACGACACACTGGATGGTCCACTGGCCGTTACCGATTATTCGGCTCAATTATTCTGGGGGACTAAAGGGCGAGCGTACAGCCGCGCCGAATACAGACGCTGGTTCGTAGAAGCCGGGCTGGAACCCACCACCGAGAACATACCGACCCAAATGGACTATGGCCTGATCTGGGCGCGTAAACCGGCGCTGTAGCGTGGGCAGAAGCCCTCGATTCGCAGTAACAGAAATTACAGATCAGCTTTTAGCTTCGCGGGCTCCTTCCCGCGCTTACAAAGAAACAGAGGTCAACAGCATGGAACCTCTGTGTTCTTTGTGAACTCTGAGGGAAAACTAACTAGCTTAAACCAGTTCGGGAACGTAGTTTTCCTGAATCTCACTCAGAATATCAGCCAGTTCAGCGTACGAATCCGTCGTGACCAGTCGCGACCGGTACGGTTTAAAATCGGGCAGTCCTTTAAAGTAATTGGCGTAGTGGCGACGCATTTCGAACAGGCCAACGATCTCCCCTTTCCAGCGAATCGAGAAATCAAGATGCTGTCGGCAAACGGCCACGCGGTCGGCTACCGTTGGGGCAGTTCGGTGTTCGCCCGTTCGGACGAAATGCTTGATCTCGTCGAAAATCCAGGGATGACCAATGCTGGCCCGGCCAATCATAACGCCATCGACACCGTACCGATTCTTGTACTCCAGCGCTTTCTCCGGCGAATCGATATCACCATTTCCGAAAATTGGAATCTGAATCCGGGAGTTTTCTTTGATGCGACCAATGAGCGTCCAGTCGGCATCACCTTTATACATCTGTACGCGCGTCCGGCCATGAACCGTCAGGGCTTTGATGCCGATATCCTGCAACCGTTCGGCTACTTCGCCCACATTTTTTGTGCTATCGTCCCAGCCAAGACGGGTTTTTACCGTTACGGGCAGATGGGTCGCTTTGACAACGGCTTCCGTCATCCGCACCATTTTCGGAATATCCTGTAACAGGGCGGCACCCGCTCCCCGGCAGGCCACATTCTTCACGGGGCAGCCGTAATTGATGTCGATCAGGTCAGGATTGGCACGAGACGCAATTTCAGCGCAGGTGCCCATCGTTTCTACGTCAGAACCGAAAAGCTGAATACCAATGGGTCGCTCGTACTCGAAAATATCCAGTTTCTGGACGCTCTTAGCGGCATCACGAATCAGTCCTTCCGACGAAATAAACTCCGTGTACATCAGATCCGCTCCGTTTGCTTTGCAGACAGCCCGAAAAGGCGGATCGCTGACATCCTCCATCGGAGCCAGCAGCAGCGGAAAATCGGGTAGTTGTATGTTGCCAATGGTTACCACGCAGGCAATAAGTTAAGTT
The DNA here is from genome assembly GCF_010747415.1 of Spirosoma agri. Classification (NCBI taxonomy): domain Bacteria; kingdom Pseudomonadati; phylum Bacteroidota; class Cytophagia; order Cytophagales; family Cytophagaceae; genus Spirosoma; species Spirosoma agri. The sequence goes on along the minus strand of NZ_JAAGNZ010000001.1, from coordinate 2,833,462 downwards.
TTATACTAGTCAACGTACGATTTACAGGCTCGTTTGGTTCCGCACCGTTGTAAAGGCAGAGCCAGTCTACAAGCAGTAGTCAGTGGGTAGCCGCGAGACCGGTCACCGCTCCAGATGGGGAAGGAACAGAAAAACTACGATCCCCCCGGTTTCAGGTCCGTCAGGGTTTGTTTTTATCGTACCTTGCGGCCTGTTGGGCCCAACAGGCTATTTTCAACCGTCATGATTCATCAACAGATTCGTCAGTACCTTTCTAGCAGAAGATCGGTTGCTATTGACTAATTTTACCGGGACTATGCAACCAATTTATACGTCTGATCACGCGTCATCACGGCCACCTACGCTTGGCGGGTTGACCATGCTGGTCGGTTTTGTCCTGCTGGGGGGCGTTTTCAGCACGCTTGTGTTGTTCGGTCTGCTGATGGCCGTCAACGGAATGGGCGCATCGGAAGCCCAGGCTTACCTGCTCGAATTAGCGGCCCATCCGGCTGCCTACCCTAATGCCTGGTACGAACTCATGTTGTTGCAGGCCGTTAATCACCTCGGCACGTTTTTCATCCCGTCACTTTTGTACTGGTACACCATTGAACGCCGGACCTGGAACCAGTTCAGTCCACGACCGATGAACTCAGTGGCGGGTGTTGGCTTGATTGCACTCATCGTCGTGGCTTTTATGCCGTTTGACGGACTCATTATCGAGTGGAATCAGGGCATTCATCTGCCCCAAACCCTTGCCCCGCTCGAACAGTGGGCGCGCGACAAAGAAAAAGATCTGGAAGGGGTTACCAAATACCTGACAACATTCAATACAGGCTTACAACTGGTGATTGCCTTACTGGTGATTGCCATCATTCCGGCCATCGGCGAAGAAACGCTCTTTCGGGGTGTTCTCCAGCGAAACCTGATCATCTGGACGGGCAATAGTCATGTTGGCGTTTGGCTGGCGGCTGCCTTGTTCAGCGCGATTCACGTTCAGTTTCTTGGTTTTTTCCCACGTATGTTCCTGGGGGCTTTGTTTGGTTACCTCTACGTCTGGTCCGGCAATCTGTGGGTACCGATTCTGGCCCACTTCGTCAATAATGGATTTACGGTTTTCATGGTTTATCTCTACCAGCGTAAACTCGTAGCGATGGATATTGAAAGCACCGAATCCGTACCCGTGCTGGGTGCGTTGCTGTCGGGGGTCGTTACCATCGGCCTGTTGTATTATTTCAGACAGATAAACCGGAGCAGGCAAATCAGCTAACCCAGTACGACCAATCATCTGCCGTCAATTGACATATTCATTTATCCAACAAACGAACTCAGCTAGCTAACCAATGACAGAATCCTGGGAGTCTATTTATACAACCCCACTTCCCCACCGGGCCGAGTTAGCCAAAGCCCTGCTGAGCGAACATGATATTCCGGCGGTGGTTATTAACAAACAGAGTAGCAGTTATCCGACAATCGGATGGGGGAAAAGTGAAGTTCATGTATTGGCAAAAGATGCCATCCTGGCCAAAGTAATTCTGGAGAATGAAGCAACGTTTAGCTAAAATGACGAACCTGCAACAGCGAGTTGTTGCCGCTGTTTTGGGGGTTCCTTTTATTATTTTCATGATTTGGTACGCCGACTGGACATTCGCGCTGCTATTTTGTGTCATCAGTGCGCTCACACAGCGCGAATTTTACCGCCTGCTGGGTCTGGATGGGTTTGAACCGCTCACGGCTTACGGAACGCTGGTGGGCTGCATGGTGTGTGTCCTGGCCTATTTCGTCGAAACAGACCAGATTAGTACCGGCCATTACTTTCTGATCTGCCCGGCGTCTTCGATGATCTTTCTGATCAAGCTCTACAAAAAGCGGGACATGAAGCCATTTACCAACATCGGTTTCACCTTTCTGGGAATCATCTACGTAGCCATGCCGTTTGCCCTGCTTATCATTCTGGCATTGCGGGGTGGTAGTTTTCACCCTATGATTATTACGGGATGCCTGCTGCTGCTGTGGGCCAGCGACATCGGTGCTTATTTTGCCGGAACCTATTTTGGCCGACGTAAGCTGTTCGAACGGGTATCTCCTAAGAAATCGTGGGAAGGGGCACTAGGTGGAGCGGCAGCCGCTGCGCTGATTGCGCTTGGCCTGGCCGTTTATGCGCCTGAGCTACGCCCCTGGCAATGGTATTGCGTGGGCGGTATTATCGTCGTTACGGGAACCTACGGCGATCTGGTCGAATCCCTGTTCAAGCGGAGCATCGCCATCAAGGATTCCGGTACGAGTATCCCAGGCCACGGTGGCTTTCTCGACCGCTTCGATGGACTTCTACTGGCGGCCCCCTTCATTATCACCTTCCTGAAATTGTTCGCCTGAGCTGGCGAGCAGAACAATCGTCTCGCCCATGGGCGCACTGATCGATAAATCGCTGTGGGCTAATTCATCTTACGGACTATCAACGGAACGCGGTGGCTTACCGCTGTTTTAGCCACCGCGTTCCGTTTCGATCGATTAGTTTCTTTGCCCGCTCCGCACTGCCGTAGGTTCCCAGAATCTGCCCGTCGCTATTCACAATCTCAAAAGCGATCCGATCGCTGGTTTCGCCCAGTACGGTTCTGGGCCGAATCAAAAAACCATTATAACTAAATCCGGTACTGTTCATTTCATGTATGCACATGGTAAGTTCGCGGTACATACGACATTCCGTAACGTCTGGTTTTCCTCGGGCTCAAGTAAATAAAAGCGCAACTGATGCTTACTAAGTACTAACAAAGGTATCCATTTTGTGCTGAGCGAGTTGCGTGCGATAAAATCCGTTCGTTGTTACTCTCAGTAGGTTTAGGATTGGATCAGATCCGGCAATTTGTTTGGGATGCAGTGCTCAGGTATAGCACCGTTCTGATGTACGTATGGGTAAAAAGTGGTCCTGATCGTGCTTTTCGGGGTGAAAGTAATCGTCGCAGTTTTTTGTGAATAGAATCCCTCGATTATCTGATCGAGTTTAGTCAGTTAAACCCCTGATGGGTAAAAACTGACTAAAATGGCGACTATAATGGAAAGCCGAAACCCTAACTTTTCTTAAATTATTCACGTGCGCACTGCCAATTAATAAATCATTCGTTATTTTGTATAGTTTACGTTAAAAAGACCTTGGATGTTGGCCCATCAACCAACAGGTTTTCTGACGGAACAGTCTACTAACCTGCCACGATCCAGCGTTTCGGTAAAGCATGAAGCAATCGCTAAAACATATACTACTGGGCTTGAGCCTACTCTTACTGTCGGGTTTATTTACAACCACGTTCGCGCAGGGGCAAGACCGTCAGATTACATTTACCGGCTTCCTGACCGGTGGTAAAACCAATGAGCCACTACCGGGCGCGTACATCTACATCCCGAAAGCCGGACGTGGTGTGTTATCAGCGCCGAATGGTTATTTTGCGTTGCCTGTATTTCCCGGAGACAGTATTATTTTTAGCTACGTCGGCTTCCGAACGCAGTATCACATCATTCCCGCCCGGCTCACCGAATTAACCTACTCGGCGGTTGTAGCCCTTCAGGAAGATGTCAAAACGCTGGCCGAGGTGAAAGTGTATCCGTACGCAACCGAAGATTTGTTCAAAGACGCGTTCGTTAACCTGAAACTTCCCGACGAAAAAGAGCGGGAAAATCTGGCAAAAAATGTTAGCCCGGAAGCGATTATGCGGCAGGCGGCTACGATGCCGATGGGCGCACTGGCCAATCACCAGAATTTCGTGAACCAGCAGTTCTTTGGCCGCGAATCGGTTATTGGACGCAGCCAGACGCCGACCTTCTCCTTTACCAATCCATTCGCGTGGGCTAATTTCATCCGATCGGTCAAGCGGGGCGATCTAAAGAACAAAGAATGGCGCAGCGAACTTAACAAAGCGCCCCGCGAAAACGTATCCCGCAAAGATCTGCTACAACAGAATTAGAAAGTGAACAGCTGCGGGTGTCTATTGACCCTCTAGTCCGGCCCGTCCGTTATTGAACTCCCCACGTTTTCAGGGTCAATTCAGACCCGTCGAATACGCCATAGGTTTTAGCCGATACCCATTCACCCAGGTTGACATAGCGACTGGTTGGCGTCACTTCCAGATTGAGCGGAATGTGGCGGTGGCCAAACACGTAGTAGTCATGGTGTTGCTGGCTTTCGATGGATCGGCTGTATTGAAACAGCCATTCGGTTTCGGGACCGTTGAACACCGTATCATCGTGGTTGTAATGACTCAGCCGGCTCTGTTTCGACCAGGCGTTGGCAATCTGAATACCGATATCGGGATGAAGCCAGCTAAATAGCCCCCTGGCCAGACGGTGCTCGAAGACCACTTTGAGCTTCTTGTACGTCTCGTCGCCGGGACCAAGCCCATCGCCATGACCGATCAGAAACCGTTTGGTGCCTATCTCATACGTGCGGGGGTTTCGGTAGACAGGAATACCCATTTCCTGCGTAAAATAATCGCTCATCCACATATCGTGGTTGCCCGTAAAAATCTCGATGCGCATCCCAGCATCGGTCAGTTCAGCCAGTTTCCCCTGTAATCGGATAAACCCTTTGGGAATGGTCTTTTTGTATTCGAACCAGAAGTCGAACAGATCACCAACTAGGAAAATCACCTCGGCATTGGGCCTGATGGTATCCAGCCACTGCACGATCTGTTGTTCCCGCTGTCGGCTACGGACAGCGTCGGGAGCACCTAAATGAAAATCAGAAGCAAAGTAAGCCTTACGGCCAGTGGCAAGCGGAATGGTTTCGATAGCAGACATGAATACGGTAATTCGACCACAAAACTACGGAATGAATACCGAAAGCCCTTCACTCGCCCATTCCTTACTGCTTTCGCGATCGAAATGACTAAGCTATATAGCAAAAACGACCCGTAAAGCCGAACTTATCAAATTATGCGTCGACTAAAACATCTGGCTTCGTTCGATGGTATTTAAGAAACTAGTACTTTTAAGCTTTCTTAGAATAACTTATGAAACTCAAATCACTGATTCTTGCTTTTCCTGTACTTTGTTTTGCCTGTGGCACTTCTGATTCTGACAGCATCAGCGACGCAGCAGGAACCGCCAGCCCTTTCCTGGCGAAACAAGTGGTAGGCGTCAACACCCTCAGCGTCTACGGCGACTACGATAAACCCTGCAATATTCTTGATGAAGCGTATATGCGGGGCGCCTTTTCGATTAGTGAAGAAACCGAGCTGAAGGAAGCCGATGAGCACAACGGCTGCGAATTTGAATGGGGTGGCAACAAGATCGCCCTTTCGTTCGGCGGAGTTAAACCGTTTGAATCGATTTACACGGCGGAGTATATGTTTGACAAGATGTATCAGGGTAAAGCAGGCCACAGCGAAGCAGCGGCAAAGCCCGCGCCAAGCGTACCTATGCCTGCCGGCACTGAAACCGCTGAACCATCAGAACACGAAACAGCAGCCAAAAGCGAACCGTCGAAAGAAATTCAGGGCGACAGTACTGGCGCTATGCCGTTGACCAAACCAGCCGTGAGCACTACTCATTTCGATGCGGTAAAAGGTGTTGGCGACAAAGCCGTTTGGGAGCCTGCTGAAGGCACGTTGCACGTGCTCTACAACAACCACATCATCAACGTAACCGTTGAGACTAAAGACAAGGCTGAAGTTCGTAAAGAACATGCTCAGGAATTGGCTGATGTATTGATCGAGAAAATTGTAGCAAAAGAATACGCCCGCCGACTGTAATTAACCGGGATAGGCAAAAGCGCTGAATGGGTACGTAGGGTAATTGGTTGTCACCAAACACCTTACGTACCCATTCAGCGTTTTTGCCAAGGAATCAATCCACTACCGAGCCAGGCCATCACGACGGGCGCGGTCACGCACCCGCTGAGCACGCGCCTTGCTATCGGGGTGGGTCGACAAAATCTGCGTAACGCTGCCTCCGCCACCACCGCTCTGCTTCGCCAGTTTCTCGAACGACGTAGCCAGCGCCATGACGTTATAACCATTGCGTTTCATAAAGTCATAGCTGTAATCATCCGCTTCGCTTTCCTGACGACGACTGAACGACGCGCCCAGCATATAATCCGCCAGACCACCCAATTGCGACCGGGATACTTTCCCGATCAGGCCCGATTGCGAAGCGGCTACATTACGAACAGCTGAACGGCGCAGGGCACTTTTCATAGCGTCACGCGAGTCATGATTGATAACGTGACCAATTTCGTGCCCCATAATGGCCAGCAGTTCGTTGTCGCTCATGATGTCCATCAACCCCTTGAACACGCGAACGCTTCCGTCAGCCGTGGCAAAAGCGTTGACGTCGGGCACTTTATACACTTTGTAATTAATAGGCAATCCGCTAACCGTACGATGTCGGCTCACGATCCGGTTCAGGCGTTGTGTGTAGGGGTCATTTGGCGCGGCCACCGGATTTTTTTGGTCCATCTGCTGCACCGCCTGCCGGGAGTATTCGGCCACCTGCGCATCGGTCAACGTGGCTGAATTAAAATAATCCATAGCTGCCTGAGCTAACCCAGCTCCTTGAGCAAACAACAGCATTGGTGAACAAAATGCAATAAGAAGCAAGCTTAGTCTACTCATCATACGTAGAGTCAGTTTAGGTAGCTACTGCCCTACTTATGAGCAGTAGATTTTCTCTATTGACTCAGGAACGGGTAAAAAAGTTTAACGGCAAGGGGACGAAAGTTGGCCTATTTTCTACTCGCTCAGTTCCAATTCCTGCTTCACAGCCTCGTAATTGGTCCAGTCAACGTGCTTGGCAGCCTCTTTTGGAACAACGATCCATCGGTATTCACCGTCGACGGTTTGACCTGCTTTTTGCTGAAAGCTAACGATTCCCTTATCATTCATCGCGTAGTACGTGAACGAAATGGCCTGATTGCCAATGGCAATGGGTAATGGTGAAACAGTATCGTCGGCGGACCGGCGATAAAATGCAACGACCAGTCCATTTTCAACAACGGCGTTCGTCACGGAGCTATCGACAAATCCGGCCACGTGCATTTGCGGAGCTTTCGGACTAGTTGACCAGGAATTGGCGTCAATTGCAATCCAGTCTGAAACGGTAACTTTTTGATTAACTGTCGTCGCTCCGCTTGGCAGTACAATGTCGGTCGTCGATTGACACGCATGGAGGCCCAATTGGCCGCTTAACAGCAGTGCAGCAAGAAAGCGATTCATCCGTACAGAAATCATAGGCCCTTTTTCTGACCAACGATTCCATAGCCAAAAATCGTACAGGTCAAGCCGCGATTTCTTTGCCATCGCCTAAAAAAATGGCGTACTACGGTGCGCAGTACGCCATTTTGAGGCTGTAATTCGTTAACAATAGCCCGTCAGCTCAGTGTACGGCAAGCGGAATTTGTTCAAAAACAACCGATGGGCGCTCCCGATCACCGTCCTTGAATGCCTTTCTCGGACGAATGTTCAACGTCTGGAACAGTTGCTGATCCTGATCGCCGTCCGGGTTTGGCGTTGTCAGCAGTTTATCACCCGCAAAAATTGAATTCGCCCCGGCCAGAAAACACAGCGCCTGTTCTTCGGTATTCATCCGAACACGACCCGCCGACAGTCGTACCATCGCCTTCGGCATGATGATCCGGGCGGTAGCAATCATCCGAATCATTTCCCAAACCGACACACGAGGCTGATCTTCCAGCGGAGTCCCTTCTACGGGCACCAGTGCATTTACCGGCACCGATTCGGGATGCTGCGGCAGTGTAGCCAGTGTGTGTAACATACCGATGCGATCCTGATCCGATTCTCCCATGCCGATGATACCACCCGAACAGACCGAGATCCCCGCTTTACGGGCATGACCCAGCGTATCCAGCCGATCATCGTAGGTGCGGGTACTGATGATATCGCCGTAGTATTCTTCGCTCGTGTCGAGGTTGTGGTTGTAGGCGTACAAACCGGCGTCTTTGAGCTTTTGCGCCTGGCTTTCGGTCAGCATACCAAGTGTGCAGCACACCTCCAGTCCCATATCGTTGACGCCCTCAACCATTTCAAGCACTTTATCGAAATCGCGGTTGTCGCGAACTTCACGCCAGGCAGCGCCCATACAAAAGCGAGTACTACCGGTATCTTTAGCCCGTTGCGCAGCCGTCAGCACCTCGTCCACTTCCATGAGCTTATGCACCTTCACGGCTGTGTGGTAGCGGGCAGCCTGCGGGCAATAGGCACAATCTTCGGGGCAACCACCGGTCTTCACCGATAACAGCGTGCAGACCTGAACCTCCTGCGGGTCGTGGTGCTGGCGGTGTACGGTAGCGGCCCGGTACATCAGGTCAAGTACGGGTGAGTTGTATATGTCGGCGATTTCAGCGCGGGTCCAATCAGTGCGAAGCATAAACATTCGGTTTTAATGTTGACCAGGAACCCTCATTACGGCATGAGCTACCCGCTCTGTGATGGGTTCTGTTTGTCAAAAATCGTAAACCAATGCTGGTAAATCAATACCAGACGCGTTTATTTCAATCCGAACACGATCCTGATTAGCTTGAACGGGCGGATTAGAAGCAGGTAGACCGCAACGCAAACGGCTAATGATGAAAAACTTACTACCAGAAAACCGTCGTAAACGCCCAGTGTTGTTCTCGTTAAAACATAGTAGCCGATAAGCACAATTACGGTCTGATGCAGGATATAGAAAGGATAAACCGCTTCATTCAGGCGCGGCAGAACCGGTCGGCTCACGTTCAGATACCGGTAACTATACGCCACCGTCGTCAGCACCGAGAACCAGGTCAGGCAATCCGTATCGATCAGGTAGAAAATTTCCCAGGCCAGAATATCCGGCCCCTCCAGATCATAAACAGCACTGGTAGCGTACATCAATACGGTGCAGATCAACGTGGCAGTCAGTAAAATCCGCCGTTGGTCGGTCAGGATTTGCCAGAACGCGGGTCGGCTGATCAGCACGTAGCCCAGCCAGAACAGCAACAGGTTTTTCACGAAATAGGCCCAGTCATTGACCAGTGCGTGCGTTTCTTCCGGAAAATACGGTTTGAGAAGTAGCTGGCTGGCAACAATCACTACGATTCCCAGCCACATGGCACCACCGGGTTTGGCCATGATTCGCCCGATCCGATCCGTAAATCGCTGCCCACTGTCACGTTGAAGCCACATAAACACGGGAATACTTAGCAGCGAATACAGGAACAGGTACGCTACGAACCACAGATGATGCCAACTGAACGCGCCACCCGTACCGCCATCATGGTACGACTGAAAGTTGAACACTTCAGGATAGAATTCAGCGTACGTACCTGAAAAACGGTTTCGAAAAAGCCATTCGATGTAAATCTGCGGAGGAACGATCACAAACATGCCGAACACCAGGGGCACGAACAGCCGCTTGACGCGCTCACCTGCGTAGGACCAGAACGAGCGCCTACGCAGGGCGAAAAACGTACCCGCACCCGATATGAAAAACAAAAGAGGCATTCGCCAGCGGTGAAACCAGCGCATAACTTGTTCCATAACGGCGCTGTGCTCGGCGCTTTTGATATGCCAGCCCCACGACACGTAGATCATGCCCGTGTGGTAGAACAGGAGCGTTAGAATGGCAATGATGCGTAACCAGTCGAGGTCGTAGCGTCGGAACGAGGCCGAGGATGCGCTGTTTTCGCCAGCGGAAAATGCGATTTGCGTTGATTTTTGGAGAGAAGCCATCTGAATGCATGGTTTGATTCGATGGCTCAAAATTGGTGGATCAACGGGCCGGATGCCCTATCTCCCGATACTTATGAAGTTCGCGCCGACCGGGACGAAGCCGATAAAGCCCCTGCCGACTCCCGAAATTGAGCGGGCGTCTGGTTCGTAAGTCGCTTGAAGGCGGTATGAAACGCCGATGGTGAATTGTAACCGACCCGTTCGGCAATCTCATCGATTTTCAACGTGGCTGTCGCTGGGTCGTTCAACAGCTTCCGGGCTTCGGCGATGCGATGGGTTGCCAGCCAGTCGAAGAAGGTTTGCCCAAGCCGATCGTTCAGCAGTTGCGACAGGTTGTGTGGCGATGTGTCGAGTTGGCTGGCTAGTTTAGGCAACGACAGATCACTTTCCAGATATGGTTTACCGACTTCGAGCAATCGGGCCAGCTTGGCCAGCACAGCCTCTTCTACTTCGTCCGACAAGGCCGATTTTTCGTATTTCTTTTTTGGCTCAACGGGCCACTCGGTTTCCCTGACCGGAGGAACAGAGGGTAACTCCTTCGGTGATTCGTTGCGGAAGAAATCGGAGCCGCGCATGACCAGAAAACTCGTCGCGTAGATTGTTGCCGCGATATACGTTGCCAGCAAATAATCGCCCACGTCACGTTGAAACTGAAGCTTCACGATCACAATCAGTATGGGTACCAGCGCGAATAACCAGCTTAGGTAGCGCAACGGTTTCAGTTTAGGCGACGATTTCAGTTCGCTGTCGTAGCGGGTAGCCTTTCGGATAACAAGCAGAGCGAGAATAGCATAAATGAGACAGCTAAGCAGCGTCATCTCGTTGATATAGTGGCGCAGTTCTGTAAAATCTTCCTCCATGTAGTGGCCAGCGGGTATAAACGGCAACTCCGGATGCTGAGAGTTTATGTAGGAATTGTACTTGAACGCGATAGGCTGATAAATCCAGGTGACAGCATTGACTAACCAGATGCCAAAAGGAATCAGGTGCCATAGCCAGCGTTGGGGCAACCGTCCCCGGATTCGACTGTAGATGAAGAAGTAAAACAGGGGGGCCATTATAAAATTGAGCGGCTCCGAAAAATCAACTGCCCACAGCAATCGAAAGGTGTAATTGCTGTAATTCAGGAATATTTCGCCACTCACGGCAGCCAATGCCAGCGTGAACCAGCCCTGGCACTGATTAGCTACACTCCGCACCCGTTCACCGGTCAGGAAGAACACGCCCAGAAAAATACCCTGCGCTACCCCCAGAAATATGATGAGCGCAAACAGATCGAGGTGAATAGGAAGCGTCTGCATTAAAACGGCGTTGCTTCATGCAAGGTAAAAAAAAGACCGGTAAGGTTATTGAAAACCTCACCGGTCTGACGGGGTGCAAACCAAACCGACTTAATGAATTGTCATCTCGAAAGGCAGCCGCATCTGGACACCTTCCATTGTTTTTAGTTTTTTCAGGTACTTCACGTAGGGAGCCAGTTCACCGAGCTGCGCCTGAATTTTCGTCTCTTCGTCGCCACCGAACGAACTCATCACTTGTTCGAAAAATGGCTTCTTACGAGGCTGGTACTTTAGTTTATAGTCGCCGTCTTTCAATTTAGCGGATTGAGCGGCCAGTTTGATGGCCTCTTCCAGACCGCCCAGCTGATCGACCAGACCGATGGCTTTACCCTGCGTTCCCGTCCAGACGCGCCCACCAGCAATCGCCCGCAGGCTATCGACGGGCAGTTTTCTGCCGGCAGCGGCCTTGCTGGTGAAGTCGGCGTAGATCCGCTCGGTTGCCCGTTGAAGCGTTTGCTTCTGGAACGGGGTCATTTCGTGCGTAACTGCTGGAAAGTCCGCGTTTTCGTTCGATTTAACGCGGTCGTAGGTAACGCCAAGTTTGTCCTTGAAGAACGTCTCGGTGTTGAACAGCAGTGAGAAGACGCCGATAGAACCCGTGATGGTATTCGGTTGCGCTACGATCTTATTGCAGCCCATAAGCATGTAATAGCCACCCGAAGCTGCGTAATCAGACATAGAGCCGATGACAGGTTTTGCCTTGCGGGCCAGTTGCACCTCCCGATACATCACATCCGACGCCAGCGCACTACCACCACCCGAGTTCACGCGCAGGACAATCGCTTTAACCTTATCGTCCAGACGCGCTTTGCGAATCTCCTCGACGATAGTTTCCGAACCGATGCTGTTCGTTTCACCCTTGCCCGTATGAATATCGCCCGATGCCACAATTACGGCGATCCGGTTGCTACCGGTTCCTTCGGTGTTTGTGTCGGTCGATTCGCTACGCTCGTACTTACCCAGCGATACATAGTTGATTTTCTTTTTCTCCTCGACACCCAACTGTTTACGAATCACGCTTTCCAGCTCGTCCTGATACCCGACATTGGTAACGAGTTTCGTGCGGAGCGCATCGGCGGGTTTCTGAATCACCAGTTTATCGGCGTAGCGTTTCAGCGAGTCTACGCGCAAACCCCGGCTCTGCGCCACCCGAACGAGCATGTGGTCATTGATCGAGTTGATGAAGGACGTAACCTGCCGTTTGTTGGGCTCGCTCATGTCTTCTCGAATGAAGGGCTCAACCGCACTCTTGAACTCCCCTACCCGGAAAATTTCGGGCTTGATACCCAATTTGTCGAGCGTTCCTTTGTAAAAAGACAGTTCGGCATCCAGACCATTCCATTCCAGATCACCAGCGGGATTCAGGTAAATTTTATCGGCTATCGACGCGATGTAGTAGCCTTTTTCACTCATCGTTTCAGCGTAGGCGTACACGAATTTCTTCGATTGTTTGAAGTCGATCAGCGCATTACGAATTTCCTCGACAGACGCCCAGCCTGCGCTTGGGTTCTCTGTTTGCAGATAAATTCCCTTTATATTATCATCTTCTTTCGCTTCTTTCAGCGTCTGCTTCAGCTCAATCAGACCAATGGCGTCACCCGATGAACTGAACGGCCCAAAGCCGTTGAATGGATTATCGGCACTACGCTCTTCAATGGGTTTGTCTAGATCTATTTTAAGCACTGAATTTTCCTTCACCTCAACTTTCTGATCAGCCGATGACGACAAGGCCGCGCTTAGCCCGATCAACAGCAGAAAGCCGACGAACGAAAACAGTAATAGGCCAACAATAGTGGCCAAAACATACTTAAGAAACTGTCGCATGAATTAATGATTGGGTTGTGTGTTGCTACACATACTAAACAAATTTACGCGCCATTGTTGCCTTTGTTGCAGAAAAATGTTGAGTGCGCAATCCGACGGATAAATGGTCGGTGGGGCAAATGAGAGAAGCCGCTGGTCAAAAAAAAACGGCAACTGGGTAATCAGGGTGGTTGGTACGAGCCCAGTTACCCCAATTACCCAGTTGCCGTTTTACCCGATCACCTGCTTTTAGGCAGGCATATTTGCGTAATCTTCCATAGACGTCTGGATCACTTCCAGTGCCTCTTCACGACCGTAGACGCTGGCCAGTTCCATAACGGCAGGCTCGTCCGGCAAATTTTTGTAGGTTAAGAAGTAGTGTTGTAACCGCTTAACGACAGCAATCGGCAGTTCGCTAAGATCGTTGTACTGGCCGTACATAGAATCACCTTTCAGTACGGCAATAATTTTGTCATCCGCTTCGCCCTTATCGATCAACCGGAATCCACCAATGGGGATCGCCTGCAACAGAATGTCGCCGTGGGTAATCTCGCGCTCGGTCAGCACGCAGATATCCAGCGGGTCACCATCGCCCAGTTCAATGACACGGCCCGACCGCTCAGACGCTAACTTGGCGATGCCATCACCACAGAACGTCCGGGGAACAAATCCGTACAGAGCCGGAATAATATTGGAGTACTGCTGCGGGCGGTCGATTTTCAGGTAACCGGTCTCTTTGTCGATTTCGTATTTAACCGTATCGGTCGGTACGATTTCGATAAAGGCAGTGATAATGTGGGGGGCTTTATCGCCCGGTGAGATACCGTGCCAGGGGTGAGCTTTGGAAGGAGTTTTTGCCATAGTGTCTACTTGTGTCGGCTCGGAAAATGCTTGCATACGATTTAAAGAAAAAACTGGAATAATCAATGTTTGTTGAGTTACTAAAACAAATAATCCGCCCATTTCGTGTCGTTTATCGCCAGCCAGCGTGACAAAATGGAGCGGAATGTACCTCGTTATGACAAAAATACGCAGAGAAAATGAATGACTCTGGTTTTCCTTTTAAACGGATACACGATCAACGAAGCCTACCCGCTCAGCCACCTGATGGTCACCCGATCTGTTGAGCGATTGACGAACCAGCATCTCGCCCAGAAAACCCGCCAGGAAGAGTTGAACACCGAGAATGATGGCGACCAGACCGAAATAAAACAGCGGATTATCGGTAGCGTTCCTGAATTTTACCCCCTGCGCAATGTTGATGAGTTTTTCGACAATCAGCCACAGGGCCAGCACCGTTCCGACGAAGAAGGAGAGCGTCCCGAATGTGCCGAAAAAATGCATGGGTCGTTTGCTGAACCGGTGCACGAAGGCGATAACGAGCACATCCAGAAAGCCGTTGACAAAGCGTTCGAGCCCAAACTTGGTCGTCCCGTATTTACGGGCTTGGTGCTGTACGACTTTCTCCCCGATTCGGCTATACCCGTTCCAGTTTGCTACGATCGGCAGGTTGCGGTGCATGTCGCCATACAACGTTGGCGCGATTGTCTTCACCACTTTTTGCTTATACGCTTTCAGCCCACAATTGAAGTCGTGGAGCTGCACCCCCGAAATCCAGCGGGAAACCGAGTTGAACAATTTCGTCGGTAATGTCTTGGTGATCGGATCGAACCGTTTCTGTTTCCAGCCCGACACCAGGTCGTATTTCTCCTCAACGATCATCCGGTACAGTTCCGGAATTTCGTCGGGACTGTCCTGTAAATCGGCGTCCATCGTAATGACGATTTGGCCACGAGCGGCCTGAAACCCCGTTTGCAAGGCGGCTGTTTTGCCGTAATTCCGATTGAACCGAACCCCCCGGACGTTCGGATTGACACTGGCCAGTCGTTCAACGACCGCCCACGACTCGTCGGTGCTGCCGTCGTCAACGAACAGTATTTCGTAGGTGTAGTGGTGTTCCGTTACGACCCGCACAATCCAGTCGTGTAGTTCGGGCAACGACTCGTCTTCGTTATAGAGCGGAATCAGAACGGTCAATTGAAGCAATTCAGTCATTTAATTCGAACCGTTTGTTCTTTACTCATGAACGTAAGTTTGACCGCAAAGTGCGCCAATCCGTCATGAAGTTCACAAAGGTATTTAGAATATTAGGTAAAAATCGCGGAGAAGGCTTCGGAATGCAGCCGTGTACGCTCGTCCATCCGCATCGTGAATGTCCAGCGTCTCGTTCACCAGACTAGTGGATTTGAATGAAAAACCGGTTATCAGCCGAAATACGGGCTTGTGAGCGTGGTGTCTGAGCGCCAGCTGGTGGAACGGGCGAAGGCCTGCTTTTCCGGCTAGTTCGGTTAATTTGCCGGTTTCGGGGGGCGGCAACAACACCCACCATTGTCCTTCGGGTTTCAGCAATCGGTTTACAGCCTCGACCAATTCCAAAAAGGGCAGGTCATCCGTATGCAGTGCTCGGTTCAATGCCGAATCGGGTGAGCGAAGGTGGTTGGTATAGAAAGGCGGATTCGTTAAAATCCGATCATACAGCACCCCGGTACTGGTAAAATCCTGTATTCGCTGGTGCACAACCCGGATACGCGCGGCAAATGGGCTGGCTGCTACATTGTCAACCGCTTGCTCAAACGCGGCATCGTCAACTTCGACCGCATCGACCAACGCGTGCGGATTGCGCTGGACGGCCATCAAAGCTAGTAGTCCCGTTCCCGTACCAATATCGAGGATACGCATTCCCGGCTCCGTTGTCGCAGTAAAACCGGCATTAGCTACGTCGGCATAGGCACCCAACACACACGCGTCCGTACAGACCTTCATAGCCGCACGATCCTGACGAATAGTGAATTGCTTGAACGAAAACATGAACCGGTATTTTTGTCTGAACAGCTCAGGCGGCCCTGCTGTATTTGTGAAATTTATCGAACTGATTTTGATTTTGTGTAAATGAAACGCGTCAAAGAAGCGAAAACAAAATCATAGTCGGTCAACGAAATCCCATAAATCCCGCAGGGCCGCCTGAGCGGTTTGGTTTACTTTCGACCAAAGTCAGCAGGATTTTCACCCCAGACCGTCGTTTCCCACTTCAGAATCGGGTTAGCGTATACGTGTGATGTAAGCCAAGTTTCGGCCCGGTCGAGCAGTTCGAACAATTCAGCGTTATGGGCCGTTTCTTCGAGCTTCGTGTTGGCTTTTTTCTTTTTGACCCAGCTGATCGCGGTTCTTGAATCGGAATAAATCGGAATGTTACTCCCCTTTTGATGAAGCAGCGCCAGGGCATGAACAATGGCCAGAAATTCGCCAATGTTGTTGGTTCCGTCCCGGTAAGGACCCTTTAGAAACAGCTTTTGCCTGGTCGCCAGGTAGATTCCCTGGTACTCCATATCGCCGGTAGCGGTGTTCCAGGCGGCATCCACGACCAGACTATCCTGCACGGGTGAACCAACCAGACCGGGCACTTTCAGCGCTGACGAGACTGGCTTTTTGCCCTGGCCGATGTGCGCGTGGGGCTTGTCTTTATAAGCTTTTACGGCAGCGGGCTTACTGTCAAAGGCTTTAAATAGCGCTCCGTCAAAACCGGCCGTTTGTTTCTGACAGTCGGCCCACGAGTCGAATACGCCGGTTTCGCGACCACGCCAGACCACATAAAATTTTGGCTTTTTCTGAGCCATAGATTACTAGCTTTTCCGCAAAAGTAATCACTAGCCTGCTTATTGATCTACTCTAGCAGCGATGAACTTCCGTCAAAAACCGTTCACGCCAACTGCCGCCGAAAACCGGATCGGTTTTACAGGCGAAAATTGGCGTGAACGGTTTTCAAAACTAAGACTATAAATTTATTCTAGTCCTTGTTAGGCCAGAATAGATAGAGTAGCAAACCAGCCACGGCACTAATGCCCATCACGCGGGCTACGTGGAAGGATGTTGGAGTAGGCATATTCACCACACCATTCTCGTCGGTTACGGCGGCCTGTTTGACGTAGCGCCCCTCCGACGGAATCGACAGGTCATCGAAATTATGCGCTAACCGGTTCAAGCCCAATTTAAGATCCAGCCCGTGTACCGATACGCCATGTCCCGTTCCGGCTGCATTCGGATTTAATCCATTTAGTTTTTGTACTGACTTCCGGGCGGCTTCCCAATCACAGGTAAAGTAAGCTGGTGGCCCGTGAAACTCTTCGCGCTGGGTTGCCACCGCAATACCAGAATTTTGATCCGTGGTAACGAAGGCGTCGCCAGCGAGCAGCGTACGGTCTTTATCGCGGAAGAGCGAAATATGGCCCGGCGCGTGTCCTGGCGTGTGAATGGCGTGCCAACCTGGTAACTCTGGGATCATACCATTCTCCGGAAGCGGTCTGACTTTATCACCAAAATCGGATGGACCGATGGGGAAGATCCAGGATATGTACGACATAGCTCCGCCACCGATTGCCGGGTCCGGTGGTGGGTAGCTCGATTTTCCTTGCAGGTAGGGTAACTCTAACGGGTGCGCATAAACGGGTACGTCCCAATCCTTGAGTAGCGTTTCCAG
Organism: Spirosoma agri; assembly: GCF_010747415.1. Classification (NCBI taxonomy): domain Bacteria; kingdom Pseudomonadati; phylum Bacteroidota; class Cytophagia; order Cytophagales; family Cytophagaceae; genus Spirosoma; species Spirosoma agri. Next base: position 2,816,111 of record NZ_JAAGNZ010000001.1, on the reverse strand, counting down.
CGAACCGACGTGATCCGTATGGCCGTGCGTCAAGACGATAGCGTCTGGCTTAGCACCAGGCCCAAACAGCTCTTCTGCCTTCTTTTTGATCTGACCCGCGTAACCCGGCAGACCCGCATCGACCAGAACCCACGGGTTGCCGACTCCAGGTTCACCGATAAAAAATACGTTGACAAATAAGGTTTTGAGACCCGCGACATCAGCAGTAACGTCGTAGGGGGAATGCGTCCCAGCTTCTACCGGGGCATCGAGTTCGGCCTGATTTTCCATCTGCGTTGAGTTTAGTTGAGTTTTACTTTCCGATTCAACCTACTCATCAGATCGATTGTTCAGCGTAGTAAGCCAATGGGCAGCCTAGCTTCGCTCCTCCCAAACCTGTGCTACATTCACAATAACCTCAACGGCTTTCTGCATATCCTGCACCGACACCCACTCCAGCCGGGAGTGAAACGCGTGTTCACCGGCAAAGATATTCGGGCAGGGTAAGCCCATAAAAGACAGACGCGAGCCATCAGTCCCCCCGCGAATACTGCGCCGTTCAGCCGACAGACCCGACCGTCGAATGGCCTCCAGCGCATTGTCGACGACGGCGGGGTGCTGATCGAGCACTTCTTTCATGTTGCGGTACTGTTCCTTCACCACCATCTGCGCGGACGAACCGGGGTAATGGGCCAGAATATCGTTGAGTTTGTTTTGCAGATACGTTTCTTTCTCCTGCAAACCAACCTCGTTAAAATCGCGGATAATAAATTCCAGTACGGCCTGATCCTGATTACCGTCTAAATGCGTTGGATGGACGAAGCCTTCCTTGCCTTCGGTCGTTTCGGGCGACAGGTGTTCTTTGGGTAGCGCCGTCAGCAGCTCAGCCGCTATTTTCAGCGCATTTTCAAGCTTTCCTTTCGCAAAACCAGGGTGCGTACTTACCCCCTGAATCGTGATCCTGACCGAATCGGCCGAAAACGTTTCATCTTCCAGCGTACCGAGTGCTTCGCCGTCAATGGTATAGCCAAAATCGGCACCGAGTTTCTGAATATCGACCTTTTCGGTGCCCCGGCCAACTTCTTCGTCGGGGGTGAACAGCAGCCGGATACGACCGTGTTTGACATCAGGATGGGTGAGCAGGTAGTTGGCCGCATCCATAATTTCGGCAACTCCAGCCTTGTTATCAGCACCGAGCAACGTAGTTCCGCTACCCGTAATAATGTCATTACCGATCTGTTGCCGGAGATCGGGATGATCCCCTACCCGGATGACCTGCGTAACATCGTCCGGCAAACGGATATCAGAACCGTTCCAGTTGTAATGAATGATTGGCTTTACCCCCGCCCCCGTCACATCGGGCGACGTATCGACGTGCGAGCAGAAACAGATAGTCGGAACCGTCGTTTTGTCGGTGTTGGCCGGAATGGTAGCGTACACGTAGCCCCACTCGTCGAGCTCAACGTCGGCTAGGCCCATCGCGCGCAGTTCCTGCACGAGCAGGCGGCTTAGGTTTTTCTGTTTTTCGGTACTAGGATTGGTCGACGACTGCGGATCGGATTGAGTATCGATCTGAACATACCGCAAAAAGCGGTCGATGGCGCTGTAGCTGTAATCGGCAAAAGAGGTCGTTGGCATACTATAAATTACCTGGCAGATTACGGTTCAACTACGACACGAACAAAGTTGTTCCCCGCTGCTTATTTCATGCTGGCGAGTACCTTTTGCATCTGTTCAGCGACAAACTGATTACCAGCGTCGTTGAGGTGAACGCGATCCGTGGTCAACACGCCTTTGTCTTTGTTTTCGGCGTTATGTTTAAGATTGTAGTCCAGAAAGGCTTTCCGCAAATCGACCAGTGGCAGGTTGTTGCGTTTGGCCAGATCACGGATAAACTGGCTGTACTGATTCAGATCGCCATCCTGCTGGTTGGTCATATCCGTCTTTTCACCAATGGCCGCTGGTGTACACAAAACGACTTTAGCGTTGGCCGCCTGTAACTTCTTAACGACAGCTTCGTAGAATTTCACGAATTTATCCGGATCCGTGCCAGTGCCTAACGAAGATTTGTGCCACACGTCATTAACCCCTACCCAAACTACAACTACGTCAGGTTTCTGGGCCAGTACGTCCTCGTCCATCCGCAAAAACAGGTCGTAGATTTTATTACCGCCAATACCGGCCCCAATCAGTTCGTACTGGTCAGTGGGGAGCATCGACTTGAGCTTATCAATATAACCACCGGGTTTGATACCCGCCTGCGTGATCGAATCCCCAAAGAATACGACCTTCGTTGGCTTGGCCGCGCTCATAGCCAGCAGGACAACAACAAAACAAAAACCGATAACGCGTGATAAAGTAGTCATGGAATAAACTAATGAAAAATAGTCAATGAGTTATCTCTGCTTTGGGGTTTGTATTAAACCACCAGATTCAACGCCAGCACGCCCAGCAAGCCCACAATGGACACAATCGTTTCCATCACCGACCAGGTTCGGATGGTTTGCATAATGGTCAGGTTAAAGTATTCCTTGAAGAGCCAGAAACCGCCGTCGTTGATGTGCGAAAACATCAGGCTGCCGGAACCAATGGCTAGTACCATCAATTCAGGCTTAATTGTCTGACTCTGAATCAGTGGCGCAATGATGCCCGATGTTGTCAGGCCAGCCACCGTTGCCGATCCAACGCAGACGCGGATAAAAGCAGCAATGCCCCAGGCCAGTACCAGCGGTGGAATTGACGCATCGGCCAGCAAGCTGCCAATGTATTTGCTCGTGCCGCTATCCGTGAAGATCTGCTTTAACGCGCCCGCTCCGGCGATGACGAGGAGAATGGGCGCAATCGCTTTTACGGCTTCCTCCATGTCTTTCGTGATGGCTTTCATCGACTGGCCGCGCCGGATACCCAAGGCATACATGGCGGTCAGTACCGACAGCAACATGCCGATATAGGGTTCGGCCAGTAGCGTAACGATGGTTTTCAGGGGCGATGTGTCGGGCAACGCACCTTTCAGCGGACCGAATGTCGTCAGGAGCAAGACTGGCAAGAGGGCAACAAAAAAGCTGATGCCCGTTCCCGGTAAACGTTGTCCGGATGCCTCGGTAAAGGATGGCTTGGCGGTCGGTACGTCGCCGGTATCGAACAGGTCTTTGTCCGGCGTCACCTTCAGATTAACTAGCGTTTTACCAAAAATCGGCCCGGCAATGACGATGGCGGGGATGGCCACGATTAGCCCGTAGAGCAGCGTTTGGCCGATATTGGCATTGAGTTGAGCCGCTACCGCCGACGGGGACGGATGCGGGGGCAGATAGCCATGCGCCACCGATAAGGCGGACAACATCGGTACGGCAACCGACAGCAAGGGCAACCGCGACGAAGCAGCAATGGTGAAAATCAGGGGAACAACGATGATGAAACCGGCATTGTAGAAGAGGGGAATCCCAACGACAAAACCAGCCAGCGCCAGTCCCCACCGAATATGCTTAATACCAAATAGCTGGATCAATACGTCGGTGATCCGCCGGGCGGCCCCACTCTCGGCTACGATCCGACCCAGCATGGCCCCGAACCCGATAATCAACACCAGATCGCCCAGGGTTCCACCGATCCCGGTCTGAATGGATTTACCAACCTCCTGCACCGACATGCCCGATGCCAGTCCGATACCCAGCGAAACCAGAACAAAGGAAATGAAGGTATCGAGACGAACAAAGGCAACCAGTAAAACAAGCGTTAGAATTCCAATCAGCGTCAGAAGAAGGGGCATGAGACGTTACGGTGTTCAGGTTTAGCGAGGTATTTCGACACGCAAAGAAAGCACATCATTGGAACGACAAAGCGTAATTCGCTAATTTTTCTACTTCATTGGCTAACGGGTTCATAATCTCGAAGGGCACAACGTGCAGGCGGGTCTGGGGATCGTAACCAAATACGGGCAGGGGGGCACGAAACGTTTCGTTTGTCGGGTAAATGAGAAAAAGATCACTGGCCCCGTATTTTTTGCCGTACGCATAGAGCTGATACAGATCGGCCTGCTCGATTCCGTAGTTGCGGGACTGGTCGCGGCCAACCAGCTCTTTCCACTTCATATCCAAGACAAATGTTCGGTCGTTATGCCGGATCAGAATATCGGGACGGAGTTTAAATTTAGGCGTCCCAATGTGTTCATCGACCAAATACGCGGTCGATTCCTGTACCGTCACGGCGTCGGCATTAGGCCAGTACCGACGGATACCGTGCGACACGTAATCTTCGAAAACGCGCTCCATCGGGAATAATAACGACAAATCAGCGGTTTGACCTACTTTAACGCCATACGCTCTGTTGCCCAACAAGGCTTCGGCCCAGCGCAGGGCCGATTCATAACGGGCAAACATACGGTTCGCCAGTTTGACACGTTTCAGATCATGCGGTATCGATTCACTGACCGGAATATCGTCCAGCGCCCAGTCAAGCTGACGGATACGCTGCTGAACAGCCGGACTGTGGTTCCGCTGCCGCAGGTAAAAAAGCGTAGTTTTCAGAATACGATTGGGCGGAACATCTGCCGTCAGCCGGTCATAAGCGACGGCCAGCCGCTCGGCGCGTTGCGCGTTTTCGCGCTGGTGGCGGATAGCCTGAAACTTTCCTTTCCAGAATCGCTCGTTGCCTTCTACCGTTACGTACGACCGCTGCACACCCTGCAACACCAACGGTTCCAGCGCATCGAGAAAGGCCGTCACAAATACTTCCCACAAGGGCAGCTGCGTTGCCATTGTGCTGGCCGACGAACGGGTGCGAAAAGGGCCATGATCCAGGTACCGGAGCATGGTCAATAGCAGCGACCGGCTCGTTGACGCGGGGCCTATTTTGGGAAGAATCTCCAGTTGGGTTCCGTCGGGCAGCGTCAGTAAACCAACGTAGTTGCGCACCCGGATGTACTCGCGCCCTTTTTGCACGAAAAAAGTCAGTAAGCCCTCCACGCCCTCCGCATCAAACGCCAACTGCCGCAGGGCGTCAAAGACCGAATCAGTCACGGTAGCGTCCACGCGCACAACGGACTGTCCATCAGGCTCAATGACCTTACCAATCAATCCTTTTTCGGCGACAGAAATCAACGCGGGCATCTACACAGCAGGTTTTGTCAAAGCAAGATACGAATTGACCAAATAGCGACAGAGCCAGTCCAGACACAAAGATCATTCTCTGTGCCTGGACTGGCTCCGTAGATACTACTATTCACTGCTTAGTACTTATAGCGTCGCACTAGTCTGAGCGATATAGCGTAAAAACTCTTGCCGGGTGGCTTCTTCGGCAAATTTACCGCTGTATGATGCCGTAATAGTCGATGAGTTGACGTCGTGTACTCCCCGCGTCGATACGCACAGGTGCTTCGCATCAATCACAACCGCTACATCTTCGGTTTCGAGTACTTTTTTCAGTTCTTCGGCAATCTGTACCGTCAATCGTTCCTGAACCTGGGGCCGTTTGCTGAAATACTCCACAAATCGGTTCAGCTTCGACAGGCCGATCACTTTGCCGCTGGAGATATACGCAACATGGGCCTTCCCAATGATCGGCACAAAATGGTGTTCGCAATACGTCTGCACGAGAATATCCTTTTCAACGAGCATTTCGTTGTAGCGGAATTTATTATCGAACAGGGTCGGTGTCGGTTTATTTTCCGGATTTAGTCCCCGAAAAATTTCGTTCACGTACATTTTAGCCACGCGCCGGGGGGACCCTTTCAGACTATCGTCCGTCAGGTCGAGGCCCAGGATATTCATTATTTCCCGGAAATGCTCTTCGATCAAATCGACCTTCAGCTCATCGTCCAGATCAAACGCACCGGGACGCATGGGCGTATCAATCGACGATGAACCATGTGCATCACCCAGTTCATCGATTAACTCCTCGCTGTCCGCCGTAACGCCATAAGAAGCTTTACCATTGACGGGTAAGCCGTTCTGGAGGTTGCCATCAAGCGGGGTATTCGACGAAGTTCCGTTCAGTTTCATACAATCTGATTTTAAGCTCTAAGCCCTCGCTTAGCTGATTTCGTAAAATGGTATAGATAACGATGGCAATGTTTTCGGCCGAAGGGTTCAAATCCGCAAACTCTTCAGTGTCGAGGTTAAGATTTTTGTGGTCGAAGCGATCGGTAACGTGCTCTTTAATGAGATCGCCCAACTGCTTCATATCAATAACATACCCCGTTTCAGGATCGATCGGACCCGTAACCTGCACAATAAGGTCGTAATTGTGGCCGTGAAAATTAGGGTTGTTGCATTTGCCGTAAACGCGGGTATTTTTCTCGTCCGACCAGTTGGGATTGTTGAGACGGTGTGCCGCGTTGAAGTGTTCCTTGCGAAACACGGCAACCCGCGGGGCAGTGGCCCGTTGTGTATTCATAAAAAAAGAATCGAAACCAGGATTCGATCAACCTGTCGTTACAAAGTTTGTGTACAACACAGGCAGACGGCGGAGCGTGTAGCCAGTACGCTCCTCGGTGTGCAATACGGTTGCGTAACAGCGCGTTCTTTTTGTTTGTTCAATGTTTCTGATGAAAACCTAAACAAGAAAACGCAGCTACGATTCAGTAACACCTGTCAACACGGGAATGTTCCGCTCGTCCTTGCACGGAACCTGGCTGTGTGGTCATCCGTTCAAAGGCCATGAAACGATTACGAACCACCATGCTCACACTCCTACTTATTGTCGCCATCACCGCCGGAGCCATCTTACTGTTCATGCAACAAAGCCCCTTCGGCAGCGATCCGACCGCCACTCGATTGGAACGCATCCGGCATTCAAAGAATTACAAAGATGGCTTGTTTCAGAACCTGGAGAAGACAGCCGTGATGCGGGAAAACGCGTCCTACGTGAACATGCTGAACGATTACTTTCACAAAGATCCGCACAACACGCCACCCAGTCCACTGCCCTCCGTTAAAACGGATCTGAAAGCATTGCCCGATGACAAACCGGCCATTGTCTGGTTCGGGCACTCATCCTACCTGATCAAATCGAAGGGCACCACCGTTCTGATTGATCCGGTCTTTAGCGGCTACGCATCACCCGTCTCGTTTTTCGGTAAATCGTTTGCCGGTTCCGATGTCTACAGCGTCGATGACATGCCCGCCATTGATCTGCTAGTCATTTCGCACGACCACTACGACCACCTTGATTATAAGACCATTACCCAGCTAATCCCAAAGGTCAAGAAGTTCTATACCGGTCTTGGCGTAGGCGCTCACCTCGAACGATGGGGCGTTCCGGCCGATAAAATCGTTGAGTTCGACTGGAATGAAACACAGGCGGTATCGGATTCGATCAACCTGACGGCGGTTCCGGCCCGGCACTTTTCGGGTCGGCGTTTTACGCGGGGCAAAACGCTCTGGACCGCTTTCGTGCTTAAGCTGAATGGCTACGCCCTCTACCTGGGTGGCGATTCGGGCTATGGCACTCACTTTCAAGAAATTGGCGTAACCTACGGTCCGTTCGACGTGGCCGTGCTGGAATGTGGTCAATACGGGAAAGATTGGCCAAACATCCACATGTTTCCCGAAGAGGTAGTAACGGCGGCTCAAGACTTGCGGGCCAAGACAATTTTACCCGTGCACTGGGCCAAATTTTCCTTGGCGTATCATGCCTGGAACGAACCGATTCAGCGATTGCTCAAAAAAGCGCAGGAACAGGGTATGGACGTAACGACGCCCCGCATTGGCGAACCGGTCGTACTGAATTCATCGTATCCAAGGGCTGTGTGGTGGAATTTTTAAGTGCCGTGATTCGGACAGGAATTCTTATCTTTCCTGCCCGAATCAATTGCTTTCCTGCATGACTCTTACGCCTACCCGACGCCAGTTTATCCGTACGGCTGCTCTGACCGGAGCGACGGCCTCTATTTTTCCTTCGATACTAACCGGTGCGAAACCCGCTGCCCCTACGGTCAAGCTGGGCTTCATTGGCGTTGGCGCGCGGGGCCGCAGCCACGTTGAGCAGGCGCTCTACCGCGACGATGTCGTCATTCCGGCCATCTGCGACGTTGATCCGGACAGCATTGCCCGGACCAATGAGCTGTTCAGGAAAAAAGGGAAACCGCTGCCCGAGGCCTATTCGAAAGGCGACGAAGCCTTTTTGCAGATGCTCAAGCGCGATGACCTCGACGGAGTTGTGATATCTACGCCTTGGGAATGGCACGTACCAATGGCGGTAGCTACCATGAAGGCGGGTAAATACGCGGGTGTCGAAGTGTCGGCTACGGTTAAACTCAAAGAGTCGTGGGATCTGGTCGATACGTCCGAAAAAACGGGAATGCCCTGCATGATCATGGAAAATGTCTGCTACCGGCGCGATGTGCTGGCGGTGCTGAACATGATCCGTCAGGGACTATTTGGCGAAATGACCTATGCGCACTGCGGCTATCAGCACGACCTGCGTGGCATCAAATTCAATGACGGTAAGTCGATCAGTGGCGTTGGTGCCGAGTTCGGAGCAAAGGGTTATTCGGAAGCGCACTGGCGGACGCAGCATTCCGTTGATCGCAACGGCGATATTTACCCAACGCATGGCCTTGGTCCCGTTGCCCACTGGTTAAACATCAACCGGGGGAACCGATTCACGCATTTGACAGCAACTGCCACCAAAAGCCGGGGGCTGCATAAGTACGTAGTCGATAAAGGTGGGCCCAACCATCCCAACGCGAAGGTAAATTTCAAGCTCGGTGATGTCGTTACGACGGTGCTTCAGTGCGCAAATGGCGAAAATATCGTCATCATCCACGATACGAACTCTCCGCGTCCCTATTCGCTGGGCTTCCGGGCGCAGGGTACGCAGGGAATCTGGATGGATGATAACGACATGATCTACCTCGAAGGCGTAAGTCCCAAGGCCCACGCCTGGGAGCCTTTTGCCGCTTATCAGGAGAAATACGACCATCCGCTCTGGAAACGCCACGCCCAAACGGCTGAGAACGCCGGTCATGGGGGCATCGACTTTTTCGTGATGCGTGCCTTCATTGAGTCGATCAAAACCAAAACACCCCCACCCATCGATGTCTATGATGCCGCTGTCTGGAGCGCAATCAGCCCGCTATCGGAAGCCAGTATTGCCGGCGGTAGCAAACCCGTTGAAATTCCTGATTTTACGCGCGGCAAATGGAAGACGAACAAACCTATTTTTGGCCTTACCGACGAATTTTAGACAGCTTCCAGCGTAAGAAACCAATTTCTATTCTTAATTTGTAAAAAATTTTAAAATATAGCAACTACCGCTCTTTTAGCGCTTTTCATTAACTGCTGCCCATGACACCTACCGCAACACCTTCGCAGGTTCGTCCCAATTACACCATCCCTTTGCTCATCATCGGGGCTTTATTTTTCATTTTTGGCTTCGTAACCTGGGTCAACAGTGTGCTGATCGCTTTTTTCAAACAGGCGTTCAACCTCAGTACAGTCGGTTCGAATCTGGTTGCATTCGCGTTTTTCATTTCCTACACGCTCATGGCCATTCCATCGTCGGCGGTGTTGAAGAAAACGGGATTCAAGAATGGGATGTCGCTTGGTTTGCTGGTGATGGCAGTAGGAACGCTGATTTTTGTTCCGGCAGCGAAAGCCGTTTCCTACCCATTGTTTCTGGTCGGTCTTTTCCTGATCGGCATCGGCCTGACTGTGTTACAGACGGCATCTAATCCCTACGCTACGATTCTGGGTCCCCGCGAAAGTGCGGCTCAGCGTATCAGCTTTCTGGGAATTGCCAACAAACTGGCGGGTATCGTTAGCCAGTTTATCTTCGGGGGCCTTTTGTTGGCGGGTGGCAATGCCGTTTCGGGGGCTGCGTCGCTGGAGAAAGTGGTCTCGCCCTATTTGATCCTTACCGGTGTTCTGGTTGTTCTGGCGGGTCTGATTCGCTTTTCGAACCTTCCCGAAGTGTCCGAAGAGCAGGATGATGCGCCTGCCAATGCGACTAGCCGCACCAGCGTCGGGCAGTTTCCAAATCTGGTTCTGGGCGTTGCCGCTCTATTTTGCTACGTTGGTGCCGAAGTTATTGCCGGTGATACGATCATTAACTACGGTAAAGCAATCGGCTTTGATAATGAGGAAGCGAAGTACTTTACGACTTATACATTATATGGGCTGTTGGCGGGTTACGTATTGGGTATTGTCCTGATTCCACGGGTTATCTCTCAGCAAACCTCGCTGCGATTTGGTGCGGTCTACGGCTTGGTGCTGACCGTAGCAACCCTGGTAACAAGTGGCTTTACGTCGGTGCTTTGTGTAGCGTTGCTGGGTTTTGGCCTGGCTCCCATCTGGCCAGCCCTATGGCCGCTGGCGCTTAACGGGCTTGGCCGGTTCACGAAAATTGGGTCGGCCTTGCTGATCATGGGTATTTCGGGCGGTGCGCTGTTACCACTGCTGCACGGCTATCTGACAGACGCGATCAGCCCCAAAATGGCCTACGCAATGTTGTTACCGCTGTTCGGCTTCATTCTGTATTATGCCACTGTAGGCTACAAGAAGACCAGCTGGTAATGCCTACCGTTAATACCCAGTCTACTAACTCCTCAATAACCGCGTCAACGCCCGGACGAATTTGTCTGTTTGGCGAGCACCAGGATTACCTTGGTTTACCCGTCATTGCCGCGGCTATCTCGCGTCGCATTCGGGTTACGGCCAAACGCGTCGATACACCCGGCTTCCGGCTCGATCTGCCCGATATCAAAAAGACCGTCGCTATTCCCTTCGACGGTCTTCCACTTTCCTATCCAGACAGTCGGGATTATTTCCGCTCCGCCGTCAACGTGCTGCTCCGGAATGGTTTTCAGTTTTCAGCGGGTATCGAAGGCGACGTTCATGGAAACATACCGATCAATTCAGGAACGTCGAGCTCGTCAGCCTTACTCGTTACGTGGCTCCATGTACTCACACAACTCGCCGATGAACCGCGTTTGCTATCACAGGCCCAACTCGCGGAATTGGCGTACATAGCCGAAGTGCTCGAATTTGGCGAACCGGGCGGCATGATGGACCATTACTCAACAGCGGTCGGTGACGTAATTTATCTGGAATCGACTCCGGCAATTGCACTCCGCCAGTTTCATCCCGGTCTCGGCACATTCGTGTTAGGCGACTCGCAGGAACCGAAAGATACCATTGGTATTCTCAAACGGGTTAAGTTTGGTATGCTCGATAGTATGGCAAGGATTAACACCATTAACCCTACCTTTTCGTTGCACTATTCTTCGATCAACGAAGCAACTGAATTCAAAGATATTTTAACTAAGGATGAGTATATACTGCTGAAAGGTAATCTGGACAACCGGGATATTTTGCGCGAGGCACTGACGGTACTTGATACTTCTGGTAGTGCTATAGGCTCAATTGACCACACTCATTTCGGTAAACTCCTGACCGACCATCAGAACAATTTACGCGATGCCCAACGCATCAGCACGCCTAAGATTGACCGAATGCTCGACGCTGCCCTGAATGCGGGAGCGCTAGGGGGAAAAATCAATGGCTCAGGCGGAGGAGGATGCATGTTTGCCTACGCCCCCAACAATCCGGAGAACGTTGCCGAAGCCATCGAGCGCGAAGGGGGCAAAGCGTACATCATTACCGTTGCCCAAGGAACGACGCTCGCTATGTCGTAAGGAAAAATACCTTATCCCAAGCTACCGACTATCTTAGGGCTACGTTATCAAGAAGTGCGTTCGGGTTTAGATACGGCGTATCTAAACCCGAACGCACTTCTTCGTTTATTAACGACTCGTTATATTGGCGGCTCGCTGCGCGGGAAACCAGGACGTTAAAAACGTGACGACAATAACCAGCGCGCCGGTCAACGCAATATCGCTGATGTCGAGACGCACCGGATAGGCATCGATTATGGAGCTGACGGTGCCCATCCCAATGAATCCATAACGTTCCTGAGCCAGACAGATCAGGATACCCAGGAGCAAGCCCGTAAATGCGCCCGTTAGCGCAATAATTGCTCCTTCCGTCAGGAAAATCCGGCGTACCAAACTCGTTGTCGCGCCCATCGCGTAGAGAATTTTGATGTCCTCCTTTTTCTCGATAACCAGCATCGACAGGGTGAAGAAAATATTGATCGACGCCACCAAAATGATGAAAGCAAGCGTAATGGCGACTAATAGTTTTTCGATGCGAATCGTTCGGTAGAGATCAATGTTGAGGTCGTCGCGGCTCTGAACAAGTAACTCCTCACCGACTACGTCCTGTAAAGCCGCTTTCGCTGCGTTTTCGTTGACACCCGGCTCCAGCTGAATTTCAAGACTGGTCACCTCGTTAGGCGCGTAGCCAAACAAGGTCCGGGCCACATTGACGGGCACCAGCACGAAATTATCGTACTTCGACTCGATAAAAAATACGCCCGAAACGGTCAGTTTTTCCTGGTTGAACGCGTCCGGGTTGAGCACACTGAAGGTTTGTCCACTTTGCGGATACAGAACCTCTAATGGCGTGAGTATGTCGACCGCCGAAATGCTCAGATCATTCCGTACCCCATCCGCCACAATGGCGTAATTGACACCCCGGTCGCTTAGTTTCAATTTGCCTTCGAGCAGGGCTGAATCAAGCTGTTTCCGCTGTAAATAATTGTTGTCGACCCCTTTTAACCGGACAACGGTTTGCCCATTAGCGTAACGGGCCAGCGCGTTGTCCTGCGCCACCGCCGTCAGCAGGCTTACCCCCTTCGTTTGACGCAGACGCGTCAGTAATTCGGGTGGTGCAGCAAATCGTTTCCCTTGCCTGGGTGAAACGGTCATATCGGCTTCGAAGGTCTTGAAAATCTTCCGATTCAGCTCGTCCATGCCGTTAAATACAGATAAGACAACGACCAGCGCCATCGTGCCAACGCCGACGCCGAGCATAGACAGAATCGAAAGCCAGCTGATGAAACTGCGCTTCTTCCGCGAAAAAAAATACCGTCGGGCAATCCAGGTAGAAAGGTTCATGAAATAGGGGTGAATGAGAGAATTGGTGAATTGGGATCATTCCCAATTCACTCGTTTACACATCGCTCATTCGTTGTCGTCGTCCTCAGCCGGAGCGGGCGGAATCTCGAGACCAGCGAACAGTTTGTCCATTTTGTCCGCGTAATCGGCCGTATCGTCCAGAAAGAACTGAAGTTCAGGAACGATACGGAGCTGATGCCGGACCCGGTCGCCGAGGTGTTGCCGCAGCACTTTTCCTTTCTCCAGAATGCTTTCCAGAAGCAGTTGTCGATTTTTAGTGGCCAGAAAGCTCAGATATACGCGAGCTACACTCAGATCGGGCGATACACGCACGCTCGTAACCGTAATAAAGGCCCCGTTGAATAAATGCGGCACATCACGCTGAAAAATTTCGCTTAAATCCCGCTGTAGCTGCCGGGCTACTTTTTGTTGTCGTTTCGATTCCATAATTTCTTCCCTGGGTATTAGTTGAACGGAAGATTGCCTGACTTGTTTTCCATTCGCCCGAAGTCTCGTTGGTTGTGAATTCTTGACCTAAACGAGTCCGTCAGGTAATTCCCTGTCCGCAAATATCCACACCTTTTTCGGTTCTGCCGAAATTGACCGTAAATTCGCAGGAACAGTTTGATTCGAATGCTGTCAGAAAGCACCGATTTTTTCCTGAACGTACCGATCTACTGTCCCAGCAACCTACTGACTAATCAACTATTTTGTTACGTTTTTTTCGTTCTTATTACCCCTATCAATACGTAAGCCTGCTTGGGCTGCTGCTGTTGATTCGTCTGCCGCTGTTACTGCATCCGTTTCCGATGCTCATTCCCGAGCTGAACTGGATGCTGATCGGCGAGCAGATCAGCGAGGGGAATCTGCTTTACCGCGACATCTGGGATAGCATCAGTCCGCTGTCCGCCGTGGTTTACTGGGGTTTGCACAGTCTGTTCGGTCGCTCTACGCTATCGCTGCACATAGCCGCCACCGTCGTGTCGGTGTTTCAGATCGTCTATTTCAATTACCTGACCAATAACCGCGATGTCTACTCCGACCGAACGTTCTGGCCGGGGCTGATCTATATGTTGTTCCTGCACCTCTCCTTCGATTGTCTGACGCTCTCGCCGGTGCTGATGTCAACGAGTTTTCTGCTGCTCGCGTTCGGAACGCTCATCAAGCAGATGGAGCGCCGGGGTGCCACCGATGAAGTGTTCGAGGTTGGTTTTTACATCGGGATTGCGGCTCTGTTTTACCTGCCATCGGCCTTGTTTGTCATTTGGGCCACGTTGTCCTTGCTTTTTTACACGGGAACAAGTTTTCGGCAGCATTCGCTGACGTTGTTCGGGTTTTTATTTCCGATCGCGGCTACCGTCCTGTTTTACTACCTCAACAACAGCCTGGACGACTTTAACCGCAATCTCTTGTCGTCCGTATTCCGGGTCCGGCAATATTCGCTTTCCGACTTTCAGTCGCTCTTTGCTTCGCTGTTCATTCCGCTGGGGCTGGGTGTTCTGGGCTTCCTTAGCTTGTTTCGAAGTACCAGCCGATACGTAAATTTTCAGCAGCGGGTTCAGCAGATCATGATGCTCTGGTTTGTCATTGCGGTTCTAACCATTGCGCTTGTGCCGTTTCTGGCCCCCATGTCATTTCTGAGCTTCGTGCCCCCGATGGCCTATTTCACGCTGTATTATTTTGAAAACCTGCGAAAAGCATGGCTGGCCGAACTCGGGTTTTCGGTGGCGTTCGGGCTGATCCTGCTGTTATTCTATCAGGGGCTACTGGGGCTGATTCCGGGTGCGGAACTGGGCCGACTGACCAGTTTGCAGGTACGAGCGTCTCCCCTTCCCGATGCTATTCGGGATCGTCATATTCTGATTATCGGTGAAGATTTGAGCGCCTACCGGCAAAATCGCCCGGCAACACCCTACCTCAATTGGGATTTGGCGAAGTATGACCTGAAGAATCTCGATAATTATGAATCCGTCATCAACGTGTTCGATCACTTCCGCAAAGACCCGCCCGACTACATCATTGACCGGGAGAACGTGGTCGATAAACTATTCCAGCGCGCTCCGGCTCTGGGCACCTGGTATGAAAAAACGGCGACAGCGGGCGTATACAAACGAAAGTGACGGTCCAATGCTTGTAGTCCCCACCATCTAACCCTAACAAGTACTCCCCATGCCCGCCCAATCCTTCACCAACAAACGTACGAATCTGTACATTTTCCTGAGTGCGGTTTTCCTGACGAACGCGCTGATCGCCGAGATCATTGGGGTTAAAATTTTTTCGGTGGAGACGCTCCTTGGCACCAAACCGGCCCAGATTCACCTGTTCGGTGACTTTATTCTGGATTTCAATCTGACGGCAGGGGCCGTTATCTGGCCGTTTGTCTTTATCACGTCCGACATCATCAATGAGTATTTTGGTAAGGCGGGCGTCCGGCGCATTTCCTTCCTGACGGCTGGATTTGTCGGGTACAGCTTTCTGATCATTTACGCGGTGACAACCCTGCCACCGGCGCAATTCTGGCTCGATGTGAATGCCAAAGACGGAGCCGGTAATGCGATCAACATCAACAATGCCTTCCAGATGATTTTCCGGCAGGGCCTGGGGATCATCATCGGTTCGCTGACCGCTTTTCTGGTCGGTCAGATTCTGGATGTCTACGTCTTTCACTCCCTGCGGAAGATCACCGGCAGTCAAAAGATCTGGTTGCGGGCGACCGGCTCAACGCTCGTCTCGCAGCTGATCGACTCCTTCGTTGTGTTGGGCATTGCCTTCTACGTTTTCGGAAACTGGTCGTTGACGCAGGTGCTGGCCGTGGGCATCATCAACTACATGTACAAAGCGACTTCGGCCATTGTGCTGACGCCCTTGCTTTACGTAGCGCATTACTTTATTGATCGCTACCTCGGGAAGGAACACGCCGAAGAACTGGCTAATGAATCGGCCATGAGTTCGTTTATGTAACGTTCCTACGCCAGTTGTCGAGCAACACAGCCGTAGCAATCCCCACATTCAACGACTCGGCACCGCCGTAACTCGGGATCGTTACGCGCTGCGAGACAAACCGTTCCACCGCCGGGCCAATGCCGTTCGATTCGTTTCCCATGACCAGATAGCCCGCTTTCCCGAAGGGTAGCGTATGCACGTCCGTACCGTTCAGAAAGGCCCCGTATACGGATAGCCCAGCAGCCGATTCGCCCAAAAACTTTGCAATGTCGCCGTACCACCAGTTTACGCGGGTAAAGGAACCCTTACTGGCAGAAATCACTTTGGGATTATACACATCAGCCGTCGTTTCGGAGCACAGAATCTTGCGAACGCCATACCAGTCGGCAATGCGGAGAATGGTGCCCAGATTGCCGGGGTCGCGGATATCGTCTAAAATCAGGGCGATTTCGTCCGGGTCAGCCAATAGCGGCTGGTTTTCTTTCGTTCTCACAACAGCCAGCGCAGCGTTGTTGCTTTCCAGCGTTCCGGCCCGTCCCAGGTCGGCCACAGAAGCGATTTCGACGGGCGTTTGTTGGCGGTCTGTCAGCCGAATGTTTTCTTTGTAGAATGCGTCAGTCGCCACGAGCAGTTCGACCTGAAAATCAGATTGTAGCACTTCCTGAACGCTCTTGGCCCCTTCGACCAGAAAAGCGCCATACTGCTGACGGTACTTTTTCTGATGCAGCGACTGAATGTATTTGATTTGATTTTTGGAAAGCATGAAAAAAATAGATGATGTATTCGGTATGAAGTGTGACAGGCTTCGTCGCTACGCATCTTATTTCACCCCCTATCGATCCGTACTGAGCGTCTTTATGCTGTCGGTTACCTTGTCGGGCTGCCTAAGTTCCAAACGCTTACAAAGTGATAAATACCTGCTTACGGCACAGACGGTAAAGGGAAACAACGCCATTACACGCGAACAGTTCGAAAGCCTGATTCCCCAAAAACCCAACCGCCGAATTCTGGGCTTACCCATTACGCTACCCCTCTGGTTTTATCAATTGGGGCTACGCACGTACAACCGCGACGCTGTATTGCGGGAGCTGGAAGCCAAAACTAACGAATTTGAGCAGCAAAGCCAGCAACTGGCCAATCAACCCAACGCCTTAAAGAAACTCAACCGGCGATTTAGCCGCAAAGCAAAAAACCTTCGTCAGGAAGCCGAAGAAGGCAACTGGCTGATGCGCAACCTCGGCGAACCGCCCGCCTACTTTGCCGAACGGGACGCACAGGCCAATGCCGCCAAGATGCAGAAGTATCTGTCGGACAAAGGGTTCTTTCACGGTCGGGCATCCTACAGGCTTGATACCCTTCGCCGGAGCCAGATCCGCGTGAACTACCTGATTACCGAAAATGCCGGTTTTTACCTGCGTACGATCAAGTACGAAATCGCCGATCCACGCGTCGATTCCATCGTGCGCAGCTCGCTCAATGTCTCAAAACTTAAGCTGGGCGACCGCTTCGACCTTGACAATATTTCGGGCGAAAAAATACGCATCGAATCCCTGTTACGTGACCGGGGCTACTACACATTTTCGCGCCAGTATATTCCGGTCACCGATCTGGACACCACGCGTCGCGGTGTCGAGCGACTGCCGACTGCCGACACCTTGCGCAGAAAAATAGACGTTTATCTCAAGATTCTGAATCCACCAGGCCAGTCCGAACACCCGGTTTACCGTATTGGCGATGTGGAAGTACGCATCAGCCCCGATGAACTCCAGCCAGCCATAGCGCAAACGGCACTCGACACGGTTAGCCAGAACGGCGTTACCTATCTGCTCGGTGGCCGGAATATTTCGTCCCGAATCCTGGATAACAAGATCAGGACGCGTCCCGGTGCCTTGTACAGCCAGACGGATTATCGGGAAACGCAACGGTCGTTGTTTTTGCTGAACCAGTTCAAATTCGTTAACCTGAACTTCACCGACACCACGAATCGGCGCTTGCGGACGCTCATCACCGCCACACCGCTGGACAAATACGAAGCAACGGCAGAGAGTGGCGTAACGGTTCTGTATCAGGGGCAGGGCTACCCCGGCGGATTTGGGAACCTGACCTTTCGGGTGCGCAACCTGTTCGGTGGGTTGGAAACGTTTGAGACCAGCCTACGCTATGGTATCGAAGCGCAGACGGGTTTTGTCATCGACCCAAATTCCCCTCGTAGTGTTTACAAATCGCAAGAGTTAGGGATCAGTACGTCCTTAATTTTTCCGCAAATTCTTTTTCCGGGTAAACTCCGGTTTCGGTTTAACCAGTATAATCCCCGAACCCAAATCAGTTTAGGCTATTCGAACTCCATCCGCCCCGACTACCAACGCTCAACCCTTCGGGCTACGACCGCTTACAACTGGCAGATTTCCCCTACAAAGCAGTTCAGTTTTCTAATTGCCGATATCAACCTGATCAATGCGGGTAATGGCACGAACAGTACGATTAGCAATGCCTTTTATTCGCAGCTTGATTCGCTGACAGAGCAGGGAAACACAATCTACCTTGGTTTCAGACGATCATTTGCCTCTGGAATCAGTTTGGCCTACACCCACAATACAAATACCGTCGGGCAAAATCGACGGGCTAATTTCCTGCGTACGGTCGTCGAATCAGGTGGAACCACGCTGAACTTCTTTTCCAACGATCAATTGCGGAAGATTTTCAGTCTGAACGGCACTATGGGCAGTACGGGTTTACAGTACTACAAATACGTTCGCTTAAACGTCGACTACCGGCATTATCTCCCGATTCGTACGCGTACAACACTGGCTTTCCGCGTCAATACGGGTCTGGCTTACGGTTACGGCCCTGACAATGGCGTTCCGTACGAAAAACTGTTCTTCGCGGGCGGGAGCAACAGTGTACGAGCCTGGTTACCGCGTCGGTTAGGTCCCGGATCGGCGTTCCCTTTTTCCGGAACAACGAATCAGGTAGCGATAACGAAGGAAGGCCAGTTCGTTTATCTCTTTGAACAGCCCGGTAACATCCTGTTGGAAGGTTCCGCCGAGCTGCGCGGTCGGCTTTTCCATCTCTTCGCCGATGTGAACGGAGCCGTTTTTATTGACGCGGGAAACGTCTGGACGACTAAAGATGACACGCGTCGTACGGGCGAAAACTTTCAGTTCAGTACCTTTTTTCCGCAAATTGCCGTTGGTACGGGCGTTGGGCTGCGGTTCGATTTTTCATTCTTCGTCATTCGCTTCGACGGTGGCATCAAGGTCTGGGACCCGGCCCGGCAATTTTTTAGCGAAACTGATGGCAAAGTTGTGGATCAGCGATTCATTCTGCCCAAGTTCTCGCTGAAACAACTGTCGAGTGGCCCCAATCCGCTGGTCATCAATTTTGGTATCGGTTATCCTTTCTGATGACCACCCGTCCCGCTTTAACAGATTTTAACGGCGGAATCCTGACAAAATGACAGCATCATTTATCCTTTCTTCGTAATTTTACGGCTTAGTTGATGCGGTAAGAAGTACACGTTTCCCGTATTTCTGCTGGCAGGGTTGCCAACACACTGACTTATTGACGATTATGACGCTTATTCCTGAATTGACGATATTACAGCCTGCCGACAAGGAAGCCATTGACCTGCCTCGTACTTCAGAGGATGAGCTGGCCGTAGGCAAAAAGAAACTCTATATCGAAAGTTACGGTTGCCAGATGAATTTCGCGGATAGTGAGATCGTGGCCGCCGTGATGCGTAATGCCGGTTTTGCAACCACCTCAACGGCCGAAGAGGCTGATCTTATTTTTCTTAATACCTGTGCCATTCGGGAAAACGCCGAGCAAAAGGTCCGTCACCGGCTCAAACACCTGGTCGGATTGAAACGGCTGAAACCAGAACTGCTGGTCGGTATGCTCGGCTGCATGGCCGAACGACTGAAAACCAAGCTACTGGAAGAAGAAAAAGTGATCGATATTGTGGCGGGTCCGGATGCCTACCGCGATATTCCGAAGTTGGTTGAAGAAGCCGGATCGGGCCAGAAAGCCGTCAACGTTTTTCTTTCCCGCGAAGAGACGTATGCCGATATTTCGCCGATTCGCCTGAATTCCAATGGGGTTACAGCATTCGTGTCGATCATGCGCGGCTGCGACAACATGTGCAGCTTCTGCGTGGTCCCCTTCACGCGGGGCCGGGAACGCAGTCGCGATCCGCACAGCATCGTCCGCGAAGCCCAGGACCTTTTCGACCGGGGTTACCGCGAAGTGACGCTGCTGGGGCAGAACGTCGATTCGTACAAATGGCGTGACGAGTCACTGACGACCAGCCAGACGGAAGCCGCAACGGCTGGCTCCGCACTCTCCACGACAACATTTGCGGATCTGCTCGAAACCGTTGCTCGCATACATCCCGATCTGCGCATTCGCTTCTCGACATCCCATCCCAAGGACATTACGGACGATGTGCTGCACACGATGGCGAAGTACGACAACATCTGCAAATACATCCACCTACCGGCTCAAAGTGGTAACAGCCGCGTGCTGAAGATCATGAACCGGACCTACGACCGGCCTTGGTATATCGATCGAATTGACCGTATCCGGGCGATTTT
Source organism: Spirosoma agri (assembly GCF_010747415.1). NCBI lineage: Bacteria > Pseudomonadati > Bacteroidota > Cytophagia > Cytophagales > Cytophagaceae > Spirosoma > Spirosoma agri. The sequence goes on along the minus strand of NZ_JAAGNZ010000001.1, from coordinate 2,795,642 downwards.
GGGCGACGATTGTGGTATCTCTACCGATATGATTTCGGGCTTCTGTTCCGAGACCGAAGAAGAGCATCAGGAATCGCTGTCGTTGATGGATTATGTGCAGTACGACTACGCCTACATGTTCGCTTATTCGGAGCGGCCCGGCACGCTAGCAGCCAAGAAATACCCCGACGACATCCCCGAAGAGGTTAAAAAGCGTCGGTTAAGTGAGATCATCGCCAAACAGCAGTACTACTCGGCAGCGCGTAACCAGCGGCATATCGGACAGGTGCTACGGGTATTGATCGAAGGAAATTCCAAGCGTTCGGATGAGTTTCTGTCTGGCCGTAGTGACCAGAACAAACTAGTCGTTTTCCCCAAAGGAAACCTTCAGAAAGGCCAGTATGTCAATGTGTTGATAACCGAATGTTCGTCGGCAACACTACGCGGTGAGGTCGTTTAATTTATGGATATTCAAGAAATTCAAAGCGTCAAACAACGCTTCGGTATCATTGGGAATGCGCCTGCGCTCAACTACGCTATCAACGTAGCCATGCAGGTTGCCGCTACCGACCTGACCGTGCTCATTACGGGCGAGAGTGGTAGTGGTAAAGAATCCTTTTCCAAGATCATTCATAGCCTGAGCGCCCGCAAGCATGGCCAGTTCATTGCCATCAACTGCGGGGCCATTCCGGAAGGAACCATCGACTCCGAACTGTTTGGCCACGAGAAGGGCTCTTTTACGGGGGCTGTCGATTCGCGGAAAGGTTACTTCGAGACGACGAATGGCGGCACCATTTTTCTGGACGAAATCGGGGAAATGCCCCTGGGCACCCAGGCTCGTTTGCTGCGGGTACTGGAAAACGGGGAGTTTATTCGGGTCGGTTCGTCCAAGACCCAGAAAACCGATGTGCGCGTGGTAGCCGCTACCAACGTCAATTTGATGGATGCCGTCGATAAAGGAAATTTCCGGGAAGACCTGTACTACCGGCTCAATACCGTGCCGATTTATGTTCCACCTCTGCGCGAACGGGGCACCGATATCGAACTGCTGTTTCGCAAGTTTACCACTGATTTCTCGGAACGTTACCGGATCAAACCGCTCCAACTAACCGAGGGAGCCAAGCAAGTGCTGATGAGTTATCCGTTTCCGGGTAATATCCGTCAGTTGAAAAATATCGCCGAGCAGGTATCCATTCTCGAATCAGAACAGAACAAGCCGATCGAGACCGAAACGCTGACGCGCTACCTACCGCAACAGCAGCCCAGCAACCGGAGTCTGGCCTTATTTCCACAGACGAATGGTGGCACGAACGGGGAAAATTTTTCGGAGCGCGAACTGCTGTACAAAGTACTGTTCGACATGCGCCGGGATGTAAATGATCTTAAGAAGCTCGTTCGCGATGTGTTGGGCGATGAACAGGATGGCCGGCAGATTCTGAACAATCACAAAGATCTGTTCGACTCGATTCAACCGGACGGCGATCATCCGCCGGTCGATACCAACATTACCCGGTTTCTGCCAGCACCAAACGGTACGGGTCGTCCAGAAAATCCACCGCCCTCCGAGACGTATAACAGCCATCCGCCCGTGCAGATTTTCGACGATGTGGCGCATGACATCAACGATGTGACTGTGGAGGATGTAACCCACGAAACGGAAGAAGATGATTCGCTCTCGCTCGAACGGCAGGAGAAGGAAATGATTTTAAAAGCGTTACGGCGAAACAACAATAAACGTAAATACGCAGCGCAGGCACTTGGTATCTCTGAACGGACGTTATACCGGAAAATTAAGCAGTATGAAATTGATGAAGAATAAACGTCAAGCAACAGCAATCCACCAACAGGCGACGGCAGGTCCATTCCAGCTACCTGTCAGGCAGCTGCTCGGTTTCCTGCTGGTGGTTAGTTGCTCACTGCTCACGGCTTCCTGTGGCGTCTATTCATTTACCGGAACAACACTTTCGCCCGATATCAAGAGTGTCACGGTCAATAACTTCGTCCTGGCAACGGCTGGCGGACCGGCCAATCTACCGCTGACGTTTAATGAACGACTTAAGGAATATTACCAGCGGTATACCAATCTAAAAGTTGTTCCTAACAATGGCGATATGGTACTGGAAGGCAATATTACCGGCTACGACCTACTGGCGGTGGCCCCAACCGCACAGGATCAGGCGGGCGTTAACCGGCTACAGATCACCGTTCTAGCTCGTTTTTATAATAACAAAGACGAGAGCAAAAACTTCGAGCAGTCATTCTCTTTTTATCAGGATTTTCCGCAGAACCAGACACTCAGCCAAAACGAAAGCCGTCTGGTGCCTAAAATCCTGGATCAGATCGTTTTAGACATTTTCAACAAGACGGCTGCCGATTGGTAGATAGCCGTACTTGCTCTGAATTTTTAATGACGGATACGTTATCAATCAGGCAAGTCTAAAATTCTCATTACCTTCGGCCAACCGTAATGCGCGACTGAAAAATCCATGCTTGCACTCGACAAAGAAACCTTTTCGTATTGGGTCACCCACCCCGATGATCTCAGTGCGACCGATTTCGTACAATTACAGGAAAGTCTGCAAACCTACCCATACTGTCAGGGCCTTCATACACTGACGGCCAAAGCGGCTTCAGTTCACCTGAAAAGCCAGACCGTACCTTTTATCAGACAGGCGGCTGCCCACGCCCTAAGTCGTAATTCGCTGCGCAAACTGATCGACAACGAGTTTCAGTGGTCGGAGAATCTGTTGACCAAACTCAATGAGTTGTCGGCCAAACACGTTCCCATCCCTGACGATTACCAGCACGAAAGCTATGCTCTGTTCAAATCGAAGGCCGGGCTGAGCAACGGTTTTCCAAAAATGCCTTTGCTACGCTTACCCGAGCCCGCACAGCCGGAATCCACCGAAAGCATACCCACCCCTGAAGACCCGACACTGGCCGAAAAAAAGCTACAGAACGAACTTACCCAGATCGCCGAGACCGTTCCGCCGGAGCCTGTCCTCTCTCCTGCCGATATCGAACGGAAGCGTCAGTTTGATCTGATTGAAGACTTTATCAAGAAAGAACCGCGCATTTCACAGATACGCACCAAATTAACCGAACAACCCGAGCAGGAAGACTTAACGAAGCGCAACAAACCCGTTAGCAGCGGTAGTCTGGTGACCGAAAGTTTTGCCAAAATCCTCATCAAACAGGGGAAACTTGATAAGGCCCGCGAAATCTACGAGAAGCTGATAGTGAAAAATCCAGAGAAAAAATCGTACTTTGCGGCAAAAATCAGTGAATTATCGAGTGCGGCCAGCGAATCGAGCGACTCTTGAAACCACTCTAGCTTACTGAATCAACTCTTTACGAATAAACGCACCGGCGTTCCGGTGGCAACTAAAATTCATGGTAACGGCAACTATTGTCATCATTTGCATCTTCACTGTCTTACTGATTCTGATTGTGCTCGTTCAAAACTCTAAGGGAGGTGGACTAGCCGGCGAGTTTGGCGGACTAGGGTCCAATCAGCTTATGGGTGTTAAAAAAACAACCGATCTGCTGGAGCAAATTACCTGGGGTCTCGGTATTGGCGTAATGGTCCTTTCACTGGCCTCTTACGTCATGATTGACCGCAATCAGGCGTCTGGCATCAATAGCATCAACGTAGATCGCGCGCAGACGCAAACACTACCGGGTGCAGCGGCTCCAACACCTGCTCCTACCCCGGCTGCCGCACCAAGTCAGGCCGTTCCAGGTGCGGCAACACCAGGTGCATCCACACCGGGTGCTTCGACTTCGGCGCTGACGCCCCAGAAATAAACCTGCTGTCACTAAATTTCACAAAAAAGACCCCGACATAAATCGGGGTCTTTTTTAGTTCAGGCCACTGCCTGCACCAGCATCTGCCGGGCAATGGGCAGCAGTGTTTCCTGAACGGGATACGTTCGCTGGCTTTCCAGCATGAATGTGGCTGGATTGGGCAGATTGCGATGCCGCCGGATTAGATCAAGTTTTATATTCTCGACCGTATTGACAAGACTCTTCTGCACGGCCTCCACAAACTGAAGCCGGACTAACCGGCCACCGGGCTCTTGCTCTGAGTAGAGTGTCAGGCGAAAACGATAGATCTGCGTTTCTGCCTGATTGGTGGTATGAATCAGTAAGTAGCCTTCTTCCGGTCGCAGGGGCATCAAACCAACCGGTGAGAGAGTCAGCGACTTCGTTATGTCAGCCCATCGTTGCTGCCCTTCTGTCAGGGTAGCCTGGAAACGCGGCAGGGCAAAGTTCATGATCGTGTCCAGTTCTGTCATGAACTCATCATCCGTCACCTCGGATTTGTATTCGATTCGGGGTGGTGGTCCGGTAACTCGGTCCGCTCGCTTGGGAAACGCAGCATTTAACGTACCTTTGCCCCTCGAAAAGCGAACCCCAGTTTCATAATGGTCGCGTAAATCGGGTAAATCGGGGCATAGTCTGTTTTCAGTGAAGTTTTGCCGGACAGCTTGTAAATATGCCATCAAGACATATTTCTGGTACTCGGCATCGAGCCAATTTTGCGTAAACCAGTCAGATTGTAATTTTTTCATAGACTCACAAACACACGTTAGCTGACAGATTGGTTGCTCAAAATAACGAGTAGAACACAGAAAACCAAATTCTGTTTGCCCTATGGCAGTTATATGAGAATGAATTATAAATAAAGCAGAGAATGGCAGTCTGTCAGTGAAAAGCCTGAAAATTTGACAGTCTATCAGGATTGGCACAAAAATTGGCACTCGGTGAACGACGTGCAACGCATTGCACAACTAGTTAATAACCTTAATCAACTCATTATCATGGTAGCAGAAACGGAAAGCGTTAAAGTGAACGTGAAACCGCTGGCAGACCGCGTACTGGTAGAAGCAGCACCGGCCGAAGAAAAAACCTCGTTCGGGATCATCATTCCTGACACGGCAAAGGAAAAACCACAGCGCGGTACGGTCGTAGCCGTTGGTGCAGGCAAGAAAGATGAGCCCCTAACGGTTCAGGTGGGCGATACGGTTCTGTATGGCAAATATGCTGGTACAGAAATCACCGTTGACAGCAAAGAGTACCTGATCATGCGCGAATCCGACATTTTCGCAATTCTTTAATTATAAGCGTTCGACAGTCCGAATCACGGATCTTGTCTAAGCAACGTTTTTTGTAATCCAAAACGATTTTAATCACAATGGCTAAGAAAATTTTCTTCGATACCGAAGCCCGTGAGCGTATCAAAAAGGGTGTTGACACTCTGGCCGACGCTGTAAAAGTTACGCTGGGTCCTAAAGGCCGGAACGTAATTCTTGATAAAAAATTCGGCTCTCCCGTGATCACCAAAGATGGTGTGACGGTAGCTAAAGAAATTGAACTGAAGGACGCCATGGAAAACATGGGTGCTCAGTTGGTAAAAGAAGTTGCCTCGAAAACCGCTGATTCAGCGGGTGACGGTACAACGACAGCTACGGTGTTGGCACAGGCGATCTACTCGATCGGTGCGAAAAACGTGGCCGCTGGTGCTAACCCAATGGATCTGAAGCGTGGTATTGAGAAAGCGGTTGTTGCTGTTGTCAAGAACCTTGCTGAACAGGCGCAGACGATCGGTGACGATTTCGGTAAAATCGAACAGGTTGCGACCATCTCGGCTAACCACGACGAAGAAATCGGTACGATGATCGCTGAAGCCATGAAGAAAGTGGGCAAAGAAGGTGTCATCACGGTTGAAGAAGCGCGCGGTACTGAAACGGAAGTTAAAACCGTTGAAGGTATGCAGTTCGACCGGGGTTACCTGTCTCCTTACTTCGTGACGAACACTGAGAAAATGGAAGTTGAACTGGAGCGTCCGTTCATCCTGATCTCGGAAAAGAAAGTGTCATCGATGAAAGAACTGTTGCCGGTACTGGAGCAAGTTGCGCAAACAGGCCGTCCGCTGTTGATCATCGCTGAAGATGTAGATGGTGAGGCCCTGGCTACGCTGGTTGTCAACAAAATTCGTGGTGCCCTGAAAGTAGCCGCTGTCAAAGCACCTGGTTTCGGTGATCGTCGGAAAGCGATGCTGGAAGACATTGCTATCCTGACAGGTGGCCAAGTGATCAGCGAAGAGCGCGGTTTCAAACTGGAGAACGCATCGATCGAATACCTGGGTCAGGCTGAAAAAATCCTGATCGACAAAGACAATACAACTATTGTCAATGGTGTTGGTGAGAAAGACAATATCACGGGTCGCGTAAACCAAATCAAAGCCCAAATCGAAAATACGACGTCAGACTACGATCGCGAGAAATTGCAGGAGCGTCTGGCTAAACTGTCGGGTGGTGTGGCTATTCTCTACATCGGTGCTGCTACTGAAGTAGAAATGAAAGAAAAGAAAGATCGTGTTGACGATGCCCTGCATGCAACCCGCGCTGCGGTTGAAGAAGGAATCGTAACCGGTGGTGGTATCGCGTTGATCCGCGCTATCTCGTCACTGGATTCGATCAACGCCATCAACGAAGACGAAAAAACGGGTGTTAACATCATCCGTGTGGCTCTCGAATCACCATTGCGCACGATCGTAGCTAACGCCGGTGGCGAAGGTTCAGTTATCGTGAACAAAGTGAAGGATGGTCAGGGTGGTTTCGGCTATAACGCAAAGAACGATACATTCGAAGATCTGTTTGCAGCCGGTGTTATCGATCCTAAGAAAGTAACCCGTCTGGCATTGGAAAACGCGGCTTCGATCGCGGGTCTGTTGCTGACAACGGAGTGTGTTATTGCTGACGAGCCAGAAGAAGCTCCAGCCGGTGGCGGTGCAGGTATGCACGGCGGTGGCGGCATGGGCGGCATGATGTAATCGCATCCCCTGTGGAACTTAAATAAAAATGCCCCCAGTCTTTCGACTGGGGGCATTTTTATTTCTTGATAGCTGTCCGTTTATTGAGTTGGGGTTAGCAACACGTACATGTATGGATAAGCTCTGATTGATGAATCGGTGGTTTGGCTTGGGGGCTTCAGAATGATGCGAAACACTAGACCTGATAGATCATGGCTGCATTGTAACACGAAAAAATTAGATAGGTTGCCGGGCTTACAGCAGAGCGGGTGCCTGCTTATAACTCTGAAGAGCTTAGATCAGCTCTGTAGTATACAAACAAAAAAGCCAAGCGAGACACTCTCTTGGCTTTCTGATTTACTCAACGTTATGAAAAACTTTTCTTTTCGACACAATTATAAAACAAAAATGAAAAATAATCATTCTTTTTCGTAAAATAATTTTTTTATGTATTTTTAAACACTTACTAATCAATTACTTAGTGACATGCGACAGTTTTAAGGTAAGTAGATATACTTATGTGTGACCTGTAGCTGTCCTTTGTCCAGTTTCCTGGTCATCAAAGGCTAACTGGAGATCAACCCATCTCGAATGATGACCGTTCGGTCGGCCAGAGAAGCTAGTGTCTCGTTGTGTGTTACGATAATGAACGTCTGACCGAGTTCATCACGCAGTTGAAAGAACAGCTGGTGAAGTTCTTCGGCGTTCCGCGAATCAAGGTTGCCACTTGGTTCATCAGCAAATACGATGGCCGGTTTATTGATCAGCGCCCGCGCTACTGCCGTTCGCTGTTGTTCACCACCCGACATTTGTGACGGTAAATGATTCAGACGGCTCTGGAGCCCTAATGTCGTCAGTAGGGACTTAGCCCGTTCCCGAACCTCGTCCTCCTCTTTTCCCGAAATAAAACCCGGTAGACACACGTTTTCGAGGGCTGTGAACTCGGGCAGTAGGTTGTTGAACTGAAAAACGAAGCCAATCCGCTCGTTTCGAAACTGAGCCAATTGACGGTCGGTCAATGTGAACACATTCTGCCCGGCAATGTGCAGTTCGCCAGCGTCTGGCCGATCCAGTGTACCCAGGATTTGCAGCAACGTTGTTTTGCCGGCCCCGGATGCGCCGACGATGGAGACAATCTCGCCCGGTTCGATTGTCAGATTAATTCCTTTCAGAACAGGTAAATTGCCGTAATTTCGGCGAATGTCGGAGGTTTGAAGCAGCGCGGGCATTATGAAGAGTAAAGAATGAAGCGTGAAAAATGAGGAGGAAATAGGCTTCACTCTTCATTTCCTGTTAACTTGCCGCACAAAAATACGATTTTCAATTCTCCTTGTTGCAGTTGCCATGAATATACACGAGTATCAGGGTAAAGAAATTCTGAAAAAGTACGGTGTCCGGATTCAGGAAGGCATCGTGGCCGAGTCGCCTGAGAAAGCCGTTGAAGCCGCCAAACAGATTATGGCGCAGTCCGGCTCAAAGTTCGTTGTCGTTAAATCGCAGATTCACGCAGGTGGTCGCGGCAAGGGCAAGATCGTTGGTACTGAACAACGGGGTGTAGCCCTGGCGAAATCGGCGGATGAAGTACGCGATATTGTTAAAAACCTTATTGGCAATGTACTCGTAACCCACCAGACCGGCCCAGAAGGCAAAAAAGTCAACAAAGTGCTGGTAGCGCAGGATGTTTTCTATCCGGGTGCATCAGAGCCGAAGGAAATGTACATCAGCATCCTGCTCGACCGTAGCAAAGCCTGCAATGTCATTATGGCCAGTACGGAAGGCGGTATGGACATTGAAGAAGTCGCGGAGAATACGCCCGAAAAAATTGTAAAAGAGTGGATTGATCCGGCCGTAGGTCTACAGCCGTTCCAGGCGCGTAAGGTTGCCTTCGGATTAGGTCTGGAAGGGGAAGCCTTCAAAGAAATGGTGAAATTCGTTACGTCGCTCTACAAAGCCTATGTCGAGACGGATGCCTCCATGTTCGAGATCAACCCGGTGCTGAAAACGTCGGATAACAAAATTCTGGCCGTTGATGCAAAGGTTAACCTGGACGACAATGCCCTCTATCGTCATCCTGAACTGAAATCGATGCGTGATCTGGCCGAAGAAGATCCGCTCGAAGTGGAAGCCTCAGCCAGCGATTTGAACTACGTCAAACTCGATGGTAACGTGGGCTGTATGGTCAACGGAGCGGGGTTGGCAATGGCAACGATGGATATCATCAAACTATCGGGTGGTGAACCGGCCAACTTCCTTGATGTTGGGGGTGGAGCGAACGCAAAAACCGTTGAAGCTGGTTTCCGGATTATTCTGAAAGATCCGAACGTAAAAGCCATTTTGATCAACATCTTCGGTGGTATCGTCCGCTGCGACCGCGTGGCCACAGGTGTTGTAGAAGCCTACAAAGCGATTGGCGACATTCCCGTACCAATCATTGTTCGCCTACAGGGCACCAATGCCGAAGAAGGCGCAAAAATTATCGATGAATCGGGCTTGAAAGTTCAGTCGGCCGTATTGCTGAAAGAAGCCGCTGAAAAAGTACGTCAGGTCGTAGAAGCGTTGTAGAATTTCGCGTGACTCACATCCCATCAGGAAAATTCTGGGGATAATAAACGAAAAAGCCGGATTCACGTCCGGCTTTTTCGTTTATATAACTCATTTAGCTAGTACGACGCGATCCGTTGTAGTATTTCTTGGCATCGGGAAGTAATTTTTGCAGATCAGCAATCCGGCGCGCATCGGATGGGTGATCGGACAGAAATTCGGCTGGCGCTTTGCCACCACCTGCCTTCGCCATCCGTTGCCAGAACGAAATAGCTTCAGCGGGATCATAACCAGCCATTGCCATAAAGATCAAGCCAAGGTGATCGGCTTCTGATTCCTGTTTACGACTATGGGGAAGTGCCCCAAAATATTGGTACATTAGTGGACCACCGGTCCCTATAGCCTGCTGAAATAGCGCTTGAGTTTGCGGGCTTTTCGATGAAGTGGCAATCCCTGTAGCTACCTGACCTGCCTGTAGCAAGCCGTTCGCAACCAGCCCTTCACTCATTCGCTCGTTCCCATGCTCGGCAATGGCATGCGACACTTCGTGGCCGAGTACAGTGGCTAAACCAGCTTCATTTTGTGTATACGGTAAAATTCCAGAGTACACAACGATTTTGCCACCAGGCATACACCAGGCGTTAACCTGATTGCTTTGTACCAAGTGGTACTCCCATTTAAACCCCTCCAGGCGTTTGCCGTAACCGTTACTGTTCATGTAGCTTTCAACCGCCTGACGAATCCGGTCACCAACCCGGCTTACCATAGCGGCATCACCGCTGTTGCTGACAACTCTACTCGTATCCAGAAATTGTTTGTACTGCGTAAAGCTCATGGAAAGCATGTCATTGTTGGGCACCAAAATCAATTGCTTTCGTCCGGTAAGGGGTACTTTCTCACAAGCGGTTACAGCGAAAGCGAGTGAGAACATCATGATTATGATTTTTTTCATTTTTGTGCGTTTTTTTTATGAATGGTCTTAAACTAGTCTTCTGACGGTATATGACGCAGAAGGGGTCTGATTTGTTCAAATATTTACGGAGGGGTGCGGTCTACCCCTCATTAGTCCTTAGATTTGTAGCATTCAGAATAGTTTAAGCAACGGGGACAGCCTGTTCGCTCCTCTTAGAAAATAGCGGATAGTCTATCCGTGCTACTCACTATGAAAATCATTTGCGTTGGCCGAAATTACGCCGATCACATCAAAGAACTGAATAACGAACAGCCCGAAGATCCGGTCATTTTCTTAAAGCCTGAAACCGCTGTTCCGCTCAAAAATGAACCGTTTTTCTATCCCGAGTTCTCGCAGGATGTTCACTATGAAGTTGAGATTCTGGTAAAAATCAATCGGGTCGGTAAGAATATCGAAGAGAAGTTTGCGCATAAATACTACGACGAAATTGGTATTGGTATCGACTTTACCGCTCGTGATGTACAGAGTCGGCTAAAGGCCAAAGGACTACCCTGGGAACTGGCAAAAGGATTCAACGGCTCCGCTCCTATTTCGCCTTTCGTTCCTAAATCCGATTTCCCGGATTTGCAGAACCTGAACTTCCGACTGGATCTCAACGGCGAAACCCGGCAATTGGGCAACACCAGCCTGATGCTATTCAAAATCGACTACCTTATCTCGTTTGTGTCGCACTATTTTCTGTTGCAACAGGGCGACATTATTTTCACGGGAACGCCAAAAGGGGTTGGTCCGGTACAACTTGGTGACCGGTTGACGGCTTATATCGAGGACAAGAAGCTTCTGGAGATTGATGTTAAATAAATGACTTTTCGTGTTCTGCTGAAATCCACCGGGCCCGTAAACAAGCTGCACTGGGTTATCAGCCCCCAAGAGACGTAAAAAGTTTTTGCCATTTCTGATTTGAAACGAGTACGTATTTATAGTTTTATGGCGATGGTGATCAGCACCGGACTGGCTTTTGGTCAGGCTGGTTTGGATTCATCGGAAACGCCACAGAGTACAACCGCATTAACCAGCCGCCGGGCAACGCCACCCGTTGCGCCGACGGGTTATTTTATGTTTCCGATCATGCCGGGAGCAGCCAACTCGCTGTCGGGTGGTCTGGGCGATTTACGGGCCAACCACTTTCACGCTGGCCTGGACATTCGAACGGGCGGACGGGAAGGGCTGGACGTTCATGCGGCTGCCGATGGCTACATTTCCCGAATTGCGGTATTTACAGGCGGGTATGGTAACGTAGTATTCATCCGTCATCCGAACGGGCTGACAACGGTCTATGGACATCTTAAAGCCCTTAAGGACACGCTCGGCACCTACCTTCGCGAACAGCAATACGCCAGAAAGACCTTTGAGATCGATTTGCGACCAGCACCGGGACAATTTCCGGTCAAGCAGGGCGATGTGATTGCGGCTTCCGGCAACACGGGCGGCTCAGGCGGGCCTCATCTGCACTTCGAAGTGCGCGATGCCAAAGACAACCTGATCAATCCGCTGCTTTATGGGTTTTCCGAGCTTAAAGATGATGTCCCCCCCTATTTTGAGCGGGTCGCGCTGAAAACCATGACGCCTACCTCGCGCATCAATGGCGAATACCAGCGCGTCAGCTATGCGCCCGTTCGCCGGTCCGATGGGACGTATACGCTTTCGCAACCCATCACCGCATCGGGTCTGGTCGGGCTGGAGGTGCTGGGGTATGACAAGACCAGTGGTTCGCCGTACCGCAATGGCATCAGTTGTCTGGAAATAAAACTCGATGGCCGTGAGGTATTTGCCTATAACATGAATAGCTTTCCTAACGAGTACACGCGATTCATGAATATCCACGAGAATTACGAAGTGGAACAGATGAGCGGTCAGCGCTACCACCGGGGCTACATCGCCGATGGTAACCGACTGAACTTGTACAAGTTGCAAAGCAATGCCGCCTATAAGGGACGCTTACCGCTGCTGGATGGTCGACCGCACGAAGTTACGCTTACGCTGTACGACGCCTATGATCATGCAGCTCAGCTCACGTTCACAATCCTGCCTGAAACACCAGCAGCCAGTGCGGCACGAACGGATTCGCTGGCTATTCGTCCCGCTTCGGACACGACCAGCGAGGTCAGTGGCGAGCCTACGGCGACCATTACAACGGACGAAAACGTGCTCAAGTTGACGGTCAAAAATATACAAGCCAGTAATCCTCCGGTAGCCAAACTTCATACTGGTCGCACGGTAACCGAACAGGCGCCCAGCTACGTTCGTAACAACCAAGCCGTTTATCTTATAGATTTGCGGAAGACGCTGCCCGACTCGATTCAGTTCGGTCGTGGCGTGGTGCGAACGAATTTCAAGAAACGGGTCATACCCGGACGAAAGGAAGTTATTGTCGATGGGAAGACCCGATTGGAATTCAGCCCCAAAACGTTGTTCGATACCTTACATCTCGCCATGCGGCCGTTGCCGGGTGGAGGTCTGGAAATCAACCAGTCTACTATTCCGCTCAACGATATGCTGACGATTCAGTACGTTCCGAACTACCCGATTGCAATTGATACCATGCGTACAAAAGCCTATTGGACAAGTGGTGGTCATGAAAGTTTTCTGGGTGGCACCTGGAACAAGGGGCGAATTGAATTCAAAACCCGTTCACTGGGCCGGTTTCAATTATTGACCGATTCCAATCCACCCACGGTTGACATTCTATCGGCCACGCCGAAGGGAATAACCGTTCGAATTCGGGATGATTTATCCGGCATTGCCGACTTTCGGGCGTTGGTCAATGGCGAGTGGTTATTGATGCAGTATGACTACAAGCGGGCGCTGCTTTGGTCGGATCAACTTGATCCGAACGAACCGTTCGAACTGGGTGACGAGATTTTGGTTCAGGTAAAAGACCGCGCTGGCAACATCGGGTCAGACAGCATTAGTATTGCGGAGCCCCGGCCAGCGGTAAAGCGTAAGGCTACGACCGCCCCAAAACGTCGGCGTAAACGATAAACCTACCTGAGTTTGTGAGTTGTCGATCAGGTCAATTCAGCCTTTTTACAAACCATAACCGACAAACCTAAACGATCATGAGCCTGAACATCGGCGATCCTGCCCCCGATTTTACGAGCACTGACCAGAACGGACAGCCAATTAAACTTTCCGACTACCGGGGCAAAAAAGTGGTTCTTTATTTTTACCCGAAAGACGACACAACGGGCTGTACCGCCCAGGCCTGTAGTCTGCGCGACAATTATGCCAGCCTACGCACCCAGGGGTATGAGGTACTGGGAATCAGCATCGATGATACGAAATCGCATCAGAAATTCATCAAAAAATACGATCTTCCCTTTGCGCTCGTCGCCGATACGAACAAGGCCGTTGTCGAAGCGTATGATGTCTGGAAAGAAAAATCCATGTATGGCCGCACATACATGGGTACTGTCCGAACAACGTTTCTGATTGATGAAAGTGGTATTATTACCGACATTATCGGTAAAGTGGATACGAAAAACCACGCCGGTCAAATTTTAAGGTAGTCTAACTTGGGTGCAAGCCCCTTAATTCGTTACTGTCAAAAGTGGGTTTTCACCCGCAATACACATGGAACTCGAAAAACTCGAACACATCGCCACCGCCGTTCGGCGCGACATCGTCCGCATGGTAGCAGCCGTCAATTCTGGCCACCCCGGCGGGTCGCTGGGCTGTACTGATTTCCTAGTTGCGCTTTATTTCGACATCATGAACTTGAAAAAGGACGCCAATGGCACGCCGATTTTCGATATGGATGGCCGCGATGAAGATATTTTCTTCCTGTCAAACGGGCACATCTCCCCCGTTTTTTATTCTGTACTGGCGCGGGCTGGCTATTTTCCGGTTGATGAACTATCGACATTCCGGAAGCTGGAAAGCCGGTTACAAGGGCACCCAACAACTGCTGAACACCTGCCGGGTATCCGGATTGCGTCGGGCTCGCTGGGACAGGGTCTGTCGGTAGCCGCCGGGGCCGCATACTCCAAAAAGCTCAATGGTGACACGAACCAAGTATATGTGCTGATGGGCGATGGCGAGCAACAGGAAGGGCAGGTTTGGGAAGCAGCCCAGTTTGCGCCAAACAAAAAGCTAGGTAATCTGACCGCCGTCATTGATTATAACCTTGCTCAGATCGATGGGAAGACCGATTTCGTTAACAGCAACCGCGATTTAGCCGCGAAATACAAAGCTTTCGGCTGGCACGTCGATGAAATGCAGGGTAACGACATGGCCGATGTGATCAGGACACTCAAAAAGTCGCAGGAGAACCCCGACGTACCAACGTTGATTCTGATGCATACCGAAATGGGTTTTGGCGTTGACTACATGGTTGGCAGCTATAAATGGCATGGTGTCGCGCCCAATGCCGAACAATTGACCCAGGCGCTCAATCAGTTACCGCTTTCTGTAGGCTTTTCGGATTATTGATTCAGTCTATGTAGAGACGCAACCCCTTGCGTCTCTTGGCAGGATGGTATTGCTGACGCTCAGGCACCGGAGGACCGGCAAGGGATTGCGTCTCTACAGCTACTTATGAAAATCAACCGCTTAGTCATCGAAAATTTCAAATCCATTGAACGGATCGAGCTTGTTGAGCCGAATCCGTTCACGGTCTTTGTCGGCCCTAACGGGTCGGGCAAATCGAATATTTTCGAGGCTCTGGAGTTTTTTAATTTGGCAGTTAAGACGAATAGAGGTACAGTTGAAAGCTTATTTGGGGGTAAAGATTACTTTCTAAATCGGCGGAGTAGTTTAAACGCTGTCCAAGTTGAAGTCAAGTTAAATAGCTCATCTGTTCACCATCTTGTCCAGCGTACCGGCCTCACAGGCCAACCAGAATATACTGTTGTGGGTACTCGTTGGGGAGAAGAAGATCCAATTAATGTACGGCAAGAAAATAATCAACTCTTAGCCAACTTTGTCCATTTATTCATTAACCAGAATAGCAAACAAAAGCTAAATTATTCTTCTGACTTACAATTGACTCTATCGGCTGACAATCTCGAGAAAGTTTTGAAGCGAGTACTTGACAACCCCCTTTTTAAAGATGAGGTATTTGAATGGTTGGAATTATTCATCCCTGGCTTTAAATCGGTTGAAGTATCTTCAAACCCGTTCGATGGAAAAGAAACGTTGCTCTGGTATGAAAAAACTTTTGAAAAGCCTTTTCCAAAAGAGCTTCTTTCTGACGGCACAAAAAATATTCTCGCCCTGCTAACCGCTGTTTACCAAAGCGATGAACCGCAATTTCTCTGTATTGAAGAACCAGAAAACGGCTTACATCCTCAGGTTTTAGAAACTTTAGTCAATTTTTTTCGACAGGAATGCAAAAGCAAAGGACATTTTATTTGGCTGAATACCCACTCTGAGGCTGTAGTTCGCCATCTAACAACCGACGAGATTATTCTGGTAAACAAACAAAATGGGGCTACAAAAACGCGGCAGATCAAAGGGCGTAACATTTATGATTTGCCAACAGATCAGGCTTGGCTAGCAGGAGCTTTAGGAGGGGGCTTGCCGTGGTAAAAATAGGGTTTATTGTTGAAGGTGACTGTGAAAAGATGCTTCTAAGCTCAGAAATGTTTTTCGAATTTCTCCAAGCAAATAATCTGGAGTTAGTCGATGAGATCATTAACGCGAAAGGTAAAGACAACTTAAACCGTCCCTCTACGGAGAGTTACGCACAAATCCTTCGCAATCAGGGAGCAGAATGGATAATCATTTTACGAGACCAAGAACATGAGCCTTGTATAACATCAGTCAAAACACAGACGATTTACGCAGATGACATCAAAGTCTTCGTTGCTGTTCGTATGCTCGAAACTTGGTTTCTAGCTGACTCCGAGACACTTTCAACCTTATTTAGATCGGACTTTTTCTTTCATTATCCTGAACAAGATTTGAATCCTGCTGAGACTCTCAAATCTTTGTATATCCAGCACAGAGGAAGGGGGATCGATGATAAAAAGAAATTCACAAATCTAATGCTTGGGAAAGGATTCTCCATCGAGCGGGCAGCTGCGCACCCAAATTGCCCGAGTGCCCACTATTTTCTCACTAAATTGCAAACCCTCGCTTCGGCGAATTAATAGAGACTATGAAAAAATACGAGTATACCGAAAAGAAAGACACTCGCTCCGGTTTTGGCGCGGGTATCGCCGAACTTGGCAAGACCCATCCGAATGTTGTCGCCCTAACGGCTGATCTGGCCGGGTCGCTAAAACTCGACGCATTTATCAAAGAATTTCCCGAACGGTTCGTTCAGTGCGGTATCGCGGAGGCTAACATGATCGGCGTGTCGGCGGGCCTGACCATCGGTGGCCATATTCCCTTTGCGACGACATTCGCCAATTTTGCCACCGGACGGGTTTATGACCAGATTCGGCAGTCGGTTGCTTACTCGAACAAAAACGTCAAAATCTGCGCATCGCACGCGGGTGTTACGCTGGGCGAAGACGGGGCAACCCACCAGATTCTGGAAGATCTGGGTATGATGAAGATGCTACCCAACATGACCGTCATCAACCCCTGCGATTACAATCAGACGAAAGCCGCTACCCTTGCCATTGCCGACCACGTTGGTCCGGTTTACCTGCGCTTCGGACGGCCCGTCATTCCGGTCTTTACGCCCGCCGACCAGACGTTTGAAATTGGTAAAGCGTGGACCGTTAACGAAGGATCTGACGTGTCGATTTTCTGCACAGGTCATCTGGTTTGGGAGGCTATCAAAGCCGGTGAGATGCTGGCCGAGGAAGGCATTGAAGCCGACATCATCAATATTCACACGATTAAGCCGTTAGACGAAGAAGCGATTCTGGCATCGGTGAAGAAAACAGGCTGCGCCGTATCGGCAGAAGAGCACATGATCAGTGGTGGTCTGGGCGATAGCGTTGCGCATGTATTGGCCCAACATCACCCGGCTCCCCTGGAATACATTGGCGTCCACGATACGTTTGGCGAGAGTGGTACACCCGATCAGCTGATGCAAAAATATGGCCTTACCGCCGACAAAATTGTTGAGCAGGTGAAAAAAGTAATGGCACGAAAATAAAGAAGTGAGGAGCGAGATGTAAGAACTGAGGAGTAGGTCTGCTTTGCCCAGCAAGCTGATACCAGCACTCCTTACATCTTACCCCTTACTCCCCGCTCCTTATAACCAATGACTGACGCAGAACTCCTCGCTAAATACCGCGATCCGTCGACCCGGAATTATGCTTTTAATCTGTTGGTGCGCCAGTATCAGCAGAAAATATATTGGCATATCCGGAAGATGGTCATTGATCACGATGACGCCGATGATTTGGTGCAGGAAACGTTTATTAAAGTATGGAACAGCCTGGAACAGTTTCGGGGTGATAGTCAGTTATACACCTGGATATACCGCATTGCGACCAACGAGTGCCTCAATTTTCTGAACAAAAAACGTCGCCGTTTTTTTCTACCGATCGGGGATGTTGAAGGCGAATTGATGGAGAAGCTGGAGAGCAACTCGGATTTTGTTACGTCAGGCAACGAGCTAAGCGGGGAAGAAATACAACTGAAGTTGCAGAAAGCCCTCCTGAAGTTACCGGATAAGCAGCGACTGGTTTTCAACATGAAATACTTCGATGACATGAAGTATGAGGAGATTGCAGACATCACGGGAACGTCAGTTGGTGCCCTAAAAGCCTCCTACCACCTGGCCGTAAAAAAAATCGAAGATTATCTCGACAAATCCGATACATCCGATTAAACCCCGGCTCGCGTAGCTTGTCAAATCGTATATACAGCAATTGTGTAACTTGTACACTGAACGACAATGAACGACATGAACAACTTCAGGCTTGACGAACTTCCCCCTGAGCATCCGCTTCGGCAACAGCCGTTTCAGGCTCCGGATGGCTACTTCGATCAGCTGCCCTCCCGAGTACAGGCTCGTGTGGCCCGGAAAGCGAAACCAGCGTTCAGCATTAGCTGGTCCTGGCAGCGAACGGTAACGTCGCTGGCCGGTGCCAGCCTTATCGCGGTGCTGGTCTGGAAAACAATACCACAACGGCAGGAGTCTATTGGTAGTGAAGCCCTGACGGGTGTTAGCAACGAAATGATTGCCTCCTACCTGGATGAACAAGGCATAGATCCCTATGAATTGGCTGACGGTCAGCAGGTTCATTCGTCGCTGGGCAGCGATACGACGGCCATTCAATACCTGAATGTGAAACCCGCCGATATTCAGCAGCACATTGACGAGCAAAATGTAATGGAATCACCGGGCCTCGGCTCCTGACTTTAACGAATGGTTAATTTTACCACGATGAGACACGCATGGATTGGTTGGTTAGTAGCTTTCGTGATGACAACCCACATCACCCTGGCGCAAAACGACCCAAATGGACGCCAGAAAATTGAAGCAGCGAAAATTGGTATGATTACCAATCGGCTGAATCTGACAACAGATCAGGCCCCCCAGTTCTGGGCTGTTTACAACGAATACAACGGTAAAAAGCAGGAACTGAACCGGCGCATCCGGCAGATCAGCAACGAGCCCTCGCGGAGCAATCTCAACGATAATCAGCTGGTTAACGGCCTTCGCGAAATGAATTCAACCAAACAAAAACTCGCCGATCTTGACGACGAGTACATGAGTCGGTTTCTGAAAGTGATTAGTCCGGCCCAACTGACCGAGTTATACAAAACCGAGCAAACGTTTAATAAGATGTTGCTTAATCGGTTGAACAACCAGAATTGACGATGAACCGCCGGGCTATCCGGCGGTTCAAACTTTAGTACCGAACTACTTTGAAGCTGGAGATACCCCCGTCGAAACGAATCGTCATTTTCTTTTTGGCTGCATCGTAACCGGGGCTTACAAATTCACCACCGCCAACATCCGTAAATTCCTCCAGCCGTTCTACGTTCAGAGCGCCGTCTTTCTTAATGCGGCAGCCTACTTCTTTCGGAACATGGACGGTCATCGAAGCGGCACCCACATCCAGTTTCACGTCTGACATACCCGCCTTTGCGCCTAGTTTAAGGTCAAGATCAGCGGCTCCTACAGCGAGTTTCAAACTCTTCACAGCATAAGCGCTCAAATCCAGATCGCCCTGACCGGCACCGAGAGCAATATCCATCGACCAAACTGGTTTTTCGTTGAGGTGGATGTCCACACGGTTTTCAAACTTACCGTCTTTCAGATCAAAATTGTGGTTTTCCTCCTTGGGCTTTAATTCGATCGTCGGCACGTGCGTCGTTTCGTCGCGGTCGACTGACATCGAGTAACTACCAATGTTCTGTTTGGTATCAGCCTTGATCAGTTCTGACGTCGGCTCACTGATGATGAACCGGCCAGCACCACCCGCCAGTTTGAGCACAGCCTCGCGGGTATCGTCGGTCATCGACTCCGTAAACGTATTCGTCTGTATTTTATCCGATCGACGATTTTCCCGTTCGGACCGATACGCATCTTCATTATCCGTGTCGTCGTCGTTACCGTTATCGTCATTATTGTCATCCTCATTGTTTTCATCGTCATTGTCATCCTCGTCATGATTGTTCCAATGGATGCCAAATCCATCCCGGTCGCGATCGTGGGCGAAGAATCCGAACAATGTGGTCGGTACAGCCACGGCCAGTATGATCGTTGTGACAAAGGCAGCCGGATTACCACGCCGTTCGAGAATCAGGTTAATGCCCGCCAGAATCAGGAGTACCGGCCACAAATTCACCAGCGAATGCCAATCCACATCTAGCCATCCGGCTCGGCGGGCCAGAAACAGCACACCAAATGTGAGCAGAAAAATGCCCCAGAATAATCCGTTTCTTCGTTGCATGTCAGACGTTAGTTTGGGTATGGTGTAAGACGTATACTGTGTTCGGAAAATTACCAGCTACAGCATCTATCTTACACCATACAGCCGTATTATAAAGGGTTGTTCGTGTTGTTGTTATTGGGGTCGTAAGGCGTCTTGATGCGATCCCGGAAAATAAGCCACAACCCGATGGCGATGAGTACGAACGGCCACAGATCGCCAAAATCAATATCGAAATAGCGATCCAGCAGGAACAGAACGCCGAGTAGAATCAGAACGGCCCCGCCGATAACGCTACGGTCGGGTGATGCGGGTTGGTTGGGATTGTAAGGACTCATAGAAAAAACGGGGTTTGCATAGATGGTTGATTGAGACAATGATCCGCCGAATCGGCGCTCTGGCAGCGCGACCCACAAGATACAGTAAATGATCAGCGCGGGGAAGTGCGGAATAAAAATTCCAAGTACAAAAACGAGCCGGACTACGGCACGATCGATGCCAAAATAATCGGCTATACCAGCACATACGCCCCCTATCTGGGCCTGGTCTGAAATTCGTTCTAATCGCTTGTTCATGGCTTTTACCGGAACGCCGGCTCGTTGTTAAAACCGATGTAAACCTAATAACGAAGCCGGATGCGCGAAATCAGAATTGGAAGAATGGACGCGCAGTTTGATGGAAGTGTGTTTTCAATGATAGTAGGTAATGCATAGTAGCGGGTAACACTAGAAATAGCTATCCATAAACAGCCAGCCGCTATCCGCTTGTGCTATGTGCGTCTGCTATCGATAGCTGACTGTTTACGAACAGCGACCTTTACTCTTCCTCGATAGCTTCCAGAATATCCATTAACTCGCCGAACTCCTTGTTGCCCGGACGTTCTTCATCACCGCCACTGAGCGCAATACCCCGAACGGGTAATTCAGCTAATAACTCGTGGACGTTTTCGGCGGACACGCCTGTTCCAAGCAAAACGGGGTATTTACCGGATAATTTAAGAAGAGCCGCCTTCAGATCAGCATCCAGATGGATCGGGCCTTTGCTCTCCAGTAAAACGTATTCGGCCCCGGCGGCACCCGTGTGTAATAACGTGCTGAGTTGATCGAGCGTCAACTGCGACAGGTCAACGCGTAAAATAAGCCGCAGCTCACCCTGTGAACCGCCAAAGGTGCTCAGGTAAGGCAACAGAGCCGCTTCGTCTACCTGTAAGAATTCAGGCTGGTAGGTTTCGAGCAGTTGTTCGATCAGTTCCGGATCGGTGGCGGTGGTTTCTCCGACAATCTGTACCCCAGCCACCCACGATTTTATTTCCAGAAATTTCTTCGGCTCAACATAGTCCGGCGATTCGGGATCCATCGAAAAGCCGAGCATGTCGACGCCCATGCCGGCGCAATACCGGGCATCACTAAGGTTCGTAACGTTGGATATTTTAACAAGTGTTGTGAGAGCCATGATTCAGTTTATTACGTGCCGCGAAGTTAAGCGGGCCGGAAGCGCGGTGCAAGAAACCGACGTGTATCTGGCTCCGTACGGCGTTTCCGGCCCGTTTCTCACTGCACCTTCACCCGATTATAAATAGCCCGGAAGTTCCTGACGCTCTCCGCAATTTCGGGTCCGTTATTTTCCCAATGGTATTCATACTCCGCCGAGATTGGCCCTTTGAAACGCTGACGTTTCAGTTCAGCAATAACGGCTTCTACTTGACTGTCCCCCGTTCCCCAAACCACATCGTGGTATTTGCCATCGGGCGTGTCGCGCTTCACATCTTTGAAGTGCATCCCCAACACGTGGCCATTCAGTTTTTTCAGGCATTCGACCGGATCAAGTCCTGAACGTACCCAGTGCCCGATGTCGGAGCAGGAGCCAACGTATTTACTCCCGCCAATAGCCGCCAGAACGGTATCCGGATGCCAGTAGCGCGAGGGCTTGGGATGGTTATGCAGGGCAACGTTAATCTTGTACTGATCAGCCAGTTTACGGACCAGCGGCATTTGCGCTGGTGTGGGTTCGGAGTTGATATTCAGAATGCCCATGTCTTTGGCAAACTCAAACAAGGCTTTCCATTCCTCGTCCGTTTTTGGGCTGACTACGCCATATGCAACGACCGTCAGGCCCTTGTCCTTGATCAGTTTTTTAACGGCCTGGCGACTGGAGGCATCCATCTGAAAATCCATCTTTCCCTCCATACCGCCACCGATTGTCTGGCCCGGATACGCTTCAACGTATTTCAGTCCGCAACTATCGATTTTTCGCAGCGCGTCTACAAAAGGGAACAGTCGAAACGAATAGGCTTGAGCACCCAGCTTCCAGCCCGCTTTATCTTCCGGATTTTTCTGGGCTGTCGCCGAAACGACACATAGAGCAACGATGCCCCAACCAAACAGGAATTTTACTAAATGTTTCATACAGCCGATACGAGTTTCTGCACAAAAGGAACGGAAGAATTGGCTTTACCCATTCGGTACTGAGAATCAGCTCGTATTCCCTTAGAAATAGCCATTTCTCGATCCATCGCTGCTTCTGAAAATCAGTGATCCCAAAGCCACCCATAATCGGCTGAAACACAATACTATTTTTATTTATTCTAAATAAGTATTGACAGTAGCGAAAGCTTTCCTACATTTGTGCGTCTATTTAGATTAAGTCTTAATAAATTATAGTATTCAATTTGACCGCTTCAATGATCAGTTTGTTGGTCAGCTGAGCATACGATTGATTGACTGTCAACGACTTTCTTACCAATTGAGACGGGTTGACCAAACGACCAGCTTGCGTTACTCCATTCCTGACGTAATGACTATGAAAAAGACGTGTACGCTTCTCCTTATATCACTACTTACCCTACTTATGTCAGTTGATCCGTCAACGCTACGGGCGCAGCAAACGACGGGTGGTAGTGTTGAGGGGACAATTTTACTCATCGATGGATCGGCAGGTGCTTTTGCAACGGTGCGGGTCAACGGAACGAAGAAAGGGACAACCGCCGATGGAACAGGCCATTTTACCCTAACCGGCCTGACACCGGGCCAGCACGAACTACACATTTCGATGATGGGCTACGAACCAACACGGCAGATCGTTCAGGTCGAAAATGGGAAGGCTACTCCATTTATAGCCCGGCTAACAGCAGCAAACAATCAACTCAATGCAGTTGTCGTAACGGGTCAGTACGAACCGCAATCACTCAAAAAATCGGTCTACAACGTGCGGGTCATCAATAGCGAACGCATCCGACTACGGGGGGCAGTGAACGTAATCGGTGTACTGAACAATGAGTTGGGCTTTCGCTTTTCCAGCGACCTTACGCTGGGCACTACCGATGTTCAGTTGATGGGTATGTCGGGGCGAAACGTAAAAATCCTGTTAGATGGGTTACCGATGGTTGACCGGGGGGATACGCGGGAAAGCCTGAACCAGATCGACGTCAACAGCATCGAACGCATCGAGATTGTCGAAGGTCCTATGTCGGTTTCCTACGGGTCGGATGCGCTGGCGGGGGTCATCAACATCATCACCAAAAAGCCGGGTGCCGAACGACTTGGTGTCAGTGCCCGGATTCAGGAAGAAACCGTTAACAAAGACTACAACCTGTTGACCAGTCAGGGACTTCACCTCCAGAATGTGGGCGTTACCTGGCAGAACAAAGGCTGGAACGTATCGGCAGGCGTAACGAACAATACCTTCGGGGGCTGGCAGGGACAGGCTACGGGCCGCGTGAACGACTGGCTACCTAAAGATCAGTTGTTTGGCCACGGCAAAGTTGGCTACCGTACCGACAGGGTAAACCTATACTACCGGCTGGATGCGTTGAAAGAAAGTCTGCTGAGTCAGGGAGCCGAAAACGTGAATACGCAACAGGCGCGTGACCAGAAATACATAACCACCCGCTATGTCCACCAGCTACAGGGCGACTGGAAACTGAGCGGGCGATTGCAGCTCAACGGGCAAGCGTCCTACACCGATTACCAGCGCCGTACGCAAACCACTCTGCTGGACATACCCACCGGACGGCGTACCCTCACATTGGGCGAGGGGGAGCAGGATGTATCGACATTCACCAGTCAGACGTACCGGGCCACAGCTTCGTACAAAGTATCGTCGGCGGTTTCGTTACAGCCCGGCGTCGACATTAATCTGGACGGTTCTTCGGGCGCACGTATTCTGGGTTCGCCCACGATCAATGACTACGCGTTTTTCGTCTCGTCAACGATCAATCCAACAGCCCGTATCAGCATTCGTCCGGGCCTGCGCTTCATCAAAAACTCAGTCTACGATGCACCACCGGCCATTCCTTCCCTGAACACCAAGATTGCCCTTACCAATACCCTGGATCTGCGCCTGGCGTACGCCCGTGGCTTTCGCTCACCGGCACTGCGCGAACTGTATTTCAATTTCTTCGATGCCAGCCACTCGATTCGTGGCAATCCAAACCTGAAAGCCGAAACCTCCAACAGCCTGAACGGCTCACTAGCCTGGCAGGCAAGCCCAACGTTCAAATCCACGCTTGGGGCTTTCTACAACGTCTTCAACAACCTCATCAGTTACGGCATCGATCCAGCTGACCCGCGCATTTCGATGACCATCAACGTCGATAAATTCAAAACCACGGGTTTCACGCTGGAAAACGTCTTCGCCTGGAAAAACCTTCAGGCTACCGTCGGCGTCTCGTACATCGGTCGCTACAATAATCTGCTAACCCAGACCGATACGGTTCGCTATGCAGAGGGCAAGTTATCACCCTTTATGTGGTCGCCGGAAGTCAATACGAACCTCACGTACACGCTCAGAAAGCTCGATACCAAGCTAAGCCTTTTTTACAAATACTCGGGAAAACGCCCAAGCTACCTGGCAACGGTAACGGCAGACAATCAGGTATCGGCTACGCTGACCGAGATCGCAGCGTTTCACTGGGCCGACCTGACCATCACGAAACCAATTGCAAAATACCTGACGCTGACCACGGGCGTAAAAAATCTGCTCAACATCACCCGCCTGGCGAATACGTCAACCGATACGGGTAGTGCCCACAGTACGGGCGGAGCAGCCCCCGTCAGCTACGGTCGCTCCTACTTCCTTGGCCTAAGTTTCCAATGGTATAAAAACTGACGGCACTACCCACATTTTATCTTAACTACCTGATTAACAACGCAACCAATAAAATTTAGTCCTCCAACCATTTATACTACTATGAAAAGAGCCCTTGTTTTTATGCTCGTGCTGGCCGTAAGTACCCTGAATGCCTGTAAAGAAAGTGAGCCACCGCTACCCGACAATCTGATCCAGTTCGAGAGTGCTGAACAGGGACTGGATGCCGCTACCAAAGAAGCCACCATCAAGTTGAAATTATCCCGTGCCGTCGATGCGGCTACCCCCGTTACCGTTCAGGTCACGCCTACCGGTATCGCAGCGGGAACGCAGTTCACAACGACGCCAGCCTTAACCGGCAACACACTGTCACTAACAGTTCCTGCCGGAAGCAGCGAAACCTCCTTTAAACTGACGAAAGCCGATAACATCTTCCTGAGTGGAACCGAAACGGTTGCCCTGGCCATTACGTCGGCGGCAAGTCCGGTACTGGTTGGAACGACAAAACAGCTTACCGTTAAATTTACGTCCATCATTTCGTCGGGTACCAACCTGACGCTGGACGGTGGAACGGGTGGTTCCAGCGCCGTCAATGCGGTCTTTGTCGATTTGAGTAACAACGCGCAAAGCTCGGTGAAGCGGGCAAGCTGGGATTTAGGCTTCTCATCGGGCACAGATTTCCGGGTTATTCTTAACAACATGACGGGTGCCGCAGCCATCGCTCTGGCGAAGAATGATTTAAACCAAGTGACGGCCGCCGATACCGTTGGTCTTGTGCTGAGCACCAGTAATTTCGATCCGGCAGGGTTAAAATTAATAGATGATGTATCGGGTGATCTGACGAAAACAGTGATCCCATCGATTTCAGCTACCGACGCGAACAACAAAGTGTACATTGTTAACCGGGGTACGGGTGGATCAACACCCGCCAAAGGTTGGATAAAAATCAGGGTATTACGCAATGGTACAACGGGTTATACGCTTCAGTATGCCGGTATCAAGGAAACGACGTTCAAGACCGTGTCGATCACGAAAGACGCGGCCTATAATTTCAGCTACGTATCGTTTGATACCGGTGCTGCTGTAACCGTTGAGCCGGCCAAAGCCCGCTGGGACATTGAGTGGACCGGTGGTATCTACATCACCAGTGACGGCACCAACAACATTCCGTATTACTTCTCGGATCAGGTTTACATCAACTTCCTGGCGGGTGTAACGGCTGCCGAAGTCATGACCAGCACGGTTACGTACGATGCGTATGCGGAGAGCAACATTGCCACGACAACCTTCAAAGCTGATCGCTCAGTGATTGGCTCAAACTGGCGGGCAACCACCGGAACCGTTGGGGTGAAAACCGATCGGTTCTACGTGGTGAAGGATGCTGCGGGCAACGTCTACAAACTTAAATTCATCAGCTTCATCTCCAACGATGGCGGAGTACGGGGCAATCCGAAATTCGACTACAAGCTGGTTAAACAAGCCAACTAACTCAGGCTCTCGACAGACAGGTCGTTTGCGCAAATGGCCTGCCTGACTTTATCAAACCACAATCGCTATGAAACAATCATTCGTTTTTACCACGTGGCTCACGTGCCTGCTTCTGGTTTTCTTGGGAAATAATCAGTCCGCCGATGCCGCCAGATCGCCTAAGGAGGAGCCGGTTCGCATCGTTTCACTCGATGGAACCGTCAGCGAGATTCTTTGCGATCTGGGGCTGCAATCACACCTGATCGGTGTCGATGTGACGAGTACCTATCCCGAATCGCTGAAAAAACTACCGAAAGTCGGTCATAACCGGACCATCTCCGCCGAAGGTGTTATCTCGCTGAAGCCAACGCTGGTGCTGACGACTCAGAATGCCGGTACGAAATCCGAAGTAATTGAGCAGATCAAATCGGCGGGTATCAACGTCATTACGTTTCAGCAGGAATACAGCATCGCTGGTGCGAAAAAGCTGATCCAGGACGTGGCGACAACGTGTCAGGTTGGTTCGAAAGCGAAGCCACTGATCAAAAAACTAGACGCTGATCTGGCGCTGGTCAAAAAAGCGACGAATAGCCCGAAGGTGCTGTTCATCTACGCCCGGGGAACCGGCACGATGATGGTATCGGGCCGGGGTACGCAGGTCGACAAAATGATCGAGCTGGCCGGGGGCGTCAACGCTACCCCTGATTTTGAGAACTACAAACCCCTGACGGCGGAGTCGCTGGTAGCGGCCAACCCCGACGTAATTTTACTGTTCGACAGTGGCCTCGAAAGTCTGGGGGGTCCTGGTGGTTTGTTGAAGGTCCAGGGCGTGGCGCAAACCAATGCGGGTAAATACGGCCGGATCATCGATATGGATGGTCACCTGCTAAGCGGCTTCTCCCCTCGGCTGGGAAAAGCCTTGCAGGAGCTGGCTCAAAAAATGAATCAGAAACCCAAAGCGTAACGCGAATGGATATACCCACCGCAACCATCAATCCGCCATCGACCGTACGTCCGGCTCAGCGATCGGTGCTCCGAACAACCGTCAATCCGTGGTTGATGCCGTCACTGGTCATTAGCCTGCTGATAACGATTGTCCTGTCGGTCAGTGTCGGTGCTATGCGCATTACGCCGTATGAGATCTGGCTCATTGGCAGCAAAGCCTTCGGTAATTCGGTTGAGGTCGATGGGTCGAAAGAAGCCATTCTGCTGGCAATCCGGTTACCCAGGGTGTGTCTGGCGGTGCTCATTGGCGCAGGACTGGCCATTTCAGGGGCCGCGATCCAGGGCCTGTTCCGAAACCCTCTCGCCGATCCGGGACTGATCGGTATTTCGTCGGGGGCGTCGCTGGCCGCGGTGATGATGATCGTGCTGGAGGCCGCTTTCTTTAAGCAACTCACCGGGTTGTTGGGCCTGTACGCACTATCGGTCGTTGCGTTTGCGGGGGCTTGCACCACCGCGTTTATAGTCTACCGCGTGTCGAAGTTGGGGGGTAAAGCCCTCATGACGACCATGTTGCTGACCGGCATCGCCATCAATGCGCTCTCCGGAGCGTTGACGGGTATCATGACGTACATGGCTACGGATGAGCAGCTCCGCAACATTACCTTCTGGAGTCTGGGCAGTCTGGGTGGCGCCAGCTGGACATCCGTGCTGGCGATCTTACCCTTTACCGTCATTGCGCTGATTGGCATACCGCGTCTGGCCAAATCGCTGAATTTACTGGCCCTCGGCGAAAGCCAGGCAAACATGCTGGGTGTCAATCTCAAGAGCATCAAGCGGCAGGTCATTATCTTTTCGACGATGGCCGTTGGTACGTCCGTGGCGGTGGCCGGCATTATTGGTTTTGTGGGCCTAGTGGTTCCGCATCTCATCCGAATGGGAGCCGGTTCTGATCATCGACGCGTCCTGACGGGATCGGCCCTGGGTGGTGCGGTTGTGCTCACGCTGGCGGACTCCCTCGCCCGAACTCTCGTGGCACCCGCCGAGCTACCGATTGGTATTCTCACGGCATTGGTCGGTACGCCCGTTTTTTTGTGGATTCTGTTTCGTGAAAAACGCCGGGCGGTTTAGCCTAAAACCTAGAAACGATGTTAGAAGTCAAGAATCTATCGTATCGAATCCGGAATCGGAATCTGCTCGATGGTGTTTCGTTCCGCGCGAATCCGGGCGAACTGCTCGCGATCGTTGGCGCGAACGGAGCCGGGAAATCGACGTTGCTTAAACTGTGTACGCGCGAACTGTCCGCAACGGACGGGCAAATCCGGCTTCAGCACAACCCCATCGACTCGTACTCCGAGAAAGAGCTCTCCTTATTTCGGGCGGTGCTGCCGCAGCAAAACGCGGTCGTCTTTCCGTTTCTGGTCAGTGAGCTGGTCTTGATGGGTCGCTACCCGCATTTCGACTTCCACCCCGCCGAACGGGACTACACCATTGCCGAACTGGCGCTCAAAAAAGTGGGCATGTGGGACTTTGCTTCCCGGATTTTTACCACGCTGTCGGGCGGTGAGCAGCAGCGGGTACAACTGGCGCGCGTGTTGGCTCAAATCTGGGATGTGTCGCAGGGGATTCTGTTTCTGGACGAACCGACGACCGGTCTTGACCTGCTCCATCAGCACCAGATGCTGGAATTGGCCCGCGAGTTTACCCAAAAAGGCTTTTGTGCCGTTGTCATTTTACACGACCTGAATCTGGCAGCGCAGTACGCCGACCAGATTGTTATGCTGCGTGCCGGTCAGGTGGAAGCAGCCGGTACACCCCGCGACGTTATCACGGCAGAACTTATTCAGCGCGTATTCAATCTGAAGGTGTGGCTCCTTGAGCATCCGGAAATGAACTGCCCCATGGTGGTTCCCCGATACAATCAAATAGCGGGTAGTCAACAGTAACCATAAAACCGAACCATAACATGATCACAACACAAAGTCTCAACGAGCGCTGGTCTGCGTTCAAGGAACAAAACCCGAAAACCCGTATTCGTGATGCCGCTAAAGAACTGGGCGTAAGCGAAGCCGAACTGCTAGCCACGCAAATTGGCGAAACGGTTCAGAAACTGGACGGCGACTTCCGCGACCTGCTGAAAGACGTGCCCACCCTCGGCCATGTGATGGCTCTGACGCGCAACGACAACATCGTTCACGAACGCAAGGGGGTTTACGAGAAAGTATCGTTCAGGGATCAGACGGGGCTGGTACTTGGGCCGGACATCGACTTACGCCTGTTTATGTCGCACTGGCATTTTGGGTTCGCCGTCGATGAAAATGGTCGCAAGAGCCTTCAATTTTTCGATCTGGATGGGCTGGCCGTTCACAAAATCTACCTGACCGACAAATCCGACGAAGCCGCCTACGACGCGCTGGTTCAAAAATACCTCGCTGCCGACCAGGCAAGTCCAATCGTTACGGTACCCTACCCCGCCAAAGAAGCCGACCCCGCCGGCGACGACGTTGATGTTCAGGCTTTCCAGAGCGAGTGGTTAGCGATGCAGGATACCCACGAGTTTTTCGGCCTGTTGCGCAAATACAAACTGGACCGGGAGCAGGGAATCCGGCTGGCCCCGGAAGGCCACTCGCAGTCTATTTCGGTCGATCAGCTCAAACGCATTTTTGAAACCGCGGCCGAACGCGAACTACCCATCATGATCTTTGCGTCCAGCCCCGGCTGTATCCAGATTCATACCGGGCCGGTTAAAAAGATGGCCAGCATGGGGCCCTGGTTTAACGTGCTGGACCCTGAGTTCAACATGCACCTGCGCGAAGACCAGATCAACAGCATTTGGGTGACCCGGAAGCCAACCAAAGACGGCATTGTAACGGGTCTCGACCTATTCGATCAGCAAGGCAACAGTATCGCGCTGGTATTTGGTAAACGGAAGCCCGGCATTCCCGAAATGAACGAATGGCAGGCCATTGTTAACGAGGTCATAGCCGCCTAACAACGTCCTACCGGCTCGCGGAAACGAGTGCCATACCTCCATGACGTTGGCGCAGGGATCGTTCCAATCGCATCACCCGAAACGTCCTACTGGTCAACGTCATGGAGCCTTAATTCAACAACGAATTTTCTTCTGGTCATTGTTACTCTTCGTTTCCAACTATGGCACACTGTCATCAATTTCGTACCCTCGCCGAAAGTGAACTCGGCTATGTCGGTATCTGCGAAGGTTGCCGCACGGTCAATGTGGCGTTCCAGAATTCGCTGTTTTGTTTGTCCCTGAACCAGTTCGATGCCTTCCGGGAGCTAATTCATGAGCGATTGGCCATGCGCCCCGTGTATACCTCGCACGGTAAAGAGCTGCTGCTGCCGACCCCCATGCCGAACTATTTTCTGCTCTTCGCCCACGACGAGGTAGACAAGCTGGGTGCGCTATTGACCGAAGCAGCTCCGGTTCTGGAAGCCGAACGCATTCTGGACGTGAGCCGTACAAACTAATCAAAACCGGATACGTTATGACTGCTGGCTCCCTACCCTCGCATCGGTTACTGGTCGATGAACCCGGCTTGCTGTTGACGCAATGTTGCTGCTGCGGAGAAATTGAACTGTACTTCCGGGGCCTCGCGATAGCCCTCAACCTGACGGACTTATACGGACTCGTGAACCGCCTGGAGAACCTACCCCAAGCCGCCCACTATCGGGTTGGCCTGCTTGATTTACGCGACACGCTGAATAAAGCCGGTTTTCAGGCCATCGGCCTCGACCTGACCGATGTTGAGCGGGATCGTTTGTTGCGGGGCCTGCACCTGGCCTGCCTGCGCCTGGATATGGATCTGCTGACTCGGGGCCACCTCCCATTGAACTAAGGAACATAATGCCCAACAACGAAACGCTTTACTCCAGCTGTTACGGAACCATTCGCTACTGCCCACACCGCTGCCAGTTTCGGCTTTACTTCGGCGACATGCAGGTAGCGATGGAAACGGAAACGCTCCGACAATTCGCCCGTAAAGTGGCTCGGCTGGCGGACAAAATCGAGCGGTCGCCGATAACGTACTCCGCTCAACCAACCCAGCTTTGCCCGCCCAATCTGGAAGGCAGAACCTTTTCGTTCTGTCTTGACGAGATCCTGGATCTGAACGACCTGTTGTCAGGCTCTCTGACGCTGATCGAGTTGAACGAGTTTTTAACCGAAAACGGGTTCACAATCCGCTCCTGACACCCTGTTCGCCCATCCAGAACGAGCGATGATCGGGCTATCCTCAACGCCAATGGTTGTTGTATAAGTGCCAATCCGTCTTTTTTTGGCATTTACGAGTAACAGATGCGCTCTTGTCTTGCATTTGACTACCTGTTGCACGAAGCTTTACCGTACTTTTACGTTCGTGAAGTGGCTGACAACTTTCTTGGCGTTTTATCTGCTTGGTCTTTCGCTGTGGCCTTGCGCAGATGATACCCCACCTACCAGTGGGCCGGGTAACTATGTCGTGCTGACAAACGCACCCGTTCCGCAGTCTGGTTCGACTCACGAACATCACGATCAGTGTACCCCGTTTTGCAGTTGTACCTGCTGCGCGGCCACGATTAGCATTACTCCCAATTTTTCGTACGCCCTGGCTCACTCCGTTGAGATCACCGGGATAGCCGCCGTCGCGTTCCCGTACGTTTCGCTTCACTGGGCTGATCCGCTTTCGGCCATCTGGCAACCGCCCAAACTCCGGGTCTGAACACCCTTTGCGTTTACAGTTGGCAGCACACCATCGATGAGTGGTGTGCCATTCGCTCGTGCGCAGCATCCTCTTGTTATTCACCCGTTCAGATTCAATCATGCTGGATCGCATCATCCACTTTTCCATACGGAATAAACTCATCATTGGCCTCTTAACGGCCGCGCTGGTACTTTGGGGCAGCTACTCACTGACCCGGCTCCCCATTGATGCACTACCCGATATAACGAACAATCAGGTGCAGGTCATCACGCAAAGCCCGGCCCTGTCGGCGCTGGATGTGGAGCGGCTTATCAGCTTTCCCATAGAGCAGACCATGGCAACCCTGCCCAATCTGGTTGAGGTTCGTTCCATTTCCCGCTTCGGTCTGTCGGTGGTTACCATTGTCTTTACCGACGAGGTCGACGTGTACATGGCCCGTCAGCAGGTTTTCGAACGATTGCAGCAGGCGCGCTCCCAAATCCCCGTTGAGGCCGGTAGCCCCGAACTATCGCCTGTGACCACGGGTCTTGGCGAAATTTACCAGTATGTTTTGCGGGCTAAACCCGGCTACGAAAAACGCTACTCGGCCATGGAACTACGCTCCATTCAGGACTGGCTTGTCCGGCGGCAATTGTTGGGCACCAAAGGCGTTGCGGACGTGAGCAGTTTCGGCGGTTTTCTCAAGCAGTATGAAGTAGCCGTTGATCCGCAACGACTCCGGGCCGCGGGCGTTACGATGGATGAGCTGTTTACGGCCTTGCAACACAACAACCAGAATGCGGGGGGCGCCTACATCGACCGCCGGCCCAATGCCTATTTTATCCGTTCTGAAGGACTCATTGGTTCGTTGGCCGATATTGGCAAGATTCAAATTCACCGAACACCGGCGGGCATTCCGGTGCTGGTACGCGATGTGGCGCAGGTTCAGTTGGGGCATGCTGTACGGTACGGAGCCATGACGCGCAACGGCGAGGGGGAGGTGGTAGGCGCGATCGTGATGATGCTGAAAGGCGCGAACTCGTCCGATGTGATTGGCAACGTGAAGGAGCGCATTGAGCAAATCAAAAAATCGCTGCCCGAAGGCGTTGACATTCACGCTTTTCTGGATCGCAGCAAACTCGTCAGCCGCGCCATCGGAACGGTCGAGCGCAACCTGATCGAAGGTGCGTTGATTGTGGTTTTTGTACTGGTCCTATTGCTGGGCAACTGGCGGGCGGGGCTGGTCGTAGCGTCGGTGATACCGCTGTCGATGCTGTTTGCCGTGTCGTTAATGAATCTGTTTGGCGTATCCGGTAACCTGATGAGTTTGGGCGCGATCGACTTTGGGCTGATCGTGGACGGTGCGGTGATCATTGTGGAAGCAACGCTGCATCACATTGCACTCAAAAGTTTCCGTCACCAGCTCTCCCAGAGCGAAATGGATGACGAAGTTTTTGAATCGGCCAGCCGCATTCGCTCGTCGGCAGCTTTCGGCGAAATCATCATCCTGATCGTTTATTTACCCATTCTGGCCCTGGTCGGTATCGAAGGGAAAATGTTCCGCCCGATGGCCCAAACCGTTGCGTTTGCCATTGCCGGTGCGTTCATCCTGTCGCTGACCTACGTGCCCATGATCTCGTCGCTACTGCTCAGTAAAAAGCCGGTACGGGAAGGAACACGCACGATTTCAGACCGCATTATGGCCTTTTTTCAGCGCGGCTACGCCCCCGTCATTCGATGGACGCTCAACCACCGAGGCATCGTTGTCGGTGGCTCGATAGTCCTGTTTGCTGCGTCGCTCTTTATTTTCTCGCGCCTGGGCGGTGAATTTATTCCGCAACTGGACGAAGGCGACTTTGCCGTTGAAACGCGGGTCATGACGGGTTCGTCCCTGTCCCAATCAACCGATGCTACCCTACAGGCGGGGCGTATGCTGAAAGAAAGTTTTCCGGAAGTCATCGAAGTCATCGGTAAAACGGGAACCGGCGAGATTCCGACCGATCCAATGCCCATCGAAGCTACCGATCTGATGGTGATTCTGAAAGATCGCCCAGAATGGACTTCGGCCAGCAGTCGGGAGGAACTAGCCGATAAAATGCAGGATAAACTAAATCAGATACCCGGTGTAAGTTTTGGCTTTCTTCAACCCATTCAGATGCGATTCAGCGAATTGATTTCAGGCGTAAAACAGGACGTGGCCATCAAACTGTACGGCGAAGAGTTGACCGTACTGGCCGATTATGCCGCCCGCATTGGCCGGGTTGTCACGACGGTGCCGGGCGCAAAAGATCTATACGTCGAACAGGTAGCGGGTCTGCCACAGATTGTTGTCCGGTTCGACCGCGACGCGCTGGCCCGCTTCGGGGTGTCGATCGAGGATGCTAACCGATACATTCAGACCGCTTTTGCCGGGGCATCGGCAGGGCTGGTTTATGAAGGCGAACGGCGCTATGCGCTGATGATCCGGCTACAGCAGCAGAACCGGCAACGGCTGGAGGACGTACAAAACCTGCTCATAACGTCGGCAGACGGCCAGACAATTCCGCTGAGCCAGGTTGCTGACGTATCGTTTCAAACGAGCGTCAATCAGATTCAGCGCGAAAATGCGCAACGCCGAATCACCGTAGCCTTCAACGTGCGCGACCGGGACGTCGAGAGCGTTGTGCGGGAGTTGCAGCAGAAACTGGATCAACAAATCAAACTCCCACCCGGCTATTACCTGACCTATGGCGGCCAGTTTCAGAACCTGGAGGAAGCCAAGGACCGGCTCATGGTGGCGGTCCCGGTGGCGCTGGGGCTAATTTTCACCCTGCTCTTTTTTACGTTTGGCTCTATCCGGCAAAGCCTTTTGATCTTTTCGGCCATCCCGCTCTCGGCCATTGGCGGTATTGTTGCGCTCTGGCTTCGGGGTATGCCCTTCAGTATCTCGGCGGGGGTCGGGTTTATTGCGCTCTTCGGCGTGGCCGTACTCAACGGCATCGTATTGATCGGCGAATTCAACCACCTTCGAAAGGAAACGGAACTGGACTTACGGGCTCGCATTTTACGAGGAACAGCCACCCGGCTTCGCCCGGTACTGATGACGGCGTTGGTCGCATCGCTGGGTTTTTTACCAATGGCGTTGGCGACTACTGCCGGGGCAGAAGTACAACGTCCATTAGCGACGGTCGTGATTGGCGGCCTGCTTTCGGCCACCCTGCTCACGCTGCTGGTATTGCCTTGTCTGTATTGGTGGGAGCAAACAGCCGGGGGGACGGATACGCTGAAGGCCAACCAGTCAGCCATCACCGGAGCGGCAAGTGGCAAACTAGCCAGTGGGCTACTGCTGCTCGTTCTATTGGGCGGTAGTGGTTCGTCGGTACAGGCACAGGTGCCACAGCTAACGGCGGGGACGCTGTCGCTCGATGCGGCCCTTCGGCAGGCAACGGCCAACAATGGAACGGCGCGCGTCAGTGCCCTCAACACTGCCGTACAGCAAACCGGTCGGCGGTCAGCGCGTGATATTGGCGCAACGAATTTGACCTGGACGGGCGGGCAATACAATGGCAGTAGCTTCGACAATAATTTCACGATCTCCCAGAGTCTGCCCAACCCTAAATTGATCAAACAGCTTGGAAAGCTGGCTGATGCCAACGTGCGAAGCAGTGAAGTGCAGGCGAGGCTCACGCAGAACGGGTTGAGGGCACAGGTTAAAGCCGCCTACTACGACCTGCTCTACCTGGGCGAACGCAGTAAACTCCTACGGTCGCAGGATAGCCTGTTGGTGGCGTTCCGGGCGGCTACTGAGCTTCGGCTGAAAACGGGCGAAGGAACGAGCATTGAAGTGGCGACGGCTAGTAATCAACTCGGCGAACTACGGAATCTGCTGGCCCAAACGGAAGCCGATCGCGAAATCGCACAAAGCCGGTTGCAAACCCTGCTCAATACCAACCAACCCCTACGGATTACCGACAGTCTCTTGACTCGCCGGGAGTTACCCGCCCTGACCGATTCGGCAACGCTGGCGCAAACGCCCGAACTGGCCCTGCTTCGGCAACAAACTGATGTAGCGGCCCAGCAGACCCGCGTTGAACAGGCTCGACTCCTACCCTCTTTTTCGCTCGGCTATTTCAACCAATCGTTGATCGGCACGTATGTGGTCAACAATCAGGAAGTGACCTACGGGGGCGGCAAACGCTTCCAGGGGGTTATTGCCGGTATCGCCATGCCCTTGTTCACCCGACCGCAGCGCGCCCGCGTCGAAGCGGCCCAACTGGGTCAGCAACTCAGCGAAGCCAGTCTCACACTGGCTCAACGCAATTTGCAGGGTGAGTTACGGAGCTTGGTTCAGGCTATTCGTAAACTGCAAAGTAGCCTGACCTATTACGAACAAACCGGTCTGCCCACCGCCAATCTGTTGACCAGTCAGGCCAATCGGGCGTTTCGCGCCGGGGAAATTGCGTACCTGCAACTATCGCAGGCGCTGACCCAGTCTTATCAGACACGCACGGGCTATGTCGACACGATCAATCA
Source organism: Spirosoma agri (assembly GCF_010747415.1). Classification (NCBI taxonomy): domain Bacteria; kingdom Pseudomonadati; phylum Bacteroidota; class Cytophagia; order Cytophagales; family Cytophagaceae; genus Spirosoma; species Spirosoma agri. The sequence continues at coordinate 2,758,859 of NZ_JAAGNZ010000001.1, read as the reverse complement.
GTACAATCAGGCCGTCATTGCCCTGGAACAAGTACTCGGCCTGCCTTAACCATCCACTCTCATGTCCAGTCAATTTAAGCACTATAGCCTCATCCTGTTCCTGAGCATTTACGGCCTGCTCGCCTGTCAGCCGGAACAGCCAACCGACAAGAAAACTAATACCCAGGAGGCTTCTACGGAACACGCGCACGAAGAAGGCCCTGCCGATATTGTCGAACTCACCGATGATCAGCTTCGGATCGGGGCTGTTAGCCTGGGAAAAATCGCGTACCGTCATGTTAGCCAGCAGTTACTGGTCAACGGACGACTGGCCGTACCCGCGCAAAGTCAGGTCAACATTTCGGCGTTACTGGGCGGATTTATTCGAACCATTCCCTTACTGCCCGGCCAGCGCGTATCGAAGGGCCAGGTCTTGGCGCGTATCGAAAACCCGGAACTAATCCAACTTCAGCAGGATTACGCCGAAAACCACAGCCGTCTGACCTACCTCGAAGCAGAGTTTGCGCGGCAGAAAGAGCTCAGCGAACAAAATGTGAGTGCGCTGAAAGTCTTTCAGCAAACCAGGGCAGAGTTGGGGGCTACCCGTGCCCGACTTACCGGGCTGGCTCACCGGATGCGCCTGGTCGGCTTATCCCCCGAGGCTGCGCTGGCCGGGAAATTCAGTAGTCTGTACACCATCAGTGCGCCCATTTCGGGTGTGGTGACCAACGTTTCAGCCACAGCGGGTCAGTATGTTCAGGGGAGCGATGTGATCGCCCGTCTCACCGGTAGCCAGGGTTTATACGCTGAACTGACGGTGTTCGAAAAAGATCTGCCGCAGGTTCGGGAAGGGCAACCGGTAACGATCCGCCTGACCAATGAGGGTGGGCGCGAACGGCTTGGTCGTATAACGCTCATTAACCGCTCGATTGAGCCGGACCGTTCGGTGCGTGTCGTGGCTCAGCTTGACCAACCCGACGCTCGTCTGTTGCCCAATACCTTCCTGAAAGCAAGTCTTGCGGTAGGTGCCAGCCGGGTTACGGCGTTGCCCGAAGAGGCCATCGTATCGGCCGGGGGGAACGATTATATTTTTGTCGTTACGGACGAGAAACCGCACGAACAACATCCGGAACATGCTGACCATGCCCCCCATCCGGGCGAGACTGAACCAAAAGCAGGCACTACGTTCAAGCAGGTTCCGGTGCGTCGGGGCGTGACCGAAGGCGGCTACTCGCAGATTATCCTGCCCGCGTCGATTAACCTTACCACCACGCAGGTTGTTAGCAAGGGAGCCTACGCCGTTCTGTCGCAGCTTCAGACCGCTGGTGGCGAAGAAGAAGGACACGCCCATTAACCGGACCCGATGGTTCACCTCCAACAATGAATGCACTTATTACCGGGAGCCTTACGCTGAGTCTGCTGCACGCCCTGATTCCCAGCCACTGGCTACCGTTCATAACCATTGGTCAAACCGAACGCTGGTCCTACCGACAGTTGATGACGGTGACGGCGGTCGCAGGGCTGGCCCATACGATCAGCACTAGTCTACTTGGATTACTGGTGAGTCTGGCGGGCTGGCAACTGGCCGAAAACTACCACGATCTGTCCGAACGGGCCATTCCCCTGCTTTTGCTGGCGCTGGGACTCTGGTATCTGATGCAGCATGTGCGTCATCGGCACGTCCATGACCATATCGATGCGACTGTCACCCGGAAGGCCCGCTCGTTTGGCACGTTACTCCTGTCGTTGGGACTGGCCATGTTCTTGTCGCCCTGTCTGGAAATCGAAGCTTATTTTCTCAGCGCCGGGGCTAAAGGCTGGCAGGCCGTTCTGCTGGTTGCCTTGATCTACAACGTCGTAACCTTATCGGGAATGCTGATTATGGTTACGCTGGGCCGACATGGTCTGCGCCGGATTGACCCGCATTGGTTCGAGCATCACGAAAACCTGATTACCGGTCTGACGCTGGTTGGACTGGCCGTCCTTAACTTCTTCATTGAATTCTAACAATTTATGGCACACGATCATACACATACCCACGACGACGAGGACGACCATGACCACAACCATGACGATGTAGCCTTGCTCGAAGATGGCACGACACCGGCAGCTGCTACGGCAAAAAAAGGGCCGCAACAAACCTGGCGCACCTATGCTCCGGCCTTCAGCAGTCTCGTTTTATTACTCATCGGCATTGCCCTGGATCAGTTTGCCAAAACAACTTCGTTCTGGAGCGAACCCGTCCGGTTGATCTGGTATCTGGCGGCTTACCTTCCCGTCGGCTGGCCGGTATTACGCCGGGCGTGGGGCCGCATATTGGCCAAAGATGTGTTCACCGAGTTCTTTCTGATGGGCGTAGCCACGGTAGGTGCTTTCGGCATCCGGGAGTATCCGGAAAGCGTGGCGGTGATGCTGTTTTACACCATCGGCGAGTTATTTCAGGATGCCGCCGTGCTGCGGGCGCGTCGGTCGATCAAAGCCCTGCTGGACGTGCGGCCCGATGAAGTGACGGTTATCCGCAATGGCCAACCCCGAACCGTTCAGGCAGCAACCGTGGCGGTGGGCGATGTAGTACAGATCAAGCCCGGCGAAAAAGTAGGCTTAGACGGAACGATGCGTTCCGCCACGGGTTCGTTCGACACCGCAGCCCTGACGGGGGAAAGCGTTCCGCGGACCATTCAACAGGGCGAGGTGGTATTAGCCGGTATGATCAACCGGCAGTCGTTGGTCGAGGTAGACGTGACGACACCGTATCAGGATTCCAAGTTGTCCCGCATCCTGAAACTTGTTCAGCAGGCTACCGGCCGCAAGGCCCAGACACAGGAGTTCATTGCCCGATTTGCGGCCATTTATACCCCGGCCATCTGCGGATTAGCAGTACTGGTCACGGTCGTTCCTTACTTTTTCGTCGCCGATTATCAGTTTCAGGATTGGCTCTACCGGGGGCTGGTCTTTCTGGTTATCGGGTGCCCCTGTGCACTCGTCATTTCTATCCCGCTGGGTTATTTTGGGGGTATTGGAGCAGGATCGCAGCAGGGTATTCTGGTCAAAGGCTCCGTTTTTCTGGATCTGATGACGCAGCTTAAAACGGTGGTCATGGACAAAACGGGCACGCTAACGAAAGGTGTGTTTAAGGTTCAGGATGTGAAAGCGGTCGGCATCGACAGCACCGAACTAGCGCGACTGACAGCCGCCCTGGAAAGCAAATCGACCCACCCGGTAGCCACCGCCCTCATTGAATACGCCGGACAAATCCATGCCGATCATGGACTTGCCAAGAGCGAGTCCAACGAATCGGGTTTCGAATCGGTTTCGGTCGACAGCGTCGAGGAGATTCCCGGTCATGGGTTGACCGGTCGAGTGAACGGAAAAGTGATGCTGGCCGGCAATGCTAAGTTGCTCACCAAATTTGGCGTATCGTTCGATGAAGCCTTGACGAAGATTCCGTATACGATCATACTGACGGCCATCGATGGTCAGTTTTCCGGTTATTTCACGATTGCCGATGAGCTGAAACCGGATGCTGTGGAGGCCGTGAACCGACTGAAACAGGATGGTATTCGAACCGTCATGTTATCCGGCGATAAGTCGGCGGTGGTCGAAGCCGTGGCCCGGCAGGTTGGCGTAGATGAGTGGCATGGCGATCTGCTGCCCGAAGATAAGGTGGCCCAGGTCGAGCGACTCAAAGCGGAGTTAGCCGGTAATCCAAAAGCGAAACTAGCGTTCGTTGGCGATGGTGTGAACGATGCGCCGGTCGTTGCGCTGGCAGACGTGGGTATTGCGATGGGTGGGCTTGGCTCCGATGCTACCATCGAAACGGCCGACGTTATTATTCAGAACGATGCACCCGCCAAGATTGCTACGGCCATCGGGATTGGCCGGGCTACCCGCCGGATCGTCTGGCAGAATATCACCCTGTCGTTGATCGTCAAGGGCATCGTACTTATCCTCGGCGCGGGCGGTCTGGCAACAATGTGGGAAGCCGTTTTTGCCGATGTCGGTGTGGCGATGCTGGCGATTCTGAATGCGGTCCGGGTTCAGAATCTGACGTTTAAGTAAGTGCATCAACTTTCCATCATGATTTGTTGAGGCCATCGGAATGGATTTCGCCAAAACGATGTTACGCTGTATCTTTACAGACTTTTCGGCCAGTCATTCTGGCGTTATAACATTACCAATCGCAGGACTTTGAATCCTGGCAGATTCCTATGAGCAAACACGGACGCATTTTAGTCGCCATGAGTGGCGGCATCGATTCATCACTGGCAGCCGTCATGCTGCACGAAGAAGGCTACGAAGTTATTGGTATGACCATGAAAACATGGGATTATGCCTCGTCGGGTGGTAACAAGAAAGAAACGGGCTGCTGTAGTCTCGATAGTATCAACGACGCCCGTAACATCGCCGTCAACCTCGGCTTTCCCCACTACATTCTCGACATCCGGGAAGAGTTTGGTGATTATGTGATCAACCATTTTACGGGCGAATACCTCGAAGGACGCACGCCAAACCCCTGCGTTCTGTGTAACACCCACATCAAATGGGATGCGCTGCTTCGCCGGGCCGACCGCCTTGACTGCGAGTCCATTGCAACGGGCCACTACGCTCATATCCGGGAAGAGAACGGGCGACATATTATTTCGAAAGGCGTTGATACGCTCAAGGACCAGTCGTATGTGCTGTGGGGCGTATCGCAGGATAGCCTCAGCCGCACAAAATTACCACTTGGGCATCTGCGCAAGTCGGAGATTCGTGACATGGCCACCGAGCGGGGTTTTATGGAACTCGTTACGAAATCCGAATCCTACGAAATCTGCTTCGTGCCGGACAACGATTACCGGGGTTTTCTGAAACGGCGGGTTCCCGGTCTGGAAGCGGAAGTAGCGGGTGGTAACTTTGTTATGGAAGGAACGGGCAAAGTGCTGGGCAAACACCAGGGCTATCCGTTTTATACCATCGGCCAACGCAAAGGCCTGGGCATGGCATTCGGTCAGCCGATGTTCGTGACGGAGATCAGGAAAGATACGAACGAGGTGGTACTGGGTCTGGACAAAGATCTGTATCGCGATGCGATGATCGTCAGCAAACTGAATCTGCAAAAATACGATCACATTGCTGGCCCGCTCGAAACCGTCACGAAAGTACGCTACAAAGATGCGGGTACGCCAGCGATCATTTCGCAAACCGGTGACAAAATCGAGGTGCGCTTCAGCGAGGGCGTGTCAGCCATTGCACCGGGTCAGGCAGCTGTTTTTTACGAAGGCGACGACGTAATTGGCGGGGGCTGGATCATGAAAAGCTTTCGCCAGCATGATCCAGTGAGCGATTCAGCCTACGCAGTGGCTTCCTAATGACTACATTTACAGCGCAGTCCACCCGTGGGCTGCGCTTCTTGTTTCACGTATGACAACTGAATCCACCGATTCCACTCGTTACCCAATTGGCCTTTGGCAATCTCAGGACGCGTATACCATTGCCGAGATTCGTCAGCTTGTCGATCAGATCGGAACGCTGCCCGATGCCTATGCCCTCGTCCTGACCGACATTTCGGCGGTTGACCTTTCCCGACAGTACCGGCCCGATAGCTGGACCATCCAACAGCTTGTTCACCACGTTGCCGACACGCATATGCTGCATTTTATGCGGTTGAAGAATGCACTCACGGCTCCGAATACCACTGGTGTTATGGCCGATGTCAATGCGTGGGCGGCACTCAGCGAAGGACAATATGCTCCCATCTCCGATTCGCTTACGCTATTGAAAGGTATCCATCAGCGCATTGCCTTTCTGGTCGGCACGCTACGGCCCGACCAACTTGCCATTACCTACTACCACCCAGGTCGGCAGCGTGATCTCACATTGGCTCAGGCACTCTCGGTCATTGTCTGGCACGCCGAGCATCATCTGGCCCATATCCGACTCGCTCTACAGACCGACTGACAAAAGAATCCTTTAACCGTTTTTCACCTTCTTTTGCAATGCGCATCCAGACTGTTTTCATTCTTCTGCTCGTTTTGAGTTGTTCTCCGTTTCTTCTTGCCCAAACCCCACCGACCGGCCATCCGAACACGAACGGAGCGGGCTGGAAACCCCTCTTCGAGCGCGACCTTTCCGATGCAAACTACCCGAAAGGGGTCTGGAATTACGACGAGGGTGAGCTAACCGCCACCGCCGATAAAGCGATCTGGACGGCTAAACCGTACGACGATTTTATGCTCGATCTGTTCTTCAAAACAGCCGAAGGCACCAACAGTGGCATTGTCGTTCATTGCAGCGACACGACGAACTGGATTCCCAATTCAGTCGAAATCCAGATTGCCGACGATCACACCAAGCAATGGGCGGAAGCGCCTACCAACGGGCAATCCGGTGCGTTTTACGGGCACCAGGCTCCGACCCGAAAGCTCGTCAAGAAACCCGATGAATGGAATCGTTGCACGATAACTTGCCAGGGCAAAATGGTTTATGTAGTACTTAACAACCAGTTAGTGAACACGATCGATCTGACGAAATTCACGTCGGCGACGAAGAACCCCGACGGTTCCGACGTTCCGGCCTGGCTCAACAAACCCGCAGCGGATTTGCCCCTGCATGGCTACATCGGCTTACAGGGCAAACACGCCGGGGCACCGATCTACTTTCGCGGTCTGAAAATAAAGGAATTGTAAAAGAGACTACTTCTTCTGGTATACAGCGAGCCCGATTTCGATTGAAGCCGGGCTTGTTGCTTTGCCAGCCGCTTCAGATACGTAAGTTTCGAGCGATACACTATGTGACTAATCGTATAATCACCGCCACATCATCCTATTTTTTTGCTACATATAATACAACTATAACAGATAGCTCGTATTTTTAGCCCATAAACAACAAGTACCCAATTTGTATGGCTGCTAGAAAGAAACACCTAATCCGAGTTATGTTTGATGTACTCGATGAGACGAATCACAACCTCCGGCTAAATGAGGACCTGTCGGTTACCGCTACCGACCCTGACGAAGCCATTGACTGGGTATTCGCCGAAATGCAACGGCACTTCAACCAACCCGGCATTCGTATCGCGCGGGTTCGCATCTGTGCCTGATTGCTCTGGCGGAAAAGCGGTTGTCCGGTTCACCCTGTTGCTCGATTGACCGTGGTGAGTTCGGTGTTGGTTCGTACATTGCAACTCCATCATCCACGGAGCAGGCTCGATCTGGCTTTGCACCCGAACCGGTCTTACCCCTATGACACCTGGCCCCAATGCGCACTTGCTGGTGGTTGAAGATGAGCCTAAAGTGGCAACGTTCATCAAAAAGGGGCTTCAAACACAAGCCTACACAGTCGATGTGGCCCTGACGGGCGAAGAAGGTAAAAATCGTTTCGATACCACGCGCTACGATCTGATTATTCTGGACGTTAATCTGCCGGATTGGAGTGGACTTGATCTGGCCGAGTACATTCGCGGGCAACACAGTCGGCTGCCAATCCTGATGCTGACGGCGCTGGACACGACCGCTGACAAACTTCTGGGCTTCGAAGCCGGAGCCGACGATTATCTGGCCAAGCCCTTTGATTTCATGGAACTGCTGGCTCGGGTGAAGGCACTGCTGCGTCGATCGGCACCAGCGGAAGAAGCAGCCGAAACCCTGCACGTGGCCGATCTGGAACTGAACCTCCACCAGCGCCTGGCCCGCCGGAGAGGACAAACCATTGAGCTGACCGCCCGCGAGTTCGCGCTCCTGGAATACCTGATGCGTAACGCGGGACGGGTTGTTTCAAGGGTGGATATCGCCGAGCAGGTCTGGGATACTGGCTTCGACACAGGCACGAACGTGATCGATGTGTATATCAGCTACCTGCGCGCTAAAATCGATAAAGATTCGCCGGTCAAACTCATCCACACCCTGATTGGAATGGGCTACGTCCTGAAAGAAAAATGAGCCTGCGCACTCGACTGACCCTTTTGTTTACGGCCATCGTCTCCATCCTGCTGGCCCTGTTTTGCGGACTCCTGTACGGAGTGGCCGAACAGTACCGATTGCGCGAGTTTCATGCGCGGTTGCAGGCCGAAGCGACCACAGCAGGTCATTTATTGTTAGGCCAGGAACGGATCAGCCTGAACCTCTATAAGTTAATGGACAGGAACCAGCTGACGGTCCTGCCCGACGAGGAGCTGATCATCTACAATGCGCAAAACCGGCTCGTGTATGAGAGTGGAACCGACTACCTCGCGCTCACACCCGAAACATTAACCCGAATCCGCAACGAGGGGAAAGTAGTCTGGCGGGAAGCGACCCGCGAGATCGTGGGCATTTTATTTACTGATCAGCAACGCCCCTACATCATTGTGGCCTCGGCGGTAGATACGTACGGCGTTCGTACCGTAGCCAGTTTGGCCCAACTGCTGGGTATCGGCTGGTGTGTAATGACGGGACTGATGCTGATCGCCGGTCGTTTTTTTGCGGGACGTATGCTTAAGCCCATTAGCCAAATCAACCAGCGCATCGATACCATTACGGCCACCAGCCTTTCCTCGCGTTTACCTGAGGGTTCTCAGGGCGATGAGCTGACCCAGTTGGCCCGGCGATTCAACCGGATGCTGAACCGGCTGGAAGAAGCGTTTAAGCTACAGCGTTCGTTCGTGTCGCATGCTTCCCATGAGCTACGGACACCCCTGACGGCCATTACGGGTCAGCTGGAAGTTTCATTGCTGGCGGAGGACGAGCCGGACGAACTGAGGGCCACTCTTCGTTCGGTTCTGGATGATGTACGCGGCTTAAATCGAATGACGAATGGGTTACTTGAGCTGGCTAAGGCGAGTATGGATGCCTCGGCGGTACCGATGGGCCCCGTTCAACTGGATGCCTTACTGACGCAGATTCAGGCGAAGATCCAGCAACTTCAACCGGATTACACGATTCACCTGCGCATCGACCCGCCCGACACACACGCTTCCGACTGGCAACTAACGGGTAGTGAAGCCTTGCTGCGAACGGCCTTTTTCAACCTGCTGGACAATGGCGGGAAATTTTCACCCGATCATACGGTCTGGATGCAGTTGATCAGACAGGGCACGGAGCTACAGGTGACGATCCACAACACTGGAGTTCCCATTGCTCCCGATCAACTACCCACTATTTTTAGTCCTTTCCTGCGGGGACGTAACGCCAATGGCCATACCGGTCATGGTCTTGGTCTTGCCCTCACCGAGCGCATTATCCAACTCCACCAGGGTCAGATTCGGGTCGACTCGTCGGCAGAAGCGGGCACAACCTTTACGGTTTCCCTACCTGGCTGACACCCTCTATTCATGTTGACTTTGCCGATTCGGACCGTCCAGACGATGGCCCGTATGGGTCAATTTTACCCGTTGAATCCAGGATAACGGGTCTTGACGCAGCCCTATCTACATTTCTAACGCCGTTCTAATCCGGCTCTAACACGAGCCTAACGCGGGGGTGCGACCTTTGTCATGTCAACCAGCCGATGCGTTTAACCAAATCACGTACAGCTAGCTGGTCAATGACATAACCAACGAGAAGCCATGAAAACATACCTGTTAGTAGCCGCCTTAAGTAGTCTTTTATTCGTAAAAGCCTCAGCCCAGGATGACCGGAAACTACGGAACGATCACACCTATTCGACCCACAATTACAAGCACCCTAACAAAGCAGCCAAGGCCCGCCAGTGGGAAAATAAAGCGGGCATAACGGTCAGCAAACCGCCAACCAATCCAGGACCGGTGACCAGCTATAAGCAACAAATACCGGGTGCCGTGCCAGCGGGGGGCGTAGTTGTGCCACACACACCGGAGGTAGACGTATCGCAACGAAACTACAAAATTCAACGCCTTACGCTATCACGCCCGGTCACGAACGAAACGACCAGCGATACTAACCCGCCGACTGGTCAACCGATCCCGAATCAGTAACCGTTCCAGTTCATGCGCCTGGGGTGCGTTGGTCAATGGCCAGGCGTACCCCAGGCGCTGACTGGTTATCTTCGCCGAACAATCAGCGCTGTGTTATTTGTAACTCACGGTAAGGCAGCAAGCTAATTCAGCGATGGGTAGGCGTTGTGTCAAGCTGTAGCGTTTCCTTTTTCTCCAGTTGTTGCAGAATGGCCGCTTTGTCTAGTAAAGCCTCCCGGAGCTGTTTGTCGGACATGCGTTTCCACCCGTCCCCCGTGTGTTTGTGGCCGGGCTGACTCGCATTGCCGTAGCTTAACGACACCTGCGCCCTTGGTTTCTGTCCGAACTCAGTAATGGCTACGTACGTATCACCGGCAACCGCCCGGTTAAGTTGTGGCTGTTTGGGGTCCGGCGCGAATTGAATGGTCCGATAAATACCGTAGTACTCAGAGCCTCCATTCGCCGGGTAATCCTTTCCGGCTGGACCAAATCGGTTTACCTCACCCCAGGCAACGTCCAGCCGACCATATCGCTCGCGTACCTGCTGGGCCACGCTACGCAGTGTTTCGGCGGCTTTTTGTGGATCTTTTATTCCATCGGGAGTACTGACCGGCCTGGCGGCATCCCAGCCAACGGCGGCCATACCCGGATTGAACCGGTCGAACCAGGCCGTGAACAAAACGGCCCCTTTGCTATCCGGGTTGGTCGTTTTGTCCCAAGCCTTAAGCACCGAAGCGGCCTGCTGCGTCAGCGAGTCAGGCGATTGTTCAACGGCAGCCAGCAGATCGTCCAGGAAACGGTCGGCCGCTTCTAGTCCCGTATTCAGTTTATACCCTACCAACTCGTCAAAACTGATCGATGCATCATCCTTGATCAAGTTGATCGATCGCTGAGGCCGCAAGCGTAAGGGCATATCTACCGGCGACATATAGCCAGGAAAATCCGCGGGATTTAGCACAGCCGGATAGGTACAACTCCAGGGCGCATCATTGGCGTTCTGCACGAAACCCGATGGAGGATTGAGAACACGGGGCAGATCCCGATACGGGTGCGTTTTGGTCCAGATATACTTTCCCGCCGAACCGTCGATTGCCCCTTGCCAGAACCGCCAGTCACCCTCGCTGCGCATGGGTACATTCCCATCGAAGACATACATGACATTACCCTTTTCGTCCGCATAAATGACGTTGAACATGGGCAGTTGCATTCGTTGGAGAGCGGCTTCGAACTCGGCCAGATTTTTGGCTTTGGCCATGGCATGATGCTGGGCGGCCACGCCCGGATTTGTCAATCCCGCAAACCGAAAGGCATAACTTTTTCCGTCTTTGGTTTCCATCACCGGCCCGTGTTTGGTATAGCGGTACGTCAGCGGCTGTAGTTTAAGCTGACCGTCCGGCTGCCGAACCTTCAGAGTAACGGCCTTCGTCTCGAACGCTTGTTTAACGCCGTCCAGCCTATAGCCATCGTCCTGTAGCGTAAGCGCATACCGGTCAGACGCGTCGATTGTGTTTACCGTATGTGTCCAGCCCAGATGCTGATTGAAAGCAATGTTGAGCACCGGCTGACCGACCAGCGAAGCCCCATACGCCATGAAATCGGGTCCGTTCAGATGCGCTTCGAAGAACAGAAAGAATCCCTCCCAGGGCAGATGCGGGTTTGCCATCAGCATCGCTTTTTTCGACGCTGATTTGGCGGGTGCAATCGCGTAGGCATTCGAACCCGGCAGCATCACGCGGGCCGCCCCGGCCTCGTATCCGCCAACAAATTCGAGCACCAGCACGCGACTGATATGGGCTAGTACGTCCTGCGGTTTGATCGGCAGTACCTGACTAAATTCGGGTCCGATAGCTTCCGGATGTGCGTTGGCATACGCATTCAGCCCGTCGACGAAGCGGTCCAGACACGGTTTATAGGCTGCTTCCTGCTGGGTATATTGCTGCTGCGCCTGCTGAGGTACGCCAAACAGGGTTATGATTTTGTCCGAGTCCAGATAGGCGGGTCCCCAGTATTCAGCCGCCCGGCCCCGTGCCTGCCCGTACAATTGAAGCAACAGGTTCGCGTGGTTCTGCATCTGAGCGTACCCGAAGCCGTAGTACATGGCTTCCAGCGTTTGCCCATAGATGTGAGGAACACCAGCGGTATCCCATAAAATGTCAACCGTTGAAGTTGCCGCCTGAGCCCTTTTCAGGCGCTCACGCGTTTTGGACTGAGCGGACGTGAATAAGCTTATTAGCAAGAAACAAACCGTAAGAACTTTCATAAGCAGAAAAGGAGAATAAATAAACGTAGGAACGAAAGACTGCCGTGTACCGACCAGCCTCCATTTTGGACGAATAGAACAGTCGGTTATTCACTTTTGAGGTAGTAAACCGGATTGATACGGGCAGCGCTCAGGGCCTGACGGAAAACGGTCAGCGCGGTTATCAGCCCGGTCAGCAGAAAAGTTGCCACCACCAGCCAACCGCTTACCGGAATTCGGTACGCGTATTGTTGAAGCCAACCCGACAAAGCCCACGCCCCAACCGGTGCCGCTACCAGAAAGCCCAGACCAAGTAGTTTGCCGAACTCCCGGCCTAATACCCAAAGGAGTTGGGTCGTGCGGGCACCGAGTACCCGGCGAACGCCAATTTCTTTAGCTTTGGTTTCGCTCAGGAAAGTCACAAGTCCGTACAAACCCAGGCAACTCAGACCAATGGCTACCAGCGCGAACGCCTGGGCCAGTCCCCCCAACAATCGCTCCGTTTCGGTAAAGTGTTGCATCAGATCGGTTAGCGTTTCGGCATGATAGACCTGATCCGGCAACACCTTGTCCCACACCCGCTGAATGGCCTGCCGGGTCTGGTCGGAGTAGGCCGGACTTAGACGCAGCACCGCTGCCCGGCTATGCGGGAGGTCATGAATCAGCGTTATGGGCAAAACGGGTTGGTGCAAATCACCACTACGGAAGTCGCGCACAATGCCAACGATAACCCGATCGGCATCTTTCAGCCGGATGGGTTTACCCAGGATGGCTGCGGGCGAGACAACGCCTAACTGCTTTACCAGTGTCTCATTGACCAGCACCTCGCGCCCGGTCGTGTCGGGGGACCGGACGTTCCGACCCGCCACCAGCGACAAGTCGAAAACGGACAGGTAGTTTTCATCCACCGCCCGTACGCGGGTTTCGAAGGATTCGGGTTCGGTCGCGGTGTGGTAGCTGAATGGATTGGGCCAGTTGTGGGGCGACGCGGGCAGATCGCTTCCGAAAGCCACTTCCTCAACGCCTGGAATACGCTTCCACTGTTCTCGTAAGACCGACATAGGAACGCCCCCCTGCTGGGGCAGAAAAACGACCAGCGCCGGGTCGTGTCGAAAACCCCAGGGTACTTTTTGCATATGCCGAAGTTGCGTCGTAATGACCAGCACGCCCAGGATGAACAAGTACATCAGCACAAACTGACCCAGAATAAGTATCTGCCGAACGGTTAGCCCGCCTGCAAGTCGAGTTGCTGGTCGGTTCGTGAGTGCCGTTGCCGGATTGAAACGGGCCAGCACGAAGGCCGGATACAGGCCCGAAAGAATAATAACGCCACCGATCAGACCCAGAAACCACCCCATGGCCCGCGGCTGAATCACATCGCCAATGGACAGATCCGGATGGAGCATTTCAACGTTCGCGGCCAGGGTTCGATTGACCAGCGGTACGCTTAGCTGGGTCAGCACCAAAGCGACAAGCACCGCGAGTAGTACCAGCAAGGCGGTTTCCAGCATGAACTGACCGATCAGTTGCCAATGCGTGCTACCCATCACTTTGCGAACACCCACCTCCCGCGCCCGTTTGAGCGCCCGGGCCGTCGCCAGGTTAATAAAATTGACGCAGCCAGCCAGCACAAGGAGCACCCCTACCCCAATCAGTGCGTAGAGCACTGAACGCGGAGCCGTACCACTGCGCTGATGGTTCAGTTCTGCCAGCGGCAAGACCTTATAATCAAATTGGTTAACGTGCTGAGCTGGTAGATTTTTACGCCGAATGACCGGTAAACTTCGATTGAGTAGGTCGGGATTAGTTCCCTCCCGCAGTCGTACGAAGCACATAGCTTGTAGCCCCTGCCAGTCGGCCAACGCATGTTGCCCTTCGAGGACGGGAATGGTGGCGTATGAGACAAAAGCATCGTACCGAAGCTGGGTATTGGCGGGCGGGTTCCTGACAATGCCCGTTACCGTCAGGTCGGTTCGATTGTCTAGCCGAATGGTTCGCCCCAAGGCCGGTGCGGTATCGAAATATTTACGGGCATACTGTTCACTAAGCACAATGGTATTCGGAGCAGCCAGTGCCGTTTGCCGGTTACCGCTCACCCACTCTACGCCAAACAAGTCAAAATACTGAGGCTCGGTAAAGCAAACGGTACGAGCCTCCGCGAACTTTTTGATCCAACCGCCCTGTCCATTCGGAACGATCAGGGTTCGCCCAAAGAACGTTTCCAGCCGGACTGCACTTTCTACAAAGGCATAGTCGCGCCGGAGTACCTCCGCCAGCGGGCGGGGGGCTGCGTCGGTTGGGTTGACGGTTTCCCGCTTGATGTCGGTTACAATCCAGTAGGTTCGGTCCAGATGCGGGTGATAGCGATCAAAGCTAAAGAGGTAGTTGACCACTAAAAACAGCACCAGGCCACTGGCTAACCCCACCGCCAGACCCAGCAGGCTAATGAGATTGACACGCCAATGTTGCCACAAGTGACGCCGGGCCACCGTGAGGTAATGAATCACCATTGGAAAAGGGAGTTAGGACAACTTAGTCATCTAGGTAAACCCGCGGTCAGACCGTCTGCAGTCGTTTCGGTTTGCGGAGCCTGCGCGCTAGCCACCAACGAACGATGAATACACCAACTAACCCCGCCAGTCCGGCCTTCCAGGCGGTTTGGAACGCGTCTATGGGTATGGACAGGGGACGACTAACCACGATCAAAAAAACCATGAGTATCAAAAAGGTGAGCACGCTGGAGAGTAGCATGTACCGAAAGGGCTTGGTATCGGGACGACGTTTTGACCGAATCCCTACCCGTAAAGGTGTCGATGTTAGCTGCGAATGCCTGATACCGAATTCCTGAAGGTATACTTGCTTGAGCTGGTCCAGGGCTTGTGGGTTCGCCTGTTGCATAACCTGTTCAAACGCCGTCGAAAAATCGTATCCCTGATCCATCCGCTGCTCAATCTGGGAGGCAATATGATCGACGAGTTCGGCTTGTAGTGCCTCATGCGGCTTCGTCTGCTGGATGTGCTGTGTTAAGCGGTCGAGTTGGGCGCGTGACAGTTTGTTCATAAATCAATAGCGATCTGGGTGAAGGAAAATACGGGATGACTTATTGCCCGAAAGCTACATCGGGTGTGGGCCGGATGAGCAGCCGCATCAGCTGAATAAACCGTTCAAATTCATCGGCTTTGCGAATCGCTACTTCACTGCCCGTTGGGGTAAGCAGGTAGTATTTGCGCAGCCGCCCATCAACTTCCTGGCTTTGGGTAACCAATAAGCCTTCGTCTTCCAGCTTGTGAAGTACTGGGTAAAGCGCACCAAACGTGAGCGTTAGTTCGCCACCCGTACGTTCTTCGACGGCCTGCGTGATTTCGTACCCATACATTCGTCCCTGCTGGGCTAACAACCGAAGCACAATCGTTTTGAGTGTACCCCGTAAATAGTCTCCATTCGCTGCGTCCATACGGCTTAGTCGATTACGTCAACAGTTAACTTTCAAACAAAAATATATAATTTTCTTATATATAAAAATAATAGAACGACAAATTATCCGGTTGCTGACGCAGTTGGTGTTTCCCAACAGCCGTAAGATGACAGGGGGGCTACTACGAATTTGACGCTCCTTCGCCCGACCCAAGTTTACAGCCGCAATTATCTGTACCTTTGGGTTTCAGAAAATAAACTTATAACACTCAAATTCATTATTCCTTCGTCATGAAGAGTCTACGTTTCCCAGCCGTTGCCTTAGCCCTTTTCCTTACAACCAGCTCACTCTCAACCGTTCAGGCGCAGCTTAGAGTACCAGCCGCCAGCCCTGCACAGACCACTAAGCAAAGTTTCGCACTGGGTGATATTACGCTCGACTATTCCCGACCAGCGGTTAAAGGACGCGCTATCTTCGGCGATCTGGTTCCTTATGATAAAGTGTGGCGTACCGGAGCCAACGCCACTTCCAAAATCACCTTCTCGTCGGATGTGAAGCTGGAAGGCAAAGAGGTGAAAGCGGGTACCTACGGGTTATTCACCATTCCGGGGAAGACGAGCTGGGAGGTCATGCTGTCCAAAGACCTGGCTCTGGGCGCTAACGTCGGCGACTACAAAAAGGAAAACGAAGTCGTGCGGGTTCAGGTGAAACCAACGACGCTGGCCAATAAAGTTGAAACATTTACCATCAACATCGCCGACATTCTGCCTAACTCGGCCGTGCTGGAAATCATGTGGGATAAAACCCGCGTGCCCGTCACGATCACAGCCGATATTGATCAAACGATCGTGAAGAACATCGAGGCTTCGCTGGCGTCTGACAAGCCTGCCTACTTTGAGGCTGCCAGTTATTATTACGACACCAATCGGGATTTGAAACAGGCTCTCGGCTGGGTAACCAAAGCCACCGAACAAAACCCGAAAGCCTTCTGGGTAATGTTGCTGAAAGCCCGGATCGAGCTAAAATTGAAAGAGAAAGCGAATGCGATTGCCAGCGCGGAGAAAACGGTGGCGTTGGCGACCGAAGCAAAAAACGCGGATTACGTAAAAATGGCCAACGATCTGATTGCTTCGGCGAAGAAGTAAGCTCAGCCTTTGGCGTTCATCATAAAAAACGGCCGATCCTGTTGGGGATGGCCGTTTTTTTATGGGATTATTCGAAAAATCAGGCGAGTAGATCAGGGTGATCCGTCGCCGGCTTCTCTGCAACAACGGCCCGTTTTTTCGCCCCTTGCAGTAGTTTGGGCTTCAGCCTCCGATCAGCTAGCTCGACCAGTTCAGTGATTCGATTTTGCCGCGTCTCTTCCCGTTTGGCGAGCACAAGCCATTGTAAAATAGCGCGTTTGTCGGACCGGCACAGACTCAGGAAATAGTTTTTGGCGTTCGGTTTCTGTTCGAATGCCTGCTCCAGGTCCGTGGGGATGATCAGCTGCTCGACTTCATCCAGCATCGTCCAGGAACCATTCTCTTTTGCCCGGTCGATGGCGGCCAAACCCGCCGGAGTCATGCGTCCTTCGCTGATGAGTCGCTGAACCTTTTCTTTGTTGATTCTCGACCACACACTCGCTGGTTTTCGCCGGCTGAAAAACTGCCTGTACGTTTCCTGATCCAATGGTTTAGACTGGCTGTCGATCCACCCGAAACAAAGCGCTTCATCGACCGCATCGGTATAAACGATTCCTGAACTCGCTGATTTCTTTTTGTGGTAAATCAACCAAACGGATTGCTTTTCAGCGTGATTCGCTTGCAGCCATTCCCGCCATTGTTGCCGATTGGTCGGGCAAACAGTTCCAGTTTCTTTTTCTGCCGATCCCATTCGTTGTGGTGTTTTCGCGTCGATAGAACAGCGTTCTTCCAGGCAAAACTAGCCAAATTTCTATTTCACTACGGTAGCTTCCAGTTCGACGGTTGCGGTCTGGTATAGGCCTTTCACTTCAACCAGCGTAGTCGCCTGCTTCATGCCATGTTTAGCCGTAAAATTTTGGTAGACGTCCACGCAGGTCGTAAAAAATTCGGCCGTTGAGGTAGTAAACACGTTCAGCCGGACAATATTTTTGCAGTCGTAGCCAGCCTCGCTGATCAGTTGCTCCACGTTTTGAATAGTCTGTACCAACTGGGTTCTCATATCGGCGTCGCGGACCTGCCCATTGGCGTCGATGGCTACCTGCCCCGAGCAGTAGAGTGTGCCTTCGGGCTGTCTGACCTCAACGGCCTGCGCCGAGTTTGTATACTCACCCCATTTCCACGGATCAATTGTTCGTTTTTCCACTGTGCTGTTCATTTGCGTTTGACTCGATGAGGCCGTTCGTCCTCTGACTTTACAAAGGTCGTGACACCCACTGACAGCCTTATGTCATACCCTGATCGGACACGCAAAAAAAATCGTAGGCCCGCTGGGCGAGTTCGCGCAGGTGTTCCCGCAACGCGTGTGGTTCTCGGATGGTTACGGCACCTGCGTACGGTAGCAGCCAGGCTGCCATATAAGGCAGTGAGCCAACTAAAAACGTCATTTCGACAACCCCGTCCGATAGGGACTGATCGTGCGTCCAGCCATAGTGGTGCTTGGTATCCTGCAAGTGTTGCGCTGAAGCAGGCAGCACCGCAGCGGCTTGAACATGAATAACGACCTTATCCTTACCCTGCCGACTGGCCTCTTTCTCCCAATAGTGCTGCAATGTTTCAGGGCGGGCCACAAAAACTTCGTCACGCACGGCTAACTGCTGAATGCGGTCGAGCCGAAAATCCCGAAACGCCTGACGCAGCCGGCAATAGGCTACGACGTGCCACTGCTGACTCAGGTAAAGGCCAATGGGTTCGATGTCGCGCGTGGTGGGTAAGCCGGAATCAGCCGACCAGTAGTGGAGGTGTACCACCCGACGAGCCGTAGCGGCAGCCATCAGTTGCTGGTAAGCGTTCGGGGGATCAGGCTGGCCGGTTGGTGCCAGTACCTGAATGTGGGGGGTGATGGTTTCGAGGTGATCGCGGTCGGCACGCTTCAGCACGGCGCGCAGCTTGTCCATCGCTGTGCCGAATCGCTGAGCAGTGATCGCGTCGGTGAGCTGAGCGGTCATCTTTTCCGCCGTAAGCAGAGCGATGGCTTCTTCGCGCGTGAACATGACCGGTGGCAGTCGATACCCATCCAGCATGGCATAGCCTTTTCCGTCCTGGGTCACCACGGGGATTCCCGCGCTTTCGAGGGTTCGTATATCGCGGTAAATGGTCCGCGTACTGACCGAAAAACGATTGGCTAATTCACCGGCGGTTACGGTTCGTTTCGTTTGCAGCAAGGTTAGTAACGAGACCAGTCGGGACAGGCGGTTTGTTTCGTTGTCGATCATGTAGTGAGCGTTATGGATAAAGCAACGTTTCTCGATTTTCCTATCATCCCGGCGGCCCGGTCCTGTCGTTGGAATGACAGAAAAAAAGCAATCTTGCTTTTTTGATCGGCACTAGCTAACAGTTGATTCACATTACAGCATACTCACGACTAGGCTATTCGTCCGGGGAGACTCCTGCGTCACAGAAACCCTACGAAGTTAACAGCCAGCAGCCTGGCAAAAAAAACTACCCGACACTGTAATGCATTGCCCGTTCGATCGTCTTCGCTGTAGTCAGGCGTTTACGGGGTATCCTGACCGTTAAGACGATCGACGGGTTCGCCGAAAATTAGCAAAATCTAGATTTTTTTTAACGAAGGATGCAACATACGTAAACGCATTACCATCTTTCAATCAACCTGAACGGATACGCGTAAAACCGGATTACGCGCCCCGTCCCCGTTGCCCACCACCTTTAATCCTGCTGGCTTGATGGCTCGCTTCTAACAGGTTCCTCCTTCTTATTTCCCTTTACGATGAAACATCTGTTCACGCTGCTTCTGCTTGGCGTTGGGCTCGCCCGTGCCTTTTCCCAAGCCCCTACCCTCGGTAAGCTGACCGGCTCGCTAACCGATTCAACAACGGCCAAACCCGTTCCGTTTGCCACCGTGGCCCTTATGGATGGCCAAAAATTGATCACCGGGACCACAACCGACGGTGCAGGCTCGTTTGTTTTGCCTAGTCTGGCCCTGGGCAGTTATCGCTTGGTCGTATCGTTTGTGGGCTACCGAAGTAAAAGCCTGCCGGTTTCACTCACCGCCGAGCGTCCGACTATCCAGCTGGGATCTATCCTGATTACTGCGGAGGGAAAGACCCTGGGGGAAGTAACCGTTGCGGGGCAGAAAGCCATTGTCGAAGATAAAGGCGATCGGCTGGTCTACAACGCCGAAAAAGATATTTCCAATGCGGGTGGTACGGCCGCCGACGTACTACGAAAAGTGCCTACCCTGAGCGTGGATATGGATGGCAACGTACAGATGCGGGGCAATGGAAATATCAAGGTGCTTATCAACGGAAAACCCTCGGCCATGATGGCCCGAAATCTGGCCGATGCCCTGCGCCAAATGCCTGCCAATGTCATCAAGTCCATCGAAGTCATTACCAGTCCGGGGGCCAAATACGACGCCGAAGGGTCGGCCGGCATCATCAATATCATCACCAAAAAAGCGCTCCAGGGCTTCAATGGCACGGCTTCGGTGACGGCGGGCAATTTCAATCGGGGCGTGGGTACGAGCCTGAATCTGAGAAAGAAGAAGTTTGGACTTACCCTATCCGCCAATGGATACCAGTTTCGTAACAAACGGGAAAACCAATCCGTGCGTACCAACCTGCTACCCAGCAGCGACGGGCCGAGCCAGCCGCTGAGTATCCTAACCCAACAGAGCACGGCCGACAATACCGGTACGGGTGGATACGGCGAAATGAGTGTCGATTATGATCCTGATTCGACCAATCACATCAATTTTGCCGCCAACGTCTGGGGTGGTTATTACCCCAACAACAGCATCGTGCAAAACCGGCTGACGAATCCGGCGGGGGATGAGCTACAAGCCTTTCGGAACGATACTCGGTTCAAAAATCCGTACGGCAACGGCCAGCTCGATTTAGGCTATACAAAATCGTTCAAGAAGCCCGGACAGGAGTTTTCGCTGCTCACCCAGTACAGCCGGATGCCCGATAATTACTTCTACGATACGGATCGCTACGCAGCCTCCGAATCGCCCATCTACCGGCAGCACAGCAGCAATTACAGCCGCAACAAAGAATACACGTTTCAGACGGACTATACCCATCCGTTTACACTGAATGGCCGGAAAGACACGACCAACATCAAACTTGAGATCGGTGCGAAAAGCATTCTGCGCGATATTGGTAGTGAATACCGGGTCTCGCAGTCGCTGGATGGGCAAAGTCCGCTGGTGATCGACTCCGCACAATCAAACGATTTCTCTTACACGCAACGGATCTATTCGGGCTACACGGCTCTGCGGATCGACTCGAAGCGGAAATGGAGTCTCAACGCTGGTGCCCGCTTTGAACACACTGACATCAAGGGTGATTTTTTGACAACACAAACCAAACTGGCGACCCAGTACACGAACCTGATTCCGAGCATTACGGTAGCCAAAACCCTCAAGACACACACCATCAAGGTTAGTTACACGCAACGTATCCAACGTCCGATGGTCTGGTATCTAAATCCGTGGCTCAATCAAAGTGATCCCAAAAACATTCAGACGGGGAACCCCTACCTGAATCCCGAGCTGAGCCACGCAACCGAACTGGCCTACAGCACCAGCACCAAGAAAGGGCTATCCCTGAATTCGGCCCTGTACTGGCGGGTAACCAACAATGCCATCGATTACATCGCAACGGTCGATGCTGCGGGCGTTTCTACCAGCAAACCCCAGAACATTGCACAACGCAAAACAATGGGCCTGAACGTAAACGTGAGCAGCCAACCGATCAAAAACTGGAATCTGAACGCTGGTGGCGACATTCGCTATGTCGACCTGTTCAGCCCGGCCCTCAATCAGGGCAATAGCGGGCTGGTGTGGAGCGTCAACATGAATACGAGTTATAAGCTTACGCCCAATTATACCCTTCAGGCCAATGGCAACTACAGTTCAGGCTGGATTAGCCTACAGGGCACCAACACGGGATTTTACTGGCACAGCCTGTCGGCCAAACGCGAGTTCATGAACAAGCAGGCTAGTCTGACGCTGGGCTTGAATAATCCGTTTATTCAGGTCATAAACCAGACGAATCGGCAATCGGCCCCGACCTTCGAGTCCGAATCCCGCTTTTATTCGTACCGTCGTTCGGTGCGGCTCACCTTCGAATGGCGATTCGGGCAAATGAATGCGGGTGGCGCAAAGAAAGGCAAGAAGATCAGCAACGACGACAAAGATGGCCGGTAAGACCTGGTATTGATGTGTAAAGGTGACTTATGGATAAAGTAGCGCTTATCCATAAGTCACCTTATGCTGTACATTAATGGCTAAACCAGCTATCTGGAATAGCCATTGGCTCGGAGCCGTTCAGGCTGTATTTCAGTTTGAGTGTGAAGCCGCCCCCGCCTTCGATAAAGGCCGCCCGGAACGGGTGCGTCCCTTTTTGCAGCGCAACTTGTCCACTTTTTTCGATGGGGAAATGATTTCCGTCGTTATCGACCACCAGCCGGTCGGCAATGCGTAGAACGCCCCCGTCGTCGCAGGTGTAGAAAAAGCTGTAAATACCGGTTTCGGGTACGGTCAGGTTGCCCCAAAACTGAATCCCGAAGCTAGGCGCAGTCACCGATTTGGGCACCACGACATTGTTGATGGTGTACGTGCTGTCGGCCTTCAGATCATTCATCAGTTTCGTTTCCTTGAACTGTTTCTTAAAATAAAAGCAGGTCAAACCGGGGCCCAGTTTGGCTGCGCTGACAGGTGTTGCGTAGGCCTGCTGCTGGTAGCGTAGCGAATATACATCGCCCCGGACGCCCGATGGCGTAAAAGCCGCTACGTTAACCGTTTGTGGCGTCGAAATGACGAAATCAGCGGGTAGTTTGGGCGAATTCGCCTGGGGTTGTTTCCCATCGGTCGTGTAGCGAAGGATATAGCTGTCCAGCGGTTTTTTAATCCGCAACGTCGCCTTATCGACAAACACGTTCTCTTCGGCGAAACCCGTCAGGTCGGGTAGCCGGTAATGAATGCCCATCGTTTCCATACGCAGGAAGTGCTGTAAAAGCCGCTTCTGGTAGGATGGATAGTCTTTTTTGGCCGTCCAGACCACTTCCGACAGTGCCGTCATGCGGGGCATAGCCATGTAATCGACGCGATTTTCGGTCGGGATATATTCGGTCCAGATGTTGGCCTGAGCCCCCAGAAACTGCTTCACCTGCCCGGCGGTCACACCCTCGGGCACAACGGCAATGTTGTACACATTTTCGACCGACTGAATACCCGGAGGGCTATCAAAATACAAGTTGCTGACCGGCGTCATCACAACATCATTACCATTCTGCGCGGCTTTGACGGGCGCGTCTTTTACCCAGCTACGCCAGTACATCACCGCCGTCGACGGCTTAAGTCCCCCTTCGAGCGCGTCATCCCAGACCATCAATTTCTTGCCTTTCGACTGCACGAACGTCTCGATCCGATGCACGAAATAACTCTGCAATTCCTCGACGTTCTTTATGTTCTCCCGCTTCATCAGCGCCTGACAAGCCGCCGACTGCGACCAGGTCGACTTCTCCACTTCATCGGCCCCAATGTGAACATACTGGCTTGGAAACAGCGCAATCACTTCGCTCAGCACGGCCTCCATGAACGTGTACGTTGGTTCGTTGCAGGGGCAGATGGGGACCGAAAACGTTTTACCCATACCCGGCTGACCCGTACAGCTCAGGAATGGATACGCTTTGATGGCGGCACTCAGGTGGCCGGGCATATCGATCTCGGGAATGATCTCAACGTGCCGCGCGGCTGCGTAGGCAATCAGGTCGCGCATCTGGGTCTGGGTGTAAAAGCCGCCGTACTGCGTTTGCCCGTTCTGCTGGCGAATGAACTGCTTGGGCAGGTCGAAGTCGGGATTGGTGACAGCCCGCTTCAAGACGACCGAATCCTGATTGTTGAACGTGCGCCAGGCGGCTTCGGTGGTCAGTTTGGGATAGGCTTTGATTTCCAGACGCCAGCCCTGGTCGTCGGTGAGGTGCAGGTGAAATTTATTGAACTTATACAGCGCCAGCCGATCGATGAACCGTTGCAGATAATCGATGGAATAGAAATGCCGCGACACGTCGAGGTGCATACCCCGCCAGGCGTAGGCGGGTTGATCCTGAATCTGCACCGCGGGCAGGGTTAGCGATGCCCGTGGCTTTTCCGGTTTTTCAATGGCTACCGGCAACAACTGGCGGATGGTCTGAACAGCCCGAAACATGCCGACGGGCTGGCTGGCTTTGAGCGTCACCTGCCGGGGCGTAATTGTCAGAGCGTAGCCTTCCGGATTCGTGATGGAGGCATCATGTTGAAGCACAATTTTCGAACCAGTTCCTGTAGTTGGCAGACGGTTGCCCAGAGCCGGTTCCAGCAATGTCTGTAATTGCTTGGCTTCACCGCTAAACCGATTATCCTGCACGATCAGCGCAGTTTGAGCCGTAACAGCAAATTGGCCCGATGCAGGGATTAGCGTCGTTGGGTAGGGAATGAGCGGATACCGCTGGGCACCGTCCTGCGCCCGAATGGTTGCGGTACTAAACAGGACAAACAACAGGAAATATAATCGGATCATTGAACGAAATGAGTTAGCTTCTAAATAATTTACCAGCGTTACGAATAGGGTACTCGATGCGTCGTATCTCGGAGATACGACGCATCGAGTACCCTACTTATCCCCGTCCTTCTGCTCATTGACGGAGATGAGTTCCGGCGTTAGCTTCCAGTCGTTATCAAAGAAGCCCGCCATCCGAACGCCCTTGCTCCCATCCCGAACCATATCCAGGCCGAAAATCATGAAGTCAGGAAAACCACTGGCTCCGGCGAAGTACTGGTTGGCCGAAGCAGCCTTCATGCCCTTCAGCCCCGTTCCGCCAACGACCGCGACCGAGGCCGTTTTTGAGCTTTTAATGGGCCAGACAAAATAGGTGGCTACATCATCGCCCTGCCATTGCTGGCTCCCGGCCCGAATGCGATTGCGCTCCAGCTGAATCGGGCAATCGGCCAACAGTGCTGGCCAGGCGGCATTGTTGGTCGCGTTACCGAACAGAACGACTCCTCGGTCGGCGTATTTTGCCAGCGAAAAATCCGTATCGGCGATGATGTCGATGGCCCCGTTGCCCCGGTAATACCAGGTTTCAGCATCGTAGCGAGCTTTCTGCCAGTTCCAGTCATTTTCCTCCTTCGTGCCCTTTGTCCCATACACAAACACCATGCGGTTGTTGAATGCCTCTTTGAACGTACCATTCCGATGGGGTCCTTTCTGGCTCGCATCGGGCCGTTGCGTCTGCTTCCACTGCCCGTTTTCCCGGCGTAAAAATAAGGAGTCCTGCGCACTGGTCGTCGTGTACGTCAGCGCCGGAGTTCCGTCGAGCGTAATTGTCAGGGGCGTTTGCGCGCCGAATCCATCAAGGGCCAGTTTCAGGAGCGCTACATTGGCCGTCGTACCCGTAATGGACCGTCCCTTCCGGTTGAGTTGCATCCGACTGTAGAGAAGCGGCTGGTTTTGCTGTTCAATAGTTGCCCACCGGTATGTCGATGAGATGCCGGGATTGGCCGTCGTGAAATCGATCGCGTTCACCGTAGAATCGACAGCAATCTGATGCCATTTGAAAAAATCGAACAAAGGTTTCCAGTCAACGCTCTCGTCGCCGAACCAGTGACTACCGCCGGGGTATTCGTAGTAGCTCATATCGGGTTGCGATTCGCCCAGGAGTTTACGCATCTGACGCGCGTAGGTAACGGGCACCGTCCGGTCAGCATCGCCGTGGAGAACATAAATACCTAGTGGTTTGTAGTTGCTCGTCAGTTTCAGCACGTCGCTCTGATTGCCGGACCGTAACAGCATCTTTTCCAGTGGATTCGTACTGGAATCCGGAATCACCCCATCGGCGGAACCGTATTCTTTCAACGTCGGATAACCCGCACAAGGCGCAATAGCTGCCCATTTATCGGGATAGGTAGCCCCCAGGAACCAGGTCCCGTGTCCACCCATCGAGTGACCAGTCAGGTATATGTGCTGCGGGTCTGGCTTAAATTGTTTTTTCGCAATCGTCAGCACTTCCAGCGCATCGATCCGGCCCCAGTCTTCCCAGTTAAAGCCGCGTGGCCGCCGATTGGTAGCCGCCACCAGATTACCCCAGTCTTTGGCTTTGTAGGCCCGCGCCTGACCACTGGCTTCCACACCCGCCCCGTGTACCGACAGAAACAGCGCCGAGGGGGCAGTTGTGACCGATGACTGGGGGGTCACAGCGTAGTACTGCAAACTGCCATCGATCTGGCTAACAAAGGTCTGGCTGTATGACGCACCGGCAGGAACGGCCTCCACGGATACCGTACCTGCATCGAGCACCTTCCCTTTTTGCGTAAGGGTCAACGCGCAGGATTGTGGGCCTTTGGCGGTAACTCCACTGCCATCGAAGCGAAACGCTACCTTTCGACTCGACAGGGCCGGAATGACGGGCAGACTGGTTGTCAGCGACTTTCCGTTCACGTTACTGCTTATCTGCAAGCCAGTCAGGGGGGTCGTCGCGGCATTGACCACGACCACAGCGCCCTGAAGCGAAGCATTCGATTCACCTATCCGGATGCTGGGCAGCGTGGGATCGTCGGTGAACAATAACGCGGACTTATCCGAAAAATTCAGGCTGGCCGTGATCATGACACCGCGCACATAAAACTCATTCAGTCCTTTTTTGAGCTTTACCGGAATGTGCAGATACCCCATGCTGTAGGCATCGCCCATATGCAGTTCACCGTTTACGTAGACGTTGCTGTTTCCCTTGATAGTCAGCAGAGCGACCTGTTCACGGGTCGATGGATACGTCAGGTAGGTATAGCCCCCGCCCCCACCGATACCACCCCGCAGTGTACCCGCTACCACGCCGGGGCCGGCGGGTGCGCCCCCATTGCCCCGGAAATTTCCCCGAAGCCGTAACCGGTTCAGGCTATCGGCGGTGACGGGCATCCATTTGATTTCCTTTCCCTGCTCGTCGGTGCCGAATACCGCCCCTTCAGCTGGGGATTTAAGCGTACCGGTATACAGTTGATAGGCCAGCGGATCAGCATAAATTGCTTCCCGCCCGTAGCGGCTGCCGGTCAGCGCGACCAGTCCTTTCGTAAAGGAATACGTCGTGGACTCAGGCTTCGTCTGGGCCTGAAGATGGCTCACCGAAAGCAGTGAGACAGTAATGTAAATAAACCGTTTTAACATAGTTGATGGCTATACAGTAAGGAACGTTTCACAGAAGCACAGAGACTATCGAGCTCAGCAGGTGATACTATCAATACATCCAGGTCCGGTGTTCTTTGTGCCTCTGTGGGCAAAAATTTAAGTCTGGTTGCTAACGAATATCGTTTAGCGCGTCAGGATGCCGAGTTCGGCAATGGCGACGGTGGTATCGGTTGCCCCTGTTGTTTCGAGGGCCTCGAATTTGAGATAACGCGCTGGCTGCACCTTATCGAACCGGACTGCCTGCCCGACCGGGTTGTTATTGATGTTGCTGAACGCGCCCTGGCTAACCGGTGCCGACCAGTTTTGTCCATCCTGGCTGACCGAAACAGCATATTTGTAGACGATACCTTCTTTTCTGCCATCCTGCCGGGGCAGGTATGTAAAGCCGTTCAGCATTAGTGTCTCACCCAGATCAAGAACCACCGGTACAGGTCCATCACCTACTTTACGCTGCTGCCAGAACGTCATTGGATTCCCGTCAATCAGGCGGTCGATGCCCTTTACGGGTACCGTCCCGGCTGACACAACCGTCCATTTGGTCGAGCTAATGTCGAAGTTCGTGGAAACAGGGCTGCTGGCTTTTTTCATGTTATCGATGAACGCGCGGGCTTTTACGGTGCCGCCCTGCACCAGCGCAAACGGCTGGCTGAACCGGGGACTGCTGGCCGTTGGCTCAGACCCATCGGTCGTGTAGGTAATGACCGGATCAGTCGTGCGAGGACAGGCGATGGTCACTAGCCCGTCTTTGCTCCGGCTAATGACCGGGGGTACGATAAGTTCGGGGGCGTTGTAGAGTTCGATGTGGCGAATAAGCGGACTGGCTTTGGCTTCCTCGATGGTCACCCGGATTTTGCTCGTTGTCACAACCGGGAACCGCAGTATGCGCCGATTGCCGATGGTTGTTCCCTGCGCAATGGTTTGGTAGTTACCGTCCTGCCAGGCCGCCACGGAAAACTTTTTTACCCGCTGCCCTAAGGCAATGTATTCTTCAATGAGCAGTCGATTGAGCGTCGTCGGTTTCCCCAGATCAATGTCGAGTGTAGCCTGTTTGGCACCGTCGGCGGCTGCCCAGTACGTATCCCGGCTTTTGTCCAGTATGTTGCTGGCGGCAAAAGTCGGGGCTTTACTGAGAACGCTGCTGGCCGTAATCACCTTGCCACCAGCCAGATTAATCGACGCTTTGTCCGTGTAGGCTTTCAGTTCCATAAGTCGCGCAACGTCGTTTTCATGGACCAGCCCCCGCCGATCGACGGGTAGGTTCAGTAACCAGTTCCCATTGCGCCCAATCGAACTGTAATAAATATCGACCAGATGTTCCAGCGACTTTACGTTGTTGTCTTCGCTGGCGTGGTAGTACCAGCCCGGCCGGATCGAGCAGTTGACTTCGGTGGGCACCCAATGCGTACCGTCTTCATGACCCGGTGTCAGCTCCCAGTAATCCGGATAACCCGGATATACCTTATCCCGATTCAGGGTAGCCCAGTTGGTTTCACCCGCATAGCCATCTTCGTTACCCACCCAGCGAATATCGGGGCCCGCGTCGCTGAAAATGACCGCGTTCGGCTGATACTGCCGCACCGTGGCGATGAACCCCGGCCAGTCGTAAACCTGCTTTTTGCCGTTGGGTCCTTCCCCATTGGCCCCGTCGAACCACACTTCGAAAACGTCACCGTACTGGGTCAACACTTCTTTGAGCGTATTCTTGAAAATTTCGTTGTATTGCGGGGTTCCGTAGGCGGGGTGGTTTCGATCCCAGGGCGAGAGGTATACACCAAATTTCAATCCATATTCCTTGCAGGCAGCCGACAGCTCTTTAAGTACGTCGCCCTTTCCTCCCCGCCATTTACTGTTTTTGACCGAGTGTTCCGTGAATTTACTGGGCCACAGGCAGAAACCATCGTGGTGTTTGGCCGTAATGACAATGCCTTCCATTCCCGCTTCTTTGGCGACTTTCGCCCACTGTCGGCAATCGAGCTGCGTCGGATTGAACAGGTCGGCAGTTTCGGTGCCGTGCCCCCACTCTTCATTGGTGAAGGTGTTCATGTTGAAGTGCACAAAGGCATAGTACTTCAACTTATGCCACTGCAACTGGCGGGGCGATGGGACGGCACCATAGGGTGTTGGCGTTTGGGCAACCGTCAGCCAGGACAAACTGACAAGGGCAAAAAAGAGGGCAACAGAACGCATAGCAGGTTGTAAGAGAGTAATCCAGTATTCGTTTAACGTGTCAAATTGGTGTATCTGCTGTCTTCACGATCTTGATCACAGCGGAATTCAGCCGGTCAACAGGATGCGTGCATTTAGCTGGCCTTAGCAACACCCGGTACGTAGACCATTCGTCGCGGGCTACGTCGCGTAACGGGCCCACTGCCGGAAACCGTGTCTATACCCCAGACATGCCTATCCAGAACTACATCACCAATTTTTTAACCCCAAATGTACCGCCAGAACGCGTAGATCTACCTATTTGGGCTATTTTGTTGTGCACTTTCTTCCGTCGGAGACTTGTTCCAATCAGAACGGTCCTGACTATTCCCTTCTTCCAGGATTAGTCAGGACCGTTCTCGTGTCAGGCAAATCGGATTTACTATACGTTAAGTCGTTGTACCATGCCGATTAGCCAGGTCACCCTTGATGAGAAGCCAGCAGGCGAGAAGCGTGTTTGCGAATCAGGTACGAACTGATGCCCATCGTTATGCCGGTAGCGACGAACACCATTGGCCAGAACTGCCCCATGGGTAGTGTGCGCGTCAGTAGTTCGGCCCAAAACGCGGCATAGAGCCCGGCTACTGACCAGGTCATGAAGTAGTAATGCCAATGGAGCCAGTTGGCAACGTGCCGACGAATCAGTGCCGGGATGAAGCCCCCGAACAGGCAAAGCAGACTTAGCATCGCCAGCCAGTGGAAAGGACCGAAGCGACCAAACAGATGATAGATTTGAAACACGGTCAGGTTAAGCACCAGCATGCTGAGGACATACGCATAACCCATGCGTTTGTGGAGCGTTCCCCGTTTGGGGTTGAGGATGACGATTGTCCCCATCAGCATGGCTGATAAGGAAGCAATTAAGTGAACGAAACCCAGGGTAGAGTGAACCATATGACTACGTGTGCTATGGAATCAAAACTAGATGCCGATCGCCCACGCTCGTCATTTTTTTCGACCAACTGGCTTGTGGACCGGATTAACGCGGCTTGTGGAGGAATAAACCTGTTGTCGATTCGGAACGACGAGGGTTACTTCTTCTCAATCGCTGCCCAAATCTCCATATACTGAAACAGGTAGACCTGACAGGTGGCATATTGCTTGTTCAACTCAACGCGTAGCTGTTGTTTCAGACACTGCTGGAATACCTTTTTCGGCTCGTCGGGCAAATTAAGTAGGGCATCGGCGAGCAATTCAGTCGTCATCATGCCGCTTTTGAGCAGACGATGGAGCTGGAACAACTGCCGACGCAGCTGTTTATCGTTACCATTCATCGTTTATCGTGGATAGGGTACTACGCCAGCGGTTAAGCCAGCGTTACTGGATATTGCAACAGGGTAAAGTATCGACTTGTAAAGAGTGGTTTCGACTCTTTAAAACAGTTGTCCGACTTTAGCGAAGTAGAGTGTATTTTGGCCAAGAAAGGCTATTCAAAACAATCCTAAAAGGGCACTAATCAGCTGTTTTCGTCTCAGCTTCGTATCGCTCGATAAGGTCCGTAAAGGTCTTGTCATGCTCAAACATGAAGTCACGGATTTCGCTGTCGCTGGTGTTGTGACGATCAAAATCATCCAGAAATTCACCCTCGCCATTGAAATTCTTGTAAACCGCTAACGCTCTGGCGGTCGACACTAAACGGCGGAAATAAGCATCTAACTCATCCTGTTTTTTTTCGCCCGCCGGATGTTCAAGGCGTAAAGGAGCACGGTTCGAAATTAATTGATCGTACAATTCGTCAAGCGATGTCTGGTTAATCGTTCCGTTCATAAACGTGAGAAATTAGTGGTAACTCATGGATAAACTGGCCTGTGGTTGGGCTGTATTGATAAAGTCCCGGTAAAGTCGAAATTACTATCGGGCGCATCAAATTCCATTTCAGGCCAGCCAATTTTTATTCATAGGGTGCGTTCGGACAGGCATTTTTCTCCGGAACAGTCACCCGGAATCCCTAAACCCCTTAACAACAAAAATGCGTAACACGCTACTAAATAGCATGTTACGCATAATCGGGCAGAGAGCGAGGGATTCGAACCCCCGGTACCCTTGCGAGTACTTCTGATTTCGAATCAGACCCGTTCGACCACTCCGGCAGCTCTCTGTTTCGTTTGGGAGTGCAAATATGTGCGATTGTTTTTTACAACACAATACTTCATGAGTAAAAAAATCAGACTTATTCGCTCATCTCACCATTAAGCGGTTGAGCCAGTAACCGACGTACCTGCTCAGGATCACGTTCCTGACCCAGCACAATCATGAGTTTCGTGATGGCCGCTTCCGTGGTGATGTCGTTCCCGCTCACGACGCCGATCTGCTGGAGCATTTTACTCGTCTGATAACGACCCTGCGTAACGCGTCCGCCATTGCACTGCGATACGTTGAAGATGACAACGCCCCGATCAATGGCATCTTTGAGCGTAGTCAAGAACCAGTCATCCGTTGGGGCATTGCCCGCGCCGTAGGTTTCGAGCACAACACCCCGCAGATTTTTGATCGACACGATCGATTCGACTACCGGTTGGGTGATGCCCGGAAACAACTTCAGAATTGTTACGTTCGTGTCGAGTACAGACTGAACCCGAAGCGACCAATCCGGCTGGTAGGGACGAATATATGGGCGGTTGTAGTCGATGCTGACGCCTGCCGTAGCTAAAGGCGGATAGTTCTCGGACGTGAACGCGTTGAACTGGACGCTCTCGTGCTTGGTCGATCGATTTCCCCGCAACAGAAATGAATTGAAATAAACGCACACCTCGGAAACAACGGGACGGCCCGCTGTCGGCGAATCCGTATCCAGAGCGGCAGCAATCTCCAGAGCGGTGATGAAGTTTTCACGGGCATCGGTACGCGCGACGCCAATGGGCAATTGGGCACCCGTCAGAATGACCGGCTTGTTCAATCCGACGAGCATGAAGCTCAGCGCGGAAGCCGTATAAGCCATCGTATCGGTCCCGTGAAGGATTACAAAACTATCGTACTGGTCGTAGTTCTCCTCGATCAACCGAACCAGTTCTACCCAAACGGCGGGTTTCATGTTCGATGAGTCGATGATCTCGGGAAGCGTCAGTATCGTGATCTCAAAGTCGAAACGGTTCAATTCAGGAACGCGATCAAGCACCTGTTCAAAATTAAACGGAATAAGCTGGCCTGCTTTCGGGTCATACACCATGCCGAATGTACCACCGGTATAAATGACTAGAACGGACGAGCGGGGCTGTTTGGGTAATACAGGATTGATGCGAACTGTCTTGTAAGGCATTCGGTAAAAATGATGAGGTATGTTGACTAACGACAAGGTAAATTTCAACTGACAACTGAACTTCGGGCTTACATAGCAACCCTTATTGTGGCAGCAGATTCGCGTACAGAGCGGGCAGCAGTGATAACGCATTCGACGTGGTATGTCGGGCCACATCGTCGATGTTGATCTGTTTCAGGTCAGCCACGCGCTGCGCAATGAGTTTGATGTAGGCTGGCTCATTGCGCTTGCCCCGATACGGTACGGGTGCCAGATAAGGGGCGTCCGTTTCCAGCACCAGATGCTCTAGACCGACGTGCGGCAACACTTTGTCCAGACCACCATTCTTGAAGGTACTAACGCCCCCGATACCAAGTTTGAAACCCATCTCGATAGCGCGGTTCGCTTCATCGAGGGTGCCGACGAAACAATGGAAAATTCCGGTTAGTCCGGGCAGCGCCAGTCGCTCAATCACATCGGCGGCTTCCATGAATGCATTGCGATCATGGCCGGACCGGGTATGCATGGAGACAGGCAGGTTTTGGGCGGCTGCCCAACGGAGTTGCGTGTCGAAGGCAGCGAACTGCTGGTCCACAAAGGTCATATCCCAGTAAAAATCCAGTCCGATTTCGCCCACGGCCATGTACGCGTTTCGGTTCAGGTGGTCTTCAACAGCGGCCAGTTCATCGTCAACGGTGTCGTTGACATACGCCGGATGCAGGCCCATCATAGGCAGGCATCGATCCGGGTATTGTTCGGAAAGCGCCATCATACCGGGAACGGTTTCGCGGGCGCAGTTGGGCATCCAGATCTGGCTGATCTGCGCGGATTCGGCCCGCGCCAGCATCGCATCGCGCCCGCCCTGACCGGGTTCTTCGTCAAACTGGGTATCGTAAATGTGCGCGTGTGTGTCAATGAGTATCATCTTTTTCGGGCAATAGGCTGTTGTTCAGCCGAATCAATTTATAAAGTGGCGGCAGGTACTCATGTCATGGGTTTTAACCCGCTCCTCAACTAATGCACAACCGGGTTAAAACCCGTGGTACGTCTTTAGGCTACGCTTAACTATAGAAATGGCTAGTTATAGGTTCTTCCTTTCCAGCTGATTGGCGTAGGTAGCCAGTAAAATAAGACCGACAGTGGGCCGATGATCAGCAGATACGCATCAAATAGCAACGCGTACGGCCATAACTTGGTTTGCCGCAACCGGTTTATTCCAAACGAAATGACAAAGGTCTGGATAAACAGTTTTGCCACGTATAACCCAATAGCCAGTGCCGGACTGAACCAGCCGATCAACAGCAACAGCGGCAAAGCGAGATACTGGACATACAGCGAAATAACCATCCAGACCGGCAACTGAACGGCTCCCCGCATCCAGCGTTTGCGCTGCTGTAAAAATTGCGGAAGCGTATCGACGGCTTTCGTCCGCGCCAGGGTCTGCGGAGTCACCACGGTTCGAAAACCGAAACCCTGGCGTACGACGGCCTTGAACAGCGTGTAATCTTCCACGACCGAAAAGGGCAGTTCGTCATAACCGCCAACGGATTCATACGCGCTCCGGCTCACTGCCATGTTGTTGCCCATTGCCGTAACCGGAACCCCGGCACTACTCACCAGATAGGTCAGGGTCAGGTTATAAAGCCAGTCGATGACCTGAAGTTTGTGAAATATTGCAGGACCTTCGGGGAGAGTGATGCCGGAAACAATACCAACCGCTGGCGTCAAGTGCCGACGCATTTCCAGTACCCATTCATGAGGGACTTCCGTATCGGCATCCGTAAAAAAGAAAAAGTCGCCCGTTGCTTGAGCGGCCAGTTGAGCCAGCACATTCGCTTTGCCCCGCAGTTCGTTTATCGACTCGTTGCAAGGCACGAGCCGGAACTGAGGTTTATCCGCAATGAAAGCGGCTACGATCGGCCCGGTCTGATCCGTGGATTGATCATTACCGATGAGTACGTCCAGGTCATCAATCGGAAAGTCGAGTTGAGCAATGGCTTCCAGACAACGCAGAATCGTTGTTTCTTCGTTACGGGCTGCAATCAGGATACTTACCGATGGATTGATGCTGCGTTCCCCGTGGTTAGTATCCGGCATAAACAGGTTGCGGAACCGCACGGAATGAGTACCCTCGCTCGGCAAAATGAGCCAGCATCCGGGGCAACACATAGCGCATCGTCGGCCATGCTTTCAGACTATCGTGGAAAACAACGATAGAGCCGGGTTCGGTATACTGAATGGTTTTGCGCAGGCACACATCCGGGTGTAGCCGCCGGTCAAAATCCCCGGTCAGCACATCCCACATCACCACAGAATAATGTTCCATCACCTCAGCAGCCTGTGCCTTCTTGATCCGACCATACGGGGGCCGGAAAAGCGACGTTTCGACACCTAACTCCTGCTGGCATTTTTGGATATTTTCCAGATAGACGGTATCGTCCGTTTTCCAACCGTTGAGGTGATTGAACGTATGATTACCGACCATATGCCCGGCTTCGAGTACTTTATATAACATATCCCGATGCTTCCGGACGTTATCACCAATGCAGAAAAACGTTGCCTGCGCTGCATATTTGTCCAGTTGGTCCAGCACAAACTCCGTCACTTGCGGAATAGGACCATCGTCGAACGTAAGATAAATCGTCGGTTCGACCCTATCCTCGACCTTCCACCAGAATTCGGGGTAAACCGTCCGGAACAGAAAATTTGATTTGTGCAGAAACAATGACAAAGCAGTTTATCGTTTATGGCAACTAGTATACACCGCTTGGGGCACCCCATTTGTAGTGCGTACTGCCTGTTAGCTAAGCTTTCGCCCCTTCCAGTGGTATCCTTTTCCCTGGGCCACCAGCCCGAAGAATACGACGTAGAATGGGTAAATCAACTGCGTCAGTGGAATCGTGGCCACTGACGATTTTTTTTGTAAAAAAACAAGAACCTGTCGTAAAAACAAAAACTCGGGCACAACCTTCAGCGCAACAACGATTAGTGTAGCATTTCCGTTTAAAAATCCGAGCAACCAGCCCAGAACAGCCAGTACCGGAGCCGCATTGCTCAGAAAAACGAACACCGCCAATACAGTTGGTCCCCAGTTCTGATACATACGCCATTTGCTGGCCCAACGTTTCCGCTGGTTGTAAAAAGCAGACCATGTCCGATGCGGCTGCGTGGTAACAATGGCCTCCGCACTTTTCAGAAATCCGATGCCAGCCGGGTAGCGGGCCGCAATTTTGTGCATCAGAAATTCGTCGTCACCTGACGCCAGCTGATCCACACCCGCAAAGCCGCCTACTTCGACAAAAGCCGCTTTCTCGTAACACAGATTAGCCCCGTTGCACATCGTTGGACGTCCGAGCGCCATCGTGCAGGCACCGGACCCGATCAGACTGGCAAACTCTACCGTCTGTAAGGAGTCCGTAAGAGCCTGATTGGTTGTAAACGTCACCGGTCCCGATAGTACATTAAAACCCGTTTTCTGATAGAATGAAGCAAAACTTGCCAGCCAGTCCGGGCCAACGCGGCAATCGCCATCGGTCGTGATGATCAATGTCCCCTGCGCAACGGCAATGCTCTGGGTAATGGCCCGCTTTTTAGGCGACGCCGTGCGTTCATTGGCCAGGGCCAGCGGACGCAGCAAAAACGTAGCCTGACGCGCGTAATCCTGAACGATCGCTAATGTCTGATCGGTTGAGGAATCATCGGCCACGATTACCTCAAAATTGGCATACGTTTGCTGACTTAAATCATCCAGCAGGAGACCGATGTTGGCGGCTTCGTTACGAACGGGAATGATGACCGTCAGGCGTGGGC
Organism: Spirosoma agri; assembly: GCF_010747415.1. Classification (NCBI taxonomy): domain Bacteria; kingdom Pseudomonadati; phylum Bacteroidota; class Cytophagia; order Cytophagales; family Cytophagaceae; genus Spirosoma; species Spirosoma agri. Next base: position 2,722,719 of record NZ_JAAGNZ010000001.1, on the reverse strand, counting down.
CACTGGTCAGGTTGCTGGTAGGCGTAAATGAAGGCATTCGCAGCCAGGTGATCCAGAGCGTAATGGTAAATAACGCATACAGCAGGCTAACCGCCAGCAAGAAACCAATCATTCGGCAGTCAGTTTTAGTTTCCAGACCCAGATCAGGCCAACGAGAACCGGGGTTAACACATTGGCAAGCCATAGCGTCAACGTAGCCGTCAGCAGGACCGGTGCCGGTATGCCGAACGGGGCAAACACCCAGAGCGACGCGGCTTCCCGAACGCCCAGATCACTCAGCAGATTGAACGCAGGGGTAATCGTTTTCGCCAGAAAGACCAGACCAATACCCGAAGCAGATATGGGCACTGGCAAGTTTATGCCAAGTAACCGTAACGCCATATAAAACTGAATTGAAAAAACCAGATAGCGGGTCGCAGCTGCACCAAGCGCCAGAACAATTTCTCGATTATCGTACTGCCCCGCTACAGTCCAGTATTTCGCAAATCGACCCGCGACCGGTCGCTTTTCCAGCCAACCGATTACTGGCCGGCGCACCAACCCGAACACAACACCCAACCCGGACAACAGCGACAAGATCACCAGTAGCAGTTGTCCGCCCGACGTTGCCCGATCCGGTGCTACCATCAGGTGATGTCCCCATGCGACAGCACCGAATACCAGTGCTACGTAAAACTGCATACCGCCCGACACCAGCGACGCACCCACGGCTCCCGCTCGGTTCATACGCAACGACAGTACCCGCCCGGCGGTATCGCCCAACTGAGCAGGCAAGGCAAACCCCAGCGCGACACCGGCTAACACACCTTTGTAAGCCGCCCAGAACGTGACGTTTTCAACACGTCGAAGCAGGATTTGCCACTTGAGTGCTTCAAATCCCCAGTTGACGGGTGTTAGCAGGAAGAGGGCCATAGCCCATCGTTCGGGATAGGCTACGGTTTGAAGCTGGCGTTGTACGACGGTCCAGTCGAAGCGTTGCTGTCGCAGGACGTAACCGATATAGATCACCAGTCCGGCGAAGACGACGATTTTACCCCAAACGACGATTTTTTTAGCTAGTTTCAGCGACAAAACGTATGAGAACACGTTACTTTGCAAAGAGCACAACGCCACATTCATGATAATTACTCCCAAACCAGCCGCTGTTATCCCGGAAAAAATAATTTTGGGGGTCGATCCGGGCACCCAAATTGCCGGTTATGGCATCATTTCAGTGAAAGCGGGGACGATGACTATGATCCAATACGGCGTCGTAAAGTTAACTCAATATAGCACCTACCAGCTAAAGCTACAGAAACTCTACGAAACCATCCTGCGTCTGATCGACGAGTATCATCCCGACGAGATGGCGATTGAAGACCCGTTTTTCGGTAAAAACGTACAGGCCATGCTGAAGTTGGGCCGGGCACAGGGCGTCGTTATGGCGGCTGCTTTGTCACGCAATATCCCGATTGTTGAGTACGCACCCCGACGCATCAAACAGTCGGTGACAGGCAACGGAAACGCAACGAAAGACCAGGTTTCGCAGATGGTCGGTCACCTGCTCCGGGAGGATCTGGACCCTAAATTCTTCGACGCTACCGACGCACTGGCCATTGCGGTCTGCCACCATTTTCACGAAAACGCGCTGCCGTCGGTTTCCGGGAAGAAGACAAAAAAAGGCGCGTGGGGTGGTTTTGTCAGCGAGAATTCGGACCGGATTCTGTAAGGTCAGTGACTACTCTCCGTTCAGAATCATATGCCTACTTTTCAGCAAACCATTCACCTGCCCGCCTATCCGCGCGGTTTTCACCTGATTACCCGCATCGTTGAGCGGGAATTTGCGGACCTGCAACAGATCCGGGTTGGGTTGTTGCAGGTGTTCATCCAGCACACATCCGCCAGCCTGACCATCAATGAAAATGCCGATCCAACCGTGCGGGGCGATTTCGAGCGTTTTTTCAATAAGACCGTTCCCGAAAATGCGCCGTATTACCAGCACGATTATGAAGGCTCCGATGATATGCCCGCTCACCTGAAAGCGGCCATGTTGGGTCACTCGGTCACCATCCCGATCACGAACGGGCGGCTGAATCTGGGAACGTGGCAGGGCATCTATCTTGGTGAACACCGCAACAATGGCGGTCGCCGAACGCTTATCCTGACAGCTTGGGGTGATTAGCGAACGAGTGATTGAGCGAAAGAGCGTTTGAGTGATTTCAGCCATTCGATAACTAGGCTTCGTTATCACTTTGTCACTCAATCACTCGTTCGCTAATCACTCTTTTTACCGAAGCAACGTCCACACGTCGGCTACGCTCGTAACCGGCAATTGGCAGGCTCGATTATAGCAAACGTACACGGCGGTCTTCCCCTCAATCGTGCTCCGGTGCTGCAACAGAGGTAAGTCCCCTTTGCCGGTTGTGCCAACGATAACCTTATTCGGATAAAATTCGGCATCCAGTTCACGGCGGTATTGCTCAGCCTCCGGGCCAATGATCGCAATTTCGGCGGTTGGTCGCACCCGGAGCGCAAACAGGGCGGCCCAATTGGTCAGGTAATCAGCGTTTTGCTGAACCAGTGGTTGCACCCGTCCTAGCATCCGGTCAGCCCGTTCTGCGTAGGCGGATCGATCCAGAAGTAAGCTCAACGTATATAAGTTCTCGGCCATCATCGAATTTGACGATGGAATCACATTATCGAACAATTCTTTGCGACGGGCAATGAGCTCTTCCCCATTCTTGTCGGTGAAGAATAGCAAGTCATCGGCGGATGGGTCACTGTCGGCGAAGTTAGCCAGCACGTATTTCGTCAGCTGATCGGCTTCAGACAGCCAGCTTTCGGTGAAGGTTGCCTGATAGAGCGCGAGTAACCCATCGATGACAGCCGCGTAATCGTCCAGGAAACCGGCCTGCCGCGCCCGGCTCGGTCCGCCGTCGCGGTTCTTGTAGGTGTGCCAGAGTCGTCCGTTGCGGCTATCGCGCATTTTTTTGAGCAGGAAATAAGCCAGTCGCAACGCCAGCGTCAGAAACTCCGGTTCACCGAATACCCGGTACGCCGTAGCCAGTCCTTTCAGCATCAGCCCATTCCAGGAACACAGTATCTTATCGTCCAGTCCCGGACGAATACGCTCATCGCGCACCCGCATCAGCCGGACGTGGGTGGCATCCAGCCGAACGTTCAGATCAGCCAGTGACCAGCCCATGCGCTGGGCGAAAGACTCATCCGATTCAGTACGGTGCAGTATATTGCGCCCATATCCATGGTGGCCATTTCCATCGTGGCCATGTCCATGGTGGCCCTCTTCCCAGTTTCCTTCATCGGTCAGGTTGTATAGCTCGGCAAACCAGTCGTAGTCATCACCCAGGATTTCCCGTAGTTCCGGTGTGTTAAACGTGTAAAATTTGCCCTCCACGCCCTCGCTGTCCGCATCGAGTGCGGAGTAAAAACCACCGTCAGGGCTTAATAACTCGCGTTGCGCAAACCCGATAGTCTGGTACACGACATGCCGGTACAAGGGGCTTTTGGTCAGGCTATACGCTTCGGCATATAGTGTGATGAGTTGCCCATTGTCATAGAGCATCTTCTCGAAATGGGGGGCGAACCAATCCGCATCGGTCGAATACCGGGCAAAACCGCCCCCCAGTTGATCATAGATACCACCAAGCGCCATCCGGTCAAGGGTCAGTTTAACCTGATCGAGTGCTACCTCATTGACAACTGATACGGATGACTTAGCGGTTGTTGCGTCATGATAGCGTAGGAGAAACCGCCAGATGCTGGGCATCGGGAATTTCGGCGCACGACGCATACCCCCTTTTTCATCATCAGCTTTAACGGCTACTTTCCGATAGAGCACGTCGAGCGTTTCCGGCGAAAACAGGGGATCGGTTTGTGTCAACCCATACCGATCGGCGTCGGTCAGGTTTAGCTCACGGGCGAACCCCTCCGCCGACTGTTCCAGATCAGGTCGATTCTCTACGTAGGCATCGCGAATGCTGCCCAACAGGTTCACCCAGTTTTTCTGCGGCAGATAGGTAACGCCGTAGAAGGGTTTCGCATCAGGCATCAGGAACACGTTGAGCGGCCAGCCGCCCTGCACCCCCATCGCCTGAACGGCATCCATGTAGATGGCATCAACATCCGGGCGTTCTTCCCGGTCCACTTTGATGCAGATAAACGATTCGTTCATCACCCGTGCGACCTCGTCTTTCTCGAACGATTCGCGCTCCATCACATGGCACCAGTGGCAGGCCGAATAGCCGATACTCACCAGAATCGGTTTGTTTTCCGTTACGGCCCGGTTCAGTGCTTCTTCTCCCCACGGATACCAGTCGACCGGATTGTGGGCATGCTGGAGCAGGTAGGGACTGGTTTCGTTACTTAGTTGGTTTGGCATAGTATAACCTCACGGCAGTGGCCGACCGTCCCCGGCCCCTCCCACAACGGCGGACCGCCTGATCAGGAGAGGGGAGCAGGATCGGATTTTAATGTTTCCCTTACGGTAAAAAGATAAAACGCAGTCGGATAATCAGTGGGTGATCAAAATTCGCTGCGTCTGGCTTCCGGTTTCGTTTTGAATACGTACGACATACAGTCCGGCAGGTAACTGCGAAGTGAGTAACTGTTCGCTCGCGCGGCTGACCGTCTTCTTCACCACGAGCTGGCCCTGTATCGTTAACAACACCAGTTCGGTCGGTGTGTTTGGCAGGCGGGGAAATGTTACCGTAACTACGCTGCTGGCCGGGTTAGGCGATACCGTTACCGATGCCAGATCCGTTTCCGTAGCGGTCACCATGCCCATGTCAAATCGACATAGATAAACCTCGCGACCCGTCAGTTCGATGGTTTGCTGCCAGGTTTTGTAGCGAACCGTCACACTCGTTTTCTGGGTATCGTTTGCCGCATACGAGTTTTGTGCCGCGATCAGAATTTTATTATCCTTGACCACGCCCCGCCAAACGGGCAACTGTTTGTCCATTAAGTCGCGGGCGGGTGTTTCGATAACCAGTTCATAAGTCCCCTGAAACATATCGGCAAAGCGTGATAGCCGGTAGAGACCGTGCGTAAAGTGTTCGTAAGCCGCGTAGGTATCCGTTCGGGTCTGTTCCAAACCGGGATTTTCCCAGAGCCACAGCCCTGATGCCCCGGAGAAAAAGGGGAAAATAGCCGTTGCTTCGGCCATAAACGGCTGAATAAAGTTCGGGTAACTGCTGGAACTGTCATGATACCGCAGCCACACCCACGGAACAACGGGTTTGGTACTCCACGCCCGGTTCACCTCCACATGAAACAGCAGATACGGCAAATAGTCACGAGCCAGCGGATTCGGATAATCGTAATAGTAATAGGCCGATGGCGACAGAGCGTCCAGCTGATCGTAATACGCTCCCCCTACCCCGCGACCACTTGAATCCTTGACCAGGTAATTGACCCGATTCAGGTTCGTCGTCCAGTCCGTCCAGGAATTACCGATTACGTTGAGGTAGGTATTCAGAATGGGCGTATCGGCATAACTGCTGACGTTCGTATTCGTCAGGTCCGTGTGCTGACGTACGTACGACATGCCCTCCGCGTAGAGCGACCGGATGGCATTTTTATACGCTACCAGAAAATCAGCGTCCGACAGTTGACGGTACATAACCGGTATCGTCGATTCGTTTTTGAGCGCCAGAATCCGCGTATCACTGGGCAGTATGCGTTCGATGTCGAGTGCCAGCCTGTCGAATGGAATTATGTATAATCCAGCCGCATTCTTTTGCCCACCCGACAGACTGGCCAGGTAACTGTCCCACTTGCTGCGGTAAGCGATCAGGCTATTGTTCCAAGGGCTGGACAGCGTTTCCCAGGGCTGATTGAGTCCTGTAGCAAAGCCATAATACACGGTAGCCCGCTGACGGGCAGTGACGAGCGAGCCGACCTCATTATCCTTCGCCGTAACCAGATGGCTGAATCCATGCCGAAGCGGGCTTGCCTGTTGATCCGCGAACCGGGGCCCCCCGTAAATAACCGGAAAGGGCAGGGTAAAGTCGGGAAACTTGTTCCACTCGATCTGATTGGGCTGACTAACAGGTGTGAACGATAAACGGTCAGCACACACCGCCTGCGCCATCAAGCAGTGCGTTGATCCACTCCATAAGCTGATTACTAGCCCGGCAAAAACGGCAATAGAGACGCGCATACGGCAATTTTTCCTCAAATCTACCCCAAAAAATCGGCGAACGAGCAAGGTTTCGCCGATTCTGAGTGTAGGCCCGGTTTACTGGCCTCTTCCTGCTTCAGCCGGGTAGCCCAGCAGGACTATGTAGTTGTCGATTGGACGTACGTAACGGGCCTTCTTACGACCTGTTTAATTTGCTTTGTCTGTCAGTTCTATGTAATTCCCAGACTGATCATAGGCTGGTCGGAGCGTTATTTTATCGCAGGTATTGGCGTCTACGTTGAGGAAGATAATGGCAACGATCTGGTCTTTGGTGGCTAACCGTATAGCTACCGACTCATTGCTGACCGTGTAAAGTTTAGCTATAATTGACCCACTCGATTGTTGCTGATTACTTCCCAACACCTGATCAGGATCATCAACGGTCCCATCGGGTTTAAAGCGGAGCGAACCCGTTGTCGGTGCTCCATCGATCAACCCACTCGTAGCTTTATAATGCCACGTTCCGACGAGATTCCGGTTGAGGGCGGGGGGCACACAACCTGGGACGTCGATCGGCTTTATTTCCGTACAAGCCACAGTAGCGACGGTCAGCCAGAAAAAAATATGTCGTACGACCCGGTATCTATTCATTCGTAATTAATTAACGCCCTCTTGCAGTTTATCACAACGTACGTGCTTATCAGGATGGGACTAAACAGACTGCCAGGTAGCTTGACTCATACAGCTTCATCTTTAAAAACTGAACTGCAATAAAAAAGGTGCACCGTTTAAGCCCGATGCACCCTATAAAACGACATGATCGTTACTTACTGTTTTAAGATCTTCACAACCTGCCGCTGCGTTGGCGTCGTGGCCTGTAGGAAGTAAAAACCCGTTGTCCGACCCAACCGAACCGTAGCGCGCTCAACGCCACCAGCCTGTTGAATACTGCTTTCGCTGATGTTCTGACCTTTGCTGTCAATTGTTCTCAATTGCAGTGTCTGACCTGCCGCTCCGCGGATTTCAACGTCCACCGTTTCCGAAGAAGTTGGGTTGCCGAGAATTGATATTGATAGCTCTTTTTCTGCAACACCGACACGGGCCGAATTCAGACCACAGGCCGCCAGCCAGTTATACTGGAAGCTCGACGAGGTTGGTGGGCTTCCGGCCTGGATAGCCTGGAGCGTAATCGTTGGGTTATCCGTATACAGATTCAATGTGTAAGGACCAGGGCTTGTCGTTGGCATCGATTCATTGACCGCAGCGAACGTGATGGTTTGGCCATTTACACCGACATATTGTGGCGTATAGGTCAGTGCCCGTTGCGTAGCCGTTACGGTCATGCAACTCACCGTCGTTACGCCCGTGATGGAGAACGGAACGGTGGCAGAAGCTTGTTTCACGGTCAGCAGGAACGTAGTAGCTACTGAAAGACTACCTGGATCCGTAGCCTTTACCGTTACCGTAAACGGTGAGCCAGTGGTCGTCGATACCGTACCGCTGATCGTAGCCGGAGCCGTAAATGTCAGTCCTGCTGGTAGTCCGGAAACAGCCAGCGTCAACTGGTTGCTGGCGGTCTGAGCATCAGCGAACGTTGCCGACGGAATCGTGTAGGCGAAATACTGACCAACGGTCGCTGTCTGCGAAGGAATCGGGGTAGCTACAGTTGGGGCTGTGTTCGGTCCGGTTCCGCCACCGCAGGCTGCAAGCCAGTTGTATTGGAAGCTGGCGGCTCCTACAGTGCCTACCTGCACGGCCTGCAAATTAATAACTGGGTTATCGGTGTACAGATTCAGCGTATAAGGTCCGGGAGCCGTTGTTGCGCTCAGTTCGTTGAAAACCGAGAATGAGATAGGCTGCCCGTTCTTGCCCGAGTAATTCGGCGAGAAAGTTACCTGACGCTGACCGGCGGCTAAGGTCGTACAGCTCACCGTCGTCACGGCGGTGATGGCAAACGGAGTCGTTGGTGGTATTGGTGCGTTACAGGCGGCTAACCAGTTGTAGGTGAACGTTGCCGGGTTAGCGGTGCCTGCCTGTACTGCCTGTAGGCTAACGACCGGATTGTCTATATACAGATTCAGTGTGTACGGAGCCGGATTCGTTGTTGGCGAAAATTCATTCACGACGGCAAATGTTACGGGTTGCCCGGTTAGGCCCGTATAGTTAGGCGAGAATGTAAGACGGCGTTCACCAGCGGTCAGCGTTGCGCAGCTCACTGTCGTTACACCCGTAATCGCAAATGGCTCCGTGACAACAGGACCGCCCGACACATTAAGTGAGAAGGATGCACTAGTTGCCAGCCCTTTGCTGTTTGTCGCCGTGATGGTGATCAGGCTCGATCCAGCCGACTCAAGCGGACCGATAATAACCGATCCGTTGAAAAACAGATTAGCGGGCAGACCGCTTGCCGTCAAGGTCAACTGATCATTTTTGGGATCACTGAACGTGTTGACTGGGATTTGATAGACGAACGTAGAACCAACGCTTGCATTCTGGTTTGGTATCGCGTTTGCCACAACTGGTGCCAGGCTTGGCACGTTCGATGGAACAACCGTCACCGTCGCAACGGCCACATCGCTGGTACAGCCGCTGAAGGAGCAGAGCGCCGACACGATCATAACACCGGTCGTGCTGGTCGGTACGCTTATTGTGCCACCTGGCGCTACGGTGTAAACGCCCGCGCTGCCAAAATATTGAATGATCCCCCCTGGGCAACCGGTTGCGGTTATGCCGACAGGCGTGCCTACGTTGACAACGGTCTGGGACGATGGGGTCAGAACAGGTGGAAGCAGTCCGCAGCCATTCGTAGCACTGACCACTGGGCTCGTGACAGGATCGGTTATCACGTCGACTGGAGCGGCCGAAACCTGTAGGGCGATCGTCAGACCGAGCAGTAAGCTCAGGCATCGCATGACGATGTAACAGATTTGGTTCGGTAGATATAATCGCATAACAGTGAAAAGTTTACTAAATGGTTAGTGGACTGATTCAAAAAATAAAAAACTGCTGGAATTCGGTCGGCATTCCGGCAAAAGCCGTTTTAACGAAGTACTACGAAATCAAAAACTCTTATTACCCGCTGGCCGAACCAGCTTTGTTAGTTCTGTAGCTGACGACTCAGATACTGTCCGTGATACTGCCGGAGCAGCGCGTCGAGCTGGTTACCCACTCGATACCGACTTCCGACATTCGCACCAGACCCGTTGTAAGTATACTCCCACCGGAATTCCTCCGTCGTTCGTACTCTCAATCGATTCGACTGCGCAATTTTGCCCGGCGGAATCGGTATGGCAAAGTTGAATCCAGCCGTTGATCCCCGTGTCGTCTTCGTGGCAAACAGCCCCACTTCGACCGAGTAAAACTGCCGGATAAAATCCAGCCTGACACCCCGATCCTGATATAAAAACTGCCCACCCGTCAACTTAAGCGTTATGTCCCTTTTGTTAATCCGGTAGGCAACGTCGGCCAGCACCATCCCCTGCTTCATCGGTTCGTAGTAAATGCCAGTCTCGGGGTAATAATAGTCGCCCGTTATACTGGCTTCCAGTCCGAATGACCAGGGTTTTGTCAGGTTTGCCCGCCGGTACTGCACATTGACGCCGTACTGATTACTGTAAAATAAGCCAACCGAACCGCTCACAAAATTCTGGTGATCGAGCGCCAGGAACTGATTCAGATAAATCGGTGCCGGGCGGATGTTCATCGGTTGGTTATCGTAATTATTCACTATCGGAAACAGCACCCCAACATTCAGCACCAATCCCCGACTCAAATACAACTGACTCTGCAACAGCAAGCTCGTCTTGGTCTGGAACGGGTCCAGCTTGAAGCCGAAATTGGCAATTACTTCGGGTTGGATCCGAAAATCAACCTTATAACGACCCGGTCCGTAAGGGATGAGTCGCCTTAATCGCTTCCGCTCTTCACTCGTCAGCAGACTAGTTCGCCAGGGTTCCGAAGGCCGATAAGCCGCGATCGGTACGCCCTGATACATGGGCACGTACTCCGTTATGGCTTCGTTTTTCATCACCTGACTCAACTCAAGCAATCCGATCAACGGGTTTCGATACAATCGCTGCTCGTAAAAAAGCCGGTGCGTACTGCTATCGAGCGTTAGATTCTCAAAATTCGTCAGTATCCGTTGTTGGTCTTGCTGACCCAAACAGGGTTGACCAGCCCATCCTACCAACACGACAAAAAAAACAAGTACCGCTCTGCTACTCACTACATCAATCACTTTACGTCTCCCCGCTTCACTCGAAGCCGTTTAGGCAGTTCCAGCAGCGAAACGGCATACGACGTTCCGAACGTAACCTGATCAAAATTGATGACGCCCGCCTGTACCGTCCAGCGCTTGAACAGTGTTGCATAAGCGCCCAGATTCAGGTGTCGGGCATCCCACTCGATCATGCCCCCTATATTTTTTTTGTACCGAACGACTACGCCCCCAAACGGACCCGATAGGTATGGATTCGGACGTTCATTTTTATTGTGGAGTTTATAGTTCGAGAAGATGTTGAAGTCATTCCCTACGTTATCACTCCGGTCAAAATAGAACGGACTCCCAAAACCAGCGGTCACTTCGGCGGTGACGTGTTCACTGAGCGTTACATTCTTGGTCGCTACAGCCGCGTACGTCACGAGCGAATTATCGTAGCCGAAAGGTGCCGACACGATGACTGCTACCGATGGTCGTCGTTCACGCTCTGTCAGCACGCCGTATTTTACGTCGAACTGCCGGTCACCGATCCCTCTGGCCTTTACGGGCAGATACCCGTTCACGTTGTAAAAGTTAACGTTTATCTCCAGTCGGGGCAGCACAACCAGGTGCGCATAATAGATACTGGCTGACTGGTATGTTACATTACTACTGACTACGGCGTTCGGGTCATTTGCCCTTAGGTCGTAATTCGATGGATTGTAATGATACCCCATCTGAAACGTCCCATCCGGTAGTAATCGGGCAGTGGGGATGTTCAGGATTCCCGGTTTGCCCGAGATATTAACCTGTGCCCTACTCCACCCTGCCGTCAGTAGCAAACCCGTTACCAGCACTACGTGTAAACAATTCGTCACTATCCTGCGCCAACTCATCAATACCGCTGAATACATAGACCCTCAGGATAATTCAATCCGTAGTCAACTCGTCAATTGGTTCGACCCACGTTCCTGACTACCGGCTAGGTTACCTGTTGTTAGGAACCGCTACCCTGATTGTGGCAGGCATCATACAAGCCAAGAGCTATTACCTGCGCCTGTTTCACCGTAGTGTTGAACGCATCGTTGATCGAGTTCACATCCGTATCCCGGGCGAACTTCGCCGAAGCCACTTTAAGTGTAGACGTAATCGAACAGGTATTGATATCGGCAAGCTGTAGATTGAAATACGCCTGTACCTGCTGGCTATAGATCGTATACGCTAGTGCAGTCAGCAGGTTGTAATTAGTATCACCAATGGTCAACCGGGCACCGTTCAGGTTGCCGATGGTCGCGTTCAGATTTTGGCGGGCAGTGGCGATCAGGCCACTGTATTTTGACAGGTTACCACTCAGGCATCCCTGCACGTCCCCTTCGGCGGCTGATTTAGCGCTTGAATACGTGGCATCCGCCGTGGCTACCTGATTTTTCCGCTCATTTTCCAGGTTATTAATGGCAGAGTCGAATGCATCATTGGCCCGCTTGAAACAGGCATCGCCCGTATAATTAATGGGGAACACCACAATCGGTGGCGCGATGACCGATACGGTTCCTGGTCCCACAACCGAAGTAGTCGTCGGGTAGACGAACTGGCCGTTTACCTGTGGGAAGGTGTACGCAATCAGATACGGCTGTAACGACGGACTAGCGATGAGCGCATTGACAGTTCCCTGTAAACCCGCTGGCAGGGCACCCGTTGATGTTAATGCCGAAAGAACCGCCGGAGAAAAACTACTGCTGAAACCCGTTGGGGTTGCGCCCGTTGACGATAACGCATTTGCCATGTCACCAGCGGCCTGTGGGATAATTCCATCCACAGTTCCACTCTGTGCACTAGCCAGTGCAGCTCTTAACTGAGAGGCTCTAGCCGACTCGGTGATTGTTGACGGTGTAACGTTAACCGGCGGTGGCGCAGATACTTTTGCATTCGGCAGATGCAGATTTTTCAACGCATCAAACGAGAAGGGTTTGAGTGGCTCCGCATCCTCGTTCCGACACGCATAGGTCAGCATGACCAGACAAAGCCCATACATTGACCATACGGCCCTTCGAGTAGTTGTTCTCATGAACGAATCAGTTAATAGAGACTGTGAATTAAAATGGTGTGTGCGTTATCGGTCAGTCCATGCGTACGTTCAGTACCCGTTCATCGGTTTGACCCTTATACCAGTGGCGTTCATGATCACGTTCAGACAGACCTAATTGCACTGTTTAAAGCGTTTTACTACCCTGGTACGGTATTTTCTCTATGCAATTATATGGTATTCAAACCATTATTAGGCTGGTTGATCTAAACACTTCTATTCGAATTTATTATCCGGCGACCCTATTTCCTCACAATAAATGTAACTGAAACCAGTTCGCGTGAAATAGACTGGCCACTGCCGTGAGGTTACTCAGCCAACTCCTTTTCAGAGACGCTCTGCTGTAAACGCAGCAGTTCGTCGCCAAACGCCTGCAAGATCATTTCTTTACTCAGGTATCGTTTGGCGTAGGCTCTGGCGTTCTGCTGGTACACCGACAGGTCAGTTCGACATGCCTGATCGATACCCGCGATCAGCGCATCAGCCGATTCGGGTTCGATGAGGATACCCATCCGGTGTCTATCGATCACATCGTACAGGGTTGTGCCCGGTACGGCGGATACCAGCGCGCACCCGCCAGCCGCCAGAATACTCGTCAGCTTAGAGGGTAATACCAGATCGGAAGCCGATTTTTTCTGGAGTACCAGATGCACATCGGCCGTTGCCAACAGGGCTGACAGCTTCTCGTATGGTTGCAGCGGGTGAAACGATACATTGGTCAGCGCATACTCCCGGACCAGAGCTTCCAGGCGAGCCTTACCCCCACCCGATCCACAGATCAGGAATTTTGTATTCGCACGTGTCTTAAACTGCCTGGCGGCTTCAATGATCAATTCCAGCCCCTGCTTTTCGCCCAGACTACCCGAATACAATACCACCTTATCATCGTCCTGCAAACCCAACTCCGCACGGAGCGATTCGGCACGTGGTAATGGCCTTATGTAGGTGTCATCGACCCAGTTTGGAAATAAGACGCAAGGTGCTTTGATGACGTTCTTTTCGGCGGCTTTCCGAACCATGCCCTCGCTGATGGTCGAGACAACCGTTGAGCGTTTTAGAATGAATTGTTCGATCTGGAAGAGTAAATTCAGAAATCGCTGATTCGTCAGCATGCCCAGTTCTTTGGCCATATCGATCTGCAAGTCCTGCAAATGGAGCCAGAGTGGTGTTTTACGCAACGATGTGTACAGCGCCGGAATCAGACCAATGTGAAAGGGCGGAGCCACACAGATCACCACATCGTAGGGTTTGCCCACCAACACCCGTAGCCAATAGGGTAGACTGCTCATCACAAACGAAAACTCGTGCAGGATGCGCTTCAGCGAGGTTACCTTTTTGGGCACGTAAAAGGGGCACCGATGCACAATGGCCCCCTCAATCGTCTCCGTCAGCCAGAGTTTTCCTTTGTATTGTTTGTGCACCTCCCACTCCGGATAGTACGGCATAGCGGTGATGACCCGAACCGAATGCCCCTGACTGACAAGCCAGGCTCCCATTTCGCCCGTGTATTTACCAACCCCGGTTAATTCAGGAGAGTAATTTATATCGTAAATCAGTATGCGCATTCAGTACTTGTTCGATTCAGTTTCGGATTGACCTAAACAACAGGCTCAGTCTGTTTTGACTTAGTTTGCGCAAGCGTCGCTTTTTCAGCTTGCTTCAATTCCCGTATCTTTAAATAGGTTTGGGTAAAATAGGCCATTTTTAGGATCGCAAACGAAAACCCACGCGTGCCATCACGAAAGCCTCCCATCAAAAAGAAACTGCCCAGAAAGTAAATAGGTCCCAGCCACGGCGTTTGCATGAGCCCATACTTTACTTTTTGCATCCAGGACCATTGCTGGGCAGCTTGTGTATCACTGGTTAACTTTAAATACCGAGCGGCTTCCCAATTGGAATACTCGTTGTGCTTGGTTACGTAATAGGAGACGCCACGAAGGTCCTTATGATCGATCTTGCTACGGATCGTGCCGATTTCTCCGGTAAGCACTGGGTGCTCGTGTATTTCCATATCGAGCTTACTCCACTGATCTTCATCGATCCGTTCGTACTCTCCCGCGCTTACCTGAAACAAAGCGAGTTTGTGCAGAAAGTAGCCGCCTTTATTTTGCTTGCCCAGGAAATAGATGGTGTAACGCAGCCAGTACCCAACCTTGTTTTCATTCCGACCAAGTGTTTCCCGTAACTCGGCTTTAAATTCGTCGGTTAACAGCTCATCCGCATCCAGAAACAGCACCCATTTAGTGGTGGGCGTATGCGAACGCAGATACCAGTTACGCTTCTTTGGAAACTTCCCATTCCAGACAAAGTCAACAACTTCAGCCCCATGCACTCTGGCAATCTCTCTGGTTCGGTCCGTACTTCCTGAATCAATAACCACAACCTGCCGTGCTAAATCTGTCCCAATAGCGTCTAAGCACATTGGTAGATTTTTCTCTTCGTTGCGAGCCGGGATAGCAATGGTTAAATCGAGAAGCATAATATCAAGTTTCGTAGAATAATCGACAGGAAAGATACAGGAGCTTCTTTAAACAGTAATTACCTGACCTAACAGTTTGCGTTCTTTGAGTGGCTTACAGGGATGTCCTGCACAGACCATCCAGGGAGGCATATCACTGGTGACAACAGAGCGTGCCCCTACAACGCACCCTTCACCAATCGTAATTCCTGGGTGAACAAACGCTTCAGCGGCAATCCAGGCATGGTCACCGATAACAATAGGCATAGTGATTAGTGGAAAACCGGGTTGCGTATAATCATGCGTCCCTGCACACAGATGAGCGCCCTGCGAGATAACAGTCCGGCGGCCAATAGTAATTTTCCCTTGAGAATACAAAATAGCACCATTGCCTATGCCACATTCATCACCAAGATCGAGATTCCAAGGAGCCCATATTTTAACGTCGGGATATACATGCACTCCTTGACCTATTCGCGCACCAAAACTACGCAACAAAAACGCTCGCCAGCCATGGAGAGGCTTTGGTGAAAACCGAAACAAAACCCCGTCAACCAGCCCCCAAACAAATCGAGCGATACGGTTTTTAAGCGTAAATGAAGGTCCGGTAAACGTGTCTTGGTTATACATTATTTGCCAATATTTTATTTACAATTAGTTTCACATAAGATCTACGTATTTTCCATGCTCGTTTCAATTCGTTATAACTATATTTTTTAAAACTAGAACTCCAGTCTTCGCTAAGGTACTGCTGCCACTTATAATAGCCATTGTGCGTAAGAATCCCAAATATGTCCCATGGCTTTGGAGATCCTACAAAATGAATTATCATTTTGTCAGAAACATCCGGCTTCGTTGAACCAGCATACCAAGGGCAATTGAAAGCTGGAGGAAGTTGCTCAAAGTTTCCAGCAAAAAGACCGTTCAGTATTGATTGATCGCAAGATAATAGGTCATTTGGATATTGCCTTGCCATATTCAGACACTTTTCTTTAACATTTTCCGAACGCCACCTATCTAAATTAAAGAGTAAAACCCCTGAATTAAAGCTACTCAACTGAGGAGACAATGCTAATTTTTCTACGTAAAATTTATTTTCTAAAGCTGTCTTCAATTGCCCTGCCTCAACTGCTGCTAAAATTCTACCGTTGAAATTGAAATTTCTAATACCTAACACGTCAACTTCAACTATTAAATCCGAATCAAGATAAAGTACCATGGACTCATTAATTAAATCCCCAAGTAACAATCGTCCATATGGAGTAAAATCACCATGGAGTGAGCGAAATTGACCAAAAGTCAGATCAGGATTAATACTTATAAAGCTGTGCTTCCCCAAGTAACGCTCTTTATCAAATAGTTTTGATATAGCATCTTTATCATAAATAGATAAGCTGTTACAAAGAATAAAAATTTTCAATTCTCTTGTATTAGAACAATTTCTAATTAATGAACAAATTGTTGCTCCTAAACCAATTAATCCGAGTTTATTTACGCAAAAAGCTATATTCATTTTTACAATAAGTTTCAAGAAATATACAATATATGTATACCATTTTGATATTGAATTCTTCTAAAAGAATTTCAATGAATATCTAGTTTCATAGTTAAGGGCTATTGTATTTTTCCTTATTGCTTTAAATACATTATATAGCTCTTAAACTAATTGCTTCTTTAAAGCGTAGCGCGGCCTGTTCTATTCCAAAATGATGCTCAAAAGTACCCCTGGCTTTATCACCCATCGCCTTTTTGTTCGTTGGCGTGAATGCTAACCACTGCCGAAGCAATTGCTCAGTGCCAGCGAGAGTATCATCAGCAACCAATCCGCTACCGTCATTCTCAAGCGTTTGCCATATATTAACCTGGTTGGAGATCAATACGGGCTTACCACAAGCTAAAGCTTCCGCTACAGCAATCCCGAAATTCTCCTGATGGCTGGGTAATAGAAACGCGTCACACCCATATAGAGCCCCCCATTTGGCATTTCCGGTCAGCATTCCAGGAAAAAAAATGGATGCTGAAAGCGTAGGTGTATTAGCAATCAATCGCTTCATCTCCTGCCCGTAAGAGGTATCAAGACCCGGTCCAGCAATAACGAGTTTGGGAATTTTTGTCTGATCCGGACTTTCACTTAGAATTGTATTATATGCCTTTATAAGCAAATCAACCCCTTTTTTATAGTTTATTCGACTCAGAAAAAGCAGGTAAGGTTGCTCACCTAAGGCTGAGCATTTTTCCAGAAAAACTGATCGCATATCAGTACTATAAGCCGGAGGAGTTTCAATGCCATAGCCCACATTCGTCTCTCGCTGGGGGTGATAATGGCTGAATGTTTTCCGAGCTAGTATCAGTTCTATTTCCGTTGTAAACAGGATACCGTCAGCCTGATTGACGACCTTATGTTCCATTAACTTCCAATAAATCCAGTTTCGAACTGCCTTGAGTTTACGCTCACGGGTCAACTGAAAATAAGGATCCAACATACCGTGTGGCATAACGAACCATCGCAATTCATTACCTGCAGTTCGAGATTTTCGATGTCGCTGTATTACTTTTCGAGTAGCCTGTGAATGATAAAGCCACAGACCATTTGTAATCACTGCATCAAATCGGTGAAGATTATCCTGTAGCCAGGGCACGAACTTAGGGCTATAGTACCACGCATTTTTTTTAACACCAAGCGCGTGAATGGGAAAAATATCACTACCTAGATAAGCCGCATCAGGCGTATCGAAGCAAACTACTTCCCGATAAACACTAAATTCTTCCAGTGCAGGCGCAGAATTACGGATTCCCTGACAAGGCCCCCCTGTTGAGGGATCCATACTGCCTATAATATGCAGTATTCGCATTTGATAGTCTAAAGGACTCAAGACTTTCTCGTTTAATGTGGATTGATATCATCATGAGTCGTTGAAAAGGATGAAAAAAAATGCTTATTTTTTAACTAAACAAAGTTATTTTAAACAACAAAAGTAAGTTACTCAACTTAAAATAGCTAAACACGACAGTATAGGAGAAGCACTTCTTTGAGCTTACTCTCAAAAATACAGTACATGTATACAATCAAAATTTGCCAATAAACTTATGATCGACTATTTACATATTCATAAACTTCATAATACATAGTTGCAATTCGATCGGGGTCAAACCTTAGTTTATTCGATCGCCCCTTTGAAATTAGTTCGTTTCTGTAAACCTCATCATTTATAACTCTTTCGAAACCTTTACGTATAGACTCGACATCGAACGGATCAACAAGACAAGCTGCATCAGCTGCCACCTCTGGCATTGAGGATATATTGCTTGTTACAACAACCCGCTCTACAGCATTTGCCTCAACAATTGGCATTCCAAAGCCCTCAAACGTTGAAACAAACGACAAAATATCACATTCAATGTACTTTTCCAATAATTGTTCGTTTGAAATATTGTATACATTACTGTAGTCAATAGTGTTATCTTTCAAGGCTTGAAGTTGTTCAGTCGATAATTTTCCTACAATTGTAAGATGGCATTGTATAGTTTTAAGCGCATAAATCAACCTTACTAGATTTTTATTATAGCCTGTCCCAATTTGTAATATTTTAGGTTTATCAGA
This sequence comes from Spirosoma agri, assembly GCF_010747415.1. Lineage (NCBI taxonomy): Bacteria > Pseudomonadati > Bacteroidota > Cytophagia > Cytophagales > Cytophagaceae > Spirosoma > Spirosoma agri. The sequence continues at coordinate 2,704,258 of NZ_JAAGNZ010000001.1, read as the reverse complement.
ATTAAATACTTTTAAGTTGGATTGATAGATAGGGTTAATAGAAACAGGTATAACTTTTATCTTTTCGGAGTCACAACTTGTATATTTTATTATTTCTTTTTTAGTAACTTCAGAAATAGTAGTAACTAATTTAGATTTCTTTACAGGCATTTTTAGATAAAGCCATTTTACTACTTTTTTCGAAAAGCCTGTTTTTCTATGTATCATTCCACAATCTAGTACTGTAAGTACAACAGTGCTAGTATTCATTAACATATTTAAAAAATGAATTTCTCCTGTTATATGATTGATTTCAGATTTATTTTGGCGAGTCGTAGCTTCAATTATGTTAATTAATTTTGTCAAATAACCATCATTATAGCACTTGGATATAAACGTCGTTGATTGTATCTTCTGCTGCAATCTTTGTCTTACATCATCAAAAATTGACTCAAGACTAAAGCTGAAACCTTTTCTAGGTCTACGCTGAAAAAAACTAACCCCTATTTTATTTAACTTACTATCAAGCCTTTCCATTAGTCCTACTAATAAGTTCTATAGTTACTTTATCAAAAACCTAAGATTATTTTTCTGTAAATAACTAGGCAAAGCAATTTAACAATTATTTTGCTTAGTTATTCGCCTTCTTTTTTAATGAAGCAAGCAGAAGACCACCCACAAAAACAGAGAAACCTAAAGATGTTGGTTGTGCCCACTGGCCTTGTGCAATCAAAAGAAAGCCTAGACTAAGTATAAGCCAGGGCAAAACATCGTCCTTTTGCAACTTTTTGTAGGATAGAATAGCAAGTTTAAAAGCGAATAGAACTCGTAAAAAAATTACAAATATACCAAGTAATGCACCTAGTTCGCCAATAATTCGACCCCATTCCTGCTCTGCCACTAAAAAAGTTCGTTGTCCCGTTAATAATTGACTTCCAACGTTGGAGCCTAACCCCAAGCCATATCCAAAAAAGGGTAGATCGGTTGAGTTAACCAAAGCGTTGTACATTCCACCGAGAAACCGATCTATAAATACGCCTTCGAGCCCCCCTTCACTTTCATTTGCATCTGTGAATCTGGTCACGAAGACTTCAGTAGATAGTTTAAAAAGGTTCGTTGAATTCAAAATAAATAGCAGTAAGCCAAATACTAGAGTTCCAATGATGAGGTGAGTAATAAACCTTGGCTTACGAAATCCGATGAATAGTGAGAAAATACCTGTGATCACTACTTGAAATAACAATGTCCTGCTGATAGATAACGGAATAGCTACAACCAAGCCAACGGTAGCAGTTATAAGCGCTAATTTATTAACGGATTTGGTGTTAAACCAGAAATAAAAAACGAAGCAACATACAAGGCTAAAAAACAGTGTGTTCCCATTGGCAAACGAAAATACGCCAGGTGGGCGAGAGTAACCCAACACATTCCCAAAACCAGCCCCAGCTAAGTCTCCTCCCACTCCCCGATTTACCCAAGCTGACTGAGGGCTGTAAAATTGAAAAATGACTAACATAACCATAGGCGCAGTAAGCCAAAGTAAAACCTTCCCCATGTTTTCTACGTCATTCTTATTGAGAATAATACCAATAGCGTATAGTGCAGGTATGTGAATTAAGAAAATACGCGCTCCAAATAGCGCTACAGTTAGATTACCATGCCCTATGATAATTGCTGTAATAGTTCCAATTATACCTACTGCAATAGACCCGATTGTAAATGAAGTAAATGGAAACTTTTTTTGCAGAATTAGTCGCAACACTAACCATAAGGCAATAGGATCACGAATAACAAGAAGCGGACTAGCAATTTCAGGTAAAACCCATTTTCGCAAAGCACCCTCAAAAATTAGCAAAATGAAGTACGCCCATACCCCCCGCAATAGCCATACTGATTTTGGCTTTTGACGACTCAGGGAAACCGTGGCTAAGTGATATGGTTCTCTAGGAAATTGGGCAGAGTCGGGAGCAATTGGTAGCATCAAAGGATAGGCTTAGCTATATATTTAGACTCAATTGCTTCTACTAGTTCGCGACCATATACAGCCCAAGGGCGTTTCCTAGCCGTTTCGAGCGCGGCTTTCCCAGCTTTACCAATTTGCTTTGGGTCTGACAATAAATTTTCAATAGCTGTACGGAGCGATTGTATTGAGGCTGCTTCAACAAGCCAACCGTTTTGCCCATGTTCTATTAAATCTGGTCCTGCACAACGATTACTAGCAATAACGGGCGTTCCCTGTGACATTGCTTCTGTTATAACAAGGCCAAACCCGTCGAACAAGGATGGAAAAACTAGAACGTCATGTTCGCGCATAAGTTGTAGTATTTCTGGATGCGGCAAACTTGGTATCCATTTATGACGCAATAACGCTTTATCAAGGGCCGGGCAGTCATTAGTAACTTTGTTACCTACGACAGTCAACGTGACCTGCTTAGTTAAGCCCTCAACAGCAGCAAAAAGATCAGCAATACCTTTTTGCTGGGATAGCTTCCCAACAAAAAGCAATTTAAGTTTATTTTTATCAAAGGTATCCCAATACGTTTTAGGAGTACATACGGGCGGAAAGCCATATGGAATTACATGAACAGGTGCTAATAAGCCTGGAAACTCATGAAGCGTTTGAGCTGTAAACTGGCTAGCTACAAAAATCTGATCAGCTAAGGATAACTCTTCATCTTTATTAGCCAATTTTTCAGGAGAGTCTTTATAGCTAGGCATTGTAGCTATCCAATCAGGCCATCGCTCACGCTCCACTTCTAATAAGCGTTTCGCGGCCCGCCAATGACCCGTTGGCAGATCAAACAAACAGGGAATACCAAGTCGTTTAGCCTCCCTAAATGAAAAAAGCGCACCATCATCATACGCATAAACAGATTTTGGACCGCTCGCCAGTGAACGCCTTAAACTCTTTGCTACACTTTTATCTAAGTTCTTGTAAACCGAGTCAATAGAGAAAAAACTGTGCTCGTTCTGTATTAAGTTTCTAAATCTTGTTTTTGACAATAATAGCCTAGCAAACTCACGAAAGGGATGAGTAATGGTAAATAGTTTTATAATTTGATCATATCTTCGTCTTTTTATTTCTGACAAGTACTGTATTTTCCCTAATCTGTCGAGCGGATCATTGTTGAATAAGGCAATTGTCGTATGATAATTGGCTAGAATATCGACTTGAGCAAAATAATTAGTGGTCGCTCGAACATTCGCATTACCAGTTGGATGGGATATAATTATTTTTCTCATTTTGATTAACATTATCTATCCGACTAACCACGCCCGGTTAGCTGCTAAAAATTCGCAAGGGTTGTATTCTAAAACGGAACATCGCTTTTTATGAATCGGTTTGGCTGGATTACCAGCTACAATTTCGTTTGGCAACACGGATTTACTTACTACTGCACCTGCTCCCACCACTGCACCTTTACCAATATGAACTCCAGGAAGAATAATTGCTCCCGTTGCTATCCAAGCATAATCGTCAATGATGATTGGGGCTTTTACTCGCTTCCAGTCTGAATCACTAACACTATGAGATGCGGTGAGGAACTGAACTCCGTCATTAATACAAACCCTGTCACCTATAATTATCTTATCATGCGAAGCCATATAAACCCGTCCTATGAACGAAAAAGCCCCTATTGATAAATTACTTTTTGAACCGTCAATAGTTAGCTTTCCAATTTCTGCACATTCATTTATATGAGCACCATTCTGTACCAATATTGTACGGCGCATATTTCTTTTTAGTAGTTCTATAATCGAAAATATACGCTTCCCCCAAGCCTTAATGAATTGCTTAGAACAAATAGGAAATCTAGCTTGATTCTTCCATAGATAATTCAGGCTTGCCATACTAATTATTGTGTAGATCATGTAGAAACTGAGTAACTATTTCAACAAGTTTATAAGATTTTAATTCACTATGTTGAGTTAGTAAATATTGTTTTAAGTTACCTACTTGATAATCGAGAATACCAGTAGGTAGTTTTAAAATGAAACTATTACGCGGTTTCCATGGCCGGGAAACACAAATAACTGGTAAGCCATGCGCCTTCATCGTGGCAACTACACTACTTTTGTCTACCAAGGCAAATGGGGTAGTTGTAATTCCAAAAGTTGCATTTGATAGTGCCTCTGAAACCTTTGTAGCAGGTTGCTCTCCAGTATCAATTACGCTTAAAGCTTGATCGAGCCAGGCTTTTTTCCATCGTTGTTGTTCGACACTGTATTTACCAATAAGCACTAGCTCAGCTAAAAGACCAGTACTTTTGCAAAAGTGACTTACTTCACTTGCAAATTCTTTTACAGGAGCACCATGATGCACTGAACCAAATATTACAAAAGAAATAGTACTCTCTAGTTTTTTATCCTTATGGAGAAGTTGGTTATTGTAGGAATACACAGGAATGTTTGAGGGTAATGGGAGTATAGCTACATTTGAATTACCCTTAGCGATAGAGAGTTGATAAAGTTGCGTGTGCGTATGAACAACTGAGGGATCCAATTTAGTTAATAACGCATAAACCAGTGCTTCTTGCAACAATCCCCAAATCTTATGCTTAAATGAAGCTTCTTGTTCCATACCTACCCATAATTCATGAAACATAATGTGCCATTTTCTATCACAGCCAAGTTGCTTCAGATAATTACCTAGTCCAAAGGTTAATCCTTTGTTATGAAAGCCAAATGGAACATATTGAAGACTTAACCAATCAGGCTCGATCGTATCAACCCACTTCTTTGCCCGCTCAAATCGTTGTTTAGACGACCAGATAGCCGGTATGCGCAGAACAGGAATGCTTACACCGTTAGCTGTTTGAACTCCCATGCATTCATCAGTAAGTGCTTTATCATTCAGGGCAACAAGGGAAACTTGGTGGCCTTGAAGAATTAATTCACTAGCTAATTGACGAGTGTAATCGCCCACGCCATCCCGACCAGGCTCGAGAGAAGGACAGAGGAATACTATGTTTAGCATGTCTCTTCTTTTACTAATAAGGTATTTATGACCTCTTTTATTAAGAAATATTCTTATATTTTCTTAGTAGCTTAAAAATTGGCGATGGTAATAGTCGATTTAATATATAATACCTGACAAACCATTTGGGATGAATGCCTATTTCGGATACTATTTGGAAGATATACCTCATAATATCTTTTATATTTTTGGTTTCTTTAGCTTCTTTATAAACAAGTTTTTGAGTGATGTTTTTAAGCATATATATTTTTATTATGATCTCATCAAAGTGATTATTCTTTAAATAAGATAGCATTGCATCTGAAGATTGTATGGCTCGTATACTTTTTTCTATTATTTTTTTCTGATCAGAGCTTCTTGGAGACGAGTAGTTAGATGAGTGTACGCGCCACACGGATAGTGGATTCTTAAATATGAATGATTTCCCATAAGGTAAAACAGCTAATAATAAAAATTCGTCAATGTACATATCAACTTCTAAAGGAATATTAATTGACTGAAGGATAGATGTACGTGCCGCGTATGTCGATCCACCCCCAAAAAGAATATTATTTTCATAAAAATACTTCAGTAATTCAACTCCTGAAATTATTTTATCAGTGATTTTAAATGGAATATCTTCTATACCCATACTTTGTTCTTTATTGTCTATTAGGTTTGCAGATGAGGCAACATGAACAACATCTGAATTTAACTCAAAAATCTCAACAAAATTTTTAATTTTATCATGTAAAAAATAGTCATCTGCATCTAAATTAAAAATATACTTCCCAGTGCAGACAGATATAGCTTTCTTCGTTGCACAAGCTTTTCCTTGATTGTTCTGACGAATATAAATTAATTCACCGTCTGATTGAAGAACATTTAGTAGTTCCTCTGTATTATCAGTTGATCCATCATCAACCACCACCACCTCGATTTTATCCCAAGAATAGCTTTGTTGCTTTAAACTATTTATTGCATCAAGGATATAATGAGCATAGTTATACGTAGGAATAATGACAGACACGAGTGGAAGTTCCATTGTTAACAACGTTTAGCGGACGGCTTTACGAAGGGTAAAAATAAACTGAAACCCAAATAAACCTGGATAAACTCGTACGAAGTAATTGTCAATACGTTTTGCAATCGAAGGGAACAAAGTCCGAAATATAGGTAAAGGGAAAATCCCTGTTGCTTCTTTACTAACTATTTCAAAACCGGCATCAATACACATTTGCTGTGCTGAAGGCCAATCGAAAAAGCGAAAGTGAGTAACATCCATTAAGCCTCCTTCTTGCGAATAAGTGAACTTACCTCTAAGAAATTTTAATCTTTGTTTGTAAAACATTATATTAGGAAGCGCAACAATACTCATACCGCTATTTTTCAAATATGGAGTAAAACCCGCTAGTACTTGTGTTGGTTGATATGTGTGTTCAAGAACATGCGACAAAATTACACAGTCAAACTCTGTATTTAGAATTGGAATTTTCTCATTTAAGTCTACTAACCATACTTTATCCAAGTATTGTTCAGCAACTTGCATTTCGCTTTGGGAGTATGTAATACCATATACTTTACGATGAGGTTGCTGTTTTTTGAGGGCGTTACCCATTTCTCCTGTACCGCAACCTATGTCTAATATACTTGCAGCTTGAGCGGTTACTTTATTGAAAACAGGTATATTTAAAGCGTTATAATTAATCATAATTTTATTAAATTAAATGTGTTATTTCACCTTTTTTTCGATTAAGTCTTATTAATAGTTGCTTTTAGAAATAGACTTCACCTTTAGGAATCCATAAATTAAGTGAATAACTAATTGGACTCCAGCTAAAAACACGTTTAGGAGTAGTATACCGGACAAAGTTGAATAATCAAAAATAAAAATTCCAACAATAGTTGCTATTATATTGATTGGAATCAATATAATAGGTCTGATAGCAAAACCTCTGCAACTATACAAACCAAAAGCTACACCAGATAATATGCTTGTACAACCGCCTATAATGCTTATCGTTAATTCTGATTCCAAATGACTGTAATTTTCGCCCAATATAGAAAGAAGCTTATCGCTAAACAACCAACTACAGCTAACTATTCCTATACAAACGAATGCTAATAGAATTTGAACTTTAATGAAAAAGCCTATTAAAAGCTTGTCTTCAGATAGTCGAGCAAAACGAGGCACAACGAGTGTTGAGTACAACAAAGTTAACACACTTAGAGATGCATTGAAGCGGCTCAAGGCACCTGCTTGAGCGATTGAAGAAGTCTGTCCAAATATAGAGATTAACCAAATCGTAAGTTGACCTGACAAGCAGTAATATATAGAATCAGGTAATATCCGTTTGACCGATACCATTATTTCTGCCCTTATCAGTTTATCTGGAATTGCTTGTAAATCAGCGTAAGCGTTAGCCAGTTTTTTCAATCTCTTATTTGATTGTATCTGAGGAATTCCTGATGCTAGTAAAGCAGTTCCCGCCCAAGGGAAAATAAACACAGAGAGGCTGAGTATTATCAATCGTATAATACTATTTTCTAATTGATTCTTTTGCAGTGGCTTAATGGATTGGTGAAGTTTTAGTGGAATTTGAAGTAACGTTCCATATATTGTTGTCAAAAAAGCAGGAAGCAGAGATAGAATAATTAGCGAAGAGACTAAAATATTTGCTCCATGGTGGTCCAGTAAAAAAAATACTACAGGAGTAACTAGTGAAAAACTTACTAAGGCGAATGCCTTACGAAGATTTAAACCTGTTGAGATAACAGTTCCTAATTTTTGATAGTTATTCCACACTTTACCCCCAGTTGCCATCACACCAATTGCAATACCCCCATCTGCTAGCACTGCCATTGTTCCCAGCATTGTATTAGCAATAGTGTAGTAAGCATATTCTTGAGTAGGTAATAACCGTATTGTTAGAATACCCCCTAATAGTGCAATGACTTGAATGGTTATTTGTGCCCCACCCGTAATAGTTACCAGCTTTCCCCACTCAAAAGCATTGGCATATTTCGGATTGGTATAAATAGCTTGTATTAAGGCTCTCATTGTTTACAGCTTCGCCTTATCAGTCCCAATTTCAGAACTTAAGAAGAACTTTTATTTACTATCGCGTACTAAAAAAAAGTGCGAACAAATTATCTATGATCTAATTATAGTTTTACTATAATCAACGCTGATCATTATGTCTAAAATTTCGAGCATAATCACTGTGATCTTACCTTCTTGCCTCATTACTATACCCTCTCTCTGAGCAAACGTTCCAGAGCAAATCTTAGCCCGGCTCCCAGTCTCGAGTCGAGTAAGTTTCAACTGATTGTTATCTACTTCATTCAGCATAAGTTGGATTGCCTCAATCTCTACATCCCGTACTATAGCTGGTTTATTCAGCCAGTACAAATATCGAACAATACCAGGCACTGCAAATACGCGATTGCGTTCTGGTTCAGGAAGCTTCACAAAGCAGTAAGACCGAAATTGAGGCTCTTCAACTACCTTTATTCGATCCGACCATTTACGTTGAGTCTTTATTACAGGGCAGTATACCTCTATGTCCAACTGACGCAGCTTTTCCGCCACTAGTTTTTCGTTACGAGACTTTATATATAACACAAACCAGGGAATACGTTTTATTGATACAACGATTATCAGGATGTTGTTAATGTTCCTGCTTACATCCCTTTTTATGATTACAGATTTATTCCCATTTATTCTGTTAGCTCTTTGAATCTTCGCCATATTTGTAGGCGTATCCGTAACCGTAGCCATAGTCTTGACTGTGGCGATAGTCAACGCCGTTGAAGATTACGTTCAAGGATTTGAATTTCTTACTGGCCTGTAAATTAGCCAGGAAGCCCATATAGGTTTTGGGTGTGTAGCCGTAACGAACCAGATAGAAAGCGGTATCCACGTAAGCCCCTAGCAATGGTGCGTCGGCTACCAGCGCAACGGGTGGTGTATCAATAATGATATAATCGAACTGTTTACGAAGCGCACTCAGCAGAATCTTCATACGTCCGTTTGACAGTAATTCCGATGGATTTGGGGGAATTGGTCCGCTTGGGATTAAATACAGATTCGGGTGAAGGACTGTTGAATGAATCAGATCACCAATTTCGGCCTGTCCAATCAAGTAGTTTGATATGCCTCGGCTCTTACCCGTTGTCAAACCCAAGTAGCTGGCAATTTTGGGTTTTCGAAGATCCAATTCCAGGATAATAACTTTTTTGTTTAACAATGCCAGGCTCGATGCCAGATTAATACTAACAAAGCTTTTCCCTTCGCCACTAATAGAGGATGTTAGCAGAATCACCTGTCCATCGTTCATCTCCTCTCCTCCGGCGGCATACTGCAAATTGGCGCGAAGTATTTTAAATTGCTCCGCGATAACGCTATTCTGCGCCACATCGATAATATTATCTTTCAACCCTTTGGGCTTTTTCATAATTTCGCCAAAGATGGCAAGCCCCGTTTCGCTTTCAATATCCTTACGGGATTGTACCTTGTCGTTCAACAGGTTTTTAACCGATATAAAACCCATTGGCAATAGTAAACCGGTCAAAAAGGCAACTAAATATATGTTCGTCTTATTAGGCTTAATGGGATAAGGCGGGCTATAGGGGTCATCAACTACCCGGCTATCGGTAACGGTAGAGGCATAGGAAATAGCGGTTTCTTCCTTTTTTTGCAACAGCAACAGGTATAAGCTCTCTTTAATACCCTGTTGTCGCTTTATGCTGACAAACTCACGCTCTTTACGCGGAATCGTCCGGATTGAGGATTCGAAACGATTGTTTAACTGTTGAAGACTCGTACGCGTTACCAGCAGGTTTTTTCGTTGATTATCCACGCTTTCTTTAATCGCACTTTTTGTGTTAGCGACTTGTGCGTTAACCGTTTGTAAAAATGGGTTGTCGAGTTGGGTTGTCCGGGCATACTTTTCCTGCTGCGTTTGTAACTCGTTCAGTTTCGTCAGCAATTCAATCAGAATTGGATCAGTAACCGTGAGCATCGCCGGAGCAACACCACTCTGACTGCTTTTTAGGTAGCTCTCGACGCCGTCCAGTACTTTAAGTTGAATATCAACTTCGTTTAGTTTAGCGTCGTTGTCTTTTACTGCCCCCAGAAACAGGTTTCCTTCGGCGCTCAGGTCCGTAATGCCTTTAGTGCTTTTATACGTTTCTACATCGCGTTCCACGTTATCGAGTTCGCCGGTTATCAGCCGAAGGCGTTCATCAATAAACTGAAGCGTATTTGTTGCTTCCCGGTTTTTGTCGGCTAGGGCCGAGTATGTATACGCTTCGAGTAATTTGTTAAGCACCGCTTTGCCCTTGGTCGGTACAGCATCGTCGAGCGTTAATTTAAGAACTGTACTTTTCTGGTTTAATAGTTCTACTTTTATGGCTGATTTGTAACGCTGCGCTACACTCTCGCGGTCGTAAAAAGCTACTTTAATTAAATTATTATCATTGTGATAGAGTGAATCGTTGAAGAACACCCGAAACCTACCGTACTCGTTGTTCACATTTTGGCTAAAAGCATATCGTCCTTTAGGCTGCCCATCCTGATCTTGTAACTCATACTGCTGTTTGTTCAGGATTTTGATAAATACCGGTCCTTCATAAGCGGCTGATGTCAATTTACCCGAATAGACCCAAATAGGAGAAGTCCCGTAGATTTCTTCATCGCTCCGCACGTCCCCCTGTTTAAAATAACCAACAGTTAGGTTGAGGTCGTCAACAACACGCAGCATCAGACTACGTGATTTTAGTAGCTCGATTTCGTTTTCAACAATCTTATTACCCTGCGTCGCTTCTACTTCTTTTAGAATATCTTCTGCCGAGCTTTTGGGCTGATTCTTAATTAATAGAACAGCGTTAACTTGGTAAATAGGCGTAGTGTAACGTAAATACCAGTAGGCTGCACCCAGCGTAAGTCCAATAGAGAGGACAAACCAGTACCAGTACCGCAGGTATTTGAGGAAGAATAAGCGTAAATCAAAAGGAGTTTCCTTTTCTCCCAGAAAATTAGTGGTCGTTTCCGTCATTCGTACGCTACTCATTTAGTCAACTGCTCTTCGTCCAAGCTCCCCTACAAACGACATCTCTACCTCACTAAGATATTGACAATTACTATCACAGCCGATGTTATGCTGACAAAAATGGGTAGCAGTTGAATCGTTCGATCCGTCTGCGTAACCTTTCCAGGACGTGATTCCACGTAAACGACATCGTTGTTTTGAATAAAATAATACGGTGTGTCGAGTACCTGGCGGTTGGTTAGGTCAACCTTGATGATTTCCCGTTTATCGGCGGTAGTCCGCAGGATCATTACGTTGTCCCGTCGGCCAAAGACCGTTAGATCACCGGCAATGCCGATCACCTCGGGCAACGTCCGGTGGTTATCCAGCAGGTTGTAGACTCCCGGACGGGTGACTTCGCCAATGACCGTAAATTTGTGATTGAGGTGTCGAACGTTTACCGTGGGTTCTTTCAGGTATTTCGACAGTTTTTCGTTCATGAACACCCCCGCTTCTTCAAGCGTCAGGCCACTCAGTTTCACTTTGCCCACCAGCGGCATCTCCACATTCCCCGCCGGATCGACCAGATAGCCCAGGGGTTGATTTCCCGTACCCGATCCATAGGTAGCCAATGGCACGGAACTTGTATTCAGAATATTGAACAGGGCGTTTGATTCGTCGCTCAGGCTGGTCACGATAATCGCCAAGACATCGTTGGGCTGGATGCGCGACACCGGGGGGATAAGCGTAGCCAATGTTGCATAGCGGGCTGTATCGGTAGCCCCCTGCCCCTGAAAGTAGGTAATCGACTTCGTTGTAGCACAGGAGTAGAACATGGATGCTAGAACAAAACAGGTAATGGCATGAAGTAAACAAGTACGGTACCTGACTCTCAGTAAAACTTTTGTCATACTCAACGGCTCCGGGGCCGAACTTAGTTGGTGAAGGACAAAGTTAGCAATCCTTCATGTGGATGCAACGTTATCACTTCAGCTAGTGGCGATTCTGGTTGTGCCTATTAATCAGGAACTAACCGAACCGCCGATTCCAGATTCTACAGTGCCGTTGGCAGCGTAGTTAGTCGGGTCATTCGCAATCGATCGGCCCGAATTTACCAGGCGTTTTTATCACCGGTAAACATGAGCCCCACCGTCCGCATACAGATTTTCATATCGAGCAGAAACGTTTGCCGGGGAATGTACACGTGATCGTACCGCACCCGATGATCCATCCGTTGTGTCATGCCGGTGGCTCCCCGCGAGCCACGTACCTGCGCTAACCCGGTAATGCCCGGCTTCGCCCAATACCGTTCCCGATAGGCCGTTTCTGACCAGTGCATGGCGTCGTGCGGAATGGCGTGCGGACGCGGGCCAACCAGACTCATATCACCCATCAAGACATTCAGGAACTGGGGCATCTCGTCCAGATTGGTCTTGCGTAGGAAGCGACCCAGACGCGTAACCCGGGCGTCCTCCCGCTCCGTCTGCCGGAAGCCGCTCCTTGGTTGGGCGTGGCGCATCGTGCGAAATTTAAAGCAAGCAAAAGGCACCGCTCGCCGGCCTGATCGTTTCTGAATAAAGAAGAACGGCCCCCGCGACTCGAGCATGATCAGGATCCCAACAACGGGGATCAGCCAGGACAGGACAAAAACGGTGATAACACCAGCAATCAGCACATCGCTCATCCGCTTGCCATAGCGCGTGTAGAACGAAGCAACGGGTAACGAAACTACGTATTGGGCAGCCTCCCACGGTAACTGGATGTGGGGAGCCGGAGCTGGTTTATTAGGTTTCGAAACCGGTTCTACTAGTATTTCCTGGGTGTGGGGAGCAAAGTCATCGGCCCAGTCATTCGACACAAACGTAGACTCAGTGAGCTGAAGGGTAGAGGCTCTATTCATATAGTGTGGACAAACAAGAGGATTGAAAGAGTTATATTACAGGTATGAATTGAATCTAATTCCTTCGTTCAGCTTTTTACCTAACGGTTTTCTATAGAATTGCGTAGGTATCGGGGTCTGTAATCCGCTGTACATGCAATAATAATCACATTTCGTGGGTCTGAAGGTGTATAAAATTTGTATTTATTATTCGGCGACCGACTTAAATTTGGGTAACATTCTCAGCCAAAGTCAGATTATGGCGTCTTTCTGCTCATATTTTCCGGTTCTGGTGCATGGAAAGGCAGATCTGGCGTGGTACGAAAACAATAGAATAGTATCATTTTTTCATACGCTTCCGATTCGGTTCCATCGACTTAATCCGATTGCGGGTTTTATCCATCTGGTTCGCTCTATTCAGCGTCTTTTCTCCGTATCGGGCATACATGAACGAATCTGTCTGTTTTTCATACGACCGCAACGTTGTTCGCTACCCGGCTGACTATAAACCATGCCGTGCCCGTATTACCTTATCCTGCTATACGTCGCGAGCCGAACACCCGTGGCATTAGTGGAGCACTAATTTTCGGGTAGATATGAATAACTTAGTATGAAGGATTCGACAAATGAGTTAGCGTTCGTATTAGAAAAATACTATTTTTTTTCATCCTTCTAACTTACTATCAAGTCAGTAACCAGCCTTACCATTGACTCTAAGGTACCATTACGCGCCTGTATGTATCACCACTTCCATGGTAGATGATGTAGGACGGGCGCATCAGTTTCAGGTTGACCAATCCCGCTGAATCACAACCTGGATTTAGTCATACGCTGTGGTAGAGAAAGCTGAGACGCAGTAATCCAAATCGTTCTAATGATTCGGATTACCGTAACGATGTCACCAAATTGGCGATTTAAGTTCAAGTTGAATTTCTTACGCATAATGGAGTATTTGTGGATCATACTTACATATACTTATAATCTTTTTCGATCAATCCGTTTTTTTCGTAGAAAACTAGTCGTTATTTTGCGGTATCCTCACCAAAATGAATCATGAATGAAAGCTAGTCCTGGGGCAGGGGTACGCCACAACTTAGACACCGATCAGATCATTGCCATCACTGCCGATATCAACTACAGTTACGTTTACATGCTCAATGGTGATTGCCTGCATCGTAGTCGAACCCTGAAGTGGTATCTTGATCGGTGGCCTCACCTGCTTCGTATCCACAAAAACGCCCTGATCAATATTGACTATGTGCAATCCTATAGTCTCACGGGTGGCAAACAACCGGTGGGCTTCGTAGTCATGAAAAACAATCTTCGTCTGGAAGTGTCCCGCCGGAATATCAAAGCAGTCGGGCAGGTGCTGGGCAACGATGAGTGAACTCCCCTACTGGTCAATTACGTATCGCTGCGCCGGAACGTGAACGAACGGCAGTCAACCAGTCTTCCAAAAACTACTAATTGACGCGAGATCAATTTTGTCGTATACTCGCAAATGGTAAACGAATACAGTAGCCGTAGACGCCTTTTTTCCCCATTGGTTACCCTTCTTACCTTGTTCCGTTTTTGCCAGTCAGGACGCGCCAATCATGGCCGGGACGCGGGCAGAAACGGGTCTTATCTACGGTATTCCGTTTTCTCGTTCGTTGCGCTGAGTCTGCTTGTTGGCGGGTCAGGAGTGTCTGCCCAAACGTCCGGTCTTCGATTTACCCATCTATCCACGAAGGATGGACTCTCCCATAATTCGGTAAATGCCATACTACAGGATAGCGAAGGCTTCATGTGGTTCGCGACCAACGACGGTCTGAACAAATATGATGGCTACAGTTTTACGGTCCATCACCCCAATTCGACCACGCTAACTACCAGTTTTCACAGCAATCGGGTAGCGGGCCTTTGCGAAGACCGGTCCCATCGGCTGTGGGCGGTAACGGAAGGAAGTGGTCTGTATGAAGTAGAGAAAAAGACCGGACGGATGATTCCGCATCCAATCCGTTCGGTAAACGCCCACCGGTGGAACAACCAGCTGTCCGTTTACGAGGATAGTCAGGGTATGCTTTGGCTCAGTACCTACGACGGACTGGCCCGCTACGACCCCGCTGCTCATCAGTTCGTCCTCTATCCGTCACCGCATCGGGAAATGCCCATCAAAAGCGTTTTTGAGGACCCGTCGCATCGGCTGTGGATCGCTACGTCGAAGGGCTTGTATCTGTTTAACCGGCAGTCGGGTCAGTACGCACTCGTTCCCGTTTCAGACGGTTCGGGCCAACAGCCAGTCTTTGTTTCCTTTTATCTGGATACCACGCAGACGCTCTGGCTGGGCACCGTCGGCAATGGCCTGTATCAGATAGACCTGCGCAAGCCAACGCTACGCCTGATGCCGTACAATCCGGGTGGATCGGTTAATCGGTACGTCTATCTGAACACGGTACGGAATGATGGACGGGGCGGTGTATGGCTTGGTACGACGGATGGACTGCAACGCGTCGATCCGATACTGAAGCAGGTTCTGACGTATAGACCCAGTAGTGAAGAGGCTAACGGATTAAGCAGTGTGAACATCCAGGCGGTCTACACCGATCGGAACGGTACGCTGTGGATAGGTACCGACAATGGAATCGATGAGCAGGCATCGAATCGGAAGGCGTTCAGCATTTATCAGGTAAGGTCGAGTGTCGGGTCCGCCAATTTTCCGGAAAATAAAGTAAACACGATCCTTGTCGATCAGCAGAACCGGCTCTGGCTCAGCAACCAGCATACGGTATACCGAACCGATGCCGCCCGAAAGCGAACGACGGCGGTACCGGCTCAGCTACTGGGCAACACGAGCACGCATACGAACTACTTTTTTTCGTTACTACCCGACTCATCGGGCATCTGGCTCAGTACCTGGGATGGTCTCTATCGGTACGACGCGAAGACCGATCGCTTTACCGGGTATGTCTCTACAATTCCGGGCGTATTGGTCAGCCGCGCACCCGATGGCAAGCTCTGGATCGGCGGGGATGGGACCACCGACAGTGGCATTGCTTCGTTCGATCCGCGAACGCACCACTACACCTACTACAAGCACGACCCGGCCAATAAGAACGGGCTTCCCGACAAATTCGTGTACGCGCTGCTGGCCAGTCGAACGGGCGATATCTGGATAGCCATCAATGGGAAGGGCATCAGTCGGCTAAATCCGAAAACGTCGCGCTTTACCCACTACGAAGCCGGGCTGAAGGCCGGGCAGCTAAACACGAACGAGGTGCTTACGTTTTATGAGGACCGGCAGGGTATTATCTGGGCGGGCACCAACCAGGGCGGCCTGAATCGCTTCGACCCGAAAACGGGCCAGTTCACTCACCTGACAACGCAGGACGGCCTGCCGAGCAATCGCGTCGTGGGCATCACGGGCGATCAATCCGGGAATTTGTGGGTGAGCACCAACAAAGGGCTGTGTCGCCTGGATCAGCGGACGAACGAGATCCGACACTACGACAGTAACGCCGGGATTCCGAGTAACGATTTTCTGGAGAATGCGGTCTTCACCCAGCCGGATCGACTTTATTTCGGCAGTCTCAATGGACTCGTTTCCTTCAATCCGGATAGTATTCAGGACAATATCAAGTCGTTTCCGGTCGCGATCACGGATTTCAAAGTCATGAACCAGAGTCGACCCCTGACGGACTCGGTCATGACACTGGCCCACGATGAGAATTTTTTGTCCTTCGAGTTTGCCGCGCTGACGTATACCGTTCCCCAGCTAAGCCGGTATATGTACCGGCTCGTTGGCGTCGATAAAACCTGGATTCCGGGCGGCACCCGCCATTTTGCCAACTACACAAATTTAGCGCCGGGCACGTACGCGTTTCAGGTCAAAGCCTCCACCGGCGACGGGGTCTGGAGTAAACGGAATGCATCGATTCACCTGACCATCCGACCGCCCTGGTGGGCAACCTATTGGGCCTACGGGCTCTATACACTGCTGTTTGGGGGTGGCATCGTTGGTTTTCTACGCGTCCAGACCAACCGGATACGACAGCGGCAGGAGATCGATCTCCGACGCCGGGAAGCGGAGCAATTGAAGGCTGTCGATGAAGTGAAAAGCCGTTTTTTCTCCAACATCACGCACGAGTTTCGAACGCCTTTATCGCTGATCATTTCCCCGGTCGAGACCCTGTTGCGGGACAGTGCCCTCCATCCGCCCATTCGCCAGACGCTGTCGTTGGTGAATCGCAACGCGCTGCACTTGTTACGGCTGATCAACCAATTGCTGGATCTGGCCCGGCTCGAAGCCGCCAGTATGCCCGTCACGCTGATGTACGGCCAGCTGGACGATTTTGTGCAGCAGATCACCGACTCCTTTGAATCGATCACGATCCAGAAAGGAGTTACTCTTTCGTATACCCGAGAAAACCTGCCGGCCTACAGCCAGTTTGACGCCGATAAATGGGAAAAGATTCTGGTGAACCTGGTATCGAATGCCATCAAGTTCACGCCAGCCGGTGGCACAGTCTTGGTCGATCTCCGGCCAGCGCACCCATCGCCAGTCAGTGAGTCAACGGCGATTCAGCTCGTAGTTTCCGATACGGGAACGGGCATTTCACCCGAAGCCCTCCCCCACATCTTCAACCGTTTCTACCAGGTAGACACGTCGTCTACCCGCGCATTCGAGGGCACGGGCATCGGACTGGCGCTTGTGAAAGAACTTACCGAACTGATTGGCGGGACCATTGCGGTCGAGAGTCAGGTCGGGCGTGGCACCACGTTTACGCTCCAGCTGCCGGTATTCCCCACGACAGAAAACGAAGCGGATGGTCGCCCGGTGTCGCCCAAGCTAATGCCGCTGGTGTCCGATTTGAGCGTTGACCTCGCAGCGGTTCAACTGGATCATCCGATCGAGGCCGTTCCAGTCGATCGTTCGTCGGCTCCGCTTGTTTTGCTGGTGGAAGATAACCACGACCTGATGGCTTTTCTGGCCAACGAATTAGCGATCTCGTATCGGGTGATCAGCGCGTCGAATGGCGAGGAAGGCTGGCGGTTGGCGCAGGAAGAATTACCCGACATCATCATTTCGGATGTGATGATGCCAATCATGGATGGACTCGAACTGACCCGCCTGATCAGGAACACCCCCGAAACCGACCACATCGCGGTACTCCTGCTAACGGCAAAAGCGTCGCTGACCAGTCGCATGGATGGGCTGGAACTGGGTGCCGACGATTACCTGAGCAAACCCTTCCACGTTGCCGAGCTTCAGCTGCGCCTGCGCAACCTGATCAGTCGGCAGCAGAAACTGAGTGAACAATACCGACAGCAACTCACGCAGCCCGATCAACCCGCCTTATCGGACGGTCAACCGAACCCGTTTCTGGACCGCATCTACGCCCTGCTGGATTCCCACCTGACCGATCCCATCCTGACGGTCGACTGGCTGGCCGATCAACTGTCAATGAGCCGCAAGACGCTCTACCGGAAAATTGACAGCCTAACTGGGTTAGCCCCTAATGAGCTCATCCGTCAGTACCGGCTTCGCAAAGCCGTTGACTTTTTACAAGCGGGTCATAACGTTACGGAGACGGCCTACCTGGTCGGCTTCAAGACAGCGTCGCACTTCACTACCGTTTTTAAAGACCACTACAAAAAGACACCCAGCGAATTCTTCCCGAACTAGGTTGTCGGTGCCCGCACCCTGCCCCACCATCAAGTTACCGTATCTGCGGCTAGGCTAACTTACCATAGCTATAGAGGGACCATTCAGCCAGCGTGGCCTAAACATTCGGCAAAAAACAGAGCTGATGTCCCAAATCCGATATAAACTGTCCCGAATTGACACGTTCGATTTGGCCGACTTCAATACTTTTGAGCCGTTGACAAGGGGAACTTCCCGAGGCAACGCTAGAGCCCGATCAGTTGGTGAAACCATTACTTTGACTCGCTTTCTGTTTTCATCCACACGTTTCCTTACCAGGCTTTCTCCATCCTGAACGGGCTCTATTTTACTCCCAGCTATCCTGAAACGTAACGGGCCACAAGAGCGAATCGACACGCGGCCGACGATCCCTATTCACATTAAGTTAACCCGTTCATGCAAGCGAATCCCGGCGCCGGAGCGCGCCATCAACTCGATCCGGAGACGGTCATCGCCATTACCGCCGACAGTAATTACAGTTATATTTATACGACGAAGGGCGAACGATTATACGTTAGCAGAACCCTGCGCTGGCACAACCAGCGATGGCCTGCGTTTCTTCGCATCCATAAACATGCGCTCGTCAATCCCGATTTTATTCAGCGATACTCACTGAGCAACACCAGAAATGCGTTCGGTCATGTCATTATGGAAACGAATCTTCGTCTGGAGGTGTCTCGACGGCGGGTCAGGTTGGTTAAAACGTTCCTGGAGAATCTGGACTAAACGCGCTTCCCGATTTGTGATAGCTAGCCAATCTATACTTGGCGTAGTCTATTCCTGTGCACAGGGACCGGTAGCTGTTTGCCGGTCCTTTTCTATATCGACCCTGCTGATCATGAAGACTCTTCAGCCTGTCCCGTATGCTCACGAATCGGGCGATTGACCTGATCCCCTCGCCTTTCTTCGCTGAATAACTATGTTTTTTCACTAAAACTAGTGAATTTTAAGGCATCAGGCCGTTAAGCGGATAAACGAATTGGGCAATCCGACTCGTTCTCATCATCACTGCTGGCCATTTTTCGCTCGTACTTCCTTATGAAACACCTTCGTATTTTCGTTTTCCTTTTAGTCGTATCGGTTAGTCTGTTGAATTGCAAAAAAGACAATGGCGACACACCCGCGCCAACAGCGGCCTCACAAACGGAACTGCTGGTTGCCAACAAATGGCTGCTTAGCCGCGTTGCCAACACGAACGATCAAACCATTGGGGTTGGGCAGATGAGCGCAACAACGCTGCTGCTTTTCGAACTCGATATGCAGTTCAGGGATGACAACACCGTACGAGCGATCAACCACAAAACGAGTCAGGTTATTAATGGCGGGACCTGGAAACTGGCCGCCGACAATCTATCGATGGATGTGGACGTCAATGGGTTTAAAGGAAATTTCCCGATTGTCACGTTGACCCGCACAAAACTTACCCTCCGCCAGCGTGCTCCGGTTAGTGGTGTGGAGTCGGATATCAATCTGGAATTTACGCCATCGCTCTAACGGACAGGACGAATGGCAATCATTCCGTCAAACGTATATGCCAGTTCTCCGATTTGAAACCGAGCCGGGTTTCTTTCTAACGGCTGACGCGGAAGGCGATCCAACTAAACCACCGGTCTTGTTACTGCATGGTGGCGGCCAAACGCGCCACTCGTGGGGAGACACGGCGCTCGTGCTGGCCGATGCCGGTTGGTACGCCGTTGCCCTCGACGCTCGCGGACACGGTGATAGCGACTGGTCAGCCGAAAGCCAGTACGGCCTTGATTTCTTAGCCCGTGATCTACGGGCTGTCATTGCCCGGTTTGATCAAAAACCGGCGCTCGTTGGTGCCTCTATGGGGGGCATGACAGCCCTGATTGCGGAAGGCGAACGTCCCGCCGACAGCGACCCGATTTGTACGGCCATTGTGCTCGTCGATATTGCTCCCCGTGCTGAACAGAAAGGGATCGAGCGAATTTTTGCCTTCATGAGTCGTAATCTGGATGGATTTGTTAGTCTGGATGAAGCCGCCGAAGCCGTTGCGTCGTATCTCCCCAACCGCACCCGCCCATCCGACCACAGTCGTCTTGCAAAAAATCTCCGTTTCCGGCAAGGTCGCTATTATTGGCATTGGGATCCCAACATGCTGCACCTGTGGCGGCAACAGACGGGTCCGGATCAACAGAACCGAAACGAAGCGCGGCTTTACCGGGCAGCGGGTTCACTGACTGTCCCGACGCTGATCGTTCGTGGTGGCATCAGTGATGTTGTAAGCGAGAAAATTATGGCTGAATTTCTGGACCTGGTTCCCCACGTAAAAAGCGTAAGCGTTGCCAATGCAGGACACATGGTCGCCGGTGATTCCAATCATGCATTCAGCAAAGCCGTCATCGAGTTTTTAACGCATGAATTAGTGAATGCGCGTTCGACCGGATAATTTACGGCCATTCCTGCTAGCAAGTCATTCAATCACGCACTGCGCCATGAAAAACGTGCCCCGCACCCTGACCGCCTGGACTATTTATGACTGGGCAAACTCGGTGCATTCGCTGGTCATTGTGTCCAGTATTTTTCCGGTTTATTTCTCGGCAACGGCCCTCAACGAAACGGGTGGGCCGGTTATCGACTTTCTGGGCATATCGATCAAAAATTCGGTCTTGTTCTCCTACACAGTTTCGGCGGCTTTCCTGTTCACAGCCCTATTGTCGCCAGTCTGTTCAGCTATCGCCGATTACAGCGGACGCAAGAAGACGTTTATGAAGTTCTTCTGTTATACAGGAGCCATCAGCTGTAGTCTGCTCTATTTTTTCACGCAGGAGACCACCACATTTGCGGTTATTTGCTTCTGGCTGAGTCTGATCGGCTGGAGTGGCAGTATTGTCTTCTACAACTCCTATCTGCCCGACATTGCCACCGAAGACCAGTTTGACCGGGTTAGTGCGCGGGGGTTTTCGATGGGGTATATCGGTAGTGTTGCGCTGATGATCATCAATCTGCTGGTCATTCTTAAAGGCGAATGGTTTGGCAACATTTCCGAAGCCATGGCTTCCCGGATTGCGTTCTTAACGGTTGGCCTGTGGTGGATCGGATTCGCTCAGATTCCGTTCAGCCGCCTGCCCGATGGTAGCAGGAAGGCAACGAAGGGCGGTAATTACCTGTTGAATGGCTTTAAAGAGCTTCGTCACGTATGGACCGAGCTACAGGATCGGCCACTCGCCAAACGATTCCTGATCGCCTTTTTCGTGTATAACATGGGCGTTCAGACGGTAATGTACGTAGCAACCATTTTCGGCAGTGACGAGCTAAAATTGCCCGGCCAGAGCCTGATCATTACCATTCTGCTTATTCAGCTGGTCGCCATTCCAGGCGCTTACGGATTCTCGCGTCTGTCGGAACGGCTGGGGAATACCTACGCCCTGATGATAGCCGTTGTGATCTGGATTGGGATTTGTGCCTGTGCCTATTTCGTCCAGACCGAGTCGCAGTTTTTCGCCCTGGCCGCGGTTGTCGGGCTGGTCATGGGCGGCATTCAATCCTTGTCGCGCTCCACCTATTCCAAACTGATTCCGGCCACCAACGACACCGCTTCGTATTTCAGCTTTTATGACGTGACCGAGAAATTGTCCATTGTGCTGGGCACACTTTTATACGGCCTTATCGAGCAACTGACGGGTAGCATGCGGAATAGTATTCTGGCTTTGTTGATCCTGTTCATTGTAGGCTTTGTGCTGCTGTGGCGTATTCCATCACAAAAAATTTACGGTGTTCGTTTGGAGAACGCAGAAGTTTCGTAAGTTTGTGGCCCGGTACGACGTATCGCCCAGCTAATCACCATTAGCTGGTTTCAAAGGAGGTTAGCTCAGTTGGTTCAGAGCGCTGCTTTGACAGAGCAGAGGTCAGCGGTTCGAGCCCGCTACTTCCTACTAAAAGCCCCAAATCACGCTGATTTGGGGCTTTTGCGCGTTTTACTGTATGTAAATAAGTTAATATTGGACCTGTTACATTTTACTGAACATTAAGTTAAGTGTGATCTAACTTAGTATACGATGAAAATCAGCAGAAGACAGTATGACGAGGAGTTTAAACGGATGGCCGTAGAACTCTCCCTAGTCAAAGGTTCACTCAAAATTATCGCTGAAGAAATCGGTATTACTCCACAGATCCTAACCAGATGGCGCAGAGAACGCTTACTCACTCAAGCTAATGCCAGTGGACGGGTTGGGATCAGCCAAGAGCAGCAAACACCCAACGGTTTTACAGAGTATGAGCGGTAAAGGCAACTGCCGCGTCGGCCTTTAGATTTGAGCCGTTGTACGATTCCAAGATGAGTCGTGTAACTTGATGCCACTCACAAAGCGTGAGCGACCAACCCCAGCAGAGATACCTTAACGCGTCGGCAAGGTTCGCGACCTATGGACCGAACGGTCCGCCGTCGCGGTAAAGACTCTGCTGGGATTTATTAGACGTTGTCTTCAATTAGAAATGCGGGTTGGAGGCCCATGAGCAAGGTATTGAAGGTGTCTAAGTGTTGGCCTACTCAGTTGTTTTTACCCCGTAAAGTTATGCAATTCGACTGCGCCGGCAGCCCGGTACTTCATTGGCGTGGATGTGTCAAAAGCCACACTTGATTTCGCAGTGGCCAAGGCCAATCAAATCCTTTTTCATCAACAGGTCAGTAACGATAAAAAGGGCATCACTGAGTTCCTCAAAGTATTGCGTCAGCAAACTAAAGCAACAATCAGCCAGTGTCTGTTTTGCCTGGAATTTACAGGCATCTATAATAACCCGTTGCTAAAAGCTCTCCACCAGCTTTCAGCTTCCATCTGGATTGAGCGGGCAGTTCACATCCAGGAAAGCATTGGACTCACTCGAGGTAAAACGGACCTGATTGATGCCAAGCGAATTGCCCTATTTGCTTACAAAAACCGCGATGAGGCCCGTCTGTGGACACCACCACGCCCTGTTATTGCTCAGTTAGATCGGTTAACTGCTCAGCGGGCCCGCCTGGTCAAGGTGATCAAAATATTGCAGACCCCTTTAACCGACTCGGAGGGTTTCATTAATAAAGCCGATCGCAGAGCCAATCAACAGGCCTGTGCAGGCTCCTTAAAATCGCTTAAAGCCGACCTTAAATCAGTAGATAAATCAATCACTGAATTAGTAAAGCAAGATCCTGAGCTGAACCGACTTTTCGAGCGGGTTACTTCGGTAGTAGGCATTAGCCAGACGACGGCTGCTGAGATCATCGTCACAACGAATGAACGGTCCGCCGTTGCGGTTCAAAGCGATTAGTGATCCAAAAAAGTTTGCCTGCTATGCGGGGGTAGTTCCCTTTGAACGCAGCTCTGGCATGCGTAGGGGTCGTCCGCAAGTGAGTCATCGAGCGAATAAAAAAGCGGCCACCGCGTGGTAAAGTCTTTGCTGCACATGGGTGCGATGTCAGCGGTTCAGCATTGTAAGCAACTCAAAACCTACTATGACAGAAAAGTAAGTGAGGGCAAGAACAAAATGTTGGTGCTCAATAACGTCCGTAACAAGATCGTCCTGCGTATTTTCGTCCCGGCGGGGAACCGCTGTGTTCGGGAAGATCGAAATTATAACGAAAACTTTTCTTTCACCTTTGTTTAAATCATAGAAATCGGTCCGATGGGATAATGCGGTGGCAGAAATTTTCGCGTCGGCGGTCCGATTCAAGACGCTGAAGTCAGCGCTGGACTATTTGCAGACTTTTCAAAGCCGAGTAGTAGCTAAGCAGGCATTCTATGAATACGTGGAAATATGCGGGGCCGCCCGGCGGTATAATCGGCAACGAAGGCATTCAGCGCTGGGTCATCTTTCCCCTTTTGAATACTACAGTGGGCAACTCCATCAAGTTGCTTAAAGATTTGTCCCGGGGACCGCGTCCAGTGTTTTGTTGCAAGTCCATTAGCGCCACATCCAGATTCTGCGGACAAAACTTTTCTGTGCTAAGAGAAGTAAGGGGGGCCTTGCTTCTCTTAGTATACTGAATTAATTTTTAGGACTTAAACGATCGCGCTGCATCGCTCCGCCCGTGGTGACCATCCCCGGCTAAGCCGACCGTTAGGCCAGTCACCTCTCTGTTAGGTTCTGGCCTAACGGTCTCAAAACATGCTCCCAAGTGAGACGAGGGAATGATTTGCTTATCTATCATTCAGGCCTTCGATGATACGGATTATTGATTACATTCTCCCGGCTATTCAATTCTCCGAGCAAAATCGAATAGATGGGATAGCGGCAGAATAGGCAAACTTAAAGCCCCAAAAAATTTCCCATCCACTAGTCATTTGAAAACAACTATTCGCTAATGCCTCACATAAGATTAGGGGCAGTACAGCGGTTATAAATTTTATATAGCTTCTATTCGCTTATTTTGGGGCAACGTACCTGCTACAAGACAACGTTGTTAGGTGACATTTTAAAAACCCTTATCTGTATGAAGGCAATTTTGACTTTGATTATTGCACTAAACTCTTGTGTCTGCTTTTCTCAAAAGGCAATACAAATTATTAGGGCGCATTCTAATAAAGCAACTATCTACGTTCGATACAATCAATCTAATTCAGTTTATAGATGGCACATCAACCCTAAAGTAAAATTAGATGTGTTTACAGTTGGTAAACTGAACAAAGCAACAAGGGTGACATTTAAAACGGATATTGATTCACTCATTTTTAAAATCAAACCCGGTCAGAAGAAGGATTTTATTGTTCTGCTTAATGACAAAGATTCTTGTATTACTCAAGTTCAGACTATTGCAACAAAGAATTTAGCTAAACTCTCGCCTGAAATTCATGATTCGATTCCCTTCTTTGTCAATAAGTATAACACTAATTTTTTAAAGGCCATCTTCGACCGCACTGATTCTCTTCTACTTAATTTCGATACAGGTGCGACCGACGTAGCGCTTACCAATGATGCGTTGAAGAGTAAATTTAGATCTAGGCCAAAGCTTTACAATACTGATTATACCTTGCAAATCGGTAGCAAACTTTATAAAAGTAAAGTTCATGACATAGAAATGGCAGGCTACGAGACGGATGGACTATTGGGATGGAACAACTTTGATGGCATGATCGTAGAGCTTAATTATGACGAAAATAAACTGATTGTCCATTCTAAAATACCTAAACAAATCCTACAGGACAAGGATTACGAGACATTTAAAATGCGCTATTTCGACAATAAGCCTTTTATAGAAAGTGAACTTCAGCAACGTGGAATTAAAAATAAAAACTGGTTTCTTTTTGATTTAGGGTATACAAGAACGATTATGCTCGACAGTGATTTATTAAACGAAGCGCACTTTCCTACCAGTGATATGAAAGAGCTTAATAAAGTAGTCATGCATGGAGTTAGCGGTAATGAAATTCCTGTTATTACTTCTAATTTAGAAATATTAAAAGTTGGAAATTTCAAATTGGAAAATGTTCCTGTTCAAGTCTTGAAAAACGTTAATCCACTACGCGGACTTAATATACATATCTTAGGAAACGATATTCTAAAAAGGTTTAATACGGTTTTAGATTTCCAAAAAGATGTAGTTTATCTAAAACCCAACAAACTTTACCATGCCGATTTTGCCGACCAAAAGAAAAGCGGCAACTAAGATTGGTTTGACAAAAAGTAACGTTGATTACCGGTATTTGCGCTCCGTGTGGTTCAGCTACTGCTGACAGGCGGCACGCCTGTAGGCAACGTTGCGAAGGGCAACCCGATTCCTTCAACTACTACATGGTCCGTTGACTTTTGGCCACTTGACTATTAAAACTAATTATCCCAGTTAACACGCCATTCTGAGACGAAACCACTGTTACGGACCTGCTTATTGACTGGGGCCTTTTTTAGTAACTGTCAACTACCATACGGCTCAAGACTCTCGTCGACAGGAACCGAATTGATGAGTCATTTCGGATGCGACACGCTTAAAATGTCATCGTATCGCTGAAAGATAGCCTGACTTCATAACATTCTGCTTAGACAAGGTGATAAGTTAATCGAGTAACAACCAAAAAATAAAATTAACCACCTTATGCAACAACCTGATTATCCTCAAGCGGATGAACTCCAGAGTGAAGTACAACCCTTTCCCGCTATACAGGCTAAAATGACCCCCGAGCCGGTCAGTGACTTAGCGACTTATCAGCCAGCGGGTAAGCTTAAAGGCAAAGTGGCCATCATTACCGGTGGAGACTCCGGTATCGGACGGGCGGTCGCCATTGCTTTTGCCAAAGAGGGGGCAAACATTGTCATTACCTATCTGGCCGAAGAAGAAGTCGATGCCCAAGAGACCAAGCGATTGGCCGAGGCTTTCGGCGGACAGTGTGTAACCCTAGCCTCCGACGTTCGTAGCAAAACCAACTGTCAGCAGGTCGTTGAGCAGACGATTGCCCGGTTCGGTCAGCTGAATATACTGGTCAACAACGCGGCTTATCAGCATATGGTTGCCAACATTGAGGACATTACCGAAGAGCAACTCAAGCGTACGTTCGAAACAAATATCTACGGTTATTTTTTCATGGTGCAGGCCGCCCTGGCTCACCTCAAAGAAAATGACGCCATCATCAATACAGGCAGTATCGTGGGAAAGATGGGCCAGCCTAAATTGGTAGATTATGCTTCCACCAAAGGCGCCATTCATGCGTTTACCATGTCGCTGGCTACTCAGTTAGGCGAGAAGAAAATACGGGTCAATGCCGTATTGCCAGGACCAATTTATACCCCATTTCTACCGGGGGCGGGTATGGGCCCAGATGGGGTTGTCGAAGCGGCCAGCAAAACCATTCTCCAACGGCCCGGTCAGCCCGAAGAGTTGGCACCGGCTTACGTTTTGTTAGCCTCGAGCGATGGTTCATACATCACCGGTAGCCTACTGGACGTGAACGGCGGCAACGCCTGATTTTAGTTTGTCGGCGACGCGCACGAATTGATCAGTGCGCGTCGCCGATAATGCGATAATGACCCGTTCATGTCCAGCGGAATGACTCTCTCAACTGTACCGCCTTGGACCTTGTACTGACTTCGGCGCGACCTGCGTCCGGAGTACAATGCAGCGTTGCATCACACCCTCAAAAATAGGCAAGCCATCCTACCCCGCCATGCGAGCGGCTTTTAGTGCTTATCAGTGTGGGCAATTGACGTTGGCTAAAACCTCATTGATCAGTCGGTTATTATTGACAACAGCATTGCTGAGGAGACGTGGATCGACTACCAGTCCGCTCCGGAGTTCAACCTTGTTCGTTCTTCTTCCATGAAGGAGTTGGTGCAGGGGGTATTTGCCAGGAAAGATGACCAACTCGGCATCAATTCATCCTTTATAAGCGATTTATACGACGGACCAACAACCTCGCTCTCGGGTCGATTCGGTGATGCGCGATTATGGGCAGAACTCCCCTCAATGGCAACATCTCTGGCGGAGCATCTACCCAGGTAGACTCTGTTAATTTGCGGAAGGTTGAACAACTCATTGAGCAATACGGATATCCCGGCAGGAACTTGGTCGGGGCTACGCTAGGCAACACCGCTTGGCTGATTATCCAGCACTCTGCCGCAGTGATTCAGGAGAAGCACTTACCCATTCTTCAACGGGCGGCTGACCAAGGAGAAATGCAAAAAACTAACATAGCGCTGTTGATTGATCGGATTCGGGTGTACAAAAGGCAGAAACAGCTATACTGTACGCAAGTAAAAATGGAGACTAATGGTCAGCGATCCTTTGATGCGATTGAGGATGAGAGAAATGTAAATAAACGCCGGGCAGAGGTGGGCTGAGGCCCTTTGGAAGAGTATGCTAAACAATTTGGGTTTGAGTACAAGCCCATTGGCAACTAGTAACTGGACGTTAATAAATATTCTCTCAAAAGGCTCCTATCTGAGACGAGGTGATCTTTAACTATCTACTTCATAAATGGGGCGTTAAAAGAGATTTTGGGTGATGTATGATGGCAATAATTTCAGGAAGCTTGTTATTATTATTGCGAAATAGATTTCTTTACTATTAAGAGGCCAATTTACCTAACTAGAAGCAAAAAACACGAAACTATTATCAATTAATAATAGTTTCGAAAAATCGCACCCAACACTATATTGAGTGTAAACAAAACAAGTATATAATTGCCAGCGTTCTTGCGACAAGCCTCACTTGACTGATAGACAATCTTTCAGTTTTGCATTTCCAACTCCAGTCGACACTACAAAACACCAGTATTGGTTAGCTTAATAAGGCAGGCAAGTTGCGTTAAACACGAGAATCGTGTTTGTTCAGCCAGCTAGTCTTAACGCTTAAATTTGCTCTAGAATTTACAACTTAGCGTATCGAATTGAGATCGACTGGTGGGTATTTGTTTGTGCCGGTGCATTAGCCATTAGCATGGCCCTGTTGACAATTAGTTTTCAGAGTGTCAAAGCCGCCCTAATAAATCCCGTGAAGTCACTACGAAGCGACTAGCATTACAAATCAGCTCTTCCGCAACGGCAGATCGTGGTTTGGGTACCTTTTTTAAATCGCATCCAATGAGCTCGTTCATCGTTCGATTTAACGCAGGTAGGCTATACCAAACTGGTAAGTAAAAAACCTTACACGTGGGCTGAGTGCCAGATCTTACACCATCTCATCATCAAAACCGATAGCCCAGGGTCAACCCAAAGCGGGGAGTAAAACCTTTCCGGCTCATCTGTTCGGGCAGGACTGCCTTCAGAGGGGGACCGCTGGTCGGTAGTTGATAGTGAAGTCCCAAAAACAAATCGACCACTACTCGCCGTGTGCTTGTCTGCACGCCAGCCATCGCGCCGGGCATCCAGACGTAAAGCTGCTGGATAGCCCTGACTAACCCACCGCTCGGGTCTCGAATAATAGTACCCTGGTTGTCGAACTGATAGTCGTCGAGCGTGAGCCCGGAATAGCGACCGTATACCCCGGCGTAAAAGCCAGTGGGGGATAAAGGACGCCGAGGGAAATAATGCCGGTATTCCAACGTAACCCGCTTATAGTAAAATAATCTCGACAAGGGATTGTTGGCGTTGTGATATTCATACGTTTCCGAACCGAAGCCCACCCCACCCACCAGCGAGGCACGTTTGGTCAGCATCCGTTCATAAAACACAGATACGTCGCCGACAATAAGACTCAGTGGGTTAATTTTGATACTATTAGTTCGGGTGGCTGCTGAGTCTGCCGTTGACTGGGCATAGGCCCTACACAGGCTGATGGTACTAAGTAGAACAAACAAGGATAGTTTCATTGCGAAATTCGGGTGTCGGTTATGGCCTGTCACCTACAAACTGACATCCGCTATTTTTTACTGCCGTTGCCTGTTCTGCCATTGCCAGCCTGAGAGCTTCGTACCGGTTGACAATAGTACCAGTTTTTGAGCGTGCAGCAACATTAATATTCTTTAATATCAGCTCTATCCGTTGCGGGTGTTAAACCAGCGCCGACTGCGTTCTGATGCGCGTTGAACGAGCAGGAATAAGTTTAGGGAAATGCCTATTGCTAGTTGGTCGAAGGTGAATCCGTCTGGAAATGGGCGCTCGTCTGCCCTCCTGGTCGATTTACAGGGTGGATCAAAAAGGGAAGTAGCCATTCTCGGTTTCGGCTGAGGCTTAGCCGTCTAACGAATAAGCCCGGTTACTGTAATTGAAAAAAGCGTTTTGTACGCCTATTCAGGTGCGATCGATATTATCATGTACCCAACTAGCAGCACTTGACCGGGGAAGTCTATTTTTCTTGGCGTACGAGCCGGTCTTTGTTCATGGACCGTACTGCTGGCTTAACAGGAATTGATCAATACCGGCCACAGTTGACAAAAAATATACATAAGAAACATTCATATGCTAGATATTTCTTCAAAGGCTCTTCCTGAGACGAAGCTGAATTTGGCTGTCCATAACTAAGCATTCATATAATGGGTTCAATAGGAGTTGGGACACTATCCATCAAACTTCTTAAGGGCTTCCAGTGTAATTGGCGTAAAAAAGTTCACCAGATTGCCCTCTGGATCTCGGAACAGCAATGAACGATTACCCCACGGCATGGTAGTCGGCTTCTGAATGATCAGGTCACCTAAAATGTCGACTAATTTTTGATACTCGCCATCAACATCCTCTACCCGGAATTCGATAATGGCGGAGTGGTTACTGGCGGCCTTGGCGATATGGTCTCCTCCGAACAGTTGCAAGGTGCGTGTGCTGCCGATGGCTAAAGTAGCCGAAGGGGTCTGTAGTTCGGCGAAATCATCGGTATACTGAATCACGGGTAGGCCAGTAATCTGCTCGTAGAACCGAACGAGGGGTTTATATAGTTGCAGTAATAATGCGAACGGAGGCAAAAATCATGGCGCTTGTGCGTTTGTTTTAGATCACACAAAATAAAGTACGTCTACTGACAGCTGTACGTCAGCAGAGTTCTGCCTAGTACTAGTGTATTATCCGTCTCTTTAAAGGCTCTGTTTACAAAGCTCCGTGCAAATGGCGGCCAGTCAGACGCGAAGGCGTATCGTTCGCCGTGGCACTTCAGCCAAGGGTCCCGACACGGTCGTGCTAGGTCGACCGAGCGAGGGAACCGCGAATAGCATTGCGGCACAACCCCGCACCTTTTCCCCGGAGCGACCCTAGCTTAGTCAAAAAAACCGACAGGAAAGCCCCAGCCGGCAACTGAAATTAGGGCCCAGAAATTCGTTGCCGCCTACCCAACCCGCACTTTTTGCGGCAAAGTCAAGATAGGGAAATATCGTTTTGTGGAGCCTGACATCTAGCCGGCCGCCTAGTAATCCCAGAAATTCTGAGTTGGACGTGGTGAACTGCTGGTCAACGGGTTGCAGGCCTAGCAAGACTCTGGGCGAAAAAAGCCAGGTTCGGTTGGTTGACCCGATCGGAAAATCGATTAATTCGACTTCCACCGCTGGAAAATAATGGCTAAAATTAGTGTAATTATGCACCGTGAAAACGGCATTGATGTCTTTAAATGGGCCCTCTTTACGGAGAAAAATTTTTAGCGCAGTATCGTTGCCGAACGACGTCAACCAGTGTTGCATGGCAATATTTCCGGATAAACTCGAGCTAATGTTGATGCGTCTGACGCCGACCATCATGGGCGAAAGCACATTGAGCCATTGCAGATTACCCTGTTTTTTTAGGTACGCCAGCTCGTCAGCCGTTAAATCCGTTGTTTTACGGTAACGATTGATGCCGTTCCCCAGGGGATGGATACCCCGATCGGTATAGGATTCTGTCGGTCGGAAAAGATCATAAACCCAGGCTGTGAAGTCAAGGCCGGTAAAATCACGGGTTCGTATGTCCGGCTCGTTGGCATTTAATTCATCCGTCAGTCGGTCGACTTGTTTAGGGTCGGAGCTTGTCTTCACATACAGGATGGAATTGAGCACGGATAACCAATACTGGAACTCATGCGGCCGATTTTGCTTATAAAAAAAGTTGTGGCGCTGTAACCGTTCCACCAATAGATATTGCCCTTCGATGCCCGCAACGGGCAATCGAATAAAATCAGCCGGACTTTCGGCTTTGAAGCGGACCAGGTCCTCGTCCCGAACCCGACTCACGCTGACCGTTTCAGCCCCTAACGGAAACTTGTTCATATCGTTACTACTATTGGTGTGATGGCGGGTTAGTACGGCTCGGTGGTATTCTTCGTGCAGCCAGCCATCGCCCCCGGGGGCATAAGAGAGGATATAGTCGGTTGCAAAGACGGCTACGACCAACGCGATGGTCCGAAGTGATTTGTTGCCAATGGGTTCAACGGCTTTTTGTAGGCCAACGTGCGCGGACGCATACAAATTAGTCGCCAATGCCAGCGATTGCTGCATGCTGGGGTTGGCATACGCTTTAAAGAAACTCCCAGTAGTTCTGCGGGCATCTAGTTGGTAGGGATAGTCCAGCAACGGAACGTCCAGCTTTAAGGCGGGTGTTCGTGGGGATATCCTCTTGATGATTACTACTGAATCAGCTTGCGGATAGACCTCAAGTGATAGAAAAAGTAACAAGAAAACACAAAAAGTAGATTTCTTACGTCGATAAATAGGGTTTCTCATGGCTGGAACGGTGACGGTAAACGGGTGAGATGTATACCTGTGTAACCCTCGAAATCGTATACTGTGCTAGGGTTTTCTCATAAAACGCGAAATGGACTAAACAACGCAAGCATGGCTGAGGCACAAAACTAGAAAAATGAACTATTTCCACTTTGTCATCGCGCTGCTGTTGGTTCATTCGGTTTGTGGTCCATCCGCATTGCCGCTCATCAAGGCAAACTCGACTACTGTAGCGATCAACGATGGGGAGCATTTGAAAAAAATGCCTGGTCGCTTTCGCCCCGCGCCAAGCCCGATGTGTATATAGCCGACTGAGCCAAGAAACCAAAACGGGTCACATTTTACCGATATCGACTCCATCAGTGTAAACCTAAAACCCGGTACCTCGTTCGATTTCATCCTTTTGCTCCATGAAAAGGATTCGTGTTATACTCGGATTAGCAGTTCAAAGTTGGTGTGTAGCCCGCTCAAACAAGCCCCAAACGGGCATGACACTCTTCCCTTTATCCTCACCAAAGACAATGCATCCACGTAACAAGCATCGTAAACAACCGAGACACGCTGAACTTGCATTTCGATTTGGGATTAATTGATTTTCGGCTGACAAAAACCGCTGTTTTGGGTAAAACAAACCTGTTGGCCAACCAACCCGATGCGTTGGCGGGTAAAACGAAGCCCGATTTTAACCACCCAGAGAAAATAAATACGCTGTAAATGGGTGGTCTGATTTGGGATAATCCCACGGTGGGCGTGGCCAGCAATGCTGCACAGGACATGAACGGGCGATTTGGCTGGCGGGTGTTCGATGGCAGATTCGTTGAAATCGACTACGATAAAAGTCGGCTCATTGTTCATGCCCGGCTCCCCAAACGACGACAAGGGTATGTGCAATCGGACATCAAGTTTATTCAATCGTCATTGGCTCCCATAGCGTTGTTTCTGGCCTTTTCTGATTGCCATTCGGTCTTGGAGTAGGGCAAAACTGGATCTCTTTAAGGCTCCCTGTTTGACGGCTTTGCTCATCAGGGGATGAATTTTTCTTGAGCGGCCAAGTTGGCATGCTGAATCACCATAAACAAAGTGCGATTGTCATCCGAGCCCACTCTTGTACTGCTCAACCAACCTTAGCGGGTCAGTATCCGATCCATGTCACTAAAGTTCAACGAATACGTCTGTTTCATGTGCCGAACCAGCGTTTTCATTTGGTGGGAATCACCTCTAAATTTGGCAGCTACCTCCCCCATCTGATTGCGGTCGTATTGGTCGGCCTGCTCAATACGGATCACCACCGTCGTCAGGGAATCCGATTCAGTCTTGGCAAGATACTTTTCATGTTTGGTGGTGTCGGCTCGGGGCTGGTCCATAGTGGCGCTTTGCCCAACACAAGCAAGCGAAAAGAACATCAGAACAGGCGTAGTCTTTAAGCCGTGTCTCAAGCAGTTATCGTGTCAAGTAGCTTGGGTGAGCTGGCTTGATTAGGGTTCCTTTTCGGATCTGTTGTTTTTAACAAACCTATTGACTTAAAGGGTACTGTTTTTGTTAAGAGGACGAAAAATCTAGAAAAGGGCTGTGCCTGCCATGAAACGACTAGGCGTTAAATGAAGATTTTACAAATCGCTCTGAATTTAATACCCGGCATCATACCTGTATTTTTAAAGTAAGCAGAGTATGTTTGAGCACGATCAGGCTCACTTTGCTTTACGGACGCTATCCGTTGAATGGGGTAGCGCCAACTAGTCGGAGCATTGGCTTAGACTACGACCCACTTACTTCTCTCTTTACCCTATGCGTTTGCGAGTAATTATACTACTAATTGGGGTCATTCTCTTAAGCATAAGCTGCCAATCCAAGCAAGATACGACCGGCTCACGCCAGCATTTCCCTACCCATGATTATGTGTCTGTTGGAAAACGACTACCTCACGTGCAGATCCCCTATATCATTGATCTAGCCAATCGCTCGAAGCGCTTGGTTTTTGTGGGCTGTACTCATGTCCGGGATTCGACGGATCAACAATTTACCACCCTTCAACGG
The DNA here is from genome assembly GCF_010747415.1 of Spirosoma agri. Classification (NCBI taxonomy): domain Bacteria; kingdom Pseudomonadati; phylum Bacteroidota; class Cytophagia; order Cytophagales; family Cytophagaceae; genus Spirosoma; species Spirosoma agri. The sequence continues at coordinate 2,669,658 of NZ_JAAGNZ010000001.1, read as the reverse complement.
CTATTCTCCGAGCTGAACCCCCAGGTTGGCTTCAACGAAGGGGGCCAGCTTAAGCAAAGTCAGCACTATCCTAGTCTGCATAAAGCGGCCTTCCAAACCGCAGAAACCGGGGTTATGAAGTACCTCTGTGACCAGGCGGGCATTGCCTTAGTCAATGGGGATACGCCGGATAGTCTGGAGTTCAGCTTAGCGCTCAGCTATTATCCAAAGCAGGAACTGTATCTGTACTACGTGATGGAACGGATTGTGATTCCGTATTTAAGCTTGGGTAATCAACAGCCGGCCTTCGAGCCTTATTTTGATGAAGTAGTTGGTTCGTTTGTCAGAGAGGGGTTTCCCCTGGCCACCTCGGAGAAGTCCTTGCGTTATTTTAAAGTGCTTTACCAGCAGTATATGAACCGCCCGTTTGAGTTAGCCTTAACGCAAGCGGTTGAACAGTTCGATTACACCAACGGGGGTAGCTGTCATTTTTGTGAGATCGGTCGTCGCTCCAAGATGATTCGGGATAGTGTGTTGTTAACGAAACTAGATCGGACCCTAGATCGATACGATCGAGTTATAGTCACGTTTGGCTGTGGCCATGCGCTAGCCGTTGAACCGGCTTTGCGAGAGTTGGTCAATAAGAAAAGAAGGTGACTAGACAGGAAACGTCTTTCGTCTTTTAAAACCCTCCCCAATATAATCTGCTTCAATAAATGGGCATTTTGTGAGATGATATTTTTCAGGACGGGTCAGTCAGCGCTGATAGCAAATAAACGACGGTTCTCCGCCTACGTTACGCTGAATCGCCTGAGACGTTCATTGTAGGTATCCAAAGCTGCATCGTCTACGGTACCCACCGCTAGCAGGTGCTGTAGCCACTCGGCTCGATTACCCGCGGTGCGGGCCTGGGCTTCGAACTGGATTTCTGTAATGATCCAGTCTGATGAGTAGCCCTGTTTCATAGCCTCAGTGAGAAGCGTTTCAACGATGCGCTTTGTCTGATCCGGGTTGTCTACTATAAGAGCCAATCCCATTATGGCTGAAAGACAATGATGCGGGGTAACCGAACCCAACCCTACCCCTGATTGCAGCCACTGTTCAACCAGTTGTTGGCTCAATCGTTTTATGGACTGTGATCGCATACGAATCGGGAAGAGCCCTCCTCTCTCT